>NZ_CAKUOF010000001.1 GCF_934668725.1 uncultured Dysgonomonas sp.
ATACATGCCTTCTGCGGAATAGCCACATCAGGTATAACAGCCGGAGAATGGTTTGTGGGCTTCGAAGGTGCACGTGAGGCCATATCCATGGTCGGAGACGGTGCTATGGTAGCATCGGTAAGTGTGACCTTGTTTATATTTGCCCGTTTGGTACTGGCAATAGGGGAAGCAGGAAACTTTCCGGCAGCCATTAAAGCTACAGCAGAATACTTTCCTAAGAAAGACAGGGCATTATCTACCAGCATCTTCAATGCTGGGGCTACAGTAGGAGCACTAGCTGCACCTATATCTATTCCCTTCATTGCAGCTCACTGGGGATGGGAAATGTCCTTTATCATTATCGGAGCATTGGGATTTGTGTGGATGGGATTCTGGGTATTCATATACAAGAAACCCGAGAAAAATCCGAAAGTCAATGCTGCTGAGCTGGCTTATATCCAACAGGATCTGGACGGAAGTGAGGGTATAGATGAAGCTACCAAGAAAGCTCATGACGGCAGAAAAATTTCCTTTCTGGATTGTTTTAAATACAAACAAACCTGGGCTTTTGCTTTCGGTAAGTTTATGACCGATGGTGTATGGTGGTTCTTCTTATTCTGGACCCCTGCTTACCTGAGTTCCGTATACGGTATTAAGTCATCTGATTCTCAAGGTCAGTTAGCTATTTTCGTATTGTACCTGATTACGCTTCTTTCTATTATCGGGGGATGGCTTCCCAGTTACTTTGTGGATAAGAAGGGTATGAATCCGTATGCGGGTCGTATGAAGGCGATGTTGATTTTTGCTTTCTTCCCGTTGCTGGCTTTGTTTGCTCAACCTTTGGGTAGTGTATCGTACTGGCTTCCTGTGATTATTATCGGTATTGCGGGTGCTGCTCATCAGGCTTGGTCTGCTAATATTTTCTCGACGGTGGGTGATATGTTCCCTAAGAAGGCTATTGCTACTATTACGGGTATCGGTGGTATGGCCGGTGGCGTGGGCTCGTTCCTGATTAATAAGGGTTCGGGTGTGCTGTTCGATCATGCAGGAGAAACCCAAATGGTATTTATGGGCTTCAAAGGTGAAGAGGCCGGCTATTTTATAATATTCTCGGTATGTGCCGTGGCTTATCTGATCGGATGGATTGTTATGAAATCACTGGTGCCTAAGTATAGTCCCATTACCGATCTGTAAATAAGTTTTTTGAGTATTAGTTTTTATTATTATAATAGTTTTGTTCCGTAAAAAAAGCTCACTGAAATTTCAATGAGCTTTTTTCTATTTTTATTTTTTACGCCTCTTTTTACTCTTCGAAATTCTGGAAAAGTAAGAATTATAATAAGGCTGAATTAGATCTAAGAAAGGTAAACTTAAGTGAAATCTATTTGTTAAGAAATGATCACTCGCTTTATTCAATATTACTATTTGTATTATATATCTGATTATAAATAATAGAATGGCAGCACCTAAATATACCCAAAGCTGCGATACTATAGAGTAAACAATCGAAGCAATAGTGAGTATGTAGAATAGATATCTTGAAAGGGTTTCAAGTGAAAATATGCCTCCGGTGAAACCCTTGAAATTGAATTTGGCTCTGCTGTATGCCGTCTTGATCTTTCTCCAATGAGAAAAATTATCAAGTTCAGTTGATACATAGCTATCCTGTGATAAAGCTATGGCTGTATTATTGTCGGTCATAATATAGTTTACAAACACCTCTTCGGCATTATCATAGTTAAGTGTTGCCGAGAATCCTTTATTGTCAAAAAACAGATGTTTTCTGTAAGCTAAGTTTTTGTAAAGACCTGCAAATGGCTTGTCTTTAATAGCCATCGACATATATTGCAAGGTGAATATTAAATTATCAAATAAGGCTGTTTTGTTGCTGAAGTCTTCACCTTCGGTAAAACGACTATACCCAACGACTATATCTTTGTCTGCAAGACTGTGTACCATTGATTTTATCCATTGATTAGTCATTGGTAAAGAATCAGCCTCCGTAAATAATAAAATGTCTTTGCGTGCAGCTTTTATACCGATGGTAAGAGGTAGTACTTTGTTTTGAATAGTTTCATTTACATCAGAATAAGGAGAAAATGTACTATATAGAAATGGATACTCTCTTTTTAAATTTTTCAAAAGGAACTCACTTTCGTCTGTCGATCCATCATTTACCACGATCACTTCATAATCGGGATAATCCTGATTAAGAATAGAAGGGAGACATTTTGCGAGGTTCTCGGATTCATCTTTCGCTACAATAATTACAGAAACCGACGGCAAGGGAGTTATTTCTTCATGCGTATCAGCTATCTGTTTTAAATACGATAAGGGTTTCTTATAATATGCCAGATAAAAATATATCTGGATAAAAAGCATTATCAGTAGTGTTGATAGTAGTGCTATTCCAATAACATCAAGTGTGAAATATGATAAGAATTGTTCCATCAGAATTTATATAAGTACCAAAATATATTTTGCCATAGCATTTAACTATAACAAGCATGGTTTATAAAGCTAACCAAAGCAATAAAAAAATCAGTGACTTAACAACAGAAGAAAGTCAAGATCAGATCATTCTTGACTTTCTTTAAATATTGATATACAGTTTTTTACTTAGAGACTATCCGATAGATAAGCTTTAGGTATTTCTCTGCAGTTGTATTGCGAAGCCATTATTTCGCCATAAGCTCCTGCTGATCGAAGAGCAACAAAATCTCCTCTTTTAGTTTCATTCAGATCATAATCTTTAACAAAGCAATCGGATGATTCACATATCGGACCTACTACATCGTATTGTTGAACAGGGAGATCTGATGATATATTTTCTATCTTGTGATATGCTTGATACAAGGCTGGGCGGATTAAATCGGTCATACCTGCATCCAGGATTACAAATTTTTTGCTTTCGCCTTCTTTTACATAGGTAACTCTTGAGATTAGAGAACCGCATTGTGCAACAATAGCACGGCCTAGCTCGAAATGAAGGGTTTGTCCTTTTCTCAACTCAAGGTTGTTATTGAAAAGATCGAAGTAATTTTTGAAATCAGAGATTGGGTTTGTATTAGGATCATCATAATCAATACCTAATCCTCCGCCTACGTTGATATGCTTAAGTGTAATTCCTTCGTTTTCGCATTGAGTTTGCAATTCATTTACACGGTCGCATAATGGGGCGAACGTATCTACCTCAGTTATTTGCGATCCAATATGAAAATGAATACCTATCAATTCGATATTCTTTAGAGTTCTGATCTTAGCAAATACTTTAGGTAAAGAAGACATCGAAAATCCGAATTTATTTTCGTTTAGTCCTGTTGTAATATATTCGTGAGTATGAGCGTCTACATTCGGATTTATACGAATGGCTACAGAGGCTGTTTTACTCTTTTTTTCGGCTAGTTCGTTAATTACCTCTAACTCAGGTAGCGATTCAACATTAAAACAGAAAATATTATAATCTAATGCTAAATTGATTTCTTTGTCAGTTTTACCAACTCCGGCAAAAACGACCTTCGAAGCAGGAAAGCCTGCATTGATAGCAGCCTTAACCTCATTACCGCTAACACAGTCTGCTCCAAATCCGGCAGCAGCAATTATTTGTAGTATTCTGTGATTTGCATTTGCTTTTACCGCATAATGCTGTACGTAGCCGTACTTGTGAGTTATTTCCTTAACTATTGATAGAGTTTCTTTTAGCAGATTGACATCGTAATAATAGAAAGGAGTTTCGAGCCCTTTAAAGCTTTCAACCGGAAATGTTCCTTTTGTCATATATTGTTATTAAGTAAATGAAAAATATTAAATGATATATTTTAAATAATAGAATAGGCTTGTGACCTAAAATATTTTATTATTAAGCGATTGTAATGTTTTTTCTTTATCAACTTCCTTGATGATAAAAGATATGTTATAACTGCTACCTCCATATGAAATCATCCTGATAGGTACATTTTTTATGGCATCCAGAACCTCTGCTTCGAGGCTTGCATTTTCCCAGTTCAAATCACCTACAACCGATATGATCGTCATATTTTTATCTACAGTTACTACTCCCAGTTTCTTTAATTCATCTGTAATTTCAGTCAGATATTTAGGATTATCGATGGTAACAGCTACACCTACTTCCGAAGTGGTGAGCATATCAATCGAGGTTTGATGATTTTCGAATATTTCACAAACTTTTCTCAAGAATCCATGAGCAAGTAACATTCTGCTCGATTTGATATTGATAACAGTTATACCATCCTTGGAGGCTATTGCTTTAATTTTTCCTTTTTCAGTCTGGTTTGAGATAAGTGTCCCCTTACCTTCGGGATTGTATATATTTAGTAACCTTACTGAAATATTCGCCATTTTAGCAGGGAGAATACACATCGGATGCAATATTTTAGCGCCGAAGTATGCAAGCTCTGCCGCTTCATCGAAATTTATATGATGTACAATATTTGTATTAGATATCAATTGAGGGTTGTTACCATATAAAGCATCAAAACCTGTCCATATTTGTATTTCTTCAGCCTGAATAGCGGCTCCGATAAGTGATGCTGAATAATCGCTGCCTCCAAATTGGAAGTTATCAATCTCCCCGTAAGCATTCTGGCAAATATATCCCTGAGTAACAAAGATGTCGGTGTCTTTGTTTTGCTCTAATAATGCTTTCAGATTTTTTTGAATAAAGGAAGAATCTGGCTCCTGTTTTTTGTCTACTCTAATAAAGTCTTTGGCATACAGTTCCAAGGCTTTAATATTTAATTCTTTTAGCATTAGAGTGAAAATACCAGTGCTTAAAAGCTCACCTTGTGCCAGTACAATTCTCTGTTCGAAAAGTGTAAATAGATCGTTTGTAAAAGAGCGGATGTATGACATCTTTTCTTTTACAAAAAACTGAGCTTTCTCTTTTATATCTTGTGTTGAATAAAGTTCTTCAATTTTTTCGAGATACTCCTTTTCCAGACGATTAATTGATTCATTAGCTCCTTCCGGATTCTTTTTGTACAAATAATCAGAAATTTCTTCCAATTGACCGGTTGTACCCGCTATAGCAGAAAGAATTACAATACTATTAGGTATTTGACTAACTAGTTTAGTAACTATTTTGAGTCTCTCGGGACTTGCAATGGCAGTAGAACCAAATTTGAGAACTTTCATTTCTGTATGCTAGATTAAAAAATGAATACTTATATATCTTTATCGTGTATAAATAAATATACTAAATAGAGACGAGCAAAAATACAAAAAAAACTTGTATTCCCTTGCTCTAAATTAAATCTGATGCTATTTTTTAAGTTATACTTACACTTGTTCTATTTTTAGAATAAAGTAGCGTCACTAAAGCTACTCAAATTTATATTTTGGGCACGATAAGAAGTCTGGAAGAAAGGAAAATAATAAAAGGTCTGTGACCTTATCTTCAAATTACTTACCTTTGCACCTCGTTTTAAGATAATGAATAAAAAAAGTACATGCTGATAGTTGAGTCACTTAAGGTAGAGTTTGGAGGAAAAACTCTTTTTGACAATATAAATTTTATAATAAACGCGAAAGACCGTATAGCTCTTGTAGGTAAGAATGGTGCCGGAAAAAGTACTATGCTAAAAATACTTGCCGGGGTTAATAAAAGCTACCAAGGATCGGTTTCAGGTCCCGAAGGGATGACTGTCGGATATTTGCCTCAGGTAATGCAGGTTTCGGATGAGAGAACTGTACGTGAGGAGGCCTCTCTGGCTTTCTCTCAGATTTATGATTTGGAGGCACTCATCGAAGAGATGAACCGTCAGTTGGAGACTCGCACCGATTATGAATCGGACGATTATTCGAAGTTATTGGACGATTTCACCCATGCTCATGAAAGGTTGGCAAATATAGAAGATACGAACTTTGATGGTGAAGTTGAAAAAACTCTGATGGGGCTTGGTTTCAAACGGGATGATCTTGACAGACCAACCAGCGAATTTAGCGGTGGATGGCGTATGCGTATCGAATTGGCTAAACTGCTTCTTCGTAAGCCCGACATTATGTTGTTGGATGAGCCTACCAATCACTTGGATATTGAATCTATAGGTTGGTTGGAAGATTTTATAACGACTCAGGCAAATGCTGTGGTGCTTATATCGCACGACCGTGCTTTTATTGATGCTGTAACTACTCGTACTATAGAATTGACTTTGGGTAAGATTTACGATTACAAAGTTAACTTTTCGAAGTATGTAGAGTTGAGAGAAGAACGTCGTCAACAACAAGTACATGCGTGGGAAGCTCAGCAAAAGCAAATACAGGAGATTGAAGAATTTATAGAGCGGTTCCGTGCTCAGGCAGCCAAAGCTACTTTGGTACAAAGCCGTGTACGTCAGCTCGAAAAAATGGAGAGGGTGGTTATAGATGAAGAAGACCGCTCTTCTATCAGGATTAAATTTCAACCGGCTACACGTTCGGGTAACTATCCATTGACTGTGGATATGGTTACAAAGAAATATGATGACTACCTGGTATTTGAACATGCCAATTTGATGATAGAACGGGGCGAAAAAATTGCTCTTGCCGGAAAAAATGGTGAAGGTAAATCGACCTTTGTTAAATGTGTGATGGGAGAAACACCATATGAAGGTACTATGATGTTAGGACATAACATTAGCATAGGTTATTTTGCCCAGAATCAGGCTGATTTGTTGGATGAAGACCTTACTGTGTTTGAAACTATTGATCGTGTTGCTGAAGGAGATATCCGTACGCAGATCCGTAGTATATTGGGTGCTTTTATGTTTAACCGGGACGATTCGGATAAGAAAGTAAAAGTCCTGTCAGGAGGAGAGCGCACTCGATTGGCAATGATTAAATTATTGCTTGAACCTGTGAATTTGCTGATTCTTGATGAGCCTACCAATCACCTTGATTTAAAGACAAAAGAGGTTTTGAAAAATGCCCTTCTGGATTATGATGGTACTGTGATATTGGTATCTCACGACCGTGATTTCTTGGATGGATTAGTAACCAAAGTATTCGAGTTTTCGGATAAAAAAGTTCGTGAACATATCGGCGGAATTAAAGAATTCTTAGCTAAGAAAAGAGTATTATCTTCTTGATAAATATATAGTACAAAAATAGCCGTACAATTTGTACGGCTATTTTTGTTTATGCTGGTTAGTCTTTTCTCTTTTTGTATTTAGAGTAAAGTATCCATGCCAAAACTGCTATTAAGATAATAGGCCATATATTTAGTAAGAAGATAAATAACGTACTGATAATAGTCCAACCGTTATGTAATGCCTCTATAGCCTGTTCTCCCAAGCTTGGCTTATATTCTTCTGTTGGTTTTTCGCGTAATACTTTTTCTTGATAATTATTGGTACTTTGATATAGCTTAATATTAATAGTACTATATTCTATCTGATCCTTGATGTCATATTCTGCTAGCTTTGTTTTGTTAGCATCATCAATTGTATTATCCAATACCTCTTCGGCATCTATTACACTATCTAATTTCTTACCATTATTATCTATGGCGTTAGATACTCTTTTTTCTTTTTTATTTAGACGTTCTTGTTTCAGCTTTTCGGAGAGTAGTTGTAACGTAACGTCATTTGCTTCTATTGTTCTATAATCAATTTCAAGAGCAAGCGGAGCTATTTCTTTTAATACAGTATCTAGTTGAATGCGGGGCACCCTCAGTTTTAAGTCGGCAATTAAATTACTGTGATAAGTTACCAGAGATGAATCTTTAGATATGTTTGTTGTTGTGTAGTAACTGTTTTCGTTACTTATTGCTGATCGTATAATGAAACCTTTATGCTTGATGATAATATCTTCTATCTTATAGGTTGCTTCAGGAACACTTTTTACCCTGAACTTCATATCTGCACTACGAATAAACTGATGTATACCATCATCATAATTGATAGCAGCCGATGAACTAATAAAATTGGAGGAAGAGTTTATTGGAACTTTTTCTTCAGAAGAGGTATCGGTGACATACATTTCTTCGTTCAATTGTGTCGAAGACTCCCTGCTAGATTTATTAGAGCATGATAGCAGCAGACAAATTCCTGCTAGAATGACTATTGGTTTAATTGTATGTTTCATAATGAATTAATTTTCGGATTAAAAAATAGAATACTCTTATTCTGAGCTTTTTTTAAATAGAGGCAACTAATTCTTAGATTCCATAAAAATATTGAAAATAGGGGTAAGCAGCTCTCTTAATAGATAAGAGCTGAGTTTTTAGTTGTATAACTTTAATGTAAACTTAGTTTATCTCTTGTTTGTTATTATTACTTTAGTGTACAAAAAGAAAGCTTTCCTATGAAATATCGTATATTCTTATTATTGTACTTACTTATAGCCTTTTATACTTGTATGTATGGACAGGCCTATAAAACTCAGCCTTTATCACCTGAAATACACACTATACAGGTTAATGCTGGTGGTGATTGGCAAAGGTTGCCTATCATTCAATTAAATAACAACGATTATATTCAGATAAACTTCGATCGGTTGGGGCCTAATTCATATAAGCCTTTGCGTTATCGACTTGTGAATTGTTATGCCGACTGGACACGTTCGAAACTTATGGATATAGAGTATGTAGATGGTTTCAATGATATTCCGATTGAAGATTTTGCTCAATCGATGAATACGACTGTAGACTATATGAATTTCAATCTCGAAATACCGAATGAAAGGCAGCGAATCAGACTTTCGGGCAATTATGCTGTTGAAGTGTATGAAGAAGACAATCCTGATAAAATTTTGCTGACAGCGTGTTTTTCTATCTTAAATCCTGAAGTATCTATTACAGGTTCGGTATCATCTAATACTGATATAGACAGTAATAAAGAGCACCAACAATTGTCGTTTGCCATTAATACTACAAATTTAAGGATCAGAGATGTTTTCTCTGATCTGAAGGTATTTATTCGCCAGAATAATAGGTTGGATAATCAGAAGTCATTTGTAAAACCAACCTTTGTGCAAGGAAACCGCTTGGTTTATGAATTCAATAAAGATTTAATATTTGAGGCGGGTAATGAATATCGTCGGTTCGAATCGTTAAGCTACAGATTTAATGGACTGAATATAGCATCTACTAAGTATATCAGGCCTTATTATTATACATATTTGGTTCCCGATAAAATCAGGGCAGGTAGGGTGTATGTATATGATAGGGATCAGGACGGACGTTTCTTTATTCGAAATGCAGAAGGAAGAGATGCTGATACCGAAGCCGATTATTTTATGACTAATTTCACGTTAAAAGCCGATAACCCTTTTTTAGAACCCATTTATTTAAATGGAGCTTTTACGAATGATATATTCAATGAGAAGTCTTTGATGACTTATGATTATAACCAAAAAGAGTACCATGGAGCCATGTTGTTGAAACAAGGTGCATATAATTATCAATACTTGGCAAAATCTGGAAAAGACTATACAACATCTTTAGTCGAAGGAAATTATTTTCAAACGCAGAACCAGTATTGCATATATGTTTACCATCGCCCCATCGGTTATCAAAGTGATAATTTGATAGCGATACTACTGTTAAGAACTGGTAACTAATAGCTGTAAAGGTTAAAAGAAGAGGTTCGTGTATGGAATTTTCCTTACATTTTTCCCTATTTAAGGAAAGAAGCTTAATTCGGAAACGCAAAATAACTAGAATATGAAAAAGCGATTAATTTTAGGTCTGTCGCTACTCTTATCCATAGGAGTATTCTCTCAGACTTTAAAAAATGGAGGTTCTATGAATACATATGAACAACAATGGACGCAGATACAAAAATTTGAAAAAGATGATTTACCCAAATCTGCAACCGGAGTAGTGGACGAAATTTTAAAGCAAGCATTGGCTAATAAGAATACCCCACAAGTTATAAAAGCCTTAATCTACAAAAATAAATATAAGGTAGCTACTGACAAACAAGAAAATACTCAGCTATTTACTGATTTAGAGAATCTAATAGCCAATTCTACAGATACGAATGACAGGGCATTACTGCACTCGATGTTGGCCGAATTATATTTGAACTATTATAATGCAGACAGGTGGACAATTGATCAAAGAACCGATATTGAAGGTTTTGTACCTGACGATATGAAAGAGTGGTCTAAGAATATATTTCAAGAAAAAGCATTACAACATTTAGCTGCTTCGGTAAAAGACCAATCTTCTCTATTGGAGAAAGAAACGAGGTCATATAAAGATATTATTGAATTGGGAGATGATTCTCAAAGATTATATCCGACTCTTTACGACTTCTTGATTAATCGTGCTATTGATCAATCGTTTAGAGTAACTTCAGCCCGCGATCAGGCATCTTTGTTTCAAAAAGCTTTGGCAAACAAAAAGATGCAAATAGGTGATTTGGCTGTAGATACCGAGGGTTTTGTCAAGTTGGATTTTAGTGGAGATGAGAATCTGATAACTCTACAATATTATAAAGACTTCTTACAATCTTTACTTAATCGAAATATGAATGAATCTGTTGTTCTGGTTGAATTACAGAGGAATAATTATCTATCGGGACAGTCAGAAGCATATCGAACTAAACATGCCTATAATTTTCTATTGTCATTAGAAAAACAAAATGAGGCATACGATTATAATGTGGAGGTTTTAAATGCTCTTATTGATGACTTGAACCGTAATAACCCTTCGAGGAGGAATTATTTTAATGTAACACCAGCGAATGACGAAAACAATAAAAAAATATATGATTGGTGTCAGTATGGTTTGACTAAATATCCCAATTACCGAAGGATTGATCTACTTAAAAGTAAATTAGCGTCACTTGAAAACCCATATGCTAGAGTAGATGGCCCCTCGGTATATCATCCGGATAATAAAAATAAGACTTTCAAATTACAGTATAAGAATTTGAAAGATATGATAATCAAAGTGAGGGACAAAAAGACTAAAGCGATTGTAAAGACCGAAAAGATAGTTCTCAATCCTAAAACTACTTACTCTAATGAAGAGCAAGAGTTCACTATTGATTTAGATAAACCCGGTAATTATGAGATAATTGCTGATTTTGATAAGAAAGCTGCAGATAAATCGGAAGATGGTTTTTTCTCGTTCAGTATTTCGCCCATTGCTAATTTTGCAAGAGTTGCAGGCGAAAATAAATATGAATTTTATGTTGTAGACCGTATTACAGGCAAACCGATGAAAGATGCATCAATCATTGTCTATGCAGTATCGTGGTCTCCTCAGAAATACACCAAAGTGGATGAAGTAAAAACCAATGCTGATGGATTTGTAACTTATGATATTACCAAATTGTTGGCGGCAGATAAAACCCAGGATAATTTCAGATATGTATATAGAATAAGTAAAGATGGTGTAGAGCTTCCTGATTATGAATATTTTGCTAATACTTCGGTATATTCGCCAACATTGAATGATGAAGTCATAGATATTTTTATGGATAGAAGCATATATCGCCCTGGTCAAACAGTATATTTTAAAGCGATATCAGCTAAGCAAGTGAATAAAACAACTACTTTACTGAATGCAAACAAACAATACAAAGTAGCTTTATACAATGCCAATAATCAATTAGTTACAGATAAAAGGCTATTTACAAATGAATTTGGTTCATTAGCTGGCGAGTTTGTATTACCTCAAACCGGACTCTCGGGACAATATAGAATAGAAGTGGGGGAGACTTCCCAATATTTTAGTGTTGAAGAATATAAACGTCCTACTTTTCAAGTAACATTTGACCCAATAGAGACGAGTTATGCTTTTGGTGATGTCGTAAAATTGACAGGACATGCTGAGAATTATTCGGGAGCTAAAGTCCAGGGAGCTAATGTAGAATATAATATTACAAAAAGCTCTTTTTTTAGATGGTGGTTTCCTTCTGCTACTGAAAATATAGCAAATGGAACGGTTACGACTAAAGATGACGGATCATTCGAAATTATTTTCACAGCTCCGTTAAACGACTCTCCCGTAGGCTTATTTAACAATAATATCTTTAATTTCTCGGTTGAAGCCGAAGTGACTGATATAAATGGAGAAACACAGAGAGGAGACTATAACTTTGTTATTGGCGATGTATCGATGATATTATCAGCCAATATTCCTAGTCAGTTAGAAAAATCATCTAAGGAGAAGATACATGTAATCGCTACTAACCTTAATGGACAGCCTATTCAGACAAAAGGTACTTATACAGTATATAGTGTGTTACCTAATGATAGCATAAAAGCAGAAGTGTTATCGGGCAATTTTACGACTGATACTGCCACTTTTGATCTTAAAACTGTAATTGCCAAATTACCATCTGCAAAATATCTTTTATCATTAAATGCTAAAGATGATAGGGGTAGGGATGTCGTATCTCGCAATTATTTTATTCTTTATTCTTTAGATGATAAAAATCCTCCCATTGATACGAATGAGTGGTTTATAAAAGAGCAAGCTACTTTTAATGCGTCTAAGAATGCTGAACTAATACTGGGAGTGTCAGCTAAGAATGCGACTATTCTTTATGACTTGATAAAAGGGGATAAGCTGCTAGAACGTCAACATTTTGAATTAAGTAATGCAAATAAAAAATTTGTCATTCCTTATAAGGATGAGTATGGTGATCAGATATCGGCTGTATTTACTTATGTAATAGATGAAAATCCATATATACAACAAGTAATACTTACTAAAGCGGAGGAAGCTAAAGAATTGAAGTTGAAATTTGAAGTGTTCAGAGATAAACTTCGCCCCGGTCAACAAGAAGAATGGAGAATATCTGTCAGAGATAATCAAAATAAACCCGCTTTTGCGGAATTACTAGCATCTATGTACGATAGTTCATTAGATCAGTTAAGTTCACCAAACGTTTGGCGATTTGATCCTCAATATAGAGAGTCCATTTATCCCAGACCATTCGAAATAGGATCTGCTTTTGGTACAGTTAATGGTTCATCTTCATTTAGGGTAACCAATAAATATGATTATAAGCCATTTAATTGGGATCGATTAAATTGGTTTGGTTTTAATTTTTATGGTTATTATTCAGGTTTTCGTGTCAGAGGTGTCTCAACTCTAGCTCCTGCTCCAGAAATGGCCTTACAAGGAAAAGTAGCTGGATTGGCAGTTATGGATGCAGCAAATAGAGAATCTGTTCAATTCACACCTCCTGTCATAGAAGAGGATATGGCTGTTTCTGAGGGTAATGGAATAAATAAATCTGCTCCACAAATTCGAAGTAATTTCAATGAAACAGCTTTTTTCTATCCACAATTAAAAACAGATAAAAACGGGGAAACAATTATAAGTTTTACAGTTCCTGAAAGTAATACAACTTGGAGTTTCAGAGCTTTGGCTTATGATAAATCGTTAAATATAGGAAATTTGGTTGCATCAACCGTGTCTCGTAAAGAACTTATGGTTACTCCTAATATGCCTCGTTTTATGCGTGAAGGTGATAAAACCAGTATATCTACTAAAATATCTAATTTGTCGGATAAAGCTATTAGTGGTAAAGTTAGGATTGAATTCTTTGATCCGTTAACTGATAAGCCAAGTACAATTGTAGTAGCTAATCAGTATCAGTATTTTAATTTAGAAAAAGATGCTTCCGGATCAGTTGCATGGTTATTTGATGTCCCATCGAATATAGACATGTTGGGATGTCGTATTATTGCCGAAAGCGAATCTTTTAGTGATGGCGAGCAACATGTGATTCCGGTACTTCCTAACAGGATGTTAGTAACAGAAAGTATGACAATGAATGTCAATGGTAGCCAGACAAAAGATTTCACATTTGAAAAATTTGTCAATAATAAATCTAACACATTGTCTAATTATCGCCTGACTCTTGAATATACAGGCAATCCGGCTTGGTATGCAGTACAAGCTTTGCCTGTTTTGAGTAATCCTACGAATGAAAATGCTGTAAACTGGTTTGCCAGTTATTATGTGAATACTTTAGGGGCGTTTATAATGAAACAGTATCCTAAGGTTGCTACAATGATTGATGCATGGAAGAAACAAGGAGGAAATAAAGAAACGCTTGTTTCGAAACTACAAAAGAACGAAGAACTGAAAGCTGTATTGCTAGAAGAAACTCCTTGGGTTTTAGATGCAAAAGATGAAACAGAACAAATGAATCGTCTGTCGTTACTATTTGATTTGAATAATACCAGTATGCAAACCAGTCAGGCTATAACAAAACTTCAGGAGTTACAAAACCCCGATGGTGGTTGGTCTTGGTACAAAGGTATGTACTCGAGCCGAAGTATGACACAGTATATACTATACGGATTCTCAGAACTTGTAAGGCTCAATGCTGTTGAGTATCCCGAAGAAGTGCGTATTATGCAAATGAATGCTTTGAAGTATATTGATGCTCAAATATTGGAGGACTATAAAAACTTGAAGAAGTATAATAAAGATTGGGCTAAAATAACAGGTATTTCTACTAATCAGCTTGAATACTTGTATGTAAGGTCAAATTATAGAGATATTCCGATTGATCAAGCTACAAGAGAGGCTGAGAAATTCTATACTTCTGTGGTAGAGAAAAATTGGACTAATCTGAATCTTTATGAGCGATCGTTACTTGCAGTCCTATCTGTGCATAATGGCAATAAAGTGATGAGTGACAAAATAATGAACTCTATTCGAGAACATGCAACTATTAATGACGAAATGGGTATGTTCTGGGCAAATAATACTAGCTCTGCTTTTATGAGTAATTCTGCTGTAACTGTTCAATCCTTCATAATGGAAGCTTTTAAAGAAACAAAAGCACCTGCAAAGGATATGGACTTAATGAAACAATGGTTACTCAAACAAAAACAAACTCAGGTTTGGGAATCCACTCATGCTACTATTGATGCTATCTATGCTCTTTTGAGTACCGGTAATGATTGGTTTACAATAAGTGGAGAGTCTAAGGTATTTGTAAATAATCAATTAATAGATTCTTCTGATAAAGAGTTGGGTACAGATTACATTAAGCAAGCATGGACAGGTAATCAGATATCTTCTTCGATGGGTAATGTGAAAATTGAAAAATCAGGAGACGGACCTGCATGGGGAGCTATGTATTGGCAATACTATGAAGATCTGGATAAGATTACGACTCAAAAAGGAGAGTTGAACATCGATAAGAAATTATTTGTAGAAAAAGCATTGGATAAAGGGAAAACTTTAGTTGAAGTTACCGAATCTAATCCATTAAAGGTGGGTGATAAAGTAGTCATGCGTTTGACCGTTCGAGTAGATCGTGATATGGAGTTTGTACATTTAAAAGATATGAGAGCTTCTTGTTTCGAACCTATAGAAACACTGTCCGGAATAAGATGGCAAAATAATACTTACTATTATCAATCGACAAAGGATGCATCAACTAACTTCTTCTTTGATCATTTGGCAAAAGGTACTTATGTTTTTGAATATCCTGTATATGCAAATCGTAGTGGTGAATATTCCAATGGAATAACTTCAATACAATGTATGTATGCTCCCGAATTTGTATCTAATACAAATGGAATAAAAGTGATTGTTCAATAATAATATGTATTATAATACGGATACTCCCATACTTTCGAGAAAGTATGGGAGTATCTTTTTTAAGCTCATAAGCATTCTAAAAAAGCACAGAGCAATATAGCTGTTTTATAATATGGAATTCTCAGATAGTTAAAAATGTTATTTTTATAATTGAAATCTTTGTTTACTAAACTTTTATGATCGAATTGATGTTATACTTTTAAAACACCCGAATAGTTTATTTAATAGCTATTTGTGGCAGGATTGAGTTATTGATTCATAAAATAGCACTGTTCGTAAAGCTATGTCAACTCAATAATCGTTTTTTTTATATTTGTTGTATAATGTATTCAAATTAGAGATTTAGTTTCTTTAAATAGTTGTTTATTTAGTAGTTATGTTAATTGGGTTTAGTGTTCTATAGAAGTGTTTAGTTTATGCCTTAGTTAAATTATACAATAGTATAAAACTGTACTATCGTATATTCAGTTATTTATTATAGTAAAAGGAGCTATCAAAGTTAGCTCCTTTTATTTTGTGCGTATATCTTTTCATATAGAGATAAGTGCTTTATAGACCTAGTGATTCCCTCAGAAAATCTATAGACTCAAAAATATCTTCTTTAGTTGCTGTTTGATTCAATAAACATTGACCAATATCGGACAATAGAGTAAAATTGATTTCATCAACAGAAGCATTTTTCTTATCATGTTTCATCAATTCATATAGGGCTTCGTATTCGTCACATCCGAAATAAAATGTACCGTAATTCTCTTTGATGAAGGTTAAGGTTTGCCATAGTTTATCTTTTGGAAAGCCGCATTTTTTATGAGATAAGTATAGCTCACAGATAATTCCCCATGCTACAGCATATCCATGTTGCATAGGTTGTTTCATAGTGTATGATAAACTTTCGAAAGCATGTCCTATAGTATGCCCTAAGTTTAAAGACTTACGAATATTCTTTTCAAAAGGATCTTTTTCTACAATATCTTCTTTTACTTCAACCGATTCTACGACTAATTCTTTAAGAAGCAGGTAATCAATATTCTGTGTGTCGAATTTTAGAAGCTTTGCCCAAGTTGTTTCGTTCGAGATTAATCCATGCTTAAGCATCTCAGCATAACCTGATAAGAAATTAGCATGATCCAGTGATTTGAAGAATGCAGAGTCTATCAATACGGTTTCAGCAGGGGCAAAGGCTCCTATCTCATTTTTTAGACCGTTGAAATTGATACCGGTTTTCCCTCCCACAGCAGCGTCTACAGCTCCAAGTAGAGTAGTGGGTACATTTACGCACTTTATACCGCGTTTAAAACTAGCAGCAGCAAATCCACCAATGTCGGTAACCATTCCTCCTCCTAAGTTTATAAGAAGCGAATGACGGGTTGCCCCGTTATTGCATAGAAAAGTCCAGATTGTAGACAGGCTTTCCAGATTTTTATTGTTATCTCCGGCTTCTATTGTGATTTTTCCGGCATTCTTTATCTCATCCAAATTATTGATCAGATGAAAACAAAGTGCTTCTGTGTTTTTATCTGTAAGAATAAATAATTTATCATGAGGTATTGCCGATAATATATTTTTTAAATCTGTTTTCAGATCAGTCGATTTTATTACTTTCTGCATTATTCAATCTTTTCTTTTATTTTAAAAAGCTTCCTTCTCCAAACTTATATCCTCTAAGAAGCTCGTCTATTTTCATAGCTTTTTTTCCTGGGAATTGTATTTCTTTGATTTCTATCATCCCATCTGTGCAGGCTATATGTAGATATGTTTTATTATCTGTTGAAATACTTCCAATAGGTAGCTGTGTTTCTGTTAGAATTTTATTCACAGAATATAATTTGACTGCAATAGGTTCCTGCTCTGTAGAATGTAATTCAGTCCAAGCAACAGGGTAGGGTGATAGACCTCGTATGTGGTTATAGATTCTCTCTATAGATTGCCCCCAATCTATACGGCATGTTTCTTTGAATATTTTAGGAGCAGCTTTTAATTCAGTCTCATTCTGAATAAACTGTTCTTGAGGAATTGCATCCACTTTATCATCAAGAAGTAAGTCTACTGTTTTTTGCACAAGTTTTGCTCCCATATTCATGAGTTCGTCATGTATTTTCCCAACATTGTCAGATTCGCCGATGGGGATACGTTCTTGTGCTATAATTTTACCTGTATCAATTTCATGTGTCAGGAAGAAAGTTGTGGCTCCTGTTTCCTTTTCTCCATTTATAATGGCCCAATTTATGGGGGCTGCTCCTCTGTATTGAGGCAATAATGAAGCATGTAAATTGAAGGTACCTAATCTGGGCATATCCCAAATAACTTCAGGCAACATTCTGAATGCTACGACAATTTGGAGATCAGCTTTTAAGGCTTTTAATTCTTCTATAAAAGATTCGTCTTTAAGCTTTTCTGGTTGCAGTATTTGTAAATTCTGCTCCAAGGCATACTGTTTTATTGCCGAGTATTGTATTTTGTGTCCTCTGCCACTTGGTTTATCGGGCATAGTGATTACTCCTACTATATTGTAGTTGTTTTCGACAAGTATGCGCAAACTGGCTACAGCAAAGTCGGGCGTACCCATAAAAACAATTCTTAAATCTTTCTTATCCATTAATATTCACAAGTATTGTAAATAATCTTTTATTTTTTAATTTATCGAGGTTTTAATCTTTAGTCACGCTCAGAGAAGTTGTCAACCAGTACTTTTCGATAGTTGTTTAATATGCTCGATTTGGATACGAAGCCCAGATATTTCCCATGTTCATCAATAACAGGTAGATTCCATGCTTTTGTTTTATCAAATAATGACATGATTTCCTCCATGTGCATATTGATACTTATAACTGCCGGAGGCGATACTAAAAAGCGGGTAATTTTAAACTTGTCATACAATTCGGGTCTGAACATAATGTTTCGTATGTTATCGATCAATACGACTCCTGCCAATTTTCCGGCATCATCTACCACTGGAAAAATATTTCTGGATGATTGCGTAATAACTTTTACCATATCTCCCAAGGTCATATTCGGATTTACGGGTTGGAAGTTATGTTCTATCAATGATTTTAAATCCATCAGGGTCAGTACAGCTTTGTCTTTTTGATGAGTGATTAGCTCTCCTTTTTTTGCAAGACGCATGGCGTATATACTGTGAGGTTCGAATAACTTGATTGTTGCATATGAAATGGTCGATACAATAAGCAGAGGCAGTAAAAGTTCGTACCCACCTGTTAATTCGGCAATCAGAAATGTTCCTGTTAATGGAGCATGCATAACGCCTGCCATAACACCTGCCATACCCATAAGAGCAAAATTTTCGTGAGGAAGAAATGGAGACAGATGAAGATGATTGAGGATATAAGCAAATACGAATCCTGCAACGCATCCTAAAAATAGCGAAGGTGCAAAGATACCACCTGTACCACCTCCTCCGTTAGTTGCACTGGATGCGAATACTTTAAATATAAGGAGTGAAATCAATAGTCCGACAATTCCCCAAGACGAATTTTTCAAAGGGTAAAACAAACTACCATTCATTATTGATTCATTATCCTTCAGACCGCTTAATAATGCTTCTATTGTATCGTACCCTTCTCCGTAGAAAGGAGGGAATAGAAAAATAAGCACGCTTAGTAAACTTCCTCCAAGAGCAAATTTCTGCCAGTAATTAAGTTTTCGAAATATATTTTCGATACCGTTCATTGCTCTGGTAAAATATAAGGATAAAAGCCCACAGAAAATACCCAGTAAAATAACATAAGGAATGCGTTCGAGATGAAATATTTCGACGTAAGCATATTTAAACATAGCTCCCGTTCCGGTAGTCATATAGGCAAAAGTGGCAGCGGTAACCGATGTAATAAGTAAAGGCAGAACCGTAGTCATTGTCAAATCGAGCATCAATACTTCTATTACAAAAACTAACCCGGCGATAGGTGCTTTGAAAATACCTGCAATTGCTCCGGCGGCTCCACAGCCGATAAGCAGCATCAAGTGCCGTTGTTCTATTTTGAATGCACGTCCAAGATTGGAACCGATAGCAGCACCGGTCAGGACAATAGGAGCCTCTGCTCCGACCGATCCCCCGAATCCAATTGTTACCGAACTGGCAAGGATAGACGTGTACATGTTGTGTGCTTTTATATAGCTTTTGCGTTGAGATATAGCATAGAGTATTTTGGTAACCCCATGGCTAATATCGTCTCTCACTACATATTTTACGAAGAGTCCGGCGATAAGAATACCTGCTACCGGATAAATCAGATATAAGAAATTTACATGTGCATCATTGAAGTTATGTGTAAGAACATGTTGTATGGAATGAATTATGGTTTTAAGTATAAGTGCTGCTGCTGCCGTTAATATACCGACAAGAAAACTTAAAAAGATGATAAAATGTTGTTCCTTGACATTCCTGTTTTTCCAGGCAATAAAACTGTTAAAAGTGCTCCTCTCTGACATACCTATAAATCTTATGAACCTCAAATTTACGAATAAGAATATAAAGAACGAAGCTTTTGAACAACCAAATTCTGAAAATGTACACAAGTCTTCTACACAATTGTAATACCAAACTCGCGAAGTAATCCTGATAGGTTATTCTCTGAAAATATAGCTTTTTTCAGATTGTTTTGAGTCGGGCTTATTGTAAAATTATAAGCAGTGCTTAAATCGGCTTCTTTCAGATTGGTATTGGCAAATGTGGCTTCTTCGAGATTTACCTGATGGAACAATGAATTTGGGAGTTGGGTTCCTGCTAGATCAACGCCTTTCATAGAGCATTTGCGGAAAGAAGTATTCGCCATTTTTAATTTTTCAAATGAACAGAAATCCAGAATACAATCGGTAAAATTTACTTCAAATAAAAAACTGGGACAACGGCTGAAATCTACTCCCATGAGTTTCGAATTTTCGAATTTTACATCATTCAATTGTGTATTATTGAGTTTGCACATCGATAAATCACAATTTATGAATGTACAATTGGAGAAGATGCAGTCTGATAATGTTTGTTCAAACAGATTGCATCTTTCGATTGTGCATTCGAAATACTCGGTACTATCCATTCCTCCCTCAAGAAATATATCTTGTGTGATTGTTTGATTTTCGTAAATTTTATTCATATGTTTATCAGACAAATGGTTATTTCTGTATTGATGAGTAGTTATGCAAGTCTATTCCCTGATTATTTTGACTTGACCATCCAAACCCAATTTAATAATACTCGATGGTTTAGGATTTGATAATTCTTCCTGACGAAAACCAACTATATAATCAACACCATTCTTTATAATGTCCGATATTTGAGAGAAATTTTGTGGCGAAGGTTCTCCACTTACATTAGCGGATGTAGAAACAATGGCTTTACGAAAACGCTTGCAAAGCTCTTGTGAGAATTTCTCCTGAGTTACCCTTATTGCAAGAGTTCCATCCTCAGCAATCAGGTTTTTGGCTACATGGCGTGCTTTATCGTAGATAATGGTCAAAGGTTTCTCCGATACTTCAATTAGATCCCATGCCATATCAGGAACTTCGGTCAAATAATAATCGAGCTTTACGGGAATGTCTATCAATACAATCATCGATTTACTATCCGAACGTTTTTTTAGCTCATATACTTTGCGAACCGCATCTTCGTTAGTTGCATCGCATCCAATACCCCATATAGTATCGGTAGGATATAGTATAATTCCCCCTGCATTCATAACCTCGCAGGCTTTTAATATATCTTCTTTCATCTTTAAATCTTTAATAAGGTGTCAAAGTTATACAAGGTAATCAGAAAGGTGACAAAGGTTACTCATATCTGTTACTTTTTTGTTTTTGTTAATGTCTTGTTTTACAATGGTTAATCATTAAAAAGGTTACAAAAGTGACAAAAGTTACACTTATTTAGCTCTTTCGTTTGTTGTTACCTTTTTATGTTATATCTATCTGTTTTATAGATAGATAAAATAATTGATGCCGGAATTACGATTTCAGTTGATAAATATACACGTTTTTATATTTTGAATCATCACGTATCCAGTCGTGAAGCTCTCCGCTACGCTTATATCCCGATTTTTCGAAAAGCCGTATACTTTGCAGGTTATCAACGGCTATATATGCAAATATCTGATTGATTTTCAGAAAAGAAAATACATATTCTCTTATGATTCCGAGAGTTTGTGAAGCATAGTTGCAATTGCGGTAATCTTCGTCAATTAATATACCGATTCCCGCACGGCTGTGATGAAAATCTAATTCGTACAAATCGACAGTACCTATAACCGTATTCGATGATTTGAGTTCTATCATCAACCGTAGTTGTTTTGCTTCGTATATATCTTCTTGTTGAGTTTCGGAAATATAATTACGTAATGCTAATTTTGAATAAGGAGTCAAAGTATTTCCATATATCCAAAGATTGGTATTATTCTCCCACTTGTAAAGATTCTCTAAATCTTCAGGTTCGAGAGCACGAAGCTTCAGGTCTTTATTTTCAAGATACATATTCGTTTTTTTGTTTAATAGAATGTGTTCCAATCGTTATCCCTGTTTTAGGGGTATATATTTGATATTGTATATTCGTCTTCTCATTATAATCCATTTGCAGAATTATTTCTTCGTAGCTGAAATCATCTTTATTATAGGTAACAATCTTGTGATCTTTTGCACTTCCTATTTTATTCGATATTTTCAGAAATGTCATTACCTTTTCCAATGCCATTTTAGTTTTGATACCTCCAAGAACCAATAATGAAAAGAATTTATTATCAGGATAGTACTTGTTGTAAAATATCTTCATTGCTCCATAAAAAGCATTTATATATTTAGTATCTCCTTTGTTGGTACTTTCACCTTTGTAATGTATAATACGTTCGGGTAAGTAGTAGCTCTTATAACCCGCTTGTTGTATTCGGTACGAGAGGTCTATATCTTCACCATACATAAAGAAAGCTTCATCCAATAAACCTACTTTGTCAAGCGTTTCTTTTCGTATCATCATAAATGCCCCTGCCAATATGGAAATCTCGTGAATACTATCTTCATCCAAATATAGCAAGTTATATTCTCCTAACAATTTTGATTTTGGAAATATAGATGCCAGACCGAATATTTTGCAAAAAGAAGCCCATGGTGAAGGAAAACCTCTTTTCGATTCAGGCAAGAATCGTCCCGATCCATCTATCATTTTTACACCTACAGCTCCCGATGTTGGAGTGGAGTCCATAAAAAGACAAACATTGGATAATACGTTTTCTCCGACAACGGTATCCGGATTAAGCAATAACAGATATTCCCCCTTAGCTAAAAGTATAGCTTGGTTGTTGGCTTTTGAGAAACCGGGATTTGTTTTGTTTTCTATGAAATGGATATTCTCTTGGGGAAACTTACTCTTTAAATATTCAATAGAATGATCTGTGGAATTATTGTCAACAATAAAAATCTCATAAGCAAAAGCAATGTTTGAATCTAAAATAGAATTCAAACATTGCTCCAGAAAATATTTTACATTGTAATTAACAATGATTATCGACAATTTCATCTAAAGATATATTGAGTCGGATTTCTTAAGTAAAAGAAAATATTTAATGACATATTTTAAAAGCATAACAGCCTGTCGTTGTTTTGCTTGCCAAAGCAATAAATAGTTCTGCGAACTTAATAGCCATCACGTTCGAACATTTCACCTAAGCGGATGAAGAAGTTCTTTTTGCGACGCCTACGTTGTTGATTTTCTCCGGCAGACATCATTATTCTCTCGAATGAAAATTCGCCACGCTCGGCAGCCTTTACAGCATTATAAATAACTCCCCAATCAGGTAATCCACCTACATTGCGGTCATCTATAAACAACTCGGCAGTAAGTTTACGCGATGCCTTGGCCGGATCTTCTTCGGGATAATTTTTATTTGCAGCAAAAAATGTCAGCCCTTTTTTAGCACAATAATCTATAGCCTCTTGTAAAAGAGCACCGTCTCTCACAGTCCATAAAATAAGTACATGCCCGTCTTTCTGTAGTTTCAATAGTGTTTCTATGGCGAAAGGAATAGGAGCCCCTAGTCTGGGGTATTCATGCTCTACAATAGTTCCGTCAAAATCAACAGCTATAATCATATATTTTTCTATATTAAGTAATTCAATGTATTTAATAACACGTAAATAAACCTGTTAAACAGTAATCTCGTTTTCTATGCTTGCTTTATTTGGTATGCATAGGAACAATGCAAATATACTAATGAAAGCCAAATACCTGAAATTTTCGATGGCTGTAGTATTTAAACAAATCAAATTAAAGACCGAAATAGAGATTAATGCACTTAAACGAACGAGATATTTGCTGAAATATTTCTTTATTGCTGTTTCATCATTTGTTTTATCTATTTCTTTCAAACGCGGGTGAAGCAACTTCAATGAAGCAAAAATACCTCCCAATGTAATTATTATTCCCCATCGTTCTAAGCCTGTATTTTCGATCGGTAATGTATATTTACTGGTGTATAGTACATCCAGTACAAAAGCCAATAGCATAATTATAACACAGCTCCAGTATATAAGTTTCAATTTATTATGTGTTTTATCAAGCATATTTTATTCGGTTTTATAAATTAAAAGATTCGTTGAAAAGAGTACGGTTGATAATTGACCTTCCTAATGTAACTTCATCGGCATATTCAATTTCATCGCCGATAGATATTCCTCTGGCAATCATCGATATTTTAATATTGTAAGGAGCCAGCTTTTTATAAATATAAAAGTTAGTGGTATCTCCTTCCATGGTCGTGCTCAAAGCCAGTATTATTTCTTTGATATGACCTTCGGAAACCCGCTTTACAAGACTTTCTATTTGAAGGTCTCCGGGCCCAATGCCGTCAATCGGCGAGATGATTCCTCCCAAGACGTGGTACAGTCCTTTAAATTGAGATGTATTTTCAATTGCCATTACCTCCTTAATATTCTCAACAACGCATACCGTAGATTTATCTCTAGCGGGATTTGCACAGATGGGACATATATCAGCATCCGAGATATTATAACAGGATTGACAGTATTTGACCTCGTTTTTGAGGGTCAGGATTGCAGACGAAAAATTTTCGACAGTTTTATTATCCTGACGAAGCATATGTAATACCAGTCTCAGTGCGGTTTTTCGACCGACACCCGGTAATTTGGCAAATTCATTTACAGCACTTTCCAGTAGTACCGAAGGATATTTTTGAATCATTATTTTCTTTTAGTTTAAGCTCGTATAACTAATTTTTTTGATAAGTTTAACTACAATAGATAGTTATGCCTTAAAATAACTGATGTTGCAAAGTTATATATAATAAGTAGCGTGAAATATTTACAACCTCAGATGAGAGAAATAATATTTTTCGGCCTTTTTAGAAAGTAGTTGAATATTTAATAAGTCGGATGCGTCCGAGATATTTTTTATTTTACCGTCTTTATAGAGTATATCTATGCTGTTTTCTTTCAGATTATACATATCGGTAGTAACTGTTCGCGAAGAAACCAGATATTCTGCCTCTTTCTCGGATAGCTGCCACTTGTCCATGTATTTATCTATATAGAAGCGGATATGGTCTTCTGTAGCGGGCTCAGCCAATATTTCGGTTTTGAATAAATCTCTGTTAATAAAAGCCCTGCTTAATGTTGACAGAAGAAAGTCCTCCGATTCGGTCCACACCTTAAGAGCGCACCAGATATCCGAGTCATCTAAGTTTACAAAGTGGTTGAGAGCATCATCAGTAAAATTTGTTTTTTGAATATTATTTGTCAAAAAATAATTTAAAGAAGGCGATGCGAAAAGCGTTTGATTTTGACTGGTAATCTGCTTTGCTCTTTTTAGAGTATTTATCAATACATTTTCGGCTCCTATGGCCGTTTTATGGTGATATACCTGCCAGTACATCAAACGTCTGGATAAAAGAAAGTTTTCAATAGAATAAACGCCTTTCGACTCAACAACAAGTTTATTGTCTCGAATATCCAAAATCTGAATAATTCGTTCTGAACCTATATTTCCCTCATTTACTCCGGTAAAGAAGCAATCGCGACGTAAATAATCAAGCCTGTCAACATCGAGCTGACCACTAACTAATTGATGTAGAAATTTTTTCGGATATTCGTCTCTAAATATGGCAATACAGGTATCAAGTTCTCCTTTTAATTCTATGTTTAGATTTTGCATCAGCCGAAGAGATATTTCTTCGTGTGAAATACCATTGACAATAGTATGCTCCAAGACATGAGAAAAAGGTCCATGACCAACATCGTGAAGAAGTATACATGCCAACGCTCCGTTCTCTTCATCTTTACTTATATCATTACCCTTTGATCTCAGATTGTTTATAACCTCCTGCATCAGGTACATAGCTCCCAGAGTGTGATGAAAACGAGTGTGTTGTGCTCCGGGATATGCAAAAGATGCCATACCTAACTGCTTAATTCTGCTTAGCCGTTGTAGGTAGGGATGATTTATAATTTGCGATATAAACTCATTGGGAATGGTTATAAAGCCAAAAACAGGGTCATTTATTATTTGTTTATTCTTTATCACAGTATATCAATTAAAAAAACACAGATTTGATATTCAAATCTGTGTTCAAAGGTATAAAATATTTAGGTTTTTTATTTTGAACCTGAAAAATCTGTAGTCAATTGCATATTGTTTGCTTTTGCAAATGCAGTTTGAGCTTTTATCATTTCCTCCAATTTGTTTTGAGTATCTTCTAATGATTTGTTTACAACATCATCCATTTTCATTAACTCTTCGTCCGACATATCATTCGATAATTTCGAATATTGTTCGCTGTAAATATTTACCTGAGCAATTAATGATTCAACGTATGCGATTGTTACATTATGAAATTCATCAGCATCAGTTGGTTTAGGCATGGTTTTAATTTTATCCAAATCTCCTTGAATGCTGTCTTTGACAACTTTCATGTCTTCAATCAGTTTAGCTGATTCTTCAGCAGAAAATTCTTCGCTATCAAAGAAAGCATCTATTTTAGTGTCAAGATCTTCCAAGCGTTTTTCTGCATCTTCCGAGTATTTCACTAAATTGTCATTGTATGTTATAGGGTCTACTTTTTTTTCACAAGAAGTAAGTACTAATGATAATGGCAAAAGGAATAATAATAATTTTTTCATTGTAAATTGTTTAATAATATTATTTAGTTAGAGTATTTAATTTTACGGCATATGCTTCACGCATCTTTTTTGCATGTTCTACCGTTTCCCGAAAATTGGCATCTAAATCTTTAGCTGTGCTTATAGATGTAGTATCTGTGATAGTTGTATATAATTCTTGTGCATTTATTATTTTTTGCAGAGATTTGATATATGCTATAGCCGAGATACGCAATTCTTCGGTTGAAGGAGATAAAATCAGATTTTTCAGATCATTGATTTTGACATTCGAAGAATCCATTGCAGCTTGCGAAACTACTTTTATGTAATCATACTTTTTGCTGTCTAGGGCACTTTGTACGTTATTATCATATTTATTTATAATAACTTCGGCCTCGTCAACTAAAACTGATATATTGCTGAAATCTTTATCATTTCCAGACTTGCATGAAGCGAAAATAATTATAAAAGAAATACAGAAGAGAATGAATTTATTCATAAATAAGTTCTAATATTTAAACTTGTACAAAGATAAGTTATCTCTTTGACTTACAAAAATTAAAATAATTCAGACGATGTCTTTTAACGCAAATTTCGTCAAAAAAGAGTTTCTAGTATAATGAAAATCAGTTATATTTATAACTTTGTGACTGTATCAGACAGATAATGTCGGTATTTATAACTTTGCTTTATAAGCATAACAGTTTTTTGCTATTTTCCCATTCATGTATTAAATAGGTTTGGGATTTTAATTTATTGAATTTCGAATGTTAAAATATCGCTGCATATTATATTTTTTACTGGTTTTTACTTTAGGATTGGGTGCTTTCATGTTTTCCTGTAAGCCCGTTAAACTGTCGGATGCCGATCGCCATTTTAAGAATGGAGAGTATTTTGAAGCTGCATCCATGTATCGCAAGCTGTACAGAAAAACCCCACCTAAAAATCGGGAGCTGCGAGGACGTATTGCCTATCGTCAGGCAGAAAGTTTTCGCCTTATCAATAATGTAGCATTAGCCAATGCTGCTTATGTGAATGCCATTCGCTATAATCCTACTGACGGTTTAATCAGACTGCAATATGCCAGAACCTTGCATAAAGAAGGGAAATACAAACAAGCTATCGAGCAATATAAACTGTTTCTGAAAACAATGCCCGATAATCAATTTGCCTTAAATGGGTTGAAAGGTGCGGAAATGGCTGAGGAGATGAAAAAGAATCCTACTAAATATATCGTAAAGAGGATGGATATTTTCAATTCGTCTCGCGGAGAATTTAGCCCAATGTTATTACCTCCCGATTATGATCTTTTGTACATAACAACGAATAGGGATAATGTTTTAGGAGATTCCAAAAGTGCCATTACAGGCATGAAGAATAATGATATTTTTGTTGCCCGCAAGGATGAAAACGGAAAGTGGATGAAGCCCGAACCGGCAGGGCCTGTTAATACGGAGGCCGATGAGGGTACACCTTCGTTTTCGGCTAGTGGTAACATTATGTATTATACGTATAGTAAGCAAGAGCCAGATTGGTCTACTAATGCTGTTATTTATAAATCACAAAGGGCTGACGGCTCCTTTAATAAAGGAGAGAAATTTGCAGTCTTAACAGATACAATGTCTATGTATGCACATCCTTCTATAAGTCCGGCAGGCGATTTTTTGTATTTTGTATCTGATATGCCCGGAGGATATGGAGGTAAAGATATCTGGCGTGCAGGTATGTTTGGGGATGAAGTCAGTTTTGTTGAGAATTTAGGTCCTGAAATAAATACTGCAGGAGATGAGATGTTTCCTTATGTGAGAAACGACTCTACGCTTTATTTTTCATCAGATGGTCATCCCGGGATGGGTGGCTTAGACATTTTTAAGGCTACTTTGAATAAAAGAACAAAAAAATGGAATGTCGAAAATATGGGATATCCCATAAATTCTCAGGGAGACGATTTTGGAATCACTTTTGAAGGCGAACGCGAAGCCGGTTTCTTTAGTTCTAACAGGGGGGACGGACGAGGGTTAGACCATATTTATTCTTTTGAATATCCGATTGTACGAGTAGTTGTTGAAGGGTATGTTGTTGACAAGGATGATGACTTTGTTCCGAATCCCACGATCAGGGTTGTAGGTAATAATGGTACGAATGAAAAATTTGGAGGAAAACCCAATGGTACATATCGTTTAGATGTGCAGAGGGGTGTTAATTATGTATTTTTGGCCAGTGCAGAAGGATATTTAAATACTAAAATGAGTCTTAAAACTGTAGAAACAGAAAAAGATTCGGTGTATTATGTTGATTTTGTGATGTATGCTATCAATAAACCCGCAGTGCTTGAAAATATATTTTATGATTTTGATAAAGCAGCTTTAAGGGAAGAATCCAAGAAAGAACTGGATGATTTGATCGAGTTATTGGAAATAAATCCAAATGTTACCATCGAATTGTCTGCCCATACAGACCGTAAAGGTACACAAGAGTACAATCAACGGTTATCGCAGCGAAGAGCACAGTCCGTGGTCGATTATTTAATTGCGCACAGGATATCTAAAGATAGGCTGACTGTAGCCGGATACGGCAAATTACAGCCCAAAGTAGTAACTAAAAGTATCGCCAAAAAATATGACTTCCTGAATGTCGGGGATGTTTTAACCGAAGAATTTATTCTGGCTTTACCTCCCGAACAGCAGGAGATAGCGGATCAAATAAATAGAAGAACCGAATTTAAAGTTCTGTCTATTGATTTCGGGCTATTCTAAAGTCGCGATAAATAGTTGTATAATACCTAATAGTGTTTTGAATGAAAAAGTTTTACTTTATATATATCGTTTGTATGTTTATTTCGGGGATGGATTTGCTCGAAGCGCAGGAGTTTAATATGAAGATAACTTTAAATACAAACCAGATTCAAGGTACAGACAAGAGTGTATTTGAGAAGATGGAAGAGTCTTTAAATAAATTAGTGAATGATCGTAAATGGACAGATGCTACGTTTGCCACTAATGAATTAATTGAAGGTTCTATTCTGATTACCATCAACGAAGTTCAGGAGAATACTTATAAAGGTGATGTCCAGATTATTGTAAACAGACCCGTTTACAATGCAACATACAATACGCCGTTGTTAAATTATAGGGATACTGAATTTGAATTCAGTTATCTGTTAGGCGAAAATCTCGAATATATAGAGAATAATATCAATAGTAATCTGGTAGCTACCGTTGCTTATTATGTTTATATCATCTTAGGACTCGATTTTGATTCTTATGCTTTGAATGGAGGCAAGCCTTATTATGAGAAAGCAATGCAAATTGTGAATAATGCCCAGTCGCTTAATACCAAAGGTTGGGCTCCTTTCGGCGGAGATCGAAACAGGTATGCAATGGCAATGGCTTTAACAGAGGAAAGCTCTTCGGTATTTCATTCGATGTGGTACAATTATCACCGTAAAGGCTTGGATGAAATGACAGCTAATCCTTCACGTGGACGTGCGGGAGTTATTGCAACAGTTCCTGATTTGCAAACTATATATAAAGCTCGCCCCGCATCGGCTATACTCTCTTTTTATGGAGATACAAAACTCGATGAATTGATTAATATCTATTCGGAGGCTACTTCTGAAGAAAAAAGTGAGGCGTATAAAATACTTCAGCCTATTTTTCCAACTAAAAGATATATTATTGATAAAATAAAAAAATAAGGCGAATAGCTCTATTTTTAAGTAATTCTCTTGTATTTATAAAAAAGATGTTTATATTTACGAAAAAATAGTAGTTTTACGTAAATGAAATAATTAAATCTATGGAAAAGCTCACTCATCAGGAAGAAACAGTAATGTTGCATATCTGGCAGCTCAAAGAATGTGTTGTCAAAGATATTGTGAACGAAATGCAAGATCCTAAACCTCCTTATACTACAGTAGCTTCGATTGTTCGAAACCTTGAGCAGAAGGGATATTTAAACTCTAAAAGATATGCCAATGTGAATGTTTATTCTCCTCGAGTGGCAGAAGATGAGTATAAGAAAGTATTTATGTCGGGAATTGTAAAAAGTTATTTTGAAAATTCTTACAAAGAGCTAGTATCCTTTTTTGCAAAAGAAGAAAAAATATCTTCTTCTGATCTGGAAGAAATAATCCGTATGATAGAAGAAGGGCGGAAAAGCTAATTACTTAATCTATTTTGTACCATGGAAAATCTAATCATATCCTATGCAGTCAAAGCATCACTAGCTATGATTTTATTATATGGATTATATGCACTATGCTTTAGAAACGATACTTTTAATAAAGCCAAACGGTTTTACCTTCTATTCATCGTTTTGTTCTCACTTGTTTACCCTTTTTGTAAGATGAACATATCTACAACTGGTAATATGGCTATTTATGAGGTAATACTACCTCAAATAGAGGTGACTGATAATTTTCAGGATTCTAACAATCAGGTGTTTGCTTTAGGGCTAACCGATTTGTTATTATTGATTCTTATTAGTGGAATAATTATATTATTTGTCCGGTTAATTATTCAGCTATTATTAATAATAAAGCTCAGATTCACAAACTACTCTAAAACCAGCCTCAATTATACGGTAATCAGCCTTGATAAGACAATAACACCTTTTTCTTTTTTCAATTGGATATTTATACCTATCAATGGTTTTAAACAGGAAGATGTAGATGTAATGATGGCTCATGAGGAAGAGCATGCCAATCAGTTTCATTCTTTTGATATACTCCTGAGCGAATTGTTTTGTATTTTATTTTGGTGGAATCCTATTGCATGGTTATTAAAAAGAGAGATCAAAATAAACCTCGAATACTTGGCAGATAAAGGAGTTCTAGAAAAAGGCATAGAGGCAAAAAAATACCAGTATTTATTATTACAAGTTATAAAACCTAGCGCTACTATACAGATTGTTAACAATTTTAATGTTTCACAATTAAAAAAACGTATTACTATGATTAATAAACAAAGAACCTCACGAATTCTATCTTTTAAGTATTTGCTGGCATTTCCAGTTATAGCTTTAATGCTGATCGGGAATGCTCAGAATACATTCTCGCAACAAAAGGAAAAGGTCGAAATAGCGTCTTTAACAGAAAACCCTACGACATCGGAAGACCAGTTACCTCCTTTTGTTATGGTTGAACAAATGCCTCAGTTTCCCGGAGGTGAGAGTGCAATGATGCAATATATTGGTACAAATTTAAAGTATCCCGAATCAGCAGCAAAAGAAAATATTGAAGGAAGAGTTGTACTTCGTTTTGTTGTAACAAAAACCGGAGATATTACAGATGTATCTGTTCTAAGAGGCCTTGATTCACGATGTGATGAAGAAGCCATGAGAGTTGTGCGCGCAATGCCCAAATGGACTCCCGGCAAGCAAGGAGGAAAAGATGTTGATGTATATTATACTTTACCTATTTTATATAAATTACAGAAAGAGACTCCAAAGACAACTAATTGAACTATAGTAAAACAATCAGATAAAATTAAAAGAGCAGAAATTTTATTTCTGCTCTTTTGTTATTCTTGAAGAAAGATATCATTCAATACATTGTATGCTTTATCTACATTCTCTACATGTTTAATGATGATGGAACGTTTTCCTTGGTTTTCTCTTAGCTGACAATCTCGATGATGTCCTTGTACATAACTCAAAAGCTTGTCGAAAGCTTGTGATTGGTAGTATAATGAATCGGGATTCGAAACCAGATACAATAGCATTTGTCCTTTTTTCAAAATAACCTTTTCGATACTCAGGTATTTGGCTATTCTTCGGATACGAATGACTCCTATAAGATCTAAACCTTCTTGCGGAATTTTGCCAAAACGGTCTTCCAGCATTTTTACGAAATCGGTTATTTCGTCTTCTTTCTCCAGATTATTTAGAGTACTGTAAATAGATATACGTTCCGAATCGTTAGGTATGTATATGGGAGGAAATAAAAGTTCAAGATCACTCTCGATCAGAACATCATCCACAAAATTATCACCTTTGTTTTTCTCACCGTCTTTACTCTCATGATACAGTTCGGCAAATTCGTTATTTTTTAACTCATTAACAGCCTCGGTTAGTATCTTTTGGTAGGCTTCGTACCCTAAGTCGGCAATAAAACCACTTTGTTCGGCACCTAACAAGTTTCCTGCACCTCTTATGTCTAGGTCTTGCATGGCAATATGTATGCCGCTGCCCAATTCTGCAAAATTTTCGATAGCCTGTAATCTTCGTTTAGCCTCAATCGTTAAGCTATCCAATGGAGGAGCAAGCAAATAACAAAAAGCTTTACGGTTGCCACGTCCAACACGTCCACGTAATTGGTGTAGATCGCTCAATCCAAATCGTTGAGCATTATTTATTATTATTGTATTTGCATTGGGTATATCTATACCCGATTCTATGATAGAAGTTGCAATCAATACATCATACTCGTAATCCACAAAATCAGTGATAATCTCTTCTAGTTTCGTGGGAGGCATTTGTCCGTGAGCTACTGCAATACGTGCATCGGGAACTCCTTTCCGGATAGTTGCTTCTATCTCGGGTAAGTTGTTGATTCTGTTGTTGAGGAAGAATACCTGTCCGTTTCTGCTCATTTCGAAGTTGATAGCTTCTGCTATAATCTGAGAATCGAAAGTATGAACTTCTGTTTGAGTAGGGTATCGGTTGGGTGGGGGAGTTGTGATTGTCGAAAGGTCACGAGCACCCATCAACGAGAATTGAAGTGTCCTTGGGATAGGCGTAGCAGTCATAGTCAATGTATCTACATTAGACTTCATTTGCTTTAACTTCTCTTTTACAGAAACTCCAAATTTTTGTTCTTCATCAATAATTAATAGCCCTAGATCTTTGAATTGAATATCTTTATTGACAATTCGGTGTGTACCAATAAGAATATCAATTTCTCCTTTTTTTAATTTATCAAGTAGTTCTTTTACAGCAGCAGGTTTTCTCGCTCTACTGATGTAGTCTACTTTGCATGGGAAATCTTTTAAACGATCTCTGAAAGTTTTAAAGTGTTGAGTTGCTAAAACGGTAGTCGGGACAAGAACAGCTACTTGTTTATTGTCAGCAACCGCTTTAAATGCTGCTCTTACTGCAACTTCTGTTTTTCCAAACCCGACATCGCCACAGATAAGCCTGTCCATCGGACGATGATTCTCCATATCTTTTTTGACATCGGCAGTAGCTGTTACTTGGTCGGGAGTATCTTCGTATATAAATGATGCTTCGAGCTCATTTTGCATGAAAGTGTCAGGTGAGAACTTGAAGCCTTCTTCTTCGTTTCGTTTCGAATATAAAATGATAAGATCACGGGCAATGTCTTTAAGACGTTTTTTCGTGTTTTCTTTCATTTTCTGCCATGCACCCGATCCTAATTTATTTAAACGAGGAGCTTCTCCATCCTTACCTCTGTATTTTGATATTTTATATAAAGAGTGTATTGGTACAAATATGGCATCATTATTCAGATAAGTAATCTTGATATGTTCTTGCAGCTTTTCGTTGACTATAAGTCTGACAAGCCCGCCGAATTTACCAACTCCATGATCGTTGTGAACAACAAAGTCACCTATTTGCAATTGCTTTAATTCTTTAAGGCTCAAAGCTATTTTTCCGGTGCGGGCATTGTCCGATTTTAGGTTGTACTTATGAAAACGATCAAAAATCTGATGATCCGTAAAACAGCATATTTTTAGAGTCTGGTCGTAAAAACCTTCATGCAGAGTCTTATTGATAGGTATCAGCGGTATATTATCCCCTCTGTCGTCAAATATTGTTTTCAGACGCTCGATTTGCTTCATACTATCACTCAGAATATAAATTGTATATCCCTGAGCCATAAAATCATGAAGGCTTTTACTTACTAAATCGAAGTTTTTATGGTAAATCGGTTGTAAAGCCGTTTGATATTCAAAAGCAGCATCGGCTACACCAAAGCAGGTATTACCGAATTGCATTTTTTTGAATTTGAGAATCTCGTTTGTAAAAAGAGATTCGGATATTAGTTTTGATTGAACATCGTCTTCGTATTCAGGATTATCTAATATCGCACTATCTTCGAATATAGAATTGAGCCGTCCTTGTATCCACGAGTAATCTTTGAATCCAATGATTGTTGCGGAAGGTAACAGGCTTAAAAGAGAATCTTGAAGCTGACCCGATTTAGACATCTCTGGAATAATCTGAATAGAAGTCAATTGTTCTTTTGATAACTGACTTTCTATATCAAAACGTCTGATTGTTTCTACCTCATCACCAAAGAAGTCAATACGAAAAGGGTATTCGCTCGAATACGAAAAAACGTCTAGTATACTACCTCTTATGGCATATTGTCCTGGTTCATATACATATTCTGTATATTCAAAGCCATACGAATCGAGAACTTCCGAAACAAATGTAGAGTCTATTTTTTCATCTACAGTAATGCGTAAGGTATTCTCTTTAAGGGTATCTTTTGATACTACCTTTTCGGCAATAGCTTCGGGATAGGTAACTATAATAAGAGGGGTATCTTCTCCTTGCAGACGACTTAATACTTCGGTTCTGAGTATTGCATTTGCAGGGTCGGGTTGTCCGTATTTAATTGCCCGTTTGTAAGCAGACGGAAAAAAGAGTACATCCTTAGATCCTAATAACTGAGTAAGGTCATGATAAAAATATCCGGCCGTTTCCAGATCATCCAGTATGTATAAATATTGCCCTTTTTTTTGATTAAATAAGGCAGAAACAAATACCGACCACGAAGACCCAAGTAAACCTTTGATATGTAGGTTTTTGTCTTTTTTTAGAGTGCTTGATATTACTTTTATGCTTGTATGTCCGTCAAAAAGATGGAGAGGAGAAATCGATTCCAAAATAGAGTTGTTTTATAGAAACAAAGGTAATAATAATTGAAGATTGGAGCAATACACTAATAAATAAAAGAGAAATGACGATTTTTTGATGAAAAATATTTAAAAATTACGCAATATGTATACACTGAATGGGGGAATAACTAATTTTGAGTAAAATTATAAAGTGATGTCGGATTCTATTGTTATTATTCCAACTTATAACGAAAAAGAGAATATCGAAAAAATGATTGAAACGGTTTTTGCCCTTTCAAAGCTTTTTCATATTCTTATAGTTGATGATGGTTCTCCTGATGGAACGGCTGCTATTGTAAAGCGGTTGCAGGAAAAATATTCGGAATCGTTGTTTTTATTGGAGAGGAAGGGAAAGCAAGGGTTGGGAACAGCCTATATTGCAGGTTTTAAATGGGCTTTGGCTCGTGATTATCAGTATGTGTTTGAAATGGATGCTGATTTTTCTCATGACCCTCATGACCTGATACACCTTTATGATGCATGTGCAACAGGAGGGGCAGATATGGCAATAGGTTCACGCTACTCAACAGGCGTAAATGTTGTTAATTGGCCTATGGGTCGTGTTATTATGTCGTTTTATGCTTCTAAGTATGTTAAGCTAGTCACCGGAATGAATATACATGATGCTACAGCAGGTTTTGTTTGTTATAGACGAAATGTACTTGAGGTTATTGATTTGGATAAGATCCGATTTAAAGGGTATGCATTCCAGATCGAAATGAAGTATACTGCTTATACTTTAGGCTTTAAACTGAAAGAAGTCTCTATCATTTTTGTAAATAGGGTTTTAGGCGAATCTAAGATGAATGCAGGAATTTTTGGTGAAGCTTTTTATGGTGTAATAAGACTTCGAATCAATAAAATGATGGGGAGGATTAAAGGTAAGAAGAATGCTTAAGTTCTTTACATTTATTTACTTGGAGTTAACAACAAAGTAAGGTCGTTTATAAACAAAGCGACTTTTTTTGTGTCTTTTATGCTGGCTAATTGTATTTGATATGGCTTTTTATCTCTATTAGTTTTTATTATAATATTTGTGGTTGAATACGCTCCATTGTGAAATAACTTCTGAGGAATAATTTCTGTAATTTCAGAAAAGTGACATTTGGACTTAAAAAGCCCATAGGATGAACTTTCAATATTTTGATTATAAGTATCTATTTTTACTTGGCTTCCATAGCTAATAAAGCAAATAACAGATATTGCCAGAAATGTAAAGTGGTAATATGAGTCTAGGTTCTGGTATACAGTTAAATAAACAAAAAGTAGTAATGGAAGTATAGTGAAAATTATCGCTACAATACTTTTTTCTTTGTAGATATAACAGTCACGATTAGTTTCATTGAAAAAATGGATTTTCTGCTCTATAGTTTTATTCGGGATAGTATTAAATGGATTGTCTGACAATAGTTCTTCTACTTTAATTATAGCATTATCATATATTTCGTTCAATTTTTTTGAATTTTTTCTTAGAGTAGGGGTAAGTCTTATACCTAATCCATATATATCGTCGTGGAAAATAAGTTCGTATATATATGTTGTCACATACATCGAACCACTGTCTGACAACTGAACTTTATTGACATTTTCTAATAATGCTATTTTTCTATTCCCGAATAAATTCCTTCTTATAACCGACCTCCCTTTTATGTCAATTATTATTTGTGTTTCCTTACTTAGATAAATAAATAGAATCAATATAATCAAGGAATCAGAATGGCTAAACTTATATGAATGATTCCGAGATTCAGACCTTGTTCGTTCATTGAAAAATATACGGGTATGATAATCATGCATAAGCATACAGATAATATAATTCCTAAAGCTAAAAAATCTTGACGTCTGGGGTAAAATATAATTTTATCTTCTTTAATTTCGTATAGTTTCATGAGATATGTATTCTTGAAAAATTAAGTGCGAATATGCTTCTTCTAAAATGATTTGCAAATATATACTAAAGTTTATCGTAGAACTAATAAAAAAGTCTACGACTTTAATCATTTATTTTTGTTTATTTTTGTCTGCTGAATCAGACCTATTATAATTTAAAGAATGAGAATAGACATTATAAGCGTACTTCCCCAAATGCTCGAAGGAACAATTAATTGCTCGATCCTTAAACGCGCACAAGATAAAAATCTTGTTGAAATTCAACTTCATAATTTACGTGATTATTCCACTGATAAACATCATCGGGTAGACGATTATCCTTTTGGAGGAGAGGCAGGTATGGTTATGCAGATTGAACCGATTGACAATATTATATCTCAATTGAAAAGCCAGAGAGCTTATGATGAAGTAATATTCACATCGCCCGACGGAGAACGATTCGATCAGAAAATGGCAAACAGAATGTCCTCATTCGAAAATATAATTATTCTTTGTGGTCATTATAAAGGTATTGATTATCGAATCAGAGAACATCTGATAACTAAAGAAATCTCGATTGGTGATTATGTACTTACCGGAGGAGAATTGGCGGCAGCTATAATTACAGATGCTGTAGTTCGCTTAATTCCCGGTGCAATTGGAGATGAGCAGTCGGCTTTATCCGATTCGTTTCAAGATAATCTGTTAGCACCTCCCGTATATACCCGTCCCGCAGAATATAAAGGATGGAAGGTTCCGGAAATATTACTATCCGGACATGAAGCAAAGATTGATGAGTGGAAATTGCAACAAGCCATATCTAGAACCAAACAGCTTAGACCCGACTTGTTAGAGGATAAGTAATGAATTAGTAAATAATTAAAACTTATTCATATTCAAGCTAAATTATAAAAATTTCGAAACTTTAGAAAGGGTAACCAACTGCAATGTGCCAGGCTGTATTTTCTCTAAATCTGAATGGTTTTAATATAGACCACTTGGATTGATAGCCATCTACCACTTGATATCCGCTTTCATCGGTTCTATAAACAGGAATATCTGCCGGATTGTATACTTTCCATCCACAATCAAGCCGAATGATAACAAATTCAAGATCCAGCCTTATACCTAATCCCCATGCATATGCAATTTGTTTGTAGAAACTGTCGAATTTAAACTCTCCCTTATCTTGGCGTTCGCTACCTCTGATAGTCCATATATTACCGGCATCGACAAATGTAGCCAGTTCGAGTTTCCAGAATACTTTGCTACGGTATTCTATATTAGCGTCAAATCTTAAGTCACCAGACTGGTCATTAAAATTGGCATCTGCTCTGTAAAAAGCTCCCGGGCCTAATTCGCGGGCAGCCCATCCTCTGACACTATTGGCTCCTCCCGAAAAGAAACGTTTTTCGAAAGGGACTTGTTTATTATTGCCATATGCATAGGCTATACCACCACCTAACCGCCAAGCTAAAGCGTTTTTATCATCTATGCGTATCGATTTGCTGTAATCTATATTTCCTCGTACGTATTGGGCAAAAAAAGTATCAAAGATTTTTCTTGATCCGGTTTCGGGATCTCTTTCTATTTTAGCTAATGCAGCAGCCAATGCAAGTGCATTACCTGCAGTTTCAACAGATGCTCTTAATGAATAGGTAGACCTGTTGTTTTTTCTATTAGAACCGATAAGTCCGGGAGCTATAGCATTTGTTTTGTAATAGGTATAGCCTGTACTAACTATAAATTGATCGGTAAAACTATATAATTTAGCATTGGGTGACAGAGTACTTTCGAATCTGGGATCCAAACGGGGTATGTGTGCATAACTGATTTCTATAAGATCAAGCGTATGCCTTACCGTGTTATTGGTACGGTTTTCCCAAATATATTTTACTCCTGTAGAAAAAACTGTTCGTGTAAAATAATTGGGGCGGCGTTGATAGGTATAACTTGATACGACTTGAGTTGAAGCACGTAATCTTCGCCTTAGATCGTGGCTGAGAAAAGGAAATAAAAATCTGGGGAAAGTAAGAGATGTTTCTCCTCCTATTTCGAAGTAGTTGTCTCTAAAACTCGAAAAATTGGGTGTAACGGCTTCATAAGAACCTCGAAGTTTGGCATTAAACAACTCTGATCCTTTGAATGCATTCCGGTGTACATATCCTAAACTCGCACCTACGCCAAAGAAGCCGGCGGAGTTTGTTCCTTCTACTTCGGCAGATATACCTTGTCTTTTGTCCGGTACTGCTGTAATTATACATTTGAGTTTTGTAGAGTCTCCTTCAAGATATTCTTCGTATTTTATATTGATATTCTTTAAGATGTGTAATTGAGCCAATGCATTGTATGTTGCAGAAACCTGATTCTCGTTATAAAGAGATTGGGGTTGTATGTAGCAATTTTCTAAAATAACAAAGGGTTTAATATAACGGCCTCTTGTTCCATAAAATATGCTATAGTAGCCTCTTGTTACAGTATCCGTAGCTTGATAGTGGTTGATATCTCCATCGGTAATAGGGTCATAATCTACATAGATGTCTATCTTATCTACATAATATTGGCGATGAGGTATTTCTGTTACATCATTGTTACCTATACGTTGTGTGAAAGGATAAATTATTAGCTCTAAATCAACTTTGTTTTTTTTATCTATCGTATCAGCAACGAAACCTATGTATTCTTTATTAAATGCCATGTAGCCGTTTCGTCGCAATATGGAAGTAATGCGATCGCGTTCTTCATCTAATAAATCAAGATCAAATCGATCTCCCTCTTTCAAAAGATTTCCTCTGCTAAGGTATTGATCAAGGCTTATACGGGTAGAATCTGATGTATTAGCCCTTCTTCTACGCAAAGGAAATGATTTATCGATAATGTTAGCATCAAATACAGTATCACTTATGTTTATTTTGTAACTTTCAATATTTGAAGCTGTACCGGATTTTACATCATATATAACTTTTGCTCTTTTATCTTTTTCTATAACCTTAGGTTCGACTTGGGCGTGTAGATAACCCTTGTTATTCATTATCCTTTCCAGAGTAACAACTGTAGGTTCTACTTGTGTGCTGTCATATAAAACAGGAGGCTCTCCTCCTCTTTTAAGTGCTCTGTTGTACCATTTGGTAGAATCTTTCCCTGATAAATTATACATAAATAAGGGAAGCTTAAATATTTCGAATGTTTTAAAATTTGCTTTTTGTTTCACGTAGGGCTCCAAGTCAAAGTACGAAACATCTTTAGCGTCCACTTTTACGGTAGCTACATCAAGCAGAAATTCATTGTCAGGCACATATTTGGTCGAGCTACAAGAATAGCCTAGGAGTAATAGTAAACTGATTAAGATAATTATATTCTGAGGTCTGGATTTCATGTATGAAATATATAAGTAACATTGCCACATTTTATAATCCGTTATTCTTTCGTCAAGTTATAAATAAGTGACATGACGTTAAGAGATGATCGGTTATTTAAAAAACAACAAATTTAGGATATAATTATATCTTTTTTGTAGATTTGTCTAACAAAGAATTATTAAATAATGTTGGTTATCGCAGTTAAATGAATTTAAGTAAGAATAAAATAAAATACATACAATCCTTAAAGGATAAAAAAAGCCGTGATGAACACGGGGCTTTTGTGGTAGAGGGAGACAAAATGGTATCCGAATTAATCGGCATTGTAAAGTGCCAATTACTGGTGGCTACTCCTGATTTTATTCGTGCAAATAAAATTCAAGATAATGATATCGAAGAAGTTATAGAAGTTTCTAAATCGGAGTTATCTAAAGCCAGCTTTCTTAAAAATCCTCAACAAGCTTTAGGCGTTTTTTACCAACCTCATTATACTTTAAACACAAACGAACTAAAGAAACAGCTTATTTTAGCATTGGATTGTATACAGGATCCCGGAAATTTAGGCACAATAATCAGGTTGGCCGATTGGTATGGTGTTGAGAATATAATTTGTTCTATGGATACTGTCGATGTCTATAACCCAAAAGTCGTACAAGCTACTATGGGAGCTTTGGCAAGAGTGAAAGTACATTATGTCGATTTATATGAATATCTGAAACACTTACAAGGCGTATTACCTATTTATGGTACTTTTCTGGATGGTAAGAACATGTATCAGCAGGAGTTGTCTGAGACAGGCATTATTGTCATGGGAAACGAAGGGAATGGTATCGGCTATCAAATTGAAACTCTTATAACAAACAAACTTTTTATTCCTAATTATCCTCAAGAAAGGGCAACATCCGAATCTCTGAATGTTGCAATTGCCACTGCTATTATTTGTACTGAATTTAGACGCCGTTTGCAAAAACAATAAAGGTATATTGGGTGTTATAAAAAGGTAGAGTAACTAAATGATGCTCAGATTAACTTAGGCTGAAAATTTTTCGGTCTTACTTTAGGTTGTCTCCATTTTGATAAAATGTTATAAAACATTCGGGATTTTAAGGTTTGAACAAAGAAAATTCTTAAATTTAGGATGTATTTATTTTATTATGTCGCTTTACTAAAACAAAACACTATTATATACTATGAGCTATCTGACTTTTAATAAAGATGAATTAGTTAATCTACAATATTCATTGCATCGTGAGATTTTAAGTACCAATAGAGCCGGTGCATATATGAGCACAACTATTGTTGGTTGTAACACCCGTAAGTATCATGGCTTATTGGTTTGTCCCATTGAAGAATTTAATGGTGAAAGTTATGTCCTACTTTCTTCTTTGGATGAAACGATTATTCAGCACGATCAGTCATTCAATTTGGGTATACATCAATATCCGGGAGGTGTGTATAGTCCACGAGGTCATAAGTATATTGTTGATTTTGAGTTCGAACCAACTCCAACCCTGGTTTACAGGGTTGGTGGTGTTATGCTTAAGAAAGAGTTTTTAATGGAGCATAATGCAGATCGTATACTTTTAAGGTATACATTGTTGGAAGCTCATTCCGATACTACACTGCGCTTGAGACCTTTTCTTGCTTTTAGAAACAGGCATCAGCTAAGTAAAGCTAATTTATTTGTTAATACAGATACAGACAGAATCGAAAATGGTATAGCATCGAAGTTGTATACCGGATTTCCGACTCTTAACATGCAGTTAAGCAAAAAAAATGAATTTATAGATAATCCGGATTGGTACTATAATATAGAATATTCGCAAGAAAGAGAACGAGGTTATGATTTTCAGGAAGATTTGTTTACTCCCGGATATCTGGAAATGCCTATAAAAAAAGGTGAAAGCATCATTTTTTCTGCATCATTAAAAGAAGAAAAAGTAAAAAACTTAGCAGATGCTTTTGATAAAGGGCTTGCTTCCCGTCAGCCCAAAGACAGTTTTGTTAACTGTTTGAAAAATTCGGCTACACAGTTTATTGTTCAGCAAGGTAATGATACCGAAGTTATAGCCGGTTATCCATGGTTTGGTCGTTGGGGGCGTGATACGTTTATTGCCTTGCCGGGGCTTACATTAGCTGCTAACTACGATTTAGAAAGTTGTAAAAGTGTATTGGATACCATGTCGGGGGAAATTAATAATGGATTATTTCCTAATATCGGAAAAAGTGATAATGCCGCCTACAATTCGGTCGATGCACCTATGTGGTATTTCTGGGCTATACAAAAATACACAGAGGCTGTAGACGATAAGAAGGCGGTTTGGGCTTCTTATGGTGAAAGAATGAAGGCTGTTTTGTATGCTTTTAGGTCTGGTGTTAATGATCATATTATGATGCATGACAACGGCCTTATTTGGGCAGGACAAGAAGGTAAGGCTTTGACTTGGATGGATGCTGTTATTGCCGAAGGTCCTGTAACTCCCCGCAGAGGATATGCAGTAGAAATAAATGCTCTTTGGTATAATGCAATACAATTTACAATAGAACTAGCCGAAGCCAATGGTGATAAAGCTTTTGTTTCGGAATGGAAAGATTTGGCAGAACGTGTAAAAGAAAGTTATGTAACAGCCTTCTGGAATGAAGAGCTTGGATATTTAGCGGATTATGTCGATGAAAATGGTCAGAATTTAGATATACGCTCCAATCAGGTTATAGCTACATCATTACCTTATAGCCCAATTAGCGATGAAATTAAAAGTCATGTTCTGAATGTGATAAAAAGAGAGTTACTCACTCTTAAAGGTTTGAGAACATTATCCCCGGGACATCCCGATTATAAAGGTATATACAGTGGCGATCAACGAACGCGAGATTTAGCTTATCATCAGGGTACCGTTTGGGTATGGCAATTAAGTCATTATATAGAAGCTAATTTTAAACTCTATGGAGATGCTTTTTATGGGGATGCCAAATGGATTGTAGAGCATTTTGAAGAAGATATGACAGATTACGGAATTTGCAGTATAGCTGAGGTGTATGACGGTAATCCTCCTCACCATCCGGGCGGAAGTATTTCGCAAGCCTGGAGTGTCAGTGAAGTCCTCCGTATTCTCCAAATGATAGAACAACACAAAAAACAAGACAAAAAATAATAAGAATTACCTAAAATGCTATGATCTAGTATGAAAGTATTAATGTTTGGTTGGGAGTTTCCTCCCCATATATCAGGAGGACTAGGTACTGCCTGTTATGGATTAACAAAAGGATTGGCACAACAAGGAGTTGAGGTCCTGTTTGTTATGCCTAAGGCTGTAGGCGATGAAGACTCCAGCATCGGGAAAATAATCAATGCTAGTGATGTAGAAATGCCTTCGACGACATCTTATACGGATGATTTTTGGCAGAATGTAAGTTTCCTACCTGTCAGTTCAGGTCTAATACCTTATTTAGGCTTGGAAGAATATGAAAAATATGTAACCGAAACAGAAAGTGGAGGGGGACAACATTCTTTTACTCATTTGGGAGGTAAGTTCCCTTTTTCGGGAAAATATGGAACAAATTTGATGGAAGAAGTAAGAAACTATGCTTATGTTGCTTCAAAAATAGCTCGGGAAAATGAATTTGACGTGATTCATGCTCATGATTGGCTTACTTACCTGGCCGGTATTGTTGCAAAAAAGATTTCGGGAAAACCTTTAGTCGTACATGTGCATGCTACGGAGTTTGACCGAAGTGGCGAAAATGTAAATAGGGTTGTTTATGATCTGGAGCGCTTGGGGATGGAACAAGCCGATGCCGTAATAGCAGTGAGTAATCTTACACGAAATATTGTTATAAACCGCTATGGTATTGATAAATCGCGAGTTTTTACAGTACATAATGCTGTAGACTTTTCAGGACGTAAAGAAATTCTTATCAATAAAGCCGTAAAAGAGAAGGTGATAACTTTTTTGGGGCGTATTACTTATCAGAAAGGCCCTGAATATTTTATTGAGGCTGCAAGTAAGGTTCTGAAACGCTATCCAAATGTCCGTTTTGTGATGGCAGGAAGTGGCGATATGATGAATAAAATGGTACAGCGTGTTGCCAAACTACGTATCGGATCAAAGTTCTCATTTACAGGTTTTTTAACAGGAGATGATGTAAATCAAATGTATGCCCAAAGTGATGTTTATGTAATGCCATCTGTTTCCGAGCCTTTTGGTATATCTCCGTTGGAAGCTATGCGTACAGGAGTTCCTGTTATCATATCCAATCAATCGGGAGTAGCAGAAGTATTGGAGCATGCTATGAAAGTAAACTTCTGGGATATAGATGCCTTAGCTGATGCTATGTATGGATTACTGGCTTATCCGATCTTAACAACAACTCTGAAAGTAAAAGGAACGGAAGAAGTCAATTCTCTGAATTGGGATGATAGTGCAATTAGAGTAAAAGATGTATATGAAAAAATGTTGGATTGATCTCTGAATATAGCAACATTTAATGTCTTTATTAGATTAACATTGACTCGAAACACTTGAAGCCTTTATAATAGATTTTAATAACGCAAAATATAACAGACATACATAATTAGTCATGAAAAAAACCTTATGCTTTTATTTTCAGATACACTTACCTTTTCAATTAAGAAGATACCGCTTTTTTGATATAGGTAATTCTCATCAGTATTATGATGAGTTTAGTATTCGCAACTATTTACAAAAAATTGTAGAACAGTGCTATCTACCAATGAATAGAGTATTACTGGATATCATTAGCGAGTATGGTAGTAAGTTTAAAGTAGCATTTTCAATAACGGGTGAAACGATAGAACAACTCGAAAAATATGCACCTCAGGTATTAGATAGTTTTAAAGAATTGGCTGCAACAGGCTCAGTAGAGTTTATATGTGAAACATATGCCCACTCATTAGCTTTTCTCAAAGATGAAAAAGAGCTGGAACGCCAATTGAAAAAACAAGCTGCAACAATAAAAAAACACTTTAATCAAGAGCCTGTTACAGCACGTTTAACCGGACTTATGTATTCCGACCAGATTGGCGAGAGAGTTGCAAAACTTGGTTTTAAAGCTATTGTAACCGAAGGTGCAAAGCATGTATTAGGATGGAAAAGTCCTAATTATGTGTATAACAATGTAAATAATTCGAATTTAAAGGTATTGTTGAGAAACTTTCATTTAAGTGATGATATTGCTTATCGTTTTTCAGATAAAACATGGAGTGAATGGCCTGTAACCAGCGAAAAGTTTGTAAATTGGCTCGACGCTGTAAATGAAAATGAAGAAGTAGTTAATCTTTTTATGGATTACATTACATTCGGAAACCGTCACCCTCGGTCTACAGGTATATTTGAGTTTATGCGTTATTTGCCAAAAGAAGTATTCAGTCACGATAAATTCGAATTCCTAACGCCATCAGAAGTAATCAAGAAACATACAGCTGTAGGGCCTGTGCATGTGCCTTATCCTATTTCTTGGTCGGAAGAGGAACGGGATTTAAGTATCTGGCTGGGAAATGATTTGCAAAATGATGCCTTTACATCTCTTTGCGATCTGGGAGAAAAGGTGCGATTTGTTGATAACGAACTGTTAACTCAGGATTGGGAACGCCTTCAAGATAGCGACCATTATTACTACATGTGTACTAAATGGATGTCCGACGCATCTTCACGTCGATTTAAAAGCGTTTACTCAAGTCCTTATGATGCCTATATAAATTACATGAATGTGTTAAGTGATTTAATATCGCGTGTTAATGATGCTGTCGCAGAAAAAGTTGCTTTATTAAAGAAAGACAGCCATTATGCTGATGAGTTATCCAAATTTACGGCATTTAACGAAACAGAGTACTCGTCCTTACAAATAAAAAAAATAACAGAGCTATTGGGTAAGAAAGCTGCTAAATCAGTATCCATTTAATGAACTTTAAGTATTTTAAAGTAATACTTAAAGATGCAATCTATTATTTTACTTTTTATAAAAAATAGGTCTTAGGCCTTAATTCAGAATATATATTAGTGTATTAATAATAATTTTATGCAAAACGAAAAGCTACTAACACCGGATTATTTATTTGAAGTGAGCTGGGAAGTATGTAATAAAGTTGGAGGTATTCATACTGTTATTGCAACAAAAGTTCCCACCTTGGAAAAGGTATTAAGAAAACCTCACATTCTGATTGGACCGGATGTTGTAAAGGAAAATGAATCGAATCTTGAATTTACGGAAGACCCGCTTTTACTAAAATCGTGGAGAGCCAAAGCAGCAAATGATGGATTACGCATTCGTATCGGTCGATGGAATATTGCTGAAAGACCCATTGCTATTTTAATTGACTTTACCCCGTTCTTCTCTCATAAAGATGATATACTGGGATTTATGTGGGAGAAATATAAACTTGATTCGCTTTCGGGCCAATGGGATTATATCGAACCTGCATTATTCGGTTATGCAGCAGGAAAGGTTATTGAGAGTTATGTAAAATTCCATTGCTCGCCAAGTGATAAAATTATTGCACAATTCCATGAATGGATGACCGGTACAGGGCTATTATATTTAAAATCGGCAGTCCCTCAAATTGGATGTGCATTTACTACACATGCAACAGCATTAGGTAGGTGTATTGCAGGTAATAATTTACCTCTTTATGACAGTCTGAAAACTTACAACCCCGATAATATTGCTCATACTTTTAATGTAACAGCAAAACAATCATTGGAGAAAATTGCTGCACAACAGGCTGATGTATTTACAACCGTAAGCGATATTACCGCAAAAGAATGTGAACAATTTTTAGGAAGAGCAGTTGACTTGGTTACACCCAATGGATTTCAAGATTTTATTACGAATGAAGATGAGTTTCTTCAAAAACAAAAAGAGGGTCGCAAGAAGCTTCTGACCGCCGCCGAAGCAATTATAGCTCAACCAATTGATAATAATGCTTTATTGATCGGAATTAGCGGACGTTATGAATATAAAAACAAAGGGATAGATGTTTTCATCGAAGCTTTGGGTAAACTGAATAAGAATGATGCTTTAAACAGAGAAGTAGTTGGTTTTATACTTGTTCCTGCCGGACATCACGGACCATCAAAAGCATTGTTACAGAATTTGCATAGTACAGAACCTATTTCTCCCCTTTCAAATCCATATCTGACACATGAATTAAATGATGAGAATTACGATCCTGTATTAAATGCTGTAAGACGAAACGAACTCTATAATACAAACAATGATAAGGTTAAAATATTCTTCGTTCCTTCTTATTTGAATGGTAACGATGGAATATTTGATGTCCCTTATTATGATTTGTTGGCAGGGCTAGATTTGTCTTTATTCCCTTCATATTATGAACCATGGGGATATACTCCACTGGAGAGCGTAGCTTTTAAAGTTCCAACTATTACTACAACATTGGCAGGTTTTGGTTTATGGGTAAAAACTCATTTCAAAGGAGAACGTCCGGGTATTGCTGTCATCAATCGTACCGATACAAATGATGCAGAAGTAATAGACCGTATTGAAGCTCATGTAATCCGTCATGCTAAAAATAGTGATACAGACTGCAAAGCTGCAAAACAAAATGCATATGAGATATCTAAAATTGCCCTTTGGGATAACCTGATTACTTATTATATGCAAGCTTATAGCACAGCACTTGAAAAAGTAGCAGAACGCTATACCGAAAGCGATTTTATTATAGAAGAACCACAAAATTATATTCCACAAATGTCACAACATACCTCACCAAATTGGTTTAACGTTATTGTACACCGTAATGTACCTGAAAAACTTCATGCTCTGGAAGAACTTGCTAATAACCTTTGGTGGTGTTGGAATCAGGATGCAAAAGATTTGTTTGAATCATTAGATCCGGTTGCTTGGAAAAAAGTATACTATAATCCTATTGTATTACTAGATACAATAAGCCTTCAACGTTATCAAGAACTGGAAAATGATAAAGAATTTGTAGCAAAATTAACTGCAGTATACAACCATTTCAAAACATATATGAATAATACAAGCGATTTGAGTGAAAACACAATCGCCTACTTTTGTATGGAATATGGTTTGCACAGTTCATTGAAAATTTATTCGGGAGGATTAGGTATTCTTGCCGGAGATTATTTAAAAGAGGCTAGTGATAAAGGGGTACGTATGACAGGTATTGGTCTGCTGTATCGCTATGGTTATTTTACTCAACGTTTATCAACATCAGGTGAGCAAGAAAATATTTATGAAGCACAATTATTCGATAAAATACCTGTATCGGCAGTACGTGACGACGAAGGTAATTGGGTTACCATAAAAATAGCATTGCCCGGACGCGATTTGCATGCACGTGTTTGGAAAGTAAACGTAGGGCGTGTCGAGTTATTCTTAATGGATACTGACTTTGAAGATAACTTACCTGAAGATCGTTCGGTTACACACCATTTGTATGGCGGTGACTGGGAAAACAGATTGAAACAGGAGCTTCTATTAGGAGTTGGAGGTATTAGATTACTTGATAAGATAAATCGTCATTTTGATGTTTATCACTGTAATGAAGGACATGCTGCTTTTACCGGACTAGAGCGTATACATAAGTTGATGGTTAACCGAAAACTTTCGTTTGAAGAAGCTAGGGAGGCTATCCGTTCTTCGTCACTTTTCACTACCCATACACCGGTACCGGCGGGTCATGATGCTTTTGAAGAAGGGTTGTTACGTAAATATATATCGCATTATCCCGAACGTTTCCAAATAAGCTGGGAGCAAGTAATGGGATTGGGACGCGTTCATGCTAATGATTCTCAAGAGAAATTCTCGATGAGTAATTTGGCTGTACACCTTTCACAAGAAGTAAATGGTGTAAGCTGGTTGCATGGAAAGGTTTCTCAAGAGATGTTTAAAGATATGTTCCCCGGCTACTTGGCTCAAGAATCCTATATAAGCTATGTAACTAATGGAGTGCATTATCCTACATGGGCTGCTCCGGAATGGAAAGCTTTATATGAGCGTGTATTTGGTGCAGACTTTGCAACACACCATTATGATAAATCTTGTTTTTCTAATATTCAGGATGTTGAAGATAAAGAAATATGGGATATCCGTCGTAAACTCCGTGGTGCTATGATTTCTCATATCAAGGAACGTATGAATAGCAATAATGAATTGTTGTATTATACACCTCGTGAAATTGTAGAGATTGTAGAGAGATTAGATCCTAATAAGTTAACATTTGGTTTTGCCAGACGTTTTGCTACTTACAAACGTGCTCAATTGTTATTTAAGAATATTGATACATTAAATGAGATAGTAAATCATCCGACAAGACCTGTTCAGTTTATATTTGCCGGAAAGGCTCACCCCGCTGATAAAGCAGGGCAGGATTTGATCAAAAAGATTGTTGAAGTTTCTAAATATCCTCAATTCTTGGGTAAAATTTTATTTATCGAGAATTATGATATGGAATTGGCTTCTAAATTAGTACAAGGAGTTGATATCTGGTTGAATACACCAACTCGCCCTATGGAAGCATCGGGAACAAGTGGCGAAAAAGCAGTGATGAATGGTGTTATGCACTTTAGTGTACTTGATGGATGGTGGGTCGAAGGTTATCAAAAAGATGCAGGTTGGGCGTTGCCTTTAGAGCAGGTTTATGAAAACAACGACTATCAGAATGAGTTGGATGCCGAGATAATATATAATACGATCGAGAACGAAATAGCGCCATTGTATTATCAACAAAATGAGGAGGGTATTCCTAACGAATGGATACAGCATGTGAAAAACTCTATTGATAAGGTTGCCTCTAACTTTACGATGAACCGTCAGTTGACCGATTACGAGGATCGCTTCTATAATAAGTTAACTCAACGGGCTCGTAAAATCAGAGAGAATGACTATGCAATGGCTAAAGAGATTGTTACATGGAAGCATAAAATGGCCAGAGAATGGGATGGGGTTGAGATTATTTCCGTAAAAATGCCAAGTGTTTATAAAGAGCCTATTGTATTGGGACAAGAGTATGAAATGGAAATAAGACTTACTTGCGGTTCATTGTCGGCTGAAGATATAGGCGTTGAATTGGTTATCACTAACGATCCAACAAGTAAAGGAGAAGAATTCTTGATTAAACATCAGTTTACTTGTGTATCTCAGGATAGTAGTATTGCAACTTATCGCCTTAAACATAGAAGCGAGCAACCCGGAACCTTTAATATGGGACTTCGTGTATTTGCTAAAAATGAGATGTTGGCATATCAACAAGATTCAGGTTTGGTAAAATGGATGTAAATACTTTTATTGTCCGTAATGGATATAAAAGATTAAAATACTAATAATTATATGGCTATTTTGTACCTCAATTTAGCCATATGATGTTTAAAGGTCACAGACCTTTTATGACTTTATGTATTCTTATTTATGAAGCAGAGTTGTAATTATTAAAGATTAGTATAATTCTACTTAAACTCTAATACCTGATATTATAATGAAAACTTCGATATATGGTGATAGTGGACTCGAAAAATACAGGGCTACTATTTTAAACCGACATAAAAAGTTTCAATCAAAAGTTGCTGTATTGACGAGAGGTTCAGAACTGAGCGATGTCGCTAACGGATATCTATTTTACGGATTGCATGCATATCCGGATAAGTGGGTATTGAGAGAGTGGGCTCCGAATGCTGTAGCGCTTTATTTGATGGGTGACTTTAACCATTGGCAAAAAGATGATCTAAGATATGTGTTTTGTCCTAAACCCGGTGGAAATTGGGAGATAGAATTGCCATTAGAGGTTTTGCGGCATGGTATGCTTTATAAGTTGTGGGTAAAGTGGGAAGATGGGGCAGGAGAACGTATCCCTGCTTATGTCCGTAGAGTGGTACAAGACGATGTTAGTAAAATATTCTCGGCTCAGGTATGGCAGCCCGAACCTTATATTTGGCAGAACGACCAACCTAAAGAAACAGTGGCTCCCATTATTTATGAAGCCCATATAGGGATGTCCGGTGAAGAAGAGAATGTTGCTACATACAATCATTTCAGAGAGAAAGTATTGCCTTATATTGCTGATATGGGTTATAATACCATACAATTAATGGCGATACAAGAACATCCGTATTATGGATCGTTTGGTTATCAGGTTTCTAATTTCTTTGCACCAAGTTCTCGATTTGGTACACCTGAAGAACTCAAAGAACTGATAGATACTGCTCATCAATTAAACATTAGAGTGGTATTGGATATTGTACATTCACACTCGGTACTTAATGAAACTGATGGTTTAAGCCGTTTTGACGGGACTTTCGATCTTTATTTTCATTCAGGAGAGAGAGGAGTACATTCTGTATGGAATTCCCGCTGTTTTGATTATGGTAAAAATGAGGTTTTAGCTTTTCTCCTATCAAATTGCAAGTATTGGCTGGAGGAATTTAAATTTGATGGCTTCAGGTTCGATGGTGTTACCAGTATGATGTATTATGACCATGGTATCGGTCGAGACTTTACAAACTATTCCATGTATTATGATGGTAACCAGGATGATGATGCTATTGTTTATCTGACGATGGCAAACAAGCTTATTCATGAGGTAAATCCTCAAGCATTTACCATTGCAGAGGATATAAGCGGTATGCCCGGACTTGCCTCACCTATTGAGAGTATGGGTATAGGATTCGATTACCGTATGGCAATGGGTATTGCAGACTTTTGGGTTAAGATACTAAAAAATAAGAAAGATGAGGAGTGGCATGTAGGAGATATGTTCTATGAGTTGACCAATAAACGCAAAGAAGAAAAGACAATCAGTTATGTCGAAAGTCACGATCAGGCAATGGTGGGAGATAAAACACTAATTTTCAATCTTCTTGATAGTTTGATGTATACGGACATGAATGTTTTTGAACGTAATCCAAAAGTGGACAGAGGTTTGGCTCTCCATAAAATGATAAGATTGGCAACACTTGCTACTGCCGGAAATGGTTATTTGACTTTTATGGGTAATGAATTTGGACATCCCGAGTGGATCGATTTTCCGAGAGAAGGTAACGATTGGTCTTATAAATATGCTCGCCGTCAATGGTCTTTACTTAATGATACAAACTTAAGATATCGTTTTTTAGCAGTATTTGAAAAAGAGATGTTGGGATTGATAAATAAACAGGATATATTCTCGTTCCGACCATTTGCTATTATTCAAAGTACCGAAGATCAGGTCTTAATATTCAAACGTAATAATTTGATTTTTATCTTCAATTTCAATCCTGTAAAATCATTTACAGATTATGGTTTTGAAATAGATAGAGGTCAATACAAAATTGTATTAAACTCTGATGATTCTCAATTTGATGGTTTCAATAGGGTAGATGATAATTATGATTATACTACTTTAAGTATCAAGGGAAAGGATATATTAAAAGTATATATTCCTGCACGTACAGCCTTTGTATTGGAGAAGAAATAAAAATAACAGAGATTAAATTAAAAGAGATTGTCTGTTAAGACAATCTCTTTTTTTATGTAGGAAAAGGTATTATTTTATCTTCACTGCTACTGAACTTTTCACATCTGCAGAAGATGCCGCACAATGCAAAGTGAATTGATCTGATTCTACCACCCAATTATGAGATTTATCATCAAAGAATGCTAAATCTTTAACGGGTATATCTAACTCTACTGTTTTGGTTTCTCCTGCTTTCAAGAATATTTTTTTGAATGCTTTCAGTTCTTTGTCAGGACGTTCTAAAGATGGCTTTGATTGAGAAGAATATACCTGTACCGACTCTGCGCCATCGGCTTTTCCTTTGTTCGTTACTGTAACTGATACTTTTATAGTTTCATCTTTTCCGTATTCTTTTTTGTCTGTATTGGCTTTTCCATATTCAAATGTGGTGTATGAAAGACCATAGCCAAAAGGAAATAGAGCAGGTATTTTTTTTGTATCATGCCAACGATAACCTACAAGAATATCTTCTTTATAGATTTGCTTGATACTGTCTCCCGGATAAGAGATTGTGCCAAACGAAATAGCTCCGTTATCTTCCAACTTCTTGGGTATACTATAAGGCAATTTACCCGATGGATTTATATCACCTGCGATAACATTTGCTGTAGCACTGCCTGCCTCCGAACCTAAATACCACGATTGCATAAGGGCAGGAACTCTATCTAACCAAGGCATCGAAACAGCATTACCGCTGACAAGTATTATACCTAAGTTTTTATTTACTTTTAATAGATCATCAATCAGTTCGTTTTGTCCGAAAGGTAAATCATAAGTGATACGATCCGCACCCTCGCAATCTTGCTGGAAGTTCTTATTCAATCCACCGAAAAAGAGAATTACATCTGCCCCTTTAGCTAAGGCTAGAGCTTCTCTTTTTAATGAATCTTCATTGTATGGTGATGGTACAAAGTTATCATATACCGTAGGTCCTGAACCATATCCCATTGTATATGCAACATTATTTTCCCCGTATTTCGCTTTAAGACCTTCTAGCGGAGATATCTCTTGCTTAACTTTCAATTCAGAAGAACCTCCACCTACTGTTAACGAGCGGGTAGCATTTTCGCCAATTACAACAATTTTCTTGTATCTATTCTGACCAATGGGAAAGAAGTTCTTTTCGTTTTTCATTAGTACGATACCTTGCTCAGCCACTTTACGTGCTACATCTGCATGTTCCTGAGTTGCAAAACTTCCATAAGGACGGTTACGATTCATATTGGTTCTGAAATTCAGACGAAGCACCCTTTTTACTTTCTCATCCAAAGATGATTCGGGAAGTTCTCCTTTTCTAATCATTTCTAAATAAGGTTGAGCCATAAAATAATTGTCATAAGCGAAACTTTCGCCCCATGTTAATCCATTTGTCCAGCTACCCATTTCTATGTCTAAGCCATTCAGAGCAGCTTCTTTGGTATCATGGGCACTTCCCCAGTCGGTAACAAGTACACCGTCAAATCCCCACTCACCTTTGAGTATTTTATTGACAAGTCTTTCGTTATGGCTACAGTATTGTCCTCTGAACTTATTGTATGATCCCATAACAGCCCATACCTTTCCCTCTTGCACTCCGGCTTTAAAAGCAGGCAGATATATTTCATATAATGCTCTATCACTTACTTCTACATCAATATGACCACGCCAAAGCTCTTGATTGTTAAGGGCAAAGTGTTTCATACAAGCAGCAACTCCGTTTTGTTGAACACCTTGTATAAAAGGAACTACCATTTTAGATGCCAGATAAGGGTCTTCCCCTAGATATTCGAAATTGCGACCATTCATAGGTGTACGGTAGATATTTACACCGGGTCCTAATATAATATCTTTTTTTCTGAAACGGGCTTCTTCTCCTAAAGCATTGCCATATTCGAGCGAAAGTTCCAGGTTAAAGGTTGCAGCAAGGCAGGTTAATGCCGGAAAGGCTGTGCATGAGTCATTTGTCCAACCTGCATGGCTCCATGTATCCCAATCTATTTCCATACGCACTCCGTGAGGGCCATCGCTCATCCATATTTCGGGAATACCTAAACGGCGACATCCGGGAGTACTGAATTTAGATTGTGCATGTATCATGGCAATCTTCTCTTCGAGAGTCATCTTTGACAATGCGTCATTTACTCTTGCTTCAATAGGCTTACTTTCATCCAGATATACAGGAACCGATTTGATTTGTGCCTGAGTCTGCCAAGTAAATAGAGTAAGAAGACTACAGAAAAACAGTTTTTTCATATTCTTTTATTTGATTTTGGATTTATTTGAGTTCTATGGTAATTGTTTCTTTTTTCTTTAATTGAAAATTTAGTACACCATCTTGGATAGTATAATTCTTTATCCCGTTGATGAGAGGGGTACCTTGGCGTAATTTTAATTTAAAAAAGTTAGGAACAGTTGATTTTATTTTAATAAAGTCAATAGTTCCGTTTCTCCATGAGAAATCAATCTCTGCTCCGCCTCTTACTTTTAGTCCTTTTACAGATCCATCTTTCCATTCCGAAGGAATGGCAGGTAAAAGTTCGATATAGCCAGCATGACTTTGAATGAGCATTTCCATAATTCCAGCCGAACCGCCGAAATTCCCGTCAATTTGCATTGGCGGGTGGGCACTGAAGAGGTTAGGATAGGTACCTCTTCCTTCTCCGGCGGGTTTGAGAAGGTCTCCTATTAATTTATAGGCTCTGTTTCCATCTTTTAGTCTGGCCCAGAAGTTTATTTTCCAAGCCATAGACCAACCTGTTGATTCGTCACCTCTTCGTTCTAAAGTTGTTTTTGCAGCATCCATTAATTGTGGAGAAACTGCATGATTTAATTCGTATCCGGGATATAAACCGTATAATTGAGAAACATGGCGGTGATGTATTTCTACCTCATCATAATCTTCCAACCACTCCATGATTTGTCCGTGTTTACCAACTGAAGTAGGAGCTAACCGTGCTTTTTTTGTCTCGATAATTTGAATCCATTCTTTATCAGTGTTAAGCAGCTTGGCGGCTTTCGAAACATTGGTAAATAATTCTCTGATAATCTGGTTGTCCATTGTTGATCCTGCACTGATACTAACTACCTGTCCATTTGTTGTGAAATAGCTATTTTCAGGTGATGTTGTTGGAGCTGTAACCAGGTAGCCGTTATTAGGATCTTCAATCAACATATCTTCAAAAAATTGTGCAGCACCCTTCATCGTTGGATAAACTGACCTGAGGTATTCTAAATCTTGAGTATATAAATAATGTTCCCATAGGTGTTGACATAACCAAGCTCCTGCAGTATTAGTTGCTCCCCACGAAGGATCTTCGGATGGAGATGTAAATCCCCAAACATTACCTAAAATATGTGTAACCCAGCCCTTACTGTTATAATAAATACGAGCTGTTTTCTGCCCCGGTTCAACAAGACTTTTGGTATATTCGATCATGGGTAGGTGTAGTTCCGAAAGATTACCTGTTTCGGCTCCCCATAAATTCATTTGCAGGTTGATATTCAAATGATAATCAGCATTCCATGGCGGTATTATTTGTGGAGCCCACAGTCCTTGGAGATTGGGAGGTAAACCTCCTAAACGTGTAGAAGAAATAAGTAAGTATCGGCCATATTGCATATATAGAGCAACCAGATCTAGATCGCTTTTGTCGGTAACAAATGCTTCTAACCTTTTATTAATAGGAAGTTCTGAGTTCTTGTTTTTACTCAGAGTTAAATCAACACGATTAAATAATTGTTGATATTTCGAAATGTGATTTTTCTTTAACTTTGAGTAATTGACATTGGCTTTTTCAAGTAGTTGTGTTGCTTGAACTTTCTCTGATTGACTATTATAATTTGTAGCCAAAGACACTAAAAGGATAACTTCATCTGCATTTTGTATTTCTATACTTTTTCTATTGTTAATTAATGTTCCTCCTTTCGGAATAATTTTCACTTGACCGAAATATTTCATTCCGTTGCTTTTTACACTATCTTTTAATTGTCCATAAATAGATAATGTATTGCCTTGGACTGATAGCTCATAATTTTCGTCTCTATAAAGTGAAATTGTCAGATTGATAGCATCTTTATGATTTGCAGTATATCTTATAACTCCAATATCATCCGAAAAAGAGGTGAAATATTCCCTGTTATATAATATACCTCCTTTGCGAAAGGATATTGTAGACAGTGCATTGTTTATATCTAATGTCCTTTTATAATTACTTATTGAGTCTGATTTATTTGGATATGAAAAATCGATTTGAAGGTTGCCGAGATTTTGAAAACTACCGTATGCCGAAACGTCGGCACTACCTTTGCCCAAGCAGGTAAAGGTTTTATACATTAAATCTTGAGCCTCTTTATTTTTGCTTTCAAAAAGAAGCCTTCTGATTTCTCCTAAATATTTGTATGCCTCGGGATTATCTGCATCTTGTTTATTGCCAGACCAGAGAGATATTTCGTTTAATACAACTCGTTCTTGCTCTATACCGCCCCAAGGCATCATTCCTATACGGCCATTGCCTAAGGGAATAGATTCTTCCCAAATAGAAGCAGGGGCATCAAAAAAATACTGCCATATATTCTGTGTTGCTACTGTTAAGTTAACACACCAAAATAAGAGAACAAAAGATAAGTTTTTAGAGATCGTTTTTTTCATGGTTATAGGTTACTGTGCAAAGTAAGTACTTAATAAGATATTACTTTTATTATCATGTTTCGGTTAAGGGTATCACTTAAACCTTTATAGTGCTTATATGCTAACTAAAGGGTGCTGATATGTTTTTTGTAGCTAATTTATAAACCTTTTTTTATATTCGTTGGGTGTTACGCCAAATTCGTCTTTAAAATATTTTCTAAAATATTTAGGGTCATTAAATCCTACTTGAAAAGCAATTTCGTTGACAAACATCTGACTTTTTTCTAATAGATTAGCTGCACGTTTCAGTCTTATAAAACGAATAAATTCTGAGGGTGATTTATCTGTCAATGCCAATATTTTCTTATAAAAGTATACTCGGCTCATAGCCATTTCACGACATAAGTCTTCAACCAGAAAATCGGCATTGCTTATATTTTCTTCGACAATGGAAATTGCTTTTTTTACAAATTTTTCGTCCATAGTCATTATTTCTATTTCGCTCGGATTTACTTCTATCTTCTTTTTGAAATTATACTGATTTTTCTTTTGCCGTTCAATTATCTTAGAAATTTTAAGTGTTAGCATATCTATATTGAACGGTTTTGAAATATAATCATCAGCTCCGGCTTCTATGCCCGAATATTGATTTTCTTCGGACGATTTTGCTGTCAAAAGTATGATCGGAATATGAGAAGTGCGTATATCTGCTTTTATGGTACGACAGAGTTCATATCCATCCATTTTGGGCATCATTACATCACATAAAATAATATCAGGCAATTGATCTAATATTATTTGAGATGCTTCTTCTCCATCATTTGCTGTAATGATTCTATAGGATTTAATAAACAGGCTTTTCATAAATTCCCGAAAATCCTCATTATCATCTACGATGAGTAATAGAGGTAGGTGTATTGTTGTATGTGTCTGACTATTGTTATTTTGTATTCTTGTTTCATCAGTATCTCCCGAATAGATAATATCTTGGCTTCTGGATTCTTCATAATGATGACTGTCTATTGGTATCAGTACTGTAAAAGTCGAACCTTTTCCTGGGGAGCTTTCGACTAATATTTCACCATTATGAAGTTTTACATATTCACTTACTAAATGTAATCCTACACCTGTGCCTGTTTGGCTTATCTTTTGGGCTCTCTCAATACGGAAAAAACGGTCAAATATTTTTTCTAAATACTTTTCTTCAATACCTATACCTGTATCGGATACTTTTATACATAGTTGTTTTTTTGATTGATGTTGAATTTCTTCTGTAATACCTATACTTACATCTATCTGTCCTTCTTCGGTATATTTGAAAGCATTGGAAATAAGGTTAATTACTATCTTACTCATCTTTTCCGGATCAAAATCCATTTGAAGCTCTTTGAGATAAGTTGTAAACGTAAACTTGATTGGTTTTTCCGCAGCCAAGGACGAGAAAGACAAACAAATATCTTTTACTACTGGTATGATATCGCCTGTTGACAGGCTTAGATTCATTTTATTTAAATCTAGTTTTCTGAAATCGAGAATTTCATTTACCATATTTAATAGACTTAATGCATTTTTACGCATAATGTTTAGTAATGTTTTTTCTTCCTCGGTGTGCGGTTCTTTTAATAATTTTTCGAGAGGGGTTAGTATAAGAGTTATAGGCGTTTTAAATTCATGACTGATATTAGTGAAAAATCTGAATTTCAATTCGTCAACTTCATGAATCTTATCGGCTTCCATTATTTTCTGAGCTTGCTTAAATTCATGCTTTTGTTTATTCAGCTTATATATAATGAAGAATCTCAAAAGTATTATGAAAATAATAAAGTATATGAAAAAAGCCCACCATGTAAGCCAAAACGGAGGTTTTACTATAATTTTCATAATGAGGGGAGTCTTACTCCAAACTCCGTCATTATTACCTGCATATACTATTAACTTATAAGTGCCTGCATTTAGGTTTGAATACGAAGCTGTTCCGACTCCATTTTTAATCTCTATCCAATCTCTGTCTATCCCCTCTAACATATATTTGTAGTGGTTTTTTTCGGGATGTATATAGTTCAGGGCGGAGAAAAAAAGAGTGAAATTAGTTTCTGTATAATTGAGTATTATTTCGTTGAGATAAGTGATCGATTCAGTAAGAATTATCCTGCCATTATATTTTTCATAAGGTTTTATTATTTGGTTTGCAATCAACAACTCGGTAAATCTCGGTTTTGGGATATATTGATTGAAAGCAATAGTGCTCGGGTTAAAGCTGACATATCCGTTTGTACTTCCTACATATATCATTCCCGTTTTGTCTTTGAATATTGCATTCTGATTACAAATGGAACTGGGAAGCCCGTCTTTTACGTCGAAATAAGTGATTGAGTAGTTTAAAATACTATTTGAGAACTGACAATGAATACAGGCCAATCCGTTGCGGGTGCCTGCCCAGATATTATTATCGTTGTCTTCTATTAATGAAACTACTTCATCACTGGGTAGTCCTTCTTTTGTAGTAATATATATAACTTGATTTTTTAAAGGATTGTATACATTTAATCCGTTATCGGTGGCTATCCATACCAAACTACGGGAATCGACTAATATATTATTTGTTAAAATATCAGATAGCGAGTCTTGTTGTACATGTTCATTGAAATATCGGCTTATTTGTTTTGTTTTACTATCTATAAAGTTAATGCCTCTGTCGGTACTGAAAAATATATTTTTATTTATATCTCTATATACCGAAAGAACATAATCGGAATATAATTGTGGAGTGTTTGATACTGTATATCTCTCAAATCTGGAGCGTGATGGATTTAGTTTATTAATGCCACCCCCTAAAGTTCCTATCCATAGGTTATTATCTTTATCTTCGGCTAAGCCATATACACTCTTTCCTGATATGGAATTGGTATCAGTTTCATTAATCTGATACCTTGTGAAGTTTTTACCATCAAAAGAGTTGAGTCCTCCTAAGAAAGTTCCTACCCACAACTGTTTAGAATGATCCTCCAATAGTGAAGTAATGATATCGGCAGATATACTATGAGGGTTATTATGATTATAATTGAATATTTCTATACTTTGTTTTTGCTCATTATATTTAATCAAGCCTTTGCCATTTGTTCCTATCCAGAGATTATTGTTATCATCCTTTAATAAACTATTACAATCGAATGTGTCGGAATCTTCTTTAAAGTGATAAAATAGAGGTGACTTTTTGAACTTGAACATATTGGGGTGGTAGTAAGATACTCCCTTTTTGTATGTACCTATCCATACAATGCCATCGTTGTCACAAAAAATACTAATAATTGAATTCTGACTTATTGAATTCCTGTTGTAAATATTATTACGCAATACCGTAATCTTTTTTTGTTTCTTATCAAATAGATTTAATCCCCCGTGGTCTGTACCAATCCAGATTAAGCCTTCCTTATCCTGGTCCATACATCGGAAGAAGTTACTTGAAAGAGCTATTTCGGTATCCTTGTTCAGAAAAACCCATTCTTTGGCTTTTGTGTCATAGTAGGCGCTGCCTTTATCTGCAACTCCCGGATAAACCCATACATCGTTATCATTGTCTACAAATAACGATTTCTGGATGGTCGAATTTTGTAAATTATTTTTGAAAAATGTATTTCGTATATCTACGAAGTTAGATTTTTCATTAAACCTTTCAATCAGACCGTCTCTAAACATGACCCAGATATATTGTTTAGAGACCCTGAAGTTCAGAATTTCTCCGGTGCTAAGCGTTTGTCCTTGTTTTGATTGGTTGAATGTAACGTATTTATCTGTTCTTGCATAATACTTGTATATACCTTTATCTTGATAATAGATGTAAAAATCTTTATTGGCATCTATCTCTATAATTGAAGGTGAGGGGGGCAGTCCCATTTTTGCAACTAAAGAATCTATATTTTGAGTAAAACTTTCAGTTTTAAAATCGTAGACAATGTAATCAGTTCTCAAGACTTGTAGCCATAGCCTTCCCTCCGAATCTTCCTGTATATGGGTAATCCTGTCGAAAGGAATACTTGTTGGGTCATTTCGGTTGTGTTTATATACTTTGAAATTGAGTCCGTCGTATCGGTTTAATCCCTGATTGGTTCCGAACCACATAAAACCGCGACTGTCTTTGAAAATACATTCAACTTGGTTGTTGGATAGTCCATTGCTATTATCCAAGTGAGAGAAGTCGAAGGATTGTGCATAAATAATACCTGCACTATTTAGTATGAGCAATAGTAATGAAATAATTGTTCTCATGAAGATTTGGCTAATATTGATTCTTTCTCTAACAAATTTAGATAAATTATATAATTCCAAAGGATGTATTACAAATTTAGCCTCTCTATAGAAACATATGCACCCCTTCTTTATTCATGTCGACCTTCTTTTCAGAACATTTAAACAGAGGCTTAACTATTTCATACTATACATTTGTATTGTTACTAAAACCTAAAAATATAATTTACCATGAAGAAGCATCTATTATTAATAATGGTGTTATTACCTGCTCTTTTCTTTAGTTGTAATGATTCTTATGAGAAAACTCAGGATGGAATTATTGTAAATCTGAAGAATGATTCTACTGATGCAACGAAACACATCCGATTGCAAGTTATTACAGACGATATTATTCGTGTAAGTGCAACCCCAAAGAACAGTTTTTCGGATAGAGAAAGTCTTATTAGTGTTTATGAGAAAACACAGACTTCGGGCTGGGAAGTAATCGAGCAAAAAGACGAGCTATTATTAAAGACAGCTACAACAATAGCCAAAATATCTCTGAAAACAGGAGAAATAACCTTTACTGATTTACAGGGAAATATTATCTTATCAGAGAATAAAGGTGGCGGAAAGTCATTTAAAGACATAGAGGTGGAAGGTAAAAAAGCGTATACTCTACGTCAGATGTTCGAATCGTCCCATGACGAGGCTTTCTATGGACTTGGACAACATCAATCCGATGAATTTAACTATAAGGGAAAAAATGAAGTATTGTTTCAATATAATACTAAGGTATCTGTTCCTTTTATTGTATCCTCCAAAAACTACGGTATTCTGTGGGATAATTATTCCTTAACCAAATTTGGAGATCCCAGAGATTATGAAAATCTGGACCAATTTAAGCTATTTGATAAAAACGGAAAAGAAGGAGGGCTTACTGCTACTTATATGGAAAGTAACGACCCTACACATATATTCACAGAACGCACTGAAAGTACAATAGATTATGAGAATCTGGAAACGGTAAAGAATTTTCCGAAAGATTTTCCTTTTAATAATTCAAGAATTACATGGGAAGGAGAATTTGAAGCTAAAGAATCGGGTATTCACCGATTTATATTGTATTATGCAGGCTATACCAAAGTATATATTGATGATGAGTTGATTGTCCCAGAAAGGTGGCGTACAGCATGGAATCCGAACAGCTACAAATTTGCTGTTGATTTAAAAGCCGGAGAAAAACACAAAATAAAATTAGACTGGAAACCCGACGGCGGGATATCGTATATAGGCCTTAAGGCTTTAGATTCAAAGAATGAGAAAGATCAAAACAAGCTATCTCTTTGGTCGGAAATGGGTGACGAGATCGATTATTATTTCATCAGAGGAAACAATATGGATGAAGTAATAAAAGGGTATCGTACGGTTACAGGAAAATCGCAGATTATGCCTAAATGGGCGATGGGCTTCTGGCAAAGCCGCGAACGCTACAAAACACAAGAAGAACTGCTAAATGCCGTAAAAGAATATCGTAAGAGAGAGATTCCGCTTGATAATATTGTTTTAGACTGGTCTTACTGGCCTCAAGATGCATGGGGAAGCCACGATTTTGATTCTGCTCGTTTTCCTGATCCTAAAGGGATGATTGATAGTGTACATATAATGGATGCCCGTATTATGATATCGGTATGGCCTAAATTTTATTATACAACCGACAATTATAAGGCTTTTGACGAAAAGGGCTGGATGTATAACCGTGCCGTGAAAGACAGTATCAGAGATTGGATAGGGAAGGGGTATATAGCCGGATTTTACGATGCTTACAGCGAGGGTGCCCGTAAACTATTTTGGGATCAAATGAACGAAAAACTTTATTCGAAAGGTATCGATGCTTGGTGGATGGATGCTTCTGAACCCGATATTTTATCGAATGCAAGTATGAAATACCGCAAGGAGTTGAGTACACCTACCGCTTTAGGTTCATCAACGGAGTATTTTAACGCATATGCTTTGGTGAATGCCATGGCTATTTATAACGGTCAACGTTCGGTTAATCCAGATAATCGCGTATTTCTTTTGACCCGTTCGGGGTTTGCAGGCTTACAACGTTATTCGACAGCAACATGGAGTGGCGATATTGGTACTCGTTGGGAGGATATGAAAGCACAGATTTCGGCAGGACTTAATTTTGCCATGTCTGGTATTCCTTATTGGACGATGGATATTGGTGGATTTTGTGTTGAGAAGCGTTATGAACAAGCAAAAGAGGGATCGGAGGATTTAAACGAATGGCGTGAGTTAAATACACGTTGGTTTCAGTTTGGAGCATTTTGTCCCTTGTTTCGCAGTCACGGACAATACCCTTACCGTGAGATTTATAACATTGCTCCCGAAAATCATCCTGCATACAAAAGCATGGTATATTATGATAAGTTGCGTTACCGTTTGATGCCTTACATATATTCTCTTGCCGGAATGACGCATTTCGATGATTATACGATTATGCGTGCTCTCATAATGGATTTCGGGACAGATGCAAAAACTTTCAATATCGATGATCAGTATATGTTTGGACCCGACCTGATGGTATGCCCCGTATATACTTACAAAACGACTTCACGTGATATCTACTTTCCTGAAAATACCAATTGGTATGATTTTGAAACGGGTAGATACATAACAGGAGGTAAAACAGAGAAGGTTGCTGCTCCGTACGAGCGTATTCCGTTGTTTGTCCGAGAAGGAGCTATTCTGCCCTTCGGTAAGGATATTCAGAATACAAAGCAATCTCAGGCAGATAATATTAAATTGAAAATATACTCAGGTAAAGACGGTGAATTTACAATTTATGAAGATGAAGGTGTAAACTATAATTATGAAAAGGGACAATTTGCTAAAATCAAAATTAACTATGACGAGAAAACCAAAACCGTAACTATTGCAGACATTCAGGGCAGTTACGCCGAAATGCCTGCGACCCGAACTTTCGAAATCGAATTAATAACTAAAGACAATAAAAATCAAACTCCTAAAATCGTAGAATACTCAGGTAAGAAGTTATCTGTAACCTTGTAAAGTCAGTAATGAAAAAACATTAATTTCTTAAAATTTTAATAACCATGAATAAGCAATTAAAACGATTAATTAACCAATCCTCTAACATAGGCCTGTTAAGGCTATGTTTGATGATTATACTAAGCTTTGGATTGTTAGCTGGTCTGCATGCTCAGAATACGCAGGAAGTTTCGGGGGTTGTTTCCAGTAAAGGAGAGCCCCTGGTAGGAGCTTCGGTAGTTGAAAAAGGAACAACCAACGGTACAATTACCGATCTGGATGGTAAGTTTACAATAAGAGTTGGCAGTAATGCTTCTTTGGTAGTAACTTATCTCGGATATACTACTAAAACAATAGCAGTAGGTAATCAAAAGCAGATAAATATAGAACTGGAAGAAGATAACAATGTACTTGATGAAGTCGTTGCAATCGGATACGGTATCCAAAAGAAAAAACTGAATACCGGTGCTACAGTACAGGTAAAAGGTGATGATTTGATGAAGTTGAATACTACAAATGCACTTCAGGCTTTGCAAGGACAAACTCCGGGAGTACAGATATCATCGACTTCGGGACAACCCGGTGCCGACCTCAAAGTAACCATTCGTGGTTTAGGTACCGTAGGTAATGCCAAGCCTCTTTATATCATAGATGGTATTGAAGGTGATATTACAGTACTCAATCCCGCAGATATCCAATCGATAGATGTACTTAAAGATGCTGCATCGGCAGCAATTTTCGGAGCACAGGCTGCTAACGGAGTAGTGCTGGTAACTACCAAACAAGGCGTGAAAGGCAAAGGACAGGTGTCGTTTGATGCTTTTTATGGTATGCAGAATGTACCTCGTAAAACTAAAATGTTGAACGCCGAATCATATAAAGTAATAATGAATGAGCAGGCAATTAATTCGGGATCGTCACAATACGATTTTGGTGCTATGGGGGAACTTGCCGATACAGACTGGATCAGCCAGATGTTTAAAGACAATGCAAAAATCGAAAACTATGCATTGATGGTAAACGGAGGTTCCGAAACATCGGTTTACTCTCTGGGATTGAATTATACTTCACAGGAAGGTATTGTTGGTGGAAGCAAAGTTTCTAATTACGAACGTTATGGTTTTCGTATCAATACAGAGCATAAATTATATAACAATGTATTAAGGATTGGTCAGCATTTGAACTTTAATTATATAAAAAACAGAGGCGTAAATGTCGGGAATCAGTATAACAATACATTAAGAGGCGCTTTTGCTACTTCGCCGTTATCTCCTGTATTTAGTGATAATAATAGATACGACAGTCCATTTAACGATACCAGTAATTCTCTTTGGTATAAAGGAGATGGTAACCCTTATGGCTGGATGATGACCAACAGTAATAACAGTAATGATGGACAGAAACTAATGGCGGATGTATATGCTGAACTTGAGCCAATAAAGAATCTGAGAATAAGATCTGTTTTAGGAATTAATTATTATGCATCGGAATATCGAAGTTTTACACCATTATATCAGTTTTCGAGTTATTCATATAATAATGATCACTCGACAATAAATCAAAATATGAGCAAAGGTCATACATTGACGTCGATGAATACGGCAGGTTATGACTTTACTATTGATGAGAATCATGCTTTCAATGCTTTGGTAGGTATGGAAGCTGTGCGATATCAAGGTACTTATTTATCGGGATCAAATTGGAATCTACTTTCTCAATTTAATGATTTTTCGCATGCTTATTTAGATAATACTACCGGACAGGCACATTTGGATGACGATGGAAATATTGTGGAAACCAAAACCGTAGGTGGTAAACCCGAAAATGTATATAGCCGCTTATCGTATTTTACTCGTTTAGGATATAATTATGCCGAAAAGTATATGTTTAATGCTACACTTCGTGCCGATGGATCATCGAAATTTGCAAAAGGAAACCGTTGGGGATATTTTCCTTCTTTCTCAGCAGGATGGCTTATATCGAATGAACCTTTTATGGAGAATGTAACCAAGAATTCGATACTTGATATGTTGAAATTCAGAGTGAGCTGGGGACAAGTTGGTAACCAGAATATTGATGACTTTCAATATTCGTCTCCTATTAATACATCGACAGGATTCAGTGCCAGTAATCCGGCAGCGTTTTATGTCTTTGGTACAAGTAAATCGAATGTTCCCGGAGCTTATCCAAGCCGATTATCAAATAAAGAGCTTACGTGGGAAACCTCGGAACAAACAAACATTGGTTTAGATGCACGCTTCTTGAAAGGTCGTTTAGGAGTAACTACGGATTTCTATATAAAAACAACTAAAGATTGGTTGGTCGTAGCACCTATTTTAGCAACAGCCGGAGCAAACGCGCCTTATATCAATGGTGGAAACGTAAAAAATACAGGATTTGAGTTAGCTTTTATATGGAATGACAATATTGGTAAATTTAATTATCATGCTGCATTAAATGGTGCTTACAATAAAAATAGGGTCGGAAATATTCCAACCGAAGATGGTATTATACATGGTGCTATAAATATGCTTTATGATAATTCAGAAGAATTTTACCGAGCCGAAAATGGTCATACAATAGGATATTTCTGGGGATATAAAACTGCAGGTATCTTTCAGAACGAGCAGGAAATTGCCGAATGGAAAGCGGCAGGTAATGGTATTCTCCAAGCAGACGTAAAACCGGGAGATGTTAGATACCTGGATATAAATAAAGATGGTAAAATAGATGCAAAAGATAAAACCGATTTAGGTAATGGTATGCCCGACTTATCTTTTGGTTTTAATTTAGGGTTTGATTATAAGGGTTTTGATTTTACAGTTAATGCTAATGGTGTACTAGGTAATAAAATAGTTCAATCGTATCGTAATCATTCCAACAAGCAGGCCAATTACACTACTGCCATACTTAATCGTTGGACGGGAGAAGGTACTTCGAACAGAATACCTCGGGTAACAGAAACTAATGTGAATTGGCAATTCTCGGATCTATATATACAAGACGGCGATTTTCTGAGAATTAATGACATTATTTTGGGATACGATCTTTCATCCTTTATTAAATGGAAATATATCAGTCAGTTAAGAGTATATGCTTCTGTTCAGAATGCAATTACTTTTACCAAATATGATGGTATGGATCCCGAAATAGGTTATGGAACAAGCGATTGGGTATCGGGTATTGATTTAGGGTACTATCCACGTCCCAGAACTTACTTGTTTGGTGTAAACGTTAAATTCTAAAAAATTAAAACTATGAATAAGTTTAAACTTAATATAATAGCAACGATTGTAATTGGTATGGGATTACTATCGTCTTGTGCAGACAGTTTTTTAGATAGCGAATCTAAAACGACTGTAACAGATGGAAACTTTTATAAAACTATTGCCGATGCCGAAATGGCATTAATAGGTTGTTACGATGGCTTTCAACGTACATCTTCTAATGGAAACGTTGCTTTTTATGTAACATCAGAGGTTCTTTCCGATAATTGCTTCGGAGGATTAGGTCATACTAATGATCGTACGTACCAAGTACTGGATAGGTTTGATTTTACACAATCACCATCCGAAAATAACCTGTTTAATGGAACATGGACCGATTATTATGCTGCAATTTTTCGTTGCAATACTCTTTTGCAAAAACTTGATGGAATTAGTTGGGGAGATAATCCAGCTATACGGAAGAGGATAGAAGGTGAAACGCGCTTCCTTAGAGCTATTCTATATTTCGATTTAGTTCGCCTTTTCGAAAGAGTGCCTTTATTGACAGAGCCTACAACTGCAAATATCCCTCAATCGGAACCTGCCGAAACATATAAATTAATAGCCGGAGACCTTAAGTTTGCAGCCGAAAATATTCCATCGGATGCTTATCCTAAAGCTAAGGCCAGCGAAAACGATGGACGTGTGACTACTTATGCAGCCAAATCGATGTTAGCGCGTGTATATTTATTTTATACGGGATATTATAAGAGTGATGATTTGGGAGTTTCTAAGTCGGAAGTATTAGCCGGTCTCGAAGATGTTATAAACAGTAATGAATACGATTTGGTTTCTACCTATAAATCCTTATGGCCTGCGGCAAGTTACATACCCAATGCTAAGGATAATACATTGGATAGATCAGGCTATGCCGGAATGGGTAATATAGAAACAGTATTTGCTCAAAAATTTAATAATACAAGTGATTATAACGGAAATATTGATGGTAACCGTTGGCTGGTAATGATGGGAATGCGTAATACCAACTGGTCTCCATACGGAAAAGGGTGGGGAGCAGGTTCGGTAAATCCAAAGTTGGTAAATGCTTATTCGGATACAGATCAACGTAAAATAGCTTCAGTGATTGATATTGTTGGAGAAGGTATTGCTAAAGTATTCGATCTGAAAGACACGCGTGAATATACGGGGTATTCAAACAAAAAATATACCCCAATAGCTTTACCCGATGGTACTTCGGATACGGGAGGCGCTAATGATTTTCAGATATCACAAGATCAGGATTTTATTGTAATCAGGTATGCGGATGTCTTGTTGATGGCTGCCGAATTGGGGTCTCCTAAAGCTCAGTCTTATTACGATAAGGTTCGTAAGCGTGCCGGATTGACTACTAAATCAGTTTCTCAAGCTAATATAATGGAAGAGCGTCGTTTGGAGTTTGCTTTCGAAGGTATACGTTATTGGGATTTACTTCGTCAGGGGTTAGATGTTGCAGCGTCAACAATTGCACAAACTCAGAAAGTAAAAAGTGGCGGAGTGGATGATGAAGTGGTTATCACTGCCGAAAACATCAAAAAGACAAGAGGTTTTATGCAGATACCAAATACTCAGATCACTTTATCGAATGGAGTTTTGATTCAAAATTCCGGATGGTAATAATCAATATATTTTAGTGTTACTTAATTTTGAAACGTTATGAAAAATATATATACATTGGTATTCGCTGTTTTGAGCGTAATATTATTAGCCACATCGTGTTCCCCTGATGAACCCCAGCTAGGAGGCACTATATCAAAAGATCAATTGAAGTTTAGCATTACTCAAAATCCGGATGATCCGAATATGGTTATTCTGGAAAGTTTGACGCCCAATGCTACTCCTTACTGGACAACACCTTTAGGACGTTCGACACGTGTAAAAGATACTGTAAGAATTGCTTTTCCGGGTACTTATACATTCACTTACGGGGTACTTTCGGAGGGAGGAACTACTGATGCTGATCCGTTTGTTTTAACCCTTACTACTTCTAATCTAACTTATGTGGATGATCCCCTATGGACAAACCTGACAGGAGGAGTAGGAAAAGAAAAAGTTTGGAGATTAGATTATGGTACTTATGGGCTTAATGCAGGACCTTTGACTTATTGTGAGCCTCAAACGACATGGACAGAGTGGCAGGCCGGTACTGCTAAAGTAGGGTGGGCTCCGGCGTGGAATGATAATCAGTGGATTATTGAAGAGGCCGATAAAAACAGCCGTATGATATTTAGCCTGAAAGGCGGAGCTTATATGAAAACCCATAAGGTAACAGAAGGGGTTGACGAATCGGGTACATTCTTTCTGGATGTAAACAATCATACATTGACTACTACGGATGCAACTATTCTCCGCTCGAAAAATTTTATAGCCAATGCAACGAATTGGAATAAAAATCTAGTTGTGCTTTCTTTGACAGAAAACCAGTTGATGGTTGGTGTTCGGAGAACCAATTCGGAAGGTGATTATTTGTATGTCTGGAATTTTGTATCGGATACATATGCCGAAAATTATGTTCCTGAAGAAACTGGAGATCCTAATTTTGACTTTGGAGATCAAACTGAAATATTGGCAGTTAATACATCAAAGACATGGGTGCTGGATACCCAAGTACCATTCAATTGGGCTGACTTGAATGGTAAGCTTCTGAATGAATGGAATAGTAGGGCAGATATTATTGCTGCGGGTTGGACAGGTTATGATGATTCTTCGGTTGCAAATATCGATGGTTGTTCTATTACTTTCACTAAGGATGGAAAAGTAACTGTAAGACAAGATAATGGAACCGAAACTCACGGAACTTATACTAATACTGAATCCACCAATACAATTACATTTAAAGATGTAACACCGACTTTCATTATTGCAGGTTGGATAAGTGTTGCTACAACGGAAGAAAACCAATGGAAAATAGTTAAGGTTGAATCGGATGTTGCGGGTAGTGTTACAGGTATCTGGTTCGGAAAGAGAGACCCAGCAAAAGCCGAATATATGGTATTCCACTTTTTAAGTAAGTAACACAAGTAATAAATTAAATATGGCTGCCTCGGATAGTCACTCCGACTGATATAAGGCAGTCATATTTTAATAATAAACACTAACATATGAAAATATTCAAGTTTTTTATACCGATTATATTTATATTTTCTTTTTTACAAAGTTGCAGTGGATCAGACGATAATATAACCTCGGAAGATATAGTACCTGTTTTGTCGGTTAGTTCTATTAATGTAGAATTTAATGCTGTGCAGAGTACAAATACTATCGAAATTACCAGCAATACGATCTGGAAAATTAACTATACATCTACTTGGTGCAGACCATCTATACAAACTACCAAAGGCAATGCTAAAGTTATTATAACGGCAGATGTCAATGATACAAACGAAGACCGCAGTACTACTTTTTCGGTATCTGCTGAGGGGCTTAGCGATGTTATTATTACAATTTCTCAAAAGGCAAAAGATGTCGTTGTTGTTAAACCCGATTATATCGATTCCGATAAAACAGGCATGACCGGTGATGCTTTGACATTAGCTGGTAAGATGAAATTAGGTTGGAATCTTGGAAATACAATGGAAGCATGTGATGCTACAAGTGCGGGAGAAACAATGTGGGGTAATCCTATGACATCTAAAAAACTGATTGATGCTGTGAAAGCTGCCGGTTTTAATGTCGTTCGTATTCCTTGTGCATGGAGTGGTTATCTTGAGGATGCGGCTACTTATAAAATAAAAGAATCGTGGTTGGCAAGAGTAAAAGAGGTTATTGATTTTTGTGTTGATAATGATATGTATGTTATTCTCAATATTCATTGGGATGGCGGATGGTTAGAAAATAATCCTACATACGATAAGCAAGAGGCGGTCAATATAAAGCAAAAAGCTTTATGGAAACAAGTTTCAATTTATTTCCGTGATTATGATGAGCATTTGTTGTTTGCAGGCACAAACGAAGTGCATAAAGATTATAATACTCCATTGACCGAAAATCTGACTGTTCAAATGTCATACAATCAAACTTTTGTAGATGCAGTACGTGCTACAGGAGGACGCAATACATGGCGTAATCTTATTGTACAGGCTTATAATACAAATATAGATTATGCTGTAAGTTATCTGAAAATGCCTACGGATGGTACAAGTAAACGATTAATGTCGGAAGTTCATTTCTATGATCCATACGATTTTGCATTACAGGAAGACGGAGCATATAAAACTCAGTGGGGAAAACCTTTTTTAGGAGGAGATATATCTGCATGGGGACAAGAAACCTGGGTGGATGAAGCTTTTGGTAAAATGAAAACAAATTTTGTAGATAAAGGTATTCCGGTAGTTTTAGGAGAGTACGGAGTTATTTTGCGGACATCGTTGTCAGCCGATTTACAGGCTAAACATATCGAAGCTCGTAATTACTATCTGAACTATGTAACTAAGGCTGCAAAAAATAACGGTTTGATTCCTGTTTATTGGGATAACGGAAATACAGAAGATAAAGGCTTTGCTTTATTTAACAGGAGTACAGCTCTGCAGGTGCATCCGGATGCTTTAAATGCCTTAGTGAGTGCTGTTAAGTAATACAATTATAAAGAATTAGATATGAAAGTATTCTGTGGGCTTATTTTGATTTTTACTTTATTGTCTTGTTCCACTCCCGAAAAGATACGGAATAGAGCAGACTTTACCGAGAACTGGAAATTTTATCTAGGAGATGATGCTTTGGCTAGTCAATCTCAATACGATGATTCTCAATGGAGAGTATTGAACCTTCCGCACGATTGGAGTATCGAATCCGATTTTTCGTTGTCTAATCCCGCTACACCCGGCGGAGGAGCACTTCCCGGTGGAATCGGATGGTATCGTAAGGAATTTACATTAGATAAATCTTCACAGGGAAAGACCGTTTATATCGATTTTGATGGTATATATTGGAATAGTACAGTTTGGGTCAACGGTCACTTATTAGGAGAGCGTCCCAATGGATATATATCTTTCAGATATGATCTTACACCATATTTGAAGTTTGGTGAAAAAAATACGATTGCCGTAAGAGTCGATAATTCTCAGCAACCCAATTCGCGTTGGTATTCAGGTTCGGGTATATATCGCAATGTTTGGTTGGTAACAGTAGATCCTGTTCATGTCGATTATAACGGTACGTATGTAACTACACCTGTAGCTTCTAAAGATTCGGCAGAGATAAAAATTGTCACAAATATTCGTAATGTAACTGATACATCTCAGGCAATAGAGCTTTATTCTATATTATTGAATGCTGACGGAAGAGAGGTTATTAAAGTAAAGTCTCCTGCAAATATTGCGGCTTCGCAGGTCGGAACTACTGAACAAGTTTTGAAGCTGCAACAGCCTCATTTATGGTCGATCGATGATCCATATATGTATAAAGTAATTACCCGAATTACTCAGGATGGTAAAACCGTTGACACTTATGAAACTCTTATTGGTATACGCTTTTTTTCTTTCGATAAAGATAAAGGATTTTCTCTTAATGGCGAGTCCGTAAAGATAAAGGGTGTATGTAATCACCACGATTTGGGGTGTCTGGGATCAGCCGTAAACACAAGAGCAATAGAACGGCAATTGGAAATTCTGAAAGCAATGGGTTGTAACGGTATACGAACTTCTCATAATCCTCCTGCCCCTGAGTTACTTGATTTGTGTGACAAAATGGGTTTCATTGTAATGGATGAGGCTTTTGATATGTGGAGAAAAAAGAAATCACCGTATGATTATTCTCAATATTTCCCCGAATGGCACGAGCGTGATTTGACAGATTTGATTCTTAGAGACCGTAACCACCCTTCGATATTCATGTGGAGTATTGGAAACGAAATTTTGGAACAATGGTCGCATATAGATGCTGATACTTTGGATTTGCAACAGGCAAATATGGTTTTGAATTTTGCTAACACATTGGATAAGAAAACAATTCCATCAAAAGATTTACATGTAAATTCTCTTTTGGCTTTAAAGTTAGCTGATATTGTAAAAGAGCTCGACCCAACTCGCCCTGTTACATCGGGTAATAATGAAACAGAGCCTAGTAATCATATCTTCCGTTCGGAGGCTATGGAAATTATCGGATTTAATTATCATGAGAACAATTGGGTAAATTTCCATGAAAAGTTTCCCGATCAAAAGCTTATCATAACCGAGTCAACTTCGGCACTCATGTCACGCGGATATTACATAATGCCCTCGGATAGTATGAATATCTGGCCCGAACGTTGGGATAAACCATTTGACCGACCTGTACATCAATGCTCATCGTATGATAACAGCCATGTGCCTTGGGGTACAACTCACGAAGATACTTGGAGAATGGTGAAAAAATACGATCATATTTCGGGTGTATATATCTGGACTGGTTTTGATTATCTGGGTGAGCCAACCCCGTTTTGGTGGCCATCACGCAGTTCGTATTTCGGTATTATCGATTTAGCCGGTTTTCCTAAAGATGTGTATTATATGTACCAAAGTGAGTGGACAGACAAAGATGTATTGCACCTCTTTCCTCATTGGAATTGGCAAGAGGGACAACTCGTTGACATTTGGGCATATTACAATAATGCCGATGAAGTAGAGCTTTACCTCAATGGGCAATCGTTAGGCAAAAGGACTAAAAAGGATGATGAATTTCATGTATGCTGGCGGGTTCTGTTTAATAAAGGGACTTTAAAGGCTGTATCTCGCAAAAACGGAAAAGAAGTTTTATCAAGAGAAATAAAAACAGCAGGTAAACCCGTTTCTATTCGTTTAACAGCTGACAGAAATAGAATAGCAGCCGATGGAAAAGATTTATCTTTTATAACAGCTGAAGTTGTCGATGCTGAGGGAATAGTTGTTCCTACAGCCGATAATTTAATGAAATTTTCGCTTGAAGGTAATGGTGTTATTGTTGGTACTGACAATGGAGACCCCACAGATTCTTTATCATTAAAGAAGCCTGAAAGAAGGCTCTTTAGCGGCAAAGCGATAGCTGTGGTTCAGTCTACTAAAAAGGTAGGAAAGATTGTATTGAAAGCAAGTTCCGATAATCTAGAAAGTCGTTTTATTGAAATTAGTTCCGAATGAAAATAATCAAAGAAAAGAGCTTGCTATGAATGAAGAGAGGATATCTGTAAGGGATATCCTCTCTTTTTATAAAAAAATGCTTTCGGTTTTATAACTGACATCAATGATGTAATTATTGTTTTACCGAACTTCCAAAAAATCCAAAGAAAGATATGTAAAGAAAACAAACTAAAGGAACAATAAAACCAATGCTCATATTTGTTTCTCCTATCAGTCCCATTAATGTGGGAGCAATAGCTCCTCCTACTACTGTAAATACTAATATCGAAGAAGCGGTCTTTGTTTTTTCGCCCAAGTGTTTTAATCCCAATGCAAAAATAGACGGGAACATGATCGACATAAACAAATAGCTGGTGATTAAAGCTATGAGGCCAAAACGTGTATGGCTTGTCATTGCAATAACCATTAATGCAGTATTAACGAGTGCAAAAGATCCCAATAAGACTCCGGGTTTTACTTTCTGCATGATTATACTGCCCGAAAATCTACCTATTGCAAATAATGTCATACCTCCAAGACCAAGTAAAAGTCCTGCTTGCATCTCATTTAATTGCAAGGCTTGTATTTCGACAGTGTAATTAATAAAGAAACTGCCAATTCCGGTTTGAGCTGCAACATATAAAAATTGAGCAATTACTGCAAATATAAAGTGTTGTTGTATCAGTGGTCTGTTTGAAATTCGTCCATTATTCATACTTTCAGCTGTATTACCTGAAGAGTTTTCTTCTTTAATTTCGGGTAATTTTAAAAAAATAAATAGTATGAGTACCACGAAAACAATTGCACCTAACCCCACATAAGGGGCTATTAAAGCTGAATTATCGGTTATACTTTCGTTTACAGATACCGTAATATTCTGAACCTGTTCTGTAGCTCCTAGAAAGACTTTTTTTACAGCCTCAATAAATAATTCGAAAATAGATTTCTCAGACTCATTGTTAAAGATGAGTATCGATCCCACAAGAGGTCCTAAAATCCAACCGATAGCATTAAAGGTTTGAGCCAGATTTATTCGGCTCGCAGCCTTTTCGGGTGCTCCCAATACAATGGTGTAGGGGTTTGCTACTGTTTCCAGGCAGGCTAGACCGCAAAAGAGTACTAATAAGCCTATGAGAAAAGCCCAAAAGGTATTAATACCTACTGCAGGTACAAACCAGAACGCCCCTGCTGCAAAGAGACTGAGTCCAACTATAATGCCGGCTTTATAACCAAATTTACGAGCTATAATTCCGGCAGGGATAGCCATTACGAAGTAAGCACCGTAAGCGGCTGCCTGTACAGCTCCCGATTGTGCTTTGGTAAGCGACAAAGAGTCCTGAAAATGTTTATTCAGAACATCTAGTAAGCTGTGTGCAAATCCCCATAAGAAAAACAGACTAGTGATTAGGATAAATGGGAATAAATAATTTACGCCATTCTCTCCAGTAAACATCGAGTTCTTTTTCATATTTTATACAAATAAGTGTTTTACATTTTCCGCAACTTCTAACCATCTTTGGTTATCTTTGGGATAGTACGATTTAAGGATAAAGCTATTCTTTATAATTTCATGCCCTTCGTGCCAGTTTTTCACAGTCTTATCGGCAATAGCTTGCTGCATAATGTTGCCAATAGCAGTTGACTCAGTCATTCCCGTTGAAACTACAACATTCAAAGCATCCGATGTATATTGGTTCAGCAAGTCATTTTGACTACCTCCTCCCACAACATATAATTGTTTGATATTCCTGCCCGAGCATTTGCTAAGCTTTTTCACTACGAAATGATACTTCAATGCCAAGGACTCTATAACACATCTCACAAATTCTCCTTTATTTGAGGGAACTGTCTGATTATTAGTAATACAGTAGGTTTCTATTGCTTTACTCATTGATGATGGATTTGTAAATATCGCATCGTCAGGATTTACGATACTTTGCAGTGCTTTTGCCTGAATGGCTTCCGATAGTAAATATTCGTATGAGTATTTTTTTTCATCTTTTTTCTCCCATTCGGCAATTAACTGCTGTAAAAGCCAAAGACCAGTGATATTCCTCATAAAGAGGATTTTGCCGTTTACTCCACCTTCGTTGGTAAAATCGTTATGCATAGCCTCGGGAGTAAGAATAGGTTCTTCTGTAAGCAAGCCTAACAAAGACCATGTACCCGAACTTAGAAATGCCCAATTATCGCCATCTGCCGGAATAGCTCCTATTGCACTGGCTGTATCATGAGAACCAACCGAAAATATTTTTGCATTTATAGCTCCTGTTTCTTCTGCTATTGCTTTTGATAGATTACCAATAATTTCTCCCGGCTGAATAATCTTTTCCATGACAGAATATGGCAACTCCAGTTGACGAAATGTGTATTCGTCCCATTGTCGTGTTTTTGCATTTAATAATTGAGAAGTAGAAGCTATTGTATATTCATTGGCTGCCACTCCTGTCAGGAAATAATTTATAAGATCGGGGGTGAAAAGTAATTTATCGGCAGAGCATAACGATGGATCGCTTTTAGAATACAGACTGTATAATTGAAAAAGAGTATTTATTTCCATCTGCTGAATACCTGTACTTTCGTATAGATATTCTTTTGAGATATTTTGCATAACCTCTTTTGCCATACCCGAGGTGCGGCTGTCACGGTAAGTAACAGGATTGGTAATAAGATGCCCTGACTTATCTATAAGACCAAAATCGACTCCCCATGTATCAACGGCTATACCTTTGAGGTTATATCCTTTTTTTATGGCAAGAAATATACCTTGTTTTATATTGTCAAATAAAGACAAGAAATTCCAATATAGGGTATCTCCCAACCGTACAGGCTTATTCTCGAATCGGTGGACTTCATCCAAGCAAATTCTGCCGTCAACAATAGTACCAACAATGGCACGTCCACTGCCTGCACCTAAATCTAAAGCCAGATATGCCATAAGTGCTTTATTTAGATGTTTTGCCTAAGATATATTTATCAAGATCGTCTATTTCTTGTTCTGTAAGAGTTAAATAGTTACCGGCACCTGCATTAACAATTATCTGACAAGCCAATTCTATAAATACTGCTTTTTGGAAAGCGTCATCAAAATCTTTACCGCAAACCACTTGTCCGTGCTTGCTAAGTATGGCTGTGTCGTGATTTGCGAGTGCTTCCGTTACAGCTTTTGCCAATTCGGGAGATCCCGGTCTATGATAGTCTACAATAGAAATTTCGCGACCGCAATAACATGGTACTTCGGCAATAACATTAAAATTGGCCGGTTTATCTTTCATACATGAAACTACTGTAGCATATTGTGACTGAAAGTGTAAAACAACATTAACATCCTTTCGATTGCGTAACACTCCTAAATGAAAGGAGCTTTCCATAGATGGTTTAACTCCTTGTATAGGCATTCCGTCCGAAATACGACATGCAGCGATTTTGTTTTCGGTCAAACGAGGCAACCAGGAGCCTGTTCCTGAAACCAATGCTATATCATCTTCTACTCTCCAGGATATATTTCCACTGCTGCAAAGTTGTAAGCGTTCTTTTCCTACTCGTTGAGCTTGTGCAACAAATTCCGCAAAATGTTTATCTGTAATCATGGTATATTTTAATGTATTTATGTTCGGTTAACAGCTGTAGTCCGGGTTTACAATAGAGGGCACTGTATAATAAGAAGTAATTTAACGTATGTTGAATTACACCTTATACAACTATCTATTGTTCCTTTTATATAACTCCTTATATTCTTTGTGAATAGATGAAATCTCGCAGCTGTCGATCCGTACGGCTAAAACGAATAAACGTAATGTTTATTCGTTTTAGTGTATGGTTACTATTGTTTTAAGTATAATTTAACAGTAATGTTTATATTCAGTGTCAAAAAAAGGTTTCAGACCTTATTTGTAAAGAGGTCCGTAGGTTTGACAGGCACGATAATCGGCACCTTCTTTATCCATGCCAAAGGCACTCCATACAGCAGGACGGAAGACATCTTCTTTATCTACATTGTGCATCGAAACAGGAATACGAAGCATGGATGCTAAAGTGATTATATCTGCTCCGATATGACCGTAACTGATTGCTCCGTGATTTGCTCCCCAGTTGTTCATCACAGAATATACGTCTTTGAAGTTCGAATCTTCTGTTAAACGAGGTACAAACCAAGTTGTAGGCCATCCCTTATCAGTTCTGTCGTCTAATATTTTGTGGATTGCAGGGTCGATGTCTACTGTCCATCCTTCAGCTATTTGAAGTACAGGACCAAGTCCCTTGATTAGGTTCAGACGAGTCATTGTACAAGGCATACCTCCTTTGGTAAGGAATTTGGAAGAAAAACCTCCTCCTCTGAAATATTCTCGGTTGGCCGGCATCCAAGTGGTTGCATTTAGGCAAGCTTTAGCTTCTGCTTCGCTGATATCCCAGAATGCTTTCATGGCAGGATTGCCATCTTTGTCTGATTGTTGACCGGAACCGTCCAATGTAGCAGCACCCGAATTGATTAAGTGAATCATTCCATTGGCTGCTAAACCTTCCAGTTTTTTACCTGTAACACGTTCTACTGCGTCAGGACTCCAATATGTACGAACATCCGCAAATATTTGTGCCGTATTGGTTAGTAAATAACTGAATAGCATCACAGTTCCGTTTAAGGCATCATTTTCGGTTGCCAACATATAAGGAGCACGAACACCTGTCCAGTCGAAAGACGAATTTAGTATAGCTTCTGCAAAGTCTCCGTTCGGGTAGAAGTCAGTCCATTGGCGTTGACCTTGAAAGCCTGCTGCAATAGCATTGTGTCCAAGGGCTTCTTCACCGAATCCTAATTCTTTAAGTTTAGGATTTCCGACCATTAAATCTCTGACAATAATAGCCATTTTGATAACGAATTTCCAGTCTGCATCTTTCCCTGCTCTGTCTTTGGCGAGGTCTTTTCGGTTAATAATATCTTCACCTTCTTTACAATTTGCTTTAGCCCAAGTAAGAGCTTTTTCGTATTCTACTTTATCGTATATTCCTTCGGTCATACGGCGTATGATTTCGACTTCGTCAATACCTTCGCAACGCATACCTAAATAATCTTCAAAAAAATCAGGACTTACAATCGAACCGGCTATACCCATACATACAGCACCAATCGACAGATATGATTTACCTTTCATTATGGCTACTGTCATTCCTGCACGTGCAAAACGTAGAAGTTTTTCAGTAACATCTTTAGGAATAGTAGTGTCGGAAGAGTCTTGTACATCATGACCATATATGCCGAATGCGGGTAATCCTTTTTGTGCATGTCCGGCTAAAACAGCTGCCAGATATACAGCTCCGGGACGTTCTGTTCCATTAAATCCCCAAACAGCTTTAACGGTATGCGGATCCATGTCCATCGTTTCGCTACCGTAACACCAACATGGAGTAACAGTGATCGTAACGCTTACACCTTCTTTTCTGAACTTTTCGGCACAAGCAGCACTTTCGGGTACACGTCCTATGGTTGAATCGGCAATTACACATTGTACGGGAGTACCATCGGGATATTTAAGGGTCTTACTGATTAGTGCAGCTACATTTTTAGCCATGTTCATAGTTTGAACTTCGAGCGATTCGCGTACACCACCCATACGACCGTCTATGGTGGGGCGTATACCGATTTTAGGCCATTCGCCTTGAAATCTGTTTTTCTTCATGATATTATTATGGTTAGATTAAAGTAAGGTCTAAGACCTCTTGGTTATTTCATACTACTGATAAAGCAAATATATATTTAATATCTGACGATGCCTTTCACTATTTCGACGGAGAAGTAGTATAATATCGATATTGTGCTTGGCGTATTATCTGTTATTAATTAAATATAAGTATATTTACCTATTGCAGGTGTGATATTAAAACGACATGTCATATGCTTAAATCGAATGAGGAACTTAGTCTTATCTTATTAAATGTCGGTTATTCGGAACTGAATGCCAATTGGAACTGGAAGAATGTATGCAGTCCTTTTGCCCGTATATATTATGTAAAAGAGGGGAGAGCCAAAACAAAAATTGGTGACAAAACTTATTTGCTGGAGCCTGATCATTTGTATTTAACACCTCCGTTTACTTTGCACGATAATGAGTGTGACAGTTATTTTTCGTTGTACTACATTCATTTTTACGAAAAGGTTATAAATAAGGAGTCTATATTTGATACGTACGATTTCCCGATAGGCATAAAGGCTTCCTTGCTGGATCTATCATTAACACAGCGATTACTAGAAATAAATCCCGATAGGTACTTGCATCATTTCGATCCTCAGTTATACGATAACCCGCCTATATTTTCTCAATATATTGCCAATAATAATAAGATGCCTCTACATTCGAGTGTCGAAACGAAAGGTATTTTATATCAGCTTATGGCGAAATTCCTGGAACTGATAAAAATGAAATCGAATAATAAAGATATTCGAATAAATAAAAGTCTCTTATATATACACGAAAATATAGATAAGGACATTTCTATTGATCAATTGGCAGACATTGCCTGTATAACCGAAGATCATTTTATTCGGTTATTCAAAAAGGAAATGAATTATACACCTACTAAATATATCAACTTGAAGAAGATGGAAAAGGCTCAACTTTTTCTACTTACAACAAATTTACCTATTCGAAGTATTGCATTCGATTTATCAATAGATAATATTTCGTATTTCAATCGTATTTTCAAACAACATACAGGAAAAACACCAACCCAATATAGGGAGGAATATAAACGCTAAGAGGATAAAGTTGTTTAATTGATCAGATGTTTTGATTATATCTGAAGAATTTCGGATATGATAATTCTTATGATGAAGCTTCTTGATTTTAATTTAGTTTGTACATTAGTAATAAATCCACATTAATGTTGGTTTATTGCTGTCTTGTAGTTTCTTATCCATATACTTCATCATTTCGTTGCTTGTAACAGGACATCCAAAACTCCATCCCATAGGGAGATGTTGAGGATATATTTCCTTATCGGGTAAAGGTGTATGCGAATGAAATACGATGATACGTTTATAAGCATTACTGTTGGTTTTCTCGAGTCCATGCATTTTATAGTGTACATTGATTCCCCATTGACTGTATGATCGTACTCCTAGCTTGTATTTACCTAGTGATGAACATAAACTTCCTTCGATATTGCTGAATATCGGTTTTGCTCCTGTGCTGAGTTTGTCTCCTTTACCGCAACCATGTGCACATAAGGCTTGCCTATCGATGTCTTTTGTTTTAAAATTCCATACAAACATTCGGTTTTTTCCTGAGTGAATTTTCATATCAATGAGGATACAGAAATCGGTATTATAATTGTTTTTGTTACAAAAATCAAGAGCTTCATCTGCTTTCTGTTGTAATCTATTTCGTATATCAATATTTTGTTCTTGTTTAGGGTGGCTTTCTACGTGAGAACAAGTCGAAAAGAATAATAATACCACTAGTGCTTTGATGTATGAAATGAGGGAATTATTCATGGCTAGTGTAGTGTTAAATTGATAAATAAGAAAATGAGGCTTACATTTTCATGTAAACCTCTTTTAGTGTAGCGGGACGGGGAATTGAACCCCGGACCTCATGATTATGAATCATGCGCTCTAACCATCTGAGCTATCCCGCCATGCCTCATTAGCGGTTGCAAAAGTATGGCAAATATTTTGTATCCGCAAGCCTATTTTGAAAAAATATAAGTGTATCTTTGAAAATATTTTTTAAGATATTGATAACTAATGTTTAATAAGTCGTAAGTTTTATTGCTGGCATCCTGAATTTAAAATAAGCCCGTATTTCAATATAGAAAAAGATAAAAAAGATTATATTTGCACGCTTAAGTCGTATTCTAAGCTATTTGTTAAGGTATATTTGCATTATTATATCATTTGGATGTATTTATAACTACAAGAGTTTTTGGAATCTATATCATTGAAAATTAAATATTAAAATAAACAAATAGTAACAAAAGTAACTTTAAAATGCAAAACAAGGGATTTGTAATAACTTTTGCCATTTTGTTGACTGTAGTTTGCTGTTTTTATTTATCATTCTCCTTTGTGACGAGATATTATGAAAAACAAGCTGCAGAATACGCTAATGGTGATCTTAATGCTCAGAGTCATTATCTGGACTCTATTTCTACAGAAAAAGTATGGTTGGGATATACCCTGAAACAAGCCAGAGAGAAAGAAATCGGTTTAGGTCTGGACCTTAAAGGCGGAATGAACGTTATTCTTGAAATTGATGCAGCTGCCGTGTTGCGTTCATTGGCAAATGAAGAAGATGCTCAATTTAACAAAGCCATACAACAAGCTGTAGATGAAAATCGCAGAGGTAGTAATAAAGATTTTATTACATTATTTGTAGAAAAGTACGAGGCGATAGATAAGTCTGGTAAGTTGTCAATAGTATTTGGTGCAAAATTAAAAGATCAAATAGCTCCTACAGATGATAATGCTACTGTAAAGAAAGTTCTTGAAAAAGAATTACAAGGTGTAGCTGATAATTCGTTTAATGTTTTACGCACACGTATCGACCGATTTGGGGTTGTAGCTCCAAATATTCAAAAACTGGATCGTGCAGAACGTATTCTTATTGAATTGCCAGGTATTAAAGAACCTGAACGTGTAAAGAAACTTTTACAAGGTAACTCAAATCTTGAGTTTTGGAAAACTTATAACCTTCAAGAAATTCAAGGGTATTTAAGTGCTATTAATTCAAGAAGTGTTGAGTTGTTAGGGGCAAATAAATCTACAAATAAAACAGTTATTACTGATTCTATCTCTTCAGATTCTTTATCATCTGTAACAGTTGTTGAAGTAGATTCGATAGCTACTCCATTCAACAAATCGTTGTTCGAATATTTTGATGGAAAATGGGTTGGAGGTTCTGTTGTTGCTATAGCCGACAGAAAAGATACCGCATCTATAAATACTATACTTCGTGCGTCAAAAGATTTATATCCTACCGATCTTAAGTTCGCATGGGGTTTTAAAGCTGTTGATCCAAAAGAAACTCAATTTCAACTATTCGCTTTAAAAGGTGATGGAACTAAAAGAGGTCCAGCTTTGGATGGCGATGCTATTGTAACTGCTACAGCAGATCAAATACAAGGACAAGGTTGGGGAGTTAGTATGCAGATGAATTCTACAGGAGCAAAACGTTGGGCTTCTATTACAGGTGCTGAAAGAGGTCGTCAGATTGCTATTGTACTTGATGGTTATGTATATTCTGCACCAAATGTAAATGATCGTATTGAAGGTGGAAACTCCTCTATAACAGGAAATTTTTCAGTAGAAGAAGCGAAAGACTTGGAGAACGTTTTAAAGTCGGGTAAAATGCGTGCAGGCGTACGTATTGTACAGGAAGATATTGTTGGACCTTCTCTTGGTGAAGAGTCTATCCAAGCTGGACTTATATCTTTTGTTGTAGCTATTATTGTTCTAATGATATATATGTGCCTTGTGTATGGATTTATACCGGGTATGATTGCAAATGCAGCTCTACTACTGAATTTATTCTTCACATTAGGTGTTCTGGCGTCATTCCATGCGGTATTAACTTTACCGGGTATTGCCGGGTTAGTCCTGGCCTTAGCTATGGCTGTTGATGCAAACGTACTTATTTATGAACGAACCAAAGAAGAACTTCGTGCCGGTAAAAATGTGAAAACAGCTGTACAAGATGGTTATAAGCATGCATTTTCGGCAATTTTCGACTCTAACTTAACTTCTATTATAACTGGTTTAATACTTTATAATTTTGGAACAGGAGCGATTAGAGGATTTGCAATTACCGAAATTATAGGTATCTCTGCTTCATTCTTTACAGCTATATTTATGACTCGTTTGGTTTATGACTATGGCTTTTCGAAAGGTAAATTTTCTAACCTTACATTTACCTCAAAACCACTTCGCAATTTCTTGATGGATACTAAGATTAATTTCTTAAACCTACATAGAAAAGCTTATGCTGCCTCATTGATTGTAATTATATTGGGAGTTATTTCTGTATTTACCTTAGGACTGAATAATGGTATTGACTTTACAGGAGGACGTAATTATATTATACGTTTTGATAATCCTGTTAATACAGAGGATATTACAGAGGCTCTTAAACCTGTGTTGGGAGAAGAGTCGATGGTAAGTGTAATTACAATTGGTTCAAGTAATCAAGTGAGAGTTACTACCAACTATAAGATCGAAGATGCAAGAGATGAAGTTGAGACAGAGATTAAAGAAAAAATGAATACTGCATTGGGTAGTTACATTGCCTCTGGAAAAACTATAGACGATTATATCCAAAGTTCTCAGAAAGTAGGTCCTAGTGTTGCTGATGATATGAAAACAGCTGCTATCGGTGCAGTTATTTTAGCTATTATCTGTATGGGATTATATATATTGCTTCGATTTAGAGATGTCGCATTCTCTGTGGGTACAATTATTGCTGTGGCTCACGATGCTGCTATTGTGATTTTTGCGTATTCGTTCTTCCATAAAATAATGCCTTTCTCTTTAGAAATTGACCAAACATTTATTGCTGCAATTCTAACAGTAGTTGGATTCTCTATCCATGATAAGGTTGTAATTTTTGACCGTGTACGTGAGAGAAGACGTGACTTCCCACTAAGAGATATTGCTACCAATATTAATGATTCACTGAATACAACTTTAACTCGTACTGTTAGTACATCTTTAAGCACGATTTTGGTGCTGATTTGTATCTTTGTATTGGGTGGAGATTCTATCAGGAGCTTTACTTTTGCAATGTTGTTAGGTATTATTCTAGGAACATATTCATCAGTATTCATTGCAACTCCTGTTGCTTATGATATATTGAAAAGAAAAGAAGATAAATCAAAGACTACGAAATAAGATACGAATAACAGATATCATTTAACAAAAGGCTGCCAATTTTGGCAGCCTTTTGTTTTAAGGTTTGTTACTGTTCGTTACTTTGATAAGTGTAATAAGAAAAACGTAAAATGTATTATAATATTTATAAGTAATACTTCCTTTTACTTATCTGCATTTTTAGGAAATTTTCCTTCTTTATTTTATTACCTTTGTCTTGAATTTGGTTAATAAAAATTTGTTGTCTCAAAATAAGAGTATAAATTATCTGTAGTATATTTATAATATTTGCAATACCTAAATTGAAGAATTCTGATAATGGCGAAGTATAATTTTGATCAAATCATAGATCGCAAGGGAACTAATGCCCTAAAAACAGACGTTTTAAAAGAAAGATATGGGAGTGATGACCTAATACCTTTGTGGGTCGCTGATATGGATTTTTTATCACCTCCTGCGGTTTCAGAGGCTATTATTGAACGGGCGAAACATGGTTTGTTTGGTTATACTTGTCCTTGTTCTCAATATTACAATTCTATTATTAATTGGGTAAAAAGAAGTCATGATTGGGAGATAGCCAAAGAATGGATAACTTTTATACCAGGTATTGTAAAAGGAATAGCTTTTGTCATCGATTGCTTTTCAACGAAGGAAGATCACGTAATAATTCAACCTCCGGTATACCATCCTTTCAAAATTATACCAACTTTACATCAACGAAAAGTTATTGATAATCCATTATTCTTAGAAGCGGGTCGATATAAAATGGACTTGGTTGATCTAAAAAAACGAATTGATTCGAATACTAAAATATTAATACTTTGTAATCCTCATAATCCGGGAGGAAGGGTTTGGACAAAGCAAGAATTAATTGATCTGGCTGAAATATGTTATGATAATGGTATACTTGTTATATCGGATGAAATTCATTCGGATATGGCCTTTGGAAATAATAAGCATGTACCATTCGCGTCAGTTTCAGATAAGGCTGCCCAAAATAGTATAACTTTTATGGCTCCGAGTAAAACTTTCAATATTGCAGGTATAGTTAGCTCGTACTCTATTATCCCCAATGAAATTATTAGAACGAATTTTAATAATTATTTGAAAAGTAGTGAATTAGAGGAAGGACATATTTTTGCTTACTTGGCAGCAAAGGCAGCTTATGATAAAGGAGAGGATTGGCTTATAGAAGCAAAAGATTATATCTGGAAAAATATTCTTTTTGTAGAGGAGTTCATGAAAGCAAATATTCCTCAAATAAAAGTGATGATACCTGAAGCTTCTTTTCTTGTTTGGCTTGATTGTCGAGAATTAAATCTGTCTCAAAAAGACTTGGTATCTTTGTTTGTAAAAGATGCTAAACTAGCATTAAATGATGGAGCAATGTTTGGTAAAGGAGGAGAGGGGTTTATGCGTTTAAACGTAGGATCTCCTAAATCTGTGATCGAGAAAGCTCTAAATAACTTAAAAACTGCATTAGATAATAAATAAATCAGAATATATACAACAAAAGGGCATGATTCTTGTTATGTATTCTGTGAAGACTAAAAATAGCCTGAATTAAAATCGGGCAATTGAATATTAAGTAATATAAAATAATTAAAATGAAAATTTCACCTAATAAATTTGTTTCGCTATCTTATGACTTGAATGTTGGCGAAGGTGACGAAAAAGAGTTAATGGAAAAAGCAACTCCTGAACAACCGCTTGAGTTTATCTTTGGAACAAACTCTATGCTTGAAGCTTTTGAGAAAAATGTAGACGGTTTGGCACAAGGCGATTCTTTTGATTTTGTACTTACTCCTGACCAAGCATATGGAGAATATGACGATGATCATTTGGTAGATTTACCTAGAAATATATTTGAAGTTGATGGTAAAATGGATGAGAGTGTTGTATTTGAAGGAAACACTATTCCAATGATGGATTCTAACGGTAACAGACTTAACGGCTCTGTTGTTTCAGTTAGCGATGATGTTGTAAAAATGGACTTTAATCACCCTCTAGCTGGTGAAACTTTGCACTTTACAGGTAATGTATTATCGGTAAGAGAAGCCTCAGCTGAAGAAATCGCTGCATTATTTGCTCCTCAAGGAGGTGGATGTGGCTCAGGTTGCGGTTGTGGAAGTTCTGATGATTCTGAAGGATGCGGTTCAGGTTGTGGATGTGGAAGTTCAGATGAGTCTGAAGGTTCTTCATGTGGATCTGGATGTGGTTGTCATTAATCTTAAGAATGCATACATAATAAAAGGACAGACTTTATTTAAGTCTGTCCTTTATATTTTGAAGAAAGAGCAAAGTACACTTTAAAATTTATAAGTCAGCATTAATCTTCCTTCGGCTGTAACAGAATACACATCATCGAAATATTTATAGTGTGTCGAACGTCTATAAACAGTTGTCATGCCTGTTAAATGAACTCTTTCTTGAATCTTAAGGTCTGCTCGTAGAGTAGATAAGTTAAGTGTTGCATTTGAATTATCTCCTTGTGCATTTAGGTGTTCATAATCTACAGTTTCCAAATCGGTTCCTTTAGGATAACCTTTCCAAGTAAATAGCCTATAACCTTCATATAGCCATGATATCCCAATTTTATCTTTATAAGAAATATTAATACCTGTTTTCCATCCTAAACCACTTCCTAAATTATAGTTCCTATTAGAGACTCTGTAATGATCACTTAATGTTGCTCCTAATATTATTCCATTGAGATGTATATAGGAGTTAAAGTCCCAATCATCAAAGCGTTTACTCTGATGTATAAGACCTACCCCAAAAACTGCTGGAGTCGCTAATTTATATGGGATCTCGTTTGATTTCTGAGAAATTGTATCTGAGTCATAATAGTCGAAATGTTGATAAATACCTATTCCTAAATAATCTTTAGATGTATCTATCAAGAGGTTACTCCATAGACGCCCGATTACATTTATTTGTCCAAGTACCGGTTGTGATTTTTGTATATTCAAATTAGCTTGTATTGTAAAATAATCAAAAGGTTTGGTATTTACTTCTTCATAACGGTCGCCGTATTCAACAGTAACAGAGCTTGTAAAACCAGCGCCTTTGTCAAATATTTCATCCTTCAATTCTAATACTCTTATACCAGCTGAAACCTCTACACTTATTTCCGGAATACCGAATTGGCGTCCAGATGTCGATCTTTTTTTCCATGCATCTCCGTTTATTATTCGGGTGAGACCTCTTCCGGGGGATATAAGGAAACCTAAAAATTCACGTTTAAACCTTTCGGCACCTCTTTTTCGATCATCATATACTAAATCAGAAGCCCGATAGAACATTTCTCCTAAAACCATACCCCCAACAGGTGTCGCTATGATATCATTGCTCGAAGGAGGTTCGTTTTCCATTGCTAACTCCCACATCGCACTACCTGCAAGAGCAAATGCTCCCGACTCCCAGTAATTAAAACCTCTTGAACGGGCAGAATTATAATATAAGCTTCCATGATATGGATGCAAAAACATATTAGTTCCAATCTGATCATTATCCCAATAAAATCCTTTTGTCAAATTATCTTTTATAGAGTTAAAGCTGATATAAGCAAAATCTTCCTTCATGATATAGCGGTCAAACGCCCAGATTCCCATATTAAGAGAGAAGATTTGAGCTGCGGCTCCCCATCCATTCTTTTTTGAATAGTATTGAATATCAATAGAGTCGGCTGGAGTAGTTTTGGTAGTTTTATGTCGTAATAAATGTTGAGAGTAAGCACTTAATGGTGCTGATACAATAAGAATAATGAGTAAATATCTTTTCATTAAAAATAATTTGAAATCTATTTTTATAAATTTATTATGTAAAGATATATTATTACAACTATTTATTATAACATTTCTTATGAATAATTCACGGTTGTTTTTATTGCTGGAATTATTAAAAGATATATTTCTTTCATAAGACTATTTCATAAAAATGAGTAAAGTAATATTTATGATATTTAATATATACAACGGATTAGTAATAAAATTAAATTTGTGAAAATTTAGTTATATTCTTTACTTATGGAAATTTTAGAAACTTTTTTGCTTCCTTCTGCGTGGATTGCTTTATTAACGTTGACTTTCCTTGAAATAGTACTAGGGGTTGATAATATTGTGTTTTTGTCGATAATGTCATCAAAATTACCGCTCGAACAGCAGCCCAAAGCTAGATCTATAGGTCTGATGTGTGCTATGTTTTTTAGGATATTACTATTGTTTTGTATTTCTTGGCTGATGAAGTTGACACAGCCAATTATAACTATAGATACTTCTTGGTTTGACGGGTCAGTATCAGGTCAAAGCTTAATAGTATTCTTGGGAGGTTTGTTCCTTTTATATAAAAGCGTAACTGAAATACATCATAAACTAGAAGGTTTGGAAGACCATGATAAGCAGCCCCGAAAAACAAGTTTTATATCTGTTATCATCCAGATTGTAGCACTTGATATTGTATTCTCTTTTGATAGCGTTCTTACTGCTGTTGGGTTAGTGAGCTTTAATGAATTCGGTTATGTTGGAGCTATGTCTATAATGGTAACAGCTGTAGTTGTTTCTGTAGTGGTTATGTTGTTATTTTCAGGACCGGTGAGCCAATTCGTTAATACGCACCCGACTATACAGATACTTGGACTTTCATTTCTCATACTGATAGGGGTTATGTTATTAGTCGAAGCAGCACATCTGTCCCAGATATCAATATTTGGATCTGTCGTAGGTGAAATTCCTAAGGGCTATATATATTTCGCTATAGCATTTTCTTTGTTAGTGGAGTTTTTCAATATGAAATTGCGAAAAAAATCCAAACCTGTTCACTTAAAAGATTCAGAATTAATAGATAATAAAAAATCTGGTATGTCTAAATAACGAAACGACTATTTTGGAGAGATAATATTATTAATAAGGCAGAGTAGTTTCTTATCAAATAAGAGCTACTCTGTTTTTACAAAAAGAGTATTATTTACAAATTAGTTTGGCTGTGGTCAATCTACTTTTATTATATTTGTCATTAGGAAATAATAGAAAAATAAAATACACAAAATAGTATGGAAAATAAGGAACTGTTAAAACAAGTAACATCAAAAGCTAATATTTGGTTAGCAGGAAACTACGATACAGAAACTAAGGCAGCTGTTCAAAGTATGCTTGATAATGCAGATAAAACTGAGTTAATGGAATCTTTTTATAAAGATTTAGAATTTGGAACAGGAGGTCTCCGTGGAATAATGGGGGTGGGAACAAACCGTATCAATAAATATACAATTGGTGCAGCAACTCAGGGGTTATCTAATTATTTATTAAAACAGTTCTCACATCTAGATCAGATTAAGGTTGTTATAGGGTATGACTGTCGTAACAATAGTAAATATTTTGGCCAAGTTGTTGCTGATATTTTCTCTGCAAATGGTATTAAAGTTTATCTTTTCGAAAATTTGCGCCCAACGCCTGAAGTTTCGTTTGCAATACGTAATTTAGGTTGTCAAAGTGGGGTTATACTTACTGCGTCTCATAATCCTAAAGAATACAACGGATACAAAGCTTATTGGGATGATGGAGCACAAGTAACGCCTCCTCATGATAAAAATATTATTGATGAAGTAAACAGTATTAGCTCTGTTTCTGATATTAAGTTTACAGGTAATCCCGCTCTTATCGAATCGCTGGGAGAAGATATGGATAATAAATTCATCGAATCCCTAAAAGCAATCTTATTATCGCCCGAAGCTATTAAACGCCATCATGATATTGGTATTGTTTATACACCTATACATGGTACAGGAGGTCAGATAGTACCAAAAGCCTTAAAAGCATATGGATTTACCAATATAATTCATGTACCTGAACAGGATGTTGTAGATGGAAACTTCCCAACAGTTGTATCCCCTAATCCAGAGGAGCCGGCTGCAATGGCTATGGCTGTGAAAAAAGGTATCGAAACAGGTGCCGAGCTTGTATTTGCAACTGATCCTGATGCAGACCGATTTGGAGCAGGCGTTCGTGATATAAATGGCGATTTTATTCTGCTGAATGGAAATCAAACAATGATTATTCTCGTTTATTATTTGGTAACACGCTGGAAAGAGCTAGGAAAACTAACGGGAACAGAATATACTGTTCGTACAATTGTTACCAGTGAATTAACTCAGGTAATTTCAGAGAAAAATGGAGTTGAAATGTTTGAATGTTTTACTGGTTTCAAATGGATTGCGTCTGTAATGCGTCAATTGGAAGGTAAACGTAAATATATTGGAGGAGGTGAAGAGAGCTACGGCTTTTTAGCTGAAGACTTTATTCGTGATAAAGATTCGGTTTCGGCTGCTGCTCTATTTGCTGAAATAGCTGCCTGGTGTAAAGATAATGGCAGAACTATTTATGAAATGCTTCAGGATATCTATGTAGAGTATGGATTTTCTAAAGAAAAAGGTATTTCGGTAGTTAAAAAAGGAATGTCAGGAGCACAGGAAATCCAATCGATGATGGATAACTTCCGTAATAATCCGTTAGAAGAAATTGCAGGGTCTAAAGTAATATTGGTAAAAGATTTTGAAATTCTTGAAGCCAAAGATCTTACTACCGGTAAAATATCAAAATTAGATATGCCTGCGACATCTAATGTTCTTCAATATTTTACAGAAGATAAAACCAAAGTATCTATTCGTCCTTCAGGCACTGAGCCTAAGATCAAATTCTACATAGAGGTGGTTGATAAATTACCATCTCGTGCAGATTTTCATAAAGTAGATGCTGCTACGGAAGCTAAGATTGTGCAAATATGTAAAGATCTTGGAATCTAAACTCTAAAACTTTTTTAGTAAGATACAAGCGAGGACTATATGCATTATAGTTCTCGCTTTTTCATTTGAACTTAATAAAGTTTTGAAGTAATTGATTCATATTTATATGGTACGTTTTTTTTTTTATCCTGTTATGAGACTATTAAGACTATAAATTTAACGTCAAACGATATTCGATACTTAATAAAAAATGGTACATTTCATTATATAATCTGGTATATTAGAGAAAGAATCTGCCTAAAAAAACAAAATATTTTTCGATACTTTGTCTTCTTATTATTACCTTTGATTTATTACTAAGCCTTTTAGAGCTTAACCTTATTATTACTATTGTCTTATGAAAACACTCAAACTAATCTCTTTTACATTAGTGGGCTTGATTGTTCCTACCAAGCATAAAGCCCAAGATCAGACAAGACCTCATATTATTTTAATTATGACGGATCAGCAGCGCTTTGATTGTGTTGGAGCTATGGGTAACCCTTACATTCAAACCCCTCATATGGATGGTTTAGCCGAAGATGGAGCCTTGTTTACGAATGGTTATTCGTCATTACCAAGTAGCACTCCTGCCAGAGCCAGTTTATTGACAGGTTATGCTCCTTGGAAACATGGTATGTTGGGATATTACAAAGTTGCTCTCAAATATCCTCACGAAATGCCTCAAATGCTACGTGATGCAGGTTATTTTACATTTGGTATCGGTAAAATGCACTGGACTCCGCAGCGTAACTTGCATGGTTTTCATGGAACTTTTTTGGATGAATCGGGTAGGGTGGAATCTCCTGATTTTGTGAGTGATTACCGTCAATGGTTTGCCATGGAAGCTCCGGGATTGAATCCTGACTCTACCGGAATCGGCTGGAATGCCCATCAAGGAAAAGAATATGCTTTAGAAGAACGACTGCATCCCACACAATGGACAGGAAATGAGGCTATACGCTTTATTGAAAACTATAATCAGAAACAACCTTTGTTCTTGAAAATTTCTTTTGCCAGACCTCATAGTCCTTATGATCCTCCTAAAAAATATGCGGATATGTATCGTGATAAAGAAGTAACGACACCCTCTATTGGCGATTGGTGCAAGTCTTTTGCGGATAGAAAGATGACTCCCGATGCAGCTTTTGGGGATTTTGGACTTGAACATGCTCTCCAATCACGCAGATATTATTATGGAGCAATTACATTCGTAGATGATCAAATAGGCAGAATTATTGAAGCTTTAAAAGAAAAAGGTATTTATGATAATGCTCTGATTGTATTTATTTCGGATCATGGAGATATGTTGGGAGATCATTATCACTGGCGAAAAACATATGCTTATGAAGGCTCTTCACATATTCCGTTTATTGTAAAGCCTCCTAAAAATATGCACCTGAAAAGCAATCAGCAAATAACTCAGGTTGTTGAACTCAGGGATGTTTTACCTACATTTCTGGAGGCTGCACATGTTGATAAACCTCAGGATATGGATGGAATGTCGGTTCTACCGTTGATTGAGAATTCGAAAACAAAGTGGAGACCTTATATTGATTTGGAGCATGCTACTATTTATGAAAATGACAACTATTGGGCTGCTTTAACTGATGGTATAATGAAGTATATATGGTTCTTTCATACAGGAGAGGAACAATTATTCGATCTGCAAAAAGATAGGGGAGAAACAATAAACCTATCTAAAAATAAAAGATATCAAAAAGAGTTAGAGCAATGGAGGAATTTAATGGTTCAACATTTAAGCGAAAGAGGTGATCCTTATATTAAGGATGGAAAATTGAATATCTTTAAAGAAACTATCCTGACGAGTCCTAATTATCCGGTAAAAAACGAATAAATTCTTATATTTACTAAGTGTAAGAATAACTGTAAGTTATGATCGAATTCTATACTAGATATAATATTTACTGTTAAATTCTTAGAACTATTTTCCTGTTAAAGCATTATATATAGTTAAACATTACAAGATAAATAAGCCTATGAAAAGTAATACCAGAAAAACTTTAGATGAGTTTATTATTGAAAGACAAGATGACTTTCAATATTCGACAGGGGAATTATCACGCCTTCTTAATTCCATACTTCTTGCAGCCAGGGTTGTAAGCTATAAAGTGAGAAAAGCCGGATTAATAGATATTATAGGGGCAGTGGGAACTACTAATGTGCAAGGAGAAGACCAGCAAAAATTAGACTTGTATGCACATAATGTATTCGTGGAAACGCTTGTTAATCGAGAAATTGTCTGTGGTATAGCATCCGAAGAGAATGATAACTTTATAACCATACAAGGACTTGATCAATCACATAATAATAAGTATGTAGTACTTATGGATCCTTTGGATGGTTCTTCCAATATTGATGTAAATGTATCTGTAGGAACTATTTTTTCGGTTTATCATCGTATTTCTCCTGTAGGAACACCTGTTACTATGGAAGATTTTCTTCAACCGGGAGTAAATCAGGCTGCTGCCGGATATATTTTGTATGGAACTTCAACCATGATTGTATATACAACAGGAGCCGGTGTTAATGGATTTACATTAAATTCAGCTATTGGTAGTTTTTATTTATCGCATCCCAATATGAAGTGCCCCGAAGATGGTAATGTGTATTCGGTAAATGAAGGAAATTATGTTCATTTTCCACAAGGAATTAAGAACTATATAAAATACTGCCAGGAAGAAAAAGACAATCGCCCATATACCTCCCGTTATATAGGTAGCTTGGTATCGGACTGTCATCGAAATTTGATTAGAGGTGGTATATATTTATATCCTTCGACATTAAAAACACCTAAAGGCAAATTACGTTTGCTTTATGAATGTAATCCAATGGCTTTTATAACCGAACAGGCCGGAGGAAGTGCATCTGATGGAAAAAGGCGTATTTTGGAATTAGAGCCGACTGAATTACATCAACGTACACCTTTTTATTGTGGAAGTAAAAATATGGTAAAGAAGATAGAAGAATTCATCGTTAATGACGAACAACAAGATCAATCAGATAAGTAATTCTATCTAATATAGAAACAAGGAGTAATTATTTAATATTATTACATTTATTAGCTGGAGATATAAATCTTTTACCTTGTTTTTGAAAAAATGATGAAAATAATTTGTTAATTCTATTTTTTTCATAACTTTGCAAATATCATAATGAAACAAGAAATGAATTTTCAATTGACAAATACATATTGGTGGTGGAGCTTACAACTTAAAAAGTCGTGAGTCAGGTCAATACGTATTAATCAGTAGAAAATGATTAAATAAAAAATGAAAGCCTATCGTCCTCACGATAGGCTTTTTTCGTGAGATAGGAAATAACAAAACAAATATATAATGGGAAAATTTAATGTTGATGCGAATGGATTTTATGGAGAGTTTGGAGGGGCTTATATTCCTGAAATTCTCTATGATAATGTAGAAAACTTAAAGAATGCATACTTACAAATACTGGATGATCCTACTTTTCAGAAAGAATACCATGATTTGCTGCATGACTATGTAGGCAGACCTTCGCCTCTTTATTTAGCAAAAAGATTATCCGAAAAATACGGATGTAAAATATACTTGAAACGTGAAGATCTTAACCACACAGGTGCTCATAAAATAAACAATACTATTGGTCAGATAATTTTGGCTAGCCGAATGGGTAAGACTCGTATTATTGCAGAAACAGGAGCAGGACAACATGGTGTTGCAACAGCTACCGTTTGCGCATTAATGGATATGGAATGTATTGTATATATGGGTGCTACAGATGTAGAGCGTCAGAAGTTGAATGTTCAGAAGATGGAAATGTTAGGGGCTAAAGTAGTGCCTGTAACAAGCGGTAATATGACTCTGAAAGATGCTACCAATGAAGCCATAAGAGACTGGTGTTGTAATCCTTCAGATACTTATTATATAATTGGTTCAACAGTGGGGCCACACCCATATCCCGATATGGTGGCACGCCTTCAATCGGTTATCAGTGAAGAAACACGCAAACAACTACTTGAAAAAGAAGGACGGGAAACACCCGATTATGTAATAGCCTGTGTTGGTGGTGGTAGTAATGCTGCGGGCATGACTTATCACTTTCTGGATGATGCCAATGTTAAGATTGTATTGGCAGAAGCAGCTGGAAAAGGGGTAAATTCAGGAGAATCGGCTGCAACTATCCATCTTGGGAAATTAGGTATTATTCATGGCAGCAAAACTTTGATAATGCAATCGGAAGATGGTCAGATCGAAGAACCTTATTCAATATCAGCAGGTTTGGATTATCCCGGTATTGGGCCATTACATGCGCATTTGGCAAAAACAGGACGTTCGGAAGTATTGGCTGTTACCGATGAAGAAGCCATTGCTGCTGCATTTGAATTAACCGAACTCGAAGGTATTATTCCCGCTATAGAATCAGCTCATGCATTAGGTGTATTTGGTCAAAAGAAATTCAAGGCTGATGATGTAATTGTACTTTGCTTATCGGGACGTGGAGATAAGGATATGGAAACTTATGTACGAATTAAAGAAGAATCTAAAAAATGAAAATAAAGATACAAACTCAAACAAAAAAGCTTCTGGCTGATATGCAAACTCCTGTAGGCATATATCTGAAAATTAGAGATGTATATACAGAGTCGGCATTACTTGAAAGTTCGGATTTCCATACCAATGACAATAGTTTTTCGTTTATAGCTGTAGATCCTATTGCTCGATTTAAAGTGGAAAACAATCAGATTATCAAGCAATATCCATCGGGTGAAATAATTGAAAAACCTTTACTGGAGTCAGATCAGCTTACATCTGTTTTTCAGGAATTTATACACGAATTTGATGTGAAAGGGGATAATCCGACAGGGATGAATGGTTTTTTCGGATATACATCATATGATGCGATTCGCTATTTTGAAGATGTTAATTCTGAAAATTTTAAATTGGATAATTCTGATGTTCCCGAGTTCTACTATATTCTGTATCGCTTTATTATTGTTATCAATCATTTAAAAAATGAATTGACTATCGTAGAAAATGTGGTAGAAGGAAATTTGTCTCGGACAGAAGAATTAGAAGCTATATTAATGAATAATAATATAGCAACTTACAATTTCGAAAGTATTGGTAATGAATGTTCTTATATAACAGACGAAGAACATATTGAGATGATTAAAAAAGGCATCGCACACTGTAAACGAGGCGATGTATTTCAGATTGTGTTATCTCGTTGTTTTACTCAGAAATTTAAAGGAGATGAGTTTAATGTCTATAGAGCATTACGTTCTATAAACCCGTCACCTTATTTGTTCTTCTTCGATTTTGGCTCATTCCGGGTATTTGGTTCTTCTCCCGAAACTCATTGTAAAATAAGTAAAGGAAAAGCATATATTGATCCTATTGCGGGAACTTACTTCCGTACAGGTGATGATGAAAAAGACCGTGTATTATCAGAAAACTTATTGAAAGACGAAAAAGAGAATGCAGAACATGTTATGCTTGTAGATCTTGCCCGCAATGATTTGAGTCGTAATTGTCACGATGTAAAAGTTGATTTTTATAAGAATGTACAGTTTTATTCACATGTAATCCACCTTGTATCTCGTGTGAGTGGAACTATAGATAAGAATATTGACAGCATCAAAGTGTTTGCCGATACATTCCCTGCCGGAACTTTATCGGGAGCACCCAAAGTAAGAGCTATGCAATTGATTCGTGATATCGAGAAGTCAATGCGAGGTGTTTATGGCGGTTGTATCGGATATATCGGCTTTAATGGCGACCTTAATCAAGCAATAACTATCCGTACGTTTTTAAGCAAAAATAATACGCTTTATTATCAAGCAGGTGGCGGAATAGTGGCAAAATCAATTCCCGAAACTGAAGTGATGGAAGTGAAAAATAAATTGGGAGCTTTAAAAAAAGCTGTTGATTTTGCTGTAACAATAAAAAATTGAATTTTATGAAAATATTAATTTTTGACAATTACGATTCATTTACATATAACCTGGTTCATCTTGTAAAACAACTTGGATATGCGGAGGTAGATGTAATTCGAAATGATAAAATAGCATTAGCTGATATAGCGCAATACGATAAGATCATTTTATCACCTGGCCCTGGTATTCCATCCGAGGCAGGCTTACTATTACCTTTAATAAAGGAATATGCTGCTACTAAATCTATTTTGGGAGTATGCTTAGGTCATCAGGCGATAGGAGAAGCATTCGGTGCAAACTTGGTGAATCTGGAAGATGTATATCATGGTATTACAACGAATGCTAATATCGTTGCAGACGATTATATTTTGGAAGGTCTTGATAAAGAAATAGAAGTAGGACGTTATCATTCATGGATTGTAGATTCAAACAATCTTCCCGAATGTTTCATAGTAACTGCCCTAGATAATGACGGACAGATTATGGCTATGAAACATAAAGAATATGATGTGCATGGTGTACAGTTTCATCCCGAATCGGTACTAACCCCTCAGGGAGCAATAATCGTAAAGAATTTTTTATCAAAGTAACTAGTGGTCAATTGTAAACTAAAATCTAATATTATTTAAATAAGCAATTTATGATGTCAAAGAAGATACTTTTAAGTGAAAATGAGATTCCAAAACAATGGTATAATATTGTAGCAGATATGGTAAACAAGCCTTTACCACCATTGAACCCTGCTACAAAAGAGGTACTTAACGCCGAAGATTTAGAACCTATATTTGCCAAAGAACTTATTGAACAGGAAATGTCTCAAGAAAAATGGATCGATATTCCGGAAGAAGTAAGAGAACTATATAAAATATGGAGACCAACTCCACTGGTGAGAGCAACAGGATTAGAAAAGGCTTTAGGTACGCCTGCTCATATTTATTTCAAGAACGAAAGTGTGAGCCCTATCGGATCTCATAAATTAAATTCGGCATTGCCTCAGGCATATTATAATAAGAAACAAGGGATCAAGCGTTTGACAACCGAAACGGGAGCCGGACAATGGGGAGCAGCATTAAGTTTTGCCTCGAGTGTATTCGGTCTGGATTTGGAAGTATATATGGTAAAAGTGAGCTATGAGCAAAAGCCATACAGACGAATGATGATGCAAACATGGGGTGCTAATGTAATAGCTTCGCCAAGTAATAAAACCGAATCAGGAAGAAGTGTACTAGCTAAAGATCCTAATAATTCGGGAAGTTTAGGTATTGCTATTTCGGAAGCGGTAGAAATGGCGGCCAAAGATCCCGATACCCGATATACCTTAGGTAGTGTTTTGAATCATGTTTCACTACATCAAACAGTAATCGGTCTAGAGAGCGAAAAGCAAATGGAAATTGCCGGAGAATATCCAGATATAGTTGTCGGATGTTTTGGTGGCGGTTCTAACTTTTCGGGAATAGCTTTTCCTTTTCTGCGTCACAAAATACTTGATGGAAAAGGTATTCGTATCATTGCTGCTGAGCCGGCCTCATGTCCTAAATTATCGAGAGGTAAATTTGAATACGATTTTGGAGATTCGGTAGGGTTAACTCCATTATTGCCTATGTATACACTCGGCCATGACTTTCAACCGGCTGATATACATGCTGGAGGATTGAGATATCATGGAGCAGGAACTATTGTGAGTCAATTACGTAAAGACGGATTAATAGAAGTTCAGGATATTCCTCAATTGGAAACATTCGAAGCCGGTAAACTATTCGCAAATACAGAGGGAATTATTCCTGCACCCGAATCGACACACGCTATTGCGACCGTAATACGTGAGGCTTTGAAAGCTAAAGAGGAAGGTATACAAAAAAACATACTATTCTGTTTGTCTGGACATGGTTTAATCGATATGACAGCTTACGATCAGTATTTAACAGGAAATATGTCGAACTATAAGCTGACAGATGAAGAAATCAGTAAAACGACAGACACATTAGAAAAATTAGTCTAAAAACGATGAAACAAGTATTAAATAGATTATTCAACCACCAACAGTTGAGTCGTGTAGAATCGAAAGATATACTGACCCGCATATCAAACGGTGAATACAACCACTCTCAGATCGCTGCCTTTATTAGTGTTTATCTGATGCGCAGTATCAGTATAGATGAGTTCCTTGGTTTTACCGATGCACTGCTCGAATTGTGTGCGGATGTAACTCCTCTAGCGGCTTACAATCCGGTAGATATTGTAGGTACAGGAGGTGATAATAAGAACACATTCAATATATCAACCTTGTCATGTTTTACTGTGGCAGCAGCAGGATATAAGGTAGCTAAACACGGTAATTATGGGGCAACGTCGGTTAGTGGTGCTTCAACCGTAATGGAACAGCACGGTGTGAAGTTTACAGCAGATGTAAGTAAGTTAGAGAAATCATTAGCAGAAATAAATATCGCCTATTTACATGCTCCTTTATTCAACAATGCATTGAAAGAAGTTGCTCCTGTACGTAAGGCTTTAGGGGTACGTACTTTCTTTAATATGTTAGGGCCTGTAGCTAATCCGATTCGTCCCAAAAGAAGCGTGTTAGGGGTATTCAATCTTAAAATGGCTCGTATGTATTATTATATGTATCAACAGACTGATGTCGATTATGCAATTGTACATGGGTTGGACGGTTACGATGAAATATCTTTAACGGGCGATTTTAAAGTAATAAACAGACATTCTGAAAGTATTTATTCACCGGAATTATTGGGATTTGAAAGATGTTCGGAACTTGATCTGGATGGAGGAAAGACTCCCGAAGATGCATCAGATATTTTTGATAATGTAATCAATAATACAGCAACAAAAGCACAGAAGAATGCCGTAATTGCCAATTCGGCAATAGCTATTCAAACGATTGACCCGACACTTTCTATTGAAGAATGTATTGCACAAGCTACAGAAGCCATAGAAAGTGGTAGATTAAAATCTACCTTTAAACGATTCTTAGAGCTAAACAGTTAATCGGATAAAACGTCTCAATATGAAAGTAATTACTTGCCAATCTTTAGATGAGGTTCGTACAAATATTGATCGTGTTGATCAAGAGCTGATTCGACTGATCTCAGAAAGAAGTACCTTTGTTGATCAGGCCGTACAATTTAAGAAAACGGAATCGGAAGTTGAAGCCCCTAAACGGGTAGAGCAAGTAATAACTAAAGTTAGAGGTTTAGCTCAAAAAGAAAATCTCAATCCTGATATTGCAGAATCTATTTATAGAGCGATGATTACAGCATTTATTCAGCAAGAAAAATCTAAATTAAAAGAATTAGAAGATGAGTAATTATATAGAAATAAATAAGAATGCTTGGAATTTAAAGACAGAGATACATATACAATCTGATTTTTATGAAAACGAAGCTTTCTTGAATGGAAAAAACTCATTAAAGGATATCGAATTAAGTTTACTTGGCGATATTAAAGGAAAATCGATATTACATCTTCAATGCCATTTCGGTCAGGATAGTATCTCACTTAGTCGAATGGGAGCTAAGGTTACAGGTATTGATTTATCGGATAAAGCGATTGAGAAAGCTAAAGAATTTGCACAGCAAGCAAATGTAGATACTCAATTTATCTGTTGTAATATTTTTGATCTGCCTAATCATTTAGATAAACAATACGATATTGTTTTTACTAGTTATGGTACTATTGGTTGGCTTCCCGATTTAGATAAATGGGCGGCAATTGTATCAAAATATCTTAAGTCCGGAGGCAAATTTATTTTTGTTGAATTTCATCCTTTTATTTGGATGTTTGATAATGATTTTAAAAAGATTGACTATAATTATTTTAATTCGGGAGAGATTGTAGAAGTAAACGAAGGTTCTTATGCGGATAGAAATGCAAACATCAAATATTCCACAGTTAACTGGAACCATAGTACAAGTGAGGTTTTAAATAGTTTGATTAAGCATAATATTGAAATCAATTCATTTGATGAGTATAATTACTCACCCTATAATTGCTTTGATCATACAATTAAAATTGATGTAGATAAGTATCAGATTGACGTGTTAGGAGATAAAGTGCCTATGACTTTTTCTATTGTTGGAACTAAGAAATAAATGAGATTAAGATTATGACTAATATTTTAGATAAAATTGTTGCTAATAAACGTATTGAGGTAGAGCAGCAAAAGAAAGAAGTTAGTATAGACCAATTGCTTAAGCAAATAGCGAATGTTGATCGTAAGCAGGGATTATTTAAGCAATCTCTTATAAATTCTTCGACAGGAATAATTGCCGAATTTAAAAGACGCTCACCTTCTCGTGGTTGGATTTTCGAAAATGCAAAAATAGAAGAAGTAGTTCCTCTGTACTCAAATGGAGGTGCAAGTGCAATTTCCGTCCTTACCGATACAGAATTCTTTGGAGGTACTTTTGCTGATCTTACTTTGGCTAGTTCCTTAACTCAGACTCCTCTGCTTCGCAAAGATTTTATGGTAGATGAATATCAGTTTTATCAGGCTGCTGCAATGGGAGCCAGTGCCGTATTATTGATTGCGTCGTCGCTTACTATTCAAGAAACTAAGCAATTTGCTAGAAAAGCAAAAGAACTGGGCTTAGATGTTTTGCTTGAGGTTCATAATGAAATAGAGCTCGGGCACATCAATGAATATGTAGATGTTGTGGGCGTAAATAACCGTAATCTGGGAACATTTGTTACAGATATACAGGCTTCATTTGATCTAGTTGATAAAATACCTGATGAATTTGTAAAGATATCAGAAAGTGGTATTTCCTCACCTCAAACAGTAATTGATCTTCGACAAGTAGGATATAGAGGCTTTTTGATGGGTGAAAATTTCATGAAGACTAATAATCCAGGTGAAGCTTTAGCCAATTTCATTCAAGAGTTGTCATGAAGATTAAAGTTTGCGGGATGAAAAATCCTGAGAATATTCAGGCTTTAGCTCAATTGCCTATTGATTATATGGGGTTGATATTTTATCCAAAATCGCCTCGATATATTCAAGGGTTGAAATCTTCGCTATTGGATATTTTACCCGATACCATAAGTAGGCTAGGTGTCTTCGTGAATGAAGACATAGAATCTCTATTAAAGCAGGTTGATAAGTATAAACTATCAGTGATACAATTACATGGGAGTGAGTCTTTAGAGTATTGTTCAAGAATAAAAGATAAGTATTCAAACCTTATTATAATTAAAGCTTTTAATGTTTCTGAACCTGCTGATTTCTCTAAAATGGATCAATATGAAGATGTTTGCGACTACTTCCTTTTTGATACAAAAACGTCTCAGCATGGAGGTTCTGGCTTAAAATTTGATTGGAATATTCTGAATGAATATATAGGAAATACTCCCTTCTTTTTAAGTGGAGGTATTTCAGCAGAAGATGTAGAAGCTATCCGGAAAATATCTCATCCTAAATTATATGCTCTGGATCTGAATAGTAAATTCGAATTAGAACCGGGCTTGAAAAATATAAAACTATTAGAACAATTTATAAATCAATTGAAAAATGAATAGAATAAAACAACTTTTCGAAACGAAGCAAAAGGGTATACTATCTATATATTTTACAGCAGGTTTCCCTAAAATAGATGATACTGTTGATGTCATAAAAGAGCTTGAAGCAAATGGAATAGACTTAATCGAAATAGGTATTCCCTTTTCTGATCCTATGGCTGACGGTCCTACGATACAGGCTAGTGGCACTGTAGCTTTACGAAATGGCATGACCTTATCTAAGTTATTCGAGCAATTGAAAGATATACGCAAGGAGGTTTCTATTCCATTAATATTGATGGGATATTTGAATCCGATTATGCAATATGGATTTGAGAATTTCTGCGAAAAATGTCAAGAAGTTGGCATCGATGGAACTATTATTCCCGATCTGCCATTCAATGATTATATTAAAGAATACAAGCCGATTGCCGATAAATATAATGTGAAGGTAGTCATGCTAATTACTCCTGAGACTTCTGATGAACGAATTCGTTTCATAGACGAGAATACAGATGGCTTTATCTATATGGTATCATCTGCCGCAACTACAGGAGCTCAAAAAAGTTTTGATGACCAGAAACAGGCTTATTTCAAGAGAATAAATGCTATGAATCTCAGAAATCCTCGTCTGATAGGGTTCGGTATATCAAACAAAGCCACTTTAGAGGCTGCTCAGGCAAATGCCAGTGGTGCAATCATTGGTAGTAAGTTTATTACTTTGCTACAAGAGGCTAAAAATATTAAAGAAGCTGTTGCGGATTTAAAGTCAAGCTTAGACAAGTAAAACAGATATTGTGTAAATAGTTTTTTCTCTTCATTTATACGTTAAACGATAAATGAAAATCTTTATCTTTGGACAGTTTTAACAAACAAAAATGGAATGATTCGAAATATACTTTTTATTCTGATTGTAAGTTTATTTACTGGTAGTAGTATCTTTTGTTCTTGTACGAAGCTTGAAGATAATGATCATACGCCTCCCACTATAGATGTATTTCTGCCAACAGCAAATGATACCTTATACGTATATAGGGAAACAGATACAATATTTCCGATATTTAAAGCCCGATTTACAGACGATACTGCACTATCTTCTTATACTTTTAGAATAAGGCATGGAAAAGATAGTATTCGTTTAGCTCCCGGAGATACCACTGCCTATTTTTTTAGAAATTATCAGAGTGTATCTATATTTGATAGTACCGAGGTGACTATTTCTCAAATATTTATTGTTGATTCTCTAATGGCTGTAACTGTAGATGGAAGCTCAAAAACATATCCTATATGGGAGGGGTTATACCAGTTAGATGCATCTGTTGTAGATATGCAAGGAAATGTAGCTAGATTTGATCCTATTCCTGTCTTTATAAAGTTTAGAAGTAGTAAATTAAAGTAATTAGCTATTGATTAATCAAAACGTAGGCTCTGTATTTGGTCTTTTCATTTACAGGACATAATGATAGATATCCTGATTTTATTCTTCCGTCCGAAAATAAAACAGGATATTTCTTTTTCATCTCAATATGTCTGGTTTCCTGCTCTCCTTCAATAGAGCTAAAGTCTGTAAGAAAAGTACCTTCAGCATCTGCCTCTAAATAATTTTCACTTAACCGAAGAGCTAATAATCCCATATTGTCTCTTAGATTGATTTCGACACAAGGATGTAACTTATATTCTTCATTTTCTTTATAAATCATCATATCGACACCTATACAACCTGAGGAAAACTTACCAAATCTGTCTTTGATAATCTTTAATAGCTGTCTTTTTACTTCTTCCAGAAGATTATCTTTAAGAAACCTGTTTAGTTTTTTTATTATATTTATTTGTGAACCAATATAATTTCCTAAATATCCTCCTTTGCTATTAGTTTCGAATAAAGAGTACCCTTCAAAACGAATATCGTTGTTTCCTAAAATAAATTCCATTGCAAAGTCTAGTTTTTTATCAAGAGCTTTCTCTATCGAAACCGTCTTTTGCTTATTAAGAATGCCTTGTAATATTTGACGTTCAGTTTGAGTTAAGCTACCTATAGGTAACCATAATAAGCCTCTACCTGAAGATGAGTATGGTGCTTTTGCTAAAAGTTGATATTGCTTTTTCTGAACGATATTTTCGATCTCATTCATGGTTGTGTAAAAGCAGGGAATGAGATCTGATGAAATAGCTGAAACTGTATTACACAAATCAATTAGGCAGTCTTTGGCTGTTTCTCTACTTGAGAGTTCTTTTAATTCATCTTTCCATTCAGGTAATTTAAATTTTAGATGATATTTATCACCCAGTTTCTCAAAATAGTTAATAGATTGTGGAGAGATACCCCATAAATGGACTTCTTTTAAAGACCTATTCAAGTTATTTTCTGTAAATCCGTTTGCAATAGGCCGTAAATTCTCGGATAAGAATTTCTTAAACTTAAGTGGCAATTCAGATTGTAACAATACAAAATCAGTTGGCTTAGCATACCAGGCAGGTAAGTATGCTAAGTCATTTTGTAAATTTACGATATTTGAAGGTGGTGTATAATAAGGGGATGAACTTAGTATTGCACCTTCATGACCGGGATTAAAATAATATAATTGAGATTTAGACGGTAATCTATTATTTGACATAGCTGGCTTTTAACCCTTTGATAACAGCAGTTGTAAATCCTGCGTTCTCCATTTCATTTAATCCTTTAATCGTTATACCTCCAGGAGTCGTAACTTTATCTATTTCAACTTCGGGGTGACTGTTATTAGCTTCCAATAAGTTTGCTGCACCTCTTAGAGTTTGAATTACTATTTCTTTTGCTTGATCGGCTTTAAATCCCATCTCGATTCCACCTTCCATTGCAGCACGTATATATCTAAAAGCGAAGGCTATTCCACAAGATGCAAGAGAAGTTGCAGCAGCAAATAGTTTTTCATCAATTAATTCAGCTTTACCCAGTTCATTAAATATTCTTAGGATTAATTCATCTTGTTCTTTTGTCGAATTATGAGACGCTAAAAAACTCATACTTTCTTTTATCGCAATAGCGGTATTAGGCATCACCCTATATATCGCAGAATCAGGTATAATCCATTCCGAAAGTTGGTTTAATGAAATCCCGGCTGCAATAGATATAATAATTTGTTTAGAGTTAAACGATTTTGTATATTTATTTAATACCTCTTCAATCATCCAAGGTTTAATAGCTAAAACTATTATATCAGCCTCAGATAATGATGAATAATCATTAATTACTCCATTAATATTAGTCTTCTTTACAAGAGCATCGATATTTTTTTGATTCCGATCTATAACTGTAATATTTTGTGGGGTAAATATTGTACCAGATGATATCCCTGAAGCAATAGCTCCTCCCATATTACCACCGCCTATAATTGTTATTTTCATGACTAAGAGTATTTATTAAGTTTATTAATTTGTTTGAGGAAAACGTAAACTTTCCACTTTCCCTAATCTGGACATAAGCTGATCGTACAAACCCTTACGTATTCTTAATGACATTACGCAATCTGTATCGTATTGCTGATTTAAAATTGTAGGTTCTAAGTCCTTTACAATTTTCATTACATCATTCATAAAAGGATATTCGAACTGAAAACTGACATCCAAATCTACAGTTTTTTCTATAATTTCGGCATTGGCTATAGCTTCAATAGCAGCCTCTTTATAGGCAACAATTAATCCGCTGGTACCCAATTTTACACCTCCAAAGTAACGAATTACAACAATGAGAATATCAGTTAATTCATTTGAGTTTATTTGTCCCAATATAGGTTTACCTGCTGTTCCCGAAGGTTCTCCATCATCGTTTGATCTAAATTCATCTCTTCCTGAACCAAGCATGTATGCCCAACAAACATGTCGGGCATCATAATATTCCTTTCGGTATTTTTCAACTTCGATTTTTACATCTTCTACAGTTTGAACAGGTATCGCAAAGGATATAAATTTACTTTTTTTCTCAGTAAATAATCCTTTGGAAATTTCTTTCACTGTTTTGAATGTATCCATTTACTCTTACTCCTCCGAAACTTCTTTCTTTTTAGGTTGAATAGCATCGACCATTACTTGCATTTTTTTAGGCAGCGGTGATGATAATTGTATTTTTTCTTTTGTTTTGGGATGCGTAAACTCTAACTCATCGGCATGTAAAGCTATCCGACGTAACGGGCTTATTTTCGAGCCGTATTTTTTATCACCAACAATAGGATGACCTATAAATTGCAATTGAACTCGCAACTGATTTTTACGGGAAGTAGTAGGAGTAAGTCTGATAACCGAATATCTACTGTTTGATTTGATTGTTTCGTATTCGGTAATAGCCTCCAAACCTCCATTGTCAGTTTTAGATGCAAATACTACGAAGTTTTTATTTTCCGTCAACCACGAAGTTATCTTTCCGCTGGCTGGAACAAGAGGTCCTTCGATTACACCCAGATAAGAACGTCTTGGAGGATTTAATATCCATTCGTGTTGTAATTCTTCCTGTATTTCGGGATTTTTTGCAAATATCATCAAACCGGATGTTTCTCTATCAAGGCGAAATAATACATAGGCTTTTTCCTTCGCATTTTTACCTTTGACATATTCATTAATAATATTATATGCTGTTTCCTTTAATAACTCTTTCCCTGTTGAAACGGATAATAATCCTGATTCTTTATCTACTACTACCAGATCTTTATCTTCATATATTATAGTGAGTCCTTTCAGCTTTTTTTGTTCAAGCTTGTGGTCTTGCTTATGAATTGAGACTATGTCTCCCGGCTTTAGTTCATGATTATGTTGTGATACGACCTTGTTGTTTACTTTGATTTGTTTGTGAACCAATAGAGACTTAGTCGCATTTCTGCTTTTTCTTACATTTTTTTCCACTAAGAAATTCAGTAACTCGGCATTCTCGGTTACTTTTATTTCTGATAACAATGTATTCTTAGGTTTTTCTTTCATATATTTTTTATTCTGATACAAAGGTATGATTTTTTATATAGTTTTGTATTTGTATACCTCTAATAGAATGAAGATTGTGTATATTTGATTATAAAAAGATACTTTTATAGTACGTAAGATACCATTTCCCTTTTATCAACTTGTATTTTAGCAGTATATCTGTATCTGAATTCTCTATGTATATTCTATGAGTAACCGAAGTCGATGTCTTGGTTATCTTTACTTTATATATACTTTGATCCACTTGGCTAATGGGTACTTTCATCGGAATCCAATCATTTGCTTCTATAATCTTCAGATTTCTGTCAGGTTCTGAGATATCACACTTTAGAGGAAAAGTTACCCTTGATTTTTGAAATTTGGCATCAGAGATAAATTTTGAGTAAAAGCTGTCAAAATCTTCGCCTTTCTTTTTGGATATTCTTTCTGTTTTCACTTTAGGGTTTTGTTTTTCTTTCGTTGTTTTGCAACTTAAAAGAAATATACAGCATAACCCTAATATAATAAATAAGATATGATGATTTCTCATATGAAAAATATATTTGTTTGACCAGAATTTGGTATTTGAACCAAAATATAGAAATAAAAAAGTGAGTGACAAAAAATCACTCACTTTTTAAGTTTTATACCTTTTTATTTAAAGGATTATCTTTTTACAAAATCAACAATCCAATCTCCAACTTCAGATGTAGAATAAGCTTTACTTCCAGAAGCAATATCTTCCGTTACAATGCCTTCTTCTAGAGACGCATTTACGGCATCACGAATGATTTTTCCTTCTTTTTGTAAATCAAAAGCATACTCGAACATCATCGCTGCCGATAATATGGTAGCCACAGGATTCGCAATGTTCTTGCCTGCTGCCTGAGGATAAGATCCGTGAATAGGTTCGAATACCGATGTGTGAATGCCAATAGATGCCGATGGCAACATACCTAATGATCCTGTAATTACCGAAGATTCGTCAGTTAGAATGTCTCCGAATAAGTTTTCTGTAACTAATACATCAAAACGTTTTGGCCATTGAATAATCTGCATAGCAGCATTATCAACAAACATATATTCTGTTTCAACATCAGGATATTGTTTTTCGATTTCCTGAGCGACTTCTCTCCATAAACGAGAAGTACAAAGAACATTGGCTTTATCTACAACTGTCACCTTTTTACGACGTTGTCGTGCATATTTGTAAGATAAATGAAGGATGCGTTCTACTTCTTCACGAGTATACACGCAAGTGTCGTACGCTGTATTTCCATCCTCGCTTCTTCCTTGTGGGCGTCCAAAATAAAGACCACCTGTTAATTCACGTACACACATAAAATCAGCACCTTCTACCAGATCCGCACGAAGAGGCGATTTATGAATTAATGAGGGAAATGTATTGATAGGACGAAGATTAGCATATAAACCCAGATCTTTGCGCATTTTTAATAAACCTTGCTCTGGTCTAACCTTTGCTGATGGATTATTATCATACTTAGGATCTCCGATAGCACCAAATAATACAGCATCAGATTCCATGCAAAGTTCGTGTGTTGCATCAGGGTAGGGGCTTCCTACCTCGTCAATGGCACATGCTCCTACAATACCATATTCATACGATAGTTCGTGACCAAATTTTTCACAAACAGCTTCTGTAACTCTAAGAGCCTGTCCTATAATTTCAGGACCAATACCATCACCGGGTAGTACTGCAATATTTAATTTCATATCCTAATTGTTTTTGAAATATATGTTTTCTATTATATTTTCCTGTTTTTTGTATATAGTAATAAAAGATTTCTGACCTTACATATCTTCAATAATGTTCAGCATTTTTTCTGTGGCTTTTACAGCTGCTTCCGTTTGGTCTGCATCTAGTCCTCTTGTTTTAAATACTTTTCCATTAAATCTCCACGATATGACGGTTTGTACCAAAGCATCCGTGCGTCCTCCCGGAGGAATGATTACCGAATAGTTTACAAGGTCGGGTTTGGGTTTATCTAATTTTGTATATATTTTCCACAGAGCCTTAGAGAATGCATGATACTGTCCGTCACCCGGTGCAGTCTCTTCATACTCTTTGCCATTTACTTCAATTCGGACGGATGCGGAAGGACGTACACCTTTAGATAAAATAAAGGCAAAAGCTATTATTTTTACTTGTTTGTCTTTTTCGCTGTTTCTTAGAACATCTGAGATTATATATGGAAGGTCTTCCTGAGTGATAACTTCTTTCTTGTCACCCAATTCTATTACCCGATTGGTTACTTTGGTCATATCAGCTTCGTCAAGCTCTATACCTAAGGCTTCAATGTTTTTTCGTATATTGGCTTTACCTGATAATTTCCCTAAGGCATACTCTCTAACTCTACCAAATCGCTCAGGATACAAGTCGTTGTAATACAGATTATTTTTATTGTCTCCATCGGCATGTATACCTGCACATTGAGTAAAAACATTTTCTCCAACAATTGGTTGGTTTGCAGATATTGTTAAACCCGAGTAAGTTTCTACAACTCTACTCACACGATTTAACTTCTCTTCCTTGATGGTCGTTTCAATATTCAAGTGGTCATGTAAAACAGCAATAACACTCGATAAACTTGCATTTCCGGCACGCTCGCCTAAACCATTCATCGTGACATGTACACCATGTACACCAACTTCCACAGCTACCATAACATTGGCAACAGCTAAATCGTAATCATTATGTGCATGAAAGTCAAAATGTAGTTTCGGATATCGTTTAGTCATTCTTCGACATGCCCTCCAAGTGGTATGCGGATTGAGTATACCCAAAGTATCAGGAAGCATAAAACGTTTGATTGGCATATCTTTTAGATTATCAACCATAAAATATACGTAATCTTCCGAATTAAGAATACCATTAGACCAATCTTCAAGGTAGATATTTACATTTAACCCCATCTCCTGTGCTAAATACACTTCGGCTTTTATATCATCCAGATGTTCTTGGGGTGTTTTGCGTAATTGCTCAGTGACATGTTTATAAGAACCTTTAGTTAAAAGGTTTACTGTGTTACATCCAACGTCTTTAATCCATTGTAGAGAAGCTCCTTTGTCAATAAAACCTAAAATTTCGATCTGATCGATATATCCGGCACCTCTAGCCCAATCCGTAATTTTCTTTACTGTTTTAAATTCACCATCCGATACACGGGCTGATGCAATTTCAATGCGGTTGACTCCGAGATCAACCAATAACAGGTGGGCAATACTTAATTTCTCTTGCGAGGAAAACGAAACTCCTGAAGTTTGTTCCCCATCACGCAAGGTAGTATCCATTATTTCTAACATAGGCGTAAGTTAAGTATTCTGCAAAAAAGAATCAATGTACCTGTTTAATTTAAAACAGGTACATATCAAATTAATCTGATTTATAATGTCTGATCTTTTTCGTATTCTTCTATAAGGGCTTTTTTTGATAGCAGATAATCAATATCATCTAAACCTTTAAGTAAACACTCTTTTTTATAAGGGTTTATTTCAAAAGATTCTGATTTTCCTGTAGCATTATTGGTTATCGTCTGTTTTTCCAGATTGATTGTCAGAGTTGCTTTTGGGTCTTTGTTTACACAGTTAAATATTTCTGCTAAAAATTCAGAGCTGACAATTACAGGTAGTAAACCGTTATTCAATGAATTATTTTTAAAAATATCAGCAAAAAAGCTAGATACAACAGCTTTAAATCCATATCCCACAATAGCCCATGCAGCATGCTCACGACTAGAGCCACTTCCGAAGTTTTTTCCTGCAACCAAAATTTCACCACTGTATGTTGGGTTATTCAAAACAAAGTCAGCTTTAGGTTTGCCTTCTTTGTCATAACGCCAGTCAGCAAATAAATTGTCTCCAAAGCCTTCTTTTGTTGTTGCTTTTAAGAAACGGGCAGGTATAATCTGATCTGTGTCCACATTCTCAATGGGTAGTGGAACATATGTTGATGTCAATGTTTGAAACTTTTCCATTTTATATTTTACTTTTATTAGAAAATTAAGTAACGCAAAATAGGTCTTTATAACCTTAAAATGTTCTTGGGTCTGTTATCTTCCCTGTAATTGCTGCTGCTGCCGCAACTAAAGGACCAGCCAAAATAGTACGTGCTCCGGGACCTTGACGACCTTCGAAGTTACGGTTTGATGTTGAAATTGCATATTTACCTGCTGGAACTTTGTCATCATTCATTGCTAAACAAGCCGAGCATCCGGGTTGACGCAAAGCAAAACCTGCTTCAATAAGAATATCATATAAACCCTCTTCACGTATTTGTTGTTCAACCATCCAACTTCCGGGAACGAGCCAAGCTATAACATTGTCAGCTTTTTTCTTTCCTTTAATAAAATTAGTGAACGCACGGAAATCTTCGATACGACCATTGGTACAGCTACCTAAAAATACGTAGTCAATTGGTTTTCCTTCTAATTTCTCACCCGGTTTGAAACCCATATAATCCATTGATTTTTGGAAAGAAATACGACCTGCTTCGTCTATTTCATCTAATGTCGGAATAGTGCCATTTACAGCCATCCCCATACCCGGATTAGTTCCGTAAGTAATCATTGGTTGTATATCAGCCGCATCGTATACTAATTCTTTATCGAATTTTGCACCATCATCCGTTTTCAATGTTTTCCAATAGGCTAAAGCTTTATCCCAAGCTTCTCCTTTAGGTGCAAATTCACGACCTTTCACATAGTTAAATGTTGTTTCATCAGGAGCAATCAATCCTCCGCGAGCACCCATTTCTATACTTAGATTACAAAGAGTCATTCTTTCTTCCATCGACATATTGCGAATGGCTTCTCCTGCATATTCGACAAAATATCCTGTAGCTCCACCTGTGGTAAGCTTTGATATCATATATAGAGCCAAATCTTTAGCTGTAACGTCCTTATTTAATTTTCCATTAAACGTGATGCGCATTGTTTTAGGGCGACTCTGTAATATACACTGAGTAGCAAGTACCATTTCAACTTCAGAAGTGCCGATACCAAAGGCAATCGACCCAAAAGCTCCGTGCGTAGACGTGTGACTGTCTCCACAAACGATAGTCATCCCCGGTTGTGTATAACCGTTTTCCGGTCCAATGATATGAACAACACCATTTTTTTTATTTCCCAAAGCATACAATGTCAATCCAAATTCAGCGGCATTTTTAGACAATGTATCCAACTGATTTCTTGAAATCGGATCTTTAACTGGTTGGTCTTGATTAATTGTAGGCGTATTGTGGTCTGCCGTTAAAGTTGTTTTTTCAGGGCGGAGTACTTTAAGCCCTCTACTACGTAGGCCATTAAACGCTTGAGGACTTGTTACTTCATGGCAGAAATGTCTGTCAATATACAATTGAGTGGGGCCGTCTTCTACTGTTGATACTGTATGAGCATCCCAAATTTTGTCGAATAATGTTTTCATGCTGAAATATTATTTGTTGATCTTTTTTTGATTAGTTTTTTTCCTAGATTTTGTCCGGGAACTTCTATAAATTTATATGAGAAATAAGAAATTGTATAAGTTAAAACGGAAACTACAATATATAAAAGGATATAGTTTATTATTGACGTGGATAAATTAGTAACTGGTATAATACGCCCTATTCCAAAGCTATTCATCATTATAATAAGAAAGAAATGTACAATATACATACTAAAACTTACTTGACCGACTTTAGACAACCATTTATTACAAAGTATTTTGTATGGTTTCTTTTGCAATACGAAAATAGCGATACAAAATATGATTGTGTAAAATAAATAATAGGGTACTCCCATATAAGTAAATAGAAACAATGCTATTATGAGTAGTAACCATGTCTTGTTATTTATCTTTGTATAACTTTCTTTAGTTAACCAATAAGCAAATATTCCGATAAAGAATACAGGTAATTGGTAATAAAAGCTTATCTGATGAAAATCTAATTGGAAAAATACAAATTGATCCTTAACGATATACATAAACAGTGTTGCAATTATCAGGCTGGTAAACATGGCAATTGCTGACGAATTTATATTCTTTATCCGTGATGCTATAAATGGAAATATAATGTAGAATAAAAACTCTACTGAAATAGACCATCCTCCGGGTACTATTGTTTTGATCCAATAAGGATTAAGTGTATTTAGGAATAAAAAATTGCTTAGATACCATGGCGTAGTTAGAATATCCCAATTTCGACCATCTAAATGGATATAATAAGCTGTTATAACTAATATAGCCAAATAATACATGGGGGCTATTCTGAAAAAACGCCGGATATAAAAATTCGATGTTCCATTTTTTTCACCGACCCTTCTCTCAAAAGAAAACATAAGCGTAAAAGAACTGATAATAAAAAACAATTGAACACCAATTCTTCCATTGTATAGAATTCCAAATAGTAATTGAGGAAAGAACTCGGTTGTTGAAACTTTAAAAAAATTTGCAACATGCACCATCAAAACCATTAATACGGCAATTCCTCGTAAACTATCTATGTATTCGTATTTTTTAGTTTCCACTAATTAGCGATTGGTTTATTTTACAAATTTATTAATTGCATTGATAAATGCTTCAACTGATGCTGCTACAATATCGGTATTTGCTGAAAAACCGTAATAGTTCTGTCCTTCATGCTCTACTTGCATATGTACTTTACCTACATCATCGCTTCCTTTATTTATGGCTTGAATTAAAAATTCTTGTATAATTGTTTCTCTGCGAATGATTTGCTTTACTGCTTTAAGTGCAGCATCAACAGGGCCGTTACCGGAAGCAGATGCTTCGAATTTTTCGCCAGCAATATCAATTCCAACGTTCGCTATACTGCGAATACCTATTCCGGATGTTACTTGCAGATAGTCTAACTTAATGCGATGCATTTTATCTGTTTCTTTTCCGGCAAGAATCAGAATATCTTCATCCGTAATATCTTTTTTTCGGTCTGCAAGTTCTAAAAAACGCTGATATATTTCGGCTAATTCACTATCATTAACTTCAATTCCTAAAATACTTAATCTGTTTTTTAACGCAGCACGTCCACTACGAGCAGTAAGTACGATTGCGTTATCGTCTATACCAACATCTTTGGGGTCAATAATTTCATAAGTCGACATATTTTTAAGTACTCCGTCCTGATGTATTCCAGATGAATGTGCAAAAGCATTTCTTCCTACAATTGCTTTATTGGGTTGTACAGGCATATTCATCAAACTGGATATCATACGGCTCATAGGATATATCTTTTGTGTATTGATATTCATCTCAATATCCAATTCTTTATGACTCTTTATAGCCATAACAACTTCTTCCAATGAAGTGTTTCCCGCACGTTCGCCAATTCCATTAATCGTAACTTCAACCTGACGTGCACCATTCAAGACTCCCATTATAGAGTTGGCTGTTGCCATTCCTAGATCTTGGTGACAATGTGTCGAAAGGATAGCATTTTTCATGTCTACATGATCGATCAGGTATTTAATTTTCGCACCATATTCTGTTGGTAAACAATAGCCGGTTGTATCGGGAATATTTACTACCGTGGCTCCTGCATTGATAACTGCTTGTACCACTCTTGCCAAATAAGCATTATCGGTTCTGCCTGCATCTTCTGCATAAAATTCAACATCTTCTACAAAGCGTTTGGCATATTTCACGGCAGCAATGGCACGTTCTACAATTTCGTCTTGTGTAGAGTTAAATTTATGTTTTATATGGAAATCAGAAGTTCCTATTCCTGTATGTATACGTTTTTTCTTAGCATACTTGAGAGCTTCGGCAGCAACTTCTATATCTTTTTCAACGGCACGTGTGAGTGCACAGATAGTAGGCCATGTAACGGCTTTAGAAATTTCCACTACTGAATTGAAGTCTCCGGGACTTGATACGGGAAAACCAGCTTCTATAACATCAACACCGAGAGCTTCGAGAGATTTGGCTACTTCTATTTTTTCAATAGTATTCAACTGGCAACCGGGAACCTGCTCTCCATCTCTTAATGTCGTGTCAAAAATAAATAATTTGTCCATATAAAATTTGTCTAAAGTATGTTTCTATTGTTAGCAAACGCTGATCTATTTAATAAAAATAGCCTTCCTCTGAAAGTGAGAAAGGCTATTGCTATATTTGTTTTAATTATTCAACCACTACGCAGCACTACTCACTCTAAGATTTTCCCAGAGCAGAATAATAGAGCTAAGAATGTTAGTGAACAATTTCATTTCGATTTGAATTTTTATTTAGTAAGAGCAAAAATATAACATATTTCTTTAATTGCAAATAAAAAGACATATTATTTGCAATAATTGATGTTTTATAAGGTGAAGAGGTATAAAAACAGATAGAAAATATTTTTATTATCTTCGTTGTGATAAGACAGGGATCAATACTCAACAGAATCATGAAAGATATAGAATATCACCCTTTACCTTTTTTCTTGCCAACTGATACTCAGTTAATCATGTTGGGAAGCTTTCCGCCTAAACAAGAGCGCTGGTCGATGAACTTCTTCTATCCCAATTTCCAGAATGACATGTGGAGAATATTCGGATTGATTTTTTTTCAGAATAAAGATCATTTTTTACTTGCTGACAGAAAAGCCTTTAATGAAGAAAGTATAAGAGAGTTTCTCTCCTATAAAAAAATAGGTATAGGAGATACAGCAAGAGCAGTCATAAGACACAAAGATAATGCATCGGATAATTTTCTGGAAGTAGTAGAAGCAACCGATTTAGGTGCTATTTTGCATCAAGTATCAACATGCAGGGCTATTGTTACGACCGGACAAAAAGCTACCGATACATTAATCTCTTTTGTTCAGACTACCGAACCTAAAATCGGAGACTTTTCCCCTTTCGAATTTCAAGGAAGACCCATGCGTTTATATCGTATGCCGTCATCATCAAGAGCCTATCCAAAATCGTTAGCAGGAAAAGCCGAAATATATCAAAGTATGTTTGAGCAGTTGGGGATGCTTTAATTTTCTTATTTAAAATAGACTTTGAGACTTTAGAAATTTTATAAAAAGCAATATCTTTATAGCATGGCTGAAAAAATAGATGTATTAAAAGGTGGTTCCAGAGAGGAGCAATATCAAAATATCTTACCTCAAATAAAAGCATTACTCGAAGGGGAGTCCGATACTATTGCCAATTTGGCTAATATATCGGCTGTTTTAAAAGAAGCTTTTAGTTTTCTCTGGGTGGGTTTTTACATAGTTAAAGGAGAGCAATTGGTATTAGGTCCTTTTCAGGGACGGATAGCTTGCACCCGCATAAATTATGGCAAAGGAGTATGCGGAACAGCATGGAAAGAGAATCGCACGATAACAGTTGCAGATGTTAATACTTTTGCCGGACATATTGCCTGTGATAGTGAATCACGTTCGGAAATCGTAATCCCGATACGGAAACACAGTAAAGTTGTGGCTGTACTTGATGTTGACAGTGAGATAGAAGCTAACTTTTCGGAAGTAGATGCTAAATATCTTCAGGAAATAGTCTGTGTATTAGAAAATATATACTCTTAAAGTTTCACCCTTTTTGTTTTTACAAACACACAATTTGTGAGTGAATTTATAATTAAAATACTTTCAATTACTAAATTATATCATGAGAAAAACGTTCCTTTATTTATTTTTAGGTTGTTTTAGTGCAGTTGCTGCTCAAAAAGAACCGGTTGATTATGTCAACCCGTTCATCGGTACAACTAATTACGGAACAACAAACCCGGGTGCCATGTGTCCTCAAAGTTTTATGTCGGTGACCCCTTTTAATGTAATGGGGTCAGACCTGAATAAAAGAGATAAGGATACGGGCTGGTGGTCTACACCTTATAGTTTCGATAACAAATATTTTACAGGATATGCCCATGTAAACCTCAGTGGAGTGGGGTGTCCCGATATGAGTAGCCTTTTATTAATGCCAACATCTGGCGAGTTAATTGTTGATTATCGTAAATACGGAAGTGAATATAAAAACGAAACTGCATCGCCCGGATATTACTCGAATTTACTGACAAAATATAATATCAAAACAGAGGTAAGTGCAACCCCACGTGTTGGAATTGCACGTTTTACGTTTCCTAAAGGACAAGCTAATATATTATTGAATCTGGGTGAAGGACTTACTAACGAGTCGGGAGCAATGATTCGCAGGGTAAGCCCTACAGAAATAGAAGGAACTAAGCTTTTAGGTACATTCTGCTATACAGCTTCGCAAGCAGTATTTCCAATCTATTTTGTTATGAGGGTTAATAAAACGCCTGAAAATACTGGATATTGGAAATTGCAGCGTCCCGGTGAAGAATGGGAGCGCGAGTGGAATTCTGATGCCGGCAAATATAAATTATATACAAGATACGATAAAGAAATCGCCGGAGACGATATAGGTGCCTATTTTACTTTCGATGCAAAAGAAGGTGAAACTATCGAAGTTCAAATGGGTGTTTCTTTTGTCAGTATCGAAAATGCACGGTTAAATTTGGAAACAGAGCAACCTCAAGCAGACTTCGAAGCAGTACATAAGGCTGCTCGTAAAAGCTGGAATGATGACCTTTCCCGAATATTAGTAGAGGGTGGAACTGATGATCAAAAAACAGTATTTTATACAGGGCTTTATCATGCACTGGTACATCCGAATATTCTGCAAGACGTAAACGGACAATATCCGGCTATGGAAAGTTCTGAAATTAAAACGACCAATGAGAACCGTTATACAGTATTCTCTCTTTGGGATACATACCGCAATGTACACCAATTGATGACACTGGTATATCCGGAGCGTCAGATTCAAATGATGCGTACAATGATAGATATGTACAAAGAGCATGGATGGTTACCTAAATGGGAGTTGTACGGACGTGAGACTTATACAATGGAGGGTGACCCTTCGATTCCTGTTATTGTAGATGCTTGGTTTAAAGGATTGAAAGACTTTGACGTGAATACAGCTTATGAGGCAATGTATAAATCGGCAACCTTACCAAGTAAAGAAAATTTGATGCGTCCTGATAATGACGATTATATGAAGCTTGGTTTTGTTCCTTTGCGTGGCGAGTTTGATAACTCGGTATCTCATGCTTTGGAATACTACATTGCAGACTGGAACTTAGCTCGCTTTGCTGAAGCTTTAGGTAAAAAAGAGGATGCTAAACTATTTTATAAAAGATCGTTGGGGTATAAACATTATTACGATAAAGAAACGGGAGCATTCCGTCCGATATTACCCGATGGAACATTCTTAACGCCGTTTAATCCTACTCAGGGAATGAATTTCGAACCAAATCCCGGATTTCATGAGGGATCCTCTTGGAATTATACATTTGCTGTGCCTCATGATATACCCGGATTAGCAAAGATAATGGGAGGAGATAAAGCATTTGTCAATAAATTACAGGCGGTATTTGACAAAGGATATTTCGATGTTACTAATGAACCTGATATAAATTACCCTCATTTTTTTAGTAATTTTAAAGGAGAAGAGTGGAGAACTCAGAAATTGGTAAAACAACTGTTAAACGATCACTTCACCAATTCACCCGGAGGATTACCCGGAAATGATGATACAGGAACATTATCAACATGGGCTGTGTTCAATATGATGGGCTTTTACCCTGAATGTCCGGGACGACCTGATTATACTTTGGTAACACCGACATTTGACAAAATAACTATCAAATTGAATCCCGACTATTATAAGTCTGATAAAGTAGTTATAGAGTCTGTAAAACCAATGGATGCAGCTAATGCAAATTATATCGGTAGTCTTCGAATTGATGGAAAAGAGCATAATAGCTTTAGAATTAGTCATGATGAGCTAACCGGAGCTAAAGAAATCAGATATTTATTAAAACCAATAGCCGATAAATAAAATAAGTCCACAGAACTGTTTATTGCTTTAGTAAGCAAAACCGCGATCGGGTTATTATGCTTTTAAAATGTATTATTAAATATTTTCTTTTACTTATTATAATTTATTATTGATAAATTTAAAGACTCATATCTCAATTGCAGGTATGAGTCTTTATTCTTAAAAAGAAACTCTCAAACTGAGAAATAAGCCTAATACTTTTTCATATTTATGAATAAAATCATCTTATTATTTATAGCTGTTTCTTTACATGTCGGAATTTATGCACAAACCGAAAAGAATAGTGTAGGAATAGACCTGATTCAGATTCCTGCGGGTTATTTTTGGATGGGGTCCGAAGGTAAAGGTGAAAACTATGATGAAGCACCTATGCACAAAGTAATTATCAGTAAGCCTTTTAAAATGGGAGTAACTGAGGTGACAAATGTTCAATTCGAGCAATTTGATCCTTCCCATTCTAAATACAGGGGACGATATGGATTATCTGAAAGTGACGATGATGCTGTTATATATGTCAATTATCATGAGGCAGTAGAATTCTGTAAATGGCTATCCGAGAAAGAGGGTAAAACATACCGCTTACCAACAGAAGCAGAATGGGAATATGCGTGTCGTGCGGGTACTTATTCTCTCTTTTATACAGGTGATTATTTGCCGGACTCTTTCCTTAAAAACCAAAAATTATATCGTGACCCCGTGGCTGTTTCCTTACAAGTAGGCCAAACCAAACCCAATAATTTAGGTCTGTATGATATGCATGGAAATGTCGAGGAATGGTGTTTAGACTGGTATGCACCATATAGTAAAAACGACAATCAAACTGATCCATTGGGCGGAAAAGATGGTTTATTTAGAGTTACCCGTGGTGGAAGCCACGGCACACCCACCGAATACCTTCGATCGGCAAATCGCATGGCAATGATTCCCGAAGATAAGCATTGGCTTACAGGGTTTAGAATCGTGCAGGCCGAATATCCTAGTAGTAACGATTATGTCGATCAGATTTCAATACCAATCAATATGTTGAATGTAAATCAGAGTCAACATATTTGGACAAAAGAGACAAAGGCTATATTCAAAGAACCAGTAAGATACGTTGTTGCTCCCGATTGCAAATCAGGCACTCCATTTTATTCACATAACCATTGTCCGACTATAACATGGTGTAATAATGGTGACTTATTAGCTGTCTGGTTTACAGCAGAACAAGAAAACGGACGGGGAATAGAAATTATTGGAAGCAGATTACGAAAAGGACAAAGCGAATGGGAAGCTGCCTCGCGTTTTTTTAAAGTACCCGATCGTAATATGACAGGGTCAGCCTTATTTAATAAAGGAGGTGATACCCTGATGTACTTCAATGGGGTAGAAGCTGCCGGAGATTGGCAGAATCTGGCAATAGTTCAACGAATCAGTACTGATAATGGGGCAACTTGGGGCAAACCACAAATAATAGCTTCTGAACATGGCAAACGTAATCAGGTTATATCAGGCACTATCCGGACTTCTAAAGGATGGCTGATACAGGCTGCCGATGCAACTCCTGAGGGTGAGGGAGGTACGGCAATTCATATAAGTAAAGACGGTGGTAAAACATGGTGTGATCCGAATAGTGGTATCCCGAATAATTTTACAGAAGGTGGAACAGGCAGTAATATTGCAGGTATACATGCCGGAATAGTAGAGTTGAAAAATGGTGATCTTATGGCTCTAGGACGTGGTGATGCTATCAAAAACAAAGAAGGATTGCTTCGTATGCCTATGAGTATTTCAACCAATATGGGGCAAACTTGGCAATACACCGCATCAGAATTACCTCCAATAGATGGAGGACAGCGTTTGGTATTAATGAGGCTAAATGAAGGTCCACTAATCGTGATATCTTTTACCCATCATCCATATCGTTTAAAAAACAATGGCGAAGAAGGCATGACATTTATTGATTCTGAAGGTAAAGAGTTTATCGGATACGGGGCTTATGCTGCATTATCTTGGGATGAAGGTAAAACATGGCCTGTAAAGAAACTAATTACAGACGGAAAAGAACGATTATTATATGGGCAAGCATGGACCGGACATTTTTTTATGGACAAAACTCATGCTGAGCCTCGTGGCTATCTTGCTGCGACACAGTCTCCTGATAATATGATACATCTGATAAGTAGTGGGATACATTATCAGTTTAACCTAAAGTGGCTTATTGAATAAATCAATCAATATAAAACCTTAGTAAGAGCAACTGTTATATATGCTTGTGTCACAGTTGCTTTTTTTAATTAACACTTATAGATGTCAAGCTTATGTAAACTTAACTTTTTTGCATAAAATACAACTATACAATTAAATAGTTTTGTGGAAATATCTAATTACACTGTGATGATATCTCTCAAACCTTATTCTTATACAACGATTACATTCTGTATTATAACTATATCGATTCAAGCTCAGTCGTTATCAATAAACGATGACCGAAAACGATTCCTTTTAGAAGATATTAAACCGCCTCAGACAAAATCAAAGCTCCTTTTAGAACAAGATAAATCATCTTCTAAAGCTATAAGTAATGAAGACCTACTAGGAGTTAGTAAAAAATATAAATCGGAGGTGAAAAGTTTGATGATAAATACGATACAAAGGCTCTGGAATTAACACTGAAAGGCTTTAACTTTCTTGAAAACGACAGTTGTACGTCTACAAAGACCGTTCTTAACGGAGGGAAAGCATATCTTATTCCCGTAAAAGACTCCGATCGTCAGCTTGACAAACTATCTCAAAAAGAACGTATGCAAGGTGTTATGATAAATGCTACTGTTGGTGGATTTAATTTTAGCGGATGGGAGAAAAAGAAGCTATCTAAAAAGTCGAAGGAAATATTGCAAAACCTTTACGGAATACAAGTTCAAGAAGAATAAAATCTTCATGAACTTAATTAATATTTATAGATGTAAAGCTTATGTAACCTTAACGTTTTTGTATATAAAGCAACATTCTCTTTTAGTAGTTTTGCACAAATAGAAAATCAAGGGAATGGATCTCCGTCAGAAATATGTTACAAGTTTTGTTTTTGTAGTTATATCAATATCGGTACAATCACAAAATCTTAAATCTTCCATCAAAGATGATATAAAGAAAGATCTGTTGAAACAGATAAAACCAACACTTTCGACTCCCGGTTCCACTATGGAGAAATCTCCTTTAAACTCCAAAGCTGTACAGGAAGACAATCTTCTTGAGTTTTACAAAAAATACAAATCAGGTTCAGGAGGTGCTGAATTTGAAACAAAATATCAGATTAGTCCTAGTGTGACTACATATAGCGGAAAAGACCCTATAAATAAGCAACCGGATGGGTATGTTGAACCTGTATTCCAAGGTGGACACTGGATTTTAGCAAATCCAACAAGACGAGTTGATGGATTAGTTGTGCCTTCCGGAATAGATCTAGCGGGAGGAGGCAAGAAAAAACTATCTAAAAGATCAAGGGAGATTCTGACAAATGTTTTGGGAATGACAATAGAGGATTAATAATTGAAAACTTTCATTTCGCACTTCTTACAATCAAATTCGAGCCTTAATTTGGTTGCATTGTATAATAAATAAAATGGTTCTTGATAGGGGGGGCGAGTAGACGTTTCTTTAGGACACCATCCCATTGATTGCTTAATACAATGGCGTGTAAACATCAATGGTACACCTTTTTGAGCTTTCTTTTCGAAAGCAACTTGTTCTATTGTAGATTGATGCTGTATATAAAACTGTTTACTCTTATCATTCGATACATTGCCTAAATAAGTAATATTTTTTATAGGGAAAGAATGAGATGTTTGGACATGAATAACCTCTTCTTGTGGATATTCTTCCAAACGTTTTTCTAAAAGCATATCTGTTAAACTTCGTCTCCATTCCGAAATTACAGAAGCAGGAATAAACCAATTATCAGTTAATCTTATTTTGACATCAGTTACCCTGAAAATAGTATTACCTGTTTTACTCAGGTTATTCTTTATATTTTCGGTTTGATCTTTTTGAGCCAATTCTTTATTATAATTGATCTCTAAAAAAGCTTCAATACCATCTTCATCTTCTATGTTTAATTTAAACCCATCTTTAATTTCTGAGAAAGTTATGCTTGCATCAATTTTACGGTCAGCCGATTTTTTATTTAAAATTTTCTCAAATTCGTGATCATAGTTTCTATAAACAAAAGTACCTTTTCTCAAAGACAAATGACTTTCAGCCGGAAAAACCTTTTCTCCTTCGATCCTATTAACTCGTAAGCCTTGTAATTCTTTTGCATCATTCAAAAAACAAAGACCATCCCCATTATTAAGCTGTTTCGTTCCTGATAGTACAAAAAAACGATCAAATACTTCTTTTATTTTACCAATAGGTTCACCTATCGATTTTGGAGAATCTATAGACCACATATCGGGAGTCCGACCATTAAAAAAGTACTCGGTATATCCTCTGTTGAAACTTTTTTCGAGATTAGGAGTAAATGTATAAGTACTTTTTCCGGTAGAAGCTCGTATATATTCTTTGTGATGAGCTAATACTTCATCTAACTTCTGTCTATAATAGGTCACTACATTTTTCACATACGACAAGTCTTTTAACCGTCCTTCTATCTTAAGAGAGCTGACTCCTGCATCTATCATTTCTTCAAGATGATCAGATAAGTTCAGATCTTTCATAGACAGTAAATGCTTCTTTTGTACGACACTTTTTCCCTCATTATCAATAAGAGTATAAGGCAGACGACAAAATTGAGCACACGAACCTCTATTGGCACTTCGATTTGAAATAGCCTCACTTAAATAGCATTGTCCACTATAACATACGCACAGGGCTCCATGTACAAAAGCTTCCAGAGGGGTAGATACTTCTGATGCAATTTCCTTAATTTCAGACATTGTCAATTCACGGGCTAATACAATCTGAGAAAAGCCAGCTTGTTCCAGAAATTTTGCTTTTTCAGCAGTTCTATTATCATTTTGAGTACTCGCATGCAATGGAATAGGAGGGAGGTTGAGCATCATAATACCCATATCCTGTATAATCAAAGCATCCACCTTAGCATTATATAACTCCCAAATCAGTTTTTCCGTTTCAGCCAATTCATCATCTTTTATAATAGTATTTAAAGCAACATAAACCCGTGCTTTAAATTGATGTGCATACTTAGCTAAAGCCTCTATATCCTCTAAAGTATTTCCTGCATTGGCACGTGCACTAAACTTAGGTGCACCGATGTATACAGCATCAGCACCATGGTTAATAGCCTCAATTCCACATTCCAAGTTCTTGGCAGGAGCAAGTAATTCTATTTTTCGAGCGTTTATCAATTGATTCGTATTTATGAAACGACAAAGATACTAAATATTGGATTCTTATTATAGCATTTTATTTCTACTCAGTTCTATTTTCCACTAAATCGAAAGACCTTTATTCCTTTTTTGTTAGTCTCGTAAATAAATTTTGTACTTTTGTCCGCAATAAGGTCTTAGACCTTTTTATTGCTTTGGTAAGCACTATTAATTAGTCCTGAGAAATATAGCAATAGATAGTTTGTAAAATTAGTATCGAAACCTGAACAACAATAAATGGATATTTCTTCTCAGAGCCCTTATATGCTGTTTAATCGCGACAAGTGGGCTGCTCTAAGACAATCGGAACCAATGACTCTTACCCAAGAAGAACTGGAAGAATTAAAAGGTATAAATGAAGAACTATCGATGGAGGAAGTTCAGGATATATACCTGCCTTTGACCCGATTGTTGAGTTATTATGTAAATGCAACAAAAAGCAGGCAAGCTGCCATGATGGAATTTTTGAATGAAAAAGCATTAAAAATTCCATTTATTATAGGTGTAGCAGGAAGTGTATCTGTTGGGAAGAGTACTACAGCCCGTGTGCTCGAAGCATTAATAAGCCGCTGGAAAGAAAACTCAAAAGTTGCACTTATTACTACGGATGGTTTTTTATATCCTAATGCGATTCTCGAGGAAAAAGGCTTGATGTTGAAAAAAGGTTTCCCCCAATCATACGATATACATCGCTTACTTCAATTTGTGAGTGATGTTAAGTCTGGAAAACCGGAAGTCAAAGCACCCAAATACTCGCATCTTATCTATGATGTTATCCCCGATGAATATGAGATAATTAAACAACCGGATATCTTGATAATAGAAGGGTTAAACGTTTTGCAAAGCGGAATGGATTATCCTAAAAGCAAACCCAGAGTTTTCGTGTCTGACTATCTGAATTTTTCGATTTACGTAGATGCCGAAGAAGATATGCTTGAACAGTGGTATGTATCTCGATTTATGAAATTCAGAAACGGAGCATTTACTGATCCAAAATCATATTTTTACAGTTTTACCCAACTTACAGATGCCAATGCTATCAATATGGCCAAAAGTATTTGGAGAGAAATAAACCGAAAAAATCTGAGGAAAAATATACTACCTACACGAGAAAGAGCTAGTCTGATTTTACATAAGAGTGAAGATCATAAAGTTGATTACGTAAGATTAAGAAAGTAATGTAAAAGGCTACATTTAGTAATATAAATAATTCACAATACAATAAATCTCAGAATATGACTTATTGCGAATTTGTAAATAATCTGTCAAAAGAAGATAATAATCCGAATAAAGATTACCACGATAATCATTATGGCTTTCCTATCGTTGATGATAATGAGCTATTCGAAAGGTTAGTTCTCGAGATTAATCAAGCCGGATTAAGCTGGCTTACAATTCTGAAAAAACAGAATAATTTTAGAGAGGCATATAATTATTTTGATATAGAAACCGTAGCTAATTATAGTGATAAGGATATAGAGCGGCTACTTAATGATACCGGAATCATAAGAAACAAATTGAAGATTAATGCTGCAATACATAATGCTAAAGTTATTGTAGAATTACAGAATGAATTTGGCTCCTTTAAAAACTGGATAGATTCGCATCATCCTAAAACAAAGGAAGAATGGTTGAAAATATTCAAAAAAACGTTTAAGTTCACCGGTGGTGAAATAGTTAATGAGTTCTTGATGAGTACAGGATATTTAGCAGGTGCTCATGATCTTAATTGCCCGATTCATGGTAAAGTGCTGGAGTTAAAACCAGCATGGAATGTAAAAGTATAGTTATATTTGATACCTTTTTATATCTTTATTGTTTCAATTGACTAAAAGACCGAATAGGATATGCCAGTAACACTACCCGATAATTTACCTGCAATAGAAATTCTTAAGAAAGAGAATATATTTGTCATGACTCAGCTTAGAGCCAAAGAGCAAGATATACGTCCTTTAAAGGTGCTTATACTTAATCTGATGCCAATTAAAATAGCTGCAGAAACAGACTTGGTTCGCTTGTTGTCGAATACTCCATTGCAAATAGAGGTTGATTTTCTAAAACTCTCGACTCACCAATCTAAAAATACACCTATAGAGCATATGGAAACGTTTTATAAGGAATTTAGTGAGGTTAGTCAAAGTAATTACGATGGTCTTATAGTAACTGGTGCTCCTGTTGAACTGATGGAATTTGAAGAGGTTAACTATTGGCCGGAAGTTTCTGCTGTCTTTAATTGGGCACGTAATCATGTAACATCTACTTTTTATATATGTTGGGCTGCACAGGCTGCATTGTATAACTTTTATGGAGTGCCTAAATATCTGATGGACGAAAAAATATTCGGTGTATTTAAACATACCATAAACGATAGAAGTTTCCCTTTATTCAGGGGGTTTGACGATGAGTTTTATGCTCCTCATAGCCGTCACACAGAAATACATAGGGAGGATATTGAAAAACATCCCGATCTGAAGATATTAGCCGAATCTGATGAAGCTGGAATCTACATTGTTGTTGGTCGTGGTGGACGTGAATTTTATGTAACCGGACACTCGGAATACTCTCTTTACACATTGCATAATGAGTATATTAGGGATTTGGAAAAGAATTTACCAATAAATATTCCGAAACATTATTATAAGCATGATAATCCTGATTTGAAACCCATTTCACGTTGGACTGGTCATGGAAATCTGTTATTTAATAATTGGATTAACTATTTCTTATACCAAGAAACTCCATTCGATTTATCTCAAATACCTCAATTGAAAAGTCTAAACATTAAGCCAGAATTAGGCGAATGATATATAAAATAATGGCTGCTTAAAAATATTAAGCAGCCATTATTTTATATGAGTATTTGGAAGTAACTATAGTTCTTTAGATATTTCTGCCTTTAATACTTGTACAGAACAATCTTTAAATAAACTTTGAGGTATATTGAAAGTTACTCCGTTATTTTCTTTAGAAAAAGGAATTGGCATATTAGATTCTAATACAGCACAATTTTTAATGGTAGAAACATCAAAAGGTAAATGAACTTTATCTGTAGCGTTAGTCAAGCTTATATACAAATAATGCTTGTTATTCTCTGATTTCTGAGCCAGATATACTCCGACAGGTGTCTCTACCTTTACTGGTTTTGTTCCATATATAGATTCTTGATTAGTAACCATCCACGCTCCCATTTCCCTCAATCGACGAGTTGCTGCTTTAGGAAATGTACCGTCTGGTTTTGGGCCTATATTTAAAAGGTAATTACCTCCTTTTGATACATTATTCACTAAATAACCCAACATTTCAGAAGATGGCTTCCACGCATAATCTTTGGCATGCCATCCCCACGAGTGTACCATCGTAGCCGGGGTTTGCCATGGTTTATCCAGCATTTTATCAGGATACTGATTGTCGTGCATTTCAAGAAAATCGATATTATCTCCCGGATTTAAATAAGATATACGTCCGTTTATCAAGCATTTTGAGCTATTTTCACGCACAAGGGCAATTAGTTCATCACGACGTTTATCGGTTATATGAGTTGGCCAGTCCCAAGTATCGAACCATAATAAATCGGGGTCAAAATTGACTAATAATTCTTTTACTTGTGGTAAAGATTTCTCTTGCCAATATTTTTCAAACTGATCATCGGGAACCATAGGCATCCAGTTTGGCATACCTCCACCCGGATATTCCCAGTCTTGCCAATGTGAATAGTAAAAACCGTACTTAATTCCATATTTTTTGCAAGCGGCTACCAATTCTGCTAAAATATCTCTTTTGAAAGGAGTATTGGTCACTTTGAAATCAGACACTTTGGTATCCCATAATGCAAACCCATCGTGATGTTTTGAAGTTATTACAAAATAGCGCATTCCTGCATTCTTAGCTTCTGCAATCCATGCATCAGCATCAAAATCGACAGGATTAAAAGTCTTTGTGAGCGTTTTATATTCATTACTCGGAACTTCTAACCGCATCTGAATCCATTCTGCATACCAGGTGTTTCCGTTTTCTAAGGTGCTATCCGGTAATGTCCTGTTTTTATAACTGCCTTCGAGCATCGAATAAAGTCCCCAGTGGATAAACATTCCAAACTTAGCATCCTTAAACCATTCTGCTTTTTGAGGATTAAGCGATAACGATTTATTCTGAGCAAATGTCAGATTTGCACACATACATAAACCAAGAATAATACAAAATAATTGTCGCATCATTTATTTATAGTTTTAGAATTAAAGTTATGCTGCTGCTTTGAAGAAAACAATTTAATTTGCTATTTCATTCAAATAGCATAAAGATATAGTAAAGTCAAATATTATAAAAAATTATAATGTGAATTTTAAGCTAAATCCATCTACATGAATCCCTTTAGATAAAGAGACATGCAGCTTTATACTCTCGGAGAAATTATAAACTTCATCATCTTTGAAATTTATATTCTTTTCAATAATATATGAGCTTATCCCTAAAATCATTCTGTATAAGCGGTTTGCATCAAGTGGAGATCCTATTATTTCAATTTCATTTTTACTGAAATTAAACATTCCATAAGTATACGCATCAATACCAAAAGGTGTTTGTCTCATACCAATATATATCCACGCTGGTACAGGAACTCTATTCATCTTTAAGTCTTCTACAGCAGCTAAATAATGATCTCTATGCAGTAATAAAGTCTCATTTCCTTGATATATAGCAATACAATTCTCACAGGTTATTAGGATTGAACAAAGTAATTTGCTCAAAATGGTAAAACGTTCGACAGAAGATTTATCTCCTGCCAGTATTGATACTATAGCATGTCCTGTTTGTTTTTCTAATTCTTTGGCTGCATTAGCCCAGGTATATGCATATGGAATCACTTCGTCGAGTTCTTCTTTGGGAATTGGAATAGGCATATTGCCGAGAGCGACCATTACTCCCTCAATATCAAAAGAAGCTGTCTCGTTATCACCCTCAATATTTGTGATACTAAGGCCCCAAAAGCTTTTAAGGTTATCCAAAACTTTATCTAATTTAAGGGAACCTCCATTTGTGAAAATGGGCATTGCAAGTAGAACCGTCTTTTTAGTTTCTTGGTTTTGTGTTTGTGTCTCAACTTCTTTACTTTTTCTTTTAAAAAAACTTAATAATCTCATAATTCATGTGTAATTTTGAATAAACCGATGCTTAAAAAGGTACTTGATAAACAATTTATCAGACTAAGATAATAAATATTTATCAAAAGATTAAAATTCCTTATTATAAGAAAGTCAATCAGTTAATTAAAATCTTTATTATTTGTTAAATAAAAGCTCGTCATTAAACATTTTGTCTGTATAGACTGTTTCTTAATCAGGCTACAAATAATAGATTTCTAACTTAATACAATTCTGCCATGAAGACAAGTGACTCCAAAAAAATAAAAGAGGGTGATATTTTATTTAGTGTTGATCCTCAAAAATTGGTTATAGTAAAAGCAAATGTGAAAGAAGTGAAAAATGGATATGGAAAAGTCTCTGTTAAAAAAATATCATCAGCAGAAGAGCAGTCAATTCCTATAGATAATTTTCCTACTGAATGTTGTGGAATTTTATTCTTTAAAACTCAAAATGAGGCTGAACAATTTATCAAGACACAGATTGGTATTTAATCATTATAATTATATGAAAATGTCTCCTGGAATTATATTGGGAGACATTTTTATATAAAAAACATCACTTATATATAAATACTATCTCGAGCTAAGAAGTTTCGTTTGGCTTTTTATTACTCATTATTATATATGTCGTACCTTTGCACGCTTTAATATTATTTTATATTTAAATAATCTGAGAGATGAAAGGTAACGAAAAGGGTTCAGTATTTTCAATTTTGATTTTACTGGGTATTTCCCATATGTTTAATGATACTCTACAAAATTTAGTGCAAGCGGTATATCCTATGATTAAGGAATCACTTGTATTGAACTTTAGTCAGATTGGCATTATAACGCTTGTATATCAGATGTCTGCATCTATATTTCAACCTATCATTGGAGCATATACAGATAGAAAACCACAACCATACTCTCTTCCTATTGGCATGACATTTAGTTTAATCGGGATTTTATCTTTGGCTTTTGCTTCCGAATTTAGTCATGTATTATTCGCTGTATTTTTTGCGGGTATTGGATCTTCGATATTTCATCCTGAGGCAAGTCGACTGGCTCACATGGCATCTGGGGGCAAGCGAGGATTGGCACAATCTATTTTTCAAGTAGGAGGAAATTTTGGAGGATCTTTAGGTCCTTTGCTTGCAGCATTGTTAATTGCCCCTTATGGGCAAAAGAATATAGCTTGGTTTTCAATTGTAGCTCTAATTGCCATTGGTGTTATGCTATATATTAGTAAATGGTATAAGCATCGTTTACTTTATATTAAAGCAAATTCTATACCTAAAAAGGACGCAATACAAGTAAAATCGGCAAGTGTTCTTACGAAAAGAGTTGTTTTTACCCTCGCTATTTTATTATTCCTTATCTTCTCAAAATATGTATATATGTCTAGCCTAACTAGTTTTTATACATTTTATTTGATTGAAAAATTTGGAGTAAGCATCCGAGACTCTCAGGTGTATCTTTTTATATTTTTATTTGCAGTCGCTGCCGGAACTGTATTGGGAGGTCCAATAGGGGATCGTTTTGGACGTAAATATGTTATTTGGTTTTCAATATTAGGTGCAGCTCCTTTTGCTCTTATTATGCCATATGTTGATTTAATGTGGACTTGTATTCTTAGCGTAATAATAGGTCTTGTATTATCTTCCGCTTTTTCAGCTATACTTGTTTATGCTCAAGAGCTTCTACCCGGAAAGGAAGGTTTAATCGGAGGACTATTCTTTGGTTTAGCTTTTGGTATAGCAGGAATTTCATCCGCCATTTTTGGTAATATGGCGGATAAACATGGCATCGAGTATATATATCATTTGGCTGCATTTATGCCTCTTATTGGATTGATCGCAGGTTTATTACCCAATATAAAGAAAACCGGATCAGAATAGTTCTAAAAAATGTAAGTTTCTAAATATCTTTTGCTCCAATCCATGTTGCCCTTCTCCAGATATATTCCAAAGGACCGTGTTTATGGCGTTTCATCCACCAACAAGCAAAGCTATATTGAATTAAGAATAAAACGATCCCGAGTAAAAATGAATATGTGATACATAATTTATCATGTAAACCTAGTCCCCAATTGTAAAATAAAAATGAGCCAATCATTGATTGAGTTACATAAGCCGTTAAACTCATTTTACCATATGGGGCTAACTTGCCTAATATCTTATGGAGATTTGTAGAATAGTAGAGGTTTATGATAAGAGAAACTATAAAAATCATAAACATTAGGTTGGCTAAGGGGTTAAGTACTATTTTCAAAGATTTAAGTGCACCTTCATTTTCGATAAATTGAGGCAATAGGTTTACCAGCCCACTCAAAGGGAAAAAGCATAGAATTGATATAATCAGAGCTTTTCTCCAAAAACGAAGGTTTTCTTCTGTATTTAAAAATAATTTAGTACGTCCAACAAGCATTCCAAACATGAATAGCGAAGCTGTTTGAAAAACACGACCATATTCCCATGCATATGAAAAATTGGCTAGCTGCCCTTCTTTTAGATTCATTTTAACTGTTTCCAAAAAGTTTCCGTTCATTTGTACTTTATATGCCTCTCCAAAATAATAAGACACTAAACTTTCTCCTGCAATATAATCGGGATTAAGTAACGCATAAATAAGTTTATACCATTCGAAAGGTTGGAGCATTAGAATAGTTGCAATTATAAAAACTGTTTTTGTAGATAACCGACAGACAAACAGTAAAACAAATCCCATTATCGAAAAGAATACTAATATTTCACCAGTAAAGAACATTGCATTTATATTTCCCCAAATAAACAGAAGTATCAGTCTCCATGCAAAACGAGGCCTGAAATCAAATCCTTTTTGCATTCGATTATTATCCTGAATAAAAAAACTAAACCCGAATAAGAGGGCAAAAATGCCATAAGCTTTACCCGAAAAAACAAAGAAAACAGAATCCCAAATAGCTTTATCTGTAAATTTTAGCCATTCATTATCAACTTTAGGAAAAGAATAAAAGTTAAAGTGTTCAATGGTATGAATAAGAAATATTCCCATTACGGCAAAACCGCGTAACACATCTGCGACATCAATTCGTTTAGGTTCATTCATAATATTAGATGATAAATATTTAATTAATGCTTACTTTTTACAAAAGTATTATATTATTTCCGATATTTACATGGTCGTATAGTAAGTAAACAACCCCGTTTCGTGTAAAATTAATATAATTAATTTAATTGTGAAAATAACACTTAATAGTGAGGTCTTATTTTATGAACTCTTTTATATGTAATATGTTTCAATAAAAAAATGCCATAAATGAATGTAGGACAGAAGATTAATAACATAAGAAGGGCTATAATGCATAGCTTAACCCAAAATATAGGAAGTTCCAATATAAATAAGAAAATTGCATGGAATGATGAAACAATTAAAAATGTTTTAATTTGCAGACCGAATAATCGACTTGGAAATCAGTTATTAATAACACCACTGGTAAAAGAGATTTCTGAAATTTTCCCAAATTGTAAAATCGATTTGTTTGTAAGAGGAAGTTTAGCTCCTATTATATTTGAAAATTATGAGAATATAGGTCGTATTATTAAATTACCCAAAAAACCATTTAAAGAGCTTTTTAGTTATATAAAAGTTTGGATTTCATTGAGAAAACATCATTATGATATGGTGATTAATGTAGATAGTAATTCTTCTTCGGGAAGGCTTTCTACTAAGTTTACAAACGCCCGGTTTAAATTTTTCAATGATGTAGATGAAGACCTTCAAGCCCAATATGAAGATTATATACATATCGCGAAATTTCCAGTTTATAATCTTCGAAAATATTTAAATCAGTTAGGGTTATCTATTATTGAAAAGCCTTTGCCATCATTAGATCTCAAGCTTAATACTGCTGAAATAATTAAAGGTAAAGAGATTTTAGATTCTATTGTTAGCTGTAAAAAGAAAACTATTTGTTTGTATACTTTTGCCACTAGAGATAAATGTTATTCTGAAATTTGGTGGGCAGGCACTTATGAAAAAATAAAAAATGAATACGAAGAGACGTATAATATATTAGAAGTTTTACCCATTGAAAATATTTCTCAAATAGGTTTTAAAGCAACCTCATACTATAGTAAAGATATTCGTGAAATGGGAGCTTTAATAGCAAACACAGAACTGTTTATCGCTGCCGATAGTGGTATTATGCATCTAGCCAGTTCTGTTAAAACAACAACTGTTGGATTGTTTTCGGTTACAGATATAAATAAATACCAACCATATAACAATGATAGTATAGCAATAAATACTAATATTACCACAACTGACGATTTAATAAATGAAATAAAAAGTATTCTTAAGAAAAAGGATAAGATTCAACTAGATCATGCAATATAACATTGCTCGTCAGATCGTCATAAATGATCTCCTATACTTTAAAATTATCTAATTTCATAATTACAATTCAGATTATCGTCACCAACCGTTGCTCCAAGTTTTTTATAAAATGAGATCGCTTCTTTATTCCAATCTAGAACTTGCCATTGTAAAGATTTACAATTAGTTTGTCGAGCCAAATCAATTAATGTACATGCCAACATTGTACCGACTGAAAAACGTCTGTATTTTTCTCTTACATATAAATCATCCAGATAAATAGCTTTTCCAGACCATGTGTGGTATGTATAACAATACAATGCATATCCTAAAGCCTCTCCTTTTTCATTTTCAGCGATATAACAGTGGTAATTATCTTTATCTCTTGTTAAATCATCGATACTTATCTTCACCTTATCTGATTTACCCAGGTAGTTTGCAAACTCTTTAATCATGCTGAATAATGCAGGAATATCTTTGTCTGTGGTTTTTCGAATGCTGATGTTCATAGTTAATTGTGCTTGTTAAAAAATGATACTTCTTTATTTTACTAGAAAAGGCAGATCATCTTAAAATGATCTACCTTTTAGTATGAGAGAGCCGTACCGATGGATAAAGACGAAACTCCGTTAAACAGGATTTGAGTGCCTCTATCCCTTTGTAATTCACTGCGCCTAAGCAATCCCGAAGGATGTGACCCGCCATTAGAATAGAGAAGCTTGTCTCGGAATTCGTATGTAATTGATGAGTTTCCCAACCGACCAGTACGACTCAATATTTTAAAGAAGACTCTTCTTCTTATTGTCATGAATTATTAATTCAAAAGTAGAATATATTCTCGAAATATGCAAGTTTTACACTAGTTATTTAATTTTCTTGGAAGAAACATTACAATGGCAATTCGAACAACCGCACGGTCCTCCCGACTTATCCTTTACAAAGAAAAAAGTATACATTCTATAACCAACAGTTCCTGCAACTATTAGACCTATTATTGCTACAATTATTTCTTGTATCATAATTTATAATTTTATTCTATAATTCTATCTTTTATATATAAAACAGATAGTTGTTATACAAGGTTCAATATTTTCAAAAAAAGAAACTTCCTATTTGGAATACCGAAAAAGATATGAGCCATGCTAGTAAGGTCGTATACACGATACTGAAAAGCCCCCATTTCCACGATCCTGATTCCTCTTTAATGGCTGCTATAGTTGCAATACATGGGAAGTAAATTAAAATAAACAACAATAAACTGACTACTACTAAAGGTGTAAATGTAGGAGTGCCATCGGAATTTGTACTACTAAGTAGACGTTCCTGTAGTGATGATTGATCTTCATCTGCATTTCCTGTATACAAAACAGCCAAAGTACTGACGACAACTTCTTTTGCAGCACTTCCGGTAAGTAGGCTTACCCCAATCTTCCAGTCAAAGCCCAAAGGTTTCATAACTGGCTCAATAAATTTACCTAGACGACCTATATATGAATACTCTGTATGGTCTGTTCTTTTCTGTGCTTCTTGCTCATCTATTTGCTCGATCTTTATCTCCTCACTTATTAACCCATTGGTGTAGTTCTTTTCTATTTGTTCAATTTGAGAATCTATCTGCTGATTTTCGATATTGTTCTGAGGAAAATATCCTAAAAACCAGATAATAATTGAAGCGATCAGAATAACTCCTCCCATCTTGCGAAGATATTGCCGCGATTTATCCCACATGTGTCTGCATACCGATTTGATAGTGGGCATACGATAGGGGGGTAATTCCATTACAAAAGGAGCATCTTCACCCGCAAATAAAAAGCGCTTGAATAATCGTGCTGATATTACAGCCAGAAGTATTCCTATTATATATAAGCTAAATAGAGCTAAACCTGCGTGAGATTTGAAAAATACACCGACAAAGAGCAAATACACGGGCAAACGAGCACTACATGACATAAACGGGTTGATAAGCATGGTGATCATCCGACTGTTACGGCTTTCAATTGTACGAGTAGCTAATATCGCAGGTACGTTACAACCGAATCCCATAATCAGAGGAATAAAGGATTTACCATGTAACCCCATTTTATGCATAACTTTATCCATGATAAATGCTGCACGGGACATGTAACCGGAATCTTCCATAAATGAAATGAAAGCATACAGGATAACAATGTTAGGTAAGAATACAATAACACCACCAACTCCGCCTATAATACCATCCACAATCAAATCTTTAAGTATACCATCAGGCATATATCCCCGAATAATATTCCCTAACCATTCTACAGCAGACTCAATCCATCCCATAGGATAATCTCCCAAACGGAATGTACATTCAAACATAATCCACATAAATATAAAGAAAAGAGGGAATCCCAAGTATTTATTGGTGACAATGGCATCAATAACACGGGTTGCATCCGATTCTTTCAATTTTTCTTTGAATGTTTCTTTTAGCCCTCCTGCAACAAAACCATAACGGGCGTTAGTGATAGCCGATTCGGTATCTTCCTGCAGTGTACTCTCAATATCTTTTACCTCTTGATAAGTTGCTTGCAATATCTGCTCGGCCGTTTGGTAGGCATGTTTTATATATTTAGTTACTTCAACATCCTTCTCCAATAGTTTGATTGATAAATATCGTGTTGGAAATATTTTATCTATTCCTTTTTCTTTATCTAGTAAAATATTGGTTTTACTAATGGCATTCTCTATAGTATGTCCATAGTATATTTTGATACGACGTACAACCGGCTCTTTATTTTCATATACACGGATAACAGCATCGAATAAATCCGAGATACCGATACCCGATCGGCAAACAGTTGGTACAATCGGGATTCCCAGCAGTTTAGATAACTTAGGGTGGTCAAATTCACTTCCACTTTCTTGAAGTTCATCATACATATTTAAATCTATGACCATCGGAACTTCCATATCTATCAGTTCGGTAGTCAGATATAAATTACGCTCCAGATTCGATGCAGCAATAACATTGATAACAACATCGGGCTTTTCTTCTATAAGAAATTTGCGTACATACAATTCCTCCGGTGTATATGCGGATATAGAATATGTACCCGGCAAATCAACAATCTTGATCTGATAGCCATTGTGTTTGAAATTTCCTTCTTTAGAATCGACTGTTACGCCTCCATAATTGCCTACGTGTTCATGAGCCCCCGATGCAATATTAAACAATGAAGTTTTTCCTGCATTTGGGTTTCCAACCAGTGCTATAGTTATTTGTTTTGTTCCGTTAGGAGCTTTCTTTAAGACGCACTCTTCACAATCATAATTATTCTCGAATGAATATTTTTCTTCAGCAAGAGATTTTTTTTCTACTTTATCTTTGGGATATATTACTTCGATCAATTTAGCTTCACTTCTTCGTAGCGAAACCTCATAGTCCATTATTTTATACTTAATCGGATCTTTGAGAGGAGCATTAAGGATGACTTTTATTGCTTTTCCTTTAATAAATCCCATTTCCAGAATTCGTTTACGGAAAGCTCCACTGCCATTTACTTTTACAATAACACCAATCTCCCCGGTTTTGAGGTCAGATAGAAACATGTCTTCACATTATTTAGAGATTACAAAGATGCTTATTTTTGGTGAGAAAATTCTTTACTATTTATAATAATTTTAAATAAGAACGTCTTTTTAAGGACAAATAAGTAATTTTATATATTCAAGAGAATATCGTTTTTTTTAGTATTTGTATATGATTTTGAAATCAATTTGCTGATATTTGTCTCTTATTTGTAACTTTATAAGATTATTTCGGTATAATTTGATATTTTTCGACATCTTTTATGCATGGATATTTGTTATAAAAGATATCGATCATTGATGGTACAGTTTTTGATACTATTTATCACAAAAGTATAATCACCTAATGAAATTAGTTTATGAAAGAATTTGAAAAAATGCTTAATCAGTTGAGAGATTCATCGGGTGAATTAAAAGCTAACATGCATCTACTTAATGAGATTGTACCCGTAGAAGAGCAAATGAAATATTTTGAATACTCAAAATATGTGCAATCAAATAAGGAGAATACAGGACTTGATCGTAATTATTTAATTGCAAAGCTTTTTACTCCCGAGATAGATCTTGAAGACAGGCGTTATTATTTGTCGGCACTAGCCGGAATTGTTGATGTTGCAGCTTATCGAGCTATTGAGACATATCATAGTAGTCCTCTTGAACCCGAGTTGGCTAATTGGTCGGCCATGGCATTGGCAGAAAGTAAAATATTATTGGATGCCGATTTGTCAGGTGAAAAACAGTTCTTTGTTTCTACCGGATTGGGTGGCAAGCAGGGGAAGTTACGTTATTTTTCGGTGATCACATCTTCCGATCGTTCGGATTTTAATGATTTTCAGAAAGAAACTCTTTTGAGAGAATTGCAATTTGCATTTAAGACTCATAATATTGAAGTTGAAAACATTGAGATTAAGACCAATTATCTAAAAATGTTTCTGCTCTGTGGGTTAAATCAGGATGGGCACATTTGTATTGAAAATGCAATAAAGGAATGTAATGAGATGGGCGACTTTGTTGATCACCAGTTTTTATTGACCAATGTAAAAAAAATAGAGGATTCCGAAATCGAGGAACTACTGAAAAGAAAGAACTCAGAATCTGATTCTAAAAGTGAATAATTGATTAAGCTGAAAATGTCTATAAAAAACGAGAGGGTAGATAATTATCTACCCTCTCGTTTTTTATTCTTAATACCATCATTTGTAATTTATGAGGCTCTATTTATGTCCGGACATTTGCTCTCCATCATTATTCTTTAATTGGCTAAAAATGCTTGATGCCAGCAAAGTTATTATCCCCAGTATAAGAAATGTATATCTGAAAGAGGCTTCAATATTTCCTCCGGTCAACCAATTTGCAGATTCTGTTGTACGTAAAATTAAAGCACCTACCGACACTCCAAAGCTCATGGATAATTGCTGTGTAATTGCCAGCAAGCTATTACCTCCACTAGCTACATCCGGAGTTAGATCGGCTAATGAGATAGTATTCATGGACGACATTTGTATAGAATTTACACTTCCATACATTACGAGTATAGGTATCAATAGATAGAGTGGGGTTGTTTTATCTGGTAAGGCAAACATTGCGATAACAAACCCCAATATAATTGTATTTACAATCAATATATTTTTGTATCCAAATCTATGGACAAGACGAACCACTTGAGATTTAGCTATAATAGTTGAGATAGCAGACACCATCATAATCATCCCTGATTCTGTGGAGGTGTGTAAGAATGCAATCTGTAACATTTGAGGGAGAAGAAACGGAACACTACCAATCCCCAAACGTGTAAGTAAATTACCTAACAAACCTATCCTAAGAGTCCGTATAGAGAATAAATTTAAATTTATTAATGGGTAGTTTACTCTTTTTGCATATAAGATATATAATCCTCCAAACAATAGAGCCAAACTTAATATACTCAATATCACCCACCAGGATATGGAGCTGTCTTCTCCAATTTCAAGGAATAATGATAACCCAATAATTGCTGATGAGAATAAAATAAAACCTATAATATCAAAATTTTTACCTCCCCTTGTGAAATTAGGCATAACATATTGTGTGAAAATCAAACCAATCACTCCTATAGGAATATTAATCAAAAATATCCAATGCCATGTTGATACATCCACTATCCAACCTCCAAGCAACGGACCAATAAGTGGACCAACCAAACCGGGCATGGTGACAAAATTCATTACACTTAATAATTTACTCTTTGGATAAGCATATAGAAGCGCTAAGCGCGACACAGGCACCATCATAGAACCTCCAATAGCCTGCAATATTCGAGAATATACTAAGAAGGAATAAGAGGTAGACAGGGCACATGATAGCGAACCCAAGGTAAATAAAAATACGGCAATACTGAAAATTCGTTTTGTACCATACTTATCAGACAGCCATCCACTTACAGGGATAAGTAATGCGAGAGTCAAAGCATAGCTGACTACAACCGCCTGCATAGATAATGGCGAGTGATTTAAATCTTTAGCTATAGTCGGTAAAGCTGTATTTAAAATAGTAGCATCCAACGATTGCATAAACATAGCCATAGCCGCTAACCACGGTAGCTTGGGAGATATGTTGAGTGTGTGATTACTATTGTCAGGTGACATAATATTTCATTACATTTTAATCAGGGAGACGATAACCCTCTTTTATTTTTGACAAAATTACGACTTATTCGAGTTAAAACTGTTACATTTTATATGTAAATGTCGATAATTTATAGCACCTTTGTATACGAAACAGGTAAAAGATTATGTCATATTCGTCGATCAGGTATTCAATTGTACCTATATTTATTTCGCTCGTTATTTTATATTTATGTTGCTTTATTCCGGCAAATGATATCCCTGAGGTATCATTTGATTTTTTCATACCTCTGGATAAAATAGTCCATTTTTGTATGTATCTTGGATTATCTGGTGCAACAGCAATAAATTATATACATGGTGAAAGAGGAAGAGTGAATATTTACAGATTATTACTTATAGCATTTATATTCCCTATATTGTATGGCGGATTAATTGAACTGTTGCAGCATTACTTTTTTCCACCCAGATCTGGCGACTGGTTCGATTTCCTGGCTGACATACTAGGATCACTTTTTGCTTTTCCTTTTGCTATTAAGTATAAAAATCACTTAAGAAAAAAACATATATAATGAAGACCATTTTTTTGACTTTTATCGTAACTTTGATATCTTTGAATATATATGCTCAGGATGACGATCGTAAATATCTTGTAAAAGTAGGGGATATTGCTCCCGATTTTGAAATGAAGTTAACAGATGGCACAACTATGAAACTTTCGGATCTTCGGGGTAAAATTGTGATGCTCCAATTTACAGCCAGTTGGTGTGGTGTATGTCGAAAAGAAATGCCTTTTATAGAATCAGATATCTGGCAAAGACATAAGGACAATGCTGATTTTGCTTTATTTGGAATTGATCGGGACGAACCTGTTGAAACCGTAGTATCATTCGCTCAAAAAACAGGAGTTACTTATCCTATTGGATTAGACCCTAAGGCTGCTATTTTTGAACTTTATGCTGAAAAAGATGCAGGTATTACGCGTAATGTAATTATAGGAAAAGATGGCAGGATAATTATGCTCACCCGCCTATATGATCCCGAAGAGTTTAAAGAAATGGTAAAAGTAATTGATGACCTTTTAATCGAAAAATAAAAATGGCTTGGTTATATCTCATATTAGCAGGAATTTCCGAAATAGTTTGGGCGTATGGCTTAAAAGCAGCACATGGCTTTACCGATTTAAAGTGGAGTTTGATTACTCTAAGCTTTATGTTCGTTAGTTTTTATCTATTTGCACATGCCATGCGTAAAATTCCTATTGGGACTGCTTATGCGGTTTTTACAGGAATAGGTGCAGCCGGCACAGCAATTATTGGCATTCTTTTCTTAAATGAAGGGACTGATCTTATTAAAATATGTTCATTAACTATCTTAATATTCGGTATCATTGGCTTAAAACTGGTGAAGGAGGATAAGAAAGATAATATAGCTGAAGAATTATGATTCCATGGATACTCCTTTTTATCGGAGGTATTTGCGAAATTGGTTTTGTTACTATGATGAAACTGTCTGACGGTTTCAGAAAACTTAAATATTCTATACTAACTGTATGTTTTATGGCTGTCAGTTTTTATTCATTATCTCATGCGTTAAAAACCATTCCTATTGGAACAGGTTATGCTGTGTGGTCGGGAATAGGAGCAGTAGGCAGTGTTATTATTGGTATGTTCTTTTTTAAAGAGTCAAAAAGCTACTTAAAAATAATATTCATACTAATGATTATAATTGGCATCACTGGTTTAAAACTCTCTAGTAATTAAAATGGGAATAGTAATTATAAAATATAATGCAGGTAACATTTTTTCGGTTGATTCGGCTATGAAACGATTAAATGTAGATGCCATAGTTACCGATGATGTGGAGCTTATAAGAACAGCCGATAAAGTTATATTTCCGGGGGTAGGGGAAGCTAGTACAACCATGAATTACCTTAGAAATACAGGACTTGATAAAGTGATTAAAGATCTCACGCAACCCGTACTGGGTATTTGTTTAGGTATGCAATTGATGTGTAAACACTCCGAAGAAGGAAATGTCGATTGCCTCAATATATTTGATGTTGATGTAAAACGTTTTATCTCACAGAAACATGAGGATAAAATACCGCATATGGGGTGGAATACCATTACTGACGTAAAAAATCCACTTTTTGATACTTCCTTAGAAAATCAATACGTATATTTTGTGCATAGTTATTACGTACCGATCAATTCTAATACGGTTGCCACTACGGACTATATTTTGCCCTTTAGTGCAGCACTTCATACAGAAAATTTTTATGCTACGCAGTTCCACCCCGAAAAAAGTGGTAGTGTGGGCGAATATATACTAACCAATTTCTTAAAGTTATGATAGAAATAATTCCAGCTATAGACATTATTGATGGAAAATGCGTACGTCTTTCTCAAGGAGATTACGGTGCGAAAACCATATATAATGAGAATCCTCTAGAGGTGGCTAAAATGTTTGAAGATGCAGGTATTCATCGCCTACATTTGGTTGACTTAGATGGAGCTAAAGCCAAACGAGTAATCAATAATAAAGTATTGGAAGATATAGCAACCCATACTTCACTTATAATCGATTTTGGAGGAGGTATTCAAAGTGAACAGGATATCGATATAGCATTTGCTTCGGGAGCCGCTATGGTTACAGGAGGTAGTGTGGCTGCTAAAAACAGACAACTGTTCGTTAGTTGGGTAAAAAAATATGGAGGAGATAAAATTATATTAGGAGCTGACAGCAAAAACCGACATATTGCAGTTTCCGGTTGGCAAGAAGCTACAAGTTTGGATGTTGTTCCTTACATTCGTAACTATATGCAATATGGAGTACAAAAAGTCGTTTGTACCGATATCACCAAAGATGGAATGTTAGGTGGCCCTGCTATCGATTTATATAAATTAATTATGAATCAAGTTCCTGATGTTTATTTGATTGCAAGTGGTGGTGTTTCTTGTAAACAAGATATATTAGACTTAGACGCAGCCGGGATACCTGCCATTATAATGGGTAAAGCTATTTATGAAAATAAGGTAACATTGAAAGAACTTGCCGAAATCCAAAATTCGTAAGAGACCTCCGATTCAATTAATAAATTATGCTGGCAAAAAGAATAATTCCCTGTTTGGATATTAAAGATGGTACTACGGTAAAGGGGATAAATTTCGTCAATTTACGTGATGCAGGTGACCCCGTTGAGCTTGGCATCAAATATAGTAAAGAGGGGGCCGACGAATTGGTCTTTTTAGATATAACTGCCTCACATGAAGAGCGAAAGACATTTACTAATTTAGTAGAACGAATAGCTTTAAATATAAATATTCCGTTTACGGTTGGTGGTGGAATAAATGAATTAAAAGACGTGGATAGGCTTTTAGGTGCCGGTGCGGATAAAGTTTCGGTTAATTCGACAGCTATACGCAATCCATTAATTATAGATGAAATAGCTAAAAACTTTGGATCTCAGGTATGTGTTTGTGCTATTGATGCCCGTTTTGATGGTAATCAATGGATGTGTTATACTAGTGGAGGACGTAATTTAACTGATAAAGAGCTATTCTCATGGGCAAAAGAAGTCGAGAATAGAGGAGCAGGCGAAATTTTATTTACCAGTATGAACCATGATGGAGTAAAGCAAGGTTATGCTAACGAAGCTCTATGTCATTTGTCTGAATCATTGAATATCCCCATAATAGCCTCCGGCGGAGCAGGAAATCTGCAACATTTTTCGGATGTCTTTAAAGATGGAAAAGCAGATGCAGCATTGGCTGCCAGCGTTTTCCATTTTGGAGAAATCGCTATAAAAGATTTAAAACACTATCTTTGTAATGAGGGAGTAAATGTAAGATAGGATCTGCTATGATTACAATGCAGCATTAAACACTCTCTCTTACTTAATTTAATAACATGGTTATGAATTTAGACTTTGATAAAGTTGGTGGATTAATACCGGCCATCATACAAGATAATGAGACTAATAAAGTCTTAATGTTAGGCTATATGAACCAGGAAGCTTTAGATAAAACTAAAGAGCTTGGCAAGGTTACTTTTTATAGCCGTACAAAGCAAAGACTTTGGACTAAAGGAGAAGAAAGCGGTAATTTTTTAAAGGTTATCAGCATTCAGGAAGATTGCGATCAAGATACGCTATTAATAAAAGTGAATCCGGTTGGTCCGGTATGTCATACAGGTGCCGATACTTGTTTTAAAGAAGAGAATCGCGAGGATATAATGTTCTTCAAACACCTGCAACGCTTTATTGAAAAGCGTCACCAGGAAATGCCCGAGGGATCTTATACTACATCACTTTTCCAATCAGGGGTAAATAGAATGGCTCAAAAGGTAGGAGAAGAGGCTATAGAATCAGTAATCGAAGCGTGTAATGGAACAGATGATAGATTAATTTATGAGTCTGCCGATATGTTGTATCACTTAATTGTATTACTTACCTCAAAAGCTCTTAGTATTGAAGACCTGTCAAGAGAATTACAAAAAAGGCATAAAAAGTAATAGTCATGGGAGAAGTCATCGTAGATTATAAAGGAGTAGGCCTAAGCAGGGATGGTAATTCTATACTGCAAGATTTAAACATTCAGATATCAGAAGGAGATTTTGTATACTTGATCGGAAAAGTTGGATCAGGTAAAAGTACTTTTCTGAAAAGTCTCTATTGTGAAGTCCTGATTGATGGCGGAACCGGGTATATTCTAGATTATTGCTTAAATGATATTAAAAGGAATCAAATTCCATTCTTGAGACGCAAAATTGGAATTGTATTCCAAGATTTTCAATTACTTATTGATAGATCCGCAGAAAAAAATTTGGAATTTGTTCTGAAGGCTACAGGATGGGATAGTCAGGATGCTATAGATAACCGTATTCGCGAAGTTTTAACTCAAGTTGGAATGCAAAATAAAGGTTATAAGATGCCTCATGAATTATCAGGCGGAGAGCAACAGCGTATTGTTATAGCACGAGCTTTACTTAATTCTCCTGCTTTAATTCTTGCTGATGAACCAACTGGAAACCTAGACCCTGAAACCGGCACTCAAATTGTAAAATTACTGCATGAGATTTCAGAAAAAGGAACGACTGTAATAATGTCAACACATAATTATGCCATAGTACAAAAATTTCATGGTAGAATAATTAAATGTGATGATGGATCGATGAAAGAAGTCATGATTTCATCCCACTCTTGAAAAAAAGTTTTTGGTATAAAAAGTACTTACCGAGATAGCGAAAAGATTTAGCCATCTTTATTAAATAAGAAAGTAAGATGATTTTAAAAAAAGTAACTCTTGATAATAAATCAGACTTAGAATTTATAGAGAAACTATATATTGAAAGTTTTCCTCGAAATGAAAGACGTCCCGTACTGGAGATGCATCATTTGATGAAAGAGGAAGACCGATTTAATGTGTTTCTATTGGAAACAAAAGAGAATATAAGAATTGGCTTTGTTACATATTGGAATCTTGATAATTTTATCTTTATAGACCATTTTGCTATTAGTTCTGATAAAAGAAGTGGGGGGTACGGACAAAAAGCAATTCAAGAGCTAATAAAACAAACATCACTTCCTTTGGTCGGAGAAATAGAATTACCGACTGTTTCAGAACTTGCAGCTAAGCGTGTTAAATTTTACAAAAAACAAGGTTTTCAAATATGGGAACTTCCATACGAACAACCTCCTTATGAAGAAGGGTTTGACCCTATTCCAATGCTGGTTATAACATATAGAGATCTAAATTTTCCATTCAACTTTGAGGTGGTTAGAAATACAATATATGCTGGAGTGTATAAAAAGAAATACAAATGATTGTTAAATTGACATATGATTATTGTATTATTTATAACTTTGAATCATCAATATAAAGTTAAAGACAATGAAAAAAATTAGTTTTATTCTATTGGCAATGGTCTTGAGTATCGGTTTGATATCGGCTCAGCAAAATAAAGAACAAACTGGTGATGCTAAATTTACAGCCTTAGTACATGATTTTGGTAAAGTTGCGGAAGAGGTTGGTTCAGTTAGTTGTGAGTTCAAATTTACAAATACAGGAAAGAAACCTATTATTATTCAAGATATAAGAACTAGCTGTGGATGTACAACTCCTTCTTATACAAAAGACCCTGTGCTACCGGGAAAGACAGGAACAATCAAAATTTCTTACTCAACAATTGGAAGAATTGGAAGTTTTGATAAAAAAATAACTATTTTCACAAATGAACCTGATAATGTATATACTTTAACTATCAAAGGAGAAGTATTACCTCGCAAGTAATTTGTGACAGAGAAAATTATACGGAAGACTAAATGAGAGTATGTTTTATAACTGAATCTTATTTAGTCTTTCTTTTTTGTTATATCTTTACAGATACAAAGATTAAAAATAAGAATGATGGAACATCCTGAAAACGACGATCATTTTCACGCATTGCAGGTAAATGAGGGGACGTCGGATAAACCAACAGTAAATCCTTATCTGAAAGATTTTAGGCGTTTTAAAAAGAAGTCATACACTGTTGAAGAATATGTTGATGGTATTCTTAAAGGTGATATTTCGATCCTTAGCCAAGCTGTAACTTTAGTTGAAAGTTCTAGATTAGAACATCAGATAATTGCACAAGAAATAATCGAAAAATGCTTGCCTTATTCGGGTGACTCTATTCGTATTGGGTTAACGGGTGTTCCAGGTGCAGGTAAAAGTACGTCGATAGATGCATTTGGTATGCATCTATTGAAAGATCCTAGTATTAAATTGGCTGTATTAGCAATTGACCCGTCAAGTGAATTGAGTAAAGGGAGTATACTCGGAGATAAAACCCGCATGGAGCGTTTAAGTGTGGCTAAAAATGCATTCATACGCCCTTCTCCATCGGCAGGTTCATTAGGTGGTGTTGCACGTAAGACTCGTGAAATAATTATACTCTGTGAAGCTGCTGGGTTTAATCGAATAATAATAGAAACAGTAGGAGTGGGGCAATCTGAAACTGCTGTACATTCTATGGTCGATTTTTTTCTTTTGATACAACTAGCCGGAACGGGTGATGAATTACAAGGAATTAAACGAGGTATAATGGAAATGGCTGATGGTATCATCATTAATAAAGCAGATGGTGATAATGTTGATAAAGCAAAATTAGCTCAGGCTCATTTCAAAAATGCATTACATTTATTTCCTATGCCCGAATCGGGATGGGAACCTAGGGTCTTGTTATATTCTGGCTATTATGGATATGGTATCAAAGAAATATGGGACATGGTGGATGAATACATTGCATTTACCATTAAGAATGGATATTTTGCACACAGACGTAACGAACAATCAAAATTCTGGATGTATGAAACAATAAATGAGCAATTAAAATCTAGATTTTATAATAATAAAGACGTACAATCGGAGCTAAAAGTTTGCGAACAGCAAGTCTTAAGTTCACAAATGAGTTCGTTCGCAGCAGCAAAAAAGGTACTAAGTTTATATTTTAAAGAATAAACACGACCAAAAGATGCACAATTCTACAATATTAAATGATTATTTATACAGAATAATAATTTATATTTGTAGACACTTAAGGAAAAACTAGTCATTGTTGAATTAAATATATTAAGTTTTATCATGGAAAAACCATATGCAATTGGTATTGATATCGGTGGTACTAACACTGTCTTTGGAGTTGTAGACAAAAGAGGTCATATTATAGCTCAAGGCTCAATTAAGACAGCCGTTCATAAAGAAATCAACGAATATGTTAATAATTTAGCTATTGCTTTACAAGAAGTGATGGATCAAGTTGGTGGTCCTGCCAATATTAAAGGTGTAGGTGTTGGAGCGCCAAATGGTAACTTCTTTACCGGTTGTATCGAATTTGCCCCAAATTTACCATGGAAAGGAATGATTCCATTGGCACAAATGCTGACAGATCGTATAAAAGTACCTGTTGCTTTGACAAACGACGCTAATGCTGCAGCTATCGGAGAAATGACTTACGGTGCTGCACGTGGAATGAAAGATTTCATTGTTATTACACTTGGTACTGGAGTTGGTAGTGGTATTGTTGTTAACGGACAATTGGTTTATGGTCACGATGGTTTTGCCGGAGAACTTGGTCATACAACTATTCGCCGTACAAACGGACGTATGTGTGGTTGTGGTAGAAAAGGTTGTCTTGAGACTTATACATCTGCAACAGGTGTAGCTCGTACTGCCAAAGAATTCTTATCAACACGTCAAGATCCGAGTTTGTTACGTAATATAGCAATCGACGAAATAACTTCTAAAGATGTTGCGGAAGCTGCGCAGCAAGGAGATTCCTTAGCAAAAGAAATATTTGAATATACAGGACAGCTTTTAGGGGAGGCATTTGCTGATTTTATAGCATTTTCTAGTCCGGAGGCTATTATTTTATTTGGAGGTCTTACGAAGGCTGGTAGCTTGATTTTTGACCCTGTAAAAAAACATATGGAAGATAATTTATTGCCGATCTTCAAGAATAAAGTAAAACTGCTAATGTCAGAACTAAAAGAAAGTGATGCAGCAGTATTGGGTGCAAGTGCACTAGGTTGGGAAGTAAAAGAACTTTAATAGTTACTTTCCAATTTCATATATTAGGCTCTTATAGCAACATTTTGCTATAAGAGCATTCTATTTATGAACGATTGTGAAAATTCTAAAATCTTTTATTGCTTAACCGAAGTATATGAGATAGATTTTATACCTTTGTGAACCAAAAAAGTTACATCATTAGTTCTATGTCTTCTACTAAAAAAATTAAAACAGCATTAGTCTCTGTCTATCATAAAGATGGATTAGATGAAATACTAAAAAAGTTAAACTCTTTAGGAGTTTCATTTATTTCGACGGGAGGTACTCGTGAATTTATAGAATCACTCGGATTCCCTTGTCAAGCAGTTGAAAATATCACAGGTTATCCATCTATATTAGGAGGGCGTGTTAAAACACTTCATCCCAAGATTTTTGGGGGAATATTAAGTAGAAGAGAACTACCGGAGGATACTAAGCAAACTAAAGCTTATGATATTACAGAAATAGATCTTGTTATTGTTGATTTATATCCTTTTCAAGAAACAGTTGCTTCAGGTGCTGTAGAAAAAGATATTATTGAGAAAATAGACATAGGTGGTATATCGTTAATCAGAGCTGCAGCTAAAAATTTTAAAGATGTTGTTATTGTGCCTTCTAAAGGTCAATATAGTGCTCTTTCCTCTTTATTAGATAACAAACAAGGATCATCGGATATTGATGATCGTAAGTGGTTTGCTAAAGAAGCATTTGGCGTGTCTTCTGAATACGACTCTGCGATTTTCAATTATATGGATAAGGATGAATGTACAGCGTTTCGTAAAACGGAGAATAAAGTAAAACATCTTCGTTATGGAGAAAATCCTCACCAAAAAGGTTCTTTCTATGGAGACTTTGAAAATTTGTTCGAACAATTACATGGTCGTGAAATATCGTATAACAATCTTTTAGATATAGATGCAGCAGTATCACTTATTAGTGAATTTGATGAAACTACTGTTGCTATATTAAAGCACAATAATGCTTGTGGTATAGCTTCTAAAAGTTCGGTGTTAGAAGCTTGGAATACTGCATTGGCAGCTGATCCGGTATCTGCTTTTGGAGGAATCATAGTTTCCAATTCTAAAATTGATAAAGAAGCGGCAGAAGCCATTAATTCTATATTCTTTGAAATTATAATAGCACCCGCTTATGATGCAGATGCTTTCGAAATATTAACTCAAAAGAAAAATCGTATAATACTTATACAAAAGGGAGAAATACAAGAAACAACTCAGTTCCGTTCTCTTTTAAATGGGGTATTAGTTCAAGATAGAGATCTTAGTATACAGAATAAAGAAGATTTGACTTTGGTTACTCGCCGTCAATTAGAAGGCACTGAACTGGAAGATTTATTATTTGCAAACAAACTTGTGAAGCATACTAAATCGAATGCGATTATTTTGGTAAAAGACAAACAATTATTGGCGAGTGGAACAGGTCAAACGTCAAGAGTTGATGCACTGAAACAGGCTATAGAGAAATCTCATACATTCGGATTTAGTTTGCAGGGAGCTGTTATGGCATCTGATGCATTCTTTCCTTTTCCTGATTGTGTAGAGATTGCCGGTAATAGTGGGATAACTGCTGTTATACAGCCTGGAGGTTCGGTGAAAGATGATCTGTCAATTGAGTATTGTAATGAACATAATATTTCAATGGTTATGACAGGTATCCGTCATTTTAAACATTAAGTTAAGGAATGAGTCCTTAATTTGCTATTACTTAATTATTAAATGTATTAGTTTAAAGAAAAATAACAAGATGGGATTATTCTCTTTTACTCAAGAAATAGCGATGGATCTTGGTACAGCCAACACCATCATCATTAAAGACGGAAAAATCGTTGTAGACGAACCGTCTGTAGTTGCTCTCGAACGAAAAACTGATAAAGTGATAGCCGTTGGAGACAAAGCACGTCAAATGCACGGTAAGACTCACGAAAATATTCGTACAATTCGCCCATTGAGAGATGGTGTAATTGCTGATTTTACTGCTGCAGAGCATATGATTAGAGGTATGATTAAAATGATTAATAACAAAAATCGTTTGTTCTCTCCATCATTGCGAATTGTTGTTTGTATTCCATCAGGAAGTACAGAGGTTGAAATTCGTGCGATTCGTGACTCTGCGGAACATGCCGGAGGACGTGATGTATATATGATTTACGAACCAATGGCGGCAGCTTTAGGTATTGGATTAGATGTTGAAGCCCCTGAAGGAAACATGATTGTTGACATAGGCGGTGGAACAACTGAAATTGCTGTTATATCTCTAGGAGGTATTGTCTCTAATAAATCAATTAAGATTGCAGGAGATGATTTAACTGAAGATATTCAGGAATATATGAGCCGTCAACATAACATAAAAGTTGGTGAACGTACAGCAGAAGGAATTAAGATTGCAGTAGGATCAGCTTTAACCGAACTACCAGAGAATGAAGAGCCGGAAGATTTTATTGTACACGGTCCCAATAGAATGACTTCATTGCCTATGGATATTCCAATTTCATATCAGGAAATGGCTCATTGTCTAGATAAATCTATCTCGAAAATGGACTCAGCTATTTTGAGTGCTTTAGAGCAAACTCCCCCAGAGCTATATGCTGATATCGTGAAAAATGGTATTTATGTTACGGGTGGTGGCGCTTTATTAAGAGGATTAAGTAAGCGTTTCTCCGATAAAATAGGTATTCCATTCCATGTGGCAGAAGATCCTCTTCATGCTGTAGCAAAAGGTACAGGGATAGCTTTAAATAATATTGAGAAATTTAATTTCTTAATGAGATAAGTTTTAGAAGCTCTTAATATCTCGGACTTTCTGTTTCGATTTTAATTTTCGTTACACAGAAGGTGTATATTCTGATACGTATACATGCGCAACTTAATCGCTTTTTTAATAAAAAACAGTTCGTGGTTTGTATTTATACTACTCGAAATTCTGTGTTTTTATTTTATATTTCAATATAACTCCTATCAAAGGAGCGTATACTTAAACTCTTCGAACGAAATTGTTGGAAGAGTTTATGCTATTTCGGGTGAAGTAACCTCTTATTTTGGTTTAAAAGAAACAAATCAGGATTTGCTCCTAAAGAATGCTGATTTACAAAATAAGCTATTAGCTCTGGAAGATTATATACACGACAGAAATAACGATAGTCTCAAGACACAGGCTATAGCAACAGATTCAATTCCTACTAAAAATTTTGAGTTCATTATTTCACGGGTTATCAATAACAGTATATCTCAACTCGAAAATTATATAACTATTAATAAGGGAAGTAAAGAAGGTATACATACAGAAATGGGAGTAATATCTCAACAAGGTATAGTTGGTATTGTTAGAGCAGTTTCTCCAAACTATTCAGTAGTACAACCTGTGATAAATCCTAAAACCAGTCTTAGTTGTAAAGTAAAAGGGTCTAATACTCCAGGTTCTCTTGCTTGGGATGGGGTTGATTATAGGTATATCAGTTTAGAAGGTTTTCCTCGTTTTGAGAAGTTTGAAGTTGGAGATACTATTATAACAAGTGGCTATTCGGGTATATTCCCGGAAGGAATTATTATTGGTATTGTTGAAGATTCAAAAAGCCAAAATGATGATAATTTTTTAACTTTAAAAGTAAGATTATCAACCGATTTTAGTTCATTAAAAGATGTCCTGATAATAAAAAATAACGATCTGGAAGAACTTACTCAATTAGAAAAAGAAATTACAACGAATGGCAGGTAATTGGTTCAAGCAATCTTTTGTATTTATCATACTTGTTCTGCTTCAAGTACTGGTGTTTAATCATATCTCATTTCTGGGATATGCAACACCATTTTTATACATATACTTCATCATAAAAATGCCTATAGGTATTAATCGTAATCTTGTATTGGTACTAGCATTTCTTTTAGGCTTTACAATTGATATATTCTGTAACACGCCTGGCCAAAATGCTGCAGCAACAGTTTTTGCGGCATTTATGCGTCGTCCGGTGCAAGGTCTGTTTTTTGCAAGAGAAGATTTTGAACACTTCATTCCCAGCATTCCGAATTTGGGTATGGCATTTATGAAATATACTATTGTTATTGTCTTTGTTCATAACCTCGCATTAATTTCTATCAGCTCATTCTCATATCTCAATTTTACAACAATACTATTGAGAGTCTTGAGTTCTACTCTTCTTACATCCATCTTAATTTATGCCATTGAAGGATTTTCAATAAAGAAAAAGAGAGCATGAGTAAAGATAATAACTTGCATTCGGAAAAGAGATACTATACCATTTTAGCAATAACAGCAATAATTGTTATTGTTCTCATCTGCCAATTGTTTAATTTGCAAATTATTCAGCATGAATATAAATATTCTGCTGATAGTAATGCATTCTTCAAAAAAACATTATACCCTGCAAGGGGTACAATTTCTGATAGACAAGATCGTCTCCTTGTTTATAATCAGCCAACTTATGACATAGTATATATTCCACGTGAAGTAGAACCATTTGACACACTCGATTTTTGTAATATTTTAGGTGTAACAAAAGATCAATTAGAAAAAAGAATTAGTGATGTTAAAGATCGAAGACTTAACCCTGGTTATTCTTCGTATACTATGCAAACATTAATGACTCAGCTTACGGTTCGTGAATATGGCTTATTTCAAGAAAAGTTATATAAATTTCCAGGCTTCTATATTCAAAATAGGGCTTTGCGCCAATATAATTTCGCGAATGCAGCCCATGTACTTGGCTATGTTGCGGAAGTGAATAAAGCGGCATTAGCAGATGATCCTTATTACGTGAGAGGAGACTATGCTGGAAAATCGGGTATTGAGAGTTCATATGAAAATATATTAAGAGGTCAAAAAGGAGTAGAGATACTCTTGCGTGATGCTCATGGCAGGATAAAAGGTAAATATGAGAATGGAAAACATGATGTAAATCCGATCTCTGGTAAGAATCTAAAGCTGGCAATAGACATAGAACTACAAGCATATGGTGAATATCTTATGCAAAATAAAATCGGGAGCATAGTGATGATTGAACCTTCGACAGGTGAGATATTGTGTTTAGTTACTTCTCCCACTTATGATCCTTCAATCCTACTGGGTCGTGAGTTTGGTAATAATTATAAGACACTGGAACAAAATCCTTCAAAACCTCTTTACAACAGAGCAACACAAGGTATGTATCCTCCGGGATCTACTTTTAAAACAACACAAGGGCTTATCTTCTTAGAAGAAGGAATTATAACAGATGAAACAGCATATTCTTGTGCAGGTGGATATCCTCCTGGAGGTGGAAGACCTAAGTGTCATGCACATGGATCTCCCCTTTCACTAGTTCCTGCAATAGCAACCTCTTGTAACTCTTATTTTTGTTACGGGTTAAATGCTATGCTTAGTAATAGAAAAAAATACGCTAATATAGGGCAGGCTTTTGATATCTGGAAAGACTATTTAGTATCTATGGGATTTGGTTATAAACTAGGTATAGATTTACCTTCTGAGAAAAGAGGCTTCATTCCCAACAGTCAGTTTTATACCAAAGCTTTTAGAACGGAAAAATGGTATGCACAAAATGTTATTTCGATTGCCATAGGTCAAGGCGAAATTCTAGCAACTCCTTTGCAAGTTGCTAATTTAGGAGCAACAATAGCAAATAGAGGTTTTTTCTATACTCCTCACGTTGTAAGACAAATTCAAGATATGCCTTTGGATAAATCATACACAGACCGACGATATACAGGAGTTAAAGAAGCATATTACAATACAATAGCTCAAGGAATGGCAAATGCCGTTACCGGAGGTACTTGCAGGGGAGTAAACCTTCTACCGGAAATTGCTGTAGCAGGGAAAACAGGTACAGCCGAAAATCCACACGGAAGGGATCACTCCTGGTTTATGGGATTTGCACCGGTTGATAAACCTCAGGTCGCGATTTCTGTATTAGTAGAAAATGCTGGCTATGGGGCTAGGTTTGCCGTTCCGATAGCACGTTTGATGATTCAAAAGTATTTGAAAGGAGAGATTCCGGCTAATGAAAAATATTTAGAAGATAATATGGCAAACTCGATAATACTCCCTAATGTTTTAAATACTTGGGAGCAAAGAAAATCTGATATAGCTAGTCAACAAAGTACCACTGTTGATACTGAATCTATTGTTGAAGAATAAAATCCAGAATATATTTAGATATATATGCTTAATAAAGAAGATGATCATATTACAGGAAGTGTAGACTGGATTATTCTAGTCTTATACTTTCTTTTAATAATTGGAGGATGGCTTAGCATTTATGGAGCAAGCTACGATTACGACCATGTAACCAGTTTGTTTGATCTTTCGGGTCGTGCAGGTATGCAGCTCGTTTGGATGGGGATATCGATCACTGTTGGATTTATTTTACTTAAATTGGACAGCAACCTATATGATATATTAGCCTATTTCATATATGCCTTTTTTATAGCTCTTCTGATTGTCACAATACTTATTGCACCGGACATAAAGGGTTCACGATCATGGCTTGTAATTACTGATTCTATACGTTTACAGCCTGCCGAGTTTACCAAATTTGCAGTAGCATTGGCTATTGCCCGCTTTATGAATAGTTATAATTTTAAACTGCTGACAGCAAAGAATCTACTCATATTATCAACTATGATAGTATTACCGATGATTCTAATTATGCTACAAAAAGAGACAGGTTCAGCTCTTGTATTTACAGCTTTCATATTAGTTTTATACAGGGAAGGATTACCCGGAATGGTATTGTTCTCGGGAGTTTGTGCTGTCGTTTTATTTATTTTAGGTTTGAAATACTCTGATGTAGATTTAGGTTTTCTCACTATGGGAGAATGTATTTCTATCCTCTTTATTATTATAGTAACTGCTATTCTTACGGTTAATTTCCGTAAAGATTATCGAACTGCTGCTTATATCCTTTTAGGTACTGCTGTCTATGGAGGTATCTGCTATATAATTTCTCTTTTCGATGTCTATATAAACTGGGGGATTATCTCGATAACTGCAATATGTGCTATTGTTATATACCTGCTGATTACTGCTGCAAGGGAATGGTCAAAAACATATTTGTTTTTGGCAATTTTTGCTATTAGCTGCATTGGATATGTAAGTTCCGTTAATTATGTATTTACAGATGTTTTACAATCACATCAGCAGATACGTATCAAAGTTTCTTTAGGCATGGAGGATGACTTAATGGGAGCCGGATATAATGTCAATCAATCTAAAATAGCCATAGGGTCAGGCGGGGCATTAGGTAAAGGGTTCTTAAACGGAACACAAACAAAACTGAAATACGTACCTGAGCAAGATACAGACTTTATATTTTGTACAGTCGGAGAAGAACAAGGTTTCCTTGGATCTGTACTAGTATTATTAGGTCTGGGATCTCTTATTATGCGGATATTTTTTCTTGCGGAAAGGCAGAAGAATACTTTCGGACGTGTATATGGTTATGGAGTAGGGTGCATCTTTCTGTTTCACCTATCGATAAATGTTGGTATGGTAATAGGGTTGCTTCCCGTTATAGGAATTCCCCTTCCGTTTTTCAGTTATGGAGGATCTTCAATATTGGCATTCACCATATTACTGTTCATTTTCTTGCGATTAGATATGGCTCGAAAAAGACGGTAAGATCTCTTAATCTCTTTATTGTTTTGAAATAAAAAGGTTACTTCTTACGAGGTAACCTTTCTCTTTTATAGTTAAAGCGCAATTACTTAGCTTTCAAAAAATCATTAATATGTTTAGCAGTTCTACGCCCTGAAGCAATGCTTGTAACAACCAAAGATTGTCCACTAACGCAGTCACCCGCAGCAAAGACTTTCGAAACACTGGTTAAGCGGTTTCCATTGGTAGCTACATTTTTACGAACATCGTCTACTTTTACTCCAAGCTCAGCTAAAAGCCCATCTTGAATAGGATGTATAAAGCCTAATGCAAGGAAAACATAATCTATTTTCAGAATCTCCGGTTCTCCAACTTCTTTCATTACCATTTTTCCGGAGTCGTCTTTCTCCCAAGCTATTTCTACAAGCTCTACGCCTGTTAATACTCCATTCTCGCCAATGAAACGCTTAGTGTTCATTGACCAGCGACGTTCACAACCTTCAAGATGTGAAGAACTGGTTTTCAATACTCCCGGAAATGGTATAGGCCAACTGTTTTCCAGTTCGTCCAATGTAGGAGGTTTAGGCATGATCTCAATCTGCAAGATATTAGCTGCTTTTTGACGATTGGCAGTACCGATACAATCCGATCCTGTATCACCTCCACCAATTACCAATACGTTCTTACCCTTTGTATTTATGATTTTATCCGCAGGAACATCTTCTTTGGCAACCAGTTTGTTTTCCATTGTCAGATATTCCATTGCATAATACACACCTTTAAGTTCCCGACCTTCAACAGGCAAATCACGTGGTACTTGTGAACCTATGGCAATACAAACAGCATCGTTGTTTTTTACCAAATCTTTTCCTTTGATATCTAACCCTACTTCAGCATTGGTTACAAACTTAACACCTTCAGCCTCCATCAAATCGAGACGGCGGTCGATGATATTCTTGTTCAATTTAAAATCAGGAATACCAAATCGAAGTAAACCACCGATACGACTGTTCTTTTCGTAAACAGTAACTTCATGTCCCATTCTATTCAACTGATTAGCAACAGCCAATCCTGATGGACCTGAGCCTATTACAGCCACCTTCTTGCCTGTTCTTACTTTGGGAATAAATGGTTTAATATATCCTTCCTGAAAAGCATGCTCTAATGCCGATGCCTCGTTTTCACGAATAGTAACCGGAGCTTTATGTAATGACAATACACACGTTTTTTCGCAGGGAGCAGGGCAAATACGGCCTGTAAACTCAGGGAAATCATTTGTTTGCATCAACACTTCTGCTGCTAAACGCCAATTTCCTTTGTAAATATAATCTTGCCACTCAGGCATTTTATTACCGAGAGGACATCCCCATTGACAGAAAGGGATACCGCAATCCATACAACGGGACGCTTGTTGCTGTCTGTCTTCGGTATTTAATGTTTGCTCAACCTCTCCGAAGTCGAGGATACGTTCTTGACGAGGACGGTATCCTGCTTCTTTTCTTTTTACTGTTAAAAATGCTTTTGGATTTCCCATGACTCCTCGTTATAATAAAGTTATTGAAAACATAAATAGTTATTCTTTTTTAATGACATAAACCTTACACTAAGGTTACAAAACACATTACAATAGTGTCAATTTTATGTAACTTTGTCATTTTATTAAATGGTTGATAATTAAAGTGTAATAATGAAAAACATTACAAAAGTGACAAAAGTGACAATTTCTCATACTAATCTTTTTTTTGTATGCTTTTGGATTGTTAGCAGACTATTGTCAAATGGTTTCATACTACTTTCTTTTATAGATAAATATAAGTAAAGTACGATAAAATTGTAATGAAATATTTAAAGACTATTCCGGTATTTTAATAGTCAAATTCTACATTAGCAATTTTTTTCTTTAATGCTTCCATTTTTTCTTCTTGAAGCACTTTTTTATACTCAATAGGCATTATCTTGATAAACTTATGAACTTCTTCACTCCAATTATCAAGAATACTTTTAGCTAATGGGCTTTGAGTATATTTATAGTGCTGAGAAATCAATTGCTGCAATTCTTTGTAATCGGTACTGTCTTCAATTAGCGAAAGTTCTACCATCTCCATATTACAGAAGAAATCAAAATCTCCGTCTACATTATATACATAAGCAATACCACCGCTCATTCCGGCTGCAAAATTACGACCTGTTTTACCCAAGACTACAGTACGTCCACCGGTCATGTACTCACAACAGTGATCGCCGGCTCCTTCAACAACAGCTATAGCACCACTGTTTCTTACACAAAAACGTTCACCTACTTGTCCGTTAATATAAACCTCACCTCCGGTTGCTCCATACAATAAAGTATTTCCGGCAATAATGTTATCCTGAGGTTTGTAAGTCGATGTAGTAGGAGGTACTATTACCAATTTACCACCCGATAGGCCTTTGCCCACATAGTCATTTGCATCACCTTCGAGTTTAAAAGTAACACCATGAGCAAGAAAGGCTCCGAAACTCTGTCCGGCTGATCCTTTGAAAGTACATTGAATTGTATCTGTTGGCAATCCGTCATTTCCATAACGTTTTGCAATTTCGCCCGAAAGCATAGTTCCAACAGCTCTGTCGGTATTTTTTATTGCACGGGACAATTCTACAGGCATTGCTTTTTCGATGGCAGGACGAGAAGTTTTTATCAACTCCATATCCATTACCTCTTCCAGCTTATGATCTTGTCCTCTTACTTGTTTTACGGCATTCACTTTAGCAGCTTCGGGTGAATATATTAATCTGGATAGATCTAACTTACTTAACTTGCTGTTTGAGTTATCTTTTACATATTTCAATAAGTCAGTACGTCCGACAACCTGATCTAAAGAAGTAAATCCAAGAGCAGCCAAATGTTCACGAACTTCCTCTGCCAAGAAGGTGAAATAATTAATCAGATATTCACTTTTTCCGATAAATTTCTTTCTCAGTTCTTCATCTTGGGTAGCAACACCCACTGGACAGGTATTTATATGACACTTACGCATCATTATACAACCCAGAACAATCAAGGCACTTGTTGCAAAACCAAATTCTTCGGCTCCAAGCATAGAGGCTACTATGATGTCATGACCTGTTTTTAATTGCCCATCGGTTTGCAATCGAATTTGTCCACGCAAATCATTTATAACCAATGTCTGTTGAACTTCGGCTAGTCCTATTTCAAGAGGTAATCCTGCATGTTTGATAGAACTTACAGGACTTGCTCCTGTACCGCCTTCGCATCCGCTAATCAATATAAGATCGGCTTTAGCTTTGGCTACTCCGGCAGCAATAGTTCCTACACCACTTTCTGATACGAGTTTCACACTCACAATCGCTTGAGGATTGACATTCTTCAAATCAAAGATTAGCTGTGCTAAATCTTCTATTGAATAAATATCGTGATGTGGGGGAGGAGATATCAACGAAATTCCGGGAATAGAGTGACGTGTTTTAGCAATTATCTTATCTACCTTAAATCCGGGTAACTGACCACCTTCTCCGGGTTTTGCCCCCTGAGCTATTTTAATTTGAATTTCGTCTGCATTTACCAGATATTCGGTAGTTACACCAAAGCGTCCTGAGGCGACTTGCTTGATCGCCGATCGAGCATTGGTTGCAAAACGTTCGGGGAGTTCACCACCTTCACCCGTATTGCTTTTTCCTCCGATAGCATTCATCGCAATAGCCATTGCTTCGTGTGCTTCACGACTGATCGAACCAAATGACATGGCTCCTGTAACAAAACGTTTTGTTATTTCCGAAACAGGCTCAACTTCATCAATACTGATCGGATTATTTGTATCGAAATCTAAGAAATCACGAAGGAATAATTTTTCTTCTTTCTTATCTATAGATTCTGTATACTCTTTGAACTTCTTGTAACTACCCAAACGTGTGGCCAATTGAAGTTTAGTTATAGTTTCCGGATTCCAAGCATGATCTTCACCGTCACGTCTCCAGGCATATATCCCTTGATTGATTAACGAGCTGTCGATATAATCAATTTCATACGCTTCGTTGTGAGCTTCAATCGTATCTGCGGCAATATCCTTTAAGTCTATACCTTCTATTTTAGAGGTTGTACCCTTGAAGTATTTATTTATAACAGCAGAGCTAATTCCTATTGCTTCAAATAATTGAGCACCCAGATAACTCTTCAAAGTAGAGATGCCCATTTTAGAAAGAGTCTTCAACAGTCCTTTGTCAATAGACTTTATATAGTTCTTTTCTGCTGTATGGAAATCGAGTTGAATAGTTCCGCTTTTCACTAAATCTTCGAGAACAGCAAATGCTAAATAAGGATTAACAGCATTAGCACCATAGCCAAATAATAAGGCAAAGTGCATCACTTCGCGAGGCTCGGCAGATTCGACCACAATATCAATCTGCATACGTTTACGGCGATCAATCAAATAGTGATGAACCGCAGAAACTGCCAATAACGAAGGTATGGCAACATGGTTTTCATCAATGCCTCTGTCCGAAATAATGATATAGTTGCTTCCTTTATCAACTGCTTTTTCAGCTTTCAAACATAAATCTTCGATAGCTTTCTCTAAACCTGCCGCTCCATCTTTCGGATTGAATAATAAGGATAGAGTTTCGGCTTTAAAGCCTTTATATTCGATATGTACCAAAAGGTCAAGTTCGCGATTGGTAATAATAGGATGCGACAAACCAACCATTTTGCAATGTTCGGGCATCGGTTCCAATATATTTTTATGGAGTGATCCTATATATCCGGATAATGACATTACCAACTCTTCGCGAATCGGGTCAATTGGAGGATTGGTCACCTGTGCAAACAACTGACGGAAGTATGTAAATAAACGATAACGTTTACTTGATAACACGGCGACAGGTGCATCATTACCCATGGATGCTATCGGCTCTTTTCCATCGACAGCCATCGGTGTAATAATTTTCTCGATGTCTTCTTTATAATATCCAAAAACTTTCAGATGTTGAGAGTAGTTATCTACTGAATATTTTATACTTCTTCCTGAAGATATATCATCCAGAGATATTCTGTTTTTGTTTAACCAATCTCTATACGGATAAGCTTTTGCCAAGCTTTCTTTCAGTTCGGGATCGTATTGAATAGTACCTTCCAAGGTATCTACCATCAACATTTTACCGGGTTTCAAACGTCCCTTTTCTTTTATCTCAGAGGGTTCGAAAGAAAGAACCCCTGTTTCGGAAGCAACTACCATTATATCATTGTGAGTAATCAGATAGCGAGCCGGACGAAGTCCGTTTCTATCCAACAAACCACCTGCATAGCGTCCATCGGAAAATAAGATTGTTGCCGGTCCATCCCAAGGTTCCATAAATATACTGTGATATTCATAGAAGGCTTTCAAGTCGGAAGATATGGGGTTCTTGAAATTCCAAGATTCGGGAATCATCATTGCCAAAGCATGAGGTAACGATTTACCGGACATCACCAAAAACTCGAGAACATTATCAAACGAAGCACTATCGCTCATACCATGTTGTACAATAGGCCATATTTCTTTCATATCTCCAAAAGAGTCCGATTTTACGACACTCTCACGTGCTTCCATCCATAGGCGGTTACCTCTGATCGTATTTATTTCACCATTATGACCAACTAGCCTAAATGGCTGAGCCAAATCCCAAGTGGGAAATGTATTTGTACTAAAACGTGAGTGTACTAAAGCTATTCCGCTTGTAAAGTTTGGATTTAACAAATCGGGGAAATAATGCCTCAATTGAAGAGAGGTAAGCATCCCTTTATATATAATCCGCTTACTAGATAAGCTGACAATATAAGAGTTACGTTTATCTTTGATCGTAGAACTCAGGATAACTTTTTCTATTTTCTTTCTTAACAAATAGAGTTTCAGTTCCAATTGATCTTGTGACAAACCTTCTCCCGTAATAAATATCTGTTTGATAGTCGGCTCACTCGCTCTGGAGATTTCGCCCAGAATATCACTATTCACGGGTACATCTCTCACTGCCAAAAGGCTTAATCCATCTCTCTCGATAAGATCCGATAATGTAATCATATAGATTTCGGCTTCCATTTCATCCTTAGGGAGAAATACAAGTCCGGTACCATAATGTCCTTTTTCGGGAACGGGAATGCCTTGCAGAAGAATAAATTCATGTGGTATTTGTAGCATAATACCTGCACCATCACCAGTTTTGCTATCAGCACTCTCAGCTCCGCGGTGCGTCATATTTTCCAATACTTGTAAACCATTTTCAACAATGGCGTGTGATTTAGCACCTTTAAGGTGTAGAATTAAACCAACACCACAAGCATCGTGTTCATATGTGGGGTCGTATAACCCTTTTTGCTCTACTAATGATAAGTCTCGCATATTACTTAGTTGATATAAGATAAGTGAATCAATATTTTCTTTTTAGCCCACCTAAATGACTAAAACGACAATAATATCTGCAAATATAATATATTTTGTTACTTTTGAATTGTTTTTATAGTCAAAAATTCATTTTTTAACAAAATATACGCTTTTAGGATGTTTGATATTTACTTTTTGAAAACTATTCATATTATTTATGTGTTTTTATTCTAGAAAAACATGTATTTGTAAAATAAAATAACATATATTTGTCGGAATTTCGACTAAAAAATCAAAACTAATAATATGTGTGGATTTGTAGGAGCATTTGATTTAACGCAAGACCTGATCGGTCTACGTTCTCAGGTACTAAAAATGGCTAAGCGCATTCGGCACCGTGGCCCGGACTGGTCAGGTATCTATTGTGGCGAAAAAGCAATATTAGTACACGAAAGACTTTCTATCGTTGATATTAAGTCGGGTGGTCAACCATTATACAATAAGGATAAAAATCTTGTATTAGCTGTAAACGGAGAGATATACAATCATCAAAATATACGTAATCGATTTAAAGGTAGATATGAATTTCAATCCAATTCGGATTGTGAAGTTCTATTGGCTTTATATCAGGAAAAAGGAGTAAATCTATTTGATGAACTCAATGGTATTTACGCTTTTGCACTTTACGATATCGAAAATAATTCATACCTGATCGGTCGCGATCATATGGGAATCATACCCTTATATATGGGATATGACGATTTCGGACAATTTTATGTTGCCAGCGAATTAAAAGCTTTGGAAGGTATATGCCCTAATATTAAAGAATTTCCTGCCGGTTACTATTACGATAGCCGAGACGGAGAGCTTAAACAATGGTACAAACGCGATTGGATGGAATATGACAATGTAAAAGACAATGACACAGACCTGGAAGTTCTAAAAAAAGGACTTGAAGATGCCGTTCATCGCCAATTAATGTCAGATGTCCCTTACGGAGTACTACTTTCAGGAGGGTTAGATTCTTCTATTATATCTGCTGTAGCCAAGAAATTTGCAGCCAGACGTATCGAAAATAATAATGAAACCGAAGCTTGGTGGCCGCAGCTCCACTCTTTTGCTATCGGCTTAAAAGGTGCCCCCGATTTAATTGCTGCCCAAAAAGTAGCGGATCATATAGGAACTGTACATCACGAAATACACTTCACCGTGGAAGAGGCTCTTGATGCCTTGAGTGATGTTATTTATCATATCGAAACGTATGACGTAACTACAGTTCGTGCATCTACTCCAATGTATTTACTTGCCCGTTTTATCAAATCGATGGGGGTTAAAATGGTACTGTCGGGCGAGGGGTCAGATGAGATTTTCGGCGGATATCTCTATTTTCACAAAGCACCCAATGCAAAAGCATTACACGAAGAAACTGTTCGCAAGTTAGATAAACTACATCTGTACGATTGCCTTCGTGCCAATAAAACGCTGGCAGCATGGGGAGTCGAAGGCCGTGTTCCTTTCCTTGATAAAGAATTTATGGATATTGCCATGCGGATGAATCCACAAGATAAAATGTGTGGTAATGGAAAGATTGAAAAATACGCTCTTCGTAAAGCTTTCGAAGGATATTTACCCGAAAGCGTAACATGGAGACAGAAAGAACAGTTTTCAGATGGGGTAGGTTATAACTGGATTGATACTTTGCGCGAAGTTGCAAATAAAAAAGTAACAGACAAGCAAATGGAAAAAGCAGCAGAACGATTCCCGATCAATCCTCCTATGTCTAAAGAAGAATATTGGTATCGTACTATGTTTGAAGAACACTTTCCTTCGGCATCAGCAGCCGGCACCGTTCCTTCTGTTCCTTCGGTAGCTTGCAGTAGTGCAGTTGCTTTAGAATGGGATGCTTCATTCAAGAATAGAATAGATCCATCGGGACGTGCTGTAAAAACAGTTCATGCCGAAGCTTACGAAAATTAAGTCCTGAATATTCAAGTTATATAAAAGCAATATAGAAGTAATTCTATGTTGCTTTTTTAGTTTATAGGATAGTATTGAGTAATTTTGCATTGATAATTAAATAAATCATATATTATGAAACTTCGATTTTTACTTCTTTTTATTGTTATACCCATATTATGCAGAGCTCAAACTTATGCAGACCACTTGATTCCGGATTGTGGTATTTATGGTATCTATGATTATCAATTTGACTACTACTCAAATGTAAGAACGGTTTTGTTCAAAGGATTATCGGACAAGCCTGAAGTTCGCTTTCTTGTTATGCCATCTTTCACCCCTGAAAATGTATTAGATATCCAAAAAGACAATAAAGAAGATAGATATTACTTAGTCTATCGTATTTGCGAAAGAATGATTTGGTCTAACAAGAATTGGGAAGAAGTAAAAGTGAAAGAATATAAGGCTGAGATTGATTTTAAATCTGTTCAATTAATGAAATCCTTATACCTTAAGGCTATTAAACAGACAAAGTATCCCGAAGAAGAAGAGTTGGGTATGGATGGAGTAAACTATTATTTTTTTGCTTGGGATTATGGTCTTAAAACGGGTACTGTATGGTCTCCCCAAACACCCAAAATGAGACAGTTAGTAGAAATCGGAAATGAACTAATAAATTTAGCAAAGAAGAGTGATGCTTCAATTATCTCCTTTAACAAAAACTTTATAAAAGATATAGAGAAATTAGATAAAGAATTAGAAAAAAGCTGAATGAAGAAGAAGGATAAGTTATACTCCTCACTTATATTATGACAACTTAATCAAGAAAAATCTATCAAGATGGTATTTCGATTTAAATTTCAAAAGAACCTTAAATCTATAGATTATATCAATCTTAAACAGATACAGAAATAAGCATTAATCGTATTCGTATTTCTATTATTTAAGGAAAAACCAGACAGTTATAATTAAAAATGGCAGCTTCCATATAGAATGGCGATTCACAGACCTACAATTCATCATATACTTAACATATCACCTTTTTATGATATTTGATAACATATACCTCACATATAACAAGTTAATAGTATTTTAAAAATCTATCAACGAAAATATCTTTTTGAAACAAATAAAAAACAAAAAGTCTCAAAATGATATTTTTATTATAATAAACATAAAATTTACACATTAAATCTTGCGAGATTAAATAATTTATATCACTTTTGTAGTACGAAAAATATCAGACTAAAAAGTTGCTGTTTAAAAGGATGAAAAATTTGAAATTTACAAAGATGCATGGTGCAGGAAATGACTATATTTATGTCAACGGACTGACAGAAAATATAGAAAATGCTTCTCAACTTGCAATAGATTTAAGCAACAGGAATTTTGGAATAGGATCAGATGGTCTTGTTCTTATATTGCCATCAGATAGTTGCGATTTTAGAATGCAAATGTTTAATTCTGACGGCTCTGAAGCTGAAATGTGCGGAAACGCAACCCGATGTGTTGGTAAATATGTTTATGATAATAAACTGACCGATAGAAAAGAAATTACATTAGAAACTAAAGCCGGAACAAAATATATTACTTTACTTGATGGAGACTATAAAGCTCGTAAAGTAACTGTAGACATGGGAGAACCTATTCTGGATTCAACCCTAATTCCTGTAAATATTTCTCAAAAGCCTGTTCTCGAATATCCATTGAATATTGATGGTGAAGAATGGAAAATTTCTTGCGTATCTATGGGAAATCCGCATGCTGTAGTTTTTACAGAAGGAATCAAAGGTTTTAATTTACCTGTATTAGGTCCAAAGTTTGAAACCCACCCAATATTTCCCCGTAAAACTAATACCGAGTTTATAGAAGTTGTAGATCGCAATACTCTAAACATGCGTGTTTGGGAGCGTGGGGCAGGGGAAACCCTTGCTTGTGGAACAGGTGCTTGTGCAGCGGCTGTTGCTGCCATTTTAAATGGATATTGTGACAGAAAAATAAAAATACATTTATTAGGTGGAGATTTGGATATCGAATGGCGTGAAAGTAACAATCATGTCTATATGACAGGCGAGGCCGTAACTGTATTTGAAGGAACAATTTTATAAGGTCTCAGACCTTTTTATTGTTTTTAATTAAAAAATATACCAATAAAATAATTAGTACAAATGGTATTAATAAACGAAAATTATACTAAACTGCCGGGAAGTTATTTATTCTCGGAAATAGCTCGAAAAGTAAACGAATTTAAAGCAGCTAATCCAACAGCGGATGTTATACGTCTGGGTATTGGAGATGTAACCAAACCTCTTCCGAAAGCTTCTATCGAAGCTATGCATAAAGCCGTAGATGAAATGGCTTCTGCCGAAACATTCAGAGGATACGGACCTGAACAAGGTTATGACTTTCTTGTAAATAAAATTGTTGAAAACGATTATAAAGCACATGGTTTAGACATTCAAACTGATGAAGTATTTGTCAGCGACGGTTCTAAAAGTGACACCGGTAACATAGGCGATATTTTAGGTACTGATAATATTGTAGCTATCACTGATCCTGTATATCCTGTATACATCGATACAAATGTTATGGCAGGTCGTGCAGGCGACTTAGGAACAGACGGTAAGTGGAATAAAATTGTCTATTTGCCTTGCACTGCCGAGAATAACTTTGTGCCCGAATTACCAAAAACTAAGGTTGATATTATCTATTTGTGCTATCCAAACAACCCGTCGGGAACTACGCTTACTAAAAGTGAATTGAAAGTTTGGGTTGATTATGCTTTAGCAAACAAAGCTTTAATTTTATTTGATTCAGCATACGAAGCATATATAACAGAAGACGATGTACCTCATAGTATTTATGAAATAGAAGGTGCTAAAAAAGTCGCTATCGAATTTCGAAGCTTCTCTAAAACAGCCGGATTTACTGGGACACGTTGTGCTTATACCGTTGTGCCTAAAGATTTAATGGCATACACAAGCAAAGGTGATGAAGTTTCTTTAAATAAATTATGGAATCGTCGTCATACAACTAAATTTAATGGTGTACCTTACGTAATCCAACGTGCTGCCGAAGCCTGTTATTCTCGCGAAGGAAAGAAACAAGTAAAAGATACAATCGAATATTATCTGAACAATGCGAAGATAATAAGAGAAGGTCTTACTGAGCAAGGATTAAAAGTATATGGAGGTATAAATTCACCCTACATTTGGGTAAAAACTCCAAATGGAATGTCTTCTTGGGAATTTTTCGATTACCTGCTAAACGAGCTGAATATTGTAGGGACACCCGGAGTAGGATTTGGACCTAGTGGAGAAGGATATCTGCGTCTGACCGCTTTTGGTACACTCGAAAATACAAAAGAAGCTGTTAAACGACTCAAAAAAATAAAACTCTAAATAACAAAACCCAATTAAACTAGCTTAATATGTCAAAGTTACGTTTTAAAGCTGTTGCTGCTGCCGCAAACAGAAAACCCATAGAGGTTGAGAAGCCTAAAGAAAAAACGTCAGCATACTTTGGAAACAAAGTGTTCAATCGTAAGACAATGATTCAATACTTGTCTAAAGCTACTTTCAAAGCTATAACTAAAGTTATTGACCAAGGAGAAGTTATGGACAGAGCAATAGCCGAGCATGTAGCTGCGGGTATGCGTATGTGGGCTTTAGAGAATGGAGCTACACATTATACTCACTGGTTTCATCCGTTGACCGATGGTACTGCCGAAAAACACGATGCTTTTGTAGAGCATGATGGAAATGGTGGTATGATTGAAGAATTCAGTGGGAAAATATTAGCTCAACAAGAGCCTGATGCATCAAGCTTCCCTTCGGGAGGTCTTCGTAATACTTTCGAGGCTCGTGGATACTCGGCATGGGATCCATCTTCACCTGCATTTATCATTGGTGATACTTTGTGTATACCAACTATCTTTATATCGTATACCGGAGAATCTCTGGATTACAAAACTCCTTTATTAAAATCTATATCAGCTGTAAGTAAAGCAGCAATGGATGTATGTCATTACTTTGACCCAAAGGTTTCTAAAATATACTCGTATTTGGGATGGGAGCAAGAATATTTTCTTGTGGACGAAGATTTATATGCTGCCCGTCCGGATTTAGCTTTGACAGGTAGAACTCTTATGAGTCATGAAAGTGCTAAAAACCAGCAATTAGAAGACCACTATTTTGGATCGATTCCACAACGTGTTCTTAAATTTATGGAAGATCTTGAATACCAATCATACGAATTGGGTATTCCGGTAAAGACACGCCACAATGAGGTAGCACCTAACCAGTTTGAGTTAGCACCGATATACGAAGAATGTAATTTGGCAGTAGACCAGAACTTATTGGTTATGTCGCTAATGGAAAAAATAGCTCGTGCTCATTCTTTCCGTGTGCTTCTTCATGAAAAACCGTTTAAAGGTATCAACGGATCGGGTAAACATAACAACTGGTCGCTAGGAACAGATACAGGTGTTAACCTTCTTTCTCCGGGTAAGGATACAGAAGAGAATCTTCAGTTTATTACATTCATTGTAAATATTTTAGCCGCAGTTCATAAAAACAATGCTCTTTTAAAAGCATCTATTTCTTCTGCTACTAATGCTCATCGTTTGGGGGCAAATGAAGCTCCTCCTGCGATTATTTCAGTATTCTTAGGAACACAAGTAAGTGATATTCTCGATAAATTTGAAAACAGCAATGTGAAAGATGCTATTGTTGTAGACGATAAAAAAGGAATTAGCTTGGGTGTAGGCCAAATTCCGGAGATTTTACTTGATAATACAGACCGTAACAGAACTTCTCCTTTTGCATTTACCGGTAACCGATTCGAATTTAGAGCTGTAGGATCATCTGCAAACTGTGCTTCGGCTATGACAGCATTGAATGCTTCTGTTGCAGAACAATTGAGATTATTCAAAACTGAAGTAGATGCGCTTATTAATAAAGGCAAATCTAAAGAAGAAGCTTTGTATGAAGTGTTGAAAAAATATATCAAAGAATCGAGAGCAATCAGATTCAATGGTAACGGCTACAGTGATGAGTGGAAAGCTGAAGCGAAAAAAAGAGGCTTGGATTGCGAAACAAGTGTACCTGTTATCTATGACAGCTATACATCGAAGCAAAGTATCAAGACTTTTGCAAATATACTTTCTGAAGTAGAACTGCATGCACGTAATGAAGTGAAATGGGAAACTTATGTGAAGAAGATCCAGATCGAATCTCGTGTATTGGGTGATTTAGCTCTTAACCATATTATTCCTGTAGCAATTACATACCAATCTATTTTGTTGGAAAATGTATCTAATCTGCAAAAGATATTTACCACTCCTACAAAATTTCAAGAAATGGCAGAAGAGCAAATTCGCTTGATAGAAAAAATTTCAATTCATGTAAATGCAATTAATGCAAAAGTACATGGAATGATCGATGCGCGTAAAAAAGCAAACAATATTGAAAGTGAGCGCGAAAAAGCAATTGAATATCATGATGTTGTAGCTCCATTTTTAGATGAAATCCGCTACCATATCGATAAACTTGAGCTTATTGTTGATAACGACATGTGGCCTCTACCTAAATATAGAGAGTTATTATTTTTAAGATAATACTTTTCCGAATATACAGAATAGGCTATCTTAAGTACTTAAGATAGCCTATCTTTTTTGTTTCTTATAACCTTTACAATACAAAAAATATGCTTACACACTGCGGAACGCAAACTATTGAATCTCAAAATCTAATTCTGAGACAATTTTCCTATGATGACAATAAAGACATGCTTGATTATTGGGTTAGTGATCCCGATATACAGTCGATGTATTCGGAACCTATATACACAACCGAAGAAGAAGTAAAAGAATTATTAGACAAATATATAACGTCGTATTCTCAAGATTCTTATTACAGATGGGCGATTATCGAAAAATCAACTTTAATATGTATCGGGCAAATAGCTTTTTTTCTGGTAGACAGTAAAAATCATTTTGGAGAAATCGAATATTGTATCGGTAGTCAATTTCAACGCAAAGGATATGCCTCTGAAGCTGTAAAGGCAATCCTGAAATACGGATTCGAAAAGATTAATTTCCATAAAATACAGGTTTGCCACAAAGAGAACAACATAGCATCACAGGGCGTAATCCGAAAAGCTGGCTTTAAATATGAAGGTACACTCAGAGATTACTTTTATATGAATAATGAATACATCAGTCGACTATATTATTCTCTTTTAAAAAGTGAATGGTGAAATTAAAATGGAACAACATCATTTCCTGACATCGGAGGAAAACTCTCTGCAGATGGGGTGGCACTCATTTTCGACATGAATTGTGCTCCGTCTGCATTGTATTCGTCTTCCACATTTTGAAAACGGGCAAACTCACTTTTGAACCGAAGCAAAACATCTGCTGTCGCACCATTACGGTGTTTTGCTATGATAATTTCGGCTAGTCCGATTAATGAATTTCCTTTTTCGTCTTCCAGTATCTTATAATATTCAGGACGGTGTATAAAACATACCATATCGGCATCTTGCTCAATAGCTCCGGACTCACGAAGGTCGGATAACTGAGGGCGTTTACCTTCTATACCTGTACGCCCTTCCACTCCACGGTTCAGCTGCGAAAGAGCAATAATCGGAATGTTCAACTCCTTAGCCAAACCTTTGAGTGAACGTGAAATCATACTCACCTCTTGCTCACGGCTACCGTAAGCCATACCGCTAGCATTCATCAACTGCAAATAGTCAATGATAAGCATTTTAACTCCATGCTCACGAACCAGTCGGCGTGCTTTAGTTCTTAATTCGAATACCGACAAACTAGGTGTATCATCAATGAATAGGGGAGCATCGTATAGTTCTTTTATTTTAAAATCCAGTTGTTCCCACTCATAAGGAGCTAACTGTCCATTCTTAATTTTTTCACCGGGAATTTCACAAGTATTTACAATCAAACGATTCACTAACTGAACATTTGACATCTCCAGAGAGAATAATGCTACAGGATAGTTATAGGTCACTGACATATTTTTCGCCATCGACAAAACGAATGCAGTCTTACCCATCGCAGGACGAGCAGCGATAATAATTAAATCTGAATTCTGCCAACCGGACGTAATTTTATCTAAATTAGTAAAGCCTGTTTGTAATCCACTTAACCCTTCTGGGCGGTTAGCTGCTATTTCTAATAATTGCAGGGCTTCTTTTATAACAGGGTTGATTTGTTGTACGTCTTTCTTTACATTCCCTTGAGACATTTCAAATAATTTACTCTCTGCCTCCTGCATTAAGTCATCCACATCAAATGTTTCATCAAAAGCCTTATTGGTTATTTCGGAAGAAAAACCGATCAATTCGCGGGCAAGATATTTTTGAGCTATAATACGTGCATGAAACTCAATGTGAGCAGCAGAGGCAACTTTTTCGGTTAATTGGGCAATATATACAGGACCTCCAACAGCATCAAGTTCTCCTGTTTTTTTTAATTCTTCAACAACAGTCAACATATCTACAGGAGCCTGTTTCGATATCAGACTTACAATTGCACGATATACAATCTGATGTATAGTATCATAGAAACTATCAGGCTTTAAAATATCGCTCACCAATGAATATGCATCTTTTTCGAGCATAAGAGCTCCCAAAACAGCTTCTTCTAACTCCCTTGCCTGTGGTTGAATACGTCCGATTTCAGGACTTTGTATTGTATTGTCTTTTGATCGGCCTCCTTTACGTTGTTGACCTTTCTTATTATTTTCCATAATGAGTTTAACCTTAAGGTCTAAGACCTTTTTATTAATAGGAGAAGTATAACAGTAAAAGGAATGTTATACTATAAATATACATCAGCAAATATTATCTGTTATCAAAGATACTTTAGATAGACTAAATTTTCTCTTATAAAAAGAGAAAGTTATCAACACCACTTGTCAATAACTTTCTGTATTTTCTCGATAATTTCAGCTAAATATCAAATATAAATATCTAATTCTCAAGGATTGTATTTAGATTGCTTCAAGATATTTTGCGTATTTGTTTCTGTTATTACTTCGTCCAATGAAGCACCGGTATTATCCGCATATGCCTTAACTATTTGCCAACCTATCCAAGCACCTAATCTGCCGGGAGAATCTGCAGCAATTGTAGCTGTATAAGGTGCATCATCCATATATTTTAAGATGGTCAAATAATCGGTACTAAAAAGATCATTCTGATTAATCGTTTTTTTCCAAGTTTCTTTTTCTTTACTTTTACTCCATTCTAATTGTTCGGGAGTATATCCTATTAAGCTATCTTCGCTCCAATTGGGTAAAAGCAATTGCAACGTATAAAGAATTTTTCCTTCATTTATCATTTCCGACAATAAATCTTTACGTTTATTAGATGACGGAATTTCATTAATAATCCAAGCCTTTAAATAATCACGGGTAATCATCTCGGGCTTCATCTGCTGACGTTGGTATTCTTCAAAGAAGTCTTTATAACCAGAATAATTACTACCTAAATACCGATCGGCGGATATAGATATAAGATCACTTAAGACGATAGTATTAGCCTTAAATCCAGAAACGTGCATTCCCAATTGAGGTAATCGTTTTCCATCCCAATATTTTTGTATTAATTGATCTGCAATAGATAATTCTTGTTCGTAAGCTTGAGTCGATTCGAATGTATTTAATGCATCTTTGTAAATTTGAGCTAACATCGGATTTGAAAAATAATCTCTTATCTCCGAAAAGTAAGATGCGTCATTGATATTCGAATTGTTTATAGCGACAGTACCGAAAGCCTCTAAAAAATTCCCATATGACGCAATCAAAGAGTCCTGTTTTTGAGAAGACGGACTTAATAAATATGCATACAAATCCTTATCAAAACGCTTAATATTGACTAAATCGCTCTGATTTTGTACAAGTGCAACGTCATCCCTCTGTTTACTATTGCCGGTGCAACTATACAATGATGATAATGAAATGAAGAAGAGGTATAAAGTAATGACATATCTCATATATATTTAATAATCAGTGTAAAATTACTATGCGAAGCAAAGTTAAATATTTTTTTTAATTAAAGATGATACTTTATATAAAAAAAGGTCTCTTTGACACTTACTAAGAAATAGCCTGAAAAATAACCATTTATACTAAAATGAAATATCTGTAGCACTATTTTAATATTTGAAAAACAGAAATAAACCTATACATTTGTATAACTATTTCATTAAAGATAATAACTATTATGATCAATATATTAGGTATAGAATCATCGTGTGATGATACTGCCGCTGCTGTAATACAAGACGGAGTTTTACTCTCAAATATCATATCAAGCCAAAAAGTACACGAAAGTTATGGAGGGGTTGTTCCCGAATTAGCTTCACGAGCTCATCAACAAAATATTATTCCGGTTGTGGATGAAGCTCTGAAAAAAGCGGGTATTTCCCGAGAGCAACTTACTGCAATTGCTTTTACACGTGGTCCCGGGCTTATGGGGTCCCTATTGGTAGGTACATCTTTCGCTAAAGGCTTATCTACTGCTTTAAATATACCGATGATTGATGTAAATCATTTACAGGCACATGTTTTAGCTCATTTTATAAAAGAAAATAAAGAGGATGATAATCAGCCTTCCTTTCCATTTTTATGTCTACTAGTTTCAGGTGGAAATTCACAGATTATCGTTGTCAAGTCTCACAAAGAAATGGAGATTATCGGACAAACCATTGATGATGCTGCCGGAGAAGCTTTTGACAAATGTGCAAAAGTGATGGGCTTAGGTTATCCCGGAGGTCCCATTGTGAATAAGCTGGCTAATCTAGGTAATCCCGATAGATTTAAATTTAATAAACCTCATATACAGGGGTATGATTATAGTTTCAGTGGACTTAAAACCTCATTCTTATACTTTCTTAGGGATGAACTGAAAAATGATCCGGACTTTATAGAAAAGAATAAAGAAGACTTGTGTGCATCATTACAAAAAACAATTATCGATATTTTAATGGATAAACTGCGTAAAGCTTCGAAAGATTTAAATATTAAAGAAGTGGCAGTGGCCGGAGGGGTTTCCGCAAACTCAGGATTAAGGGATGCTTTTGAAGATCACGCCCAACGTTTCGGATGGAAAATTCATATTCCTAAATTCGGTTATACAACCGACAATGCTGCTATGGTAGCTATATCGGGCCATTACAAGTATTTAGATAATGAATTTTGTCCTATGGATGCTGCTCCATTTGCAAGGGTAACCGTTTAAAAAAAACGAATATGTTTATAGTCATTCTAACCTATAAAGTACCTCTTGAGGAAATAGAAGCTCATTTAGAAAATCATATTATATATTTAAAAGAGCAATATAAAGCTGGCAATTTCTTAGCTTCAGGAAGAAAAGTTCCTCGATCAGGCGGAGTTATACTGGCTAAAACTGCTGAAAAATCAGAACTTGAATTGATACTGACGCAAGATCCTTTTAATCAAAACAATCTTGCAGATTATGAGATAATAGAGTTCATTCCCTCTATGACCTGTAAAGAACTAGATTTTTTAATAGAACACTAACACTAAAATTATTTATGAGAGAAAAGGAATTTGACGAAATTCACGATTACGATTACAATGAAGGTATAGAAAATTCGGATATTACCGGAAGTGAAATAACAACTGATAACTATCAGTCAAATATTTCTCCTACAGAGCCTTCTTCAGTCGGCAGATCAATGTTCACAGATCAAAACGAAAGAACTGATTCTAATGTGTTTGATAATGAAACTACCATGAATATGATTCAAGGAACTGTAGTAAACACTGTTGACATTGAAGAATTAAGGGCACAACAAAATTTTCCACTGGCATTGATTGCGGGTCTTGCTGCCTCATTCTTATGTATACTTATCTGGACATTAATTACTGTATTAACCAAATACCAGATAACCTATATGGCGATAGGCGTAGGTTTTGCAGTCGGGTTTTCGATTCAAAAGCTAGGTAAGGGAATCACTCCGGTTTATGGTATATTGGGAGCAGTATTGGCTTTATTGACCTGCTTTGTTGGTAATTTCCTTAGCTCAGTTTGTTTAATTGCTGATGAATTAAATTACAGCTATAGCGAAATGTTTTCAAGTCTAGATGTAGATACTTCAATCCTTATTGTAAAAGAAACATTCCAATTTATGGATATTGTATTTTATGGTATTGCAATCTACACAGGATATCTATGTTCTATAAAAAGTGAATCTTGAAAGACAAGTTCTAAATTATAAAGTACAACCATTTATATATGATCTATTATACCATCCTACTATTTGTTATTCTTGATTTTATCTGGACTCAATATCTGTCGTATCGAAATAGGAAAAGAATGAGTCCCAACATTCCAGAACAGCTGATTGGAATATATGACCAAGAGAAATATGAGAAACAACAAGCATACCAAAAGGAAAATAGTCGGATGGGATTATTTTCGGGGTTCATTTCGTTTATAATAATTCTTCTGATTCTTATATTTCACGGATTTGGATGGTTAGACCAATATATACGGACATATATCGATAATTCTATTTTTGTATCTCTTATTTTTATCGGTATACTATACATCGGAAATGAAATTATTTCACTTCCATTTTCTCTTTATGATACTTTTGTTATCGAAAAAAAATATGGATTCAATAAATCCACTTCTAAATTATTTTGGATGGATCAGCTTAAAAGCCTAGCGCTTTCTATACTCTTGGGTGGTATAACATTATCCTTATTGATTTGGTTTTATGGTAGTTTTGGAAATTACGCTTGGTTATATGCCTGGGGACTTGTGACAGCATTTACGTTATTTATAACTTTCTTTTACTCCAATATTATTGTACCTCTTTTCAACAAACAGACTCCATTGGAAGCTGGAGAATTGCGGAATGCTATTGAAGAATTTTCAAACAAAGCGGGCTTTGAACTTACAAATATCTATGTAATGGATGCATCGAAACGATCAACCAAAGCCAATGCTTACTTCACGGGCTTAGGTAGTAAAAAACGAATTGTACTATTCGATACCCTGATAAATGATCTTTCTACAAACGAAATTGTTGCTGTATTGGCACACGAAATAGGCCACTACAAGAAAAAACATATCATTCAGCATCTCATAACTTCTATATTATATACAGGAGCCTTATTGTTTATCCTTTCATTCTTTTTAAGCAGTACCGATCTTGCTTTAGCATTAGGAAGTAATATTCCCTCGTTCCACTTGGGAATTATAGCTTTTTCGATTTTGTTTACACCTATATCTATCATATTCGGATTATTGATGAATATATCGAGTCGAAAAAATGAATATGAAGCCGATGCTTATGCTGCAGGCTTTGGCTTGGCAGCTCCTCTAATTAGTGGTCTGAAAAAACTTTCGGTAGAAGCGTTGAGTAATTTAAATCCTGATCCATGGAATGTTTTTGTTTATTATTCCCACCCTACACTTTTGCAACGTATCAAACAACTTCAACCATATCTAAACTAATTTTATAATGAAAAATGTTCTTTTGCTTTTATGTGTAGCTTTTTCCTTAGGATACACATATTCCCAACCTAAGTATAAAAATCCCAAACTAAGTGCTGAAGAGCGAACTCAGGATCTGATTAGCCGCATGACTTTGGAAGAAAAAGTAGGTCAGCTTCTCTGTCCTTTAGGATGGGAGATGTATGAAAAACAAGGTAATAAAGTTACTCAATCAAAAAAGTTTGAAGATATTGTCAAAGAAAGACAGATCGGTATGCTATGGGCAACTTTCAGAGCAGATCCGTGGACTCAAAAAACATTAGAGAATGGACTAAATCCAACACAGGCAGCCGAAGCAGGAAATGCCCTTCAGCGATATATTATAAATAACACCCGTTTGGGAATTCCTATTTTCTTGGCTGAAGAATGTCCTCATGGACACATGGCTATCGGAACAACTGTTTTTCCGACAGCAATAGGTCAAGCAGCAACTTGGAATCCTGAACTTTTAACCCAAATGAGTTCTACGATTGCAAAGGAAGCTCGTTTACAAGGTTCTCATATCGGATATGGTCCGGTATTGGACTTAGCCAGAGAACCTCGCTGGTCTCGTACCGAAGAAACTTATGGTGAAGACCCTGTCCTTATAGCTCACATGGGCGAAGCATTTGTAAAAGGTTTCGGAAGCGGTGATTTAACGAAAGAAAATAGCCTTATATCAACACTTAAACACTTTGTTGCTTACGGTGTACCAGAAGGCGGACATAATGGAAATCCCAACAGTGTTGGAATGAGAGATCTTAAGGAGAATTACTTGCCTCCTTTCCAAGCAGCAGTAAAAGCAGGTGCATTATCTGTAATGACAGCTTATAACTCGGTGGATGGTATTCCTTGTACATCTAATGAATACCTGTTAAAAGATGTACTTCGTAAAGAGTGGGGATTCAAAGGTTTTACTGTCTCCGATCTAGGTAGTATCGAAGGTCTGAAAGGTAGTCACCATGTTGTAGAAACTATCCAAGATGCAGCTATATTATCTGCAAATGCCGGATTGGATATCGATTTGGGTGGAAATGCTTTCTTTCTATTGATTGATGCAGTGAAGAATAATAGGATAAAAGAATCGGTTATTGATGATGCTGTAAGCCATGTTCTTAGATTAAAATTTGAAATGGGTCTTTTTGAAAATCCTTATGTGGATGTGAAAAAAGCCGCCGGAAATGTAAGAAATCAAGAGCATATCAACTTGGCTCGTAAAGTAGCACAGGAATCAATTACCCTTCTAAAGAATGAGAGTAATATTTTACCTCTAAACAAAAACCTCAAAAAAATAGCAGTTATTGGACCTAATGCCGATAATATCTACAATCAATTAGGAGATTATACAGCTCCTCAGGAGAGAAATAACATAAAGACGGTATTAGACGGGATAAAATCTAAACTGAATGCTACTCAAATAGAATATGTAAAAGGAACTGCAATCAGAGATACTACTAATTTAGAGATTGAACAAGCTGTTGCTGTGGCAAAACGAGCTGATGTTGCCATAGTTGTTGTTGGTGGATCGAGTGCCCGTGACTTTAAAACAAAGTATATTGATACAGGAGCTGCAGTTGCATCAAAAGACAACATCAGTGATATGGAGAGTGGAGAGGGTTACGACAGAGCTTCATTGGATTTGATGGGAAAACAAATCGATTTATTAAAAGCCGTAAAAGCTACCGGAACGCCAATCATTGTAGTCTACATTGAAGGTCGCCCATTAAATATGAATTGGGCTGATGAAAATGCAAATGCACTTCTTACAGCGTGGTATCCGGGACAAGAGGGAGGAAATGCCATCGCTGATATTCTCTTTGGAGACTATAATCCGGCTGGTCGCCTGCCTATTTCTGTGCCACGTTCAGTAGGTCAACTTCCAGTATATTATAACAAAAAGAATCCCAAAGGACACGATTATGTAGAAATGTCGGAAGCTCCGCTTTATCCTTTTGGATTTGGTTTAAGTTATACTTCTTTTGAATATAGTAATCTGAATATACGCAAAGTAAATAACACGAGTTATGTTGCTGAATTTACAGTAACAAATGCAGGTAATTTTGACGGTGATGAAGTCGCTCAATTATATATAAGAGATGAAGTCGCATCGACGGTTCGCCCCGTAAAACAATTGAAACATTTTGCACGTATTAATTTGAAAAAAGGAGAAAGTAAAAAAATATCTTTCGAACTTTCTGAAAACGATTTTACAATCATCGATCAGAGAATGAACCGTATTGTTGAACCCGGAAAATTCACAATAATGATAGGTTCTTCATCCGAGGATATAAAATTAAAAGACGTAATAAGTATCGAAAATATTTAAACGATTTAATAAATCATTATTGATAAGCTCCGTAAGTAAATTATTTACGGAGCTTTTTTATTAACTTTATGCTTATATCCATCTATAAAATACCCATGAGAAATCTAACATTTGTTTTAGCACCCGACTCATTTAAAGGTTCGATGACAGCACAAGAAGTCTGTGATGCTATGGAGAAAGGTATAAGAAAAGTACTTCCCGAAGCAACTTGTATCAAAATTCCAATGGCTGATGGGGGAGAGGGCACTGTTCAATCCTTAGTAGATGCAACAAAAGGGCAGATTTTCGAACTGGAAGTAATGGGGCCATTAAGCTTTCCTGTTCAGGCTCAATACGGAATATTAGGAGACGAAAAAACTGCTGTTATCGAAATGGCTTCGGCAAGTGGCATCCAATACATAAACAAAAAGACCCGGAATCCATTAATAACCACAACTTATGGAACAGGTCAATTAATAAAAGAATGCTTAAAAAAAGGTGTTTCTAAAATTATTCTGGGTATTGGAGGTAGTGCAACTAATGATGGTGGAGCTGGGCTTGCTCAAGCATTAGGGGGGCGATTTCTAGACAAACATAATAATGAATTACCGTTGGGCGGAACTGCTTTATCTCAATTAGAAAAAATTGATTTATCAAACTTGGATACTCGTCTATCTAATGTTGAAATAGAAGTTGCCTGTGATGTAACTAACCCTCTCTGCGGAGAGACAGGAGCATCAAGAGTATTTGGTCCTCAAAAAGGAGCGACAACTGATATGGTAGATATTTTAGATGATGCACTTTGCCATTATGCTAAGATAATTAAATGTCAGCTAGGTAAAGACATATCTAATATTCCAGGAGCAGGGGCAGCAGGAGGTCTTGGAGCCGGTCTTCTTGCATTCACCAATGCAAAATTAGAACGAGGGGTAAATATCGTCATCAATTATACCAATCTGAGAGAGATTATACAAAAAGCAGATTTTGTATTCACGGGAGAAGGAGGCATTGACTTCCAAACACAATACGGAAAAACACCTTATGGGGTTGCTCAGGTAGCTAAATCAGAAAATAAAAGAGTAATTGCTATTGCCGGTTATATAGGTAAAGGCATTGACCAGTTATATAATTGTGGATTTGATGCAATTCTAGGAATTTTGCCACAAGCCACTTCTTTAGATGATGCTCTATCAACAGGTAAAGAAAACGTAGAAAGAACTATCGAAAATGTAGTCCGGATACTTCTTCTGAGATGAAAATCTATCTCAAATTTTTAATAGTCTAATAATACTTTATTTTGATAAAAATATATCCTCAAAATGTTTGAATATACAATATTATGTATAAATTTGCATTGTAAATGTATATTTATTCAAAATGGGAAAGAAAAGCCGACATACAACCATCAAAGAGATTATCTTATCTGAAGATATAACCAACCAGGATATGCTTCTGAATGCTTTGATAAATAAGGGGTTTGATGTGACACAAGCAACACTTTCCCGTGATATTAAAGAACTGAAAATAATAAAAGCTCCTACATCAAGAGGCAGCTATGCTTATCAATTGGCTGATGCAGTTGTAAATTCTCAAGACAATATGATGCCTTTGTCGTCTTTTGGATTTTTGAGCATCGAATTTTCAGGACAATTGGCTGTTATCAAAACACGCCCCGGATATGCTATGGCAATTGCAGGGGAAATAGACTCGAAAGCTAACCAAACAATAATAGGAACTGTAGCAGGAGACGATACCATTTTATTAATACCCAAAGATAATATCAGTAGGGAAGAGGTATTGGCATCGCTTTCCTCGTTTATTCCAAATATGAAATGATCAACAATATTTTATCGACAGATAAAAAATGAAAGAAGAATTAGAACCAAAAATAACTATCGAAATAGCCAATGATAAACATATTCAATATGTTCAGACTATATTAGATACAATTGAAGCTGCAGCCAAAGTGCGTGGTACAGGTATAGCCAAAAGGTCGCCCGAATATGTCGAGCTTAAAATGAAAGAAGGCAAATCGATTATCGCACTTGCCGGAGGCGAATTTGCCGGTTTTTGTTATATCGAAACCTGGGGTAATAAACAGTTTGTCGCCAACTCAGGATTAATTGTTGTCGACAAATTCAGAGGACATGGCTTAGCTAAACGCATAAAGCAAATGGCTTTTGCTTTATGTCGTCATAGATTTCCTGATGCTAAAGTTTTTGGCTTAACATCCGGTGCAGCTGTTATGAAAATTAATACCGATTTGGGTTATGTTCCTGTAACTTTTGCTCAATTGACGGATGATGAAGCTTTCTGGAGAGGTTGTCAAGGATGTGTGAATTATGACGTACTTACTCGTACCGACCGCAAATATTGTATTTGTACAGCCATGCTTTATGATCCTAAAACTCATGAGGACAAACCCGAAATTAAAGATTTACTGAAAAAATTAAAAGATACTGACAAATGAAAAAGAAAGTCGTTTTAGCTTTTAGTGGAGGATTAGATACTTCATTTTGTGCCAAATACTTATCGGAAGAAAAAGGATACGAAGTATATACAGCCATAGCTAATACCGGAGGCTTTTCGCCGGACGAACTAAAGATAGTTGAAGAAAAAGCCTATAGATTAGGTGCAGTAAAACATGTAACACTGGATGTAACGCAAGAATATTACGATAAAAGCATCAAGTACATGGTTTTTGGAAATGTTCTGAGAAACGGAACTTATCCTATTTCAGTAAGTTCAGAACGTATATTTCAAGCAATAGCTATTATTAATTATGCGAAAGAAATAGGTGCTGATGCTGTTGCACATGGTAGTACAGGTGCAGGTAACGATCAAGTACGTTTCGATTTGACTTTCGATGTATTAGCACCCGAAATAGAAATCATAACTCCAACACGTGATATGATTCTTACCCGTGAGTATGAGATTGATTATCTTAAAAAACACGGTTATGAAGCAGATTTCACTAAAATGGAATACTCTATAAATAAAGGTCTCTGGGGAACAAGTATTGGTGGAAAAGAGACTTTGAAGTCAAACCAAACTTTACCAGAAGAAGCTTATCCTTCTCAATTGACAAAGAAAGAACCTGAAATTCTTACAATAGATTTTGAACAAGGGGAAATTGCAGGCGTAAACGGAAAAAAATACACCAATAAAATTGAAGCAATCAATAAAATCGAAGAAATAGCTTCGGCTTTTGCCATCGGTCGCGATATGCATATTGGTGATACAATTATAGGAATAAAAGGACGTGTAGGCTTTGAAGCTGCTGCTCCTTTGGTAATTATCAATGCACATAAAATGCTCGAAAAGCATACTCTTACCAAATGGCAACAATATTGGAAAGAGCAATTAGGTAACTGGTATGGAATGTTTCTTCACGAAGCACAATATCTTGAACCTGTAATGCGTGACATTGAGGCTTTTCTAACTAGCTCTCAGGAAAATGTAACAGGTACAGTTACCATTAAATTGATGCCTTACCACTATGTATTAGTGGGTGTGGACAGCGAATTCGATTTAATGAAGGCTGACTTTGGAGAATATGGCGAAATTAATAAAGCATGGACTTCTGATGATGCGAAAGGCTTTACTAAAATTTACTCTATCCCAACAAAAGTATTTCACAGTGTTCAAAAGAAAAACGGAAAGTAATTTACTTACTCACTTTTCTATATAAGATAGAATATAACTAAATAGGCTGTGATGTATAAGAAAGTATCTAAAAATGAGGCTGCTCATTATATTTGGGGCGATAGATGCGATAGTTGGGTGTTAGTAGATAAGGACACTCTATCTGTTAAACTAGAAAGTATGCCTCCAAATACTAGAGAAAATGCTCATTATCATGCAAAGGCTTCGCAGTTTTTCTATCTACTTAAAGGAGAAGCATTGTTTCATATAAATGACGGTGAATCTGTTACAGTATTGGCTCAGGAAGGATTACTAATGCCTCCTCACACAATACATTTTATAGAGAATAAAAGTAATGAAGCTATTGACTTTTTAGTTATTTCTGAGCCTACAACAAATAATGATCGGTTTTTAGCTGATTAAAGAAGAATAAAGCACATAGAAAATGATAAAAGCAGGAATAATAGGAGGTGCAGGATATACAGCCGGAGAACTGATTCGTTTATTGATTAACCACCCTCAAGTAGAATTGGTTTTTGTAAATAGCACCAGCAATGCAGGCAATAAATTGACCGATGTTCATGGAGGATTATTAGGTGAAACAGAAATGACTTTTACCGATCAACTTCCTTATAACGAAATTAATGTGTTATTTTTCTGTACTGCACATGGTGATACGAAAAAATTCTTAGACTCAAATAATGTTCCAGAGAATCTCAAAATAATAGACCTTTCAACCGATTATCGTAAAGAATCACCTGAGCACGAATTTGTATACGGTCTACCTGAATTAAATAGGGAAAGAATAAAAAAAGCAAAACGAATTGCCAATCCAGGGTGCTTTGCCACTGCCATACAGTTAGCTTTACTACCTTTAGCAAAAGCTCAATTATTGAATACCGAAGTTCATGTGAATGCAATTACGGGATCGACAGGGGCAGGTGTAAAGCCTTCGGCAACCTCACATTTCAGTTGGAGAGAGAATAATATTTCGGTGTATAAAGCATTCGAACATCAGCACTTAGGCGAAATTCGTCAATCATTGAATCAACTTCAAAACAGTTTCTCTGAAGATATTAACTTCATACCTGTAAGAGGTAATTTTACCCGTGGTATATTTGCAAGTATCTATCTCAACTTCGCAGGAACTGAGGAAGATGCAGTTAAATTATACAAAGACTTTTATAAGGATAGTCCTTTTGTAATTATTACAGATAAGAATCCTGATTTAAAACAAGTTGTCAATACCAATAAGTGTGTGCTATATGTAGAAAAGCACGGTAATAAACTGCTTATTCTTTCTTGCATCGACAATCTGGTGAAAGGAGCTTCGGGGCAAGCTGTTCATAACCTGAATCTTATATTTGGATTAGAGGAAACTGAAGGATTGAAACTAAAAGCAACCGGATTTTAAGGTCTCTATTCAATATTTTTTCTCGCTAAATTAAGTGACTGAAAAGATTTAGTGATATATTTGAGATTAATAAGACCTTAAATTTATTAATTTAAAAGTTACGCCTATGTCTTTTCAGATAGACGATCAGACCAAAAAAGACCTTGATATTTTTGGTACATATAAAAGTGGAAAATCTGTATTCGACTTATTCGATCTTACAACTTGTAAGGGTGGGCAAGATAAACTATATAAGTTTTTGTCTGAACCCATGACTGATCTTGAAAAGATAAAAGAACGAAAAGATGCAGTCTTATTTTTCAGGAATCATGTAACATCAAGATTGAATATCGATAAAGATTCACTCGATTATGCCGTTTATTATCTTAAAGATCGAAATTCATCCGTCAGGCGTGCCTCCAAAGTCTGGTCGACAGAAAGAAGTATCATGAATAAATTGAATCCCTCTCAAAGCTATCATGTGGTTGAAAATGGGGTCAATTCATTGGTTAATATACTTAAGACACTCTATGATTTTTCATCGAACTTATCAAATGAAGTGGAGGATAGTAACTTTCCCTTGCTACTAAAAAAAGATAATGACAAAGTACTTGAAATATTCACTATAGAAGAGTTTCAAAATGCTCTTAAAGTAAAAAGTCTCAAGCCTTACGATGTGGATGTATATGATTCTATTTTCAGATATTATCAAAGTCGTAATATTCAGTTTTTGATTAATCTCATCTACGAATATGATGCTTTACAAGCTATAGCTAATGCTGCTGATAAATATAATCTTTGCTATCCTGAGGTTTTGCCTAAATCGGCAAATTGTCTTGAAGCAGAAGGGCTTTTTCATCCCTTTGTAGAAAATGCGGTAGCAAATGAAGTGAGTTTCGGAGGAGATTCAAACCTTTTGTTTATTACCGGACCTAATATGGCAGGGAAATCCACTTTTCTCAAAGCCTTAGGCGTTTCTGCTTATTTGGCTCATGCCGGATTTCCGGTACCTGCTAAAAGTATGAAAATAAGTCTTATTTCGGGATTATGTACTACGATCAATATATCTGATGATATACAATCCGGATACAGCCATTTTTATGCCGAAGTATTAAGGGTTAAGTATGTAGCAGCTCAATTAAAGGAAAATAATAATCTGCTCGTAATCTTTGATGAATTGTTCAGAGGAACAAATGTAAAAGATGCTTACGACGGAACTTTAGCTATAGTATCAGCTTTTGCACGCATTAAAAGTTCATTCTTTGTTATATCAACACATATAATTGAGGCTGCCGAAAGTTTAAGTGCAAATGAGAATATAAGTTTCCGAAGTTTCGAAATACGCGAAGTGGATGGACATCCGACATATACCTATAAATTGAAAGATGGTATATCGACCGACAGATTAGGCATGTACATAATACGCAAAGAGAGGGTAGTGGAGATGATAAATGAAGTATCGTCTGATCCTGTAAATTAATTAAAAAAGAATAAAACAATATAATAATGAAACTATTCGATGTATTTCCATTATTCGATCTCAATATAGTAAAAGGGAAAGGATGTTATGTATATGATGAAAAAGGTAATGAATATTTAGACCTTTATGGTGGACATGCTGTAATTTCAGTAGGACATACTCATCCATATTATGTAGAAAAAGTTACAGACCAACTGAATAAGTTAGGTTTTTATTCAAACTCGGTTATCAATGAATTACAACAAGAAGTTGCTCAAAAACTAGGAGAGCAATGCGGCTATCCCGATTATTTTCTTTTTCTTATCAATTCCGGTGCTGAAGCAAATGAAAATGCGATAAAACTGGCATCTTTCCATAATGGAAGAAAGAAAGTTTTAGCATTCAAGAAAGCTTTTCACGGACGTACGTCTGTAACTGTTGCTACAACTGATATTCCGGCATATTCTGCCCCTGTGAATGAAAATTCCAACGTTGTATTCGCTCCTTTTAATGATATTGAATTTATAAAAAAGGAACTTGCAACCAAAGAATATTGTTCTGTTATTATAGAAGGTATTCAAGGGGTTGCAGGCATTCATGTACCTGAAAATAGCTTTATGAAAGAGCTTCGTAAAGTTTGTACCGAAACAGGAACTATCCTTATTCTGGACGAGATACAATCGGGCTATGGACGTAGTGGGAAATTCTTTGCACATCAGTATGCAGATATTGAAGCCGATATTATCACTGTAGCAAAAGGTATTGGTAATGGTTTTCCTATGGCTGGTGTATTAATAAACCCCATGTTTAAAGCTGTTTATGGACAATTGGGAACTACATTTGGTGGTAATCATTTAGCTTGTGCTGCTGCTATTGCAGTATTAGACATAATGAAAAAAGAACAATTGGTTGAAAATGCCTTGAATATAGGAGAATATTTAATCACAGAATTAAAGAAATTATCAGGAATAAAAGAAATACGTGGACGTGGTCTTATTATAGGTATCGAAATGAACGAACCTATTAAAGAAAAAAGATCAAAACTTTTGTTTGAAGATAAGATCTTTACAGGATCAACCGGAACTCATGTATTCCGCCTTCTACCTCCATTATGTTTAACAAAAGAGCAAGCAGATGTATTTCTGACTAAATTTAAGCAGATATTATAATTCTATATAAAAAGCACCTATTTTTGTGGTGCTTTTTTAATGTCTAAAAAACTAAACCTGATACCATAATCATGACATCGTCGAATAAAATTGTTCTTCGTATAGACGAAAAACCCAAATTCCATCAGTGGATATTATTAAGTATCCAACACTTGTTTGCCATGTTCGGAGCAACAGTACTAGTTCCTGCTCTAACGGGTATGAGTCCTGCTGTAGCACTTGTATCAAGTGGCTTAGGAACATTAGCCTTTATAGCAATAACCCGGGGAAAAGTTCCTTCTTATCTTGGATCGTCTTTTGCTTTTATAAACCCACTTATTGCCGTAAAAGCTTTTGATGGATTTGCAGGTATCATGGTGGGTAGTTTTATGGTTGGAATTGTCTATGCCATTGTTGCTTTAGTTATTGCTAAAACAGGAATCAAATGGTTAATGAAACTATTACCTCCCATTGTTGTTGGACCTGTAATTATGGTGATCGGACTAGGATTATCAACTGTGGCCGTAGGCATGGTTACCAATCATGGGGGAGGATATGATATAGATTACGTTTTGGTAGGACTTGTAACTTTAGTTATCACTATTATATTTGCTATTTACACCAAAGGATTTTTGAGTGTAGTTCCTGTTCTTATGGGTATTATCGGAGGATATATCTTTGCTGTCTTCATGGGAATAGTTGATTTTCAAAGGGTAATAGAAGCCAGTTGGTTTGAAATACCTCCTTTCGAAATTCCATTTATAAACTTCACTCCACATTTTACATGGAAAGTATTCTTGCTAATGGTTCCCGTGGTTATCGTACCCATTGCTGAACATATAGGACATCAATTGGTATTGAGTAAGGTAGTCGGAAAAGATTTATTGGAAGATCCCGGATTGCATAAATCTCTGTTTGGCGATTCTGTAGCATCTATAATCGCTTCCTGTATAGGAGGACCTCCCGTTACTACTTATGGTGAAAATATTGGTGTACTGGCTATTACTAAAGCATTCAGTATATATTTATTTATCGGTGCCGCATGTTTCGCTATCCTTTTCGGATTTTGCGGGAAAGTTTCAGCTCTTTTATCTACTATTCCAACACCTGTTATGGGAGGAGTGTCTATACTTTTATTTGGAATTATTGCTTCCAGTGGTCTGAGAATGCTTGTTGAAAATAAAATAGATTTCTCTCAAAAAAGAAACCTTATTATAGCATCTGTCATTCTCGTTATTGGGATAGGGGGAGCAGCACTGCATATTGGTAGTCATTTTTCACTCGAAGGTATGGCATTAGCTTCTATTATTGGAGTAGTGTTGAATCAGATATTACCGGGAAAACAAGTTGTTGATTTCAAAGATATGTTTGGAAGCGAATAAAAATAAAATGAAAAAAGCTGTTCAATCGAACAGCTTTTTTCATTTTATAGTATTATAAAAATCTTCTCTTACAGGACTAAAGGTATCAATAATAACACCTGCCTCTAAGCAAACTAATCCGTGCATTATATTGGGTTCTGCAAAAAAACCATCACCAGCTTTTAATGTTTTAGTCTCTCCATTTATAGTAACCTCATACACACCCGACTCAATATAAGCTGTTTGTACATGAGGGTGAGAATGTTGATATCCGATAGCTCCTTTTTCGAAAATTACTTTTACCGTCATTATTTCATTACTGTATCCTATAAATTGGCGTGTTACTCCTTTATCTACAGTATATACTTGTTCTTCATCTTTTAGAAAGAAAGATTTACTCTTAATCTGTTTCATCGTATTCGAATTTTGTATTTAAAAGCAAGGTAAATATTTATCTCAAATATTCAAAAGAAACTGTTATACAATAATAAATACTTAAACTATTCTTTATATATGGGCGTTATACAATAAATGAGAATTAAATATTAAGCAATATGGAAAACTTACTGAAAAGATTACAAGAAGAGGCCGGTTTATCAGAAGAACAATCTGTTAAAGTCCTGGCTATAGTTAAAGACTTTATGGATAAAGAAGGTCTCGAAATCGACTGGGATAAATTCTTTAAGGGAAAATATGGTGATTTAAAAGATCAGGCAAAATCTTTGTTTGACTTAATATCACATAAAGCACGCGAATATTCAGACAAGATAGAAGATAAAGTAGAAGATCTTACCATACAAGCAAAACGTACAGCACGCGACCTTTCTCAAAAAGCCAGCGACTATCTGGACGATGAAAAGAAGAAATAAAGTCATTTATGACACTAAGGTTGGTAATTTAATTATCAACCTTTTTTATTTTATGTCTTAAATAAAGAATTTTGTCTTTATTAGTTGTATACTTTTGATTAACTTTGTCGAAGATTAATAAAGTGATAATATAGCTTAATCAATATGGTATCTTTCTTCCTTAATTCTGCTAAAAACATCATTGCAGTAGAAACCTCTTCTCCAATCGAATCTTCTGATATCCAAAAGTTAAAATGGCTCTTCGACGAAGCTCAATTAGTTGAATCTACTGAGATTCAAGGACACTTCGTTGGACCTCGCAAAGAAATGGTAACACCTTGGAGTACCAATGCCGTTGAGATAACTCAAAATATGGGTATTACAGGTATTATTCGTATTGAAGAATATTTTTCTGCAGAGCAAGATTCTAAATATGACCCAATGCTTCAACAAAGCTATAATGGGTTAGGACAAACGTTATTCACAATTGATAAGAAGCCCGATCCAATTCTTGAGATCGATGATATTGCAGCTTATAATGCCAAAGAAGGCCTGGCTTTAAGCTCAGAAGAAATAGATTACCTAAATGGCTTAAGTGCTAAGCTGAACCGAAAATTAACAGATAGCGAAGTATTCGGTTTCTCTCAGGTTAACTCAGAACACTGTCGTCATAAAATTTTCAACGGTACATTTATTATTGATGGTGAAGAAAAAGAAAGTACGCTTTTTCAATTGATAAAAAAGACTTCGAAAGTCAATCTAAATAAACTAATCTCAGCCTATAAAGATAATGTTGCATTTAACGATGGACCCGAAATTGAACAGTTTGCTCCAGCAAGTGGAGATAAGCCCGACTATTTTGAGACTAAACAAATTAAATCTGTTATTTCGTTAAAAGCCGAAACTCATAACTTCCCAACTACAGTAGAACCATTTAATGGTGCTGCAACAGGTTCGGGAGGCGAAATACGTGACCGTCTTGCCGGAGGTAAAGGTTCTTTACCCATAGCAGGTACAGCCGTTTATATGACAGCATACCCACGTACCAAAGAGGGTAGAGTATGGGAAGAAACTATGCCCGAAAGAGACTGGTTATACCAGACTCCAGAAGAAATCCTGATAAAGGCTTCTAACGGAGCTTCAGACTTTGGTAATAAATTCGGACAACCTCTGATTTGTGGTTCTGTTCTGACTCTTGAACACCAAGAAAATCAAAAGAAATTTGCATATGATAAAGTGATCATGTTAGCCGGAGGTGTTGGTTATGGCAACAAACGCGATGCAATAAAAAATGAGCCCGAAGCCGGAGAAAGTGTTGTTATCTTAGGAGGTGATAACTATCGTATTGGAATGGGTGGAGGAGCAGTTTCGTCTGTAGATACTGGTCAGTACTCAAGCGGTATTGAATTGAATGCAGTACAGCGTGCCAACCCTGAGATGCAAAAACGCGTATCGAATGTTATCCGTACATTATCTGAATCTGATAAAAATCCAATAGTTTCTATTCACGATCATGGTGCGGGAGGTCATTTAAACTGTCTTTCGGAACTTGTTGAACATACTGGTGGTATAATAGATGTATCTAAACTTCCTGTAGGAGACCCGACTTTATCTTCGAAAGAGATTGTAGGAAACGAGAGTCAGGAAAGAATGGGTATGATAGTTCCTGCTGAAACAACAGAAGCTATAAAAAGAATAGCCGAACGTGAACGTTCACCTATGTATGTAGTCGGAAAAACAACCGATGATAAAAAATTCGTTTTTGAACAAGCTGACGGAAAACGCCCTATTGATTTAAGCTTAGAGGATTTCTTCGGAAAAGCACCACGTACAATTATGCGTGATGATACTATCGAAGAATATTTCTCGAATCCCGAATATAAATTATTAAGCCTTAAAGGACATTTAACAAATGTTCTTCAACTCGAGGCTGTTGCTTGTAAAGACTGGTTAACAAACAAAGTAGATCGTTCTGTTACAGGAAAAGTGGCTCGTCAACAATGTCAGGGAGAAATACAATTGCCATTGAGTGACCTCGGTGCTGTAGCTCTTGACTATAGAGGTCGTGCAGGTATTGCAACATCTATCGGCCATGCTCCTCAGGTAGCAATGGTAGATTCGGAAGCAGGTTCTGTAATGGCAATTGCAGAAGCCTTAACAAATATAGTATTTGCTCCACTTGAAGATGGAATTCAAGGTGTTTCATTAAGTGCAAACTGGATGTGGCCTTGTAAAAATCCGGGAGAAGATGCCCGTTTATACCGTGCAGTAGAGGCCTGCTCAAACTTTGCTTGTGAATTGGGAATCAATATCCCGACAGGTAAAGATTCACTGTCGATGACTCAAAAATACGGAGATGATAAAGTATATGCACCCGGTACAGTAATTATATCTGCTGCTGCCGAAGTGAAAAATATACGTAAAATTGTATCTCCTGTATTAGCATACATCAAGGGAACTTATTTATACTACATTGATTTTTCTTTTGATACTTTCAAACTGGGAGGTTCTGCCCTTGCTCAAACAATGAGTAAATTGGGTGAAGAAGTGCCAACCGTAAAAGATTCAGAATACTTCAAGGATGCATTTACTTGTATTCAAGAGCTAATAGAAAGAGGTTTGGTATTGGCAGGACATGATATTTCTGCCGGAGGTATGATTACTGCTATGTTGGAAATGTGTTTTGCAAATCCTCAAGGAGGTTTAGAAGCCAGACTTGATAAACTACATCACGCAGACCTGATTAAGGTATTGTTCTCTGAAAACCCAGGAGTGTTGATTCAGGTAAAACATCATCATCTGGTTGAAAAAATATTAGATGATTATGGTATTGGTTATGCAATAGTTGCAAGACCTACTGAAAATAGAAAACTAACTATTCAGAAAGACGAATTCTACGAAGAGTTTGATATTGATGAATTAAGAGATATCTGGTACGAGTCATCTTATCTATTGGACAGACTTCAAAGTGGAGAAGATTTAGCCAGAGCCCGTTACGAGAATTACAAGAACCAACCTGTAGAGTTTAAAATCAATAGTTCTTTCAATGGTAGATTCTCTCATTTGGGAATTACACCAGCCAGAGAAGGGCGTTCAGGAGTAAAAGCTGCTATTATCAGAGAAAAAGGTACTAACGGTGAGCGTGAAATGGCTTATGCATTATACTTGGCTGGTTTTGATGTAAAAGATGTACACATGACCGACCTTGCTTCAGGGAGAGAAACTTTAGAAGATATAAGCTTAATCGTTTTTTGTGGTGGATTCTCCAACTCTGACGTATTAGGTTCTGCTAAAGGGTGGGCAGGAAGCTTCATGTACAACGAAAAAGCCAAAATAGCTTTGCGTAATTTCTATGCTCGCCAAGATACTTTGAGTTTGGGTGTCTGCAACGGCTGCCAATTGGTAATGGAGCTAGGATTGATTTATCCGGAACACGATCAGAAACCAAAAATGCATCACAATGCTTCGCATAAATTTGAGTCTACATTTATATCGGTTGATATACCTAAGAATAATTCGGTGATGTTTGGCTCCTTATCGGGAAGCAAACTGGGTGTTTGGGTGGCTCACGGAGAAGGACGTTTTTCAATGCCTAAAGCTGAGTCGGAATATAACATTGTTGCAAAATATGCTTACGATGAATATCCCGGTAATCCTAACGGCTCTGATTTTTCAACAGCTGCTGTTTGTTCCAATGATGGGCGTCATTTAGCCATAATGCCACACCCCGAAAGAGCTATCTTCCCTTGGCAATGTGCCTATTATCCATTCGAGAATCGAAAAGATGATGTTACACCTTGGATGGAAGCATTTATTAATGCTAAAGACTGGATCGTAAAACAAAAGTCGTGAAATAATACACTTTTAATAGAATAAAAAAAGACCAATACTCTAATAGTATTGGTCTTTTTCGTAATAAAAACTATAAATATTTATTCTACTGTAATTTAAATAGCACAGGGAGAGTAAAATAAACAGCAACCGGATGTCCATTTTGCATACCGGGAATCCATTTCGGCATACCTTTAACAACTCTAATAGCTTCTTTATCACAAGATGGATCAAGAGATCTTACAATTTGGATATTTGAGATACTACCATCTTTACTTACTACAAATTTGAGAACCACACGACCCTGAATTCCATTTTCGGCAGCAATAGTCGGATATTTGATATTTGTTCCTAAATATCTCATCAACTCCACATTTCCACCAGGAAATTGAGGCATAACTTCTACATGTTCATGAACCTTATTAGGTTCTTGTGGTGGTTGATTTATTATTTGCCGTTGTTCTCGTCTTATTTCTGCAATATCAACACCTTCAGTATTCCCGTTATTTACGGTTTCAATAGATATTTGCACTCTGTTTGAGTTTAATTCCTCCTGAGATAATAACTCTCTGCTTTCTTCTACCATATCATCAGATGTTATTGCAGGAGGGGTAAATTTTTGAGAGTCTATAATAGGTGGAGGTGGTGGGGTGGTAGATGGTTCTACAATAGGCTCTTCCTGCACCGGATCGTCAAGTTTTCCAATAGTGTAAATATCTGTGACATTTTGCACATATTCTTTGGGGGGATTTACTGCATTCAGAAATGAGGGTAGTCCTGCAACTACTCCTACAAAAATTAATACAACCAAAAATGCCAGAATATGTCTTTTTGAAGAACTTTGACGTAAAGCATACGCCCCATACGATTTATTTTTACCGGTGAATACTATATCACACCAGTCTGTAGAATTTAGTTGAATGTTACGTGCCATAATCATATAATTTAAATGGTTATTACTACATATTCATTCCCTCTTTGCTTAATAGATAGAATTGTTTTATTAATTCCATAATTAGCTGACAAAAAAATTGTACTTCTTTTATTTCACTAGAATTCTGATAAAATAAAAAAAGCCTGTTTACTATTTGTAAACAGGCTTTTTTATGACAATAATGAATCGCTTATTTCACTTCCCAGACTTCGCCACTCATGAGAAAATCGTTTAATGTCTTATTCTTAGCGGTAGTTTGAACATCTTTAATCATTTTTTCGACCTCTTGGTCATAGCACAATCCTTCAACATCGCGAATAACACCGATCGCCATTGGAAATCCATTTTCTGGAGCCATCAATCCCAATTTCAAGTGTAAAATATTATCTTGTGTAGAAGCATCATGTACCAAAATATCCTCAATAGTATAGCCTTCTTGACCTATAGTTACTACTTTCAGATTAAAACCATCCAGTACCAAACCTTTATCCATATTCGTTCCAAAGATCATTTTTTCCCCATGCTTCAATAAGATTGTACGGTCATCTCTATAAGCTTTATCTACAATCTCTTTGTGTATATTGTCATTGAAAATCACACAATTTTGAAGTATTTCCACAACAGAAGTTCCTTTGTGTTTTTCAGCCTGCACAAATACATCTGTAGTGTTTTTCAGATCAACGTCAATACAACGGGCAAAAAATGTACCTCTGGCACCTAAAGTCAATTCAATAGGATGAAAAGGATCTTCTACCGTTCCATAGGGAGATGATTTTGATACAAAGCCTCTATCGGAAGTTGGAGAGTACTGACCTTTTGTCAACCCATAAATCTTATTATTAAGAAGTAAAATATTTATATCAACATTCCTTCGTATGGTATGAATAAAGTGATTTCCTCCAATTGCCAGGCTATCTCCGTCACCGGTTGTTAACCATACCGACAGTTCGGGTTTTGCCACTTTCACACCTGTAGCAACAGCTGCACCACGTCCATGAATAGTATGAAAACCATATGTATTCATATAGTAAGGTAAACGGGAAGAACATCCAATACCTGAAATTGCAGCAACATTATGGGGTTCTATTTGTAATAATACCATTGCTTTATGCAGGCAGGTAAGGATGGCATGATCTCCACATCCGGGACACCACCGAACATACTGATCGCTTTTATAACTTCGGGTGTCGTGAGCAATAGGATTAGTTATTGTAGTATCCATTTCTTTATTTATTAATCTCTTGTGTGAAAAATTCAATCAAATCAGAAACAATAAAAGGTTGACCATTAACCTTGTTATATTTAACGATTGGCAGATTATTGAAATGCTCAATTAAGTATCCGGCAAACTGTCCATTATTCTGTTCTGCAACAATTATTTTCCTATACTTTCTAAGTATGCTTTCTGTATTTTTAGGTAACGGATTAATAAAGTTAAAGTGTGCTAGTGCTACTTTATTATTTCCTTTATTCATATCTTCTACAGCCTCTCTAAGATGCCCATATGTACCTCCCCAACCAACAATCAAAGTTTCAGATTCACCAACACCTAATACTTCTAAATCTGGGATGAAGTCTGCTATTTTTTCTATCTTAGCTTTTCGGGTATCTACCATTTTCTGATGATTATCAGGATCGGTTGAGATTGCTCCTGTAAGATAATCTCTTTCTAATCCTCCGATACGGTGAGTATATCCTTCGGTGCCTGCCGGAGCCCAATAACGAGCAAAAGTATCCTCATTTCGAGCTGCAACACTCCATTCATCCCCTGTATATAAACTAATATCATTAGGAATTATCGATGGGTATTTATCCAAATCTGGAATTTTCCATGAAGAAGAACCATTGGCAATATAACTGTCTGTCAATAAAATAACAGGAGTGATATGCTCTAATGCTATTTTTGAAGCCCAGTATGCTGTATCAAAACAATTTGTGGGGCTACTTCCTGCTATCACTACAATCGGACTTTCTCCATTGCGACCATATAAAGCTTGTCTTAAATCGGTTTGCTCTGTCTTTGTAGGTAATCCGGTTGAAGGTCCACCACGTTGTACATCAACAATAACCAATGGCAACTCTGCCATCACCGCTAAACCGATAGCCTCTCCTTTTAAAGCAAGTCCAGGTCCCGAAGTAGAAGTTACAGCCAAGTTTCCGGCAAAACTAGCACCAATGGCTATACATATTCCGGCAATCTCATCTTCAGCCTGTACTACTTTTACCCCTAAATCTTTTCTCTTCACTAATTCATGTAAAATATCGGTAGCGGGAGTTATAGGATATGACCCCAGAAATAGTGATAAATTAGCTTTTTCAGCAGCAGCGATCAATCCGAAAGCTGTAGCCGAATTACCATTCACATCCATGTAATATCCTTTTTCCATCTCCAAAGTATCTACTCTGTATGAAGAAACAGTTAAGCTTGTATTGTGTCCATAATTATAACCGTTTGCTAAAACAGTTAAATTTGCATCTGCTAAAGCCGGTTTTTTTGAGAATTTTGCAGATAACATCTGATTTACAACATCTATAGGTCTGTTGAATAGCCAACAAACAACACCCAAGGCAAACATATTTTTGCACCTGAGTTTACTTTTCATATCCAGATCAAAAGCAGTTAAACTATCTTTTGTTAAAGTTGTAATGGGTATAGCAATTACTTGCTGTGAGGTAAGACCTAATTCAATAAAAGGTTCCTCTGTTTTAAAAAGAGCCTTATCGAGATCTCTTTTCTGAAAAGAATCTGTATCAATAAGTATTATCGAATTTTTCTTTAAATGGTTTGCATTTACTTTTAATGCAGCCGGATTCATAGCTACTAAAACATCGGCTTTATCACCCGAATTATAAACCTGTGTGCCAATATGTAATTGAAATCCTGAAACTCCACTTAATGTTCCTTGGGGGGCTCTGATTTCGGCAGGAAAATCGGGAAATGTTGATATCTGATTTCCTAAAATTGCAGATAAATTTGAGAATAAAGTACCTGACAATTGCATTCCATCTCCGGAGTCTCCAGAGAAACGGATTACAATATCCTGTACATCCTGAACTAGTGTCTTTTCCAACATGGTTTTTTAGTTTTATTTCTTATCACAAAGGAATAAAAGAGTGGTCGAATAAACAAGGAATAATAAGAAATTAAAAACTTTTATACTCACTATTATGTTTTTAAATACATAATAACAAAAAATAAATCCCGATTTGTAAAAAAAGTTGTTACTTTGCTCAGGCTTGTTAAATCGAACAAGAAAGATATATTTGAAAGAAACTAACTATTAAACAATAGATTAACACATATAAATTAAATGAAAAAAAGACTTGGATATCTTGTTTTTTCAACATTTCTCTTGACCGGATCGTCATTATATGCTCAAGAGAATACGAGTAATGAAAAACGCTACTTTGAAATCAATAAAAATATTGAGGTTTTCAATTCGGTAGTGAAAGAACTTGATATGTTTTATGTAGATACAATCGATGTAAAAAAAACTATAGAATCTGGTATAGTGAATATGTTGGCAGGATTAGATCCTTACACCAACTATATGACAGAGGAAGAAGTAAGTGACTTTACCGTGTTAACCACCGGAGAGTATGCCGGAGTAGGAGCAGTGATTTCGTACCGGAATATTGACGGGCGTGATGTTGTTTATATTTTAGAGCCTTACGAAGGTATGCCTGCTGCTAAAAGTGGACTAAAAGTAGGAGATATTATACTTGCTATCAATGGAGAGGATATGACCACTGCTGAAAAAATTCCGGGAGAACCATTTGGAAAGACTTTATCTAATAAAGTAACAAATAAACTGAAGGGGCAAGCCGGTACAGAAATCACCGTAAAAGTTGAACGCCCGGGAGCAAAAAAGCCGATTGATGTAAAAATTGTACGTCAAAATATTCAAATTACATCTGTTCCTTACTATGGCATCTTGAAAGATAATGTAGGTTATATTGTTTTAACCGGATTTACAGACAAGTGTGCACAAGATGTGAAAAATGCTTTTTTTGATCTTAAAAAACAAGGAATGACATCCCTTATATTAGACCTACGCGGAAATGGCGGAGGTATTATGGAGGAGGCTATTCAATTAATAAATTTCTTTGTACCCAAAGGACAAGTGGTATTAAGCACAAAAGGAAAAATGAAACAATGGGACAGAACTTACCGTACGACTTTAGATCCTATTGATACAGACATTCCAATTGTTGTACTGGTAGATAAGGGATCTGCTTCTGCTTCTGAAATTGTATCGGGTGCACTACAAGACCTTGATAGAGCTGCCATTATGGGACAACGTACTTACGGAAAAGGTTTAGTACAAGCTCCAAGGGAATTACCCTATGGAGGAAGCTTGAAAGTGACTACTTCTAAATATTATATTCCAAGCGGTCGCTGTATTCAAGCCATAGATTATACACATCGCAACGAAGACGGAAGTGTAGGACGTATACCTGATAGTTTGACCACTGTTTTCAAAACGGCAATAGGTCGTGAAGTAAGAGATGGTGGAGGAGTAACACCAGATATCAAACTGGAAGAAATAAAAATACCCAGCATCACTTATTATCTCCTTAATCAATATTTGGTGAATGATTGGGTTACTGATTGGGCTATTAAAAATCCCAAGATTGCACCAATTGACCAATTTAGTATTTCTGATGCAGACTACGAAAGTTTTAAAGCACTAGTAAAGTCTAAAAAAGATTTTAAATACGACCAACTTAGCGAAAAACGTTTAAAAACGCTGAAAGATGTTATGGATTTTGAAGGATATTCAAAAACTGCCAGCGAAGAGTATAAAGCATTAGAAGCGAAACTGGTTCCAAATTTGGATCGTGATTTAGATAACTTTAAAGATGACATAAAAAAGCTCTTGAATATGGAAATAGCTAAACGCTACTATTTCCAAAAAGGCGAGAGAATTGAATCTTTGAAAACCGACAAAGATGTTGAGCAGGCTATCGAATTGTTGAACAATAAAGAGCAATATAAGGAAATATTTACTCCCGGCAGGAAAATTATAGATCTTGCCAGTAAAACAGGTTCAGAAGAAGAAGCCGAAAATATATAATCAGACAAAAGCTTTATTGCAAAAACACATAAAAAAGTATCTCTCTTCATTAGTGAGATACTTTTTTTATTACCTTTGTAAAACTAAAGAACTACTTTAAGGTCACAAACCTTTTTATGACTTTCACGATGATAACCTGAAAATGTTATTATTAGATAGAGAAATAAATACTTAATGTTACTTATTTAGAAGAACTTTCATTTATATACTTTTCTTATTCTCATTTATATAGATTATTTATACATGGATTATAACACGCAATTAAAAAAGCTTGCTCTTCCTGAGTATGGAAGAAATATCCAAAACATGGTCGATTTTTGCCTGACTATTGATGATCGTAACGAACGCAGAAGATGTGCCAATACAATTATTAATATCATGGGGAACATGTTTCCGCATTTACGTGATGTGAATGACTTCAAACATATACTTTGGGATCATTTAGCTATCATGGCTAACTTTGAACTTGATATCGATTATCCCTATCAAATCATAAAGAAAGAAGATTTATTTTCTAAACCGGGCAAGGTAGAGTATAGCCGTCCTACAATGTTTTTTAAACATTACGGAAAGACTCTGGAAAAATTAATTACTCTTGCTGCCGAATATCCGGAAGGTAAAGAAAAAGAACAATTAGTGTGGTTAGTTTTAAACCACATGAAAAAGACTTACATTCAATGGAATAAAGAAGTGGATGATGCTAAACTATTCCAAGATTTATACGATCTGTCGAACCACAAAATAGACAAACGAAACTCTGATATAAAGTTATCTGATATGAAAGATTTAAATCAGAGAAAACAACAGCGCAATAACGGATCACAGCAAAAAAAGAAATAATGTATGATTCGTGAAGACGAAGTCCTTAAAATCGGAAAATTTATTAAACCTCATGGTATAAAAGGTGAAATAACTTTCGCTTTTGATAATGATATATTCGATAGAGTTGATTGTCCTTATTTAATCTGCTCTATTGATAATATCTTCGTACCTTTCTTTATCAAATCATACAGATTTAAAGGCAACGACACAGCTTTGGTACTTTTAGAAGATGTAGAATCTGAGATTCAGGCTAAACGTTTCAATGGATTAAGTGTCTATTTTCCCCGTAAATATTTTGATAATAATGACGAGGTTGAATTAACCTTAAGTTACTTTATTGATTTTATTGTAATTGATAAGCAATTAGGAGAAATAGGAATCATTAAAGATATTGATGAATCTACAATCAATACTCTATTTTTACTTAAAAAGAAAGGAAGTGATGACGATATTATTATTCCAGCATCCGATGATTTTATAACTGACATTGATTCTGAGAACAAAATATTGTATGTAGAACTACCTGTAGGGCTATTAGATTAATAAATCAAGTTAGAACTACAAGCGTAGGTGCATAAAAAAAGAGGAAAGACCTAACTTCCTCTTACCAAACCTTAAAACTAATTTAAACTAAGTCTCTATAAAATAAGAGACTAAAAATACTACTAATAACCTAAACCTAATAATTGGATTACACCAATCTTAATAACCAATTTTCAACCTTTTTACCTAGCTTTACACTAAATACCTTAACTTTATACTACAAAGATATATCATATATTTATAATTACCAAATTTCGCATGCTATAAAACATGTTTTTACTATTGTTTTTTTCAATAGTAGCATAAATACAATTTATATTCAAAAAAAATAGAGATGAGAGTAAGTTCTCATCTCTACTATAATAATATTCTAAAAATCTATTTTATAGATACTTTTCCAATATCTTATCAAAAAGATCAGGTCGGCCAACCTTTCCATTAATCAAGCATACAACTTCAACCCGGGCTTCGGAACATAATACATTATCTGATAATCTTATTATCTGTTGATTAAAATAATATCTTATGCCTTTCTTCTCCAAATTTATAGTACACAAAAACTCATCAGAACCTACAAGTGAATTCTTATATTTTATGGTTATACTCGAAACAATGGGATCTATACCCTGATTGTGAACTTCCATAAAACTTACGCCACACGACTCCAAAAACTCATGTCGTGTGACTTCATAATAATGCTGATAATTAGCATTGTTCACAATACCTTGAGCATCTAACTCATAATCACGAACTTTCATTTTGTATTGAAAAATAGGCTCCATCTTTATATATTTATTATACTACAAAAGTATCTTTAAAAATTAGAAAGTCAAATTATTACTATTTGAAAGTATAGGACAGACCTGCCATTAACCAGAAACCTGCTTGTGGAATATTTCCCAAATCAAAATACTTTCTATCGAAGATATTATTCACGGTTGCAGTCGCCACAAAATCTTTTAGTTTCCAATTTATTTGTAAATCTAAAGTTGAAAAGTAAGGGTAGGGCTGTTGTGTTGTCGGTTTTAGATTCTCATATTTAAGGTATGTACCCATTCTTTTTTGCCATCGAAAGTTCCAATTAGCACTAATATCCTTATAAATAGGATGATTGACTTGAGCTGTAAATTTATCTCTCAGATAATTCAAAGTAAAATTTGAGATCAATTCCCCTGAATTATGCTCCTGATGCAAACGGGAATATCCTAGATGTAATATTGTTGATGGACTAATAGATGGAAATATTTCTTTAAAATAGAAAGTAGCCCCCATGTCTACTCCCGTTTTATTTACTTTAGTTATATTGCGAGACTCCCATTTATCATCAGGATTCTCTTTTATCCAATCTATCATGTTTTTGCCCTTCATATAATACCCGGTAATATATGCTTTTACTAGAGGTGTATTATATTTAAATCCCAAATCTATTGATTCTGAATCTTCCGGCTTTAAATCACTATTCCCAATGTGGGTAACAGTTGTGTAATATAAATCGGTAAATGTAGGCATCCGGGTTGCTTTACTCCAGGATGCATATACTTTAAAAGTATCGGACATTCTAAAACTAGCATTTATAGCCGGATAAAATTTGTAATCCTTTTTTAAGAACGTATTGTAATTAGCCAATATACCAACCGAAAGTGTAAATCTGCTCAATAATAAATTATGTTCAATTGCATAACTTATATTCGTTCTGTTATCAGAATGAGTGTACTTTCCACTGGGATTATCCATTTTCTCGCCTAACACAGTACTAAGTATACCTTCATTCCTAAATTCTGCACCAAAACTTGTTATACCTATGTGAGATGTATACTGCAGATTAAGGTTAGAGCCATATACATCCGTTTTATGATAATTATAGGGCACCTTAGATTCATCTCCCTTTATCAATTGAAAGCAGTCATTATGTCTGTTCCAATAAACCAGAGGTATAAATTTAAACTTACTACCCATCTCTCCCTTTACTGAAGCAAGATAGGAATTGGTTTTGTCATACTGATTTGGGTATGCTGCCGAATAGAATGTATTTGCACCATATTGCTTATCATTATATCCCAACTGTATATCGACTTTCGAGTTCTCAATATTCAATCTGGTCTGAGAAAGCAAATTAAATATATCATAATCGCTGTTGTTTATATAGCCGGATGAAGTCATATATCCCGCAGATAATTGAGTTGTTGCGATTTCGCCTTTTATCACACCTCTTGCTTCTGTATTGAGCAAATTATGAGATCCTGCCTCCACTCTGGCATATGCTTTATGATCGGGATTTTTGCGGGTAATAATATTTATCCCCCCTGAAAAAGCACTTGCACCATAAATAAGTGAAGCTGGTCCATAAATAATTTCAATACGCTCGATGTCTGATAAATTGATAGGAATGTCAAAACTGTAGTGTCCTGTTTGTGGATTGGAGAGATTTACTCCGTTTAGTAGAATTGCTGTTTGGTCGAAAGATCCTCCCCGGATCGAAATGTCGGCTTGGACCCCATGTCCTCCGCGCTGTTGTACATCTATGCCTGCAACATAATTTAATAAATCTTGAATACTCTGGACGGGGGCCTGCTCAATTTCACTGCGAGTTATTACTGTAACCTGTTTAGCCGCCTGATTAAGCGATAACTCTACCCGAGAAGCAGTAACTGTAACTTCCTCAAGCTCTTTTTCTGTTATCTTCTCTGCTTCATGAGAGTTAAGACTTGATTGTGCCGATGTTTCTGTTGCATGTGCAAAAGTAAGAACACAACCAGCAACAACCCCAATGTTTACCACTTTGTGCATGCTGTTAAATGCACTGTAAGCTTGATGGGCAAACCGCTTGAAACGAAATGCCTTTAGCTTGTCAAATTGTTTACGATTCATAATTTTGATTATTATTAATAAAATTAATTCACGCCAAAATTATATAATTAAACTTTAGTAAACTATCCGAAAAGACAATTTTAAATATAGTTATTGGCTTTTTTAATTTTAAGTATCTATTAATCAGTGAACTAAATTAATTTCATATGACATCTGTTATTTTTTTACGAGGCGAGAATGGGATTGATTCACCATAACCAATGCGTAAAAGTAGAGTGGGGTACTCTCCTTTTATTCGACTAACACACTCTTGTATCTCGCATGCTAATTTATCAATTTCACAAGTTTGATTCATGTAGGCATTTGCTATATTGAATTGAGTAGTAATTAATAAAAAACGTTGAAGATTACGACCTAAATTTACCCACTCTGTCAATGTATTGTTCTTTGTAGTAAATAAAACTAAGTGGGAAGATGATTCAATCTTTTTCAAATCACCTTTGTTTTGTTTATTGGGGTTAAGATAAGATTTAACAATAAATTTTGAGATGAATGAAGGCATAGCCGGAGCTCCCATAGTCTTATAGGTCAATCCTGTGGGATGCTTTTTTACTTCAGCATTATTAAAACGCATATATCTTAGCAACTCATCTTTAAATGCTTTATCATTCATCTGTATCTGATTACCTTTCTCAATATATGATTTTAAAATATTGAATAATGAATCATTCTTTGATATTATATATCTACTTATTCCCTCTGATAAAGGGAGGCTATCTAAGTGTAATATTATATCATCAGATACTATTTTATTATTATATAATTTCCGATTGGTTTGTCTATTTACAATTGATTTACATAATGAGTCGGCTATTATTTTGCTATTTCTACACAAGTGAACTACTATTTTTTGATTTATCTCATCAATTTCTACATTTGAATTGTAGCCCAGAGCTGAAGCCTCAATACATAAATTTTCAGCAGCAGCACCTAAGCTTATGAATAGCTCTCGATTCGATTTATCTACGACAGGCAAGATTTCTTCCATATTAGGTAAAATATTTATAGCGCTATCCTTTAGTTGAAAAAGCCAAGGTTGCGAATTGTGCCCGGAAGGAGCTTTTATTGCAGCTTCTATCATTTTTAAATAATCCGAATTTTGAGCATTCATTACACACACTATTAAATTTATAAAAAGAAATATCTTAAGCCTCATATTTTATTTTCTTATCAGTTATACCATTTATCAACCAATAAGTCAATACCACAAGCAATTTGTTCCCAGCCTTTATCGTTCTGTAAATCTATGCCATTATAAGTAGGGCAGTTGTTACTAAGAAGAATTAGATAACTAATCGCGGCACTCAATAAGGTCGCAATTGAGGCAACTTCTTCGTGGGGGTGATTTGATAGTTGACTGACTATAGTTATCAAGGTTACTCCTTTGGCCTCTCGTTTAAGTCTTAATTTTTCAATTACATTATTATGACTCGTTAATTCCCACCGATACAATTCCTGAGCCAGTTTACTATTTCTTAACTGATAAATTTGATCACGAAACATCTTTTTTATAAACTCTTTGAGGTTTTCATTTTTAGGGAAGTCTACAGAAAAATTTACCCAGAAGTCATCCTGAGAGAGATATTCAACAATCATATTATCAACCGATCCAAAATAGCGATATATTAAAACTTTAGATACTCCCGCTTTAGAAGCAATTGCATTTACTCCAACTTTATCAAAGCCATCTTTAATAATTATTTCACCAACAGCATCTAGCAGTCTTTTTGTTGTAAAATCTCTATCTTTCTCGTTATTAATATTTTCCATACAAATCACATAATGTTACTATCCGGTTACAAATATATGTAACCCAATGGTAACATGCAAATTTTATTGAAAAAATATTAGATATATAAATCAGGATTAATAACAACTATATCTACTTCGTCTCTTTTTACTATATTTGCTTTTTATTATTTATATTCTACATACAATGAAGAGAAACTTTTTTATATACACACTTTTAGCATTATTTATAGGATTGGGCTTAACTTCTTGCGAAGAAAATAATGATTATTGGGTATCATCACCTTTTGACTATGAATTACCCGCTATAACAAGAAATGGAAATTTCACCACTAGTGGAACAATTCGTTTGGGTGATATCAGAAATATTAACCAGTCACAATCTTCAATTATTGATATAGAAACAAAAAATGCCTGGCTATTATTAGAAGGAGATATCAGCAGAAATGACGATTTTATTATTTATAGCATTACTGTCAATGGCATAACTCTTCCGTTAACTAATTATGTCTATAATGCCACAGGAACTGAGAAAAATATAACTTTTCAAAATGATCCTGCATATATTGATTTCATGTATCGTGCAATGAAGCTATTAAATGAACGGGGCCAGATTAATGTCTCTGTAAACGGTTTTTCTAGAATGAGCCAAGGAAGCCTATATGTAATATTGTGTCATAATTTAGATGTGCTTGTTAGAGAATAAAGAAAAAAAAATCCAAGAGATTATATCGGAAATTGAAGAGAATCATCATTCAAAATCCTCTCTTCGAGAAAAATATATTCACTTAAAACGAATATTAGAAAGAAACTGCAAAGAGATCACAACAAAAGAATCTTTGCAGTTTCCTTCATTATTTTCACGTATAGTCTACATCTCTCAGAGCTTTAGTTTGCCTAAAGGACTAGAATGGCAATTACAAAATATAAGAGTAAAAGCCTCTTTTCTTCTCAAAAATGAGCAAAATACTATATCTGAAAAGCAATATATTGTGAGTTACAAAAGTCTGACTCAATTTATTTTAGCTATATACTCTGATGATATTCTGAATTACAAATATGATGAAAGTACTCAGATTGAAGACGATAAACCAATTTCTAATCTCGCATACTTACGTATACAAGTTGTTCAAATAGATTGGAATAATGAATTAATAACAGGTGTTAGTGATTCATTATTTAATTCTACAATCAGAGTCAAATATAATGTAAAGAATATCAATGATATTTTTAATTCGACTATAAACCACCTATGGGTAGGGGCACAACTTAATTTATTAGAATGTAAATTGGATAATAATGGAAACTATATTCCCAATTTTATAGTTTTAGAGCCTGATTATTTGATAGATGCATCAGCAATAGCAGAATGCTTCCAAAATTATGGACAGTCTCATTTACATTACTTTAGACGCAAATTTGAGCATACAGCTAATTCTCAACACATACTCTTAGGTAATCTTGCCAATTTTTTTCTGGATGAATTTATATTTTCAGATAACCCTGAATCGCTCGAATTTAATGATGTATTTCTAAAAGGATTTAAGCAGAGACCATTCGAATTTACAAGTTGTAACGATATCAAACAAGCTGCAGATTTCCGAACTTTTATGACAAAAGCTCGAACCCAGTTTGCAAATATCAAACGTGTAGTAACTCACGATTTTCCTCAAAATAATATATATACGGAGAGATGTACATTGGAGCCGTCTTTCTTTAGTGAGAAATTTGGTCTCCAGGGACGACTAGACTTATTACAACTACCTTATTATAAAAATGATAATTGTAATATAATAGAATTAAAATCCGGAGGATTACCATATCCAAAAGAAGATAAAGGCAAAATAGCTATCAACCATGAAGTTCAGACTGCTATATATCGCCTAATAATTCGGAGTGTATATGGCTATGACGAAAAGAAGATCACATCTGCTATCTTATATTCAGCTGCAGAAAAATCAGGAGAAAACCTTCGCTTAGCTGTAGTATACAGAACTTTAGAAAAAGAAATAATAAATCTACGCAACCTCATTGTTACTACAGAGCATGATTTATATTCAGGTAATTATGAAACTGTTGAAAAATTATTTACTGATATATGCAATTTAGATAACTATGGCCGAACACCCAGTTTTTTCATTGATCAAATAGCTGATTTTTATAAAACGATTTCAAGTATCTCTGATGTCGAACGAAAATATTTATTTAGATATATTATCTTCTTATCAAGAGAGTTATATATTCAGAAAATTGGAGACGATCATTTTGAGTCCAATAAATCTACAGCAAGCTTATGGAATACCGAATTCAATGCTAGAATAGACTCTTTCGATTTGATATCAGATCTCAAAATAAAAGAAATTGATGATACAGGACGAGATATGAAAATTCTTTTTGAGAGAAGCTCGCCTTCAGACTTTATTAACTTTCGGGAAGGTGAAATTTGTATCTTATATCCTCATGAAGAAATAACCGATTCGGTATTGACTAACCAGATATTGAAAGGAACAATAGCCGAAATTACCCCTACACATATCCTTCTGAGATTTCGATATAAACAAAAGAATAAAACTTATTTCGAAAAATACACTTCCTGGGCAATTGAACATGATAAGTTAGATCATGCTTATAATAATATGTATAAAAGTTTATATACTTTTATATCTTCGCCAATAGACAAACGTGAAATTTTATTAGGTCTTAAAGCTCCTCTATCAACAAACGTAAATTTACAAATATCTGATAAAGAAACGAATATACAAGAAAAACAAAATCGAATAATCGAAAAAGCAATTCTAGCTAATGACTATTTCTTAATTGTGGGGCCTCCGGGAACAGGCAAAACATCCATCTTCGCCCGTCGATTAATTGAACATTATTATAATAATACAGAAGATAATATTCTTATAATTGCTTATACGAATAGAGCTGTAGATGAATTATGTGAGTCTATAAATCAGGCATTTAGATGTAATAATAAAGAATGTGATAGCTATATTCGTATAGGAACTGAACTCTCCTGCGATGAGCATTACAGGCACAGATTGTTACAAAACATAGCGGATAAGGTAAAGAGTAGGGATGAACTAAGAGAGATTATAAATAAGCATAGAATTTTTATAGGAACATTAGCTTCTATCAGTGGTAAACTTGAGTTGTTTGATATAAAGAAATTCAATCTTTCTATAATAGATGAAGCATCTCAAATACTTGAACCTCAAATTATAGGAATACTTCCAAAGGTTGATAAATTCATCATGATAGGTGACCACAAACAATTATCAACTATAACATTACAGAATCAAGATAAATCACAATCAAACAATGAAGAATTAAACATAATAAAATTATTCGATTGTGGGGAATCTTTATTTGAACGACTTTATAGAATTTGCCAAGCAAATAAGTGGGAGCATGCCTACGAAACTTTAGTATACCAAGGTCGTATGCATCAAATACTAGCAGGATTCCCTAATGAAAAATTCTATAATAATATACTTTTACCGGCTAATATATGGCAAAGCCAACCCTTATCTCTTAAAATTAGTAACAATGAAAGCGTTTACACACAAATAGTTAACCGAAAACGAATTGCTTTTATTAATTGTATTGATTATGATAGTACATCTAGTGATAAAATTAATTATAAAGAGAGCGAAATCGTAGTCGAATTATCAAAAGCTATACTAGAAGCTTATCAAAGTAACAACTTAAATTTTGATCCTCACAAAACATTAGGAATTATAACTCCTTATCGAAATCAAATCGCTTTAATAAAGCACCAACTATACGAAACAGGAATTCCTGAACTTCAGAATATAATGATAGACACTGTTGAACGCTACCAAGGAAGTCAGCGCGAAATAATAGTTTTATCATTCTGCATAAATAAACCATACCAGCTTAGTTTTTTCTGTAATTTAAATAGTGATAAAACAGTAGACAGAAAACTTAATGTTGCAATAACTCGTGCAAAGCAACAACTTTTTTTAATTGGCAATGAGTATGTGTTAGCTCAAAATCCAATTTATAAAAATTTACTAGAGTATATAAAGTCATTATAATCTTCCTTTATTAAATAATAATATTTTAATCCTGTAAAATACTCCTATTTTATAAGGTGTTTTATTGTATACAAAATGCAATTCAGAGCCTATTAGTATATAATTGTTTATGACATACATTTGAAAACAAATGTATATTAGTCGAATCGTAAAGGTTAAAAGAATTCAATTGTATTCTTTATATTAAAAAAATACATTTATATAATATTCTAATGTTAATCAATATTACAGATTAAATTACAATATATAAATATCTATATATTAGAATATTAATATATAATATATAAATTAATAGTTTAATAAAACGCCTTGATTTTACTGTTCAAATTTATACATGAAGCAATATTGTTATTTTATATAACTTATTTATATAATAACTAATATTTTACATATATAATATAAATATATACTTTATAACAATTTAATCTTGTATACAATGTTGGATTAATGAATGAATACATTTGAATATTTTTGATGTATACAAATTTATACTATATCTATTTATATTTGTAGAAATATTATTATACATTTGTATTGTCACATCTGTTTATATCTTATAGATAAAATAAGGAATGAAAGAGCGCATTAAAAAGATAATGGAGTTAGAAAATATGACTCCTGCACGATTTGCTGATAATTTGCAAATCGGTAGAGCTGTCATCTCCCATATTCTCAATGGTAGAAATAATCCTAGTTTAGATGTTATTACCCGCATTTTAACTCAGATGCCTAATATTGATTCGGAATGGTTATTGACAGGTTCAGGTAATATGTATAAAAGTGAAATGAATAATTATAGTACTGATATAAGAAATCAAAGTAATAGTAGTATACCAGATTTATTCTCACAACTATCTCAAGAGAATGAGAATTCTGTATATCCGACCAAAGATCCAGAAAATTTGAAATATCGCAAAGAGAGCATAGTTGAGTCCTACCAAGAAGAACCACAAGAAACAGTAAAAGAGAGAATTATATACAAAGAGGCTCCTTCTAAAAAAGTCAAACAAATAATAATTTACTACACTGATAATACTTTCGAAGCTTTTACTCCAGGGCAATGACGATTTCTTAAGCTCTTTATTCTAAAAAAGCATAAGTTTTGATTAACTTTGCACGAGTTAAGCAATATACTAACCAAAGCAATTAAAAGGTTTCAAAACCTTAGAAAATTTGTGCAAATGAAAAAAATGCTTGATTTGATTATTGTTGACAATAATCAACTAAATCAAAATTACAGCCTTCTTAAATTATCTACTACCGATGGGGCTTTACTTCCGGAGATGTATCCCGGACAGTTTGTCGAGATCCATGTGGCTGATTCTCCTACTACTTTTCTTAGACGCCCTATATCTGTTAATTTTATAGATAAGTCAAGAAATGAGCTTTGGCTATTAATTCAAAAGATAGGTGATGGAACAAAGCGAATGGCTGAATACCAAAAAGGAAAGATAGTAAACTTGTTACTTCCTCTTGGAAATTCATTTACATCTCCAGAAAATATCAATAGTGAACTCTTATTAATTGGCGGCGGTGTAGGTACTGCACCAATGTTGTATCTAGGAGCTCATTTAAAGCAGCAAGGGTTCAAACCTAATTTTCTTTTAGGGGCGCGTTCTTACGAAGATCTTCTTCAATTGGACGAATTTGCTAAATACGGAGAAGTATATACTACTACCGAAGATGCTAGTCATGGCGAGAAAGGCTATGTTACAAACCATTCGGTTTTAGAGGAAAAGAATTTTACACATATATATACTTGTGGACCTAAGCCTATGATGATGGCTGTGGCAAATTATGCTCATAAAAAGCAGATCAACTGTGAAGTTTCCCTTGAAAACACAATGGCTTGCGGTTTTGGGGTATGTCTTTGCTGTATCGAAAATACCCAACGAGGAAATGTATGTGTATGTACAGAAGGACCGGTGTTCAATATTAAAGAATTGAAATGGATAAGCTAAGAGTAAATATAGGTAATCTGAGTCTAAAGAACCCAGTGATGACAGCATCGGGTACTTTTGGCTATGGAAAAGAATATGTGGATTTTATGGATCTATCGAAACTTGGAGGTATTTGTGTAAAAGGAACTACTTTACATGACCGTCAAGGCAACGATTACCCACGAATGGCAGAAACTCCTGCCGGAATGCTTAACGCTGTAGGCTTACAGAATAAAGGTGTAGACTACTTTGTTTCGAATATTTATCCTGAGATAAAAAATTTTGATACCCATATTATAGTCAATGTATCGGGGTCTACCCTTGAAGATTATGCTGAATGTGCAGCCAGACTTAATCATTTGGATAAAGTTCCCGGAATAGAATTGAATATCTCTTGCCCGAATGTAAAAGAAGGTGGTATGGCTTTCGGCACATCAGCTTGTTCAGCAGCTGAAGTTGTAAAGGCTGTAAGAAAAGCATATGACAAAATAATAATAGTCAAACTATCTCCTAATGTTACCGATATTACAGAGATAGCACGTGCCGTTGAATCTGAAGGAGCTGATGCAGTATCCTTGATTAACACACTATTAGGAATGGCTATTGACATAAATAAACAAAAACCTATTTTATCGACAGTTACAGGAGGCCTATCAGGACCTTGCGTTAAGCCAATAGCACTACGTATGGTTTGGCAGACATATAATGCCGTAAAAATCCCTGTAATAGGCATGGGAGGTATATCATCATGGCAGGACGCTATCGAGTTTATACTTGCCGGTTCATCAGCTATTCAAATCGGAACATATAATTTCATTGACCCCACCATCTCAATTAAAGTTCTGGATGGTATAATAGCATATATGGATAAACATAATATTCAAGATATTAATGATCTTGTTGGTCAATTACAGATGTAAACATCTGTAAATAAGATTTTTACTTAAAATCAAATAAAAAAGGTTGCTCTTAGAGTAACCTTTTTTATTTGTATACATCTATACATCAATCATTTAAGAAACCCTACAGCTTGTACTAAAGTTACTTCTTGTTTATCTGTTAATTTTAGAGCAGGAGGTAATTTTGTTCTGCTGAATGAACCTCTGGCAACAGTACCCAAACCTTCAGATGCACAGAATAAATATACATTTTCTGAAATATAACCGGTATCAATAAAGGCGGCCTCTCGGTTTGATGCTTTATCCAGATTGGCTACAAATACTAAATTAACAGCAGCATCATTTACATAAGCCTGTGAACCCAAACCATCCCTTAGGTCACCTTTTACATACAACAGCAACTTATTTTCTTTTGCATCGTAAAAATAAACACCATCTTTAAACATCACATAAATATCAATCTCCTGACGATCTTGAGATGAAGGTGCCGTCCTTTTATCCGGACGATTAAATCCATTAGCTGACCAAAGTAAATTAGATAAAGTCTGATTATCCAATTCCTTTCCCGAAAAGTCTCTTGATGATAACCTGCCATTTAGAGATTCAAATAAAGGTTTTCCTCCAGTCTTTACTGGAGTCGGTAATTCTATAATTTCTTGCTGAGCATAAGCAAATAGCGCCGATGCAAGCAAGCAAATAGCAATTAGGAGATGTTTCATATTACTTCTATTTTTATAAAGTGTATTTACAAAAATATGCTTTTATTAAAACAATTCCTCAATAAATATTTTCTTTTGCTATTTTTCACTGTATATTTTTTATATAATTAAGAAGTTTATCATATACATATATACACTATCTTTGTGTTTCACATTTTCAATTACAAATAGTGATAAAGAGAATTTTCATAATATTGATATTTTGTATCAGTATAGTACACATAGAGGCTCAACAGATACAATTATCTGATTCAGCAAAGATAAGCTTATTAACTAGTTCTCCTTGGGACAAAGAAGTGTATGCTATATTTGGGCATACTGCCATAAGAGTACAAGACCCTATTAAGCAATTTGATATTGTATTCAATTATGGATTATTCAGCTTTGATACTCCAAATTTTATATTTCGGTTTATAAAAGGTGAAACCGATTATATGGTTGGAGCTGACAACTTCAACAGATACATAGAAGAATACAAATCCAGAGGTGTCGGAGTTACTCAGCAAACACTAAATATAACTCAAAAAGAAAAGCAAAACATATTTGACGCTCTTGTTGTAAACAGTTTACCCGAAAACCGAGTTTATAGATATAACTACTTCTATGACAATTGCTCAACTCGTCCAAGGGATATAGTCGAGAATAATGTTGATGGAATTATACATTATAACCCAACAAATAGTAAGCAAACATATAGAGATCTGGTTCATGAATGTGTTTGGGCAAAACCTTGGGTACGCTTTGGTATTGATTTAGTTATTGGGGCGAATGCTGATAAAGAAATTACGGATAGACAAAAAGATTTTTTACCCCTATATTTAATGAGTTCTTATACTCATGCAACTATAAAAAATGAAAATGGAACAAATCGTCCTCTTTTATCTGAGCAAGATGACATATTTACCTCTCCTAAGAATGACACATTTATACTAATAGATCCACCTTTGGTTATTGGCTGTTTGTTATTAGTTTTTACGTTGATAATCTCAGTATTATCCTATAAAAAAAATTATATTTTAATTGGAAAAATATTTGATACTCTGTTGTTTGCTGTAGCGGGTATTGCGGGATGTGTTATATTCTTTCTGATGTTCTTTTCGACACATCCTTGTACTAGTCCGAACTGGAATATTATATGGTTAAATCCACTTCAAATACTATTCGCATTTTTCTTTTTAATAAAATTCTTCTCAAAATATGTGTACTACTATCATTTTATTAACTTTGTAATTCTAATACTGCTATTATTGGCTTGGTTTTTGATACCACAGTATTTAGAGTTAGCTTTTATTCCATATATTCTTTCCTTATGTTTGCGATCGGGAATGAATATACTACAATATAAAAAGAGTCTTAATCTTCTATAATTAAACATGTTTACATCATAGAGGAGTAATAAGATTAGTTTGATAGTTTAATGATAAGAATAATAACATCCTTAGTCGCTGTACTTACAGTAACATCTATACAATCACAAACAACTTTGAGAGACACTCCAAAGTTGGTGATTGGCATAACTATAGACCAGTTAAGGGCTGATTATCTTGAGTTATTTCAACATACCTTCTCGGATAGAGGATTCAAAAGACTATTAAATGAAGGTTTGGTATATCAAAATATGGTATTTGATTTTCCAAATCTCAATGAAGCATCCTCAATTGCTACATTATATACCGGAACCAATCCCTCACATCATGGAATAATTTATAGCAAACGCTTTCTTCCTGACAAAAATTCAGAAGTTTCTATTTTTGAAGATAATGCATTTCTCGGCAACTATACAAAAGAAAAACTTTCTCCTGTAGCTTTGCGTGTTGGAACTATTACTGATGAATTAAAAATTGCATCCAAAGGAAGATCTGACATATACAGTTTTGCTCCTAATTCTTTTCAAGCATTGATTTCCGCCGGACATGCAGCCAATGGAGCATACTGGATAGAGGACTACTCTGGAAAATGGGCTACATCAACCTATTTTAAAGATTTTGATTGGAGTGTTGAGCAAGAAAACAGATCCAATGTTTATCCAAACAGAATAAACACACTTGTCTGGCAACCATTACTTAATACCGACAAATACAATTTATTTCCATATGGAAGTGATGCTGTTAGCTTTAGTAATAAACTAATAAGCGGTGATAATTCTTTTCACTTATTTAAAGAATCACCATTTGTCAACGAAAACATCACCAAGACGGCTATAGCATTGATGCAAAAAGCTGATATGGGAAAACGTTCACGCCCTGATTTTTTGGCTCTGACATACTATGCCGGAAATTTTTCTGCTTCAGCCGATGGAGAATATTCGTTCGAAATACAAGATACATATGCGAGATTAGATAGAGAAATATCCACATTATTGGATCAGGTCGAAAAAACTGTTGGCCTGCAGAACACATTAATCTACATAACCTCCACAGGATATTATAGTTCTAACGTCATTAGCACTGACAATATACAATCTTCATCAGGTATATTTTATACCAATAGATGTGAGGCTTTGCTCAATATGTACCTAATGGCTATATACGGAAAAGAGCAATGGGTAGAAAAATATCATAATCAACAAATATACCTGAACCGTAAACTGATAGAAAGTAAGAATATCAGTTTAGAGGAAATTCAAAATAAAGCAGCCGAATTTGTAGTACAATTTACCGGAGTACAAGATGCCACAACATCTATTCGACTTCTTACAGGGAAAACAGATTCGAACATGCAGGCTTATCGAAATATTTTGGATAAAGATATTTCTGGAGATATTATAATCCAGATTCGGCCGGGGTATCAAATTGTTGATGAAAAAAAACCATCAACAATAAAGAAAATACAACGAGAAACTGCTGTAGTTTGCCCTGTAATTTTCTTTGGTTATAACATTAAGCCTGAGAAAATAAAAAGAACAATTAGAGCAACAGAAATAGCACCGACGGTATGTCGTATATTACGTATACGCTCTCCTAATGCAGCTAAAGATCAACCGTTACCCGAATTTCTTTAAGAAAATACAGTTCTCAATCAAAAACTGAAAAATAATAACAAACAATATATATGGGATTTAATGACATTTTAGCCAAACTTTTTGGCAATAAATCTACTAGAGATGCAAAGCATATCAACCCTTATGTGGAAAAGATAAAAGCAGCATATCCGGCTATAGAGGCTCTATCTAATGATGAATTAAGGGCTAAGACCGAAGAATTAAAGAAGACGATACAAGATTTTGTTTCAGCTGAAAAAAATAAAATTGCTGAACTGAAGTCAGGAATCGAAGATATCGATATCGACAAAAGAGAAGATATCTGGGCACAAATTGATAAATTAGAAAAAGAAATTACAGACAAATACGAAACTGTACTAGACCAGGTTCTACCCAAAGCATTTGCCATCGTAAAAGATACAGCTCGCCGCTTTACTCAAAATGAGGAAATCGTAGTTACTGCAACAGATTTTGATCGAGAATTAGCAGAAACAAAAGATTTTGTTCGTATTGAAGGTGACAAAGCAATCTACCAAAACCATTGGATGGCCGGAGGTAATGAAATTACCTGGGATATGATCCATTACGATGTACAGTTATTTGGTGGAGTTGTTCTACATAAAGGAAAAATCGCCGAAATGGCAACAGGAGAAGGAAAAACATTAGTAGGTACGCTTCCTGTTTTCTTGAATGCTCTTACCGGAAATGGAGTTCACTTAGTAACTGTGAATGACTATCTGGCACGACGTGACTCAGAATGGATGGGACCTTTATATATGTTTAACGGACTTTCTGTTGATTGTATAGATAAACATCAACCAAACTCCGAAGGCAGACGCAAGGCTTATCAAGCAGATATCACGTTTGGAACAAATAACGAATTTGGTTTCGACTATTTGCGTGACAATATGGCTATCAGCTCATCAGATCTCGTACAACGTAAACATAATTATGCAATTGTCGACGAGGTTGACTCTGTACTTATCGATGATGCTCGTACTCCACTTATTATCTCAGGTCCAATACCGAAAGGTGAGATCCAAATGTTTGACGAGTTTCGTCCTCGTGTCGAAGTGATTGTAAAAGCTCAAAGGGAGTTATGTACTAAACTTTTAGCCGAAGCAAAATCAAAAATGTCTTCTTCCGACTCTAAAGAACAAGAAGAAGGAGCACTTTTATTATACAGATCATTTAAAGGGTTACCTAAAAATAAACCTCTTATCAAGTTTTTAAGCGAACCCGGTATTAAATCGGCAATGCTCAAAACCGAAGAACATTATATGTCAGAACAAATGCGTAATATGCATATTGTTACAGATGATTTGTACTTCGTTATTGATGAAAAAAATAATAGTATTGAATTAACAGATAAAGGTATCGACCTTTTAACTGGTAATTCTGATGACCCTCATTTCTTTGTTCTTCCTGACATCGGAGCTCAAATGGCTGAAATAGAAAATGCCAATACTACAGATGAGCAAAAAGCAGAACAAAAAGATGAATTGATGCAAAATTACAGTGTCAAATCGGAACGAGTTCACACTGTAAATCAACTGCTTAAAGCATACACTTTATTTGAAAAAGATGACGAATATGTTGTTATTGACAATAAAGTAATGATCGTTGACGAGCAAACTGGTCGTATTATGGACGGTCGTCGTTATTCTGATGGATTGCACCAAGCGATAGAAGCTAAAGAGCAAGTAAAGGTAGAAGCTGCGACTCAGACTTTTGCGACTATTACTCTGCAAAATTATTTCCGTATGTATAACAAACTGTCAGGTATGACAGGTACTGCCGAAACAGAAGCTGGTGAGTTATGGGATATCTACAAACTAGATGTTGTTGTTATTCCAACTAACCGACCTATATCTCGTAAAGATATGAATGACCGTATCTACAAAACTAAACGAGAAAAATATGCTGCAGTAATACAGGAAGTAGAAGACCTTATATCAAAAGGACGTCCCGTATTGGTTGGTACAACTTCTGTAGAGATATCTGAATTATTGAGCAGAATGCTTACTCAACGTAAGATCAAGCATAATGTACTGAATGCAAAATTACACCAGAGAGAGGCCGAAATTGTTGCCTTAGCCGGACAAACTAGTGCAGTAACTATTGCAACCAATATGGCAGGTCGTGGTACCGACATTAAATTGTCTCCTGAAGTTAAAGAAGCAGGTGGTTTAGCAATCTTAGGTACGGAAAGACATGAGTCGCGCCGTGTTGACCGTCAGTTGCGTGGTCGTGCAGGACGTCAGGGAGACCCGGGTTCTTCAGTATTCTTTGTATCTCTTGAAGACCAATTGATGCGTTTGTTTGCTACTGAGCGTATTGCCAGCTTGATGGATAGGATGGGATTCAAAGAAGGTGAAGTTCTTGAACATAATATGTTGAGTAAATCGGTTGAACGAGCTCAGAAAAAAGTTGAAGAAAATAACTTTGGTATTCGTAAACGTCTTCTAGAATACGATGATGTGATGAACTCTCAACGTGAAGTTATTTATAAACGTCGTCGACATGCTCTTATGGGAGAACGTATTGGCATAGATATTATAAATATGCTTTTTGATTCTGTGAGCTCAATAACAGAGCAATATGCAGAAAGTCAAGACTATGAGGGCTTAAAGATAGAAATACTTCGCGTGCTATCTATAGAGTGTCCTATTGACGAGGCAACATTCAGATCTGCCAGACCTGATAAACTTGTCGACATTATTTACGAACATGCAGTAAAAAATTTCAAGCACAGAATGGATAGACTTGCCGAAGTTGCAAATCCTGTAATCAAAGATGTGTATGAGAATCAAGGAGAAAATTTCGAGAATATATTAATTCCAATTACCGATGGCAAGCGTATCTATAATGTCACTTGCAACTTAAAAGAAGCTTATGAAACAGGTTCTAAGGGAGTTATAAAATCATTTGAAAAATCTATTCTTCTACATACAATTGATGAACAATGGAAAGAACACTTGCGTGAAATGGATGAATTACGCCATTCAGTGCAAAATGCAAGCTATGAACAAAAAGACCCATTGTTGATTTATAAACTTGAATCTTTCAGCTTATTCAAAACAATGGTCGATAGCATCAATAAGAAAGCCGTGGCAATTTTAATGCGTGGTCAAATACCAGTTCGCCAATCAGAAGAAGTACAAGAAGCTAAAGTTGAAGAAAAAACAGACTTTAGTAAGTACAAAACTGAAAAAGAAAATATAGAAGAAGAGCAAGCATCAAAAGAAGAAAATAAAAAACCTAAACAAGCGCCAATAAGAGTAGAAAAAAAATTAGGAAGAAACGATCCTTGCTTCTGTGGAAGTGGCAAAAAATACAAAAATTGCCATGGACAAGACGAAGTTTAATCACTAAGTTATCTTCAGACACACAAAGGAGTCTTATATTGCTAAAAATAAGCAATATAAGACTCCTTTCTTTTTTCTTACAATCTTAATATGAAACCATGACTTTGTGCTCAAATGTTTCCAAATTTGAAAGTTTTTTTGTAATTTAGCAGGGTTTTTAAAGTCAGTAAGGCTTTAGCTATATAAGCAAACAAATTAAAAAAATATTATATTAAAACTTATCTTTAATGATAGATCAGGAAGATAGAATTATTAGAATTAACATTGAGGACGAAATGAAATCTGCATACATTGATTATTCAATGTCTGTAATTGTAGGTCGTGCTTTACCCGATGTTAGAGATGGATTTAAACCGGTACACCGCCGTATACTTTTCGGTATGAGCGAGTTAGGGAACACATCAAATAAGCCTTATAAAAAGTCTGCGAGAATTGTAGGGGAAGTTTTAGGTAAATTCCACCCTCATGGTGACTCGTCCGTATATTTTGCTATGGTCCGCATGGCACAAGAGTGGAGTATGCGCTATTTGTTAGTTGACGGTCAAGGTAATATGGGTAGTGTCGATGGTGATTCTCCTGCGGCCATGCGTTATACAGAAGCTCGTCTTAGCAGACTAGCTGAAGAAATGCTGAAAGATATTGATAAAGATACGGTTGACTTTCAACTTAACTTTGATGATACACTAAAAGAACCCACTGTTTTACCAACACGTATACCCAATTTATTGATAAACGGAGCTTCGGGTATTGCTGTAGGTATGGCTACTAATATGCCTCCTCACAATATGTCTGAGGTAATCGATGCAACGGTTGCTTATATTGATAATAAGGAAATAGACATTGATGGATTGATGGAACATGTAAAAGCTCCTGATTTCCCCGGTGGCGGATTTATATATGGTTATCAGGGAGTTAAAGATGCATTTGAAACAGGACGTGGACGTGTTATTATGCGTGGGCGTGCTGAAATTGAAATAGATGGAAATCATGAAAAAATTGTTGTTTCTGAAATTCCTTATCAAGTTAATAAAGCAGAGTTAATCAAGCATATTGCAGATTTAGTTGGAGACAAAAAAATAGATGGCATCAGTAATGTCAATGATGAATCAGACCGTTCTGGGATGCGTATTGTAGTCGATATTAAGAGAGATGCCAATGCAAATGTTGTACTAAATAAATTATATAAACTTACAGCTTTACAAAGTTCTTTCAGTGTTAATAATATTGCACTGGTAAAAGGACGCCCTCAAATGTTGAATTTGAAGGATATGATTTCATTGTTTGTTGAACATAGACATGAAGTAGTTATTCGTAGAACTAAATACGATTTACAAAAAGCTGAAGAAAGAGCTCACATATTAGAAGGTTTAATTATTGCTTCTGATAATATCGATGAAGTAATAGCTATAATACGAGGCTCTAAATCTCCTCAGGAGGCAATTGAAGGATTAATAAATAGATTCAATCTATCTGAAATACAAGCTCGTGCTATTGTAGAAATGCGTTTACGTCAATTAACCGGTCTAGAACAGGATAAATTGCATAGTGAGTACGCTGAAATACAAAAACTTATTACTTATCTTAACAATATCTTAAACGATGAAGTACTTTGTATGCAAGTCATTAAAGATGAATTAATTGAGATAAGAGATAAGTATGGAGATGATCGCCGTAGTGAGATTGTTTATTCGGATATTGAAATGAATCCGGAAGATTTCTATGCTGATGATGAAATGATTATCACCATATCTCACCTCGGATATATTAAACGTACTCCTTTATCAGAATTTAAAGCTCAACATAGAGGTGGAGTGGGAGTTAAAGGTTCAGAAACGCGTGATGCAGACTTTGTTGAATATATTTATCCTGCATCTATGCACAACTATATGTTGTTCTTTACTCAAAAAGGTAGATGCTATTGGTTAAGAGTATTTGACATACCTGAAGGTAGTAAAAACTCTAAAGGAAGAGCTATTCAAAATATGTTGAATATCGAAGCAGAAGATAAAGTAAATGCATTTATTAAAATCAAAGGTCTCAATGATACTGAATTTGTAAATAGTCATTTCCTTGTATTTTGTACTAAACAGGGGGTTATTAAAAAAACTAGTTTAGCTGCCTATTCAAGACCTCGTCAAAATGGTGTAAATGCAATTACAATTCGTGAAGATGACAAGGTTATTGAGGTATTATTGACCGACGGAAACAGCGAAATTTTAATTGCTAACCGTAATGGTAGAGCTATTCGTTTCCATGAATCTGATGTTCGTGAAATGGGACGTACAGCAACAGGTGTACGTGGTATGCGGATAGATGAAGACCCTACTGATGAAGTAATCGGTATGATTGCTATGTCTAAAGACGCTCCTGATGAAACTATAATGGTAGTATCTGAATTAGGATATGGAAAACGTACCAGACTGAATGATGAAGATGGAGAACCCGTTTATCGTATTACTAGTCGCGGAGGTAAAGGTGTCAAAACTATGAGTATCACGGAAAAAACAGGTAAGCTTGTTTCTATCAGTAATGTAACAGATGAAAATGACTTGATGATAATCAATAAATCAGGAATTACAATCCGCGTAAAAGTTGATAACCTGAGAGTTATGGGACGTGCCACACAAGGAGTAAAACTGATTAACTTAGGTAAACGCAACGATCAGATTGCATCTGTTTGTAAGGTTATGTCTGAGAAAGATGAAGACATTATTGTCGATGATGAAATAATCTCTGACGAATTAACTAATGAGAACAATATATCTTCGAACGAAGAAAATTCTGCCGAATAATAATTATTAAAACTTTAATAAACGATGAAGAAAGTACTTTTGACAGCAACATTGTGCATGGTAGTAGCACTATCTTTTGCACAAAAAAAGGCAGTAAAAGATGCTAAGAGTGAAATGAACTCGAACAATTTTACTGAAGCTCGAGAACTAATCAAGCCTGCACTTACAGATCCGGAAACAGCTAACGATGCTGAGACTTGGAAAGTAGCAGGAGACATTGAAAACAAAGCCTTTGACACTCAAAGAACTAATCAAATGCTTCAAAAAGAATTTAAAGAAGATGTTATGTATGACGCTCTTTTAAATTCATATGCTCCTTATATCAAAGCTGACGAACTAGGACAAATACCTGATGAAAAAGGTAAAGTGAAAAATAAATTCAGAAAAGATATAGCAGCAACATTGAAAGCGAATCACCCATTCTTCATTAATGGTGGTGTATATTACAATGATAAACAAGACTATAACAAAGCTTCTATTTTCTTTGAAAAATATTGGGAATTGCCTTCATTACAGATATTTGCTGACGACAAAGACAAAATAAATACTAGTGATAGTACATTTCAAACAATTAAGTATTATGCTGTTATAACAGCTATACAAGCTAGAGATGATCAAAGAGCAATCCAATTACTTAATAAAATACTTTCAGAGCCATTTACTCCTAATAGTACTTACAAAGAAAGTGATGTGTATGAGCTTTTAGCTAGCGAGTATGAAAATACTAAAGACAGCGTAAACTTTGTAAAAACATTGGAGTTAGCAGCAGCTAAATTTCCTGAAAATAAATACTTTGTTCCAAATTTGATAAATCAATATATCAAAGCTGGTAAATCAGAACAAGCTATTGCATATTTAGATAAAGCTATTGCAAATAATCCTGAAGGTGCATGTGATATGTATAGTGTAAAAGCTTCATTATTTGCTGAGAAGAAAGACTTTACTACTGCAGATGCTACTTATCAAACAGCTTTAAGTAAAGATGCTGCTTGTGAAAGAGCTTTAGAAGGTTTGGCTGTTTCGTATATTGTTCAGGCACAAAACTTGAAAGAAGAAGCAGGTAATGTTTCTTCAGCAAAAGAGAGAGCTGAGCTTGACGATAAGGCTAAAGATTTATATAACAAAGCATTTCCTTTATTGGAGAAATATAAATCATTGCTAGAAGGCCGCAAAGCTGACGAACAAGAAGTCAAGTCTATGTTAGTAAAACTACAAAATGTTTACTACAATCTAAATATGGAGAAAGAATACGAAGCTGTAAGTGCTGAACTTGAGAAATATAAATATTAAGTTTTAAGTTAGAGCTTAATACAATAAGAGGTTATCATTTATTTGATAGCCTCTTATTATTTATTTATGGAAACAATTAATTCTAATAATAAAACGTATTTATCAATGAAAAAGGTCTTCACATTAGAATATCCTAAATGTTACATAATTACCATTATGTTTAATTATAGTTTTTGATGTTATACAGAAAAAAGAGAAATGACATTTACAACATTAAGTTAACTAAATATTTATATTAAAGAATATACCCTATCAATACAGACTTAGAAACAATCTATATAAATAACAGAGCGGATTTGAAACAAATATCATTTAGATTTGTTTTATTTGTATATGCTTAATTTAAAATGATCAGTTTATGACCACGATTATATCTTACTTCTTAATGACTTTGCTAAGTTTAAACTTAAACATAGAAGATCAAACAAATAATAATAACGATAATAAAAGTATAAAAGCTATGAAATTTGAAATGCCTAAGTTGCCATATGCAACAAATGCCTTAGAGCCAGTTATCAGTCAACAAACTGTAGAACTACATTATGGTAAACATCTTCAAACGTATGTAAATAATCTGAATAATTTAGTACCGGGAACTAAATTCGAGAATTCAGACCTAATTACGATCATTAAAGAAAGTGATGGTCCTATATTCAACAATGCTGGTCAGATTTTAAATCATGATCTTTACTTTGCATCATTTACAAGCCCAGTTAAAGGAGGTGCTCCAAAAGGAAAATTAGCGGAAGCAATCGATGCTCAGTTTGGTTCATTTGAGAACTTCCAAAAAGAATTTAATACAGCAGGTGCTGCTCTATTTGGTTCAGGTTGGGTTTGGCTAGCTAAAGATGCTAATGGCAAATTATCAATCGAAAAAGAACCTAATGGTAGTAATCCAGTAGTAAAAAGTTTAACTCCAATCTTAGGTATTGATGTATGGGAACATGCTTATTATCTGGATTATCAAAATCGTCGTGCTGACCACTTAGCTGAAGTTTGGAAAATTATCAATTGGGATGTTGTTAGTGCACGTTACTAATTATAAATCAACAGCATATCAAAAAGAAAGCTCCTAAATATAGGAGCTTTCTTTTTATTGTCCCCTATCCTATTCCCTCTATCATATTTAACATAAACTTATCTGTTTTATATCTTTTCTTTTATATCTTTGCCTCTTGATCTAGGGGTGCCCACAAGGCTGAGATTATACCCGTATAACCTGATCCGGATAATGCCGGCGGAGGGAAATAGATATGCTTTTAGCGCGCACTGCATACTACTTCAAAATAAAGGTACACTCTCCTATCCCCTTTTTTATTTAACAAATTAGATAAAATAGCTCTGCTTTTTTATCGTTAATCATTATTATTTAAATGAAAAAGGAAATAATATCTCTTACAGCTTTTCTCTCTAGTATTTCTATCTTTTCAGAAGAAATACCTGACAGTCTAAAACAAGTGAATCTCAGCGAGGTTATTGTATCAGCAACACGAGTTAGTGGACGTGCTCCAATTGCATTTTCAAATATGAGTGCTGTACAAATTAAAGAAAATAATGCAGCAAGGAATATTCCTTATATTCTAGAAACCATGCCTTCGGTAGTTGCTTTTTCCGAAGATGGTTCCGGTGTAGGTAATACTTCGTTGCGGATAAGAGGAACAGATGCTACCCGTATTAATGTTACCTTAAATGGTATGCCATTAAATAACCCTGAAAGTCAGGAAGTATACTGGGTAAATATCCCTGACATATCCAATTCTCTGCAAAGTATCCAAGTTCAACGAGGCGTTGGCTCATCAACCAATGGCTCCGCTGCATTTGGAGCTAGTATATCATTAAAAAGTCAAGGAGCAAAACCTGAAGCATACGGTGAAGCTTCAACAGCTATTGGAAGTTATAATACTTTTACTTCTACTATTGCAGCAGGAAGCGGGATTTTAAAGAATGGGCTTTCTCTTGATGCCAGATATTCTCGTGTAACAGGAGATGGATATATAAGAAACGGTAGTGTAAACCATAGATCTGCGTATGCTTCATTATCTTATTATAATGATAATCAGTTATTTAAACTGAGTTATATCAATGGTATTCAGCATACAGGAATAACATGGGAAGGTATTAGCCCTGAACAGATGAAGATTGATCGCAGATATAATCCGGCAGGTCAATTCTATGACAGCGCGGGCAATGTACATTATTATGATAACGAAACTGATAATTATTATTCCAATATAGTACAATTCACATACTCAAATGTTTTGTCAGAACAATTGTCTCTAAACATTGGATTGAATTATAATCATGGATATGGATATTATGAGAATTATAAAATGAATCAAAAATTTAAAAAGTTCGGTTTAACTCCTCAATTAGTAAACGATTCATTATATAAATCTTCAGATATTATCAGACGTAAATTAATGAAGAATAACTTTTACACCGGAAACATCACTATAAACTATATTACAGACCAATTAAATATTATTGGAGGGATTATGGCGTCTTCTTATGCTGGAGATCACTATGGCGAACTTAAATGGGTTAAACTCAATCAAAATATACCGTCTAATTACGAATGGTATATGAACGATGCAAATAAAAAAGAATTAAATATATTCACCAAAGGCACTTACAGAGTTACAGACGCATTCTCTATTTTTGGAGATCTTCAATATCGCTATGTCGATTACAGAATGAAAGGTATTGATGATGATTTAGAAGATATAACGAACAATAATTACTTCAGTTTCTTTAATCCCAAAGGAGGTGTTTCTTATACCCTCGATGCTAAAAACGATATTTATGCTTCTCTTTCTTTTGCTCATCGTGAACCTCTTCGCACCGATATAAAGGAATCATACAAGGGAGGCGGTCACCAACGTATTAAACCAGAACAGATGCTTGATTATGAGTTAGGTTATAGATACGCTTCAAAAGAGGCTTCCTTCAATGCAAATATCTATTATATGAAATACAAGGACCAGATGGTGCAAACTGGAAAACTAAATGACGTAGGTTATAAGTTGATGGAAAATGTACCCGACAGCTATCGTTTAGGATTAGAACTTATTGGTGCATACCAGTTTACAAAATGGATACGAATGGATGCAAATATTACTATAAGCAGAAATAAAATAAAGGATTACACGGCTTATTTTGATTTATATGACAATCAAACAGATTATAATTTTGTTGGTCAAACCACAGAACACTTTAAATCAACCGACATTTCATTCTCTCCTAATGCTATAAGCAGTGGTACTGTAACTGTTACACCCTATAGAACTCTTACATTAGCACTCATTGGAAAATATGTAGGAAAACAATATTATGACAATACTTCTAACTCTGAAAATCAATTAACTGATTATTTTGTGAGTAATTTTGCAGCAAGTTATACATTTAAAACCCCAAAAATAGGAGAAATTAATCTTCAGTTTTTCGTCAATAATATTTTAAATAAAGAATATGTAGCTAATGCTTGGGTATCAACCGATAAATTTAAAGATAATACACAGTTGGTATACACCGGGTTATTTCCACAAGCAACACGTAATATAATGGCGAAATTGGGTATCAGATTCTAATAAAACAGATGGAAACAATAGTGAATTTCATTGAAATAAATTGGGTAGAGATTGTAGGAGCCATTTTCGGGCTCTTATATCTCTATTATGAATATAAAGCTGATCTCAGAATGTGGCCGGCAGGTATTATTATGTCATCATTCTATACCTTTGTATTTATTCACGCTACCTTTTATGCTTTTGCTTGCATAAATATATACTATATATTAGCCGGAATATATGGATGGATAAAGTGGTATAACCCTACTCAAATAAATTTAGACGAAAATACAGGTATTGGCTTAAGCAAGACCCCTACCCGACTTTTTTTACCTCTAGTAGCAGTATCTATTGTAATCTTTGGCATAATTGTATTTATTTTGCAACGATATACTGATAGTCAAGTTGTATATGGAGATAGCTTCGTTACAACAATTAGCATTGTGGCTATGTGGATGCTGGCACAGAAATATATTGAACAATGGTTATTACTCATTGTTATTAACATCGTATCTGTTTTTTTATACTTATATCAAGACTTATATCCAACATCTATTATGTATCTTATATACAGTACAGTATCTGTATTTGGATATATAAAATGGAGAAAAATGGCAACCTCAATAAATAAATGAAGATATTTAAATACCCTACCGTAGAAACTAGAACAGAAGCTGTAATACTAGCTAATGGAGAGTTTCCGACTCATGAAATAGCTCTGTCTATCTTAAACAATAATAACTATATAGTTTGCTGTGATGGAGCTATAAACACCCTATCTCTTACGCAAATTAAACCACAAGCTATTGTAGGTGATTGTGATTCATTATCCGATGAAAATAAACTAACATACCAAGACCTTATTATTCAGATAAAAGAACAAGAAACGAACGATCTGACAAAATCAGTACAATATTGTATCGAACAAGGTAAAAAGAATTTAATAATTCTCGGAGGTACAGGTAAAAGAGAAGACCATTCTATTGCAAATATTGGTTTATTAGCCGATTATATAGAATATATTGATGACATATGTATGATCACAAACCACGGTGTATTTAATGCCATTAATAGTTTTAGTGTTTTTGAAGCATATCCGGGACAACAGATATCATTATTCAGCATTTCACCTTGTGAAGTAACAACCGATAAATTAAAGTATCCGATACAAAACAGGATCTTTACTAATTGGTGGCAAGCCACACTAAATGAGGCAGAATCGGACACATTTACAATAGAAACCACCGGTCGTTTGATTGTATTCAGATCTTTCTGATATAGCTATTCACTACAATATTAGCCACTTTGATTAATTCATAAAGCATAATATAACTGTATTTTAGCCTTCGATACTGTTTTATTAACGATAAAAAAGCAATACCTTTGTTCCACATTAATATTGATGTTGTTTATACTGCTTAATCAATGGAATTTATACACTTTATTATCGATTTTATCCTTCACATCGACAGACACTTATTAGAACTAGTTGAAAATTATGGCGTATGGGTATATGCTATTCTTTTTTTAATCATCTTTTGTGAGACGGGATTAGTAGTAACTCCTTTTTTACCAGGAGATTCTCTTCTTTTTGTAGCCGGCGCATTAGCAGCATCCAATGTTACGGGTGATTTTAATATTATCATATTAAATATCATACTCATCACTGCCGCTATATTAGGAGATGGAGTAAATTATACGATAGGTCGTTTCTTTGGGGAAAAGCTCTTTAGCAATCCCGATTCTAAAATATTTAAGCAAAGCTATCTGGAAAAAACTCACCAATTCTACGAAAAGCATGGAGGCAAAACTATAATCCTGGCACGCTTTGTACCAATTGTACGTACTTTCGCTCCATTTGTAGCAGGAATGGGACATATGGGCTATAAACATTTTGCAGCTTTTAATGTTATAGGAGGTGTTATATGGGTTGTGTTATTTACTCTTTTAGGTTATTTCGTAGGTACTATCGAATGGGTGCAGCAAAATCTTAAATTGCTAATGGTAGCTATCATATTTTTATCTATCGTACCCGCTATTGTTGAAGTAATAAGAGAAAGAGCCAAAAGTAAGAAAGAAGCTTAATAAGCATTAATATGACTCATTTATTATAAATAGTATATACTCACTCTTAACTATAAAATAAATGGAAGCAATAGCCAATATACCGGACTGTAAATCAAAGAAAAGAATTGTAATAATTGGGGGTGGCTTTGCAGGATTAGAAATCGCTCGCAAAATAGACTCTGCTTATTATCAGGTAGTTTTAATTGATAAAGTAAGCTATTATCAATTTCAGCCGCTTCTTTATCAGGTAGCAACAGGTGGTTTGGAACCCAGTTCTATATCTTATCCACATAGAAAAACATTCCAGAAAAAGAAAGACTTTCATTTTAGAACCTGCCTCGCAAAACAAGTTCTTCCTGATGAAAAGATACTCGAAACAAGTATCGGTTCCATTAAGTATGATTACTTGATAATAGCTACAGGTTGTGATACTAATTATTTTGGAAATGACAGTCTGAAAGAATCAACCTATGCAATGAAGTCTATTTCCGAATCGTTACTTGCCAGAAATAGAATTTTATTTAGCTTTGAGAAGGCTTTAAGTGCCAGAACAGACGAAAAAGTGCGTGAATTACTCACTTTTGTCATAGTTGGTGGTGGCGCAACAGGAGTTGAGCTGTCAGGAGCTTTGGCTGATATGAAAAAAACAATATTGCCTAAGGATTATCCGGAGCTTGATTTTAACAAGATGGAGATTCACCTAGTAGATGCATCCCCCCGCCTGTTATTCGCAATGTCAGAAGAGGCTTCGGCTAAAGCAGAAGAAACACTACGGAAGAGAGGTGTTATTATTCATCAAGGCATATCTGTAAAGGATTACAATAAACCAAATGTCGAATTATCCAATGGAGAGACTTTGCGTACTCACAATGTATTTTGGGTGGGTGGAGTTAAACCTAATAGCCTGATTGGGTTAAAAGAGGAATCTTACAGCAGAGGGCGTATCCTTGTGGATGAATATAACAAAGTTATCGGACATGATGGTATATATTCAATTGGAGATACTTGTTTACTCATTTCCAACATTTCTCCTAAAGGACATCCACAAGTAGCTCAGGTAGCTATGCAGATGGCTAAAAATCTAGCTAACAACCTTAACCGAGAGGCTAAAGGTTATGTTAAAAAGGAAAAATTTGAATATAAAGATAAAGGCTCTTTGGCTACAATCGGAAGAAATGCTGCTGTAGCTGATATATGGAAGCTTCATTTTGGAGGAACTGTCGCATGGTGGTTATGGTTATGGGTACACATTCTTTCTATTGTAGGTATCAAAAATAAAGTTTCAGTATTTATTGACTGGGTATGGAGTTATATAACTTACGATGTATCACTCCGACTTTTTATTCGCCCAAAGAATGATCGGATGTATGAAGAAATAGACGAAAGAGAGAAAAGATAGGATTCAGACCTTATTTGTTCATCTAAAGTAAAAATATAAAAGAGATCTAAATTAGATCTCTTTTATTATTATGTCCGATTGTTTCTTTATTTTATTTTCTCTCATTCGTTCCCATATAGAATGCGGGATCAAACATCTCATATACTGTCTTGTATAAGCACTTCTAATATACTTTTTGAAATAAGGAGAATCTTTAGGAGCACCATATTCTATCTGCATCGCTACAAATTCTTTTGCATGCTTAACCTCACTATTCATGCTTATACCAACCGAAGCATCATAGGAGCATACAATTACTGACACATGTTTTAACTGGTAACCCTCTCTGTTGAGACGTAAAAAAAATTCAGTATCAGCAGCTATCTTGTATTTCAGATTAAACTTATTCTTTTTAGCAATATCAGCTCTGGCAAAAGCTGCCTGATGCGAAAATGGCATAAAATGATCTCTATCACACTCATATCCTTGCCTAATGTAGGAAAACGATTTCAGACGATATTCAGCATCACCATATACTGTTGCATATTGAGAATAATTGCTCTCAGGTATATCAAAAATATCTGCTACAGAAGATGCTGAGTAAAAGAAATCTCCGGCATTCATAAAATTAATCCAATTGCCGGTAGATTTATCAATACCTTTATTCATGGCATCGTAAATCCCTTTATCAGGCTCACTAATAAATATTGATATACGATCTTCGTACTTTCGGATCACATCTATTGTGCCATCCGTAGAGCCCCCATCAATTACAATATATTCGAGATTACTATATGTTTGAGATAATACACTCTTTATAGTCTCTTCAATGATAGACATTGCATTATACACAACGGTTACAACCGATACTTTATCTTGGCTCATTGTTTCCTGCATTTAGTTGATCAAGTTTATCCATCAATTGAGTATCAATATTTATATCCAATTTACGGGCAAACCACGCATTAGAAGATGCTATTTTGGTAAAATCATCAGATACTAATATCTTTGGACTTTTACCTTTATCACCCCAATCAAAAAATCTGTAAATTTCATTAACCATATCCTTATTCAAAGGCGAGTTTAATAATACTGATTGAATATATAATTCATCTGAACATCCTGTATGCTTAAAGAAATCTATTACTTTCGGATTCCTTTCGGTATAATCAAGTAAATATTTTACAGCCTCTATTGATAAGGTAAACCAACACGAGCCATAATATGCATCATTAAATGGATACTTACGTTTAAATCCCAGTTTTTGAAGAATTTTCTTTATAATGCGATTATTTCGAATATCTCTTTCCGGGAGAAAGAACCAATATTCAAAACGTTTTTTCATTAAGTTAGACCAGTCATCACTCCCCAACTTAAAATAATCAATATAACTTTTACCTTGATTGCTATGTAAAAAATCGACAATTTGAGACATGGGAACAATCGGATAATCCAACCCACTAATAAATACAATATGAGAATAGGGAATTTTTGTATTTACAATCTCTTCAAACGAATTGAGAATCTGTTGCAATTGAGAAAAACGCCCCCAAACTACCTCAACCCTATTATTCAGAAAATGCACATTTTCTATATTATTTTTAAATAATTCTATATCAGATTTTGCGTCTATATTTATATAAATATCTACGTCCTTATGTATTAAGCGGGAGACTAATCGGGCTAGTTGATCAGGATTAGTATGTGCATGAATTAGTAACGCTATTTTCATACTAAAGTAGATTATGAATATTGTTTTACTAAATCTAAAACTTGTCGGGTCGATTTACTCCAAGAATATTTTGCCACCTGCTCCCTACCCTTTTCGCTCAATTTGTTTCGTAACTCAGTATCACGAATTAATAAATCCATTTTAAGGCTCATATCTGCAATATCTAAGGGATTTGCATACAAAGCAGCTTCTCCGCTAACTTCTCTCAATGCAGGTATGTCAGATGCAATCACAGGACATCCATATGACATAGATTCTAAGGGTGGAATACCAAAACCTTCATATAAAGATGGATATACAGAAAAAAGAGCATTCTTGTACATTTTCCGGAGAGAGTCATCATCCAAATAGCCTGTAAGAATAACATTCTCTTGATTAAGTTTCTCCATATCAGGTGTATTAAACGCCTTAAATTGCATACCTATGATATATAATTTTACTGACTTATCCTCTATATTATTAAAAGCTTCTACAAGACGAATAAAATTCTTTCGTGGATCCATTGATGAAACTGATAAAATGTATTTCTCATCAGAATTACCACTTATAAGATCATTTTCTGTTGTATGATAAGAAGGTATACTACAATTTATTACATGAATTTTTTCTGATGGAAGACTCAATGTTTCTATAATTTCTTTCTTCGAAAATTCACTGACAGTAATAATTGCATGGGCCTTTTTACCTATTCGAGGCATCATATACCCATAAAATCGACAATAATTCTTAGAAAACCATTCGGGATGTCTCTCATGCGAAACATCATGTATTGTAATTATTTGATTCGAATAGTTCAAAGGTCCACAACCTGAAAAACTTAATAATAAAGGCCTTCCTTCCTGTTTTAAATATTTAGGCAAACTAATTTGCTCCCAAAGATGACCATTGAGTTCTCCACATTGAACAGTTTTAAAATTAATCTTGTAGTCCGGATTTATTTCTTTGGGTACGGCAACGTAAAAATCAACACCAAATTCAGCTAGTTGATTACATATTTCAAAAGCATACCGATGAACTCCTGTTGGTTTTTGAGTTAAAAACCGACCATTTACTACAAACATATTTTCTCTATTGGGTAATATTTCTATAATACTTTTTTTGAAACCAGCTTTTTTTTATAAAAAGCTTACTAAATCTAATCCAAAAATACATCTTAAACCTCTCCCACGCTTTATTAGAGACTATCTCTTCTTTAAAAAAGTCATAGTCGGCAACTATATTAAAATACCGTTTTTTTTGAGACATTCCGCCTTTTAAAAATTCGATATGATGGGTAACCATTTTAGATTTGGGAAATACATAAAATCGCTTCTGAGTCGAATCATCCACATAAGGATATTTGGGGACATAGCTAGGTACATGTACAGGCATATTTTCTGTAATCCATTTAAATCCAGCATCAGTATCTCTTAAATAGTTTGCGATATAAGATTCCGGATAATCTTCAAAATCAAATAAGTCAGGATTATTACGAATAAAATCCGATTTTATAACCGCAAAATCTACAGCAAGAGCATAATCTTTATCGTACCAATCGGCACTGGCCCATACAATATTAGATGCCTCTTCCATAAATTCGATATATTCTTTTATGGTACGATCCCCATATATCCATGTATCTGCTTCTAATATTACTGTATAATCACAATCTAAAGGAATACATTTTTGTCCTTCCATCAGTAATTGTGAATTACCTTTTTTATGACCTGCATTATTTTCTAAAGCAACAAAGTTATCTATAATCCGTACTGAATCAACATCAATACGATATCCATCTGGATACCCATTACTTACAACAATAATATGATAATCAAACTCAGTCCATGTTTGTTTGATTATCTGAAGATTATATTTAAGATCATCAATTCGGTCATATACACGAATTAAAACAGCAACTCTTCTCTTCATCTAAATATTACAATTACCTAAACTTCCTTTTTGTGAAGTAATTCTTTTATAACCTTATCCATTTTTTCGACTGCAATATCCCACGAAAATTGCTGTATAAAATGATTTCCTCTTTCTGCCAAGGATATTCGAATGTCATTATTCATTATTAAACATTCTATTTTATCGACCAACTGATTAGAGTCTTTAGGAGTATACAATAGTGACGTGTCGTTATCTTTTGCATATTCAGCATGTCCTTGAATATCAGTTAATATAGCAGCACAGCCACAAAACATTGCTTCCATAGGCGTTAATGCCATACCTTCGGTCAAAGAATTAGAGATAAATATAGCATTTCTGTTATAAATTAAACTCAAATCTTCGGGATCATGATAAAAAGTAATCCAGTCCGGTAAGTTTTCAGGAGCGGGGCATATACCAAATAACTCAGCCTTCAACTCCGGATATTTTTCTTTTATTTTATATAGTGCATCAAGCCCATAACTTGAACCTTTAATCTCTTGTATAGAATATAACATACAAATAGTTAAAGAGTTTCGGTTTCTTATAGGATTCAGTATTCGATATTTTTCTTTATCAACAGCATTGGTAATCAAAACTATCTGGTTATTAGTGTATTTTGCTACAATATCTTTAAGATAAGATGCGACTACAATATTTGTAACTCCTTTCATATCATATGATGAATGAAGTTCATCCTCATGTCCTATCCAATTTTCATATCCCTGTATTAGATTAATTTTCTTACCTTTTTGAGGCACCAATGCTCCCACTTCTAGTGCAGTAGTCCACCAAGTTGTGATAATAACATCTGCATCTTTAACATTCTTGTCATTAATCCATTTGACATAAGACATCGAGATATTAGGTCTAAACTTAAACCATCGACTAGTCCTAAATCCCTCTACATAAGATAATATAAAACGTATGATATATGGAAGGCGATACTCCATATACTTTGTTCTCAGAGGATATGTGATGTGCACATTGTACCCAAGGTCTGATAACCTATTTGCATATTCATACATAACTCTAAACCCTCCTGTGGGGCGTCGAGCTTTGAACGGCATAACGAAGTTTAGTCGAATTGAATTTTCCAAGCCTATATAATTGTGGTGTATAAATATAATATCTATAATGCAGGAAATAAAATATGAATAAATACATAAACAGATTCAAATCCGATAGGCCTTTATAATTCAAAGCTAGATTGTAAGCATACATTATAAGCAATGTAAACATAAAAGCTCTATCATTTGTAAATGATAATTTTACCAACATAAATTGATAAAAGAAATAAGCTATTGTACCCGGTAAGCCAACATAAAAGAGTAAGCGTGTATACCCAACATCACTACCCCAGAATTCCATATTTCCCCAGCCATATAGCCATTGATCAAAGGTGTAAGGCAACTGGAACATCTCCTCTAAACCGTCTGAAGAATTCGTTCTGAACTGACCTGTCTTATTATAATTAATAAAAGCTTCAAACGCCCAATCAGCAAACTCGGGGAAGTACAAATATGCAAGGGTATGACCTATTGAAGCAAACAAAGCCGCAATTGCTAAGAATTTAAAAAACTGTCCTCGTTTTACATCTTTTTTATTACTTGTAAGCACAAGAATAACTGCAAGAATAATACTGGCAAAAAGCCCTATAGCTGTAGTTCTTGCAGATAAGAGACCAACATATAAAATAAAACAATATACCCCTCCTAATGCTATAATAGAGATTATATTTAATTTCTTTTTTAATATTATATATACTAAAGCGATAAGTGCAAATCCACAAGATACTCCAGCACCAAAAAATGCCACTCCATATCCTAATAAACGGGCACCTTCAGTTTCTTGTCTTTTGGCTAAAACTGTAACATCCATCATTTGTAAAGAATTACAAAAGTCGCGAACTGCTGCATTTTCGTGCATGGCAATAGAAATAACACACTGTGCAAATATAGCACCTATTATATAATACAAAAAGAGTGTAAATGTACCTTTCGGGTGGACTATAAAGAAGAAAGTAACGATTAAATAAGAACCAAATACCCATGCAAACTGGCTTTTTGAGTAATCTACCAGATATGAATCTTTAAAAGGTGTAAGATACATTGTAATCAAACAACATAATACAAAGGGAATATAGGATAGAATAATTGTTACAACTTCATCAAAAGGCCTTCCATTGTAAAGGTACAAACCGACTCCTAATGCTCCGGATGTAAAAAGAAAGGAATACCCAAAAAAAGATATTGCCTGGGGATATAGTGTATAAAATAGGAAAATAAATAATATCGTTATTAACAATATCTTTTTCATAAACTTTTATCTAAATGCCAGTTTATACCAAAATGATTTTTTATATTCCATTTTGAATAAACATTTAATATATAATATTAGTATGTCATTTTTACTATAATATGCTTTATTATAGAGTGGAGAAGCAAAACATTTACTCAATACCTTTACTCCTAATCTCGAATTCGCACAAAGACGAATCCAATGCAAAGATAGAATCCTTGATAAATACTTAGGAGAGCAAAATTGTTCTGCACTATTTCTATCTAATAGACCTATCATAAACGTCTCACATTTATAAAGATAATCAAATGAGGACTCCGAGGGAACACACTCAGCAACAGAAGCATACACATCTAAATCTTCATTCCCAGAAGCTAAGCCTAACTTTTCGCAATGAATTTTAAAGACTTCTTTCTTATTTTCAATTTGTTTCTTTTCATTTAATGTAGAAACCTGATATTCATGAACCCTATAATACAAGAGGGGCTCATCAATATTTGCTAATTTAGTACAATATAGAGCCTTAGACCACAGTGCATAATCTTCTACATGCAAATATTTTTCTTCAAATCTTAATCTCAACTCAGAGAATAGAGTTTTCCGAATCATTACAGCTGGATGACAAATACCTGATCTGAACAATAGATAAGCCTGTAACTCTTCATATGTTTTAGGATTTTTATATAGATTATGTTTAGCCTTACCTGTTCTAAATGTATAAAACATGGTACTAACAACATCATAATCGGTATTTTGCTCTAAGAAAGATACTTGCTTTTCTATTCTTGTAGGAAAAGAAATATCATCCGCATCCATACGGGCAATATATTTACCACTGCATAGGTCGATTCCTTTGTTGAGTGTCTTTATCAGTTTTAAATTAGTCTCATTATTATAAATCTTTATGCGGCTATCCTTCTTAGCTAATTCTTGTAATTTATTACTAGTATTATCGGATGAGCAGTCATTTATAATAACAATTTCTAAATTTGTATATGTCTGCCCCATGATGGAAGAAACCGATTCAACCACATAGCTCTCGACATTATAACAAGGTATTAAAACTGAGACAAGAGGATTTGACATATATTTATTAACGATTTCCTTTATTATATATTGCTTTAAAGATAGAAGTATATCCTTCTACCATTTTATTTATTGTAAAATTCCTTAAATAAGATTCCCTTGCATTAATTTTTACTTGAGAGTTTACTGAATCTTGCAAAATATAGTCGATTTTAGAAACAAAAGATTCAACATCATTTGCTACAACAAATCCATTATTGCCATTTAACACCTCACCAATACCGCCAACATCAGATGCAACAACCGGAATGCCAAACGACAAAGCTTCCAAAAGCGATATAGGCAAACCTTCGTAATTAGAAGGTAGTATAAAAATATCAGCATATTTCAAATAAATATACGCTGAATGAGTTTCTCCTAAACAAAATACATTAGAAGGTAAATCTGTCAAAACCTCTTTATTACCAATCCAAACAAAGGCATAATTAGGTTTTACTCTAGCAATTTCTAAAAACAAATCAAATTTCTTTTGAGGAGAAATTCTCGATATACACATTACAATATGGGTATAATTACATTTCAGAACTTCTATCTTCTCTTTTAAAGCCATGTTTTCAAGAAAAGATAGATCATCCCCAGTATGATCAACAATTCCATTATAAACAAGTTCAACATTTCTTGAAATTCCTTCTTCATATAAACAATCAACATCGTATTTACTAACTCCGACTATTCGAGCGGCTCTGTTTTTTAACATTTTCTCTATAATCAAAAATTTCCGAAAAGCTTTTCGGATTGAATCAAACCCATGAACTGTATATACTATAGTTTTGGGATTAAAAACAATACGCCCGATAGCACCCATTTTCGAAGAGTGCAGATGAACAACATCCGGTTGATATTTGAGTCTTAATCGAAATAATTTAAAAGCTAAAAATAAATCTTTGTAGGATACTTCTTTACGATGTTCACAAAGTTTAATTAAGTGAACTTTATGCTCCAGATGCTTCCAAGCTTCACCATTTCCGCCATATAAGATAAAAACCTCGTCTTTATCGCTTAAACCTTCAATAAGATTTGACACAACAGACTGAGCTCCACCAAATTCTGAAACTGTTATAACTTGAAAAATTTTCATCCTTTTTATTGACCAGAGTCTTTAGTTAAAAGACAAAGATATTGCTTTTTAAACAAAAACACTGAATAAATTATATCTTTCCTCATCCACTTCCTTTTTAATTAAATTTCGAATATATCATTTTTTAGTAATATCTTTCTAAATTTGTATTTTAAAACAATGTTTAGGATTTAACAAATTTAGGTAATTATACATGGAAAGATTATTTACGAGAAAAGGATTTAGTATGTTTATTCTATTGGTTGATCTCGTTATCATTTATTTATCAACCTATTTGGCATATCTATATTTTGCAGATAGTTTGGCTGCTTATAATGATAATCTATACTCCATTATATCTATGGCTCCATACATTGGCCTATTCTATCTTATCATAGGACATGTGTTTGAGCTTGACAAACCTAAAGAATTTACTTTATTTGGAGTGGCTTATTCGGTCACTGTTGCCATTTTGTGTTTATTTTTATTAACAATGGCAATGAGTTTCCTTACCAGAAGATTGGCATACCCTCGAAGTATCCTAATTGTTAGTTCCGCAGTTCAGGTCATATTGTTAACATTATGGCATTTATACATTAACAAAAAATATCTGAAGGATAATGTTTTAAAAACGGTTCTTGTTATTGGATACGACAAAGCACGACATTTAGCCGAGAAACTATTGCATTCTAAAGGGATGTGGTCTAATGTGAAACATATTTGCAAACCGGAGTCCTCTAATCTCGAGAAATACATGGCAAACTGCGATCTTATTTTTATATCAGACGATGTTGATGAGAGCATGAAGCAAGAAATGGCAGAAGACTGCGTAAAAAGAGGTAAGCAATTCTTTTATGAACCTAAATTTCAAGAGATATTTTTATTTAACGCCAATTTTGTCCAAATAGAAGATACTCCTGTATTAAAAGTAAGGCCATTTGATATTAATATAGAACATGATTTAGCTAAACGATTCCTAGATATCACATTATGCTCAATCGCTTTTATTATTGCTTTCATACCAGGCTTAATTGTAGCTCTATCTCTTAAAATAAGTGGAGGATCTGTTTTCTATAAACAAGAACGGATAACCAGAGGCAATAAACCTTTTTTTATTTACAAATTCAGAACAATGATTGAGAATGCTGAAGCTGTTTCAGGCCCGACATTAGCACAAGAGTCGGATAATAGGATTACTAAATTAGGACACTTCTTAAGAGCGACCCGTCTGGATGAGATACCCCAAATATTAAATATATTGAAAGGAGACATGAGTATTGTAGGACCACGTCCCGAACGCCCTTTCTTCGTAGACAAATACTGCATTGATATTCCTGAATATAATCTACGCCATCGGGTAAAAGCCGGACTGACCGGTTTAGCTCAAGTACAAGGTAAATACAATACTTCTGTAAAAGATAAACTTAAATATGACTTATTATATATCAACGGATATTCATTTGCCTTAGATATTAAGCTTATAATGCAGACACTTACTGTATTGTTGAAAAAAAGCAGTACCGAAGGTGTCCGAGAATCTGAAAACAAGGAAGAACTTATAAATAGTTTAATTGATAAAGAATAGGTATACTTTAAAGTAATAAATGCTCTGAAACCCGAATACATACTTGTAATGAATAATTTTTCCGAATTAATCACCCAAAGACGTAGTATACGCAAATTTACTACAGAACCTCTTAAAGCAGAAGAAGTAGAACTTATTTTAAAAGCAGGATTAAAATCTCCAACATCTAAAAATGCAAAACCATGGTATTTTATAGCCATTGAAGATAAAGCATTATTGGACCAACTTGCTCTTTGTAAAAAAATGGGAGCCAAACCCATTGCAAACTGTTCTCTAGCTATAGTAGTTACTGTGGATCCTTTTATTAGTAGTGTGTGGATTGAAGATGGCTCTATAGCTTCTATCATGATGCAACTGCAAGCCGAAGATTTAGGTTTAGGAAGTTGTTGGATACAAATCAGAGAAAGGTATACAGCGTCTGATACTTCTTCTGAAGAATACGTAAAAGATTTATTAGATATCCCCATGCAACTGCAAGTTTTATCAATCATAGTCTTTGGACATAAAGATCAAGAAAAGTTAGCCCACAATGATGAAAAACTAGAATGGGAGAAAGTACATATCGGAAAATTTAAAATAAACGAAATTAACTAACCTAAAGATGGCAAAAAACTCAGGAAACAGATTTCCGTATGGTCTTTTAATTCTTATAATAGGGATAATATACTTACTAAGTAAAACGGGAATATTGGCACATATACCTTATGCTGATAAACTAATGAATGTTGGTACTTTTTTTCTTATTGCCGGTATTATATTCCTATTTACGAAGGCAGAGAAAACGATGGGAATTGTATTCACAGCTATTGGAATAATTATGAATTTTGATTTCTTTTTTGGATGGATTCAAAATTTTTCTTCATTAATAATACCCGTCATATTGATTGCTGTAGGGCTTTTTATGGTCATTACTTCTAAAAAATAAATTTGTAATGAATGTTGTATTTATAGGCGCTGGACGTTTAGCAACACACCTGGCCATTGAGTTATATAAACACTCGTTCAATATTCTCCAAATATATAGTCGAACAGATAATTCGGCGATGGCACTGGCAGAAAAAGTCAATGCAAAATCAACCTCTAATATAAAAGAATTGAAGAAGGATGCTGACATCTATATATTCTCGATTAAAGATTCTGTTCTCCCCCAGCTATTAACTGAAATGCCCTCTAATAACGGACTCTGGGTACACACATCCGGTAGCATACCTTTAGATATTTTCAAAGAATATAATAAGCGAGGAGGAGTATTATACCCCTTTCAAACATTTAGTAAAGATCGTAATTTGAACTTCAGTATAATCCCCTTATTTCTCGAAGCAAATAACGAATATGATTTAAAACTTTTATTTAAAATAGCAGAGCAAATTTCGACTAAAGTATATTCATTATCTTCCGAAAAACGTCAATATCTTCATCTTACAGGTGTATTCGCATGTAATTTTGTAAATCATATGTATTCAGTCTCTCATGATATCTTAGAAAAAGAAGGCATTCCTTTTGAAACTATATTACCTTTGATAGATGAAACGGCAGCAAAAATACATAGCCTGAGTCCCAAAGAAGCTCAAACAGGTCCTGCCATACGTTATGATGAAAATATTATAAATAAGCATCTTGAATTGATCAAAGACCCTGATTTGAAAGAAATATATTCCTTAATCAGTAAAAATATATACAAAACAAATAAGCCTCAATAAATATGAGTTCTATAAACTACGATTTGAATAAAATAAAAGCATTTATTTTCGATGTTGATGGGGTGCTATCTCCTGATAGTATACCTATGTCTCCCGAAGGTGAACCAATGCGTATGGTAAACATTAAAGATGGTTATGCACTAAACCTAGCGTGCAAATCGGGTTATGGCTTAGCAATTATAACGGGAGGTGATACAGAAGCTGTAAGATTACGTTTTTCAAGATTAGGTATTGAGCATATATATATGAAATCATCCATAAAAATCAATGATTTCAATGATTATTTATCCAAAACAGGTTATAAACCAGAAGAAATTATTTATGTAGGAGACGATCTGCCCGATTATCATGTAATGAAAACAGTTGGACTCCCTGTTGCTCCCGCGGATGCTGCACCTGAAATCAGAGGTATTGCGAAATATATATCTCATAAAAAAGGAGGGGAAGGAGTTGCCCGCGATGTAATAGAACAGGTTATGAAAACACAAGGCACTTGGATGAATGACAAAGCATTCGGATGGTAAATGAATGAATAAAAAAATCATTATATATCTAACTGTTGTTCTTGCTATAATTTTTGTCAGTTTTATAGGTATAAGATATGCTTACAATCTTGGATATATAAGATTAAATTATCCCTCTCCGGATCAGTATCCTGTACATGGTATAGATGTTTCACATCATCAATTAACAATAAATTGGGATAAATTGGATAGGAATAAAGTTCAGTTTGCTTTTATTAAAGCTACCGAAGGAGGTGACTTTAAAGACACACAATTCGAAAGAAATTGGGCAAAGGCAAAAGAGCTAAACATCCCCAGAGCAGCTTATCATTTTTTCACTTTTTGCAGAGACGGAAAAGAACAGGCTTATAATTTTATAGAATCCGTACCTAAAGACAGTACAAATTTACCCCCCATTATCGACTTAGAATTTGCTGGTAATTGCAGTCCTCAGAATTATAGAGAAAATATCATTCACGAAATAGCCCTTTATATAAAAACCATTGAAGAATACTATGAAAAAAAAGTTCTGATATACACTACTGAGGAGTTTTACGAAAAATATTTGATAACACATTTTGAAAGTAATCCAATATGGATTAGAGATATACAAACTACTCCTCAATTAAATAATAATAGAAAATGGTTATTCTGGCAATATGCCGACAAGGGTCGACTAGAGGGAATAGAAACTTTAGTTGATTTGAATGTATTCCACGGAACAAAAGAAGAGTTTGATAAACTACACCATTGATAGCACTTTTATTGCAGATTAAATAGGTGGCGATAATAGCAGAAAAGGTGAATAAGGTATATTACGCAATATAAAGAAAGACATAGTCAAGATTAGAACTACCCAACCAAATTTACCTGAAAAGAAAAAATTATTTAAATACAATTGTTGTTTAAGACCATATACTTCAACCAAAATGACGTAAAGATAAATGAAGAATGGTGTAAAAATCACAAAAAGAGCGTTATATCTCAAGGCTGTAACAAATTCTCCATGCAACATATAATGCAAAGCACGCTGACCTCCACATCCGGGACATTGTAAGCCTGTTACCTGATGGAAAGTACATTGCATGGTCCATTCGCTATCAGCCTCATTATAAAAATAATATAGACTAATAATGATAATCGGAAAGATGACAGATAGAAATATAACAATCAGTTTTCTCATCAAAAAATAAAAAGGGTAATATAACACATACTACCCCTTCTGTATAATTCATTCAATTTTATTGATTAGATACTTGCTCTATTATTTGTTGATATTGCTCTAAGTAGCCATCAACACCTAAAGTTGCAAATTGTATAATCATCCAGATCAAATTCAATGCGAATAAGCCGATTGATACAAAAGCCAATATTTTAGTATTTTTAGCTGATGATTCGGCGCCAAGATAGTCACCATAATTATATTTGGTTTCAACCTGATTCGAAAATACAATTGCAACAATACCCAATATAAGGCCAATACAACAAGGACTACATATACCTACAATTGTAGCAACAATAGCTAAAGGCAGGTTATTATTCGGCTTAGGAGGTCTGTTTTCATCCAAAGGAGTGTTGAAACTAAAGTTAGGATTTTGTGTGAATGATTTATTTTCCATATAAAATTAATGATGTTAGTTTTTCAATATATAAATTTTCCAAATTCACTTTGAATCACAAGCTCTGTTTTTGAAGACTCTTCTACCCTACCGACTATTTGAGCATCAATATTAAATGACTTGGATATATCAATTATTGTCTGTGCGTATTCCGGAGAAATATATATTTCCATTCTATGCCCCATATTAAAGACTTTATACATCTCCTGCCAACTTGTTGCCGACTGTTCATGTATAAGTTTAAATAGTGGAGGTACTGGAAACATGTTATCTTTTATTATTCTGACCTTATCTACAAAATGAAGAACTTTAGTTTGAGCTCCACCCGAACAATGTACCATACCATGAATTTGAGGGCGTAATTGTTCTAGTATTTGCTTAATCACCGGAGCATAAGTACGTGTAGGTGAAAGAACTAACTTTCCCGCATCTAGCGAAACATCAGAAATAGTATCAGTCAACTTTTTGCCACCCGAATATGCTAAACCCGAAGGAATGGAAGCATCATAACTTTCAGGATATTTCTGGGACAAATAATTAGCAAACACATCATGACGAGCTGATGTTAAGCCATTACTACCCATTCCCCCGTTATATTCAGTTTCGTATGTAGCTTGTCCTGAAGAGGATAAACCTACAATCACATCTCCGGCTTGAATCTTATCATTAGATATCACATCAGAACGCTTCATGCGGCAAGTAACCGTACTATCAACTATAATAGTGCGAACTAAGTCGCCCACATCAGCGGTTTCACCACCCGTCGGATATATATTTACACCTAGATTTGATAATTCTATACACAGATCGTTTGTTGCATTAATTATTGCAGAGATAACCTCTCCGGGAATAAGCATCTTATTACGTCCGATAGTTGACGATAATAAGATATTATCAGTAGCACCCACACAAAGTAAATCATCAATATTCATAATCAAGGCATCTTGAGCTATACCTTTCCATACCGATAAGTCACCTGTTTCTTTCCAATATACATATGCCAGAGACGACTTAGTTCCTGCTCCGTCAGCATGCATAATATTACAATATTCAGGATCTCCTCCCAATATATCAGGGATTATTTTACAAAAGGCTTTGGGATATAATCCTTTATCTATATTTTTTATTGCATTATGGACATCTTCTTTGGATGCAGATACACCTCTTTGATTATATCTTTGGTCGCTCATGGATATTATAATGTAACGTTTAGCTAATCTTGTTAATACTTTTTTGCAAATGTAACAAAAAAACAGCTTTATAACATACTTATATAGGTATATTTGTGTTTAGGTATTGACTCAATAATGGTAATAATGGTAAAACAAAGAATCGCAATCACAGGAGCAGCCGGCAATCTGGGAAACCTGTTAGCTTATGGTTTACAAAAGAAAGACGTAAAATTAAATCTTTTAATTCACAATAAAAAAATATCAGATGATCTCTCCTCCCAACAGAATGTATATATATTCAAAACAGATCTTGCTGATGAAAACAGCTTATTCGAAGCTTTAAAAGATGTAGATACAATCGTTCATTTTGCAGGTGTACTATTCAAGGCCAATCCCGAAAATTTTCTTCCGAAAACCAATACTCAGTATTTTAACAACCTATTAAATGTTGCAATCAAGCAACAAGTCAAAAGAATTATCCTCATAAGCTTTCCTCATGTCGAAGGCGAAACCTTTCCAGATAAGCCTACAATCGGGACTTTGGATGGTAACCCGATATCAGCACATGCCAAAACCAGACTTGAAGAAGAAAAACTTCTGTTTAAATATGCAGAACAATATAAATTTACCCCCGTTTCATTAAGAGTTGGAATGGTATATGGTAAAGGTATATTGATGATTGATGCTGCTCAGTGGTTGGCCCGTCATTACTTGCTAGGTGTATGGAAGCAAGCTATTTATATTCATCTTATATCCAAAGATGATTTTATTACTGCTACAATAGCAGCAATATTAAAACCTAATATTCATGGTATATATGATATTGGAGACGAAGGCATTCAAACATTGCAACAATTTCTAGATGATATAACAACCTACAAAGGAAACCATAAACCTTGGCGTATGCCTCTTTGGTTGATTATGTGTGTTGCACGCTTATGTGAATTCTATTCCTCCCTAACTGGAAATATAAGCCCACTTACTCGTGATTTTATAAAAATAGGTCGAATATCTTATTACGGGAATACAGCAAGAATGAGAAAAGAACTACTCCCTACTCTTAAATATAAAACATATAAGGAAGGTATGGCTTTGTTGGATTAAGTAATATTGAGAACAAATGATTCGTTATAAAAAATCCTTTAGCCACGATATAACCCTAGGCTAAATAAAAAGTACCTGCCTAGAGAGATATTATAAGATGAATTATTATCTTTGCACCTCAAATTTACTTATTGAAAATGATCAATCGCGTTCTTATTCGTATTCGGGTTATACAAGTATTGTACTCCACTTATATAAATGAAAGTGGAGACCTAAAAAAGGCTGAAACCGAACTTATGTTCAGTCTTCAAAAGTCATATGACTTATACTATTATCTATTAGCTCTTCTCATTGAAATTACAGAGACTCACACCAGACGTCTCGAAGCTCGTAAAGGTAAGCTATTACCAACTGACGAAGATATTAATCCAAACACAAAATTGTCTGATAACTTATTTATCAAGCAATTAAAAGATAATTTACAATTCAATAAATACATTGCAGACAGACCTCAATCATGGGAGGATCACGAAAACTATGTTAGAAGTTTGCTTGAGAAGATATTAAGCTCTGATATTTATTCTGAATATTTGGAAAACGAAACTTCAGACTTTGATACAGATCGTGAATTCTGGAGAAAAATTTTCAAAACATTTATATATTGTAACGAAGAACTTGATGAGATTTTAGAAGATGATAGTCTTTTCTGGAATGATGATATTGAAATTGTACAGTCATTCGTGATTAAAACAATAAAGAAACTGGATCCCGAAAAAGGCACAAATCAAGCGTTACTTCCTATGTTTAAAGATGAAGAAGATCGCCAGTTTGCGATTAAACTTCTAAGAGAAACAATGTTTAATGTAAAAATGGCTCGCGAACTTATTAATAAATATGCCAAAAACTGGGAATCTGAACGGATTGCTTTTATGGACATGATTATCATGCAGACAGCTGTATCCGAACTTTTAGCTTTCCCATCTGTTCCTATTAATGTCACTATGAATGAATATATAAATATAGCAAAATCATATAGCACACATAAAAGTTCTTCTTTTATAAATGGTATCTTAGATTCTGTAGTAACAGAACTGAAGAGCGAAAATAAATTATTAAAAAAATAAAATCTGAGCATCATCAAATGCAGGATATTTTATTTTCACTTTTATATTTTGTAAAAAAAAGTATCTTTGTAAAAAGAGACTTAAATTAAAATAAAAACGATAAATTTTATGAATTCACTAGTAGTATTCTTACAAGCGGCAGAGGGACCGGCCGGAGGAGCATGGGGCACAATCGCTATGTTTGGTCTTATTATTGTAGTATTTTACTTCTTTATGATACGTCCACAGCAAAAGAAACAAAAAGCCGTGCAAGAAGCTCGTCAAGCAATGAAGGTTGGAGATAAAGTTATAACAGCAGGAGGGATACATGGCAGAATAAAAGAAATAGGAGAAACTTATTTTATTATTGAAATTGCAGAAAGCGTAAGAATCAAAATAGATAAAGCCTCGGTATTTGCTATTTCCGAAGAAGCTCCTAAAGCTTAATTTGGTTATACTAATAAACATTGACGAAATAAAGATGCGTAAGCAATGAGCAATGCTGCAAATAAAATATGGCAAGAAGTCAGATTTTTTTTAAGAAAAATATCTTGGAAAAAAATCCTGACTTTTTCTTTTTTCGTCCTTATAGCTGCATTCCTGTGGTTTATGCAGATTTACAACCAATACTTCGAAACATCTATCAATATACCTATCAAATATGTATCAGTACCCGATAGTATTATTTTCCAGGACTCGCTACCATCTCAAATTAATTTGAGAATTAAAGATAATGGGTTCAGTATGTTTAAATACTATTTCAAGAAGAGAGATACTTTACGATTAGATGTTTCTGCCATTATTAATAGTAGCTCAAGCAAAGTTTTACAAGGTAGCACATTTGATATGTATGTTCGTAAGGCATTACCGGTATCTACCCAGATACTCAATTACGATCCTGTACGTATATCATTTAATTATGCAATACTTGAATACAAAAAAGTACCTCTTATTTTTGATGGACAAATAAACTTATCTCCCGGATACTTTCTGAACAGCGATATTAGAATTATACCTGATAGCGTAATGGCATATGCAGCCAAGCCTGATTTGGATAAACTCATGTTTGCCTACACTGTAAACGACACTATAAGCGGACTTAATTCTGATAAAAGAATTCCATTTAAATTAGCATCAGTAAAAGGTATAAGGTTTGTACCAGATATCGTTAATATTGATGTTCCCGTTGAAGCATATACACAAAAGAATGTAGAAGTACCAGTAGAGTGCTTGAATCTACCGGAAAATTTAAATGTGAAATTTTTTCCATCCAGAGTTAAACTCTCTTTTTTTGTTGGTGTTTCGGAAGTTGATTCTATAAAAATTAAGGATTTTTCGGTCGCAATAGATTATGATGGAATAAAAGACTCCAAACAAGTATCTGTACCTGTACGTATTACTTCTAGTCCTAGTTATGTGAGAAATTTAACTATTTCTCCACCAAATGTTGAATTTATTTTTGAATATAAAAATACAAAAGTGCAATGATTAGGCTAGGTATAACAGGGGGAATAGGTAGTGGAAAGTCAACTGTTACCAATATTATCAAACTATTAGACATACCGGTATATATAGCCGATATAGAAAGTAAAAAGTTGACAGAGTCATCGCCTATTATTAGACAAAAATTAATAAAAGCCTTTGGCAGCAATTTATATAATGGAAACCAATTAGACAAACAATTATTAGCCTCATATATTTTTAATGATAAACATAAGCTCGCAATAGCTAATTCAATCATTCATCCTGAAGTTGATAAACACTTTTGCGAGTGGCTAGAGAAAAATCAACATTATGATATCGTTGCTCTCGAAGCTGCAATTCTTTACGAGTCGGGTATGGAAAGATTAACCGATAAAATAATGGTAGTATACACACCATTAGAAGATCGTATACAACGAACCATGCTACGAGATAATACTACTCGCGAAAGGGTTTTAGACAGAATAAATAGCCAATTATCAGATGATGAAAAACTAAAACGAGCAGATTATGTTGTATATAACGATGAAACAAAATCACTAATACAACAATCTTTAAAAATAATTGAAAATATAAAATGATAGAAGATAATTTATACAATAATATATTTGAAGCCAACAAGCGTTGGGTGGAAAGTAAATTAAAGGATGATCCTGAGTTTTTTCATCATCTGGCAGACGAGCAACATCCCGATTTTTTGTACATCGGATGTTCTGACAGCAGAGTACATGCAAACGAGATTATGGGATTGAGACCCGGACAAGTTTTTGTTCATCGAAATATAGCCAATATGGTTATAAATACCGATCTGAATGTATTATCAGTGATAAACTATGGTGTACAAAATCTGAATGTTAAGTATATTATAGTTTGTGGACATTATAATTGTGGAGGCATAAAAGCTGCCATGGATTTTAAAGACTCCGGTTTGATAAGCCCTTGGTTAAGAAGTATCCGTGATGTATATAGGCTACACGAAAAAGAGCTTAGCTTAATAAAAGATCCCGAAGAAAGATACCGTCGTTTTGTCGAAATAAACATCTACGAACAATGTATCAATGTAATTAAAATCAGAGAAGTTAGAGAATCGTTTAAAAATACAGGTTATCCACGTGTTGTAGGCTGGGTATATGATCTTAATGAGGGCATTCTTAGAGACTTAGAAATTGACTTAAATAAAGAATTTGACCGCATACACAATTTATTTCGCCTTGGTTAACTTTAAAGTTTAGAGCATTTATTTTGATGTATAAATAAAATAAACGGGAATAATTATCTCTATAAAATATGGTAATAATTATTTCACATCATAGATTCGAAATGAAACATATAATTTATATAGTTAGCCTACTGATAGTTGTCATGTTCGGGTGTAAACCACCTCACACAACTACTGATAATACATTATCTGTATCTATTGAACCTCAAAAATATTTTTTAGAGGCAATTGTAGGAAATAAATACACAGTAAATACGGCTATACCATCTGGATCAAATCCTGAATCTTATGATCCATCACCATCTCAGATGGTAAATATAGGAAAGAGTAAAATATTTTTTAAAGTCGGCAACCTAGGTTTTGAAAATACATGGCTCAATAATATAAGTATAAATAACCCTGATCTGCAAATAGTCGATTGTTCAGCAGGCATACCTATAATCATGGATGATCATGGGCATGCAGGACACAGTCATGAAGGAAGTGACCCCCATATCTGGAGTTCACCTTCATCGGCTCTTGTCATATCAAAAAATATGTACAATTCGATAATAAATTTAGACCCTAAACATACAGATTACTACTTGGAAAGATATAAAAATCTCGAAAAAGTGATACTTTCAACAGATAGTACAATTCAATCTTACCTATTAGAAGCACCAACTAAGTCTTTTATTATTTTTCATCCAGCATTAAGCTATTTTGCTGATCAATATGGTTTAACACAATATAGCATTGAAGTTGATGGAAAAAATCCAACCCCTCAACAAATGTCTCATCTTATTCAGGAAGCTAAAAAAGATAATGTAAAAGTGATCTTTGTACAAGAAGAATATGACCAAAAGAATGCTGAACCTATAGCAAAAGAATTAGGAGCCGAAATCGTATCTATCAATCCACTCTCTTATTCTTGGGACGAAGAGCTTATAAAAATAGCAAAAGCTATAGCACAAAAACATGACTAATAAGATTCTAGAATTAAAAAATATAACAGTTGGATACGAATCCAACAAATCAATACTTAATGATGTCAATCTGAATGTATATCAGAATGACTTCCTAGGTATTATTGGTCCTAATGGAGGAGGAAAGACCACCTTGTTAAAAACAATACTTGGGCTTATAAAACCGGCCAAAGGTGATATCTTGTTTTACAGCAACAATCAAATTATTAACAGATTGAATATAGGATATTTACCTCAAATAAATCAAATAGATAAAAAGTTTCCTATTTCGGTTTTTGACGTCATTTTATCAGGCCTTACAGCAAAGCGTAAATTCTTCACCTATTTTACAAATGAGCAGAAAGAGCAGGCTAAAAATGTTGCTCATAGAATGGGGTTAGAAAATCTCATTAATAGACCAATAGGAAATTTATCCGGAGGACAACTTCAACGAACCTTACTAGGTAGAGCTATTGTGGATAACCCAGACCTATTAATACTTGACGAGCCAAACTCATATGTAGATAAACGATTCGAGACAAATTTCTATAAAATACTAGAGGAGGTAAACTTGAAAACTGCGATTATTATTGTTTCTCATGATGTAGGAACAGTAATTTCTCTAGTAAAAAATATAGCCTGTGTTAATGAAGGATTACATTACCATTCTGGATCGAATGTTACCAGTGAATGGCTTGAAAAAACATATACATCATGCCCTATTGAAATTGTTGGACATGGAGATTTTCCTCATCGAGTCTTAGAGAAACACGATGGCTGTAAATGTTGTGATGGTAATACCCCAAATTGAACATTCTTTAAATTACATTGTTTTGAATATATAAAAATAATAGATTAGAAATGATGAAAAATATATTTCTGTATAGTATTTCTATACTATTCCTTATCTTATCAAGTTGTAGCAGTGTTCCATTAACCGGAAGAAAGCAAGTTTTATTAGTATCTGATCAAGAGGTATTAACACTCAGTTTGCAAGAATATGGAGAGTTTATGAAAACTGCACCTAAATCTACAGATAAAGCAAATACAGCACTCGTTAATAAAGTCGGGAGAAATATAGCTAATGCTGTAGAATCGTACTTGAAAGCTAATGGAATGGAAAGTATGCTCTCTGAATATGCCTGGGAATTTAACTTAGTGAAAAGTCCCGAAGTTAATGCTTTTTGTATGCCAGGTGGAAAGATTGTAGTATATGAAGGTATTTTACCAATAACTAAAGATGAAACAGGATTGGCCGTAGTATTGGGACATGAGGTAGCCCATGCTGTTGCAAAACATGCCAATGAGCGTATGAGTCAGCAAATGCTTCAGCAATATGGAGGCGCAGCTTTAGGTGTTGCTTTAAGTGGAACATCAGGTACTGTACAAAACGTTGCGAATTCTGTTTACGGACTAGGTGCACAGTATGGTGTTATGCTACCTTATTCACGTAAGCAAGAATTAGAAGCGGATAAACTGGGATTAATTTTTATGGCAATGGCCGGATATAATCCACAAGAAGCCGAAGGATTTTGGACTAGAATGTCTAATAAATCAGGAGGAGCAAGTGTCGCCGAATTTCAAAGTACTCACCCTTCTGACGAAACCCGTATAAAAAAAATACGTGAAGCACTTCCTGAAGCAATGAAATATTATAAAGGATCGGCTGGAAATTCCACAAAAACGCAGTCAGCAAAAACATCCGATCAATGGAAGTTTTAATAAAATAAATAATATCATTATAAAAAAGATCTCTTGAACTTTTCTAGAGATCTTTTTTATTTGATGCTTACACAAAGCAATGTATAACTGAGGTTTATAACAAGGAAATAAAGCAATATATAATTCGCATTACTTATTATTTTATAATTCAAAAAAAATAGCGAAATTTGTACAAGATGGCATTCACAATATTTTAGATTATTTTCTTAAATATAGATATACTATCTGTTCAGAAGGTAAAAAAGTAAGAGAATTAATCCAATTTAAATAAACAAATAAAAACAAGATGACTAAAAGTGCATTACAAGTAGCCAGAGCTGCTTATAAGCCTAAAATGCCTAAAGCATTACATGGTACTGTAAAAATCGAAGAAGGTGCAGCAACTCAATCAGTAGCAGATCAGGAAGCTGTAGCAAAGCTATTCCCTAACACTTATGGTATGCCTATCGTTAAGTTTGTTGAAACAACGGACAAGATTGACTACCCTGTTGCAAATGTTGGTGTTATTCTTTCCGGAGGTCAAGCTCCTGGTGGACATAATGTTATAGCCGGTATTTTTGATGGTATTAAAAGTCTAAATAAAGACAATAAAGTTTATGGTTTCCTTATGGGACCCGGTGGCCTTATCGATCATAAATACCAAGAATTAACAGCTGAGGTTATCGATGAATATCGTAATACAGGCGGTTTTGATATTATTGGCTCGGGTCGTACTAAACTAGAAACTACAGAACAATTTGATAAAGGTCTTGAAATTCTAAAAAAATTAAATATCAAAGCTCTCGTTATTATTGGCGGAGATGACTCTAATACAAATGCTTGCGTTTTAGCTGAATATTATAAAGCTATTAATGCAGGAGTACAAGTTATCGGTTGCCCTAAAACAATTGATGGTGACCTTAAAAACGAAATGATTGAAACATCTTTCGGTTTCGATACTGCTTGTAAAGTATACTCTGAAGTAATCGGAAATATTCAACGTGACTGTAATTCGGCTCGTAAATACTGGCACTTCATCAAATTGATGGGTCGTTCGGCTTCTCATATTGCTCTTGAATGTGCTTTACAGGTACAACCTAACTTCTGTATTATTTCAGAAGAGGTAGAAGCTAAAAAACAATCTCTTGATGATATCGTAAATGAAATAGCAACTGCTGTAGCCAAACGTGCAGCTAAAGGAGATAATTTCGGAACAGTTCTTATACCTGAAGGATTAATCGAATTTGTGCCTGCTATTAAAGCACTTATTGCAGAATTGAATGATTATCTGGCACACCACCAAGCTGAATTTGATGCTGTTGCTAAAGATCAACAACGTCAATTTATAATCAGCAAGCTTTCTCCTGATAATTCTGCTGTATACGCTAGCCTTCCTGAAGGTGTAGCTCGCCAATTGACTCTTGACCGCGACCCACACGGAAATGTTCAAGTATCATTAATCGAAACTGAAAAACTTTTGGCAGAAATGGTTGGTAACCGTTTAGCTGAGTGGAAAAAAGCAGGTAAATATGATGGCAAATTCTCTCCACAAGTTCACTTCTTCGGATACGAAGGACGTTGTGCTGCTCCATCGAACTACGATGCTGACTATTGCTATTCATTAGGATATACTGCTTCTGCTCTTATCGGTGCAGGCAAAACAGGTTATATGTCTTCTGTTCGTAATACAACAGCTCCGGCAGACCAATGGATTGCAGGAGGTGTACCTGTTACAATGATGATGAACATGGAACGTCGTCATGGCGAAATGAAGCCTGTTATACAAAAAGCGTTAGTAAAATTAGATGGTGCTCCATTTAAATTCTTTGCTGCTAATCGCGAAAATTGGGCAATCAATACAGAATATGTATATCCAGGTCCTATCCAATATTTTGGACCAACAGAAGTTTGTGATCAGACAACTGTTACACTTAAGCTAGAACAAGGTAAATAACCTTTATTTACTCTTCCTAATAAAGAAAGACTGTCTGTGATGGCAGTCTTTCTCTTTTTAAGATTAACCACTTTTAGCCTTTCGAATTAACCAATCATGAAAGCGTACATACTATCACTTCTCATTTTCATTAGTATACCTGTATTTTCGACATATAGAGGAACCGTTTATCAAAAAAATAACCATAATTCCATTCCTATTGAAGGAGTTATAGTAACAGATGGTAAAAATGTAACAAAAACAGATAAAAATGGCGAATTTTCATTACCGGGATTTGAGAAAACACGATTTATTACAATTACCACTCCTTCAGGATATACGACAAATAACTTTTATATTCCTATAAAAAGTGGAAATGAATCATATATTTTTTATTTGGAAAAAAATGATAAAACAAAAAATAGAGCACATTCATTTGTACAAATTACAGATACAGAAGTTCATAACGGCTTAGGTATCTGGACTACTTATCTTCGTGATTACATAAAGAACGAACAACCTGCATTTCTTATACATACAGGAGATATATGCTATGAATACGGGATGAAGATCCATGCAAAAGCTATTAATTCTCAAACTATGGGTATACCAGTTTACTACGGAATAGGTAACCATGATTTAGTAAAAGGGCCTTATGCTGAAAGATTATATGAATCTTTATATGGTCCTACATGGTACTCTTTTAATATAGGTAACACACATTATATAATGACTCCGATGGCTAATGGTGATTATAAACCCAGTTATACTAGGGAGGATGTTTATTACTGGTTGAAAAATGATTTATCAATGATGGAGGAAGGGCAATCACTAGTCATCTTTAACCATGACATCCTGAGTCTTAGTGATGATTTTATATTCGGTATCAATGATAAAGAGTTCATAAACCTGAGAGATTATAACATAAAAGCCCAGATATATGGACATATGCACTACAACTATGTTAGAAATCAAGGAGACGTCTATACAATATGTACAAGTACTATAGACAAAGGTGGAATAGATCATTCTACATCGGCTTTTCGCATTCTTGATATTGCAGCAAATGACAGTGTCACCTCACATTTGCGATATGCTTATATATCGCCTCAGGCAGTTATAATATCCCCCTTAGAGGGGCAATACTCTCCCACTCTATCAAATGGAGAAATACCTATCTCGATAAACACATACAACTCTATTTCAGAAACCAAAAATGTAGAATATATCCTGACCGATATAGAAAGCAATACTAGAATAATAAGAGGATATATTAAACAATCTAAAACAGATTGGAATTGGTATGATGAGATTGCTATTCCCATTCGTTATTCTAATAAAAAGATAAGAATAGAAGCAATAGTTACTTTTAATAATGAACAAAGAATTACGACTTCAAATACGTTCCATTATCGTAAGAATTTTAAACCTTCTATAAAATTGGGCAAAAATTGGAATACTTTATTGCAAAATGCACAACATACCGGTGATACTGCAACAAAGATTAATACGCCTTTACAACTGGCATGGGTCAATAATGTAAATGCAAATATCTATATGACCTCTCCTCTTATAGCTGATGGTAAAGTATTTATTGCTTCTACTGATGATAATATCATGAATAAATCATCGATAACAGCTTTTGATATTCAATCAGGAAAATTGCTTTGGAAATATAAAACGCTAAATTCTATCAAGAATACAATTGCCTATCATAATAATATTGTTGTTGCACAAGACGCTGAATGTAATTTGTATGCTATTAATACAAATTCGGGAGAATTGCTATGGCAACACAAAATAGGTCTAACAGGATTTCCTTATTTATCAGAAGGATTAACTATTAATAATAATATTGTATATGTAGGAACGGGTAAGGGATTAGCCGCTTATAATATAGATGATGGACAGATAATCTGGAAAAATACAGGTTGGGATCAATATGAGGGTGCAACAACAACATCAACAATCGCCAATAACATATTAGTTTCTGGTGCACAATGGGGAGGTCTATTCGCTAATAATGCAATTACAGGAGATTTTTCATGGAAACTCTCTGATAATGGGATTAGTGACAGAGGATCATCTCCCGTTTATCAAGACGGAAAGTTATATTTAATCTCTAGAAAAAGCTTATTTATGATTGAGCCTACTAACGGGACTATATTAAAAACCACAGAGTTTCCATTTGACATAGATGTAACTTCGACACCATTAATTACAGCTAACGAAATTATCTTTGGATCTGCAACAAGAGGATTAATCGCTTTAGATAAAGAGTTTTTGAAAATAAAATGGAATATACAAACTAATACATCACTAGTTTTTACAACACCCTACTCTATGCCTCCATCTGCAACTGTAGAAACCAGCCCGATTCTCTCTCAAAACACAGTGTACTTCGGAGCATCTGATGGATATTTATATGCTGTTAATCTCAATACAGGAATCATCGAGCAAAAAATAAACTTAGGAGCTCCAATATTCAATAGCCCTGCTATATCAGGTAATACATTGGTTATTGCAGACTATAGTGGAAATGTCTACACTTTTGTTTCTGAAAATTAACAATAAATATCCTTATAATAATTGATATGAACCTCCGGGTATTGTTCTTACAATACCCTTCATTTCCATATTTAGTAAAATAGGAAGCAAATTTGAGACAGGTATTCCTATCTGGTTTGCAATTAAGTTTATATGCAAGGATTCTATTGCAGCCAACAAGTCATACACAGCTTGTTCATCCGTAGATAGATCTAAAAACAATTGACGTTGTTTGGGTTTATTTAATTGCTTGTTTACATCCCATTGCATATGTTTTATAAAACTTTCGGCAGATTGTAATAAGATGGCTTTATTATCTTCTATCAACATATTACAGCCAACCGATTCTTTATCTGTTACACGTCCAGGTAAAGCAAATACATCTTTATTATATGAATTTGCAAGTTCAGCGGTTATTAAAGAACCTCCTTTAATATCTGATTGTACTACTATTGTAGCATCTGCCATTCCTGCCACAATTCGGTTACGACGGACAAAGTTAAACTTATCGGGTTCTGTTCCACTCGAAAACTCAGTAAGTAAACCTCCCTTCTCTAACATTTCCACTGCTGTCTTTCTATGAGTCAACGGATATATCCGATCTAAACCATGTGCTAGGACTCCAATTGTTGGTAAATTATATTTTAATGCCGCTTTATGGGCTTGAATATCTATTCCATAAGCTAAACCACTAACTATTAAAATATCAGGATAAGCCGAAGCTATTTCTGATAAGAAGTTATCACAAAAATCATTTCCATAGTTAGTCGATTTTCGAGTTCCGACAATACTTACAATTTTCGATACATTTAAATCGGCTTCCCCCTTATAATAAAGCAAAATAGGAGCATCTATACATTCTTTTAAGCGATAACAATAATCTTCATCTAAATAAAAAAATGTTCTAATATTATTCTTTTGTACAAAGGATAATTCTTTCTCGGCTTTATCCAATACTTTCGGATCCAAAATAGCATCAGCCAAATAAGTGGATATTCCTTTTACTGTAATGAGAGATTTCTTACTTGACTTAAATATTTCCTCAGCATCCCCTATTGTATCTAATAGATTACGTGCCAATATATCACCAACTCCTTCTATTTGGGTAAGTGCAATCTGATATAATAGTTTTGTTAAATTATTGTTCATGTCTGTTTAAAATAAGGACAAAGATATTGAATTCTTTTGTAGAAAAATTTTGCTAAAACAAAAAATGAGTATATCTTTGCATCCGTATTGCGAAAGTAGCTCAGTTGGTAGAGCACGACCTTGCCAAGGTCGGGGTCGCGGGTTCGAATCCCGTCTTTCGCTCAAATGTGGCTAGTGTCACATTTTTTTTTCTTAAAACTTTTGCACACGTGGTGGAATTGGTAGACACGCTACTTTGAGGTGGTAGTTTCTGTAAGGATGTGCAAGTTCGAGTCTTGTCGTGTGTACTAAGGAGTTAGAGTAATCTGACTCCTTTTTTATTTTTATGATCCGGTCAATTACTTTATTAAATTTATCTTATGAATAATTCAATGACTTTTATATTATTATTTGGAGGAATATCAATTATTCTATTTTTTATTGCATCTGGACTTTCAACACCACCTACACATGCCGGGACAAAAAAGCCAAACAAAGTAATAACCCATATCTATATTATTGCAATTGTATTTATAATCACAGCAATTATCATTTTTTGGTCTTCTTCTTTTACACTCGGAGATGTAGTCGAGTTTATAAAACAACTCTAGTCCATTTAAAATGTACATAACAAACTAACATTGACAGAAATATTCTTTGGGTATTTTTCGGTTTATCTCTAAATGTAATCTTAATGTATTTGAATATGCAAACTATAGTCAATATAACAATATTAATATATTGAATAAGAATAGAAACCAACTATACACTATATTTGTATAATAATATAAATTTTTAATATTTAGTTAAAATGGAAAATCTAGAATTAAGAAATGAAACAGGGCTAGCACCAGTAATGAGCGTAAAGGATTGGGCAATATCAATAATAATAACAATGATACCTTTAGTGGGGCTCATTATGTTATGTATTTGGGCTTTTGGGAATAAAGAGATTAACGAAAATAAAAAAAACTGGGCAAAGGCTCTTGTATTTATTCAAATTGCAACAATAATCATTGTCGGTATAATTTATGCTATTATAATAGCTGCATTTTTAGCTGCATATCAAACCAGATAGTTTAATATTAAAGTTATCATTATCCAAATCAGTTAGATATAAAAATGCTCTTCTGCATACCTAAAGCTTATCAAACATATCTATTTCTATATAGAAACAATTCATAAAACTTTATTTAGGAGTTATATGTTTACACTATGTGTTTTTCATAGTATTAGATTTAAGGTTAATGAAGAATGATTGTCGCGATGACAATCATTCCTTTTTATGTAATATTTTATCAAATAATGAAAGACAATAATTTATATAAATTAAAAATAGGAGTCTATAAACAGTTCTCCGTTATATTTTATAATACTTTAAAAATTAAGATCTAAAATACATGGAAAGAGTCAAAAAACCGGAGTGGTTAAAAATTAAGCTTGGCGGAGGTAAAGAATATTCTTATACTCAAAAATTAATACACGAAAATAGCTTAAATACTATATGCGTAAGTGGAAAATGTCCCAATTTAGGACATTGCTGGAGTATGAAGACTGCAACTTTTATGATATTAGGAGATATATGTACACGCTCTTGTAGATTTTGTGCTACTAAATCAGGGAAGCCTTTGCCTTTAGATGAATCAGAAATTGCTAAAGTAGCCGATAGTATCCAGAAAATGGGACTGAAATATTGTGTTATAACATCCGTAGACCGAGATGATTTACCTGATCAAGGAGCCAACTATTGGGCAAGAGTAATTTCGGAAGTAAAAAAGCAAAACCCAAATACCAAACTTGAAGTACTAATACCCGACTTTGATGCTAAAACAGAGTTATTAGATATTGTATTCGAGGCACAACCTGACATCTTGAGTCATAATATGGAAACTGTAAAACGATTAACTTCCAAAATCCGCAGTCGAGCACGATATGACAGAAGTTTAGAAGTACAGAAATATGCAGCAAGTAAAGGCTTCTTTACTAAATCAGGAATCATGCTGGGACTTGGGGAAACAGAAGAAGAGGTGATTGAGCTAATGCATGACTTACGTGGAGTCGGATGTCAACTACTTACTATAGGCCAATATTTACAACCCACGTTGAAACATATCCCCGTGAAAGAATATATTCATCCTGATCAGTTTGCTAAATACAAAACATTAGGCCTGGAACTAGGATTTAAATTTGTAGAAAGTGGACCACTTGTAAGATCTTCTTATATGGCAGAAACTACATTCAATCAAATTATTCAATAGCATAATGAAATTTACAGATTGGGGAATTATCGATTATAAAGAAGCATGGGATAAACAAAATGAGATTTTCACTCATTTAATTAATGAGAAAAAAACATCCGACTACTTCAATAAAACAGATCGATTGCAACAGATAATATTTTGCGAACATCCACATGTGTATACCTTAGGTCGTAATGGGAATATAAGTAATATGCTAATTCAAGATGACCGATTAAAGGCATTAAATGCAACATATTACAAAACAGACAGAGGTGGCGATATAACATATCATGGCTTCGGACAAATAGTAGTATATCCTATTTTAGACTTAGATGCCTTACATATATCGTTAAGGCAATATGTCTGTTATTTAGAAGAAGCAGTTATTAGAACACTACTACACTATAATCTAAAAGCTGAGCGTGCAGAAGGAGCTACAGGAGTCTGGTTCGATTATAATTTACCTTCTGCACGAAAAATATGTGCAATTGGTGTAAGAGCCTCACATTACATAACTATGCATGGTTTAGCTTTTAATGTTTCGACAGACATGGCATACTATAATTATATAAATCCATGTGGATTTATAGACAAAGGAGTTACATCTTTAGAGAAAGAATTAGGTAAACCAGTAGATATGGAAGAAGTTAAAAAATTTCTCAAATCGGAGCTCGGCAAATTGCTACAGATACAATGAGATTATCTTAAAATTATCAGATATTATTTATTCCATGATCTAATTTAACAGATTATTGTATCTAATTTCAACATAAATAATTGAAGGATAGCTAATATCTGAAAACTATTTCAAGAGATAGTTGTTAAACTATATGTATTTAACTATATAAACTTTGATTATTTATGAAAAAGAAAGCTTTTTTAGGATTACTATCCTTGTGTTTATTATTAGTAGCATCAACTTCTTGTAAAGAAAAAGCAAAAGTTGAAGAAAAATCACCTGTAGCGGCTACTGAAGGTTCTGTACAAGTTCCAGAAGAAGATGTACTAACTAGTACAGTATTAACAGCAGCAGAACAAGCAGCTTTAAAACCTGCAGATATACTTAATCTTCTTAAAGAGGGTAACCAAGAGTTTATTGAAGATAATCTTACTGTGCGTAATAATTCTCAGCGTGTAAGAGATGCTGCAACAGGTCAGTTCCCTATAGCTACCGTTCTTTCTTGCTTGGATTCGCGCGTACCGGTTGAAGATATTTTCCACAGAGGTATTGGAGATCTTTTTGTTGCTCGTATTGCTGGTAATATCGTTAATGAAGATATACTTGGAAGCTTTGAATTTGCAACTAAAGTATCAGGAGCAAAAGTTATTGTAGTGCTAGGTCATGAATATTGCGGAGCTATTAAGTCTGCAATTGATGATGTAAAACTTGGTAACATTACCGCATTATTAGCAAAAATACAACCGGCTGTAGCAGCTGCAGGCAAAACATTTGAAGGAGAAAAAACTGCTGCAAATCCTGCATTCGTAGAAGCTGTTTGTGATCACAATGTTGAAATAGCTATGGAACAACTTCGTACAAAAAGTCCAATTCTAAAAGAACTAGAAGACAAAGGTGAATTATTAATTGTTGGTGGTGTATATGATATGAAAACAGGAAAGGTAAACTTCTTCGAAAACAAGTAATATCTCCACCTTTTTGATATATCTAAAACTCAATACTTTGCATTTTTTTTACAATTCAGAAACAGCCCTACAATATCATAAAACACTCATAACAAACAAATTAAACTAGATAAATATCACTTAACAATCATTACACATAGAGTCATTTTATTTAAACCAAATTAACGGTAAAAATCTCTCAAACTAGTTTATATTTGATGCGTGTTTAACAAGTATGTTTCACTTATTTAATTGTAAAAAAATTATGAAAAAAGTAGTTCTTTCATGCGTAATGATGATTGCTCTTATGGCATCTGTTAGTGTTATGGCTCAAGATTCAAAAAAAGCTGCAGCTCCTGTAAAAACGGAAACTAAAGCAACAACAGCTGCTACTAAGCCTGAGTCGAAAAAGGATTCGAAAAAGTGTGATAACAAAAAATCTGAAGCGAAAACAGAGAAGAAAAGCACCTCAAGCGTGAAGAAATAATTTTACAGTATTTATAAAAGAAGATCGATACAGATTGTATCGATCTTCTTCTTTTTTAATAATATACCCCAAATTAAAAAATGACATTTTTGGCTTTAAATATGACAAAATGACTGCATCATTAAAATCAGTATCCTCTTCAAGTTAAAAATATAATTAATTGATTATATGGGATATACTAATAAAAAATATAAAAGTCCAATCAAAATCGATATTATACAGAAACAAAAATGCACATTTTTTGCTTTTTTATCTATGAAAATTATGTAGAACTTAAATTATAGGAGGATTTTGAAATGAATAACAGATTAATGAAATTCGACTCTAGGAAAAGTTTTTTACCATCAATCTTAAATGATGATTTCTTCACAAATTTCTTTGAAGGCAATAGTTTGCCTGCTGCTAATATAGTAGAAAATAAAAACGAATTTAGAGTAGAATTATCAGTGCCAGGATTCAAAAAAGAAGAATTCGACATCGAAGTTGAAAAGAATGTTTTAATAATCTCGGCAAAACAAGAAAGTAAAAAAGAAGAGAAAGACAAAGAAGAAAGGTTTATCCGGGAAGAGTTCCGATCATCTTCTTTTTCAAGAAGTTTTGTATTACCGAATAGTGTAGATATGGAACAAATCGCAGCCCAGTACAATGATGGGGTTTTAAAGTTATCAATTCCCAAATTGAATCAGACTCCAGAAGACAAAATTAGAAGAATCGAAATTAAATAAAAGAAATTTTACTAAAAAAGCCAACTTATATAAGTCGGCTTTTTATATATAATCAAAAATACCTTTTAGTTCAAAAGATTAATTAATACTTGAGACTGTAAATTAAGCTGTGTCAAACATTTTTTTTACTAACACAGTTTTTTAATTTAAATGTTGTATATCGTTTATATTTAACGCAGTGGTCAAATCACAATTGTTCTTTATGTAAGCCGCCAGTCTCTCTAACTCTTCTGTTTTTATTATCGATAAAGTAGCCGATCGCATATAGTTGCTCTAGTTATCAAAATAATCAGAAGCTTCCTCTACAAACTTCTCTGGACTCCCATATACCAATTCATTGATATACTGAGTATAAGCATAAGTAAACCCTGGCGAGACAATCTCGCAGACGATGCCACTACATAGCCTGCCTTATCCCTGAACTCGTAAGCTACGTCAATACCTGCCATAAAACAAGTTTCAAAAACAATATATTCGAAAGTCTTAGCGGGAATAGCATTCGCAAAGTTCTTGAGCTCCATATTATTATTGCCATCAACAATTACCGACCGGGAAGCCACCAATGAATTATCTGGTAAACAACCCTAAGCATGCCCAAAAATTAACAAATTAAACTTTACCTGTGAGTACATACCATTGGCTTTGGCAATCACACATAAAAAAACTGCCGGATAAGCCGAATCCTCAATACCGTATTCTTCTATGGTCTTACCACCTTATCTCTGCCAGATAAGGGATAGTATCCAAAGCATCATGTTAGACAAGTATACGGATCCTACTGACAGATACATTATCAGTATTATAGCTGGAAGACAGTAAAATGCTGTTTTGTCATTGTACTTATTATTTACTCAAAATTTGTATATCATCTAAGCTGTCATACTGACGACCTACTACTTTATGGTTTTCATTAACCAACTATAAGACAAGAGTCGATTCAACACCCCAACGTTTGAGATTAGGAGAAGCAAAAGATTTATAATCACACAATTTACACTTCCAGGGAAACAAGATTGCATTACTCTCAAAAATAATTTTATCAGTATCAAAAGCTATACTAACAACATCGTACCCTTTGCTTTTTAATGATTCATAACTATCAATCATGTTTATAATCGGCCTGCAATGGGGCAATCACTCTTATAAAACAATACAATCAAAGGCTTATTATCCAGCTCTACACATTCTATTTCGCTGTATTGGTCGGGAGATATCTCTATACCATAAGGAATGGGCGGCTATAACCGCCGCCAAATTGGTGTAATTTTCTTTATAAAGTATGTCCGACAACTTACGGATATACAATTGGGTTTCTTCGGGCGATAGCATAAGCAAACTATCTATAGTAGTTTGACCTCTGTTAAAAAATTATCCCGGCTTTGCGTTTTGTATACACTTACCAAATACTCATCACTAAGCTTATTTTCTTTTTTTTGAAAGCAATCTGTAAAAAACAAAGTAAAGATTATAGTTGCTATATAAATATTAATTTCTAATACATCTTACACTAAAAGACCAACTAGGTTGACTCTCTGGAAAATCCATAAAATTACCATTATTACCATAATACGAAACCAGATATGGTCCATTAGCTCCTTGTATCCACCAGACTCCGGATTCTCCCCATTCGAGCCATCCTTCATCCTGATAATATCCGGCATAAGCACCATTTAAAAATCCTATCTGACCAGCCCACCATTTGCCACTACCTGCAAGATCAGCTAAGACTGCACTCGTAAGAGTATTCCACTGTGCGTTATCGGGTACAGACCACCCCGCAGGACAAGCTCCGTTATTAATTGCATTTGTATAAGTATAATAATATCCGTTTGTTTTACCGGGATCGCTATCAAACATGGTTGCACTTGAAAGATCTTCTCTTGAATTTTCGACCATCCAGCATCTTCCTCCGTATTGATAGGTACGGTACATATTATTACCTATTTTTTGTCGTAAAGCAAAGCCGTTGATGCCACAATCTGCCTGTAAAACATTAACCGTGTAGATAAGGTTGGCCGAAAGTATTGTCATTGTGCCTTCCCTGTTTGTATTACCGCTGGATGTAGCAATAAGACTCACGTTAGCTGTTTAGCCTGCTGTACCCGACATTTGGTTAGGTACTGCCCAATCCGGATAAGATGTAATTTGCCAATTGCTGGTAGATTGTATTGTTATTTTATTCTCGGTACTGGCTACAGTTTGTGCTCCCCTATCGAAAAAAATAAAGTTTTGCGATACTTTTAAATGATAGTTTGCATCAACGATTACAGTGCTATTCAGATCTTTCCATACTTCAACAGTAGCATTAATGTATGTCGAACCTCTGTAAGCTTCGTCGGGAGTATCGGTTCCCGGATTTTTTATCTCATTAATGGTAATATTGTATGAATGATTTCGTAATACGTTATAAAATGTTTCTGTAACGGGTTCTTTCAGATCCATCCGGTAATAATATGTATGTGTACCCGATCCATCGGTATAATCGCCACCTACAACAATACAAGTAGAATTTAGTGTACTAATAGCAGATTGCGCCCGGTTGTTCACCTCGAAAGTATAAATTTTGTCCAGAAAATTATTTGTAGTTGTGTTGTAAGTAAAGCTACTTCCTACAGGCATCATTGCTCCTGCGGGTTGAGTAGGGTTAAGTACAGTAGCATTGGCCTCATCCCAATTGTCGGGCATGTAAGTGCCTTTTTCCCTTGGATTATATAAATAGGCACTCTTTAAATTAAAATTAGATGCATTGTTCACAATGTTGATTCTGGCCAGCATACGTACTAGCTTTACAGCTTGAGGTACAGTATATGATTCGTCTATGGTTTGATTGGGAATATGCCCCCACATAGGAATTTCCGTCATGATTGCTGCGTCAAATGCTGTATTTTTAGCCTCAACCAGCTTAGCCATAACCGAGGCTTTGCTTTCGCCCGGTGATATACTGATATTTTGTAATGCTTGGCGGCTATTAACCAATATTACCAGAGTCTGATTCTGAGAATACTGTGAGAGTGTTGTCCTAAACGAGTTGGAGCCCAGATCATAGGTTGGTGCCCGGTAAAAAAATGTGCCTTTAGTCATATCATTCGGAGAAACAGGGTCTACGATAAACGATAGCACATCGATAGTATTTATGACGCTTTCGTCTGCCGGCATTGCATAGGTCTGAGGAGTGCTCACTAGACTGGGAAGAGCAAATCTAATTATTACATCCTTACCTTTATCTGCAGGATTAAAGGTCTCCTCATCATTGACGCACGAAAAAAATGTCACGCCAACTACAAGTGAGAATAATATATATATTGATCCAAAAAATTGTTTCGGTTTCATAACTAAATAGATAAAGAATTAATTTTATCGGTTTGCTCTACTGTTTCTGTTTATAAACATACCATAATCATAAAAGCTACTTATTGTTGCGTAACCTTCACTCTGGCTTCCAATTGCCCTGCTTTTATAATAATATAACCGGTACGAGTCGCAGCTGTGGCGGTCAGATTTATGGCTGTATTGGCTTTTATACCGCTTGCACCGGAATTCTTTGGATTGCCCGTGTCATCTGTAAGTTTCAACCATGTTACCAGAGTAACACCGTCGCTTCCGGTATATGTTGCAGTCCATCCTGCGGGTACATCGGTTAAAATACTGAGAAGGTTTGTTTCTGTTAATACAGAATATTCCGACTTCTGGAATAGATACTCAACTTGTGTTACTGCAAGCAGGTTATCCTTGTTATAAAATACGTCCAAAAATCGATCATCTATAGCTAATAATGTGACTACTATATTTGTATAATTAATTGTACCTGCTAATGCTGCCGCTGCTGTTGTATAACCTACATTCTTTACTTCTGCAATGGTAAATATATATTTATGGTTACGCACAATAGGCATATAACTGCCTCTGGTGGTTCCGCCCGATCCGTCGTATGTAAAATCTACCGGATAGAAGTAGTCAACTCCGTTATATGTTCCCTGAAGTATAATACGGGGCGATGTGGTAATACTTCCTGTTGTAGCCGGAGCAGCTTCGAAAGTATATATTTCCCGCGTCAATTGATTAGCTACATTAAGCGACGTAAAATTATATACTATCGGATTGGGGTTTATTTTGAGCACTGATCCGGGCAATGTCGGTTGAGCTGGCAGCGATTGGTATCCTGATCCTGGTATAATCAAACCATTTCGGTTGAGGTTGTACAGATATACATTCTTTAAAGTAAAATTGGCACTTGCATTGTTCTGTATATCAATACGAGCCAGCATTCGGGTTAAATTTACGTCTTTAAATATTTTGGCAACTCCTTTTGTTATTGCTAGCCCATTGATAGTTTGAGCCACAATTTGTCCCGACATCGGAATGTATGCTGGTGTAGAAACATCCCACCGTCCTGTAGTACTTGTGTACTGTAAGCCCATTAATGTTGCCAAGGTAGACCCTATCGCTAATGATGTTACTTGTGCATTTGCATTTGTAACAATGACAATACGATTGTAAGTATTAGTCGGAATAGCCGCTTCTATTTTTACTTCACCCGAAAGAATGGTGATCTGATTAGAAGGTATTACTATTTTTTCGACTAAAGTTTCAGTTCCTGCATTACTCTTATAGGCTAATACAGTAACTTCATTTATATTATTTTCCTGGGTGGCGGTCATACCATAAGTCGATGGAACCTTTTGCCCGGGTATCCGTATCATAAGGGTTACATTTGTCTCGGTCGCACGAGTTTCGAATTCTACCTCCTCTCTACACGAGCTTACAGTGAGTAAGACGAGTATCAAATGTATATATAGTCGTATATTAAGATGTTTCATAATCTTTCTTCCCACGCTATTAGAAAGTTAAATCTCCGGATTTATAGGTATTTCTCCCCACCGATCTATACTAACACTTACATCAAGATCATTATTGAAAAATGTAAATAAAAGTGGTATTGTCACTTTTTTTCCGGCAACGATCTTTATATCATTATCTATCATAAACTGGCGTAAATCCAAACTGGTCAAAACGTCCAAAGAAGTTTTATTCTTCAGGACATCAATGGTTATTGGGTTATCTGTTGCAAAACGAATCACATTAGTCACTGAGAAAGCAATTTTTTCTGCTGTATTTACAGATATTAGAGGATAATAAGACACATTGGGTCCTATGGCATCCATATTAAAATTATAAGCCGGTTTCAGATTATTAATACGTATATAAGGATAATTATCCGCATTTTGTTGTGCTGTACTCGATAATCCTTTTATAGTAATTATAAATCGTATATATGCCGGTGTAAAATCTACTGTATAAGTTTGAGTTTGCTGATTGAGAACACTAAACTCTTTTTTTCCATAAAAAAGAGAATCATTAGAGGTAATGGGCTGAGCTGTTTCATAGTTAGGGTTCACTACTTGCCCCTCGGTTATATTCATACCCTTACTGAAGCCTTTTATTAGAGTATTGTCAAATGCATTTGCCCAACATACCGATGTATATTTTCCCGGCTGAAGAGACAAAACTACTCCCTGAAATCTATCCAGGTCACTTTTACTCACCTGCATCAATTCGACAAACAATCCCTCTTCATCGAATAAGCCTAGATTGACACGAGTAATATGAGCGGGAAAATCAGGATATTCAAATTTTAACGTCACCGTACATTCTTTAGGCGGGCAGTCGTCATCATTTTCGTAAATACATCCTTGCAGGAGTGTTACGAACAATAATAAGGCAAGTATCTTCAGGGGTTTCATTTTAGTTTCTTTTATTCGTTTTTATATGCCCCGAGTACACTTGTTACATGCACTCTTTTGGGCATCTTATTAAATTTGATTTTCTAAGATTATCAAAACTCAGGAGTAACCGGATCGTCTGTCCATGAAGATACAACTACTGTTACAGCGACATTTTCTTTGGTTGATATCTCTGGTTTTGCAGCAAGATGTTCTCCGCCAAAAGCGATATTACTAACGCTAAAGACTTTACCTTTTATGAGTTCTTCAACATCGATAGCTCCTCTTTTGAAATCTTTAATAGTCAAATAGGCAGGGTTAGGAAATGTGTTGCCGGGAGCAGTAGCATCTTCGATTTTTAGAATGATATGAGGCACCGATGTTTGTACAGCACCATTAATGATTGTTCCACTATTGGCTACTACCGGAAGAGCAAAAAATGCCCATACGTTTGTACCTCCCGCTGTGAAGGATGTACCCGCTGCCCCTGTTACTGCCTGATAGAATGTTGGAGGATAGCCTGCTGCCCAGATAGGATCATCCGAACCATAGTTTAATATATCGCCTGGAAGTGTAGAAAGCGTTGTATAGTCTAAACCTAACTCAGCATAGGTATTATTAATATAAATACCGGTTAATCTAAAGCTTGTGAGCGGAATGTTAGCTGCAGGATCAGCTGATACTTCTTTTATTTCGATCCTCAATACCGCAGGTACTACACTTACTGTAGCAGTTAGGCTTCCCGATGCTCCCAATATAGCTCCTTCCCCAATCACATTTACGCCTGTGACTGGATCTGTTTGAACTGTTTGATTCCAGAACGCATTACTTAAAAGTGTTGACTGTGTTGCACGAATAGTTCCAGCCGATAAATCAGGTGAATCTAAATGCCCTGCATTACCAATTAATTGTACTCTTGTGGCATCACCGGGTATGTCATTAAAAATTTTACCCGCAATTATTTCTGCCTGCGTCATAGTACCGGTAGCTAAAATAACTCCCGAACTGCCCATAAAGTATAAAGTAGCGTCATAAACGGTAGGGGTTTTGCCGACAGCTGTTTCTCCTATAGAATAGGTAGAAGGTGTTACGACCTTAACAGTTACACTTTTTAATTGAACTGAATCGTGAGAATGTTCCTTATTATCTTGATTAAATAACTCCCAACGAATTTTTATCTTATCGTGATACTGATGTTATTTGAAACCCTTATCCCGAAAGGTCTGTAGACAGTCGCCCTATAAGGAGGACAGATTAACGGACATCACATTACAAAGCAATGACTTAAATAGGCGAATCGGTACCCAACTAGTACCGATTCGTTATCTGTTAGTGGCTTTTCTTAGTTTGTAAACTGGAATGGATATTCACAAAAACCTATAATCACATATTTATAACAAATTACATTCATTCCTCCCTGATATCTTTCAGCGTTTGAGCGAAAGATATGAACTATCTGATTAGTTTTGTAAAACTAATAAAACGGAGGCAACACTTTGTACCATCGAAACAAAAACGATTAGGCGATCGCCCCCTAACCGTTTTTACCAACAAAACTCAGATTCTTCATTACCCATTGTAAAATGAAAACGAAAAACCTTATAGACTATAAGTGAAAGCCTAAAGCTGACTCAGTTTAGTTTACACTACCTAATACCTAGCTGTATACAATAGTCTTCCCAATTATTAAATAATGCTTTCATAGAAGGTAATACGATGTTAGCTCCTGCATCCCACAGTACCTGTTCATCCAATGGACCTGTATTTATTGCAATCGTAAAAATTCCGGCAGCAACAGCAGCTTCAACTCCCATAGGGGCATTCTCTACGACAATAGCTTGATTAGGCATTAATTTATTTCCTTTCTCCAATCCCATAAGATAAGGTTCAGGGTGTGGCTTTCCATGTTTGACATCGAAAGCAGTAACCATTTTATCCCTTTGGAATATATTCGGGAAATTTTCATCTAGTTTTCCCAATAAAGATGGTTGTCCCGACCCTGTCACCAGAATACACTCTAAATTTCTATTCTTCACAGCCTTAAGCATATCATATGCATAACTGATTGTATCTCCTTCATTATAAAGAGTAAATAATTCTGATTTCCTTTTGTAAATTCGTTGCTTTTCTTCTTCCGTAGCCTCTCTTCCATGCATTCTTTTAATCAAAAGATTGATTGTGCTTCCCCCAGTACGTCCTTCGTGTAGGTAGAACTCTTCAGTAGTTGCATTGATCCCTTCTTCGACCATTGTCTGATACCATGACTTCGAGTGATACTTCATTGAATCATAAAGGACTCCATCCATATCGAAAAGAACAGCTTTAATATCAAAATTACTATAATTATATTTCTCCAGATATTCTTGAAATTTAGTAGTCATATTTTCTTTTTTACCTTTTTTTACAAAGATACAGCTTTTATACACCTAATACAATTTCCAGTATTTTGATATAAGCCCCTCTGCTTTCAGTACATTTTTTTGTAACTTGCAAAACTTTTAGAGTAACATAAAAAATAATTAAGAAATGAATATATCTGAACTAAAAAGTGATAACTTTTTCCTTCTTGCTGGTCCATGCGTGATTGAAGGAGAAGAAATGGCATTAAATATTGCCGAAAAGATACTGAATATCACAACAAGATTAAATATACCTTATGTATTTAAGGGATCTTACCGCAAAGCCAATCGTTCGAGAGTTGATTCTTTTACCGGAATTGGAGACGAAAAAGCATTGAAAATATTAAGAAAAGTACGTGAAACATTTGGTGTACCTGTAGTTACCGATATACACGAAACACATGAAGCAGCAATGGCGGCAGAATATGTAGATGTACTGCAAATACCTGCTTTTTTATGTCGTCAAACTGATTTATTGATTGCTGCTGCAGAAACAGGCAAAATGGTTAATATCAAAAAAGGGCAGTTTTTAGCTCCCGGTGCAATGAAATTTGCTGCTCAGAAAATTATTGATTCCGGCAATAATAACGTTACACTAACCGAACGAGGTGTTTCGTATGGTTATGGAGATCTAGTCGTTGACTTCAGAGGAATTCCCGAAATGCAAGAATTTGGATTTCCGGTTGTTCTTGACGCAACACACTGCTTACAGAAACCGAACCAAGCTTCGGGAGTAACAGGCGGTCAGCCTCAATTAATAGAAACCATGTGCAAAGCTGCTATTGCTGTCGGAGTTGATGGCCTATTTATAGAAACACACCCTAATACTGCAGAAGCTAAGTCAGATGGAGCGAATATGCTTCCTTTAGATCAATTGGAAGGGTTACTTACTAAACTTGTAAGAATAAGAGAAGCAATCAGATAATGGAACTTAACTACAAAATAATTCTGGCATCGAATTCACCCCGAAGAAAGGAATTACTATCTGGTCTCGATTTAGAGTACGAGGTTATGGTTTTACCCAATATTGATGAATCATACCCTTTAGATATACCAAAAGAAGAAGTAGCTCTGCATATTGCAAAGAAGAAAGCCATAGCTTATAAAGATTTATTATCAGAAAATAAATTAGTTATAACTGCTGATACGGTAGTCGTTATTGATGACAAAATATTAGGCAAACCTATAGACGAGGCTGATGCAAAACAAATGCTCCAAAAATTATCAGGCAGAACTCATCAGGTAATAACCGGCGTTTGTCTTACAACGAGTAATAAACAAAAGTCTTTCAGTGTAATTTCGGATGTCAGATTCTCGAATCTTGATGATTCAGAGATTGAGTACTATGTATCTCAATATAAACCCTTAGATAAAGCGGGAGCCTACGGAATACAGGAATGGATTGGGTACATAGGTGTAGAACACATCAGCGGTTCTTACTTTAATGTAATGGGATTACCTATACAAAAGCTTTATCAAGAACTAAAAAAATTCTAAGTATACATTTACATATTATAAATGAAAATAGCAATAATTACTATTGGTGATGAGATTCTCATTGGTCAGATAGTTGATACAAATTCTGCATGGATGTCTAAAAAACTCACAGAAGCAGGCTATGAAGTAGAAGAAAAAATTTCTATTGGAGATAATGCTCAGCAAATTAAAGATACCATCAAAAATGCTTTTGAACGAGTAGATGTTATACTTATAACGGGCGGTATTGGTCCAACTAAAGATGATATTACAAAGAAAACTCTTTGCGAATACTTTGGAACAGAACTGGTCTTTGACGAATCTGTTCTTGCAAATATCAAACATGTAATCTCGAATTTTACGACTCTCAATCCATTGACCCGAGATCAGGCCTATGTACCTAAGGATTGTACTGTAATCCAGAACAAAGTGGGTACTGCACCTATCACATGGTTCGAAAAGGGAAAGAAAGTATTAGTCTCAATGCCAGGAGTCCCATATGAGATGAAATACAATATGGAAAATGAAATTATCCCTCGTCTAAAAACTAAATACAATGCTGAAGCCTACGTTTCGCAAGTATTGCTTGTCGGAGGATATACCGAATCAAATTTAGCCATACATTTAACAGACTTCGAAAATAATCTTCCGGAAGGATTCGGACTAGCATATCTCCCCTCTCCTCGTTTAATGAAATTAAGACTCTTTGTAAAAGGCGAACAACATACTAAAGAACTAGAGAATGAAGTTCGAAAACTTAAAACTCTTTTAGGTGATGCTGTCATCGCAGAAAAAGATATTCCTCTCGAAAAAATATTAGGAGAACAATTATTAGAAAAAAAATTAACTATTGGAACTGCAGAAAGCTGTACTGGAGGATATATAGCTCATCTAATCACCTCTATTGCGGGGTCTTCAAGTTATTTTAAAGGTAGTATTGTTTCTTATTCAAATGAGATTAAATGCAACGTTTTAAATGTTTCTGAGTCTAATCTTATCAAATATGGAGCAGTAAGTGAGTCTGTTGTTTCAGAAATGGTAAAAGGAGTTCAAAAGGCATTGAATGTCGATTGTGCAATCGCTGTTTCAGGAATAGCGGGGCCAGACGGTGGAAGTGATGACAAACCTGTTGGAACTGTATGGATAGCAACAGCTGTTAAAGATGAAATAAAAGTAAAAAGATATCAATTAGGAAAATATCGAGAGTCCAACATTGTAGGAGCCTCAAACATTGGACTTTTACAATTATTACGAATGATAAAAGATTGAAACTACTTTGATAAAAAAAATAATATTATACTTTTGTGCCTGACTAAAATTAACTAACATTTTTAATTTATTTAGAATTTATGAAAGCAATCAGCAAAATTTTCGGACTAATGCTTATTATAGCAATCGCTTTTAGTTCATGCAGCAGTGATGACAAAAAAACCGAAGCAACATTTGATGGTGTATGTAAACACAGTCTTGCATTTGGAAATATTGATAAAGACAATATTACTACAACGCCAGAATCGATATCAGATTTAAATACTATGTTAAGTGATTATACATTTATTTCTCCAATTACTTCAGGTGTTCTTAACTTAACAGAAGTTACCTCTGTTAAAATAACAGGTCTTAAAAACGGGGTAACTCTTAAAAATTTCTCTTTATATATAAATGACTCAAAGAAAGATTTTGGAGACATCATACCAGAGAAAGCTACACTTTATAATAGCAGTACTATTGATTATTTTAAAGATGTCTTCTATAAAATGGTTGCTCAGAAGAAAATAAGAGTAAAAGCAAGTTTTACTCCATCTGAAGATATCAAGTCTACAGATAATATAAAAGTGGAAATTGTATTTAATGGAAGATTTACATATTGGCAATAAATTATCCTATAATTATCTAAATATTAAAGAGAGAATAACATAATTCTCTCTTTTTTTACATAAACAAGAACTAAAATCCATTTTACATTGTTATATAAAGGTAAAAAATACTATTATGCATAAAATCATATTTACTATACTGATGACTCTTATTATAAGCTCAACTATGGCACAACAAAAATCACTATATAATTTTGAAGTAAAAGATATTGATGAAAATCAATTTGATATGTCCAGTTTAAAAGGGAAAAAAGTATTGATTGTTAATGTGGCTTCCAAATGTGGTTTAACACCGCAATACGAGCAGCTAGAAAAACTGTATCAACAATATAAAGATCAAAATTTCATTGTTATTGGCTTTCCTTCAAATGATTTTAAAGAACAAGAACCAGGTACTAATAAGGAGATAAAAGAATTCTGTACACTAAATTATGGAGTGACCTTCCCCATAATGGACAAAGTAACGGTTATTGGCGAAAATAAAGCTCCAATTTACAAATGGCTAACTGAAAAATCCGAAAATTCTAAATTTGATGCTGAAGTTCAATGGAATTTTCAAAAATTCATGATTGATGAAAATGGACAACTTGTTGACTTTGTCCTACCCAAAGAGAGTCCTCTATCAGAAAAAATAATTTCTTGGATTGAAAAAAAATAACCTTAATAGAACAACAAGATTAAAATATAACATAAAAAGTTTCGATAATTTAACTTAAAATCGTAACATTGCAGTGTAGAATAGGACATTCTATTCTGTATTAATGTAAACTTAATAGAAATTACAAATATGAAAAAGATTATTTTAGTAGCAGCAACTGCTTTGCTGTCTATATCAGGTTTTGCACAAGAAAAAGCAATTAAGAATTATGGTTTTTGGGATAACTGGTTTATTCAAGGACAAGTTGGAGTTTCTCATACATTCAGTGAAAACTATAAAAGAACAGACCTTACTAATTTATTAAGTCCGCATGTAGCAATATCTGCCGGTAAATACTTCTCTCCTATTGCTGGAGCACGTTTACAAGTAGGAGGCTGGGAAGCTAAGAGTTTCTTATTAAGCGACAGGAGAACTTACAAATACAATTATATCCAGACAAGCCTTGATGGTCTTTTAAATTTGACCAATCTCTTTACACCTTACCAAGGTGATAAAATGTTTAACCTATATGGTATTATGGGAATTGGGTATGTTCATAATTTTGGAGATTCTGAAGTAGGAGTAAAAACTCAAAACTCAATTATTCCACGCGTTGGACTTCAAGCTGACTTCCGTTTAAATGATGATTTAAGTATCAACTTGGAAACTGTAGGAAACTTGATGGCTGACCAATTTAACGGAATTGTTGGAGGACGAAAGAATGATGCTACTCTAAATGTATTAGTAGGTCTTACATATCGCTTCAACAAGGGTGGATTTGCACTTGTTGATGTAGCTGATCCAGCACAAATTCAAGCTTTAAATGACCAAATCAATGCTCAAAGATCTCAACTGAGAGATAAAGACAGAGATATCCAAAAATATCAAGCAGAAATTTCTCGTCTTGCAGCTCAGCCTACTGTTGTAGAGGAAGTTGTAGGTGAAACAGAAGTATTGATGAATGCAGTAGTAGTATTCCGTTTAGGAAGTGCTAAACTAGAGCAAAATCAAGATATCAATATTTACAATGCAGCTAAATATCTACAAGAAAATCCTAATGTAAAAATTACTGTTACAGGATATGCAGATAAAGCAACCGGTACACCTGCAATTAATCAAAGGTTGTCAGAACAACGTGCACAAGCAGTAGCTGACATACTTATTAATAAATATGGTATTGCATCAGATCGTATCAACGTTCAAGCTAGTGGTGACAGAGAACAACCATTCCAAATTGATGCTTGGAACCGTGTAGTAATCTTTACTGCAAACAATTAATAAAACTTATCCTTATAATAGAAAAGGAGTTGCTTCTAATAAGCAGCTCCTTTTTATTTTCGTTCTATCTATCTCTTTTAATCATATAAATCTTACTTTATTTCAGAAGTAAGATTTATCACATAAGTACACACCCAATAAACAACTCATAAACAGTATTTTACAAATAAAAGCTAATAAAAGATGCTAAATATCTATTCTTATAACAGACAAACTAAAACTTTTGACAGAAGAAAGTTTATAAAGAGATAGACTAGTTGTTATTATCTATAACTTTTTCATTATCCACATCAAAAAAACTCTTTTCTATTTTTATACATAAAAAAATTTTATAGAAAAGAAAAAAAGTCGCTCTCATTATTGAGAGCGACTTTTAATATTATAAAATCTATACAGATTAATCTGCCAATAGTATTTCCATCATTTGAACAGCAGCCTTAGCAACAGAAGTTCCAGGTCCAAAGATAGCAGCTACACCAGCTTTATAAAGGAAATCATAATCTTGAGCAGGAATAACCCCACCTGCAATTACAATAATATCCTCACGACCCAATTTCTTAAGTTCTTCCATTACCTGTGGAATAAGAGTCTTATGACCTGCAGCAAGAGAAGATACTCCAAGAACATTTACGTCATTTTCTACAGCTTGACGGGCAGCCTCTTCGGGAGTTTGGAACAAAGGTCCCATATCTACATCAAAGCCACAGTCTGCATAACCTGTTGCAACCACTTTTGCTCCACGATCGTGGCCGTCTTGTCCCATCTTTGCAATCATGATACGAGGTTGACGACCTTCCTTCTTCGCAAATTTTTCTACTAGTTCACAAGCTTCTTGGAACGTTGGATCTTTTTTAGTTTCTGATGAATACACACCTGATATAGTTCTAATTACAGCTTTATAACGACCTACTACTTCTTCACAAGCATCCGAAATTTCACCCAATGTTGCACGAAGACGAGCAGCTTCTACTGCTAACTCAAGCAAGTTTCCCTTCCCGGTTTTTACACATTCGGTAATTGCAGCAAGAGCTTTTTCAACGGCAGCATTATCTCGTTTTGATTTCAATTCGTTCAAACGCTCTATCTGTTGACGACGTACTTCGGTATTGTCAACATCAAGAATATCAATAGGATCTTCTTTTTCAAGGCGATATTTATTAACACCAATGATAGTTTGTTGTTGAGAGTCAATCTTAGCTTGGGTACGAGCAGCAGCTTCTTCGATACGCATCTTAGGAAGACCTGTTTCGATAGCTTTAGCCATCCCGCCTAATTTCTCAACTTCTTGAATCAGATCCCATGCTTTGTGAACCAATTCATTAGTTAAAGTCTCAACATAATAGGAACCAGCCCAAGGGTCGATTTCTTTACAAATTTGAGTTTCTTCTTGTATGTAGATTTGAGTATTACGAGCAATACGAGCCGAAAAATCTGTTGGCAATGCAATAGCTTCATCCAAAGCATTCGTGTGAAGTGATTGTGTATGCCCCAACGCAGCAGCCATAGCCTCGATACAAGTACGTCCAATATTATTAAATGGATCTTGCTCAGTCAATGACCATCCTGATGTTTGAGAGTGGGTACGAAGTGCCAACGATTTTGGGTTTTTAGCACCAAAACTCTTAACAATCTTAGCCCATAACAAACGACCTGCACGCATCTTAGCAATTTCCATGAAGTGATTCATACCAATTGCCCAAAAGAACGATAAACGAGGAGCAAAAGCATCAACATCAATACCTGCATTGATACCAGCACGCAGATATTCCATACCATCAGCTAAAGTATAAGCCAATTCGATATCGGCGGTAGCACCTGCTTCTTGCATGTGATATCCAGAAATAGATATAGAATTGAACTTAGGCATCTTTTGAGATGTATATTCAAATATATCAGCTATGATTTTCATAGAGAATGCAGGTGGATAAATATATGTATTACGCACCATGAATTCTTTCAAAATATCATTTTGAATAGTACCTGCCATTTCTTCCAGTTTAGCACCTTGCTCCAATCCGGCATTGATATAGAAAGCCAATACAGGAAGAACTGCACCATTCATAGTCATAGATACAGACATTTGATTCAATGGAATACCATCAAACAATACTTTCATATCTTCAACCGAACAGATAGAAACCCCAGCTTTCCCAACATCACCTACTACACGAGGATGATCAGCATCATATCCACGGTGAGTAGCTAAGTCAAAAGCAACAGAAAGTCCTTTTTGACCTGAGGCTAGGTTACGACGGTAAAAAGCATTTGATTCACTTGCTGTAGAAAAACCTGCATATTGGCGGATAGTCCAAGGACGCATTGCATACATACCAGAGTATGGTCCACGAACAAATGGAGGTAATCCCGAAGCATAGTTCAAATGCTCCATTCCTTCCAAGTCTTCTTTTGTATAAACTGGTTTCACAGGAATTAATTCTGGAGTAACCCAGTCTGCTGTATTCCCATTAGCTGCAGACCATTCTGCAACATTATTGGTTGCAAAACCTGCATTTTTAATATCTATATTTTTAAAATTTGGTTTCATTATTTTCCTTCTTTAGCATTAATTGATTCCTAATACAGCGTTAAATTTCTTCAATGTCTCAAGAACATTGCTCTTAACGTTAACGAAGTTTTCAATGCCTATAGCTTTCAGGTCATCCGTACATGCAGGAGCACCTGCAACTACAAACTGTTCTTTACCTTTCACCAAGTTATAAGCCTCTGGAGCCAAAGTTGCATATTCATCATCACTAGAACAAAGCACTATGATGTCTGCTTTCTTCTCACGTGCAGCTTTCACCCCTTCTTCTACAGTTTGAAACCCTAAGTTATCAATTACTTTATAACCTGCACAAGCAAAGAAGTTACTAGAGAACTGAGAACGAGCCAAGCGCATTGCCAAACTACCAATTGTAAGCATAAATACAACCGGAGTTTTACCTGATTTCTCGGTAGCAAGACGTAATTTTTCAAAATCTGCAGCTAAACGAGTATTAGGAAGTGGTTGGAATTGAGCAGCAGAGCTATCTGTTGAACAGCCACAACTACAACCATCTTTAACAATTTTATTACCTGCAGTTTCGGAGAAATTTGGATACTGATTAGTTCCCAACAGAATCTCACGGCGTGTAGCTAATGATTTAAAGCGATTATCAGAAGATGCCTTAATTGCACCTTGTACAACACCGGCTTTAAGAGCTTCGTAAAAACCGTTCTGATCTATTTCCAGAAACAATTTCCAAGCCTGATCAGCTATAGATACAGTTAAATTTTCAATATAATATGAACCGGCAGAAGGGTCTGTAATTTTATCAAAATGACACTCTTCTTTCAACAATAATTGTTGATTACGAGCAATTCTTTCTGAAAAATTATCTGAGTCTTTAAATGGCTCATCAAAAGGTAATACAGTCAAAGAATTTACTCCTGCAATAGATGCTGACATAGCTTCAGTCTGAGAACGAAGTAAGTTTACATGAGCATCAAAAACAGTCATATTATAAGTAGATGTTTCAGCATGCATATATATTTTAGATGCACAACGACAAATTCCATCTTCCGATTTATTAGGACATTCATGCTTACATAATGGATTGTATGCAGCTACAATTTCAGCCCACAACCAACGTGCAGCTCTGAACTTAGCTATTTCCATGAAATAATTAGCACCAATACCAAAGTTGAATTTGATTTTCTTGGCAACCAATGCTGTGTCTAACCCTGCTTCAACTAATTTACTTAGAATTTCGTTTCCGTTTGCTAAAGCATATCCTAGTTCTTGGTAAATATATGCTCCCGCATTATTAAGTTTATTAGCATTTACGTTCAGCACCCTGAAACGAGGAAGTGTAGCAGCAGCAGTTACTATTTCGGCAGCTTGTTTTACCCATCCAGCATTATCAACACCTTTTTTCAAAATAGTTTTGAATGGATCATAATTTACAGAACCGAAGCATTTCAATAAATCTACATCTTTCGATTTTAGATAGTCGGCCAAAATCTTTACTAGCTCTAAAGATTTTCTGTGACAAGTTGAAAAGTTCAATTCAACAGCCTCCGGACAAATATCATTCAATAGAGTTTTGATGTTTTCAGCATTCACATCATCACCTTTGATAATAAATCCAAGAGAAGTAATTCCTTTATTTAAAACCTCTAATGCTTTTGCGTTAGCTGCTTTAAAATCAACCACAGTAATGTCTTGACGAACATACCAGTCGTTATCTTTTTTTGTACCTCTCACATAAGGAAATTCTCCAGGTAAAACATCTACTGTTTTAAGTCCTTCAATGTTTTCATTTCTGTAAAAAGGATTTACTTTAAAACCCTCGTCTGTTTTCCAAACAAGTTTTTTTTCGAAATCAGCGCCTTTCAGATCAGCAGTGATTTTTGCCATCCACTCTTCTGTAGATATGGCTGGAAAATCTGTAAAAAGCTTTTCTTTTAAATTTGCCATGGTTATAAATAATGTTTTAGTATATAGTTTATTCGATTGACAATGAACGGCTTTCGATATATAAAATCTATTAATATATAGATAAATACTTATTCTACCTGAAAGTGACTCACTTATATATCGAAAAGAGACTCACAAAAGTAAAATATTTTGTTTGGTTTATAAAGTTTTTCAAGGATAATTTAAACCTATCAATTTCTTTATAGTTGAATATCGACTATAACCACTCCCAAAAGTGTATCTTCTCCCTCACCTTCGATCTTTAAGTAAGCTTAAGAAACTTCTGTCTCTTTTTATTCAAAACAAAGAATAAAATATCCATTTTATTTATTGGTTAGTTAAATACTCCTAGTATTTTTGTTATAATTTCGATTATGCCAAACCTATTTTATTATTCAATTGAGAAATCTAAGATGAATTTACCTAAAGTTAGTATTATTGTTCCGGTATACAATGCCGGATGTTATTTTGACAAATGTTTGGATTCTCTAATCAACCAGACATTAAAAGAAATCGAAATTATTCTCGTGCTTGATTGTCCAACAGATGGAAGTGATAAAGTTGCAGAGTCTTATTCTTCTTTAGATAATCGCATTAAGCTGATATATAACGAAGAAAATCTACATACAGGATTGAGTAGAAATAGAGGCATGACCATAGCTCGCGGAAAATATATAGGATTTCATGACCATGACGATTACTCAGAACCTAATATGTACGAATCGTTATATAAAAAAGCCGAATCAGAACAATTAGATGTTGTAAGGTGTAATTTTTCATGTATTTATACAAATGAAAATAAATTAGAGAAATACAACTACCCTACCCCTCCCTCTGAAATACCAGACAAAGAGTGGATATATGAGAACGTGAGTAATGGCAACATTTCATGCGTTATATGGAATCATATATACAATTTTGATTTTTTAAAACGCCACAATATATCATTCTTAGATTCAAGATTAATATGCTCCGAAGACAGCCTCTTCTTTTTGGATGTTTACCATAATGTCTATAAATTAGGAATTGTACCCGGATATTTATATTATCATGTTTTTCATACAACAAATACAGGGAAGATCTATGATTATAGATCCATAAAAAACAGAATCTCTTTTTTCGAAGAATTATATAGTTTTCTGAAGAATAATGACATTCAAGAATATAAATGCCTGTCGTTTTTATCCGAACATGCCCTCAAGTCATTGTATACAGGATCCAGGCAAGCTATACTTTTATTCCCCCTCAAAAAAGCTATTACCGAGATACAATATATACGAAAAAACAGATTGATGATAAAATGTTTCAATTTTCTATATAAAAAAGAAAATTTACCCGTCTTATTTCGTTTAAAACCTACTATTATCATTTTTTCTTTGATGATGAAATTCTCTATGAAGAAATAATTTCACTGAAAAATTAGGAATAAAATAATGAGTTTATTTCTGTTTGTAAATGCCCCGAAAAAAAGTTATCTTTGAATGCTTTTTTATTTTATTAAGATTTAGTTTACCAAGCTTCGCATATGTTTCCAGAAGATATTATTGATGAAAATGACCCGAATTTAATAGACGAACCATCTACTGATAATGAATCGGAAGATGTAAATGAGACATCGTCCCGATCAGAATATAAAATTCCGGTGAAAGACGGTGAAAATCAACTACACCTGTCTGGAATGTATCAGAATTGGTTTTTAGATTATGCCTCATATGTAATACTTGAAAGGGCTGTTCCACATATTGCCGATGGATTAAAACCCGTACAACGACGTATTCTTCATTCGATGAAAAGAATGGATGATGGGCGTTATAACAAAGTGGCGAATGTGATTGGGCATACCATGCAATTTCACCCTCATGGAGATGCATCAATTGGAGATGCATTAGTTCAACTTGGGCAAAAAGATTTACTTATTGATTGTCAAGGTAACTGGGGAAATATTTTAACAGGTGACGGTGCTGCCGCACCTCGTTATATTGAAGCTCGCTTATCAAAGTTTGCAATTGAAATTGCTTTTAATAATAAAACAACCGAATGGAAACCATCATACGATGGACGAAATAAAGAACCTATAACACTACCTGTTAAATTTCCACTTTTACTTGCACAGGGAGTAGAAGGTATTGCAGTAGGTTTATCTTCGAAAATACTACCTCATAACTTTAATGAGCTCTGCGACGCATCCATCGCCTGTTTAAAGGGAGAAAATTTCACCCTATATCCTGACTTTCAAACAGGTGGATATATTGACGTTAGTCGATACAATGACGGTGAAAGGGGTGGAGCTGTAAAAGTGAGAGCCAAGATATCAAAACTTGATAATAAGACGCTTGTTATTACAGATATCCCTTATGGAAGAACAACATCTTCTGTCGTTGAATCTATCCTTAAAGCAAACGACAAGGGTAAAATCAAAATTCGGAAAGTCGATGACATAACAGCTTTAAATGTCGAAATACATATACATCTGGCAGCAGGAGTATCATCTGATAAAACAATTGATGCTTTATATGCTTTTACCGATTGCGAAATAAGCATATCTCCTAACTGTTGTGTTATCTCAGATAATAAGCCTCATTTCCTTACAGTAAGTTCTATTCTTAAAGATAATACAGATAATACGCTGAACTTGCTGCGTTGGGAACTGGAAATACATAAAGGAGAACTGGAAGAAGCATTACACTTCTCCTCTCTTGAGAAAATTTTCATTGAAGAGCGTATTTACAAGGATAAAGGTTTTGAAGAGTCTGTTGATATGGATGCTGCAGTAGAGCACATCAGCAAGCGACTAATTCCTTTTACAAAACTATTTGTTAGAGAAGTCACCCGTGAAGATATTCTTAAACTAATGGAAATCAAGATGGGACGTATCCTCAAATTTAATTCAGACAAAGCTGATGAACTTATTGCCAAATACAAATCGGAGATAGAAGAAATTGAACATAATCTGACAAATATAGTTGATTATACAATAGCATGGTTTGCGATGCTTAAAGAGAAATACGGGAAAAATTACCCACGTATGACTGAGATCCGCAACTTTGACACTATCGAAGCCTCTAAAGTCGTAGAAGCAAACGAAAAATTATACATTAATCGTGAAGAAGGATTTATCGGTACTTCCCTAAAGAAAGATGAATTCATATGCAATTGTTCTGATATTGATGATGTTATAATTTTCTTCAAAGACGGAAAATATAAGGTTGTAAAAGTAAGCGACAAAATGTTTGTCGGCAAAAATGTACTGTATGTTAACGTTTTCAAGAAAAATGATAAACGAACCATATATAATGCCATATACAGACAAGGGAAGTTAGGACCTCACTACATAAAACGCTTTGCCGTTACAGGAGTTACCCGCGACAAGGAATACGATGTAACCTTGGGTGACGACGGTTCTCGTATAGTGTATTTTAGTGCAAACCCTAATGGTGAAGCCGAAACTGTAAGAGTATTATTGAAGCCAAAAGCACGACAAAAAGTACAACTGTTCGAAAAAGACTTTAGCCAAATAGCCATTAAAGGACGCCAATCAATGGGAAATCTATTAACTAAAGCTGACGTTCATAAGATAACTTTAAAACAAAAAGGAAAATCGACACTTGGGGGACGAAAAGTTTGGTTTGATCCCGATGTCTTACGTCTCAATTATGATGAGAGAGGTAACTATTTAGGAGAATTCCAAAGTGATGATCAAATTCTTGTTGTAAAAGAGAACGGAGATTTTTACACAACAAATTTCGATTTAAGTAATCACTATGACAGTGGTATTCTTAAGATTGAGAAATTTGATGCAAATAAAATCTGGACAGCTGTCTTATTCGATGCAGATCAGGATTATATGTATCTAAAGCGATTTTCACTTGAGGCTTCTTCTAAGACTCAAAATTTCTTAGGAGACAACAATGCTTCCAAGTTATATATATTGACTGATATTGTTTATCCACGTATAGAAGTTGTATTTGGAGGAAATGATAGTTACAGAGGTACTTTGACTATTGATGCAGAGGAATTTATATCTGAAAAAAGTTTTAAGGCTAAAGGAAAACGAATTTCAACTTATGAAATCAGTAAAGTAAGAGAATTAGAACCTACCCGATTCCCCGAGAGACAAGAGGATGAACAAGAAGAATCTTTTGCTGTAGAAATTGATGATGAAGATTCATCCAGTACTGACGTAATTGACGAAATAACCGGACAGAAGAAAATTGATTTTGAGTAAATTCTATAACACCGATTGATATTCAATGATGCTCTATATTACTTGGGTTATTATACATTTAATACTTACAAAAAACAGTAATTAGTCTAAAACCTTAAAATGTCACACTATGAGTATATATCGGATCTTTTCAAGCCTTTGTCTGGCTGTTTGCTTATTAAGCTCCAATTCGTTATATGCACAAAGTGAAGACAAGATCACTTCAACTAATAGTGCAACTCTCATAGGAATTGGTAATAGTAACCTGTACGACACCTATCTGTCTCCTCTAAAATACAAGGGTACATCACTTCATATATTTAACGAACGGATGCGTAAAACATCCTGGTTTAATAATAAATTCACAAGGCAGCAACTTATAGATCTTGAGATAACTAAAACTGATAATCCTGCCGGAAATGCTACTCAATATTCTGTATTATTAGGATACAGTCTTGGCGGACATTATAATCTTGTAAAGACCGACAAGTTTAGACTCTCAGCAGGAGCTTTATGGAATATTTCGGGCGGTGTTTTATATAATCAACGAAATTCAAACAATCCGGCTTCAGCCCGTGCATATAGTAATATACAGCTATCGGCAATCGCGTTTTATAATTGGAAGCAGATTACGTTCCGAGGTCAATTGGATACACCGGTAATGGGTATTTTATTCTCTCCACATTATGGACAATCTTATTACGAAATCTCTTTAGGAAATAGTGTCGATGTTCTTAATTTTGCATCTCTACATAATCAACGGGGTTTGCGAACTTATTTTACGGCAGACATTCCAATCTCAAAAATATCACTACGTGTAGGGTATTTAGGTGCATATTATCAAACCAGAATACATAATTTGCAAACACACAATTATTCCAATAGCTTTGTTATAGGTTTAGTTTCAGAATCTATAAATTTGAGTGGCAATAAAATAAAAACAAACAAAATTATAAACAGTAGTTTCTATTGATATTTTAGCTTTGTGAAGAATGAAAAACTTTAGTGACTATATTGCTGTTTATAAAGAAGAATTAAAGAAAGAGGATATCCAGAGAGCCTACAAAGGGCTACTAAAATATGTAATGGTATTAAAGTCAAATTTTTCAAAAAAATTATCTGATAAATTTTATTTTGGAAATATTTCGCCCGGTTACATGGATTTTACTTATTTTCCTTTTTTTAATGACTTTCTAAGAGACGAAAAACTGAGATTTGGAATTGTACTAAATCATAAAAAAGTTAGATTTGAGCTCTGGTTGATGGGACAAAATGTACAAATTCAAAAAAAATATTGGAACATATTAAAAACAAGTCAATGGAATAAAAATCAAACGACCATGCCTAAATATTCCGTTTTAGAGGCAGTGCTAGTCGAAGATCCCCATTTTAATGAATTAGATAAATTAAGTTCAACAATTGAGAAAGAAGCCATTCTTCATACTCAAGAAATAATTGCCTATATAAAACATTCTACTAAATCTAAATGAACCTCTTTCGATTAAAAAATAATATTTTAAACTTCTATAGTAAAACATATGATTTTATAAGTAGTAACCAGCGATACCAGTTTGCACTGTTTATTGTTATTCTATTTATATTATCAATACTTATGATGGCCTGGTATTTTCCTGATGAAACAGTTACCGCAGGCGGTACCGACCTTATGTTTCATGCTAACAGATTCTATGCTATCTTCCAATCTATAGAATTCGGGATGTTTCCATTTTATATAAATACTCATACTCTAAATGAATATGGATATGCGGCTAATTTATTTTATCCGGATTTCATGCTTATCCCTTTTGCCCTTTTTATTCCTTCAATAGGTTTAGCATCATCTTATAAACTTATTATATTTACACATACTGTTCTTTGCGGTATTCTCTCCTATTTCTGTATACGCAAAGTAACAAAAGATAATATTATTGCTTTTCTATTTTCCTTATTATACACATTTGCAATATATCGTATTATCGATTTTTCATATAGAGGAGCATTAGGTGAATATATATCATTCACCTTTCTACCAATTGTCTTTTGGGGATTATATGAAATTATTTATGGTGATTACAAACATAAATGGCATATTATAGCTATTGGTTTTACTTGTTTGATATATACCCACTTATTATCAGCCTTCTTAATATTTTTAATAGTCTGTATTATCTTAATAATCTGCTATAAAGCTATTATTAAAACACCATCGAGACTCATTTATTTGGGGATTGCCGGAGTAGTCTCTCTCCTACTCTCTTCATTCTTTCTTTTTCCTATGTTTGAACAGTTAAAAGATAATTCGTTTTATTTTCAGACTCATCCGTTAGCTGACGAAATAGGTCCTCAATCTTACGCTGTACGTCGTATTTTATGGGGTATGTTTAGTGGATTGACCGATCAAAAACTAAGAATAGAAACAATTGGTATATTATTAATGATACCGCTCTTGTTCCGCATTGCTATAAAAGGAAAGCATCCTTATTTGAAGTTTGCAGATATATCAATGATATTTGGATTCATTCTTATTTTTGCTGTATCAGACCAATTCCCATGGTATACTTTCCCCTTCAATAAGTTAGCAATCTTACAATTTCCTTTTAGGCTTTTACAACCGGCTAGCTTCTTATTAGCTTTTTCAGGAGCCATATACATGGCTATAGTTGGTAGGCAAACAAATCGTGTTCTATTACTAATATGCTTAATAATTGCAGGAGTCACACTTTGTTTAAAAACAACAGGTGGTGTTTATCAAGGTTACAATACCTATAAAATAAGCAATACCGGAGACTATAATCTGGATGATTTAGAAATAGTAGGTGCCGAATACTTACCTAGTAGAATACCTTTTACTGAAACCGAAGATATAAGATATCGAATTCAGTTTATAGTAGACAGAGGTCAATCCATAGAAACACTAGATACGACTAGTATAATATTTAATATGGAAAGATACAATGCTAAATTGAAATTTGATATTAAAACTCAACAACAAGATAAAATAGTTCTCCCCTTAATCTATTATAAAGGATATAAAGCAACTTTGGATGGGAAAAACATAAGTGTTGCACAAAGTAAAGAAGGATTGGTTGAAATAACAGTTCCTGAATCAGGAAAAGTCCAAGTCTTATTTAATGGAACATTTATCCAATGGTTTTCTTTAATTTTATCTGCTGTTTCATTACTCGGCCTGTTCATATATCTTTACATAGACAGACCAAGCAAAAGAGAAAAACTTATATCATAAATAGAATCGCAAATGACTGAATTAAAAATTGTAGCAACTATCATAGTAAAAGCAGAATATGAAAAAGAAGTACTAACCGCACTTCATAATGTTGTAGATGCTACACGAAAAGAAGAAGGTAATATCTCATATAATTTACATAAAAACATAACAACTCCTTTGGAATATACAATTCTAGAAGTATGGAAATCACAAGAAGCTATTGATCTGCATAATGCAAGTATTCATTTCGATAAATTTAAGAAAGCGATCAATGGTAAAATTGATGGTTTAAAAGTTGATGTAATAAAACAGTTGTATTAATTATGTTTCGAGAAGTAAGACGACAAAACCGAGTATTAGAAGGAGAGCGAATTACGGAACTATTAATAAATTCAGAATATGGATTTCTTTCATTAGGAACTTCCGAAAACGGGTATGCATATGGTATACCTATCAGTTATGCTTATGAAGAAGAAAGCAATTCGCTTTACTTTCACTGTGCTCCAGAAGGACAAAAACTTGATGAAATAGGTCGTAATAATAAAGTTTCTTTTTGTGTAGTAGGAAAAACACATCCTATCGCGAACCAGTTTACGACTCTTTACGAAAGTGTTATTACCTTTGGTGATGCCATCACAGATCTTCCTGATGATGAGAAAAGGAAAGCTCTCCGCCTTTTGGTAAAAAAATATTCTACAGGTTTTGAAGAAATTGCAGAACAATACATGGATAAATCGTGGAATCGTACATTAACATTCAAAATTAAAATCAAACATATAACAGGTAAAGCAAAATATTAATCTGAAAATATAATTAATCCTTTTGGTGAAACCACAATTGTATTATCTTTGTAATATCATCATTTTAATAGATATATGATATCTAATATTCTTATTACTCTTCTTTTCGTTTTCTTCAATGGTTTTTTTGTGGCTGCCGAATTTGCTATTGTCAAGGTAAGAAGCTCGCAATTAGAGCTTAAGGCACAAGAAGGAAATCGTTTTGCAATTCTTTCAAAGCATATAGTTAGCCACTTAGATGCATATCTGGCTGCAACACAACTAGGGATTACACTATCCAGTCTTGCCTTAGGATGGATTGGAGAGCCTGTGGTTTCGAAAATGATAATTAGCTTCATGGAGCTTATCGGGGTTAATGTAAGCCCTGAATTAGCACATGGTATAGCACTTCCTGTAGCTTTCTTAATAATTACAATTCTTCACATTGTATTTGGAGAACTTGCACCAAAATCATTGGCTATATTAAGACCCGAACAAACAACTTTATTTGTTTCTTATCCATTACAAGGCTTCTATTGGATATGCCGTCCTTTTATATGGTTGCTAAACGGATTCGCAAACCTAATACTTAAAATGTTTGGACTCCATACAGCTTCTGAAGCCGAATCTTACAGTAGCGACGAATTGAAATACCTTGTTGATCAAGTACGCGAAAGTGGTAATATCGAAGATTCAAATTATGACATTATTAAAAATGCTTTTGACTTCTCGGAACGTACTGCCAGACAAGTTATGGTTCCTCGTACACAAGTTTTAGCTATTGATGTTAATGATTATGACTCTGAAACACTGGAAACTGTAATTGAAGATGGATTTTCTCGTATTCCTTGTTATGAAGATAGCATCGACAATATTATTGGTATAGTCCACCTCAAAGATATTCTAAAGAAAATGCGTCAAAACGGAGAAGTTGATATTCGCCCGATTGTAAGACCTGTATCCTTTGTTCCTGAAACTAAACGCATTGGACAAATACTAAAAGAATTTCAGATAAAACACCAGCAAATAGCCATGGTACTCAATGAATATGGTGGTATTGAAGGTATTATAACAATGGAGGATATTCTGGAAGAATTAGTTGGTGAAATACAAGACGAGTATGACAATGAAATACCGTTTGTTGAGAAAGTATCCGACAATATTTACTCTGTAATAGCCACTGCTGCTATAAGTGATATTAATAATCAATTACCTCACTCTATCGACAAAGCAAAACAATATGACACCCTAGCCGGGTATTTAATTGATAAGTTCGGTAGAATTCCTAACACTCACGACAAGTTACAAGCCGAAGGCTATGAATTTTCAGTCTTAAAGAAAAATAAGACCTCAATTGTATTGGTACAATTAGTTGATCTGGAAAATGAGACCGAAGAATCTTCTTCTAATAAATAATGATAATTCGGAAAATTAAAAATGAAATTTGAACTTCAACATACAGATGTTCAGTCTAAAGCTCGTGCCGGTCTTATAACAACTGATCATGGACAGATTGAAACTCCGATTTTTATGCCTGTAGGTACTCAAGGAGCAGTAAAAGCAGTACACATGCCCGAACTCGAAAATGATATTAAGGCTCAGATCATTTTGGGTAATACCTATCATTTATACCTACGTCCGGGCTTAGAAATACTAGAGCAAGCAGGCGGTCTTCATAAATTTAACAGCTGGAATAAACCAATTCTTACTGATAGCGGTGGTTTTCAGGTATTTTCTTTAGCCCATAACAGAAAGCTGACAGAAGAAGGAGCCATTTTCCGATCTCACATAGATGGCTCTAAACACATGTTCACTCCCGAGCGTGTTATGGATATAGAGAGAACCATTGGAGCAGATATTATGATGGCTTTTGATGAATGTACTCCCGGAGATGCTGAATATGGCTATGCAAAAAAATCATTGGAATTAACAGAAAGATGGCTGGATCGATGCATAACCAGATTTAATGAAACTGAATGTACCTATGGATACAAACAAGCATTGTTCCCTATTGTACAAGGTTGTGTATATCCTGATCTAAGAAAGCGGGCTGCTGAAAATGTGGCTTCCAAAGAGGCTGAAGGCAATGCTATTGGAGGATTAGCTGTAGGAGAACCTACAGAAAAAATGTATGAGATGATTGAAATTGTCAACGAAATTTTGCCCCAAGACAAACCTCGCTATTTGATGGGAGTTGGCACACCGGCTAATATATTAGAAGCTATTGAACGTGGAGTAGATATGTTTGACTGCATTATGCCTACAAGAAATGGCCGTAACGGACAATTATTTACTCGCTATGGTATTCTAAATATGAAGAATAAGAAATGGGCTAATGATTTTTCTCCCATAGATACAGAAGGTACATCATTTGTAGATACACTATATAGCAAAGCATATTTAAGGCATTTATTTATTGTTAACGAAATTCTTGCTTTACAAATTGCATCTATACATAACTTAGCTTTTTATTTATGGCTCGTGAAAGAAGCTCGCAAACATATTATTGCAGGCGATTTCACAATATGGAAAGCCTCAATTATAGAAGATGTTACACGACGAATATAACACTTTAGTTAATGCTTACGATTTTAGACAAGTATATAATTAAGAACTTTCTGGGAACATATGTATTCTCTATTATTCTTATTATTTCAATTGCTGTAGTATTTGACTTTAATGAGCAACTTGATAAGTTTCTCAAAAATGATGCACCGGTAAAAGCTATTATATTCAGCTACTATCTGAATTTTATACCCTATTATGTAAATCTTTTCAGTGCATTATTTGTATTTATTTCAGTTATATTCTTTACATCAAAACTTGCCGACAATTCTGAAATTATAGCTATGCTTGCTTCGGGTATGAGTTTCAAAAGACTAATGAAACCATACATGATATCTGCCGGTATTATCGCTATAATAAGTTTTATTCTAACAAGCTTTATTATTCCTCCTGCAAATGTTGTAAGAATCAATTTTCAGAATAAGTATATCAAGAACAAAGCTGTCACTTATGCCGAGCGCATACAGATACAGATAGAGCCCGGTGTTATAGCTTACTTTAACAGGTATGATAATAATGATAAAATGGGATTCTATTTTTCATTGGATAAATTTGAAGGACAGGAACTAGTCTCTCGACTGACTGCTAATCGTATTCAATATGATTCACTTTACAACTGGACTGTATACGATTATTCAATTCGTGATTTTGACGGAATGAGAGAACACATCACAACCGGCAGTCAGAAAGATACTATACTTACAATTGTTCCTAGTGATTTTCTTATTTCGAGTAACGATTTCGAGCAAATGACAACTCCTGCTCTTCATAAACATATACAACGACAAAAAGATAGAGGCATTGGCAATATACAATCATTCGAAATAGAATATCACAAACGATTTGCATCTATAGCATCCGCATTTATACTGACTGTTATCGGTGCTTCACTATCATCCCGTAAAGTAAAAGGAGGTATGGGCTTGAATATAGGCATAGGATTACTGCTAAGCGTGTCTTATATACTTTTTATGACCCTGAGCTCTACATTCGCAGTATCTGGTTTAGTTAGCCCTTTAATTGCAGCTTGGATTCCTAATGTAATATTTATTGGTATAGCAATCTTCTTATATAATAGAGCTCCAAATTAACTTCAAAGTATATTCTTATAAGAAAGAAAAGATTCTTTTCTCTTATAAACCAGGTAAATGATTATTTAACTGGTTGTGTATCTCCATTTGTTATTGTACTATCTTTAGAGCTTTCAATATTTTTCAGAACTATATTATAAAGTAACACTTTATTATTAAGTACTTCGCGGGAATCAATATGAAAATAGCCTGAAATGTTTTTTAGTGGTAATGTATCGGCAGACCCCAAAACTTTAAAATGATCATCTCTATTTAATGATTGATTTTGGATAATTGTTGTATCTGCATATTCAAACCACACTTCGAACTCACCTTTCATCCGTCCTTGAAAACCAAGAGTATTGAAATCCAGAGAAAATTTAGGATAGTTATTAACTTGTGTAGAATCTATGTTGAAAGTTAATGTAGGTATATCTCCTGATAAATAATAATAAGTCGGTAAGATCGAATTATTTGCTTTAGACGCATCTAATCCTTTTGGCAGTAATTTTTCTATTTTCACCAATCCTTCTCTTAATGACGAAATCACAGAATCATTTACTCTCATATAAATTTCGGCATTATCAGCATACCATACCAGAGAAGAGTCTAATTCAGCCTGAGTTATGCCATGCTTTTCTAAAACACCCTGTATCAAAGCATCTTTTTGTTCCTTATCTCTAAAGTCATTGAATCGAGTCTGGTAAACGGCTTCAGCTAATTGAATATCATGTAAAACTTCGACCATTTTATCACGAGACAATCTGTCTCTATCACCACTACAAGAAGTAATTCCTGTCGAGCCAATAATAAAAGATAATAAATAATATGTTAGTGCACGCTTCTTCATGCCTCGTCCCCAGGTTTCTGCATTGTTTCTAGTAAAGTTTTTCGATAAAATATCAATAGTAATACAATACCTACCGTTATGGCTGCATCTGCTAAGTTAAAGATAGGACGAAAAAATATAAAATCCTCTCCACCCCAACCGGGTACCCATTCGGGAAATACACCTTGTATCAAGGGAAAATAAAACATATCTACAACCTTACCATGCAACATACTAGAATACCCCTCTCCAAAAGGGACTAAAGATGCTACACGCCCCGGATAACTGGCTGTAAATATTTCTCCATAAAATACACTGTCAATTATATTACCCAAGGCTCCCGCCAAGATTAAAGCTATACAAGCAATATAGCCATTTGGGTAATGCTTTTTCACCAAAAGGTATAAATAATAACCAATAAAGCCAACGGCAACAATACGAAAGAGTGATAAGAATAATTTACCTATAACCTCTATCCCAAAGGCCATGCCATTGTTTTCAACAAAGTAAATCTTGAACCAACTTGCGATATCTATACTTTCATAGAGAGCCATATTAGTTTTCACCCAAATTTTGAGAACTTGATCTGCGATTATAACTAGAAGAACAACTAAGATGGCAACTAGCCCTTTTGGTAATTTTTGCATAATTTTTATATAAGTATAATAAGATCCCAGACCTACTTAATCGAAATAGCTTTAATAAGTATAGCTCCTAACAATAAAAGTCAGATATCTTACCACAAACATGAGAAGAAAAAGCAGTAAAACTATAAAATAATTTTACTACTTTTTCTCTATAACTATTCTAATTAATAATATTTAAGTAACAAATAAGACGAAGGATTATTTAACTCCTCCATTTTTAGCTTCAATACTTAAAGTCGCATGAGGTACGGCACGCAAACGCTCTTTAGGGATCAATTTTCCTGTTTCCCTACAAATACCATATGTTTTATTCTCAATACGAATTAGAGCTGCTTGTAAGTTCTGGATAAACTTCATTTGACGTTGTGCCAGCCTGCCTGCCTCTTCTTTTGATAAAGTAGAAGCACCTTCTTCTAATACTTTAAATGTTGGAGATGTATCTGTTACATCATTGCCATCAGAATTTGTAATAGAGGCCTTAAGCCCTTCATATTCTTCTTTAGCTTTTGTCAATTTTTCCAAAATCAGATCGCGGAATTCTTCTAACTCCTCATCTGTGTATCGTGTTTTTTCTCCCATAATGTTCACTTTTAGAGTTTAATAATAATTTAAGTATTATACTTTATCAACAGATATGTTTAACACAAAATCATCCATATCTATTTCCATACCATCAATATCGGCTTCCAGTGTAATTTCATCGGCTAGAACCTGTCCTGCAATATAATCATAATATTCCTTAACTGCATTATTGATTTCTTCCGAATCAGATATTTTCACCTTTATACGGTCTACAATATCAAAACCATTCGATTTTCGAATATTTTGTATACGGTTAACCAATTCGCGGGCAATTCCTTCTTTTCGCAAATCCTCTGTAATCGTTATATCTAGTGCAACAGTCAAGCGTCCTTCATTAGCTACCAACCAGCCCTCGATATCCTCAGAGATAATTTCAACGTCGGCTAATTCAATTGTGGCCGATTGTCCTTCAATATCAAAAGTATAAGCCCCTTGTGATTCTAACTGATTAATAGCTGTTTGATCCATCAATTGAACTACAGCAGCAAGTTGTTTCATTATCTTGCCATAACGTGGTCCGAGTTTTTTAAAATCAGGTTTAACTTTTTTCACCAATATACCAGCAGCGTTATCTACATATTTCAGCTCTTTTACATTCACCTCATTTAATATAAGGTCACGCACAGCTTCAATTGCATCTTGTTGATGCTGATCCAATACAGGAATCATTATCTGCATTAGAGGCTGACGAACTTTTATACTGACTTTCCTTCTCAAAGCCAATATCATAGATGATATACTCTGAGCTATCTGCATACGCTCTTCAAGTGCCTTATCAACAATCAAAGTATCGTATTTGGGAAAATCAGCTAAATGTACTGATAACTCTGTACCGCCACATGCTATAGTTAAATCATGATACAATTTATCTGCATAAAACGGTGCTATCGGAGCCATCAGTTTGGCTACGGTCTCTAAACATGTGTAAAGAGTCTGGTATGCTGACATTTTATCCGTCGTCATGCTGCCACCCCAAAAACGCTTCCTGTTTAGACGAACGTACCAATTACTTAGATTGTCGTTTACGAAATCAGATATTGCACGCCCTGCCTTCGTTGGCTCATATGTTTCGTAATACTCATCCACTTCTTTCACCAACGTATTGAGCAGAGATATTACCCAACGGTCTATCTCGGGACGCTCTCCTATTGGAATCTGTGGTTGAGAATTATTAAAGTCATCTACATTTGCATACAATGCAAAGAACGAATAAGTATTATATAATGTTCCGAAAAATTTTCGACGAACTTCATCTATACCCTCAGTATCGAATTTCAGATTATCCCAAGGCGATGCGTTTGTTATCATATACCAACGCAGTGGGTCTGAACCATATTTTTCTATTGTTTCGAACGGGTCAACTCCATTGCCTAAGCGTTTAGACATTTTGTTGCCATTTTTATCAAGAACTAAACCGTTTGATATAACATTCTTAAATGCAACACGTCCATTTATCATGGTTGATATAGCGTGCATAGTAAAGAACCACCCTCTGGTTTGATCAACACCTTCTGCTATGAAATCAGCGGGATATATTTTTTCAAATTCCTCTGCACTGATATTAGGATAAAACACCTGAGCAAAAGGCATAGCTCCCGAATCGAACCACACGTCAATCAAATCGGTTTCACGCTTCATTGGTTTTCCCGAAGGTGATACTAATATTATATTGTCAACATATGGACGATGAAGATCTATCTTTTCATAATTTGTTTTATCTAAATTACCTATTTCAAAACCACTCCAAGGCTCCTCAGACATAAATCCTGCCTTGATTGATTTCTCTATCTCTTCATATAGTTCTTTAACTGAACCGATACAAAGTTCTTCTTTACCATCTTCTGTTCTCCAAATAGGCAAAGGAGTACCCCAGTAACGGCTACGGCTCAAATTCCAGTCTTGCAGGTTTTCCAACCATTTACCGAAACGACCTGTACCTGTTGATTGTGGTTTCCAATTAATCGTTTGGTTAAGCTCTATCAATTGATCTTTACAAGCCGTTGTACGTATAAACCAACTATCTAAAGGATAATACAATACAGGCTTATCAGTACGCCAGCAATGCGGATAATTATGTACATGTTTTTCGATGCGGAATGCTTTATTTTCTTGTTTAAGCATTACACATATGTCTATATCTAATGTAGCATCAGCCTCTGTCAAAAAATTATCGTAAGCATTTTTAACATAACGACCGGCATATTCTTTGTATAAATCAACATTAACCGATTTCTTTACATAATCGGCATCCAAATCATCTAATTTAAAATACTTACCTGTAAGATCAACCATTGGACGCAGATTTCCGTCTTTATCGATCAACATTAGTGCAGGTACATTGTTAACCTTAGCAACTTTGGCATCGTCCGCACCAAAAGTTGGCGCTATATGTACAATACCTGTACCATCTTCTGTAGTAACAAAGTCTCCTGTTATTACTCTAAAAGCACCTTCTCCCGGGTTTACCCAAGGAATAAGCTGCTCGTATTTCATTCCTGATAATTCAGAACCTTTCCACTCTCCTACTACTTTATAAGGTATCAGTTTATCACCTTGTTTATAATCTTCGAGCTTTAAATCACTTGCTTTCGGGTTAAACAAACTTGCAACAAGAGATTTTGCTGCAACAGCAGTCATTTTATCTCCTGTATATGGGTTGTATGTCTGTACAGCAACATATTCTATATCCCCACCTACAGCTAATGCTGTATTTGAAGGAAGAGTCCATGGAGTAGTTGTCCAAGCCAAGAAATATGGAGTACCAAAACCATTCATTTCAGGTTTTGTATCAATTGCTTTAAATTGAGCAATACAAGTAGTATCTTTTACATCACGATATGTACCGGGTTGATTCAGCTCATGAGAACTAAGCCCTGTACCAGCTGCAGGTGAATAAGGTTGTATCGTATATCCTTTATACAAATATCCTTTACCATATAAATCTTTAAGCAAATACCACAAAGTTTCGATATAACGATTATCGTATGTGATATACGGATCGTTCATGTCAACCCAATATCCCATTTTGGTGGTTAAATCTTCCCACTCTTTGGTGTATTTCATTACTTCCTTACGGCAAGCATCATTATACTCTTGTACAGAAATTTTCTTGCCAATATCTTCTTTGGTTATTCCCAAAGATTTTTCCACACCAAGCTCTACTGGTAAACCATGAGTATCCCACCCGGCTTTACGATTCACCAAAAAACCTTTCATTGTCTTGAATCGACAAAAGATATCCTTTATAGTACGAGCCATTACGTGATGAATACCAGGCATACCATTTGCTGAAGGTGGACCTTCATAAAATACAAATGTTGGAGCACCTTCGCGTATCTCCAAACTTTTTTGAAATATATTATGCTGATTCCATTTATCTAATATCTCTTTATTTATTTCAGATAAATTGAAATTATTATATTCTGTAAACTTATGGCTCATAGCAAATACTTTATTCTTGTAAAAAAATTGTCGCAAATATAATAAAAAAACGAATACAAATCCCCAAAATCTATTGCATCTCATATATGAATATTAGACTTCTGAAAACAAAAAATAGCTCGCTCTATAGATCTATCTTTTTTTATTACATTTGTCTCTTATTTATTCGTGAAAACAGGATACGCTAAACATGAAACAATATTCGATAGTTTTTCTTCTTATTATTACCTCTTCTTTAATTTGTGCTGCACAAGCACCTGATAATCATCTATCAGAAAAAATGGCTATAGATGTAAATATCGCAACCTTAGGAACATTCTCCGGTGGAGATAATGCTCCATTCTGGCTTACCAACAATCAATACGGATTGGGCTCCACAGAAAATAATAGCGGGTATCTTAGAGCACAAACTTTTGCTAAGAAAAAACTGGCAGATAAACTTAAGCTCCAACTTGGAGTGGACATTATAGCTGCCCACAATTTAAACTCTGATTTTCACTTTCAACAATTATATGCCGATTTTACGTATAAAAATATAAAACTATCTATTGGTTCTAAAGAACGCGCTCCTTTATTTAAAAATGAACTACTTAGCACAGGAGGCATGACACTTTCGAATAATGCTAGACCAATTCCTCAGGTAGAAGCCAGCCTTCCCGATTTCGTAACTGTCCCCTATACGAAAGGCCTTTTAGAAGTAATGGGAGGAATATCTTACGGAAAATTCATTGATGATAAGTTTAAGCTAAATAATGCGGCAGACGGCAATTATGCAAAAGAGATTCTTTATCATAGAAAATACGGATTCGTGAAATTTGAAAATAATCAAACATGGAATTTTATCATGGGGCTGGAAATGGATACCCAATGGGGTGGACATTTTTATAAAAATGATGAATTTTGGTGGAATAGTCCTGCCAGATTTAAAGATTTCTTCAGAGTATTAGTTCCAATGTCAGGTGGTAGTGATTCTAATATGACGGATCAGGTTAATATATTAGGAAACGTATATGGGAGTTTGCATTTTATCACCAATTATAGAAAAGAAAGCTACACAGTAAAAGCTTATATTGAGCGTTTTTTTGAAGACCATTCAGGTCTATTTTTCAAAAGTGTTCCTGATGGATTATACGGTATTGAATTAAATCTCAAAAAGAAAGGATGGATAACAGGGGTATTATTTGAATATCTACACACAAAAAATCAATCGGGTCCATTTTTATGGGATAAAAGTGAAGAAATACCCGTTCAAGTTAGCGGAGGCGACAACTACTACAATCATATTGATTACATATCGTTAAGCAATTATGGGTTTGTGATGGGAAACCCTCTCTTAACATCTCCTATATATAACAATGACAGTTCTCTTACCGTTTTTAATACCCGCTTATCCTCTTTTCATGGAGGAATAACCGGCTACATAAATAATAACCTAAAATACAGAGTGTTATTCACATATTCTCAAAGCTGGGGAACTCCATTAATTCCATCACGAAGTATACGTAATCAGTTTTCAACTATGCTTGAAGCTACTTATAGCAATGATAAACTTAGCGGATGGTTATTCTCCGGAGCTTTTTCGTATGATAAATCCGACATGATCGGAGATAATGCCGGTGTACAATTTAAAGTATCTAAAGCATTTAAGGTACAATAAGCTAAGTTAAGTACCAGAAACAAAGCTTATTGATACTTAATTTAAACTCTAACTATATTTACACAGTATTAATTTATAAATTTGTATTTTCAAGAACTTAACTATACTATAGTTCATGAAAAATTAGATAGTATAAAATAAAAAATAATAAAATAAATTACACAACATAATGACTTACTTAGTAACAGGAGGAGCAGGCTTTATTGGAGCCAACTTTGTAAAATATATGCTAAATAAATATTCAGACATACAAATTATAATACTGGATTGTCTGACTTATGCAGGAAATTTGGGAACTTTATCTGAAGAATTAAAAGATACACGAATTAAATTCGTAAAAGGTGATATCTGTAATAATACCGTAACTGATAAAATTTTCAGCGAAAACACAATCGATTATGTTGTAAACTTTGCAGCAGAAAGCCATGTGGATCGCAGCATAGAAAATCCACAGATTTTTCTACAAACAAATATATTAGGAACACAGAACTTGCTTGATACAGCAAAAAAACATTGGACAAACGGCAAGGATGAAAATAATTATCCAATATGGAAAGAAGGTGTAAAATATCTACAAGTATCAACTGATGAAGTATATGGATCTTTAGGTGATGAAGGTTATTTTACAGAAACAACTCCGCTCGATCCCAATTCGCCATATAGCGCAGCTAAAACAGGAGGTGACCTGATAGTTAAAGCATATGGTGAAACTTACAAGATGCCAATTAATATCACCCGTTGTTCTAATAATTATGGTCCATATCATTTTCCAGAAAAACTTATACCTCTCATTATTCGTAATATTCTCGAAGGTAAAAATCTACCTGTATATGGTGATGGCAGTAATGTTCGTGATTGGTTGTATGTAGAAGACCATTGTAAAGCAATTGACATAGTTATTAATCAAGGGCGCATTGGCCAAGTATATAATATTGGTGGACACAATGAGAAAAAGAACATTGACATTGTTAAACTTGTTATATCAACGATATATGATATTATGGAAAAAGAGCCTAAATATCGCTCGGTTCTAAAAAAGAAAGAAGTCCTTTCCGATGGAAGTATTGATATATCTTGGATAAATAATGATCTGATAATATTCGTAAAAGATCGTCAAGGTCATGATCAAAGATATGCCATTGACCCGACAAAAATTTCCAATGAATTAGGATGGACTCCCGAAACAATGTTTGATAAGGGAATTGTAAAAACAATTCGATGGTATCTTGATAATCAGCAATGGGTTGAAGAAGTTACCTCAGGCGATTATATAAAGTACTATGAACAAATGTATTCAAACAGATGATATAAATATCAATTAATATAGTAATAATAATCACAGTATAAAACTGTTATGGACAATCTAAAGTCTGCTATTGCCGATAAAATCCTGGATTTATCTACCTCAGGAGGAGATGAAATGAGGATAAAACTTGAAAAGATAAATCGTTTTCGTGATTTTGCTGATGCCTGTCGCTCTCTTATACAAAAGTATCCGGCGATAGAATCAGAATTATTGAGAATGATCGAGAACAATGATTTTGACACTAAAATTGCATCATCACGAGTTGATACAATTATAAGATTGTCTGAAAATAATACCCCTAATAGTCAAACCCGGAGTAATATAAAACAGGATATTACAGAATTGGAAGATATACAGGAACACCTGTCTCCGTCTCCATCGGAGTCAGATGTTTCTGACAAAGCTGGAGAGAAAGGTGGTAATAATATAGTAACTATTCCGGTTCTAGAAGAAAGTGACCCCGAGCACTATTTACCCGAAGACATCGATTATGAAGAAGTTAAACCACTTGCTATTTCCAGCGAAGAGAAAGAGTATGCTGTTTTCGAGGAAGTAACTCCCGTAAACAATACACTGAAAAATGAAGAAAGTCCGATAAAAGAGGTTATCGAAAATAGTTCCAATAAGGAAAATATAAAAAGAGGGCTTCTGATATGTGGAGTAATTGCGGTCATTATAGCTCTTATATTTATTATAAAGTTTGTTATTAATAATTGGGAGATCATACTTTGGATAATTGGAGGTCTTATAGTTCTCGGCATCGCAGGAATTGTTATAAAAAGAAACCGAAAATAATCTATTAACTAAACAATTAAGATATTAGTTTTTCATATTCACTAGAAACATGTATCAATACAATACACAGTTAAAACCATACAATTCATTTCGCACAGAAGCTCTTGCCAAGATCTTTTGTGAACCTACAGATATTAATCAACTTCGCCAATGCCTGAGTGATCATCCACAAGAACCCAAACTTATATTAGGAGGAGGATGCAATTTATTCTTCACTAAGAACTTCGATGGACTGGTTATAAAACCTATTATCAAAGGAATAAGAGAAATATCGGACGACTCTGATGATTCTGAGCATGTCTTCCTAGAAGTAATGGGTTCAGAAGGCTGGGATCAGTTAGTAGAGTATTGTGTAGATAAAGGCTATGCTGGATTAGAAAATCTATCTTACATTCCGGGAACCGTAGGTGCTTCTCCCGTCCAAAACATAGGAGCATATGGAGCTGAAGTCAAAGATTGCATACATGAAGTGATTGCTCTCAATATGGATACTCTAGAAGTTGTTTCATTTTCCAACGCTGAATGTGAATTTACTTATCGGGATAGTATTTTTAAAAAACAAGATAATTATATAATTATTTCCGTTGTATTTCTCTTAAATCGATCATATACCTACACTCCTAAGTATGCAGACCTCAATAAAGAGTTGGAAGAAATAGCCGAGCCAACAATAAAAGAGGTAAGAGATGCAGTCATTCGTATCAGACAAAGAAAATTACCTAATGAAAAAGAATTGCCAAACTGTGGCAGTTTTTTTAAAAATCCATATATTACAAAAGAAATGGCTGAAGATATCCAAAGAGAGTACTCTGATCTACCGCTTTACCCATTACAAAATGGGCTAATCAAAACGTCTGCGGCATTTCTTATAGACAGGGCTGGATATAAAGGCAAGCAAATAGGACAGATAGGAACATATCCTAAACAAGCACTTATCATTGTAAATTATGGTTCGACAGACGGCAATGATATTGTTGTTTTTATGAAAGAAATACAACAAGCTGTTGCTGAAAAATTTAACATCAACTTAGAACCCGAAGTAAGGATATTATAAGGTTTCAATCCTTTTTCTTATTTTAGCAAGAATATCATTAAAGACTTTTACTTAACAAAGAAAATATACCATGGCATCATTTATTATAGAAGGCGGCTGCCGCCTAAACGGAGAAATCACACCACAAGGTGCAAAAAACGAAGCATTACAAATTATTTGTGCAGTCTTATTGACTCCCGAAGAAGTAGTTATAGAAAATATCCCTGATATATTAGATGTAAATAACCTTATATCCTTATTGGGAGATATGGGAGTTACAACTAAACGCATTAACGAAAGCACATGGTCTTTTAAAGCTGACAATGTAGATTTAGGATATCTCGAAAGTCCTGAATTTTTAAAGAAGAGTGCTTCTTTAAGAGGTTCCGTTATGATTATAGGACCATTGGTAGCCCGTTTCGGAAAAGCCTTACTTCCTAAACCGGGAGGTGATAAAATTGGACGCCGCCGCTTAGATACGCATTTTGAAGGAATACAAAAACTTGGAGCTGAATTTAATTATGACAATGACAAACAAATATATTTTATCACTGCCGACAAATTAAAAGGGGCGTATATGCTTTTAGATGAAGCCTCTGTTACAGGTACTGCAAATATAATAATGGCTGCAGTATTGGCTGAAGGAGAAACAACGATATACAACGCAGCATGCGAACCCTATTTACAGCAACTATGTAAAATGCTGAATCGTATGGGTGCAAAAATAACCGGAATTGCTTCTAATCTGATTAGAATAGAAGGAGTAGAGTTACTGGGAGGAACAACCCACAGAATTCTTCCAGATATGATAGAGATCGGTAGCTTTATCGGAATGGCTGCTATGACAGGTTCCGAAATTACTATCAAAGATGTTGCATATGACGAACTTGGTATTATACCAGATACATTTCGTCGTTTAGGAATAACATTAGAACGCAGAGGTGATGATATACATATTCCTCGCCACAAAGACTATACAATTGATACTTTTATTGATGGCTCTATATTAACTATCGCTGATGCACCATGGCCGGGACTAACTCCCGACCTTATTAGTGTATTACTTGTTGTAGCTACACAAGCACAAGGTAGTGTACTGATACATCAAAAAATGTTTGAAAGCCGTTTATTCTTTGTCGATAAATTAATAGACATGGGTGCTCAAATAATTTTATGCGATCCTCACCGTGCAACAGTTATTGGTACAGGGAGACGTTCCATGCGTGCTACAACGATGACATCTCCTGATATTCGTGCTGGTATTGCCTTATTAATTGCTGCAATGTGTGCAGAGGGTAAAAGCACGATTCACAATATTGATCAGATAGACAGAGGATATCAGAATATTGATGTCCGCTTGAATCAATTAGGAGCAAACATTATGAGAATGGATTAAAGTTAACAGACCTTTTTGATTGCATCTAAAGAGTATATACAAATGGTTATTAATAACCTGAACATAAAGAAGTAAGCATTTAATTTTGCTAAAAAAAAATAGAATATGAATAATTTCACATTTGTCAATCCTGTAAAAATTATCTTCGGAAAAGATACTATAAAAGAACTTAGCAAAGAAGTACCCGCTGGTAGCAAAGTTCTAGTCATTTATGGTGGGGGAAGCATCAAAAGCAATGGTGTATATGACCAAGTAGCAAAAGCTCTTTCATCTTTCGAATGGTTTGAATACTCGGGTATTGAGGCAAACCCTCATTACGAAACTTGTATGAGAGTTGTTTCCTATATTAACGAGAAAAAAATAGATTATCTTCTTGCCGTTGGAGGAGGTTCGGTTATTGATGCTACTAAATTTATTGCAGCAGCAGCATGCTTTGATGGAAATGACCCTTGGGATATATTAAGCAAAAGGGCTAAAATAAGTAAAGCTCTTCCCTTTGGTGTTGTGCTTACCCTTTCTGCAACAGGTTCTGAAATGAATGCCGGAGCTGTTATCACAAAAGTATCCACTCAAGATAAATTGGCATTCGGTTCGGCATATACTTATCCGAAATTCTCTATTTTAGACCCAGAAGTAACTTATTCATTACCACTAAGACAGGTGAGTAATGGTATTGCTGATGCCTTTGTTCACGTTATAGAACAATATCTCACCTACCCTGTACATGCAATGATACAAGATAAATTTGCAGAATCGATACTTACTACTTTAGTTACAGAAGGACCAAAGGCTTTGGAAAAACCTAATGATTATAATGTTAGAGCAAATTTAATGTGGGCTTCAACTTGGGCATTAAATGGTTGGATTGGGCAAGGTGTTCCCGAAGATTGGGCTACTCATCAAATTGGTCATGAGATTACAGCATTGTATGGCCTCGATCATGCTCAGACACTAGCAATAGTATTACCCGGAGTAATGGCTATACTTAAAGAACAGAAAGCGGAAAAAATTCTGCAGCTAGGTCAACAGGTTTTTGGAATATATAATAATTTATCTAGGGAAGAACGCTTGGATAATACAATAAAAGCTGTAGAAAACTTTTTCGAAGAGATACAAATAAAAACACACCTTTCAGATTACGGATTAAATAAAGAATCAATTGATAAGGTATGCTCTAAATTACAAGGTCGCGGATGGACACTCGGAGAAAAATCGAATATTACACCCGAAGTTGTAAGAGAAATATTGATCTCAAGATTATAATCAACACGCGAAACTGAATTATACACTAAACTGAAAATATGAAAAAAGTATTTGTTAGTGGATGTTATGATATGCTTCATAGTGGACACGTAGCATTTTTCGAAGAAGCTGCAACATTGGGTGATTTGTATGTAGGAATAGGATCGGACAAAACAATCAACGAACTTAAAGCCAGAAAAACTATAAATAACGATCAAGAGAGGCTATATATGGTAAAGGCACTTAAGGCTGTTAAAGATGCGTGGATTAATCAAGGAAGTGGTATTATAGATTTCCTTGAAGAGATAAAGCAACTTAAACCTGATATATTCTTTGTCAACACAGACGGTCACAGTTCGGTGAAAGAAGAACTATGCAAAGAATTGGGTATAGAGTATGTAGTAAGTAAAAGAGTGCCCCATGGAAACCTTCCCAGCAGATCAACCACTGCATTGAGAGAAGAATGTAATATACCTTATCGAATAGACCTGGCAGGAGGTTGGCTAGATCAGCCCAATGTTAGTAAATTATGGGCAGGATCTGTACTCACTATATGTATAGAGCCCGATTATGAGTTCAACGATAGAAGTGGTATGTCAACTAGTTCACGTAAGAAAGCTATTGAATTATGGCAAGTGGATATTCCATCCGGAGACAAAGAAAAATTGGCTAAAACTCTTTTCTGTTTTGAAAATCCTCCCGGAACAAAATATGTGAGTGGCTCTCAAGATGCATTAGGGATAGTTATGCCCGGTTTAAATAAGTTTCATTATACAGGTAGTTTCTGGCCATCTGAAATAGAAACGAGATTAGATAATGATCTTTTGGATTGGATAGAGCAACGTTTATGGCTAGTGCCTTTATATCCCCGACATGACAACTATGATGTATTAGGCCATACCAATATCACTCCTGAGAATGTAAAAAAACTTAGCGAAGCTGCTCTTGATTGCTGGAAATCTATAAATAATCAAGACACAAAAAACTTTGGTCAAGCTTTGACTCGCAGTTTTGAGGCACAAATAACAATGTATCCCCACATGATATCAAATGATATATTAGAAATACTCGAAAAGTATAAAGACTCAGTTGATGGATGGAAAATTAGTGGTGCAGGCGGAGGCGGTTATCTTATCTTTGTTAGTGAACAGCCAGTTAATAATGCTATACAAATAAGAATCAGGAGAGGTTAGAAAACATAGGTTTGTAAATAAAACTGAAAGGAGCAAACTCTAAAAAGTTTGCTCCTTTCAGTTTTATTTACATAACAATAAGTATTGCTCAATTATTTGTTTATTAGCTCCTAGCTCTAAAGCTTTTTCGAAATTACGCTTTGCACTAAACTTATCAAATTGATGAATATCAAACTGGCCTTTTAGTATATACAATAATGGATCGTTATATCCAAGTTGTTGAGCTTTATCTAGATCGCTTTTAGCTCTCCCTTTTTTATCAAGCTGCAGATAACATTCAGCTCTGTTTACATAAAATTCAGGTTGATTTTTATACTTGAATATTAAGTCTGTATATTTATCTTCTGCCTCTATCCATTCCCCTCTACTTTTGAGTGAAAAAGCCAGACTACTTAGTGCCAATACATTCTCAGGGTTTATTTCTAACATTTGTTCAAAATCTCTTTCGGCTGCTAATAAATTCTTTTCACTCATGAAAATCAATCCTCTCCGATAAAGCGCTTCAACATTGTTTTCATCCATAGATAATATAATATTATAATCTTTCATTGCAGCATTCAAACTATCCAGTTCACAATATAAAGCAGCTCTATTCTGAAGAACAAAAACATTATTCGGATATTTACTTAAAGCTGAATTATATGAAATCAATGCTTCTTCGGGCTTTCCCAGATGTCGTTGAATCGTACCGAGATTGGCCAATAATAAAATATTCCCCTCATTAGCAGGTTCCTTACGCATAGCTTCCTTTAGTGCTAGTTCTGCAGCAGCATACTCTTTTGCATCCAAATAGTCGAGCGATTTTGAAACCAATTGTTCATAGGTTTGTGCTGAAGAAAAAAAGCTTACTAAAAAAAAGCTTACAATAAAGAAATATCTATTCATTTTAAAATATTATTTGTACATTTACTAAAGACATTTAATACAAATGTATACTTAATATATCAAATCCACTTTTTACTATATCCATAAAGATTTAGAATTTGTGTTTATAGATGTTATTTTAAAAGAGTAAAGTTTGATTTTTGCAACAGTTTAGCCCTTTAAAATATATGTTTTAGAACACCTATTTTTTTTAGGTATAGAAAGATAGTCATAATAATTTTACATACTAAAGAAAGTTTTTTATTCTGTATCTAATTTTAAAACTAATAAGCATGAATAATCATATAGAAACAACTAAGTCGGGTTTGTCACGTGCTAATTTCGAAAAAGTTGTTGAAGGAAAACACACCTCACTTTTTATTCTTCAAAATAAACAAGGATCAGAACTTACAATATCTAATTACGGGGCAAGAATCGTTTCATTAATGGTACCTGATAAAACAGGTGCTTTCATTGATGTAGTGACAGGTCATAACACTATAGATGAATTTATAAATTCGGAAGAGCCATATTTCGGAGCAATTTGTGGACGCACAGGCAATCGTATTGCAAAAGGAAAATTTACTCTAGAAGGGAAAGAATATACATTAGCTATCAATAATGGCCCCAATAATTTACACGGTGGTCTGAAAGGCTTTAACTCTGTAGTTTGGGATGCTAAACAAATAGACTCACAAACATTGATACTATCATATTTATCTAAAGATGGAGAGGAAGGATTTCCCGGAAATTTATTGGTTACAGTAACATATACTTTAACAGACAAAAATTCTGTTATAATTAATTATGAAGCTACAACCGATAAAACTACCATCCTTAACTTAACCAACCATGCCTACTTTAATCTATCAGGGGCAGGTGACCCTACTATTGGAGATCATATTTTAAAAATTGATTCAAATTATTATCTACCTACCGATGATACGGCTATACCATACGGTAAACCAGAAAAAACGGAAGGTACTCCAATGGATTTCAGTACTCCTCACGAAATTGGCCTAAATATTAATGAAAAAACAGATCAGCTTGTTTGGGCAAGAGGATACGATCACACCTATATTCTAAATAAAAAAGACGAAACTGAATATGTGCAAGCTTTGGAATGCTATTCTCCCAAAACAGGCATCGAAATGACTGTCTATACGGATCAGCCCGGAGTGCAAGTATATACAGGTAACTGGATGACCGGTAATTTTATAGGTAAAAACGGACAGCGTTATCCAGATCAAAGTGCTGTATGTTTTGAAACTCAGCACTATCCTGACAGTATTAATCATCCGGAATACCCTTCGATAATACTTAAACCCGAAGATAAATTCGAAAGTAAAACAGAATTTAAATTTACAATCAGACATTAATAACTAGATAAACTATAATAAATAACAAAAACTATGAGTTCAACAACTTCTACAGAGAAAAAAAATTATGCGTTGCCTATTGCAATGATGATTGCTCTTTTTGCAATGATCTCTTTTGTAACAGGGCTTCCTAACCCAATGGGTGTCATCGTAAAAGATCAGTTTGGAGCATCCAACTTCATGTCTCAGCTTGGTAATGCTGCAAACTTTATTGCATATCTTTTCATGGGGATTCCGGCAGGTTTGCTATTACAAAAAATCGGTTATAAAAAAACAGCATTACTGGCAATTATTGTTGGTTTCACAGGAGTTGGGATACAATACCTTTCAGGAGTAGCAGGTAGTTTTGCAGTGTATTTAATTGGAGCTTTTATTTCCGGTTTTTCAATGTGTATGCTAAATACAGTAGTAAATCCAATGTTGAACACACTTGGGGGTGGAGGTAAAAAAGGAAATCAATTAATCCAAATTGGAGGAACATTCAATTCTTTGAGTGCTACAATTGTACCTGTACTGGTAGGATATCTTATCGGAAATGCAGTTAGCCCATCTATTAAAGATGCTAACCCTGCTTTATTCATCGCTATGGGTATTTTTGCTATTGTATTTGTTGTTTTATTTTTAATGGATATTCCAGAGCCTCACTTGGTTAGTAAAGGTGAGAAGAAAGTAAAAGAAAAATACAGTGCATTATCATTCCGCCACTTTATATTAGGAACAATAGCTATATTCGTATATGTTGGTATTGAGGTTGGTATTCCAAACTTTACCAATTTATTTATGACTTCCAGCTTAGAAGATGGTGGATTAGCTATAAATAAAACCATTGCAGGAACGGTTGTTGGTACATACTGGTTTCTTATGTTAATAGGACGTTTTGTTGGTGCATCTTTAGGTGCTAAATTTTCAAGCAAAGCAATGCTTACCTTTGCATCAGTCCTTGGTTTAGCATTTATTCTTCTTGCAATTTTCAGTTCTATCGAGACCAAAGTTAGTATGCCTGTATTCCAATCTGATATATCTTTTGGACTAGCTGAAGTTCCGATTGGCGTTATGTTTTTCATTTTGTGTGGACTTTGCACTTCTATAATGTGGGGAGGTATCTTCAATTTGGCGGTAGAAGGTCTCGGAAAATATACGGCTACAGCTTCAGGTATTTTTATGGTAATGGTTTGTGGTGGTGGAATACTACCTCTAATACAAGGATCAGTAGCAGATTCATTTGGATTTATGAATAGTTATTGGGTAATAATATTAGGATTAGCATATCTTTTATATTATGCTCTGATTGGTTCTAAAAATGTAAATAAAGATATTCCTGTGGAATAAATTTATTATAATTATAAACTAAACGCCCACTTGTTATAAATAAAGCAAGTGGGCGTTTAGTTTTATAGATTCCGTTTATAGATAATCAATAAATGGTCTAAACTATATATCTAACCTATTCTATTTTTTGCTACATTTGTAAAAAACGAAATAATGATATATTAATTTACCATGAATGATATAAAAATTCTAAACAAATCTGCGGATAATATCCGAATTCTGGCTGCATCAATGGTTGAAAAAGCAAAATCCGGACATCCTGGAGGAGCAATGGGTGGAGCCGACTTTATCAATGTCTTGTTTTCTGAATTTCTGGTTTATGATCCAGAAAACCCTCGTTGGGAAAATAGGGATCGTTTTTTTCTAGATCCAGGTCACATGTCCCCCATGTTGTATTCAACATTAACATTGGCTGGAAAATATACTTTAGATGATTTAAAACAATTTCGTCAATGGGGTAGTATTACTCCAGGGCATCCCGAATTAGACTTAGATCATGGAATCGAAAACACCTCAGGTCCATTGGGTCAAGGTCATACTTTTGCAGTAGGAGCCGCTATTGCTGCAAAATTTTTAAAAGCACGCTTTGGGGATCAAATGGATCACACAATATATGCGTTTATTTCAGATGGAGGCATACAGGAAGAGATATCTCAAGGAGCAGGTCGTATTGCCGGTCATTTAGGCTTGGATAACTTGGTAATGTTCTATGACTCAAATGGTATACAACTATCAACAAAAACCTCAGAGGTTACAGACGAAGACATTGTTGCTAAATATAATGCTTGGGGCTGGAAGGTTATTTCTATAAATGGAAATGACGCTGCTGAAATCAGAAAAGCTTTAACAGAGGCTAAAGCCGAAAAATCAAAACCAACACTCATTATAGGTCATACTATTATGGGAAAAGGAGCTGTTAAAGATGATAACTCAAGCTTCGAAGGACAAACAGCAACTCACGGTATGCCTTTAGGGGAAAGCGGAGCTAGTTTTGACAAAACAATAGCAAACCTAGGAGGCGATCCCAAAAATCCATTCCTAATATTTCCGGAAGCAAAAGAACTATACTCTAAAAGAGCTAAGGAACTGAAAGAGATTGTAAATAAACTAAATGAGAAAAAAGCTAAATGGGCTGCAGAAAATCCTCAATTAGCAGATAAGATGAAACGTTGGTTTGCAGGAGAAGTTCCTCAAATTGATTGGGCCGGTATAGAACAAAAAAATGATATTGCTTCTCGTGCGGCATCAGCAGCAGTACTTTCTGTGTTAGCACAGAATGTAGAGAATATGATTGTTTCGTCTGCCGATTTATCTAATTCTGATAAAACTGACGGCTTTCTTAAATATACAACAAGCTTTAAGAAGAACGATTTCTCCGGTGCCTTCTTACAAGTAGGCGTTAGTGAGTTAACAATGGCTTGTTTATCAATAGGAATGAGTTTACACGGAGGAGTTATAGCCGCTTGTGCTACATTCTTTGTATTCTCTGATTACATGAAACCAGCCATTCGTTTAGCAGCAATAATGCAACAACCTGTTAAATTCATTTGGACACACGATGCATTTCGTGTAGGAGAAGACGGCCCTACTCATGAACCTGTAGAACAAGAAGCACAATTGAGATTGATGGAGAAATTGAAAAATCACCATAACCAAAATTCGATGCTGGTACTTCGCCCTGCCGATGCTGTAGAGACTACTGTTTCATGGAAGCTGGCAATGGAAAATACTTCTACACCTACAGGACTAATCTTCTCTCGTCAGAACATAAAAGATTTACCTGCTAAAATTTCACGTTACAACGAAGCTCTTCAAACCGCAAAAGGAGCATATATAGTTACTGATTCGGATAACTACGATGTTATACTTTTAGCTTCAGGTTCAGAGGTTGCAACTTTAGTAGAAGGTTCTAAACTTTTAGAGGCTGATGGAATAAAATCCAGAATTGTCTCTGTTCCTTCTGAAGGACTCTTTAGAAATCAGTCTAAAGAATATCAAGACTCGGTTATTCCTTCCGGCAAAAAAATATTCGGATTGACTGCTGGTCTTCCTGTAAACCTTCTTGGTTTAGTTGGCGATGCAGGAAAAGTCTGGGGACTTGAAACTTTTGGATTCTCTGCTCCTTATAAAGTGTTGGATGAAAAACTAGGTTTTACAGCTCATAATGTATACAAACAAGTTAAAGAGTATTTGAAAAAATAAAAGTCTAAAAAATGGCTAATACACAATCGCAATCATTGTTCTCTCAATCGGAGAAACCTGTTGGTCTTTGTAGCGACCATGCCGGATTTGAATTAAAATCCTATTTAATTTCTCTTTTTGAAGAGAAAGGTATAGCATATAAAGATTTTGGGACTTACACATCTGAAAGCTGTGATTATCCTGATTTTGCCCACCCAATGGCTATTGCTATTGAAAAGGGAGAGTGTTATCCCGGAATTGGAATATGTGGAACGGGTAATGGCATAAATATTACTTTGAATAAACATCAAGGTATAAGATCGGTACTATGCTGGAATCCTGAAATTGCAAAACTAACAAGGGCACATAATGATGCAAATGTTTTAGTCATACCTGGGCGTTACGTCTCTAACGAAGAAGCTTACAATATTGTTGTTGCATTCTTCAATACGCCATTTGAAGGTGGACGCCATATAAGGCGTATCGAGAAAATTCCAGTTAAATAAACAATAAAAAAGGCTTCAATTATGAAGCCTTTTTTTATTTTATATAGATCAATAGTATTATTTGTATAACTATATTCAATGGTAGAAACCAAGTTATCCATTTCATTGAATTATTCTTGAAAAAAACATTTTTCATGTAAGTATCTAATTGAATATATAACATCTCACTTAATGTTTTACTATCCTTTCTACCACTTTTCAAATCATCTTGCATATTAAAAAGAAAATCACTAAAAGGAATACGCCTCAAAATAAATTTCACTGATTTTTGCAAATAATTTGGTAATTTTTTTCCATAAACTTCGATTATTAGGCTCCCAACATTCAACATTTTTTCAACATCTCGCTTTCCCATTAATCTATTGCCTCCTGAAATTATTTTTTCAATAATTTTCACACAGATTTTTTTAAACAAAGGAGTTAAGTACCTATATCCAATATTTAATGTATCCACTAATATATATTTATATGTACAATATAAAGCAAAAGCTGTAGAAGTAAGGCCTATAAACAATATAATAAATAAGCAAAAACTTGATTCATTCATAGCTTTATTACCATACTTAAAAAGAGAAATTATAAGAAAAATAATATTGGGTAAACCAAAGGCGAGTAATACTAAGGCAAACCACTTTATTGCTTTTAAACTCTGCCTACCAGCATCTTTTACAAGTTCATTAAATGAAAATGAAGAATCACAAACTGTGTCCAACTGAGTACTCCCGCACTCTATATTATTCTTTAAAAGACTATTTCTATCATCATTTTTGATATCCATATAATTAAATCTTGAATTAGTTAGCAACCAAATATATACTTTTTATTTAACATATTCGGAACTTTCCTCTTTAAGGATATATTTTTTTGTTAAAAGCAAAATACTATCTTTGCTATAACATCAAAAGAAATAAGCATGAAAGGAATAATTCTTGCGGGTGGCAGTGCAACCAGACTTTATCCATTATCTAAAGCAATTTCAAAACAAATAATGCCTGTTTATGACAAGCCTATGATCTATTATCCGCTTTCTACGCTTATGTTAGCGGGGATTAGAGAAGTATTAATTATATCGACACCTCGAGATCTTCCTATGTTTAATGACTTATTGGGAACAGGAGAAGAATTAGGAATGCGCTTTGAATATATTGTACAGGAAAAACCGGATGGGTTAGCTCAGGCTTTTGTTCTTGGTGCTGAATTTCTGAATGGTGAACCGGGCTGTCTTATACTTGGAGATAACATGTTTTATGGTCAAGGATTCTCAGCCATGCTTAAGCGTGCAGCTTCAATAAATAAAGGTGCATGTATTTTTGGTTATTATGTAAAAGATCCCAGAGCATATGGAGTAGTAGAGTTTGATGAAAGTGGGAAGGTATTTTCTTTAGAAGAAAAACCCGAGAAACCTAAATCTAATTATGCAGTTCCCGGATTGTATTTTTACGATAGCTCTGTTTCTGAAAAAGCTAAAAAACTGAAACCCTCTCCTAGAGGAGAATATGAAATAACAGATCTAAACAAAGTCTATCTAAACGAAGGAACATTACAAGTGGAACTTTTTGGTAGAGGATTTGCCTGGCTAGATACCGGTAACTGTGATAGTTTATTGGAAGCAGGAAATTTTGTCGAAACAATACAAAGCAGACAGGGCTTTTATATTGCTTGCATAGAAGAAATAGCTTGGCGTAATGGTTGGATTAACAACAATCAACTTGAAGATCTTGGCAAAAGATTAGATAAAACAGCATACGGAAAATATATTTTAAGCTTATTATAAAGAATGAAATTTACAGAACAATATATAAGTGGAGTTTGGCTAATTGAACCCAGTGTATTCAGTGATGATCGCGGTTATTTTATGGAATCTTTTAAACAAGCTGAGTTTGATAAATTTGTAGGAAAAACAGATTTCATACAAGACAATGAATCTAAGTCTTCGAGAGGTGTTCTAAGAGGTTTGCATTACCAAACGGGAGAATTTGCACAAGCTAAGTTAGTCAGAGTAATACAAGGGAGTGTGCTTGATGTAGCTGTAGATATACGCAAATCGTCTCCTACTTTTGGGCAATATGTAGCTGTGGAACTTACTGCTGAAAATAAAAAACAATTATTTGTACCCAGGGGTTTTGCACATGGCTTTGTAGTATTGAGTAATACAGCAATATTTACATATAAAGTTGATAATGTATATGCTCCCGGTTATGAAGCTTCAATTATATGGAGCGATCCGACAATTGGTATTGATTGGGGAATATCTGAAGATGAATTAATACTTTCCGGAAAAGACAAAACCGGTAAACTACTAACGGAAGCTATTTTGTTTGAATAGAACATGAGCAAAAAACCGAAAAAGAGAAAGTCTGATAATAAATTAAAGTCGATCACATTAGTGGCGACTTTAATTGTATTATTTCTCACTCTAGGATATTTTTTTTATAAAAAAAGTACAGCAAATACGTTTAATGAGAGTCAAAAGTATCAAGTAAAAGGAGTAGATGTATCACATCACAACCCAATACTAGATTGGGAAGAAGTAAAGAGGCAGAATATTCACTTCACCTACATTAAAGCAACAGAAGGTATTACTCATGATGATCGCAACTATCCGTACAATTATAAATTAGCTAAAGAAAACAATATAAAAACCGGTTCGTATCACTTCTATAATTTTGGAATCTCAGGACGAGAACAAGCTAAACATTTTATCCGCATTGCTAAATGCCAATCAGGAGATTTAATTCCTGCTATTGATGTTGAACATTCACCCGCAAATCCTTATAGTAAAGATCCGGTGTTTATAAAAAGTGTTATAAAAGAACTCAAGGTTATGGAAAATGAGCTATATGAATATTATGGAGTTCATCCAATCATATATACTAATACAGACTGCTATAAGCTATATATCAATAATTCCTTTCCCAATAATCCAATATGGATAAGTAGCTTAAATAAAGAGCCAAACAATGAGATAAAGAACTGGATTATTTGGCAATTTACACATACAGGTGAGTTAGACGGAATCGTAGGAAACCTAGATTTAAATTATTTCAGGTATTCATTCGAAGAATTACAAAAAATACAATTTCGATAAACGACCGAATAAATTATGATATCATTTTATAAAAACCAGACTAAATTCTAAATAGAATTTATAAATTTGAAAACAACAGCATAAAGAAGGAATGAAATATATATCAACGATTATAAGTTTATTATTAATAACTCTGTTTTCATCCTGTTTTCATGAAGAAGAATATAATAACTCAAAACGAGATAATTTTGAGCTTCTTTGGAAAACCCTTGATCAAAAATACTGTTTCTTTAACTATAAAAATATAGACTGGGAAACAGTGCATACACAATATTCTGATCGGATAAGTGAAGATATGAGTAATGACGCTTTTTTTGATGTCATGGGAGAGATGCTCGCCGAACTACAGGATGGACATGTAAACCTAATAGCTACACATAATGTTGCTCGCTACTGGAAATGGTTTGAAGATTATCCTGATAACTTTGATGAGAAAATACAGGAAAATTATCTTGGAACTGATTATTTAATAGCTTCGGGTATGAAATATAAGATTCTCGAGGATAATATAGGTTATATATATTACAGCAGCTTTTCAAGTGGTATTGGAGAAGGAAATTTAGATCAAATAATTAACCGTATGTCTATTTGCAATGGTATTATTATTGATATAAGAAATAATGGAGGCGGCCTTTTGAGTAATGCTGATAAAATAGCAGCACGCTTTTTTAATGATAAGACTTTAGTGGGTTACATTATGCATAAAAAGGGAACTGGACATGATGATTTCTCCCCCCCCTACCCTCGCTATATAGAACCATCAAATCGCCTCAGATATCAAAAAAAAGTAGTCGTTCTGACCAACAGAAGATGCTATAGCTCTTCCAATGACTTTGTCAATGCAATGACTTATGCCCCAAACGTTACTATTATGGGTGATAAAACAGGAGGAGGAAGCGGTTTACCATTTTCTTCTGAATTACCTAACGGATGGTCCGTACGATTCTCATCTTCTCCTATGGTTAATGCAAATAAAGAACATATCGAATTTGGAATTGAACCTGATATAAAGGTAAGTATGAGTAAATCAGATATGGCTAGAGGAATTGATACAATTATTGAAGCTGCACGTAATTTCCTATCCAATAAATAAAAGAATTCAGGCTTTCACTTAAATATATTGATCTGCAGTACATAAATACAAAAGTTATCCTTATATTTGCACCCGCTAATAAATAATTATGTACTAATTAAAAATTACTTTAAGAAATGGCTACAAAGATCCGTTTACAAAGAAGAGGACGTAAAGACTATCCTTTCTACCAAATCATTATTGCAGATAGCAGAGCTCCACGTGATGGTAAATTTATTGAGAAGGTTGGTTCATACAACCCTAACACTAAACCTGCTACAATTACGTTAAACTTCGACAGAGCTTTGTATTGGCTACAAGTTGGTGCACAACCAACAGATACAGTACGTAACATCCTTTCTGAAGAAGGTGTTCTTTTGAAGAAACACTTACTAGGAGGAGTTGCTAAAGGTGCATTCTCTGATGCTGATGCTCAAACTAAATTTGAAGCATGGAAAGCAACTAAAGCAAAAACTACTGAGTCTGTAAAAAACAAACATGCAGAGAAATTAAATGCTGAAGCTAAAGCTCGTTTTGAAGCAGAACAAGCTATTAATAAAGCTAAAGCTGAAGCTGTTGCTCAAAAAAGAGCTGAAGCAGCCGCTGCTAAAGCAGAAAAAGAAGCTCCTGCTGCTGTTGAAGTAGAAGAAGCTCCTGCTGCAGAAAGTGCTGAATAATTCAACTTTATTTATACAGCATAAAAAAGGTAATCCTGTAACAGGATTACCTTTTTTAGTATATTATTTTCTCATTACTCATTTATATCCTCGTAAATACTGAACAGGATAATGAGCGAGAGCATTAATATCCCCCAGCTCTTTGGCTGCATTAAGGACAAATTGAGGATTACGTAATAATTCACGCCCTAGAAAAATCAAATCACATTTTCTTGCATTCAATAGATTTTCAGCTTGCTTTGCATCAGTTATTAATCCTACAGCCCCTGTAATTATACCAACCTCTCTCTTTATACATTTTGAAAAAGGAACCTGGTACGAAGGACCAACCGGAATTTTAACATGAGCTACATTCCCACCAGAAGATACATCTATAACATCTACGCCCTTTTCCTTCAATAACTTTGATAATTTTACAGACTCTTCAATACTCCACCCACCTTCAACCCAATCAGTAGCAGAAATACGTACCCAAAGAGACTCTTTTTCACTCAATAATTTAATTAAGACATCTATAATTTCTAAAAGAAAACGAATCCGATTTTCAAAACTCCCCCCATATTCATCTGTTCTATGATTACTCAAGGGCGACAAAAACTGGTGTACCAGATATCCATGAGCAGCATGTATTTCTATTATTTTATAACCTGCTTTAATGGATCTTATCGTTGCGCTTTTAAAGTCTTCAATTATATCTTTTATATCTTCTTTTGATAGAGGTTTAGGAGCATTTTCCTCTTTATTAAAAGGAATAGGTGAGGCTGATACTGTTGTCCAACTATTAAATCCTTCAATCAATTGCTTGCCTCCGTTCTGAGGTAAGTCGCAACTAGCTTTTCTTCCGGCATGAGCCAATTGAATCCCAGCAACAGTCCCCTGTTTCTGAACAAAACTGGCAATTTTTGAAAGTTGATCAATATGTTTATCTTTCCAAATACCTAAATCTCCATAAGTAATCCTCCCTTCAGGAGATATAGCTGTAGCCTCTTGCATAATGACTCCACATCCTCCTACAGCACGACTTCCATAATGAACAAAATGCCAATCGTTGGCAAAACCATTTTCTGACGAATACTGGCACATAGGAGACATGACAACTCTATTTTTTAGAGTAATCCCTTTCAATTGGAATGAAGTTAATAGTTTTGACATGTTTTATTTTTTAATTTTTCTGATAATAAACGTAATATAATATACAATTTATAAAATTAAGAAATAATCCAAACATTAATTGATGCATTTTATAATATTTCGTTTTCATATCTTTTTTATAAGATCTATCTTTGCACCGCTAAAAATATAGAGCCATCTTTGCTGGTAGAACTAATATTGATTACTAATACTCTTATCCTTTCTTTTTATATGATTTATTGCGAAAATACGATACATGAAACAAATAACAGAGGTAGTATAGAGGTTATATGTGGATCGATGTTCTCAGGAAAGACAGAAGAACTTTTACGTCGTCTTAAAAGAGCTAAAATAGCTAAACAGGAAATAGAAATATTTAAGCCTGCCATTGATACGCGTTACTCAGACATTGAGATTACGTCACATGATAAGAATTCTATACCGTCAACAGTGGTTGAACACTCAAGTAACATCTTATTACTTTCATCAAATATTGAAGTGGTAGGTATTGACGAAGCTCAGTTTTTTGATATGGGATTAGTAGAAGTATGCCAGCAATTAGCGGATCAGGGAATAAGAGTTATTATTGCCGGATTAGATATGGACTTTAAAAGAAACCCGTTTGGTCCTATTCCTAACTTGTGTGCAATTGCAGATGATGTAGAAAAAGTCCATGCTATATGCGTAGAATGTGGTAAATTAGCAAATTATTCATACAGACTTGTATCCAATAACGACAAGCAGGTGATGCTTGGAGAACTACAAGAATATAAACCGTTGTGTAGATCGTGTTACACTAGGTTTAAGGATAAAAAATAGAGAGTGTTTCTGAAAACTTTTTTTGAGAAAAAAGGGTTTTCCAGTATTTACTGATTAAAACTTCCTCAGTATGAGAAAAGATCTCAAACACATCGTTAATCAAACTCAGTCACTTATCAAATCAGGAGATAAAAAAAAGCTAAGAGTATACCTCGACAGTTTAAACATCTCAATAATAGAGGATTTGATAGATGAGTTACCTGATTATGCTCCGCTCATCATTGATACAATGAGTGTTAACAGAGCTGTAAACGTTTTTCGAATTTTGGACGTTCCGACCCAAGAACGAATCATAAAGAAACTCCCCAAACTGAAGGTTTCTGAAATTATGAGAGGGCTTCCTCCTGATGACCAAACAGCATTTTTAGGAGAACTTAGGGACGAAGAATTATCACAACAGTTATTATCTCTACTTTCTCCCGAAGACAAGAAGGAAGTATCTACCCTACTCGCTTACCCCGAAGATAGTGTAGGGCGGTTAATGACACCTGACTATCTGGCTATCAATAAAAATTACACTGTACAAGAGACTTTAGATACAATAAGGCGTAAAGGTAAGAATTCGGAAACGATTGATGTTATATATATACTGGACGATAACGGTATTTTACTGGATGACCTTCGAATACGTGATTTATTAGTAGTTGATCCACAGACTCCAATAGCAGACCTGATGGATGACAGGCTTATTTCACTTAATGCGGAAGATCCTCAGGAAGAGGCAATCAAAGTATTTAAAATGAATAACAGAGTTGCTTTACCTGTAATTGCATCTGACAGAACGCTGTTAGGAATCGTTACGATTGATGATGTTTTATGGTTGGCTGATGAAGAATATTCGGAGGATATGCAACGATTTGGAGCCAGTGGTACTCTTGATGAACCCTATTTGGATGTACCTCTCTACAAATTGGTCTGGAAACGTGCTGGTTGGCTGATTGTTCTGTTTATTGGTGAATTATTAACAGCTTCAGTAATGCAATATTATGAAGACCAGCTAGCTAAAGTAATTGTTTTAGCAATGTTCCTTCCTCTTATGATATCCAGTGGAGGTAACAGCGGATCTCAAGCATCAACACTTATCATACAAGCAATGGCTGTTGGAGACGTCCAACTTTCTCACTGGTGGCGAGTATTCAGACGCGAAATTATCTCAGGTATTAGCCTTGGTATAATATTAGGTATTATAGGTTTTGTACGGATTTATGTATGGCATTTTATATTTCCTCACTTATACGGAGATCACTGGATACTGGTAGCTACAACAGTATCCTTGTCTTTAGTTGGAATTGTTCTTTGGGGATCTTTAATCGGCTCAATGCTTCCATTTATTTTACGTAGATTGGGAGCTGATCCTGCGACATCGTCCGCTCCTTTTGTTGCAACTATTGTTGATGTTACAGGGCTGATGATATATTTGACAATTGCGAGTATTATATTCGGTTCGATACTTAATTAATTAGTACTTAAGATCACAATGTATGAGTAAACAGCAATTTATATCTGATGATGAGAACTTTGAACATAAATCATTTGAAATAGAAGGACGTACAATTGAGTATAAGACCAAAATAGTAGACAAAGTAGAACAAGACTTACTTAATCTAAGCGATAAAGATAGAGAGTTTATAGCATATAGTTTGGTAGATGCAGAAATTCTATTGACACAACTAAGTCCTGAAAAGAAATTATCGAATTACTCTGCGCAAGACTTAGATGAGCTTGTTTATCTATGGTTGAATAAAAGGAATAGTTTTAAACTTGTAAGTGAAGAAGAGTTTGTTTATGCTATAGGAGCCGCATTTGGCAATTGCCTGAATCAGGTATATGGTACCACATGGACTATTATAAGTGATGAATATGGTAATGACTTTGCTTGCGTATCCGAAAGACCTGTGTTCCAAACATTTCCTTTCAGCTCTATATGGAAAGCAATAGAACACAATAGAGAAGGTTCATTACAAGCAATTATGGACTTAATCAGGAAACATTTAAATGACGGCTCTTTGGATCATAATTAAGAATATTCTTTCTATAAAATATAAAAAGGTCTATATCTAAAGATATAAACCTTTTTATCCAAAACTATAATATATTATTTTAATTTTGCTAAAGTCTCTTTTATTCTTTTCAAGGCTTCTACTAGTAACTCATCTGCTGTAGCGTATGAAAAACGAATACAATTAGGAGCTCCGAAAGCTAGTCCTCCAACACAGGCAACATGGCCCTCCTCCAATAAGAACATAGCTAAATCTCCTGAGTTTTCAATTTTTCGTCCATTAAATGATTTACCTAAATAGTAAGAACAGTCCGGAAATACATAGAATGCACCATCAGGCTTTTCAATTTTGAATCCCTCTATTTCAGATGTCAATTTATAGACTAAATCCCGACGACGTTCAAAAGCTTGACGCATAGTTTCAATACATGACTGATCTCCCGTATAAGCTGCTTCTGCTGCTTTTTGAGTGATAGATGATGGCCCTGACGTAACTTGCCCCTGCAATTTATTACAAGCATCAGCAATCCACTTAGGGGCTGCGATCCAGCCCAAACGCCATCCTGTCATTGCATATCCTTTAGATACACCATTTATGATAACAACACGATCTCTTATATTTTCAAACTGGGCTATACTTTCATGCTTACCTACATAATTTATATGCTCATATATTTCATCTGCAAGAATAATTATATTAGGATGCTTAGCCAATACATTTGCCAAAGCCTCTAATTCTGATCTAGAATATATACTTCCTGTAGGATTAGAAGGTGAACACAGAATAATAGCACGTGTTTTTACTGTGATTGCACTCTCTAGTTGAGCAGGTGTTATTTTAAAATTTTGTTCGATTCCCGCAGTAACAATAACACTAGTACCCTCGGCTAATTTTACCATTTCGATATAACTTACCCAATACGGAGCAGGAATAATCACCTCGTCCCCCTTATTCACAACACTAGCAAGAACATTATAAACCGATTGTTTAGCTCCATTTGAACAAACAATTTGGTCAGGTTGAAAAATCAAATTATTTTCTTTTTCCAGTTTTGAGCAAATAGCTTTACGTAAAGATAAAAATCCGGATACTGGGCTATAGAATGAAAAATTATCATCTATTGCCCTTTTCGCTGCATCCTTTATATGATCCGGCGTATAAAAATCAGGTTCACCTACACTAAGATTAATAACATCAATACCCTGAGCTTTCAATTCAGAGCTTTTTTGTGACATTGCCAATGTTTCGGATACCGAAAGATTAGCGATACGATCTGCTACCTGTCCCATTTTAATTTATATTCTTAATTTGTATTTTTCTAGTTTATATATAGCATTACGGAGTTGGGAAACTTAATCCAAATTATGCAGGATATGTCCCATTCTCTCTTTTTTAGTTTTCATATAAGCCTCGTTATACTTGTTAGGAGAAACCTCAATAGGTACATTCTCTACAACTTCTAATCCGAATGATTCAAGCCCTACACGTTTCACCGGATTATTAGTAAGTAAACGCATTTTCTTTACATGCAAATCTCTTAATATTGCTGCACCTACCCCATAATCACGTTCATCAGCATTAAAACCAAGGTGTAAGTTTGCATCCACTGTATCTAATCCCTCCTCTTGTAGCTTATATGCTTCTATCTTCGCCATAAGTCCTATTCCTCTACCTTCTTGGTTGAGATAAACAATTACACCCTTTCCTTCTTTTTGAATCATCTCCATCGATTTATGCAATTGTTCGCCACACTCACAGCGCTTCGACCCAAAAATATCTCCGGTCATACAAGACGAATGTACTCTAACTAAAATAGGTTCATCATCAGACCATGTGCCTTTTATCAAAGCAATATGCTCTAAACCATTCGACTTTTGTTTAAAAGGAATCAAACGAAAATCGCCATATTCTGTAGGCATATTTACTTCAACACCTTTTTCAATCAACGATTCACGACACAATCTATATTTAACAAGATCGGCCACCGATATAATTTTAAGACCAAAATCTTTAGAGAATTTCATTAATTCAGGGAGACGTGCCATCTCTCCGTCTTCTTTCTTTATTTCAATCAAAACACCTGCAGGATATAGTCCGGCTAATTTCGCTAAATCAACAGCTGCTTCTGTGTGTCCAATACGACTCAATACCCCTTTATCTCTTGCTCTTAGAGGAAATACATGACCAGGACGCCCTAAGTCTTCAGCTTTCGTTTTAGCATCAGCTAAAGCTAAGATAGTCTGAGATCTGTCGAATGAAGAAATACCTGTAGTACAACCATGACCTAACAAATCAACAGATACAGTAAAAGGTGTTGCATGTACAGATGTATTGCTTGTAACCATCATTGGTAAGTCTAGCTCATCGCATCTTTCTCCGGTTAAAGGTACACAAAGAAGTCCTTTTGCATGAGTTTCCATAAAATTCACTTTTTCCGGGGTAATCGCTTCTGCTGCAATTATAAGATCACCTTCATTTTCGCGGTCTTCATCATCAACCACAACCACAAAATTACCTTTCTTTATCTCTTCTATCGCTTCTTCGATAGTATCTAGTTTTATATCTAACATAGTAGTTATATGTTTGTTATTATTCTTTGTTATTTGTAAGATTTTAATACCTTCTTCATTTTATTCTTATGCAAAAAGTACAAAACAAAGTAAAATGGTATACCAATTGTAAAATTCAGAATTATACCGGATATCTCAATCTTTTCTCTTACCCTTGAGTAAAATTCCTGTCTAGTAAAAAATATATCAACAAGTAAAAATAAATATAATATCCCGCTTATCCATTGCAAAACAGAAAAGGTTGAGCTTATAAAGCCTTTGGACAGACTTGCTACAACTGATGTCAAAAGAAATACAACAAATACCTTAAGTGTATCTTTTGCTCTTTTATCATAAGTAGAAAAAAGCTCATTTAATGTCATTAAACTACGATCTCCAAATACTTTTACGTAGTAATTTCGATAAGCATCGGCATTAAATAGAGCTGAGTCATTTATCGCCTTATAAGTTATAAATACACCTAAAGGAAACAAGATAAAAGAACTCAGCCAAACACCTTGCCATACATCCCAGACCCCGTCCCTTGCCATTTTATAGCCAAGATTATCTATGATATAATAAATAATGAATAAAATAACAGAAACTACAACAGGCATTCCTAAACCACCTTTGCGAATAATCGCACCCAATGGTGCCCCAATAAAAAAGAATATAAGACATGCAAATGATAATGTAAATTTTCGCTGTAATTCTACATTATGTTGTCGTATTTTCTTTTGAGTGTCAATTTTAGAAATTGAACGAAACATAAAATCATTTTTATTCGCTTCTGCTCTAGACATTGCTTCACTATAGACACTTACTTTTTCAGAAGGAGAAAGAGAATTCAATACAGAGTCGAGGCTATAGCTATAATCTAGGTTATCTTCTTGAACTTTAGTAGTATCAATTTGATAATTATTCCGATATGATAAGTAGGTGTATTTTAACATCACTTTCCTGTCATTGACATTAAGACTGTCAACTATAATAGTCAAAGAATCAACCGAAGCCCTTAATTGTGAAACATTTTTTGCTATTTGTGTTCCATCCATAGATGCTTCATCCATCCTATTGAAATTAGCATCAAAAGGAATTATGACTTCTTTCTCTTTGAAATTTTCTCGGCTATAAGGTACAAACTTATCATTCCTAACAGTAGCTCTATCTCCTAAACCAGATTGCTTAAAATTTGCAAATTGCTGTCCATTATATAAATTAAGCTGCAAATAATCCTTATTAGATGACATCTTCATTTTGGCTGAATCGCAAACAATAACAGCCATATTATCAAAACCTTTAGAGACATCATAGATCATCACATCTCTTAATGTTCCTGTCTCTTTATCTTTTGTTTTTACATATATATTATAGTTATCAATACCTGAATAGAAAGATCCTTCTGGAATATCTAATTCCGGAGATTTCTGTTTTACCGAAATCATTAAGGTCCTAAACTTCACATTTATTTGGGGAATAATGTCATTCTGGAAAAAGAAAGCTCCAATACAAATCAATATCATGAGAATAATTAGCGGACGCATAGCTCTTAATAGAGATATCCCTGCAGCCTTAATTGCTAATAATTCATAACGCTCCCCTAAATTTCCAAAAGACATCAGCGAAGCTAAGAGTATAGCTAAAGGCAATGCCATAGGTACTAATGTAAGAGCGGCATACAGAAATAATTCGGCTAGTACATGAGTGTCAAGTCCTTTACCAACCAAATCCTCGACGTACTTCCATAAAAACTGCATTAATATAATAAACAAACAAATGGCAAATGTCATAAAAAACACTGGCACAAATGTTTGTAATATATATAAGTATAAACGTTTTATACGTAACATCAAACTTTATCTTAATAAGATTTTAAGACCTTTTACATTATGGTCATATATCCACAAATACATCTAGTAATAATCCCTTAAATTTACAATAGCAAAGTTAGTAAAAAAAGCTGCTAAAAAACAGAAAAGAGATAGTATAAACTATCTCTTTTCTTATGGCTTTATATAAATATTCTAAATATTAATATCTTTCACGATTGAAACCGCCACCTGAGTTGCCTCCTCTTCTGTTTCCGCCGCCAAAGCCGCCTGAACTTCTACGAGGACCTGCACCACCTTCAGCTCTTGGACGTGCTACAGATACAGAAATAGTTCTGCCATCATATTCAGCTCCATTCAATTCGTCAATAGCTTTTTGTCCTGAAGCTTCGTCATTCATTTCAACAAAACCATAACCTTTAGAACGGCCAGTTTCTCTGTCCATAATAACTTTAGCAGAAGCAATCTCTCCGTATTCTCCAAATAAATCATTTAGGTCAGCATCTGTGATACTATAGCTTAACCCAGCAATAAAAATGTTCATAAAAAAAATGTAATTAAAAAAAATAAATAATTGTGTTTAGCAAAGAACCAAATTCAGAGAGAAATGATATACTAACCAAGATACTTGAGAAAGAAATTAAAACTGTCTGTCTAAAAATTACTTATGCACTCACAAATATAGCAATAAAATTGAAACCTTATGCATTTATACAGCAAATATACAAAACCTCACTCCATTTTAACCAAATGAAACAGTTTTGAAAACTTATTAACACCAGTAACTTCATCCAGCTTATATTACAATATATTACTACTTTTGCAAATACAGAATGAGTAATACCCTATTAATATGAAAATTAATAAAACAAATGCTGCCAGATTGCTAGACAAGGCAGAAATTAATTATGAACTAATCTCCTATGAAGTTGACGAATCAGATCTAAGTGCTATTCATGTAGCAAAACAATTGAACGAACCCATCGAGCAATTATTTAAAACTTTAATACTGAAGGGTGATAAGTCTGGGCATTTTGTATGCATAATTCCGGGTGCTGAAGAACTTGATTTAAAATTAGCAGCAAAAGTATCCGGTAATAAAAGCTGCCAGATGATATTAATGAAAGATCTACTGAGTGTAACAGGATACATTAGAGGAGCCTGCTCCCCTATAGGTATGAAAAAAAAATATCCGACATATATACATTCAACCTGTGAAAATTTTGAATTTATATATATTAGTGCGGGGCAAAGAGGCTTACAAATAAAAATAGCCCCGAGTGATCTTATCAAGGTTATCGAAGCTACTATTTCTATACTCGTTGAAAAAAAATAGGATTATGAAATTTTTATTTTCTTAGCTAACTTTCCAATAGTCAACCCCTGAACTATAATAGAAAAAACAACCACAAAATAAGTAGCCGCTATAAGCACCTGCTTAAACGGTCCTTCTGCAATAGAAAGAGCCAGAGCAATAGAAACTCCTCCTCGAAGACCTCCCCAGACCAAAATTTTTATAGTTCCACTTGAAAATTTTTCTTTAAAAGGGATAATTAATGTTGGAATCTTTATCGAAATATATCTTGCGAATAAAACGACAACGATACAGATACAACCTATCAACCAATAATTATGAAGATTAGGTATTAATAATAATTCAAACCCTATAAAAAGAAATAAAATAGCATTAAACACCTCATCCAGTAATTCCCAAAAATGGCCAACATGATTACTCGTCTCCACTTCACTTTCTTTTCGCTTTCTTTTGGACTCTCCAATAATAAGTCCAGCCGCAACCATAGCCAGAGGACCAGATATATGCATAGGGTGAACAATTAACGATCCACCCATTACAACCGATAGAGTTATTAATACTGACACCTTATAATCATTCGCAGCTTTCATCGCCTTCGCTGCAATATACCCTAATAAAAGACCGACTACAAAACCTCCGGCTGCTTCTTTTATCAACAACCATGATATATTGGTAAATGAAAGGTCTACAGATTCCCCCTGTGCCAATTTAAGTATAACCGCAAAAACAACAACAGCAACACCATCATTGAATAATGATTCTCCGGCAACTTTGGTTTCTACGGATTTTGAAACTTTTGCCTCCTTCAGTATACTTAGCACAGCTATAGGATCTGTTGGCGAGATTAACGAACCAAATAGCAAACAATAGATAAATGGAATCTCGAGATGTAAATCTATCATAGGTAACAATCTATTCAATAAGAAATAGAGAGCGAACCCAATAACAAAGGTAGATATTACAACACTCAATGTCGAAAAGATAATAACAGGCAACCGTTGCTCTTTCAAATCATTTATATTAATATGTATAGCTCCAGCAAAGAGGAGGAAATTAAGCATTCCATTCATTAGTATCTCAGAAAAGTTGAGACTCCCTATCAGTGTCGAGAAATCCTGCAAAGGTCCTGTGGTTATCAAATTCCCTATAAAAACAAGACAAATTGATACAATCATAGCAATAACCATAATACCTATGGTTGACGGCAACTTTAGAAAACGAACATTAATATAAGAAAAGATTGTAGCTATTACTATAAGAATAGAAAAAGTATAGTATAATTCCATTTATGTCAAATTAAAGAGGTAAAACAAAAGTTTGTCAGACAAATATAATAAAAAAGGATTTTTAGCAAGCATCACTTAAGATTTTAAATAAAAAAAGAGACTACCAAATAAATAGCAGTCTCTTTATATATTTTGAGTCTAAAAGGTCCTTTTTTAACCTAAATACCCTTTAAGCAATTTACTTCTCGAATTCTGACGCAACCTTTTGATTGCCTTCTCTTTAATCTGTCGAACACGCTCACGTGTAAGTTGAAATTTATCTCCAATTTCTTCCAATGTCATCTCTTGACAGCCTATACCAAAAAACATTTTGATGATATCACTTTCCCTTTCGGTTAAAGTAGATAAGGCCCTTTCAATTTCCTGCTGAAGAGATTCGTTCATCAGTGAACGGTCTGCAATAGGAGCATCATCATTTACCAATACGTCAAGCAAGCTATTATCTTCACCTTCTACAAATGGAGCATCCATTGAAATATGACGGCCTGACACCTTCAGAGAATCGGAAATTTTGTCAACAGGAATATCCAGTTGCTCAGCCAATTCCTCTGGTGAGGGCTTACGCTCATTTTCTTGCTCAAACTTTGAGAAAGCTTTGCTAATTTTGTTTAGCGAACCTACCTGATTTAAAGGAAGACGTACTATACGCGATTGCTCTGCTAATGCTTGTAAGATAGATTGGCGAATCCACCAAACGGCATAACTGATAAATTTAAAACCTCTGGTTTCATCAAATTTTTCAGCAGCTTTAATCAAGCCCAAATTTCCTTCATTAATAAGGTCAGGCAAACTTAGTCCTTGATTTTGGTATTGTTTCGCTACAGAAACGACAAAACGAAGATTAGCCCGTGTTAACTTTTCTAACGCCGCTCTATCCCCACGTTTTATGGCCTGAGCCAATTCTACCTCTTCTTCTACAGTGATAAGATCTTCACGACCAATCTCTTGAAGATACTTATCCAAAGATGCACTTTCTCGATTTGTTATCGATTTTGTAATCTTTAACTGTCTCATCTATTCGCTTTAAATATTAATTTCCAAACAAGTGTGCAAAGGTACGAATTAAATATCAATTTTAGATCACCAAATTATAATAAAAATCACTCCCTATTGATTATTCTCATACCACAATTATAATAACGTTTAACTCTCCATTTTGATCGAAGAATTAAACGTTATAGTTTGTTAATAGGTTATTGTTAAATTTTATTCATTTAAATCTATGGCATAGTATTTAGTTCTACCATTAGGATAAAATCCAGACACGAACAATCCTTTATCTTGGCTTTTACTTACAGCATCTATAATTTGCTCTACTTCATCCGGTGAAGAAACTGAAGCATTATTGATTTTCATAATAATAAATCCTTTAGAAATTCCTTCTTTTTTGAATTTACCGCCATCATCAACTCCGGCAACCTCTACGCCATAGCTTACACCATATTGTTTCTTTTGCTCTTCAGTTAATTTCTTAAACGCAGCCCCAACAGCAGCCAAACCATCGGTTTTCTTCACAACAGAAGTACTGCCTGAACTATTTTTCAAAACAACACTAACTGTTTTCGAATCACCGTTTCTATTTATTGCAAGTTCAACTTTATCGCCAGGACGGTATCTATTCACTTGATCTTGAAGCTCTCCCACACTACGAACCTTTGTTTTATTCACAGCAACAATAACATCACCTTCAAGAACCCCAGCTTCTTTAGCCGGACTACGATCCGCAAAACCTCCTACATATACACCTTCTTTTACTTTCAAGGCTTTAGCTTTTTCCGGATTTATATCGTCAACTGCCGATACATCACTAATCATAACTCCCAAAACGGCACGTTGAACAGCCCCGAATTCCTTAATATCAGCTACAACCTTACCTGCGATTGAAATAGGTACAGCAAAACCATATCCAGCAAAACTACCTGTTTGAGAATATATTGCTGTATTAATTCCCACTAATTGACCATTCGTATTTACTAAGGCACCTCCACTATTACCTGGATTGATAGCCGCATCAGTCTGAATAAAAGACTGAATAGTCATATCTCCTCCACCCTGTTTTCCAGCACCAATACCTCCACGTCCTTTTGCACTAACAATCCCTGCAGTGACAGTAGAAGTCAGATTAAAAGGATTACCTACAGCCAAAACCCATTCGCCAACTTTCAAATCATCTGAATTACCAAACGAAACATAAGGAAAATCAGTGCCTTCTATTTTCAATAAAGCAATATCAGTCGTAGGATCTGTTCCAATAAGCTTAGCCACATATTTTTGATTATCGTTCATGGTAACCTCTATTTCAGTAGCTTTATCAATTACGTGATTATTTGTAATTATATAGCCATCTTTAGAGATAATTACCCCTGATCCATATCCAACACTTGGTTGTGGATTCATATACTCCGAGCCTCCTCTATCTCCAAAGCCGAAGAAATATTCAAAAGGATCAATCATTTGCCTCTGACGACGCCCGGCTGTTTCAACAGACTTTACCGTTGATTTGATATGTACCACTGCATGAATAGAACTTTCTGCCGCTTTTGTAAAATCAGGATAGCCATCTGCGGTTAAAGATGCCAGATGTACATTCTTTTGATCGAATTCCTGTCCATAATTAAATATGTCGGCACTACTATAATTTGCTCGACTATTCAGATAACTATACGTACCATATGAAGCCCCAATACTTATTAAAGCTGCGACAATATAGGTGGATGCATTTTTCCAAATTTTCTTCATATTCTAATTTGTTTTTATTTTAAATTAAATCATTATATCCTTCGTCAAATGTATAAACAAAAACTATTCACTAGATATGTCTTCTGATTGTTTTTTAACACTTTTAACCAGTAAAATTCAAGCTTAACAGCGTTTAACAAGCTTACAATCAACGCTAACATTTATTTCCAAAAATAAATGACAAATTGTCAGAATAAAAAAAGAAGATCGAAAAAACGATCTTCTTCATGCCTAAATATCCTCATTGGATGCTTTATTCTACAACCTTAAAACGATCTCCGGTTTGTTTTACCACTTCTTTATAAAACTTCTGAGGATAGCCAACTCGTTGGGGAGCGGATGGGTTTCCATACTCGTTACGAATAAATTCACCATCTTTTTCCTTACGTACAATACCATCCATGTACTTTATTGTCAAAAACTCTCCTAATTTTTTCCAGTTTTCAAATGCATATTGTCCCTGCTCTCCACTATATTGTGTTAAATAAGTTACAGCTTTTACTGGTGACTTTTCATACAATTGTAATGCCTTCGCTTCAACCTCTGCCTGTTGCAATAAAAATTTTGATTCAAGTTGTTGTTGAACCTTCAACAAATCAGGATGCATATAGTTATATTTTCCATAGACCATATTCGACACCCAATTGTGTATCCAAAAAGCGGAAGTCCATGAAAAAGTATATAAATCACCATTGCCGACCCTATAAGCCTCAGGTATTTCTGTTATTGATGCATACATCGGAACAAATACCGTTTGAGCCGGATCATCAACCCCAAACCAAAGTACTCCTCCCACTAAATCAGGCAACCAAGAGCGCATTTGAGCAATAAAGACAAAACCAGCTTGCTGCGTAGCAATAGGGCGTTCATTGCAATATTTAACAGAGTCAACCTCCCATTCTAATGGAGCCCAGCGATAAGGAGATTCAAAAGGACCTGCTCCTATATCAAAACGCCAATCTAATGGAGTATCTTCATAGTGATTTCTCATCATTTCTTTTAAATCCGTCAGGCTAACTTTTCTGTCAGGCTTAATATACAAAGGCATAGGTTCGTGAGTTTGCCCTAAAGCATAAGTTACAAAACCCGCCATATCTTTATTAAAAGTATTGAAAAAACTCCATACACGTGCTTCACAATAGCGTTGCCCACCAAAATCCAATGGATTATATGCTTTAGCAAAGCTAAAATCGGTATCTTTTCCAGAAAAATATCCTTTTTCACGAGCAAAAGAAATTACATCTTTTGAATAAAGACAATTTTTAGAGTCTTTAAAAGGAAATTGCTGTATACGGGCCTGATTAGCATGAGCTGATATACAATCATCGGGAATACGAACAGCAACCCAAACAGCACCTTTATTTCCTTTTCCCTTACCGATCATCTCCATAACCCAAACCTCATTTGGATCTCCAATAGAAAAAGATTCCCCTCCGCTGGCATAACCATATTCTGCAACCAGGTCAGTCATTACCTTAATGGCTTCTCGAGCAGTCCTAGCCCTCTGTAAAGTTATATAAATAAGGCTTCCATAATCAATTATACCTTCTGGATCTACAAGTTCCTCACGCCCCCCAAAGGTAGACTCTGAAATAGTCAACTGATGTTCGTTCATATTACCTACTACATTATATGTCTCCACCACCTGTTTTATCTCTCCTAAAAATTTTCCCGAATCCCAATCATACACTTTAAGCATTTCACCCGCTGTATATTTTTGTGCCGGCCAATGGTATAATTCTCCATACAGAGAATATGAATCAGCCGAATAAGTGATCATTGTAGAACCATCAGCAGAGGCTGATTTCCCAACCAGTAAACTAGTACATGCAAATGCAGTCGAAACACTTACAATTCCTGAAAAAAGTAATAAGAAAGCCTTTTTCATCATTTTTTCCTTTATAATATTTTATTAAATTTGTTTTGATTTTGTAAATATACATTATAAAAAAAGAAGTACAAAGAGATAAAGATGAGTCTCTTCAACACAATTTAATATAACGAAAATATTATTATTTTAAGAGTATATAAAACATGTTTTAGAATATATTTTTTTACTTGGAACTTATATAATAAACCTGTTTCTTTGTATCGATAACCTAAAACAATCTTTTTACCTTAAACACTAATACCTAAATTAACTCATAAAAGGAGATTTTGTGAAAAATCTCCTTTTATTATTTTGTATACATTCATTTTAGATTCCTTTTTTCATTCATAATTCAAATTATTATTTACATTTGTCTACAATTTTATTTTTATTTCCATTAACAAAAATTCCTATTTATGAGAAGCTTATACTTATTAAGTACTCTTATTCTTCTAGGTATTACATACCCCGAACAACAAATAAAGGCAGCCGGTATAGATGACAAAATATTAAAAAATACGGCTGTATATTCTGTGTATGAATTATCCCCCAAAACGACCGCAATTGTTATTAACTATGGTGAGACCAATCCAGCTACCATTTTTGATAAGATTTTTGACAAAATAGAAGAGCAAGATTCGATTAAAGCAAATTGGCTTTATTCTCAATTTGATGAATCAATTCCTATAAAAGGAGTCGATATAATAGATACTACGGGAGTATACAGTCTTCTCTACAACAAAAAAGTTGAGAGTGAGATGATGTCTCAAATGAATCATGAGTTTTATATATATGGAACCAAAGGTTTTGAAATCTTAAAGCCCCAAAAATTTGTTTTTGGACTAGATGAATGTAAAACCAATATATTTGCTTTTATAATAGATAAACTAGACTCTAATAAAAGCGGAGTACCGATTATCGCTTCGGATAAAAAATTAGATGTTATTTATGGAAAAAATTATCAGGGTATAGAACGCAAGATAAATAGCTATTACAACAATATCGAAGCTGATTACCAAGATAATATTCCAACTAAAGTGTATGCTAATATTGGAAATTTATATTTTACATATACTGACGATTTTAAATGGCGCGACACATTTAGTTTCGATAATACAGAATGCTTTTTTCCTTCTCGTGCTATATTCAGATTAGAGAAAGATGGTACTGTTACACCGATATGGGAGGACAGTTTAGATTTATTTGGAATCCCCTGTGATTAAAGGTGTAAACAAACATGCTTTAAATATAGAAAGAGCCGATGAGTATAAATTCATCGGCTCTTGTATTTTAGAAGATTAAATTAAATCTTAATCAAGTTTATATCTTAATTCATCTAATAAAATCGAAAAGAAAGATTTATCTATACCAGCAGCAATAAGCTCCTTTGTATCATCTTCAAACAGACTTACAAATTGGTTGAAATCAGAAGTTTTATAAGCAGCTTTTAAATAACAATCCAAAGCAGACTTTTTCCGATTAAGACATAATTCGACATGCCCGGCATTCAGATAATCATGAACATTAGGTTTATCAGACAATATTTGTTGATAATATTGCTGAGCTAAATCAAATTTACGCAACAGAAAAGCTGTCCAAGCAATAGGCCTCCATGCTTTAGCATTCTTACTCTCTAACACTTCCACCTTAAAATAGCTATTAAGAGCCTTTTCATACTCACCCAAATCTAAATAACAATGCCCTATATTCAACTCTATATTTAGATTATTAGGATTCAGTTGAGCTGCACGTTGATAATATTCCAGAGCTTGTTGCGGTTCCTTCAGCGATTTATACACTTGAGCAATTCTTTTTATTATCCAAGAATTATCCGGTGATAATAATTCCGCTTGTAAGAAAGCCTCTAATGCTCCCCGTAAATCATCAAGCATCTGTTTACAGTAGCCGACTTTTTGCCACAAATCGGATTCAAATAAACCATCTGCAATTAATTTTTGATAAATACCCAATGCTTCTTCAAAGAAATTCTTATCAAAACAATAGTTGGCAATTTGCAGCATTGATTTATGCTCCGAAATTAAGGGGGCGATTGATTTTTTATCATAGAAATTCAATCGTAACTTAAAAATATCAAAGAAGTTATTTTTGTAAGGATACAACTTAAAAAATCTGTATAAATCTTGAATATATTGATTAGAAATTACCTCCTCATTCACTTTCGGATTAAGTGATTCGGCATCCTTTTGCATTTCTTTGAGTTGATCAGCTTCTTCACCAAACCGTCCTGCCATCATTTGTCTTTGACTTTCCGGTATCTGTAATAAGCTTAAAGCAAATGAATACTTATCGGAGTTACACATATGATTCGAGTTAAGAACTGCCGCCTGAAGCATTCCATTCAACCCTTCTTTTTCTAAAAATAAAGGTTGTAGTTCTGAATATTGAGTATCGAACAGTAGAAACCAATTACTCAATTCACCGAAAAATGGGAAATTTTTCAAATTTGAAAATGTAGAATGAAAAACATCTGCTCCTTCCATTTGTAGACTTGAATATTCTTGCAGCTTATTAGCCAATCCTGAACTCTCTAACTCCTTTTGCCAATCGGGATTTTTTTCTGCAAAATCAGTTTCACCCATTAAATCCTGCATATTTAATTTTTTACCGGCTAGTGAATTAAATTTCATCATCTCAGGAATGATCTCCTCAGTAAGCTTACGGCTAATTTCTTCAGTCTCACGAGAGCGAATCAACTGTTTGACAACAGCTAATACCGATCGACGAAAAGCTACATCTTCAGACAGTGCGTCTAATTTAAACTGACACTCCGGATATAATGGCCAACGCACATCATACATTTGTAAAACTATAATTAGTCCAACAATAGCACGTTGTCTCATTGTTTCTTGAGCAGATCGACATGCTTCCATTAATGTACACAATTTTCGTCCATCAAAACGATGAAAAAGATTCAACGTCAAAGCTGAAATAAACAATAATTTCTCTCGAACTGAAACGTCTTCATTATTTATAAAAGAAGTATACTCTAATTCTTGTTTTTCGTCTGCCCTAGATGAAACAAATATGTAATTAAAGAGTTCTGATCCGAAACGTTCTCTTTTAACCGATAACTCCCTTTTTTTTGAGGTCTTAACATCTCCAGCTTCAAGAAGATCTGTTAACGCCCATGAGTCTGAAATTTCTTTTAATTGTTTTTGAATTTCATCTAATGCTAAAGGCTCCCGAATAGTGTTTATTCTCAACCGTTCATAAAATATATTAGTAGAATCAATTTTCAGCAATTCATCCGATATATCATCAGTTAACTCATATAAAGTTCTTAAAATAGTATTATATATAATGTCTTTTTGGGGATCAACAGTATCTTCAAACTGATAATGCAGCATATATTTATAATTGGTCTCTAATTCGCTTAATTTTTCTGCTACGTGCCAGTCTTGAGTATTCACTACCAATTTTGTCAATAATTCAAAAGCGTCTTTCAACTGCCGTTTTGACAGTTTTTCAAGTATCTCTTTTTTATATGTAAGTATATTTCTATTATCCATAATCTCGGTTCAACCAATAATTGTATAAAAAATACTCATTAATCATTCAGTATCAAGGTCGATGGAAGATCTTTTTCCCAAGAAGGGTACCTTTCTCTCAGATTTTTCCAACTCTTTAAACTAATCATTAACAAATCGTGTTTCTTAAAAATGTCAACGTCTACAGGAATATTATTATTCCATAACTGAAATAAATAAGGATTGACGGCTTTTATACCTCTCACACTTTTTACAAACTCAATTGAATTATCCATTAAACCGATTGCATCCCAAAGAGTTATTCTAACATATGAATTCTGAGTAAGACGCTCCATAAAATCGCCAACGAAAATATCATCTTCGTCCAAAATAGGAACTATGACATTTTTTATTTCTATTAAACCTTTATCAATAAATATGCCAACTGATAAATCGCTGTTCTTCAAAACAGAATGAGTTCCATCTCCTAATGATAAAACATCTCTGTTGCTCACTCTTTTACTCTTTTTCAAAAATGAAAATAAGTGGGCAGGAAAACGCAATAATTTAGTTGAAAAACCAAGAAATTGCCCCAAAAGATTTCCTTGATATATAGAATAATGTGCTCCTATCAACAACAAATCGTACCCACCATCATTTGACAATTTTACTATCTTGGCAAAAGGTTCGGAAGCCACTTCGAACATAGTATTGATAGGCTGATTCAATTGACGGGCTTTTTCTATAATAGGCTCAAAAGTATCACGCTCCTCATCTTCAATATTATATTGATATAAATTATTACCGGGAGTAAAATGTACCATGTTAATCTCGGAGTAATTCTGGCTCTTTTTCACAAAAGAATTGGCTATTAACAACAACTTTTCACCAAGTTCAATATTCTTAAACGGAGCCAATATTCTATAAATTTTTCGTTCCGGAATTACATTTTCAGGCGTTCTGTTTTTAAAGATTCTCTCAATAAAATCTAGCAATGGGCTTGTCATAAATGTTGTAACCAAAGCCATTACAACCATCATCGCAAACACCTCCGGAGTGAGAATTCCTAAATCATAACCGATATTAAGCACTACAAGTTCCATTAAGCCTCTGGTATTCATTAACGCGCCAATAGTAAAACTTGATTTCCAATCAAACCCTATAAATCGGGAAACTAATGCTCCTCCCAGCAATTTTCCTGTCGTCGCAATCAGAATAATAATTCCACAAATCATCCACAACGAGCCATCATTTAAAAGCCCGATTCGTGTATTTAAACCCGTATAGACAAAAAATAATGGGAGCAATATAACTAAAGATATATCTTCTATTTTATCAATAAATAATTTTCTGAAATTGATATTAGGAGGCATTATAACCCCTGCTAGGAATGCTCCAAATAATGGGTGAATACCTATAATACTGGTCAAATATGAAGAAAGAAATAGTACGAGAAAAAAGATTCCTATTATTGATTTACTTATGATATTTTTAGATGTTTGAAGGTCTGCAACACGTTGCAAAAAAGGGCGTACTAACTTAAACATAAGAACAACATAAATAACAGCAAAGAATATAACATACAAAGAACTAACAAATGTCCCGGCCTTTGCAATTGCAATAACTGCTGCCAAAAGACACCATGCCGTTATATCATCTACGGCAGCACAGGTTATAACCATAGCACCTAATTGCGTTTTATTAAGGCCTCTTTCATGCACAATTCTTGCTAATACAGGAAAAGCTGTAATGCTCATAGCTATCCCCATAAATAACGCAAAAGAGATAAAATTAGAATCGGGATGAGAAAAATAAGGATAGATGAAATAAGAAAAAATAGTGCCTAAAGCAAAAAGCATAGCAATACATGTGTGACTAATAAGTATGGCATCATTAGCCCTATTTTTCAACACTTTGAGATCAAGTTCCATCCCTACAATAAACATAAAGAGTATCAAGCCAATCTCGCTTAGAAGCTTTATACTGCCAATGGAAGATGCTGGAAAAATAAGATCTGATATCTCAGGAAAAAAAGCGCCAAAAAGTGAAGGCCCTAAAACAATACCAGCTATAATTTCACCTATTACTGTCGGTTGACCTATCTTTTGGCAAATCCACCCAAAAAGCCGTACAAAGCATAAAATAACAATAATCTGGAGAATTAATAATGCAGTAGAGCCTGTAGCTTCCTGCATGACCGATGTCGAAAAATTAGACCAAGCCGAGTTTTGACTAATAATTTCACTTCCATTTAAAGAGGATTGTAATTGATTCTGGCCTAAGGATAAAACAAAATAGATTACAATGGATAATACACCTATTACTGATATATAAAATATAAGGTTTTTATGTTTGCTCATACGTTTAGCACATAATTCATTTGAGTACAAATATATGAATTTTGTACCAGATGGTTATCATATGCTTAGAGTAATAGTCTCAACTTTTTTACAGGCATAAAAAAGTTTTCACTAACTTTGGAAGCAATAAGGTCAAAGACCTACTCTGGATCAAAGACTATAATTTAAGCCAATTAATTATAGTCTATCATGTTATAGTTTTCACATCATAGATTACTTATAATCACCATTAAACATATATGTTCTGATGAATGAAGAATTAGTACAAATTGGTCTGCGCCTCAAGGGGCTGCGTGATGCATTAGAACTTACACAAGCTGAATTTGCCGCATCATGTGATATTACACTCGAAGATTATATCGAGTACGAAGCAGGTAGAAAGGATTTTTCGATCAGTTTACTCAAAAAAATTGCAACTCGGTATAAGATCGATCTTACGACGTTAATGTTCGACGAGGAGCCCAGAATGAGTAGTTATTCGATTACCCGTAAAGAAAAAGGATTAACAATCAAACGAGTGGAAGAATATCAATATCAAGCTTTAGCAACAGGTTTTGCAAATCGTAAGGCTGATATATTTGTGGTAACGGTACAGCCTAAAAGTGATGACACACCAATCCATCTAAGTACACACTCCGGGCAGGAATTTAACCTCGTCTTTAAGGGGAGGCTTTTGATACAAATTAATGGAAAGGATCTTATTTTAGAAAAAGGAGACAGCCTGTATTTCGACCCAAGTTTGCCTCATGGGATGAAGGCTTTGGATGGAAAGCCAGTTAAATTCCTGGCTGTAATAATTTAACCCGGACATTACAGTCTTTACTGAAATAAGAATATAAATTTCAAAAACTATGTTAGAAAAATTTTTAAGCCAAATAGAATTCAAATCTACAGAGGATTTCAAAAATAATTTTCACGTAAATATTCCTGACAATTTTAACTTCGCCTACGACATTGTAGATGAATGGGCTAAAACTAATCCCTCCAAAGTCGCTCTTTGTTGGTCAAATGAAGATGGAGAACACTTTAATTTCACTTTTAAAGAAATCAAAGAACAAAGTGATAAAGCCGCCTCATTCTTCCAATCATTAGGTATAACCAAAGGTGATAAAGTAATGCTGATACTTAAACGCCGCTATGAATTTTGGTTTGCAATTATAGGGCTTCATAAAATAGGTGCTGTGGCCATCCCTGCAACACATTTACTTACACCCAAAGATATTATATATCGAAATAATGCAGCAGATATAAAAGCGATAATTACAACCGATGACGATCTTATCCGTAAACATGTGAATGAAGCATTGTCTCAATCACCCACCATTACAAATCTCATCACATGGGGTAATAATATCCCCAAAGGTTGGCACGACTTCCATAAAGGCTTAGAAGAAGCTGTACCTTTCATTCGCCCTAAACATGTAAATGATAATAAAGATATTTTTATACTTTATTTTACTTCAGGAACTACAGGTGAACCCAAAATGGTGATTCATGATTATACTTATCCTTTGGGGCATATAGTTACAGCAAAATATTGGCACAACCTCAATGAAAACAGCATTCATCTTACTGTATCTGATACAGGATGGGCTAAAGCTGTATGGGGGAAATTATACGGGCAATGGATTGTAGGGGCGACTGTTGTTGCATACGATCACGAAAAATTCACATCAGTAATGATGCTTGAATTAATAGAAAAATATAAAATTACCTCTTTTTGTGCTCCCCCTACAGTATACCGTTTTATGATTCGTGAAGATTTGAGCAAATATGATTTATCATCACTCCAATATTGCACAACTGCCGGAGAAGCTCTCAATGCATCTGTTTTTGAAACATTCTATAAAGCAACGGGAATCAAAATGATGGAGGCTTTTGGCCAAACGGAAACTACCCCTACGATTGTTACTTTTCCTTGGATAGAACCAAAACCCGGATCAATGGGCATTGCAAATCCGGCATATGATATTGACCTTATCACTCCGGAAGGCCGCCCTGCAGAAGAAGGTGAATCAGGAGAAGTCGTAATAAAAACAAAAAATGGTAAACCTTTAGGGTTGTTTATGGGATATTATCGCGATGAAGCACTTACTAACCAAGTGTATTACGATAATGTATATCATACGGGAGATTCAGCTTGGAGAGATGAAGATGGTTACTTCTGGTTTATAGGTCGTATTGATGATGTTATAAAAAGCTCGGGATACCGCATAGGACCATTTGAAGTTGAAAGTGCTCTAATGACCCACCCTGCTGTTGTTGAGTGTGCCATAACAGGCGTACCTGACGAAATACGTGGTCAGGTAATAAAAGCAACCATTGTACTTTCTGCCGATTATAGAGATAAAGCAGGAGAAGTCTTGATCAAGGAGATACAAGACCATGTGAAAAATGTAACTGCTCCCTATAAATACCCGCGAATAATAGAGTTTGTGGAAGAATTACCCAAAACAATAAGTGGTAAAATAAAACGGGCAGAAATAAGGAAACAATAAAGTCTTAATGAAATTTACTTTATAAATACCTGCCTATAGTAATAATAAGCAGGTATTTTTTTCATTCGAGATTTTATTAACTTTGTGAAATATCATCAGCAAAGGTCCCCTACCTTATTTGAAATAAAATGAAAAGAGAAGATTCAAAAAAAAAACGGATAGTTATTAAAATCGGTAGTAATGTATTAACTAGAAAAGATGGCACATTAGACGTTACACGAATGTCTGCAATTGTAGATCAGGTTGCCGAACTGCGTAAGTCCGGGATTGAAATTATTCTCGTTTCATCGGGTGCCGTTGCTTCAGGAAAATCGACAATCCGACCAAAATCGAAATTAGACGTTGTGTCGGCTCGGCAATTATTTTCAGCAATAGGACAAGTAAGACTTATTAATCAATACTTTACATTATTTGATAACTACAATATTGTTTGTGGTCAGATATTAGCAACAAAAGAAGATTTTTCGACTCGCAGGCACTATCTCAATCAGCGTAATTGTATGACTGTTATGCTTCAAAATGGAGTTACACCTATTGTCAATGAAAATGACACAATTTCTGTTAATGAATTAATGTTTACCGATAATGACGAGTTATCTGGATTAGTTGCAACTATGATGAATTGCCAAACCTTAATTATATTAAGTAATATTGATGGCATATATAATGGTAACCCATCTGATCCAAAAGCAAGTGTTATTCCCGAGATAGACCCTAAAAAAGACCATATACAAGAATTTATACAGACCTCTAAGTCAACATCAGGACGCGGAGGGATGCAAACAAAATACAATATAGCCCGTAAAATAGCAGAAGAAGGCATAGAGGTCATAATAGCTAATGGAAAAAAAGACAATATTCTATTAAATCTTATATCTGATCCCAAAACTGTATGCACTCGTTTTAAAGCATCTAAGAAAACAGTTTCGACTGTAAAAAAATGGATTGCCCATTCTGAAAGCTTTGCAAAAGGCGAAGTACATATCAACGATGGAGCAAAAGAAGCCCTTATCAGTGAAAAAGCTGTGAGCTTACTCCCTATAGGAATTGTAAAAATCAAGGGTGATTTTGAGCCCGATGATATTGTAAAGATAATTGACTCACAAGAAAAGCAAATCGGAGTTGGACGTATTGCTTTTGACAACAAAACTGTAGAAAAACTAATAGGTAAAAGTAATGAAAAACCAATAATACATTACGACTACTTATATATAGATAAATAAAGATGGATGACACGAAACAATTATTCGAAGCAGCAAAAATAGCAGGCAGAAACTTACTTCTACTAAAAGAGGAGCAAATTAATTACTTATTAGAGGCTATTGCTAAAGAAACAGAAGCAAAAACACACTACATTCTTTCAGAAAATTTAAAAGATCTGCAAAGAATGGATAAAGACAATCCTAAATACGACAGAATAAAGCTAACAGAAGAGCGTATTCTGGGAATTGTTTCTGATATTAGGAATGTAATAAGTCTTCCCTCCCCCATAGGTAGAATACTTGACAAAAGAACATTAAGTAACGGATTACATTTATCTAAAAAAGCTGTTCCCTTTGGAGTTATCGGAGTAATATTTGAAGCACGCCCGAATGTTTGTTTTGATGTATTCTCATTATGCTTCAAATCAGGGAATGTATGCATTTTAAAAGGCGGGTCGGATGCTAAATTTTCAAATCTGGCTATTGTCGAAATAATCAGAAATGTACTAGATGAAAATCATATAAACCCGAACATATGTACTTTATTACCAAATGATAGAGAAGTTATTGATGAATTGCTTAATGCTAGAGATTATGTTGATCTTATTATTCCACGAGGAGGAAGCTCTCTTATAAATTATGTGAGGGATAATGCACGCATTCCTGTTATCGAAACAGGTGCGGGTGTATGTCATACTTATTTTCATAATGCAGGCAATAAAGAAATAGCCCAGCAAATAATTCACAATTCAAAAACCAGACGAGTAAGTGTATGTAATAGTCTTGACTGCTTGGTTATTGATAAAGACCGGCTGACCGATCTTCTTTATATTTGTGACAAACTTAAGGATGATCACGTAATCATTTATGCAGACAAATTATCTTATGAAGTATTAAAAGGTAATTATCCTTCCAAATTACTAAAAGAAGCATCTCCAATGGATTTTGGAACTGAATTCCTTGATTATAAGATGGCAATAAAAACCGTAAATAATATCAATGACGCTATTGACCATATTTCAAAATATGGTTCTAAGCATAGTGAAGCTATTATAACCGAAGATAAAACAGCAACAGTACTTTTTGAATCTTTGATAGATGCTGCTTGTGTATATATAAATGCTTCTACTGCATTCACAGATGGCGCACAGTTTGGATTAGGTGCAGAAATAGGAATCAGCACTCAAAAAATGCACGCACGCGGTCCTATGGCACTGCAAGAGCTTTGTAGTTATAAATGGATAATTGAAGGTAGCGGACAGATAAGAAAGAAGTAAATGAGAAAAAAGAAAAATCAAGAAAGAGGAAGAATAACAATTCAAGACTATATCAAAGCAGTCAAAAAAGCCGATAGAGAAAGTCAATTGGAAACAAATATAGGATTTACGACTATTACGAAAGTACATAAAAGTAAAAAACTATATACTAGAAAAAATAACAAGAAAGATTATTTAGAAGATCAATAAATAGGGTGAAAGAAAGAAACGTTACTCTGGATTATTTTAAGATACTGTTAAGTATACTGGTTATAATAATTCATCTCCCAATAGTCGATATATATAGCACCCCTCTAGATTTTGGGGGTAAGGTATTATATTCAATAGGATCATTTATATCGTTTGACTTGTCTAAAATAGCTGTTCCCTCATTTTTTATTATTAATGGCTATTTTCTTGACTTTACAGATCAGAAGAAGGTGATGAAGTATATAACGAAGATGATAAAAATTTATCTTGTTTGGACATTATTTTATCTTCCATTCATGATAGAGAAAGCTAGCTTCAGCATGTATGCTATCCTTTTAACGATGGGATATTACCATCTATGGTATCTTCCTGCACTTATAGGAGCAGTTATATGTATTTTCTTTATAAAAAAGTATTTAAACAATAATATTTTATTACTAGTAATTGCTATATCATTATTCATTATTGGCTATTATATCCAACAAACAAACCCATATGCACCTTTAAGATTTTTCAAATATAGAAACTTTCTTTTTATGGGAATTCCATTTGTTTTATTAGGTAATCTTATTAAAAACATCAATTTCAACCAGTATAAGAAACTAACTATATCATTAGTTATTATCGGTTTTTCTATTCTCATTTTTGAATCCAATACTTATATACACAAATATCAAATAATTCCTAATATATACCTATCATTAATCATACTTTGTCCGATACTAATGATATTTGTGCTTCAGCATAGTAAAAAGAAAATAGTTATTAATGATGACATAGGGCAATTATCTTCGGCCATATTCTTTATCCATCCTGCAGTTTTATTTCTAATAGATATTCCAGTATCAAATATATTCATACTGCCTTTTGTTATTATAGCCTCAGTATTTCTCTCTTTTGCTATAATACAAGCTAATAAATCTCTCAAAATATTTCTATAAATAAAAAATAATGACTGACTTAAATAAGATTTCGGAATTATTAAATTCAAAATCAAACACTCTCCCGATAAATAAAATAGAGCTTGAAGCAGCCTTACAAACAATATTTCATCAGTTGCTTTTCCCTATTTGTGACAAAAATTGTACCTCTACATCAGATAATCTTAATAAGGTATACTCTGTTTTATTAGAGAATATATCAAATCTTATCAATAAAAAAGAAGCTGAAATAGTAGTTGATTCATTTATAGCCGAATTGCCTGACTTAAGAAGTAAATTATATGATGAGGCAAAATGTTATTTACAAAATGACCCTGCAGCTCGCAGCATCGAAGAAATTATTATTACGTATCCCGGTTTTTTTGCTTTAACAGTATATCGTCTCTCTCATATTCTCTATAAAATGAATGTTCCTATAATACCTCGATTATTCTCTGAATATGCCCATGCATCGGTAGGAATAGACATCCATCCGGGAGCACAAATCGGGAATATGTTTTTTATAGACCACGGTACCGGTATAGTTATTGGTGAAACTACAATCATAGGAAACAATGTAAAAATATATCAAGGCGTAACTCTGGGAGCATTATTTGTTACTAAAGAGCTAAAAGATAAAAAAAGGCATCCAACTATTGAAGATAATGTCGTTATATATGCAGGTGCCACTATATTAGGAGGCTCAACTGTTGTTGGCCATGACTCTACTATTGGAGGAAACGTATGGCTAACGAGAAGTGTTATCCCCTACTCCTTGGTTTTTCACAATTCTGAAGTAAGAATAAGAACAACCCAGGACTTTGAAGATTCTTTTAATTATACAATCTGAATAAGCTTTTAGAGAAAAGAAGTATTATAATCTTTGTATTATTTTTCTATCTTTGCGGTCTTATTTAGAGTTAACTATCCATTCTTTTGAAATAATTATAATAAAAAAACAAAATATATTTTTATGGCAACTACCGCAGATATTAGAAATGGTATGTGTATTGACATCGAGGGTCAATATTATGTAATTATTGAGTTCCTTCATGTAAAACCTGGTAAAGGAGCGGCTTTTGTAAGAACAAAAATGAGAAATGTAGCTACAGGACGTATCCTGGAAAGAACATTTAATGCAGGTATAAAGTTAGATGAGGTACGTATCGAAAGACGCGACTATCAATATTTATATAAAGATGAAATGGGATACAATCTCATGAATAATGAAACTTTCGAGCAAGTATCTCTTAATGCAAACCAAATAGAAGGTGTTGCTTTTCTGAAAGAAGGTGATAATATAGAAGTACAAGTACATGCTGAAACCGAAACTATCTTAACGGCAGAATTACCTCAAAACGTAATTTTGGAAGTTACATATACCGAACCTGGCTTAAAAGGTGATACTGCAACAAATGCGACAAAACCAGCAACATTAGAAACCGGAGCAGAAGTACGTGTTCCTCTTTTTATAAACGAAGGCGAGAAAATAAAAATTAATACTCGTGACGGTTCATACGTTGAGAGAGTTAAATAATATAAGATTTATATTCAAGAAAAAATCGTGATTTGGTTAGCTTACCAAACACGATTTTTTTTATCTTTATAAACTTATGGATCAATCGAAGCTAAAGCTAAAAATAACAGATTGGGCTGAGGAAGACCGTCCACGAGAAAAGATGCTAATAAAGGGAGTATCTGCATTGTCCGATGCTGAATTATTGGCTATTCTGATCGGATCGGGTAATAAGAATGAAACCGCTGTCGAACTGTCACAACGAATATTATTTTCGGTAAATAATAATTTGAATTCATTAGGCAAACTTAGTATTAATGACTTAGTTCAAAGCTTTAATGGTATCGGTGAAGCTAAAGCCATTACTATTATTGCCGCCTTAGAATTAGGAAAAAGACGTAAGCTTTCTGATGCTGAAAAGCTACAGCTTATACTAGTAAGCAAAGATGTTTTTAATATGTTTCAGCCTCTTCTTGGTGATTTGAGACATGAAGAAAGTTGGGTATTACTCATGAACAGATCTAATAAAGTGCTGAAAAAAATTCTAGTCAGTAAAGGAGGAATTACAGGCACAGTTATTGATATTCGCCTGATTATTAAAGAAGCAATTGAAAATTTAGCAACTAATATTGTATTAATACACAATCATCCTTCGGGTAACCCTAAACCAAGCGAGGACGATAATAACATCACACTAAAACTTAAAGAGGCCTGCAAATTACTTGATATATATTTAATGGATCATGTTATTGTATGCGACAGTAGCTACTATAGCTATAGAGATAATAATTATATATTATAAAATTTAATGAACTTACTATAAAATGATAGCATTAGTAATTATACATAACCACCGTTATGATGCTAATATTCCGAGATTAGATGAAATCTATAAAAGTCGATTTAGTCATATATTTCATTTAGTACCCTTTTATGGCGGTAATAGAAGCAATGTTATTACAATATACGAAAACTCACACTACTTTCAAGGGTATGTAGCACAAGCGTATGAAAGATTAACTTCAGAAGGAAACTTTGACCATTTCATCTTTATTGGTGATGACCTAATCTTAAATCCTCAAATAAATCAAGATAATTATACTTCCTATTTTAAAGTAGGAAAAGAAGATTCTTTTATTTCAAGTTTAGATGAATTACATTCTTTAAATTTGTGGTATCATTCTCCCAAGGCAGTAGATTATGATCCTTTTAATGTCCCCGGAGTAGAGGTTAAAAGAGAATTTCCGTCAAAAGAAGATGTCCTAAAAGAATTTGAGAAAAAAGGATTTGAAAAACCCTATTTAGATGCGGATAAGGTGTATGAATTACCTCCACGCTGCAATTATCCTAAAAATTTAAAAGGACTCATTCGTTATAAATTAGATTGCCGTAAAGTTAATAAGCAATTAAGAAAAGGAAGAATAGAATTAAACTTTCCATTAATGAGTGGTTATTCTGACATTTTTATCTTACCGGCATCTGATTTCAAACAATTTAGACATTATAGTGGTCTATTCGTTGCAACTAATCTTTTTGTAGAATTGGCTATTCCAACTGCTATGATTATGGCCTGTAAAAAAATCATAACGGAAAAAGATCTTCAAGATAAAGGCATAGCCTTATGGACTAAAGAAGACAAGCAGGCATTAGAAGACACATATGGACAATCTTTGGATAAACTCTTCTCCACTTTTCCTTCTGATGTACTGTATTATCACCCCATCAAACTGTCCAGATGGACTTAAAAGACATATTATGAAGATTGCAATTATTGGAACAGGTATATCCGGACTTTCTTTAGCTAATATTTTAAAAGATAAACACGAGGTTGTTCTTTTCGAAAAAGAACAACGCCAAGGTGGTCTCATTAAATGTGATATTGTTGATTCTGTTTTGTTTCATAAAGTTGGAGGACATGTTTTCAATTCTAAAAATAAAAAAGTAGCCGATTGGTTTTGGTCATATTTTAACCAAGACTCTGAATTTCTAAAAGTTACCAGAAATGCTAAGATTCTTTTTAGAGATCAAATAATTGGTTATCCTATAGAAAACTACATCTATAATTTCGACAAAAGTACTATAGATACAATAATAGACGAACTTCTTCTATTACAACATAAGGAGAAACAATCATGGCAAAATTACCCCAATTTTGAGCTGTTTTTAGAAAACACTTTTGGTAAAACTCTTTATGAACTCTATTTTAAACCATATAATAATAAAATATGGAAAGTAGACCTTTCAACAGTTCCGATGTCTTGGTTGGAAGGAAAACTACCAATGCCAAACTTAAAAGAAATCATTGTAAGTAATATAACTCGTCAGGAAGAAAAATCGATGGTACACTCCACATTTTTTTATCCAACAGTTGGCGGATCACAATTTATTGTAGATAGACTTTCTCAAGATTTAGATATACGTACAGGATCTGACATAACTCATATTGAAAAAATTAATGATCAATATACAATAGATAAACAAATCGGTTTCGATAGTGTTGTATATTGCGGAGATATAAGAAAGATGCCCGACTATTTAGAGAGAACTCTTGATGGCAAAGTTGATTTAAAAGAAATACAGAATTTAAGATCAAATGGCACATCGAATTTACTTTGTGAAACAGATGATAATGACATCTCATGGCTATACATTCCTGAAGAATTCACAAGTGCTCACAGAATAATTTACACAGGTAATTTTTCGCCATCGAATAATGGAAATAAACAACGAAAAACTTGCGTTGTTGAATTTTCTGGAAAGATGGAATACGAAGACATGATTAGTGAAATACAAAAACTTCCTGGTAATTTATCTCCTATAAAATATAATTATGAGCAGAATTCATATATTATACATAATTTTGAGACAAAAAAAATAATTGACCAAACAAAAGAAATCCTGAAAGAAGAGAATATATATCTTCTTGGGCGTTTTGCCGAATGGGAATACTATAATATGGACAAATGCATTGAATCTGCTTTAAATTTAGCAAAAACATTATAATTAAAGAATATCAGTTACCTTAACTTAAGGTACAATAATTATTTCGTTGAGTTGTAAACACAATATTATATGATTAATATTTTAAATGATCAAATTACTCAAATATGAATACTGAATTATTAAAATTAGAAGAAGACATCGTACGTATGCTAAAAACAGTATACGATCCTGAAATACCCGTAAATATTTATGATCTTGGACTTATTTATAAGGTAGATGTAGATGATGAGCAAAATGTAACCATAACGATGACATTGACTGCACCGAATTGTCCTGCAGCAGATTTTATATTAGAAGATGTACGCCTAAAGCTTGAATCCATTCCGGCTGCAAAGAATGTAATTGTAAATCTAACTTTCGAGCCCGAATGGAATAAAGATATGTTGAGTGAAGAAGCTAAATTAGAGCTGGGTTTTCTATAAAAATTATGGCGGAAAGAAATAAAGTTTACTTCCTATCCGACGTACACCTTGGATCAGCCTCACACAATAAAGTTATAGATAATAACGGGGCATTGAGCTTACCTAATACGATCAAAAAAACATCTAAAGACAGTTATCCTAACCATGAGATTGAGAGAAAGCTATGCAGATGGTTTGATATGGTAAAAGAAGATGCTAAAACGATTTATCTATTAGGAGACATATTCGATTTTTGGTTTGAGTATAAATATGTTGTGCCAAGAGGATTCACACGTGTATTAGGTAAGATTTCTGAATTAACTGATTCCGGTATAGAAATTCATTTCTTTATTGGAAACCATGACGTTTGGGTTACTGATTATCTGGAAAAAGAATGTGGTATGATAGTGCATCTTGAACCATTGGTACAAGATATATATAACAAAAAATTCTTACTCGCTCATGGTGACGGATTAGGAGACGATTCTAAGTCGTTTAAATTTATCAGATGGGCTTTTCATAACAAACTCTGTCGAAAAGCTTTTGCCTGTTTACATCCGCGTTGGGCATTAGGTATAGCCCATCGATGGTCAAATCATAGTAGAGCTACAGGCGGAGAGATACCTTATTTAGGTGAGGATAAAGAACATTTGGTTTTATTCGCAAAGAAACAACTCAAGGAATCTCCTAATATTAATTTTTTCATTTTCGGACATCGTCACATAATGCTTGACCTGATGTTATCTCAGACTTCGCGCATTGTTATTCTTGGAGACTGGATCAGTTTTTTCTCCTATGCTGTTTTCGATGGTGAAAATCTATCCTTAGAAATATTTGAAGATAAATAAAACAATATCATTACAAAACCCGATTATTATATATTAATAATCGGGTTTATTATTAAAATATCTCTAAGATTTTACGCCAATAAAATAACTTGTATAGCTAATTTAGCCTACCTTTGTAGAGTTAATTTTTAGGTATAAGTAAGTATGAAAATGGTTAAAGGAATTTTCATCATTCTCCTATTCTATTTTATAGGAGAGTGCATGAGTTACCTCATTAAAGGGTTTATTCCGGGAAGTATCATCGGAATGATGTTATTATTTTTATCACTCTATCTCAAAATCGTAAATCCTGAAAGTGTTGATTCAACAGCAAATGCCATAACTAAAAACATGGCAATTTTCTTTATTCCTTCAGGAGCCGGATTAATGAGTTCATTTGGAGTATTAAGCAAATTTTGGGCTTCTATTATTATTACCTGCTCAATCAGTACAGTTTTAGTTATTGCTGTAGTAGGTATTGTGCAACAACAAATGGAAAAAGGGAGGTCAAAATGAGATTATTAATTGAGAGTCCCGAATTTATTCTTGTTCTTATTTTCGGCAGTTATTTATTTGGACAATGGATCTTTAAAAAAACAAGAGTCGCTATACTACATCCTCTTATTATATCTATATCAATTATTATTCTCTTTTTACAGATAACAAAAACAGACTATGAGACATTTCAACGAGGAGGACAATTTGTCAGCTTCCTTCTTGGTCCATCCGTTGTAGCCTTAGGCTACATTCTTTACCAACAAATGTCTTACCTCAAAGGAAATGTTGTATCAATACTTACTTCTATATTCGTAGGTAGTATCACCGGAATAGTAAGTGTAATTGCTTTAGCTAAAATAACCGGGGCAGATAATGCTTTAGTTATGACACTCGAACCAAAATCAGTAACAACAGCTATTGCAATGAATATCTCAGCCCAATCAGGCGGAATACCATCTCTAACTGCTGTTATTGTCTTATTCTGCGGTATCTTCGGAGGTATAGTTGGTCCTTTTGTTTTGCGTATTTTAGGAATTAAGAGCAGTATTGCCAAAGGATTGGCAATGGGAGCTTCGGCACATAGTGTTGGAACTGTAAAAGCTATGGAAATGGGTGTAATAGAGGGAGCAATCAGTGGATTGGCTATTGGACTTATGGGAGTAATGACCGCTCTATTAATTCCTTTTATACATCAACTTCTTGCTTAAGAACTATCTTTAAATACTAAATAATATTGACTGATAAAGTAAATTCCAATTTTTAATAAACAAAGAGTCAAGTAACAAAAGACCCATAGAATAATTTCCTTTTTCTTATCTTTGCAGATGCAAATTAAAAACTAAAAATGAATCAACATTCACTACTAGATAAACTAGAATCATTAGTCATACGTTTCGAAGAAATCGGTAAACTAATTACCGACCCTAATGTCATATCGGATATGAAACGGTATGTAAAGCTAACTAAAGAATACCGTGATCTTGAAAAGATTGTAAATGCAAGAAAAGAATTTATACAGGTCTTAACAAATATATCTGAGGCTAAAAGCATAATTGATAATGAATCGGATGCTGAATTAAGGGAAATGGCTAAAGACGAATTAGAGGTTAATAACAACAGATTACCTATACTTGAAGAAGAAATAAAACTTCTACTTGTACCTGCCGATCCACAAGATAATAAAAATGCAATTGTTGAAATTCGTGGAGGAACAGGAGGAGATGAAGCTGCTATTTTTGCCGGTGACCTTTATCGTATGTATCAAAAATATTGCGAAACCAAAGGCTGGAAAACCGAAGTTACAAGTCTGACAGAGGGAACTTCGGGCGGTTTTAAAGAGATTATATTTACTGTTTCGGGAGAAAATGTATATGGGACACTCAAATATGAATCGGGTGTTCATCGGGTTCAACGAGTTCCTGCGACAGAAACACAAGGTCGTGTACACACTTCCGCATCCACTGTAGCTGTATTACCTGAAGCCGAAGAGTTTGATGTGGAAATAAAAGAATCAGACATACGGGTAGATACTTTTTGTGCATCCGGAAATGGTGGACAGTCTGTAAATACAACCTATTCAGCTATACGCATGGTTCATATTCCGACAGGGGTAACGGTTCAATGTCAAGATGAAAAGTCGCAATTAAAGAATAGAGCTAAGGCTTTGATTGAATTGCGTTCTCGTATATATAATATGGAATATCAGAAATATATGGATGAAATAGCCTCCAAAAGAAAAACAATGGTTTCGACTGGAGATCGCTCTGCAAAGATCAGAACATATAATTATTCTCAAGGACGTGTCACTGATCATAGAATAAACCTGACGTTATATAATCTTTCAGCAATTATGGACGGAGATATCCAACAAATAATAGATCAATTGATTATTGCTGAAAATACAGAGAGACTAAAAGAAAGCGAGTTATAAAACCTCTGACTTTTGCAACTTTGTATTAGATAGCCAATTATTTTTATAAATTTAAACGACATATAAATACAAATGACAAAACAAGAACTTTTCGAAAACATAAAAAAGAAGCAATCCTTCTTATGTGTTGGGCTTGATACTGACTTAAAAAAAATTCCTGAACATTTATTAGATGAAGAAGATCCAATATATGCATTCAATAAAGCAATAATAGATGCAACAGCTCCTTATTGTGTTGCATATAAACCTAATACTGCTTTTTATGAAAGCATCGGGATAAAAGGAATCTGGGCATTGGAAAAAACAATTGAATATATACGTACAAAATACCCTGATCAATTCATTATTCTTGATGCTAAACGCGGAGATATTGGTAACACATCTGAGATGTATGCCAAGTCGGCTTTTGAACATCTTAAAGCAACTGCCATAACAGTTGCACCATATATGGGAGAAGATAGTGTAAGTCCCTTTTTAAACTATCCTAAAAAGTGGGTTATATTACTTGCTTTAACGTCAAATAAAGGATCTCAGGATTTTCAATTAATAGAAGATTCAAAAGGAGAAAGATTATTCGAAAAAGTTCTAAAGAAATCTCAAGAATGGGGAACTGATGAGCAATTAATGTATGTAGTTGGTGCAACTCAAGGCTCGATGTTTGCAGATATACGTAAATTTGCCCCAAATCATTTTCTTCTTGTTCCCGGGGTTGGAGCACAGGGCGGTTCTTTAGAGGAGGTTGTTAAGTATGGAATGAATAAAGAATGTGGTTTACTAGTAAACTCATCTCGTGCTATCATATATGCTGACAAAAGTGAAAGGTTTTCATCGGCTGCTGCACAAGAAGCAAAGAAAACACAATCAGAAATGGCTAAATATTTAAAAGCTATTATATAAAAGACCCCAACAGTATTATATATTAAAAAAGGAGAACAAATTGTTCTCCTTTTTTATATGGATAGGCTTTATTCTCAATAAACGTGGCCATCTTCTTTCAAATCCTCACCTTTAAACTTCTTCTTTTCTAGAGATCCCCATGCATATATAATATAAGCTAAAACAAATGGAACCAATATTGATGCATATGACATTGCTACCAAAGTAAATTCACTTGATGATGAATTTTGAATGGTTAAAGAACTTTGCAAATCGGCAGTCGATGGGTAGTAAGCTGTATTATTATATCCTGCAAGCAATAATAAAGTGCATACAGTAATAACAGTGCCCAAACCACTAAACCAAATACCACTAGCATAGCTTTCAGCAATTAGTGTACGAATTATACCATATAATACAAGTAATACACCCAGCAAGAAGAATATCCCTACTACGGGCATTTCTATCAGATTAAGGAAATACTTATAATCTACCAAGCTGACAATTTTGGTTACAGGATCTACTGCAAAACCTTTTGATAAGAATGTCCATATAACAAAAGTCAAAAAGAATACCACAAAAGGAAGAGCATTGTATAATAAGAATTTACGAGAACGTGCAACCAAGTCCTGATCCGCCAATCTATTTATAAAAAATAAGCAGGCAAGAGTTCTCGCCAAGAAAAATACTGCAAGCCCTAAACTCCAGTTCCTAAAATTAAGAAGAGCTTCAAGACCATGAAACGGATTTTGCCATTGACTAATAACTAAGCCAGTAACAGTATCTCCTCCCATAATTGTTATATTACCTTTGTTTACTAAAAAGTCTGAACCTGTGAAAAATGTAGCAACTGCTGCACCTAGTAAAAAAGTACCAAATAAACCATTTATAAATAGAAACGACTGATAAGTAGTTCTTCCCCAAGTATTACCAGGTTTCGATTGATACTCATAAGATACAGCCTGAATTACAAAGCAAAGTAGTATTAACATCCAAACCCAGTATGCCCCCCCAAAACTGGTTGAATAAAATAAAGGGAATGATGCAAAAAAAGCGCCTCCAAATGTTACCAGTGTAGTAAAAGTATATTCCCATTTACGTCCTAGTGCATTCACTAAAAGAAAGCGATGCTGGTCTGTCTTAGATAATGAGAAAATCATAGATTGGCCACCTTGAACAAATAATAAAAAGACTAAAAGTCCAGCCAATAAGCTTATAAGAAACCACCAATAGTGTTGTAAAAATGAATAGTCAAGCATAATGTTATATTTTATAAATTAAACAGGATTTCAGCTTAATCAGCCTTTGGTCCTTTTTTAATTTGATTCAACATGATACGAATTTCAGCAATTAATAATGCCGTAAATAACACAGCAAATATTATAAAAGTAGTTATTACCGAATTAGTACTTAATGCCGATATGGCAGCCTGTACAGGTAAAACATCCTGAATAGTCCAAGGTTGACGACCTACTTCGGCAACAATCCATCCGGCTTGACTACAAATATAAGCTAATGGTACTGACAATATTGAAAGCCAAAGTAACCACTTTGTATTCTCCAATTTCTGTTTATAACTAAAAAACCAAAGTAAAGCAAAAAATAAAATGAAGAAACCTCCAATATATACCATAATATGGAATGCCCAAAATACCATGGGGATATTAGGAACCAACTGTTCGGGTGTGTCTAAATAACCATAACCGAAATAAGGATAATTCTCCTTCAACTGAGCTTTGTATTCTTGGGCAGCAGCTTCGTTATTTTCTTTTTTTGCTGTTCTATAATCAGCAAGAGCTTGTATAGCAAGTTTACCTCGTTCTTGTTTTTCGGCAAAAGACAATGCGACTTCACCTGTTTGAGTTGTGTAACCACCTTCAATTATATCTTTTATTCCTGGAACAAAAGCGTCCATATCTCTATAGCCTAACAAAGCTAACGCATTAGGGATTTCTACCTTAAAAATATAAGGATCTACATCATCATTATATGATTTTTTTTCAGGATTTAATAACGCTACTGCAATCAGACCAGCCCCATTCTGCCCTTCATAAAGACCTTCCATAGCTGCTAATTTCATAGGCTGTTTTTGTGCTACTTGATATGCTGAACCATCTCCGGTCATAGCTGTCAACAATACTGCTATCAGCCCAAATATCGCAGCAACCTTCATACTTTGTCTTGCAAATTCATGCTCTCTGTTTTTAAGCATATACCATGCGGATACACCTGCAACAAACGCAGCACCTAATATCCAACAAGAAACTACAGTATGAAAAAATTTGTTAATCGCTACCGGCGATAGTGCCACAGCCCAAAAGTCGTTCATCTCATTTCTGACCGTGTCCGGATTAAATTCCATGCCTACAGGATATTGCATCCATGCATTAGCCACTAGAATCCAAAGAGCCGATAAGGTTGCTCCTATGATAACCAACCAGGTTGAAGCCAAGTGCATTCCTTTACTCACCCTTTTCCACCCAAAAAACATAATAGAAATAAATGTAGCTTCCATAAAGAAAGCCAGCATACCTTCTATAGCTAAAGGGGCACCAAAGATATCACCAACAAACCAACTATAGTTAGACCAGTTTGTCCCAAATTGAAACTCCAGAATAAGACCTGTTGCAACACCAATTGCAAAGTTTATTCCAAAAATATTCATCCAAAATTTTGCTGTTCTCTTCCATTGTTCGTTACCTGTACGTACATAAGCTGTTTCCATAATAGCCATTATAACGCCAAGTCCTAATGTTAATGGAACAAACAACCAGTGATACATAGCAGTCAGTGCAAACTGACCTCTAGACCAATCAACTAATGATGCGTTCAATAATTCCATAAGATAGACATATTTAGTTATTCATATTTTTATTACTCGTTTACTTTCTTTGGATCAATTCTTCCCGCACATAATCGGCTTTCGATTCCGCATCTTGAAATTTTGAACTCAGAAAATTGGGAAAAAAGATTGGACGCAAGATCAAAAACATAATACACAACTTAATTATAACAAGAATCCAAAGTGTACGACCTAAAGTCATACTCTTGAACCCATCTCGAAACATTGTAAAGAAATTAAATTTCTGCCTACTTTCGTTCATGTCTGTTTATATTTAATATTTAATAAACTATACAGATAAGGCTTACAATTAACGGCAATTATCTGAAAACACAGTTTACTTATTGCTTGTATTTCCACAAAATCTAACGCTCCGGATAACATACAGCAATAAGCGAATTTATCAACCGGAGCTAACAGTTTTATTTTATCTTGTCAGATACATCAATTGTCATATGCTGATGTATTAAAATAAAATTTCAAGAAATTAGAGTTAGGCGTCGCCACCCACTGGTGTAAAATCTCCCACTGGATTTTCAATATCAATTGCACCATGAAGTCTCTCATATTGATTGATATTGTCATTTAGTGCCAGCATGAGTCTTTTGGCATGTTCAGGAGCTAAGATAACTCTTGACTTTACTTTTGCTTTTGGCACACCCGGAACTATTCTTATAAAATCAAGAACAAACTCTGATGAAGAATGTGTTATAATAGCTAAGTTTGCGTAAGTGCCTTGTGCTACTTCTTCTGTTAATTCGATTTGTATTTGATTTTCTTGATTCATTGCTTTCATTTTTTGTTTTGTAGTATCTTTTTAGTCTTATGATATAGTCTTGTTAACATACCTTATACAAAGAAAGGTAAAACTAACATAATGGCAAAATTTTTAATGGAGTTTTACCACAGCCAGTTATAAGTTATTTATATAACCCATCAACAGAATCTATACCGGATGTATCCTCTGTAATTTGCTCAACTTCTTGCAGATTCATCTTTGGTTTTCTTTTCCTTAATACAATCAATTGAGCAATCGTTCCAATTCCTCCTAACCCTAACATTATATAGCGCATTCTACTCTCTGCATCAAATACAAAAAAAGCAGTAATGCAAACCATACACCACATCAAACTAATAGACAAAAGCCTGGCTTTCCAGCTTAATCCTGTTTCCATACGCTTAAGGTATTTTCCGGTAAGCTTATTTTCTTCCAATCGTTTATATAGTCGAGGTGAGCTTTTTGCATACAAAGCTCCGGTTAGCAAAATAAAAGGGGTAGTAGGTAATCCAGGTGTAAACAAGCCACATAATCCTAAAATTAAGCTAATAGTACCTAATGTTATAAATGTATATTTTTTCATGATCTATTAAAAACTAAAGACTATTTATAATCTCTATATCTTATTACAAAAATATCAATTCTTCGTTGGAATGGCCATTAGAACATGTTAAATCTTTTATATACAAAAAACCTCTTCTGAAAAATTCCAAAAGAGGTTTTTTATTGTAAATATTGTTATATTATCTTACACCATGCATCATCCGTAGAAGCATTTTATTGAGACATATTAATGCTCCTCCACAAACAATAGCCCCTATGGCTAGCACCTGATAAACAGAACCTGCACCTAGAGAACTTGTAATGGAAGAAATCCAACCACCAAGTAAATTTCCGAAAAATGAAGATAATAACCACACCCCCATTAATAAAGATGCTAATTTTGGTGGTGCTAATTTTGTTACTGTTGACAAGCCCACAGGAGATAAACATAACTCACCAATAGTATGCAATAGATAGGTAAATACAATCCACCACATACTTGCTTTAACTGCAGTATCGGCAATATCCCCCCCCCTCTGATGCGAAGCTCCTACCATAAATAAGAAACCTATACCAAGAAGCATGAGACCCGACCCCATTTTCACAGGAGTAGTTATCTTTTGTCCACTTTTTGAAGGCCAGAACATTGCAAATACAGGAGTTAACAATACTATAAAAAGAGGATTAATGGATTGAAACCATTCGGTTGGAATCATAAAACCACCCACATTTCTATCTAAGAATTTTTCTGTATATAGGGTAAATGAAGATCCTGCCTGCTCAAAACCCGCAAAAAAGAATATAGCAAAAAAGAAATAAATAAATATAGCGATAGTTCTTTGTTTCTCTTCAGTAGTAAGAGGTCCAGCTTTATGTTCAACAACTTTCTCTAACTCTCCAACTGCTTCCCTCTCTTTCTCATCTCCCACAGGTCTTAACCCCAATTCTCCTAAATATTTTTTAGACAATGTATTAAACAGAAGCTGACCAATAAGCATACCTATAGCAGCTGCCAAGAACCCGTAACTATAGCCATGGCTTATTATTTTACCATCCAGATCCTTTACTGCAAACCAATCGTTAGCTAACAACCCAACAACAAGAGGGGCAAAAAATGCTCCGATATTAATACCCATATAAAAGATAGAAAAAGCAGAATCTCGTTTAGCATCACCGGGTTTATACAAACCACCAACTAAAGTTGATATATTAGGTTTAAAAAAACCATTACCTATAATCAACAGAAATAATCCTGAGAAAAGTCCAAATTTAGAATGAAGCAAAAAGAGAACCATCTGTCCCAAAAACATAGTAAACCCACCAATTGTGATAGCTTTTCTTTGTCCTAAATATTTATCGGCAAGCCATCCCCCTATTAATGGAGTAAAATATACAAGTCCGGTAAACCCTCCATAAATTAACCCGGCAAAAGATTCATCAAATCCAATACCACCCTCTATAGCGGTTTTAGTCAGATATAGCATCAATATACCACGCATTCCATAGTAAGAAAAGCGTTCCCACAGCTCAGTAAAAAACAAAAGGTACAATCCGACAGGATGTCCGAATATTGTTTTATTAGAAGGCAACTTAGTTTCAGTCATAACTCAAAATTCTCTAATTTATAATAAATTCTTTATTTTACCTCTTGCATCAATTTCCGGATAATCGGAGAGACAATCAGAACAATAATACCCACAATCAAAGCATAAATAGCTAATTGTTGATATCCTCCTGTATATGAAAGTAACTTTTCCATTAACGAAGCGTTCTCATTAGGATTGGAAATACCTGCACCTATAATACCGGCCAGATATTGTCCGTATGCACTTGCCAAAAACCATAATCCCATCATCATTCCTGATAAATGTTTAGGCGATAAGCTGGTTATCATAGATAAACCTATCGGTGACAAACATAACTCAGCCAATGTCATAACAAAATAAGCACTGGCGAATACATTCAACGATGTCTTTCCGTCAGGATCTGCAAACAAACGTGTCCCGTATAGAATATAATAAGAGCCCGCCAAAAGAATGAAACTAATACCAAACTTAACGACAGTATTTGGTTCTATTTTTTTCTTATTTAGCCAAACCCATAATAGACCGAGTAATGGACTAAACAAAATGACAAAAAGTGCATTTGCACCATTATTTACAATATTAGGATCGATATGAAAAAACAGAAGTGAAGTTCTCAGGTTTTCATTTGCAAAAAGAGCCAATGAACCTCCTGCCTGCTCAAACAGGGCAAAAAACACAATAGAGAGAAGAATTAAAATCAAAGCAGCTAAAAGCTTTTTTCGTGCTTCTTTCGTTGTAGTCTTAAACAATTGATAGAAGAAATAGAGTAGAGCTGCCGGACCAATTGTATACATGAAAAGATCTGTATATTCAGTATTCTGAATCATCACATAAATTAAAGGAATCGTCAGCAAGGCTATAATATAGACATATAATTCTTTCAATTTTCGTTTGCTAGGAGCTAAATCCTTCAATGGACTATCACCAATAGGACCCAGATGTTTCTTGGTTAATGTAAACGTTATTAACCCTAACACCATCACAGCCCCTGCAGCTAAAAAGGCATAACTCCATGAGTACCCTTTTCCCAACCAAACACAGATTGCTCCACCAAAAAATGCCCCAACATTTATGCCTGAATAAAACATACTAAATCCGGCTTCTTTACGTGCATCACCATCTTTATACAAGAAACCAACCATAGAAGATATATTCGGTTTAAAAAAACCTGTTCCGACAACAGATAGTGTTATACCTATATAAAAAAAATCGTGAGGCGCTATTGCTATCAGCAAATTACCCACGATCATCATTATAGCACCAAATGTCAATGATTTTTTAAAACCGAGTATTTTATCGGCAAAAATACCTCCTAAGAATGTAAAAGCATATACAAAGGCTTGTATTGCTCCGTATTTCAAATTAGCCTCTTTGGCATGAAGCGCTAATTGATCAACCATAAAAATTGTAAGAATCCCACGCATCCCATAAAAACAGAAACGCTCCCACATTTCAACAGTGAACAGATACCATAGCTGTTTGGGATACTTACCCTCGAAATTTTGAATTTGCTCTAAGGTTAATTCTGCCGATTTCCTATCGGAATTAGAATTGTTCGATAGCTCAGACTGACCGAGCTCTGGTTCAGATGATTTCATTATCTAATAATAAATGCTTTTTTATATGACAAAAGTAAAAAAAAATAATTGTATCTGGTCTCATTTTGTCGTACATTATAGCATTTACAACTAAGAAGCTAATACTTTGTGTTTATGGTTCATTCTTTTAATTTATTATAAACTGGTAATATTCAAAAGAATTATATCTTTACTCTTAATTTTAAGCCATAAATACAGAAATACTTAAAAAAATCAAAATAAAATCAGATATCGGACATATAAACTTTATGGCATCATTTTTGTTTGGTATTATAGAAAACAAATACTACAATTAATCAGATGAACTTTGATAAAGTGTAGATAGTAGAAAACATCAAATAAAGGTAAAAAGATTATGGAAAATAATTTCTCACAAAGAGTTCGCAAAATCATGAACTATAGTCGTGAAGAAGCCGGACGTCTCCAAAACTCATATCTGGGACCTGAACATTTGATGCTTGGAATTCTTAGAAATGGAGAAGGATTAGCCATACAGGCATTAAGTGACTCTGGAGTAGATTTGGATGATCTCAAATTAAATATCGATAGACACATAATAGAACAACAAGATGTGTCTACAAGTAATAATAGTGAAATTGTATTAACAAAAGGAACTGAAAAAATACTTAAACTTAGTATTCTAGAAGCCCGATTAACAAAAAGCAAAGAAACAGATTCGGAACATTTACTTCTGGCAATACTAAAGGATAGCGACAATATTGCTGCCCGAGTCTTAGAAAATCAGAACTTTAATTACGCAGGAGCATTTATGTATATAAAAAATTTAGATGGAAACTTAGATAATGATGATTTGTCTCCTAAAATGGGAGCAGATTTCACAGATGATGACGATGATGACGCTGCTGAAGGAGCATCATATCAAAACGTCAATACGCAACAGCCCCGTCAATCATCTGACACTCCTGTGTTAGACAACTTCGGGTCGGATATGACTAAAGCTGCTTTAGAAAACAAATTAGACCCAATAGTTGGCCGAGATAAGGAAATTGAAAGATTAGCCCAAATCTTAAGTCGCCGCAAGAAGAACAATCCTATTCTAATAGGAGAACCTGGAGTCGGAAAATCGGCAATAGTAGAAGGTTTGGCATTACGAATTACTCAAAAGAAAGTATCGCGTGTACTATTTGATAAAAGAGTAATATCTCTGGATATGGCTTCTGTAGTTGCAGGAACTAAATACAGAGGGCAATTTGAAGAACGTATCAAAGCTATTTTGAATGAACTATCAAAGAATCCTAACATCATTCTTTTTATTGATGAAATACATACTATTGTAGGTGCAGGTGGAGCCACCGGTTCACTTGATGCAGCAAACATGTTGAAGCCCGCTTTGGCTAGAGGTGAAATACAATGTATCGGTGCTACAACTTTGGACGAGTATAGAAAAAATATAGAAAAAGACGGTGCTTTAGAAAGACGTTTCCAAAAAGTAACAGTTGAACCGACTACTGCGGAAGAAACACTTCAAATTCTGAAGAATATCAAACAAAGATATGAGGAACATCATAATGTAAAATATACTGACGAAGCTTTAGAAGCTTGTGTCAAATTAACAGATCGATATATTACTGATCGTAATTTTCCGGATAAGGCTATTGATGCGTTGGATGAAGCTGGCTCGAGAATGCACTTGGCTAATATCAATGTCCCTCCGATTATCGAAGAAATCGAAAATGAATTAAAAGATATCGTCGATCAAAAAACCAATGCTGTAAAAGCTCAGAAATATGAACTCGCAGCAAGTTTTAGAGATAAGCAACGCCAGCTATTAATTCAATTGGAACAGGAAGAAGCAAATTGGGAGAAACAACTGAAAGAACAACCACAAATAGTAGATGACGAAAAGGTGGCTGAAGTAGTTTCGATGATCTCAGGCATCCCCGTACAACGAATTGCTGAGGCTGAAGGATTGAAACTTTTAGGAATGAAAGGAACCCTTAAAGCTGCTGTTGTAGGACAAGACAATGCGATTGACAAAATAGTAAAAGCAATCCAACGCAACCGTGTAGGATTGAAAGATCCTAACAAACCAATTGGAACATTTATGTTCCTTGGCCCAACAGGAGTTGGAAAAACTCACTTAGCTAAAAAAATTGCTGAACAGTTATTTGATTCTGCAGATGCGCTTATACGCATAGATATGAGTGAATATATGGAAAAATTCAACGTATCACGCTTAGTTGGAGCGCCTCCCGGATATGTTGGATATGAAGAAGGTGGATTAATGACAGAGAAAGTACGCCGTAAACCATATTCCGTCGTTCTTTTAGACGAAATAGAAAAGGCACATCCGGATGTGTTCAACCTATTACTTCAAGTCCTTGACGAAGGTCATTTAACTGATAGCTTAGGGCATAAGGTTGATTTCAAGAATACGATCCTTATCATGACTTCAAATGTTGGTACACGCCAATTGAAAGATTTTGGTAAAGGTATAGGATTCAGCGCAGGAGGTGTTCAGGGAGATATAAACAATGAGTACTCACGAGGTATCTTACAAAAAGCTCTGAATAAATCATTCTCTCCTGAATTTATCAACCGTATTGATGATATTGTAATTTTTGACCAACTAGACAAAGAGTCAATAAACAAGATTATTGATATTGACATGGCAGATTTCTACAAACGAATTGCTGCATTAGGATACTCTCTTGAAGTGAATACTGAAGCTAAGGATTTTATATCTGAAAAAGGGTATGATGCTCAATTTGGGGCGAGACCTCTAAAACGTGCTATCCAAACTTATCTTGAGGATGAAATTGCAGAACTGATTTTATCAGGAACACTTCAACAAGGAGATGTTATTGAAGCAGTTCTAGATAAAGAAGCGGGTAAACTTAAAGTTGAGCCTAAAAGAAAAGAAGTAACTGTATAATAGCACTTTTACCATAAATTAAACAAAAAGGAGTTTCTAAAAGAAACTCCTTTTTTTCTCTTAAAACTTTTTTCAGATTACTTTTTTCAAACAATACATAAGATTTGATTGTTTATTAGATTTAATATTATATTTGTAAAATTCCAGAATAATAGAATAGTTGAATATTATATAAATAAATTTTCTTTTATCAAGATTATGCCAAAAATCCTGTGTTTATTTTTTCTTTGTTTATTTAAAATAAATGCTTTGATAGGACAAGACTATCCAAAAAATTCATTAAATGAACTCCTATCTTCTCTCAATAACAATACTTGCATAGCTGTAGAAGGGTATTATGTTGATAATTCTTCGTTTATGGTAATATACTCTTCAGACCCCACTATCTCAAGTAATGCAAGATATCCCGTTTATGAGCACAAATACCAACCAAATCTCAATAATACAAAGTCTGCCAATATGGTTGAAGTCCCTATTTTCACACAAAGAAAAATCCAGGGAGAGGAAAACCGAAGAATCTTATTTTTAAATAGAAAACTAACTAATAAAAATCAGTTAATTTTGGATAAGGTATCTATTGACGGAATAATTATAATAGGAAACAAAGCAAAATACATCCAAGCTATAGACAACAGGATATATTTTGCATTTTTAGCTGACTTACGTGAATTTTTATTTAATAAAGGGCCAATGCCCATAATAGAAGAAGAAATCACATCATTCTCTCCAAGAGAAAAGACATTCATATATTTATAATTCTTCCATAAAACTCCCATTCTATTTATATCAATAGAGAGTTTTATATTAAATAAGGTCTCTATTAATCATCCTTACTACAGATATTTTTTGTACTTTTGCGTTTTCGTATTAGGAACATTTTAAAATAATATACAGACGTGGCTGATACAAAGTATATTTTCGTTACAGGAGGGGTGATCTCCTCTTTAGGAAAAGGTATAATAGCATCCTCATTAGGTAAACTATTACAAGCAAGAGGTTATAAAGTTACTATTCAGAAGTTGGATCCTTACATTAATATCGATCCGGGAACATTAAACCCATACGAACATGGAGAATGTTATGTAACTGTAGATGGACATGAAGCCGATTTAGACTTAGGTCACTATGAACGGTTCTTAAATGAGCCAACTCATAAAGACAATAATATAACAACAGGACGTATTTATCAGAATGTAATAAATAAAGAACGTAAAGGAGACTATCTAGGCAAAACTGTACAGATTGTTCCACATATTACTGACGAAATACGTCGTAATATTAAATTATTAGGAGCTAAATACGACTATGACTTCGTTATTACCGAAATTGGTGGAACCGTTGGAGATATAGAGTCTCTCCCATTCATTGAAAGTGTTAGACAATTGAGATGGGAACTAGGTAGTAAAAACTGCTGTTGCGTACATCTTACCTATGTACCCTATATAGCAGCTGCCGGAGAGGTTAAAACAAAACCGACACAACATTCGGTTAAAAGTTTACAGTCATCAGGAGTACAGCCAGATATGCTTGTACTAAGAACAGAACGTTCGCTAAGTAAAGACATACTTAAGAAGGTAGCATTATTCTGTAATGTTGAACCTGATGCAGTTATGCAATCAGTCGATGTATCAACAATATACGAGGTTCCACTCAAAATGCAGGAGCAAGGTATGGATGAAATAGTTCTCCGAAAAATGGGAATACCGGTTGGTCCCAAACCTGATTTAAAATCTTGGAGGGACTTCCTTGATAAAAAGAAAAATGCAAAAGAAACAATCAGTATTGGTATTGTTGGTAAATATGTAGAATTACATGACGCATATAAATCTATCAACGAATCATTACTACAAGCTGCAATATATAACGATCATAAATTAGATCTTCAGTTTATCCACTCTGACAAAATTACTGATGACAATGCGCCAGACAAGCTGGGTTCACTCGATGGCATTATTATTGCACCCGGATTTGGACAACGAGGTATCGAAGGTAAATTTGTAGCACTGAAATATGCTCGCCAAAATGATATTCCTACATTCGGCATATGCTTGGGTATGCAATGTATGGTAATTGAATATGCTCGTAATGTATTAGGGCTGGAAGATGCTAATTCAACAGAAATGAATCCTCACAGTCCTTATAAGGTAATTGATTTGATGGAGGAACAAAAGAATATTACCAACATGGGAGGATCGATGCGCCTAGGAGGTTACAAGTGCAATCTTGAAAAAGGTTCTCTTGTACATCAAGCATATGGAAAAGATATGGTTGAAGAGCGTCACCGCCATCGTTTCGAATTCAACAGTGAGTATCGCAAACAATTCGAAGATAATGGGATGAAGTGTACCGGTATAAATCCGGAAACTAATTTGGTTGAAGTAGTTGAAGTACCCGGTCTTAAATGGTTCTTAGGAGTACAATTTCATCCAGAATATAATAGTACAGTTTTATCACCTAATGCTTTATTTATGAGCTTTGTGAAAGCTGTTATTAAAAACAGAAAGTAAATAACAATTATTCTGCATAATAATTATATAAATCTACAGATTAATTAAGAATGGATAAAAATACAGGTATTGGCTTAGTACTGATAGTTGCTATCGTAATGGGGTTCACTTTCCTCACACGACCTAGTCAAGAAGAAATCGAAAGGGATAATCGAAGAAAAGACTCAATCTCTAATATTCAAAAGAAACAAGTAGCAGAAGATATTGCTATTGCAAATACAGATCAGGCAGTAGAAAAAGAACAATCTCCGGTAACAGACTTTTTCTCAGCAAATATTTCTTCAAAAACAGATTCAATAACAAGTAACTCTACAGATTCTCTTGGCTCTTTAGCTCCTCAAATTACATCAAATCAACCCAAAGAGCAAATTATCTCTTTAGAAAATGAGATTGTAAAAATAGATTTCTCTACCAAAGGAGGGCAAATGCTTAGCGCCCAACTGAAAAATTATAAAAAATATAATGGAGATTCTCTATATCTATTTAAAACTGATGCTAATTTATCTCTCGAGTTAATTAACAAAAAAGGAATTGCTTTAAATACAGATAAAGCAATATTCACTCCTATTCAAAGTTCATCCGATGCAAATCAAACATTAGTAATGCGAATGAACTATAGTGATACTGAATATATTGACTTTATATATTCACTTGCCCCTAACAGTTATATGATGAAATTCGATATTGCTGTTGTTGGTATGCAAAATCTATTGAGTGTTGATTGTTTAGAGAAATTTAAACTTAACTGGTCTCAAAAACTTTATAGACAAGAGAAAAGTGAAAAAAATGAACAACGGTACACTCGTATACATTACAAAGGTACAGATGGTAGTTTCGAAGAACTAAGCGAAAGCAGTAACGATAACAGAGAGGTACCTACCGGAGTAAAATGGGTAGCATTTAAAAATCAATTTTTTGCGACTACTCTTATTGCCGATAACGAATTTACTTCGCCATCCTTACACTCCAAAGTATTACAATCACCAGATTACCTGAAAGATGCCGAAGCTACTCTATATTTTAAGCCAACATTAGATAATACAGGTACTCTTAAAGGTGGATTCACATACTTCCTAGGACCATTGGATTATTATATGCTAAAAGGTTATGATGATGGAGTTAAAGAAGTAAGTCAGCAACTTGATCTAGATAAATTAATACCATTAGGCTGGGCTCTATTCCGAGTTATAAACCAGTATTTTATCATCCCCTTATTTACTCTTCTGGCATCTACAGAAATGAGTATGGGAATAGTAATATTATTGCTAACTTTAATTGTAAAATTAATTATTTCTCCATTGACATATAAATCATTTATGTCATCTGCTAAAATGAGAGTTTTAAAACCTCAGGTAGACGAGATAAATGAGAAATATCCGGGTCAGGAAAAAGCTATGGAAAGACAAAAAGCCGTCATGGCATTATATGGACAGGCTGGAGTAAATCCAATGAGCGGCTGTATACCAATGCTCCTACAGATGCCTATTTTACTTGCTCTGTTCTCGTTTTTCCCCTCGTTGATAGAACTACGCCAGCAAAGCTTCTTATGGGCTCATGACCTCTCGACATACGATGCTATATTTGAATGGAATACAAATATTCCTTATATTTCATCTTGGCTAGGTAACCATATCAGTTTGTTCTGTATACTGATGACCGCAACTAATATTATCTATACTAAATTCAATATGGATGCCACAAATACAGGCCAACAGCAAATGCCCGGTATGAAGTGGATGATGATGTTAATGCCTCTTGTATTCTTCTTCGTGTTGAATAGCTATCCTTCTGGTCTAACTTATTATTACTTCTTATCTACATTAATGACAATATTGATTACAATGGCTTTCCGATACTTGATTGATGAAGACAAAGTATTGGCAAAACTTGAAGAGAATAAAAAGAAACCAAAAAAGAAAGGGTTTATGGCTCGTTTACAAGAGCAAGCAGAACAAGCTCAACGTGCACAACAACAGCAAGCTAAACAACAAAATAGAAAAAAGAAAAAATAGAATATTTCCTTTTTGATAAATATAAAAATCATAACAAAGGCTTGCTATTCATTGTAGCAAGCCTTTATATTTAAAAATATTACTAACTAAAAACAGAATAGCTTATGAACTGTATTTATATACCACTACTCAGTATATTACTACTATTATCCTGCTCTGACAAAGACAAAGAAACAGAATCTATACAAAAAACATTAATGGAATATGTTATAGACTCGGATATTCAAGGAATAAAAAATTCAATAGGAAAAGGAATAGATGTGGACTCTACCAATGATAGAGGAGAAACTCCTTTATTGAAAGCAACTCAAATGAACCAGATCGCGATTGCCGAAATATTATTAAGAGCCGGAGCAGATATTAATAAACAAGATAATATCTATGATAGCCCTTTTTTATATGCATCAGCAGAAGGCAGAACTGAAATATTGAAGATGATGATTAATTACAATCCCAATGTAAAAATATACAATCGTTATGGTGGAAATGGACTAATTCCGGCAGCAGAAAAGGGACATCTCGAAAATGTGATTTTACTTTTAGAGAAAACAGATATGGAGATTAATCATATCAACAACTTAGGATGGACAGCCTTACTTGAGGCGATCGTATTAACAGATGGTAGTAAAGTTTATCAAAACATTATACAAGTACTTATCGCTCATAATGCGAATGTGAATTTACCCGATAAAGACGGAATAATGCCTTTAACGCATGCTAGAAAAAAGGGTTATAAAGAGATAGAATCTATATTATTAGAAGCTGGAGCTCATGAGTAGAATAAGAAACGGTAGCAGAATATCTGCTACCGTTTCTTATTTATTGGAGTTACTCATCATCTGAGTCAAAATCCCATTCATCAAAAAATGAGTCATCAATAAAGTCGACCAAGTCACGACGTTCCTTTTTTGTCGGTCGCCCTAACCCTCTACCTCTATCAATAAAACCACTTACTTTACTTAGCTCTAGTATATCATACTCTGATTGAGGAGTTACATCTTCCATAAATTCGGGAACAAGTTTTGCCCCCATACGTTTTTCGCTCAAATCAAGGACTTTAAAAGAGTAGGTAATAGGCGTTTTTTTTATCTGAATAACATCTCCTATCCTAATCATGCGAGAAGGCTTTATATTCGTTCCCTGAATCATTACACGACCCTTTTTACAAGACTCAACAGCCAGTGTTCGTGTTTTGAAAAGACGAACAGCCCATAACCATTTATCAATTCGAACTTCAGCTTTTTCTTCCTTCATAACCTATGATAAAATATAGTTTTGGTTATTCTTTACTACAACAAAAATAAAATAAGTAATTTTCTATTTATTATTAAATTGATTCATTGTATTTTGTAATCCTGCCAAACAAAAACTTTTAATAATATCTTCACACATTTCGAAACGCTGGGGGAGAGCCTTTTCTTCTTCATCCGAAAACTCGCCTAACACATAATCAACTTGCCCTCCTTTAGTAAAATCATTTCCTATACCAAAGCGAAGACGCGAAAAATTTTGAGTTCCAAGTATCGATTGTATACTTTTTAAGCCATTATGTCCGGCATCACTCCCCTTCCCTTTCAAACGCAACGAACCAAAAGGTAAAGCTAAATCATCTACAATTACCAACAAATTCTCTACAGGAATTTTTTCAGCTTGTAACCAGTAACGAATAGCGTTTCCACTTAAATTCATATACGTAGAGGGCTTCAGTAATGTAAGCGTTTTTCCTTTAACTTTCAACTCGGTAGTTTCACCGTATCGTCTATCCGTAAAAACAATATTGGACGCTTTAGCTAAAGCGTCCAATACTCTGAATCCTATATTGTGGCGGGTGTATTGGTATTCGCTACCAATATTACCCAAACCGGCAATCAAATATTTCATTCAAAAAATATTATTTACCACTCTTAGCGGCAAGACCTCTTGCTGCACGAGTCAATTGAACGCGACATACAACTGCATTCTTAGCATTTAATAATTCTAATCCATCAAAGCTCAATTCGCCTACTTGGATAGATTTTCCTAAAGCTAGGTGTTCTATATTTATGTGCAATTTTTCTGGAACTTGAGAGTAAAGAGCTTTTACTCTTAGTTTACGAGTATCAAGAGATAATTTACCCCCAGCTTTCACACCTTCTGCCAAACCATCTAATACAACCGGAACATCAATAACGATTGGTTGGTTTTCAAATACATGAAGAAAGTCTAAGTGCAAAACCGCGTCTGTTACAGGATGTACCTGAATATCTTTTAGAATTGCTTTGTATGCTTTTCCTTCAATAGATAGATCTACCAAGAAAATTTCGGGAGTATAAATTAGTTTACGTACATCACCAGCTTGTACAGTAAAATGTACTGCATCTGTTGATTTTTCACCACCATAGATTACTGCCGGTATAGCATCTTGTTTACGAAAAGCTTTTGTTGCTTTTTTCCCTAGATCAGTTCTTAGTGATCCTTTTAGTTCAAATGTTTTCATTTTTTAATTTTAAATTGTGTTACTCAAATTAAGGATTGCTTCCTTATTCCCATCACACGGGCTTTCCAGAAAAGCGACTGCAAAGATAATTGATTATTTATAAAGAACAAACAGACCAATGATCTTATTTATTTATCTCTCGTAATTTAATCTTGGTCAGAGCTTGTTTTGTATTCAATGGAAAGTCTGCATCCATCATCCAGGCATAAAAACTGGGCTCAACTCTCAGAACTTCCGACACCGCTTTTCCTTTATGCTTGCCAAAGTTAAAAACCTCTATTCCATTTTCATTCCTTATGATACGCCCTGCCAAATCAACATTATCATTAAAGAATGAATATTCTTCTGCCAATTTTCCCATATCATTAGGTAAATCAGGGTAACGATCTAACTGTGCCTTAAAAACTTCATAAGTGGCTAAAGTATCAGCTTCTGCCGAGTGAGCATCTTCCAAGTTCTTATCACAATAAAACTTATATGCCGCTTCTAGTGTACGCTGCTCTTTTTTATGGAAAATAATCTGAACATCAATCAATTTTCTTTTAGAAAAATCAATATCAACCCCTACTCTGAGAAATTCTTCCGAAAGTAATGGAATATCAAAGCGACTTGAATTAAATCCTGCCAAATCACACCCTTCAATCTGATCAGCCAATGATTTTGCTATCTGACGGAATGTTGGTGCATCTTTAACATCTTCATCCGTAATACCATGTATATCCGATGATTCTTTAGGAATCGGCATCTCAGGGTTAATACGCTTTGTTTTTATTTCTTCCTTTCCATTGGGAAACACCTTCAGGTAAGAAATTTCGACTATTCTGTCACGAGTTATGTTTGTGCCTGTTGTTTCAAGGTCAAAAAACACTATCGGATTTTTCAGGTTTAATTCCATAAAGTAAACTGTATTGAAGCAAAAACTTTATCATTCTTTGGATATATAAAGAATGATAAAGTTTTTAATTTGCTCATTATATTATCAATATTAATATCGTATTAGATCTCGTTTTTATTGCCAGCAGGCAACTTGCTTTTAATCATTAAGCATCATTGGCATTAAAAGCATAAGAAGATCCTCTCCATCGCCTTTCTCTACGGGGAAAATAAGTCCAGCACGCGAGGGATCTGATAATTCAACAGAAACCTCTGTCGCCGGAATATTATTTAGTATTTCTATTAAAAAATTAGACTTGAAGCCGATATTCATGGCAGTACCTTCGTATTGGCATGGAATAGTTTCTTCTGCTGCAGTTGAAAAGTCTATATCCTGAGCTGACACTAATAATTTATTATCAGACAACTGTAATTTAACTAAGCTACTTGCTGGATTAGAGAATACGGATACACGCTTTAAAGCGTTTAAAAACGCCAACCTGTCTAAAACAACTTTATTAGGGTTATTTTGAGGTATTACCGAATTGTAATTAGGGTAACGTCCTTCAATAAAACGGCAAGTCATTGTATAACTTGACATTGTTATATAGGCATTATTCTCATCAAATTTGATTGTAACAACTTCCGATTCCTTAGGCAAAATACTCTTCAGCAAGTTTGCTGGTTTTTTGGGCAGGATAAAAGATGCTCTTTCAGACCCTTTAGCCGATAAAGTTTTACTGCGTACTAATTTATGCCCGTCTGATGCCACGAATGTAAGATCTTCGGTAGTAATATCAAAATAAATTCCATTCATCACCGGACGAAGCTCATCATCTGCACTGGCGAACAAGGTTCTATTGATAGCTGTACACAGAATCTGAGGATCTATAGACAAACTGATAGCTGTATCTTTTAATTCTTTCGGTTGTGGGTATTCTTCGCCACTTTGACCTATAAAATTATATTTTCCATTATGGAAATAAATAAAGATCTCTAAGTTATCATCATTTATCTCAAACGTAAGAGGTTGATCGGGAAGCTCTTTCAGTGGATCTAATAAGTTACGGGCATTAATTGCCAATTTTCCTGAACCTTCTACTTCATTTACTTCTAACGAAGTTACAAGACGTGTTTCTGTATCTGCGGCCGTAAGCGTCAACGTAGAACCATTAAGCTCCAATAAGAAACAATCTAAAATAGGCAATGTATTTTTTGAATTGATCACCTTGCTAATTGACTGAAGATGACTCAGTAAAGCAGTACTAGATACAACAAATCTCATATATATTGGTTTTATTAAGTTACGTTTTGTACTAACAAAAGTAGCGATATTTTTTTTAAGAACAAAAAGTGAGACTACAGACTGACTCTTTGTAATATACTCTGCAAATATGCATGGTTTACTGTTAAGAGATATCAGGGTACAAGATACAAAAAGAGACCTATTTTTCAATAGATCTCTTCTCTTTATTTTCTAGAATTTATTTGAAATATTTTTCATCTAATACTTTAAATTCTTTTTCTTTATCTGGTCTTATTGATACAGTAATCGGATCCCACTGGGTAGGCCATCCACCAAATATAGCTCCAAGTCTTACAATTTTAATTGCATGAAGACCTTTTGCCAATGCGATAGATTTATCTGCTCGTGAAGATCTGCGGGCAGTATCGACTCCATTATCATTGGTTATTAACAGCTTTCCATCAATCCATAGCTCACTATCAGTACTAAAATAATATACACCATCTTCAGGAATGTCTATATATCCTGTTAGTATAGTACTATAAAAGTCTTCGGGATATACCTCTAAATAATCATTAATACGATGTTTTGCCTTTTGCGGAGAAGTTATATATTCAATTTCATCAGGAGTTTTACCTTCCAAATCCGCCACTTTTCGTGCCACTCCTTTAAAATGCTCAGCTTTCAAGCCGGGTTTCTCGCTTGCTTGCTTTTCAACTGCTGGAGCCGGGGTTTGCTTTTCAATTGTAATAGTTCTTACCGGACTCATTTTATCTGAAGCCACTACAGAACGTATTTTCAATGTTGTATTTTCAGTAAAGCTGAGTGGTTTGTCATAAACAGTAGATGTCAGAGTTGGCTCCGAACCATCTATGGTATAGACAAACTTAACAGGTTCAGTCGATTTAAACTCTAAAACTGTTGAATCGGTAAATGCTATAAAATCACAAGATGGAACATTCTTTTGCTCCGGTAGAGGAATATAGTAATTGATACCATGCATTTCTAAACGTACTCTCTGGTTTTCGATTCGACGTTCAAAATCTTCATAATTTTTTCTAGTTGGCTGTGACCAGGTTACCTCTGCCAAGGCTATAATACGCGGATAAATATCGAAATCCATATCATCGGTATTATAATTATATTCACACCACATATTAGCCTGAGCCCCTAATATATGATGCTTCTTATCTTCTGCTATTTTTGCCGGAATAGGCTCATAACTATAAGTTTCCGATAGAGTAGTCAAACCTCCTATAGTCACAGGTAATATTTTAGAGTCACCTTGATAATGATCTAAATACAACCAGTTTCCGGGAGTCATAATCACATCGTGCCCCATATTAGCGGCAGCAATTCCCCCTTCTTCACCTCTCCAGCTCATAACAGCCGCAGTTGGAGCTAATCCGCCTTCTAGGATTTCATCCCAACCTATCATTTTCTTATTATGTTTCAATAAGACTTTTTCCATACGTTGCACAAAATAACTTTGTAGTTTTTCTTCTGCAGTATGTTCTTTATCAGCTTTTAGCCCAAGCTCTTTAATACGAGCCTGGCATTTTGGACATTTTTCCCATCTAACTTTAGGACATTCGTCTCCTCCGATATGGAAATACTCACTGTCAAACAAGGGAATAACCTCTTCAATAACATCTGTAAGAAACTGGAATACGGAATCATTTCCGGCACAATATACATCATTGGCAACTCCCCAAATATTACGTACATCAAAAGGTCCGCCTGTGCAAGAGAATTCAGGATAAGCAGCCAATGCAGCAACACCATGTCCTGGAAGTTCTATCTCGGGGATTACTTCAATAAAGCGTTCTTTAGCGTATGCTACAATTTCTTTAACCTGATCTTGTGTATAGAAATAAGGGCCGTAGGTACTACCATCACCTTCTACACGCTTGGCACCTATTTCAGTCAGTTTAGGGTACTTTTTAATCTCAATACGCCATCCTTGGTCCTCTGTTAAGTGCCAATGAAATGTGTTTATTTTGAACATAGCCAATACATCCAATTGCTTTTTGATATAATCTACATCTGCAAAATGACGGCATACATCTAAATGTTGACCACGATACAAAAATCGAGGCTCATCCTTAACGCTTACGCAAGGGGCTTTCCATGCTATATTTTTTATAACTGTTGGGCTTTCAATTTCAGCAGGAAGGAGCTGCATTACAGTTTGCATACCATAAAATGCGCCTTGCGGAGTTTTAGCCTTTATATCTATTCCCTTTTCGCTCACTTCCAGTAAATAACCTTCATCATTTACAGCTATATCCTTATCTAGATTGATACTTACATAATTAGAACTTGGTACATTAGTTTTAATATCCAAATCATAACCGGTTGAATTCTTGATCTTAGCTGCAAAATAAGAGGCTACCTTATCTAAAGATGGATCATTTACTGCAAATACAACATTTTTCGAAAGCTCAAAACTTCCTTCATTTTGTTTCAACTCTAAAGGTATCGGGGTTACATTTATACCCTCATTATAAGACTTCTGAACAGGTGTTTCAGCACTACCACATGATGATACAAGTAAAGCTAATGCCACTGTACACACAGGTATAAGTTTTTTCAGCATAATTATATTATATTTAGTTATTTAATCAAGGCTAATTTTCACAAACGTTATTTAACAAACAATTAAAATGCTAAGATAATGAAAAATGAAACATTTACTAATCAACAAAAAGCCTTTATGTTATACAACATAACTGAATAAAGTTGTTACAACATCCACTATTTATAAAATAAACAAGGGGAGTATCTTACTTAAAGACTACTCCCCTTATTGTATAAATATTAAACTTACTCTCTTGGTTTAAATAGCATTGATTTCTTTCAATACATTATTTGTTTTATGAACAGCAGCAGCTGACGCTTCGAATTTTTCTTTCTCATCGGCAGTTAGCTTCAAGTCGATAATCTTTTCCCAACCATTCTTACCCAACACTACTGGAACACCAATACAAATATCGCTTTGTCCATATTCTCCTTCCAAGCTAACACAGCAAGGAATTACTTTCTTCTGATCATGTATAATACTTTCCACAACTGCAGCACCTGCAGCACCCGGAGCATACCATGCCGAAGTACCTAACAAACCGGTAAGAGTTGCTCCACCAACCATAGTATCGGCTACAACTTTATCCAAAGACTCTTTAGATAAAAGGTCCGAGACTGGAATACCTTTATAAGTAGCCAAACGAGCCATAGGGATCATAGTAGTATCACCATGTCCACCAATAACCATACCTTCAACTTCTGTTGGGTTTACACCTAAAGCTTCGCTTAAATAATATTTGAAACGAGAACTATCTAATGCTCCTCCCATACCTACTATACGATGTTTAGGAAGACCCGTTACTTTAGAAGCTAAGTAAGTCATCGTATCCATCGGATTAGAGATAATAACCAAGATGGCATTTGGCGAATATTTCAAAATGTTTTCCGCAACACTTTTCACAATACCTGCATTTACACCAATCAACTCCTCACGAGTCATACCCGGCTTACGAGGAATACCTGATGTAATAACCACAACATCCGAGTTTGCGGTAGCTGCATAATCATTAGTAACACCTTTGATTCTTGAACTGAACTCAAGTAGTTGAGCTGTTTGATTCATATCCATTGCTTTTCCTTCGGCAACACCCTCTTTTACATCGAGCATGATTACTTCGTCAGCAATTTTCTTAAATGCGAGTACATTTGCACAAGTGGCTCCGACATTTCCGGCACCTACAACCGTTACTTTAGACATGATAATTTTGTTTTATAGTTATGAATTAGATTCCATCTGATTATTCGAAATATTTTTCCAAAAAGCCTGAATGATAAATAGCATCTATTTCGAATAGACAAACAAAAGTAACTTGTTATTTGCAATTAAGGAATTATTTGAGGACTAATTTTCGTTCCAAATATTAAAAAATATTGACAAAAAGTTCTCTATATATAACGTTTTTACAACCAATAATTATCAAATGTATACTTTTGAACCATCCTCTATACACCAAATGTTATTTAGAAACTTTCGGCTAATAAACTTTAAACATTCTGTAACTCGATAAATAATGAATACTTAACTAGAATACAGAAAAAACTTCAACAGTCTAAGCTCTCTAATTTATATTATTAATATATTTGTATACAAGTCTAACGTATTAAAAAAAGAAGAAAGAAAGTAAAGTTATATGGAACAGAATACGAAACCTTCAACAAGAAATACCAAAATATTAATTGCCATTATTGTGGTTTTAATTGTAGGAATGGGTGTTGCAGCATATTTCATTTTCAATCAAAAAACTCAATTGGAAGAATTGCAGCAAGTAAACGATATTTCTAAACAAAAACTCGAGGATGAATATGCAAGTATAGATACTCAATATGAAGGATTTAAACTTTCAATAAAAAATGACTCTTTGTTTCAACAGTTAAGCAACGAACAAGCAAAGGTACAACGTTTGAGGGAAGAGCTTCGCACCGTAAAAGCAACAGACAAAGCAGAGATTAATCGCTTGAATAATGAACTTAGCAGTTTGAGAAAAATACTAAAATCGTATATTGTACAAATAGACTCACTTAATCGTGCCAATGAAAGACTAGTACAACAAAATAAAGAAATAACAAATAAATACCAAGAAACCACGAAAACATTAAACAAGGTTTCACAAGAGAAAGCCAACCTGAACGAAAAAGTAACTCGTGCCGCCAAGCTTGACGCTACAGCTATCAATGTAGCCGCAACTAATTCGAAAGGTAAAGTACAAAAGAAAATAAAGAGTATAGAACAATTGGTAGTATCTTTCACTATTACAAAAAATATCACGGCAGAACCCGGAGAAAGAGTAATATATGTTCGAATAATGAAACCCGATGACGATATTCTGGTAAAAAACAGAGCTAATACTTTTTCTTTTGAGAATCGAGAAATTCAATATTCGATGAAACGAGCAATTGAATATGGAGGAGAAGAAGTTCCTGTTACTCTATATTGGAAGGTTGAAGAATATTTAATGCCCGGAACTTACAGAGTCGATTTATTTGCTGATGGCAGTTTAATCGGGTCACGCTCTTTTTCTCTCGAGAAGTAAAAATTTCAGGTATTCCAGTTCAGAGGTATACTTATCAATAAATTATACATCGCCTTATTAAATTACTTATAAAGTCATGATACTAGAATCACTAAAATATATAAGGGAAGAGGGTAGATCAAATGAATGGGCTATCGAAGGTAAAGATGGTAATTTAATTAAATTCGATAACATCAATCTTTTTGTTGGTAAAAATGCCGTAGGTAAAAGCCGAAGCCTAACAGTTTTATGCGAGATCGCCAATATCTTGTCTCTAAAAGAGTCAATATCCAATTTAAAATTTGCTGAAACCAAATATCATCTGGCATTAAAAGAGGATGATACAATGTATGAGTATATTATATCCATCGAAAATCATACGATTCACGATGAAATTTTATGGGTAAAGGGAGTCGAAAAATACAATCGGAAAAAGAGGAAAATATATTCAGAGGCATCACATCAATTCGAAACACTTGATATCACAGATACCACCCCAATTACATCAATTCAAAATAAAGATAAAGAATACCCTTATATTGCTGAAATATTTGAATGGAGTCATGCTCTGAAAAACTATGCCTTCACTAATCAATATGAGAAAAACCATTTAATCAAACAAGAAGAAGAGCTCAACAGCCTTCAAGTTGTTGAAGATTTTGACCCTGACAATATTATTAAACTTTTCTTTAAAGGCAAAAAAAATTTCGGACAACCCTATATAGACAGTATTATATCCGATTTACATCTAATAGGATATGATGTTAGTAATATTGATTTATTAAAAGACCAACTGGGGATAGGTCTATCTGTACAAGAAGAAGAACTAACAGAACCAACACTTCAATTAGACATGTCTCAGGGTATGTTTAGAGCATTATCTTTTTTAATACAACTGGAGTATGCTCTTATAAGTAAAATCTCCGTATGTCTTCTTATTGATGATTTAGGGGAAGGATTAGACTACTCACGATCAAAATCTCTTATTGATATTATTATTTATAAGATTAACAATTCGAACATCCAGATATTTATCACCTCCAACGATAGGTATATTATGAACAAAATACCATTGAGATATTGGTCTGTGATCGAACGAAGACCAAAAGCATCCATATTTCATAATTATCATAATGCGAGAGATATTTTTGAAGATTTTAAGTATACAGGATTAAACAATTTCGATTTTTTAGCCAGTGATTTCTACCTTCAAGGATTTAAGAACGAAGAGGAAGAGTAAGCCAATATATGAGAAAGATTGCATTTTTTGTTGAAGGGCAAACCGAACAAGTCTTCATCAATAGGCTCATAAAAGAGATTATCGGCTCCAAAAACCTTACAGTACTTCTAAAAAAAATCTCTGGAGGAACCAATGCTCCCAAACGTGAATTTGTAAGAAATTACAGCATCCCTTTAAAGTCTGAATTTACAGCACTGATATACGATTGCGGATCAGATAATAGAGTCAAATCAGAAATACTAGATAATATAAACAGCCTAAGAGAGGCTGGATATAGCTGCATCATAGGGTTAAGGGATTTATACCCATTATCAATAGAGGAGTTACCGCGTCTTTCAAAAGGATTAAAGTTCCTCCCCTACCCTCTAAAGAAAAAAGACTATCCCTTTGATATAATAATAGCAGTAAGAGAAGTCGAAACATGGTTTCTTGCAGAAAGTAGCCACTTTCTTAAAGTTGATAAAAAGCTCACCGGACGATTTATCGAAAAGCATTTAGGTTTTAATCCCGATACAGTAAATCCAATTTCCCGCGAACACCCTTCGGAAGATATAAACAGAATATATAAATTAATAGGGAAATCGTATTCTAAAAAATACTGGCAAGTCGAAAAGTTAGTAAATCGACTCGACTTCAACAAAATAAGGAAAGACATTCGATTTAAAATTCCCGCTCTTAATGAATTGATAACAGCCATGGAAAATTTTAAAGAAGGCCGGCTACAAGAGACCCCTATATCTGAAAATGAAAGAAGCAGCTTGAATTAGTTCAAACTGCTTCTCTTATCTTAAAGAATCTGCTATTACGCTTCTGCTTCTGCTTGTGGAACTACAGATACGAATGATCTTTCATTCTTTCTTCTACGGAATGCAACTACTCCATCAACAAGAGCAAATAATGTATGATCTTTACCGATACCTACATTTTCACCTGGATGATGAGTTGTTCCTCTTTGACGAACGATGATGTTACCAGCTTTTACTGTTTCACCACCAAATGCTTTAACGCCTAATCGTTTACTTTCCGATTCACGGCCGTTCTTCGAGCTACCTACACCTTTCTTGTGTGCCATTTTCTTCTAATTTTACTGATTAAGCAATAATATCTTTAACTGTAACTTGTGTAAATTGTTGACGGTGACCGTTCAACTTGCGATATCCTTTTCTTCTTTTTTTATGAAAAATAAGAACTTTATCACCTTTAACTTGGTCTCCAACTGTAAGGATAACTTTTGCTCCGCTTACAAAAGGTGCACCAACGGTTACAGCACCGTTTTTGTCAACTAATAATACTTTCTCGATTTCAAGATCAGCACCACTGTCTGCTGTTACTCTGTGAACAAACAATTTTTGATCTTTCTCAACTTTGAATTGTTGTCCTTGAATTTCTACAATTGCGTACATTTGCAATATAAATTTTTACAAGTTATGAGCCTGAGGCGAACTATTTTATATAGTTTCTTGTCTGCCTATTAGCAATCGGGAGCAAAATTACAAATATTTCGTCAATTACACAAGCCACAATAATGTATATTTTATTTTTTAAGAATATAGATCAGTTTTCCTGAAAAATTTTGAGGAATCGAATTAATAAATTCAGTATAATCGATTCCATTTATAGTTCCTTCAACCTTCAACATCTTAATTAGAATATCCCGGGTAAAGTCACCTCTCATCTCCAATAAAGAGTTGGAGATTTTATATGTATGAGTAAGGGTTTCCTTAATATCAATATCCTCAACATATATCTTATTATTTTCAAAATAATATTTTTCTCTGCTATTAAGAGTCAAAGATGGATCTTTTTTAGGTATTGTTGTTGTTACAACGTATTCTTTATCAAACACCATATTTATAGTATTCTGTTGCAATGATTGAACAAAAGACTTGTTTATCAATTCGTCAAATGGAGAATAGTTTGATTCTAGTTTTACAGATTTAACAACCCATTTTCCGATTATCATTTCTTTTGCTTGAGCGTCATCCGTAATAAATACCTCATCATCATCGCCCCCACAAGCAGAAAACCCTAAAAAGATACATGAAAGTAGACAGAATACTAATTTTTTCATAGTGCTAAATAATCTTTTAGATAAATAAAATGTGTTTGATATAAAATTAATGTTCCAAATATAGCCAATTCGTCTTATCCGATATTATTTTCACGAAAAAATTAATAGATAAAATACTCCCCCATAGCTCTCTGTTTTGAATATTTGTGTTACTTTTGCACAAAACATAAAAGACTGTGCAGTTTTATTAAGATATGGCAATAACAAAAACAAGAACTATGTTGATTGACGTCGCCCGGCAATTATTTGCCAAGCTGGGTGTCGAGAATACAACTATGAATGATATTGCTCTTGCCTCCCATAAAGGCCGCCGGACTCTGTACACATACTTCAACAACAAGAATGAGGTATTTAAAGCGGTAGTCGAATCCGAATTGGATAAGATGATAAAGGCTCTTCAAGCTGTAGTTGAAAAAGATCTTCCCGCAGATGAAAAACTTATGTTATTTTTCTATACACGCCTTGATGCTGTTAAGAATGTAGTAGCACGTAACGGTAATCTTAGAGCCGATTTTTTCCGTGATATCTGGCGTGTACAAAACGTACGCAAAACATTCGACCGTAAAGAAACCGAAATCCTCAAGGAAATATTACAAAAAGGTGTAGACGAAGGTACATTATCTATGCCAGATGTAGACCTTACTGCCGAGATTTTACATAATGCATTAAGAGGGTTGGAAGTCCCCTATATCAGGGGTCTTATTAATCCAAATGATTCTGATCATAAAAGACGATATCTTAATATATCGCATCTGATTTTTCGAGGAATAAAAAAATAATGATCATACAAACAGTTATTGGTTATAGTAATAAAACGAGTTATTAAGTATTATACATAAATTAATATTCACAAATAATTTAATATTTGATTATGAAACTTTTAGAAGGAAAAACAGCAATTATAACTGGCGCTGCCAGAGGTATTGGAAAAGCAATTGCAATAAAATATGCTCAAGAAGGAGCAAACATTGCTTTTACGGATTTAGCTGTTGATGATAACGCAAAACAAACAGAAAAAGAAATAGAAGCCTTAGGTGTAAAAGTTAAAGCCTATGCATCAAATGCTGCCGATTTTGAAGATACGCATAAAGTAGTAGATGCAATTGTGAAAGATTTCGGTAGAGTAGATATCCTCGTTAACAATGCAGGTATTACCCGTGATGGTCTGATGATGCGTATGACTGAACAACAATGGGATATGGTAATTAATGTAAACCTAAAATCTGCATTTAACTTCGTTCACGCTATTACTCCTATAATGATGAAACAAAAATCAGGAAGCATTATAAATATGAGCTCTGTAGTGGGGCTTTCGGGGAATGCCGGACAAACTAACTACTCTGCATCCAAAGCCGGTATGATTGGTCTTGCTAAATCTATTGCCAAAGAAGTAGGCTCAAGAGGTATTCGTGCAAACTGTATTTGCCCCGGATTTATTATTACTGAAATGACCGGAGCTTTATCGGATGAAGTAAAAGCCAAATGGGCAGAACAAATTCCTCTTCGCCGTGGAGGTACACCTGAAGATGTTGCTAATGTAGCAGTATTCTTAGGCTCAGATCTTTCTTCTTATGTTAGTGGACAGGCTATACCAGTTTGCGGTGGAATGAATATGTAATATTACATATTTCTGAGATTCAAACATTGAATAGTATTTGATACATTTCTCGAACATAGCATAAAAGACGCAAAGAAATAACTAACTTTGCGTCTTTATTTTTTGCCTACATATTATGACTGTATTATACGAAGATAACCATATCATTATTGTAAATAAGACCGTTTCGGAGATTGTACAAGGAGATAAAACCGGAGACAAGCCTCTTTCTGAAATAGTAAAAGAATGGATTAAAGAGAAATACAATAAACCAGGAAATGTATTTTGCGGCGTAACACACCGTCTTGACAGACCGGTTAGCGGAATTGTTGTATTTGCTAAAACAAGTAAAGCACTTCCCCGATTAAATAAGATGTTTCAGGACAAAGAAATAAGAAAAACGTACTGGGCAATTGTAAAGAACAAACCTAGAGAACCGGAAGGCACATTAACAAATTATTTGGTACGTAACGAAAAGCAAAATAAATCATACGCCTACGATACAGAGAAACCCGATTCAAAGAAAGCCATTCTTCATTACAAATTAATTGGCCAATCGGACAAGTATAATCTTTTGGAAATCGACCTAGAAACAGGAAGACATCACCAGATTCGTTGTCAACTTGCAAAAATGGGATGCGTAATAAAAGGAGATTTAAAATACGGTGCTGACCGCTCTAATCCCGATGGAGGAATCAGCTTACATGCACGTAAGATTACGTTTATACATCCTGTTTCAAAAGAATTAATCGAAGTTACAGCTCCTGTTCCTGATGATAATTTATGGAAGGCTTTCCAATCTCAATTAGGTAATCAAGAATAATTAATAATAAGGATTTTAGTTTCCATTTTATCCAAATAATTGACGGAATGCTTCTTCAACTTTTCGTACAGGGATAATTTCAATATTCACTTTAGAGGTAAAACTCTTTAGGTTATTATGAGGAATAAGAATTTTAGAGAAACCTAATTTCTCTGCCTCTAATATCCGTTGTTCAATTCTATTTACAGGGCGTATCTCTCCTGATAAACCGACCTCTCCCGACATACAAACGTGTCTTTCGACAGCAATATCCAAGCTTGATGATAACACAGCACTGATAACTGCCATATCAATAGCAGGATCATTTACTTTCAGACCTCCGGCTATATTCAAGAATACATCCTTCTGTATTAATTTAAATCCGGCTCTCTTTTCAAGAACTGCCAATAACATATTCATTCTACGACTATCAAAGCCTGTTGCTGATCTCTGAGGGGTTCCATAAGCAGCAGTACTAACCAATGCTTGAGTTTCAATTAAAAATGGGCGTACACCTTCTATTGCAGCAGCAATAGAAACACCACTTAATCCCTCATGATTTTGTGTAAGCAATAATTCTGACGGGTTACTTACCTCACGCAGACCATTTTGCCTCATTTCATATATACCCAATTCGGCAGTACTACCAAATCTATTTTTAATACTTCTCAATATGCGGTACATATAGTGCTGGTCTCCTTCAAATTGCAACACCGTATCTACAATATGCTCCAAAACCTTAGGTCCTGCAATACTACCCTCTTTATTGATATGCCCTATAAGTATTACAGGTGTGCTTGTCTCCTTAGCAAATTTTAAAATTGCCGCAGAACACTCTCTCACTTGCGCAACACTCCCCGGAGAAGATTCGATCAAGTCTGTGAATATAGTTTGTATAGAATCTATTATAACAAGATCGGGTTTTGTATTTTGAATATGTACAAATATCTGTTGTAAATTAGTTTCACATACGATATAACAATTCTGGCTTTTTTCGTTTATTCGATCAGCTCTTAATTTTAATTGCCGAACACTCTCCTCGCCCGATACATACAATACTTTCTGAGAGTTTAAATTTAATACAGTCTGTAATATCAGTGTTGATTTACCGATACCGGGTTCTCCTCCCAAAAGAATCAAAGAACCGGGAACTAAACCTCCACCTAAGACACGATTAAGTTCTCCATCCTGCAAATCGATGCGAGGCTCTTCTCCTGTTGCTACATCTTGTAATAATATAGGCTTAGCCTTCGGAGAATCAAACAATGTATCTGTTCGTCTACTGTTGCTATCCTTAGCTATTATTTCTTCTACATACGTATTCCATTCTCCGCAAATAGGACATTTACCGAGCCATTTAGCTGAATCGTTACCACAGTTACTACAAACATATACCGATTTGGTCTTAGCCATTATCTTACAATACAATTATTAAAATACAACAAAGTTACACTAACAACAAAAGCATCCAAAATAGTTACATAAGTGACTAAAAAATGTCACTTTCATGAAATAATTAAATTTCTAATTTTCAATACAAAACGAATAAAAAGGTGACAAAAGTGACAAAGGTGACACTTCTTTATAGTTTATTTTTTTTCCTTGACTGCCACTTTTTAGCATCTTAATATTCTTTATAAATAGATAAAACACTCCTTATAAAAAAATAAGGTCTAAGACCTTATTTTTTTATAAATTTCTCGGTGAGTTTACCTGAATCAGATTGAATCACAACCGAATAAACTCCCTTCTGCCATCCACCAACTCCTATTGTAGCCGTAGAAGCATTGTATCCCGATTTTGTATATATCTGACGACCTGCTAAATCGTATATCTTTATACTTCTTATTATTGAGCTTGTATTAACATTTATCTCATTGTCGGCCATAGTAGGGAAAATAACGATATCTTTCGTGTTATTATCAATAATTTCCGGTTCTAAACCCGAAGGATAATTAGGATCATACCCTTTAAGAGTTTTATTTCCTTCATTTATTGGATCAAGATATTTTTTCATCTGCCGATTTTCTCCTTCCAAATAATCCCAGTGATAGGAAAATTTACCATAAACATCCGGTCGAAATAAATTAGTACACTCTGACAGACCTCCACTTAGAGTTCCTATAATTAAACCCTCTTGACTAAATAGAGGAGAGCCTGAGGAGCCTCCTTGTGTAACACTATTTCCGTCATAGACTACTTGCCAAGATGCATTAGGTGCTCCTGTCATAATACCATAAAATGTAGTTGTAATTATAGGTCTGTTATAAGTTGTGATCTTCTTAAGGTCATAATTAGGATGATGAATAACAACACCTGAAGTTGCCGCAATATTCCTCCTATCCCATCCATTATAAAAAGGCTTCCACTCTGTAGGAACATTATCTTTCAATTTAATTAAAGCCCCATCAGAACCTCTGGTTATTACTCCATATGATGTTTCCTCAATAGGTGAATTAACTAAGACATCAACTCCAACCAAAGTACGAGTTGTCTCTGGGATAGCCTCTTCATTCTGACAGCCCGGAAACTCAAAATTGAAGTAAACAAGCATATTCGAATAATCGATAATTCCATCTGTAACAAAACAATGATTTGCTGTTAAAACATAAGGTGTACCATCACGCTTTGTATTATTAACTAAACTTCCAGAACAAGCAGTCCACAACTGATTTACTTTAAAATATAAAAGAACAACTCCTCTTTTTTGATTTTTCCAATTATCACCAGCCGAACAGTTTACATTAATCATACATGGAGCAGATTGATTGATAGGCTTAGGAGGAGTAATGTATGATCGAGCAGCTCTAGTATTATAAATATATCCGACATCTTCAACGACTAGACGAGGCTGTTCACTTGAGGTTGCCGATACTACATACTCTAAAGTTATTTTTTCACCGGAGATTATTTCGGTTGCAAAAGAACCTCCTTTCGGGTGAGTACTCTTGGTATATGCTCCTAAAACTTGCGAATGATCTTCGTTATAAATGAATAATTTTGCTCCCTCAGGAATATAAAAATCTTTATAACTTAAAATCAACCCTTTTGCCCCTTCTGCATAAATAGTTTGCCGCCATACCTTAATAGAGTCAGAAAAAGTAGTCCAAGTTCCGGTTTTATTTATGTCTATATCAATAGGTAATACTCTAGCCACCCGAGCAGGCCCACCATTCTTTTCTACGATCTCATCTTCCCATATAAGTCTCTTTATATCGAGATTGTGATTAACAGAAATGCTACTTACTGGAGATGCAGACCGAAGAGTATTTACTCGTGAGAAGCTTGGAGGCATACCTCCTTCACTAATCTGCCCAAAAGATGATAAACTAAAAACAGAAGAGATAAACAAAAATAAAAGTTGTTTCTTAATCATCGTTTTTAAAGTATTTGTGTATTACTTATTTTATCCATTAATAGAAGAACATATTTATCTACATCTTCCCTGTTTACAAGCTCATTAGCTTCAAAAACAATCTTAGCGCGGCTGTAGTGAGGCTCTCTTCGGTTTAAGTTATCCTTTACAAACAACAGAAGTTCTTCTTCACTTTTATCCTTAATCAAAGGACGTTTTTCTTTGCACAGGTTTAACCTTGCTGATAATAATTCAGAGCTGGCTTTCATATAAATGGTTATACCGGCATCATTCATAACCTCCATATTATCATAAAAACAAGGAGCTCCCCCTCCTGTTGAAATTACAACATTTTCGAATTGGGCAACCTCCTTGAGTACCTTATTTTCTATTTCCCGAAACCCCTCTTCTCCCAATTGCTCAAATAGCTGAGAGATCGTTTTATTATATCTATTCTGGATAAAATGGTCTAAATCAACAAATTCCAAGTTTAGCAATTTAGCCAACTCTTTACCTGCTGTGGTTTTTCCGACCCCCATATATCCTATTAAGAAAATACGTGTCATAAGATGCTTTTTACAAAAATAAGAAAATAAATATAGGAAAAATTATTTATAAAGAATTATTAAGGTCTTAACCCTTTCGACTATTTAGATAACTCAAAATCTAATAAGTACCTATATTTAAAGAATAACAACAAATACTGAACAAAAATCTAACTTCTATATTTTCGTTAATCTCAATGTTGTACAGACTTTTAAAAAGACTTTAAAAAGAAAATGAATCCATTTTTTAGAATGAACAAAGTCTACAACAAATCCATTTCTTGACAAGTAATACAATCTGTCAATCTCTCTGTAGACCTGATCGGATAGTTCTTCCTGAGCCACTTTCCTTTTTTCTGCTAAGATAGCTTTTCCTCCAATCGTGCTGCTCAAACCATCTGTATTATAGATCGCAATATCTACATCAACATATTGAACATTTTCGCCATGTATACCTATGGCTATCAGAAAATGCTTCCAGTCAGACATTATGCGAAGCGTTTCATCATAATATCCATATTCATCAAACATCTCTCTTTTCACAAGAAAAGCCTGATGACATAAAAAGCCCGAATAAATATCATACAACGAAAATAACCAGTCACGATTTCTATAACTATCGTCTTTTCTCAACTTTCCTTTTTCGTCCCAGATAATATTACCGCACACAAAATTCTCCTTCACATCATTCTTGAAGATATCACTTAACACATCATTCGAAGCAAAAACATCTCCAGAATTTAGAAAATAGCAATATTCCCCATGTGCTGCATAGATACCTTTATTCATGGCATTATATATACCCGAATCAGACTCAGTTACCCAATAATCAATCCTATCTTTATTAGCCTCAATAACATCATCACTCCCATCCGTAGAGGCACCATCAATTACAATAAACTCATAATCAGTAAAGGTTTGAGATAAGACACTATTTATAGTCTTCTCCAAACCAACCTTATTATTCCAATTTATGGTTACAATGGATACTTTCATTTGCTTTGCTGATTTTCTATTTTAAAACATTGTTCGTGGCGATCAAACGATATAACAGGAGGATATCCGAAATTATCCAATTTAAACTTATCAAGTATTAGCTTAGCATTAAACATTCTGAACTTAGATAGAAATAAGAACTGTTTTTTTCGTTTATTGTATTTTTTAAGAATACATTGTTCTTCTTCCGTATATATTTTAGTTTTCAACACTGAACGAATTTCGGCATCATAAGCATCTTTTTGTTTCATGGAGAGCTGCTCTCCATCTCTCATTCTGAAACCACTTAAAATAGCAGTAGTCACATATAGTTTCTCGAAATTGAAGAACCTGAACCACAGTTCAAAATCTCCGGCATATTTCAGTGCTGATTCTATTCTTGATCCGGCTTTTTCCCACAAAGACCTTCGCCAAAATACCGATTCTTGTTGTATCCATTGGTATTGGCCTATGTACAAATCGTATTTAGACCATTGACGTAATGTATGTGGGCATTCCACTATACGCCCCATCGCATCATATACCGAAGGAAAACCTAATAACCAATTAACCTCTTTATATTTGGTAAATATCTCTGAGACCGTAAAAAATGATTTGGATTGGTACATATCATCGGAATTTATCCATGCCATAATCTCACCTGTCGATTTTTCGAAACCTTTACGTATAGCATCATACATGCCTTTATCGGGAACACTTTCCCAATAAGCCAACCTATCTGCATATTTCTTTATAATATCAATAGACCCATCAGTACTACCTCCATCTATTATGATATACTCAAGATTCGGATATCCCTGATTCAATACCGATAGTATTGTTTCCTCCAAATACTTCTCTTGATTATAGTTAGGCGTAACAATTGATATTTTAGGATAGTTATTCATCTATTATATCTTCTTGAATATTTTATGCAAAACCATAAAACAAATATTTATTAACCTGTTAGACTTTATAAATTTTGCAATATAAGCATCACTTTCGAGGAATCTAAGCCTCTCGTAATCAGATAATATATTACGAGGCATTAGCTCTTTTATAACTCTTCTACGTTCTTCCAGATGACGTTCGCCATGAGATTTATTGGTACTTATACCTTCCATCTCAAAAAGAACAATATCAAAATTCAAGAAAGCAGTTTTTTCGCCACCTAATATAGTTTGGAAGAAAAATTTCCAATCCGATACTATCTTCAAGGATTCATCGTAATTACCATATTTATCAAACATATCACGTCTGATAAAAGTGGCCTGATGCAGTAATGTATTTACATACATATCATAAAGCGTCACCTCTCTATTACCCAAGTTTTCCCATCTAACCTGATGAGTTCCATAATCACATATCTGAATCCCTCTCAACAAGGGTTCTGCATATTCTTTAGTAAATGTTCTTTCTAAAACATCCGAAGTTGCATAACTGTCTCCAGAATTCAAAAAGTGTAAATACTCGCCTTTAGCTACAGCTATACCTTTATTCATGGCATGGTATACACCTTTATCGGGTTCACTTACCCAATAAGTAATCCTATCGGAAAACGATTCTATAATTTGCTTACTATTGTCTGAAGAACCTCCATCAATAATAATATATTCGTAATCGGTATAAGTTTGACTTACTACACTTTCAATAGTGCGAAGCAATCCTTTTGCATTATTATACGATATGGTTATTATAGAAACTTTAGCCATTACATCTTGCTTAATACATTTTTATAAATTTCAACAGTTTGCAAGGCACTTTTTTCCCATGAGAAATGTTGCAAACGCTGTTTCCCTTTACAAATCATTTCTTGCTTGTATTCTTTATCATTCAATAAACTTAATACAGCAGTTCTTAGTTGTTCGGGCGATTTAGAGTCGAAATATACACCTGCATCTCCGGCTACTTCAGGAAAACAACTACCATTACTCAACACTACAGGGCATTCTGCTTGAAAAGCCTCTAGAATAGGTATACCAAACCCCTCGTAGTAAGATGGATATATAAACATTTGAGCCGATTTATACAATTGCAATAGCTCCGTATCAGCAACAAATATAATTTTCAGCTGATTTTTTACTCCTAATGCTTCAAAATAACGATTCTCCTCAGAAGTAAAATGATCTCCGGTACAAACAACATATAAATCTTTATCGGCCAATAAAAGCGGCTGAATAGAGGATATAAAGAAATTGAAATTCTTATACCCTAATCGCCTGTCACCCACATAAAGTAGGTACTTTTCAGGTAGATTTTTAGGTTTATTTCCTCCATCTTCTAAAGACGAAGCATGATAAGTTACTGATATTTTATCAGCAGAAGTACCAAATACATTGATGATATCTCGTTTGGTATTCTCCGATACTGCTATTATATGAGCAGCATTATCTACCAGTTTTTTCTTTCGCTTAATAAATCCGGGACTATTTATAAATTCGGGATACAATTCAATGATCATATCATGAACTGTCAACACATAAGGTTTACCCTTCAGATGATCCAAGTAATAATCGCCAAAGAAAGTCGGATGAAAAATATCGTAATAGCCCTTATGCAATTTCTCTATCGTTTTTATCTGATTAATCTTATAATAATCAGGATATTTTGCAGGGAATTTCTTCTCTAAAAAAGAATAAAGCTTCTTTTTTCCTTTAAAATCTATATTTGGAAGAAAAGAATAATAAGATATAAGTTGATCTTTCCATTCGAAAGGAATATTTAAACCTTTCAAATACTCATTGAAAGTGTATTCTACCGACACATCAGCTTTCACATCAGCAGGCAAATGGCTGATTATCTCTGCAAAATAGCGAGATACACCACCTATCCTTTGATGTTCAAATATCTGATGATCGTATAATACTTTCATGGTAGCTTATTAATTTTTAGTTTCAGGATGAACTATCTGACGTATATATTGCACGTCTTGCGGGATTTTACTAGGTAAATGAATAGCAGCAGGAGCATTGCTCTTACTTCTTCCAAGAATACCGATCAAACGATCTGCAACCTTATCCCAAAAAGTTCGTGTATAATCCAGAGGATTCTTTTTCAGAGTCTTTCTAGTCAAAATATGGAGATCTTTTCCATTTGAATAGAAATTACAAGAGAACTTACTTGCAATCACTTCAAATGCCTGCTTAGTATAGAAACTTATATGCTGCCCTCCTTCGGGAGCAAAATACCACCAATCACCGGGGTGTGTTAATTCTTTATCAGGTACTATTTCCGTAGAAAATATAATAGAATCAGAATAACCGAATAACTTCTCGATTTCTTCTAATGGATTAGCCAGATGTTCAAAAATCTCAAAAGCTGTAACAGCCTCAAATTTTTGCCCTTGCTCCAATTCTTCGAGTGTAAAGTGTTTTGCAAACAAATTCTCACAATACTTATCGTCCCAATAAAAATCAAATCCTTTATCGCGCATCAAGCGAACATACATACCATATCCTCCTGCATAATCTAGGAATTTTTTGTTGTAATCGAACGATGTTTTTAATACATTCTCAACGGCAGAAGAATATACCAGATTACGGTATATCAACCCAATATCCATAGATGTAATTGCGTCGCTGTATGCTTCGTCTAACCAATGTGGGGCATCTGACTGAATAAATCGGCAACAGGTGCATTTATGATAGCTTACATCATATTTATGCAATACACGAGTCGAAAACAATATATTGGTTTCACCTCCACAAATAAGACATTTATTGTTATTCATCTGCTAATATATTAGGGTCTGAGACCGTTGATTCTAAAATTTGTTTATATAATTCGACATACCTCTTGGCAATATCTTCTATCTTGAAGTTATCTAAAACTTTCTTTCGAGCATTATGACTCAGATTTTTATCTTCATTATGGCTGAGAGTATATACTATCCCCACCGTAAGATCAAATACATCATAAGGTTTTGCCAGATATCCACTTTGCTGATGATCAATCATATCCGGATTTCCTCCAATATCAAATGCTACGACAGGAGTTCCACACGATAAGCTTTCAAGAATTGTATTAGGCAAATTTTCATGTGTCGATGGCACTATTGTAACATCAGCCGCATTGTATGCCAGATTCAAATCTGCTTCTTCGCTTACATACCCTAAAAATCTGGCAGGAAAATCAAACGTATAATCATCTTTTTTCTCTGCTCCGAATATCAATAATTCAATTTCATCTTCGGAATACATTCCTGATAGCTGTTTCAAACAGTCTCTCAATAAATCTCCTCCCTTACGTGGATCGGCCATAGCCGATATTCCTCCAAACAATATCGTTTTCTTCTTTGGATTTAAAGATAATGATTTCTTAGCCTCCTCTTTATCCATTGGGGTAAAAACAGAAGTATCTATACCATTGGGAATAACTGTTACCGGATATTTATTTAATAAAACACTCTCTTTTGCAGCTTTTGCTAACCACTTACTGGGGCTTACAATATGAAAATTAAGAGACGAGTATCGTTTCTTTTTCATCTCAAAAACCTGATAACTTAAATCTTTTTCTTTGGTCGAACCCAATTGGGGACAAGCATTACAATGGCTTTTGTATTTATCGCAATCTTCGAAATAAGAACACAATCCGGTAAACGAGAAACAGTCGTGTATCGTCCAAATTATAGGTTTATCAACATTTCGGAACTCAGTAAAATCAACATAGCTCTCTCCCACCCAATGCATATGGACAAGATCAAGATCAATTTTATCCAATGAATTCTTTAATAGAGATATGGCTATATCCGATAATATTTTGTTCTGCATGTCGGGATAACCACCCCAAATAATACGTCTTCTTTTTTCTTGGAATTTAAGCTTATATTTATTCAGAAAAGCAGTAATTCTGTTTTGCGGATCGTGATAATTTTCAGCTAAATGAACAGTGGAAGACGCAGTTCTTTTGCTATTAACCAAAAGAATATCTTCGATACCCATTTTGTTAATTTCCTCATGCAAGCGAAATGCAACACGTGCAGCTCCCCCAAACGAGTCTTTTGTACTTAGCGTTACAACCTTCATTCTTTATTTCTTAAGAAATTTCTTAATCTGCCCTTTAAGTGATTTAGGTACCCAACCCTGAATTTTCTCCTTAGTAATCAAATAAGTTGCTAAAATCTGTAAATCCCACGATAGTTTATTTTCTATTTGCACCCAACTTTCTGGTATTAAATCTTTTGTATCGTAATTATCATATGATTTTCCAAACCATGGATTAGGACATACGACCACATTATCGGGATTGGGGTTTAACCATGCTCCCCACCAACTGAAAGTACTGTTGCTTATAATGTTATTGGCACAAAGTGTCTGAATATAAAGATCTATAATAGGTTCTTCATCATCTACAAAAAAGAAATTATCTCCTTTGAAATGCTTTTTGCACCATTCTATATCATCGCTGATTATCAGATACTTTTTATCTCTTCCCAAATAATCGATTGCCTTATTAAAATAGGACATCGAACAGACTGCATATCGATGTGGGAGTTTCGTGTAATCGCCACGTCTCACATTAATCGATGTAACCCCTTGCTCTAGTATAGTTCCGAACTTTGAATATATATATTCTTTTATATCTGCCGGAATAGAGAAAAGTTCTTTAACCAGAGGTTTATCAAAATACTTTTCGGACTGAAATGCTCCATAAAGTAACATGTCTCTGCCTTCGAAAGGTATTTCTCTGTAAACATAATCTATATCGTAATAATAGAAACAATCAGTAGTAGGACGTCCTACCTGAATAGGTATATTCCGAAGAATATTACCTCTGAATTGTTCTATATAATCTTTTACATAACAATTATCAGGTGGAGCTAACTTGTAACCATCATGGCACACAACCCTATAATCAACACCATGCTTTTTTGCAAAAGATGCTGCTGTTGCAATCTGAAAAAGATGATTACCTATTCTACCGTTTAATTCTATATATATCATTTTCTGAATATCTTAGTTATATAACGTAATGGAGCTAAAATATATCCTCCGATTCGATATTGTAAAGAGTTTTCGATAGACTTTAAACCCTTAAGCTCATTAAATTGAGTAATTGGATTTATATATTGTAAATAAAGTTCCTGATGGTTTTTAAAAATCTGGATTCTTAAATATTCTTCTTTTTGTTCATCTATCAAAGTCCGCATCGAAACCTCTTTGGTTCTGTAGAAGAAATGGATCTTATCGAGTTTAACCACGCGATCCTCTCTGTTTAATAAGCTTATCCAGAAATCATAATCTTCCCACCCATATATCATGTTGGTATGATATCCCGCTGTTTTATCATAGTCTGCACGCTTATAAACAGCAGAACAATAAATACAATTACGGACAAATAGCAAGTTATCGTACGTATAAGGTAATAATTCCCATTCTTTATTATCTGCACCAAACAGTTGAGCCCTGCAAAAGATCAACTTTACATCAGGATTATTCTCTAAAACATCTATTGCTTCTGAGATATACGTTTTTGATATTTTATCGTCAGAATCCAATGGTAGGATGTATTTACCTACAGAATTTTTTATTCCATAATTCCGAGCATCCGACAAACCTCCGTTTTCTTTTTTGAAATATTTAAAACGTTCATCTTCTTTACACCACTTCAAAGCAACCTCTTCTGTATTGTCCGGAGAACCGTCATTAACAATAATACACTCCCAATGTGCATAATCCTGCTCCAAAACAGATTGTAATGTCTCGGGCAAGTATTGTGCCTGATTATAACAGGGAACGATTATAGATATAACAGGTGGTATTTCCGACATACAAATCAGCTTACTAATTTCTTTATATTTATTTTAAAGAGAACGGTTATAAATTTTAAAGATACATTATTTCTTATTACTCTTACGAACTCTTTTGAAGAGATAAACCTATCTTTCGGCACATTACGGTATATCAGGATATTAATATACCTGTCAAAGTATTTCTTATAAAACAGATTATACTTGTTATTAGTTTTACTTAATTTATCAAGAACTGCTATTTTCGAAGGTAAATCAATATCAAAACATTGATTTACAGAAATCAGTTCATCAATACTCATATATTCTCCAAAATAATGAGATAAGTATTCCAGCTTTATCCTTTGCTTTGTTTCTTCCTGCTCTTCATATTTCAGGCTGCTCACCTGATTGGAATGTTGACGATACTGCAACAATACTTCATCAAGATTAGCCATTTTCAAATTCTTACTAGCAGCTTCTACCCAGAATTGATAATCTTCTATATACTTATAATCGGCATTATACCTTATGTTATTCGAATCGATACTATCCTTCCGCATCATTACCGTAGGATGAGCAAAAGCACCATCATCCAATAATTTGATACGTATTTCTTCATTATAATTAGGGTGATGTATCTCATGAGGAGTCCCCATGAGGATGAAAGCCGTACCTAGAATCGATATATCAGGATTGTTCTCCAAGAAACTTACCTGTTTCTCCAAACGGGTATCCATCGCTATATCATCGGCATCCATACGGGCAATATACTTTCCTTGTGCAATCTTCAGTCCATAATTTAAAGAGTAAATTAACCCCTTATTCCCATCATTATGTATCAGCTTTATACGAGGATCATCATACCCATTGATAATATCAACTGTATTATCTGTTGAGCCATCATTTATGATCAGAAATTCAAAATCTACGAAAGTCTGAGCCAGAATACTATCTATAGCCTCTCCTATATGCTCTGCAGCATTGTAAGCAGGCATAAGAACTGAAACCATATGGGAACATACACGACTCATTATTTAAATAATCTTAGAAAAAGACGTTTGAATTCATAATATGCAATAATAGGCTCATATCTAAGGAATAAAAGCAATATTTTCAGATTCGTTTTTTTTGATAATTGATAAAATGATCTATAGTGTTGCCACTCATTAAACCATTTTTCTCGGAATTGTTTATCCAACTTGATTCCTTGCTTCTTTGCAATCATTTTAGAAATAGGAAAACCTTCAAGAAAAGTTAATCCATTCACTTCTGCTTTATTTGATACATTTGAACTATGATTCCGAAAGTAATTCAAATATTCTTTTACCTCCGAAACTGTTCCTGTTTCATTCATTGCCAGATTTGCCCAAAATAGCCAATCTCCACAATATTTTAAGCGAGACAATTCATCCCAAATAGATTTACCTATAGCATCTTTTCGAAAAACCACCATACTCGCATTATAGACTACATTGCCATATAATAACAAATCGGTAAGAAAAGAATTAGTATCACAAGAAGGTGTTTTTAAGACCTCCTCTTTTTTTCGTATAATGGCATTATGTTCATCAATGACATACGATTGAGAAAAACAGAGTACAGAATTATTCTTTTCGACTAAAGAGATTGTTTTTTCTAAAAAAGTCACATCCGCATAATCATCACTTTCGGCAATCCAGATATATTCGCCTTTAGCTAACTCTATCCCTTTTTTCCACTGCTTAAAAGTAGTTCCACTATTTACCTCATTATATATAATATGAGATACTTTGGGATGATCTCTATAAGCTTCTATGACCTTTTTACTATCATCTTTAGATTTATCATCCAGAATAATAAGCTCAAAATTCTGATAGGATTGATTCAATACCGAATCAATTCTATGTTGAAGATACTTCTCATGATTATAGCTGGGGATAATTACTGAAACCATAGACTAATATCACGCACGATATGCAAATATATTTAATTGTAGATCAAACGTACCCTGAGTAAATTTATTCTTATTACTATAATTAAGAAAAGGATGAGACATGGCAGGATATGCTTCTTTAATATAATATGTAAAGCCTGCATCGGTTAAAACTCGCAACAATAAATCTAGTCTTTGAGATTCTCCTACAGAACTATGATATTCAACAAATAATAAGCCAACCTTATCCAATGAATCTTTAATATCTAACAATAAGTCAACTTCTGCACCCTCAATATCAATTTTCAAAAAATCAACAGGCCTTTCTAAATAAGGTAGTAATCTCAACGTCTTCACGCTAATAGATTTCGAAGAGTCGCTACCACCTTCCAACTTCCCTCCAAGTGAATCATTTGGTAAAAAGCTCATGTATCCATCAGTAGTCCAAACTGCAGCATTAATGACATCAACATCGTTAAAATTAAATTGCTCTACATTATATCTACATATTTCAGCAATACTTGGGTCTGCTTCAAATGCAATAATTTCAGAATTAGGATATAATTGTTTGAAATATATAACACTTAAGCCGATATTTGCTCCACAATCAATGATTAAAGGAGCCTTATTAGAGGTCTCGAACCTATAAACTTCATCAATAAATATCTCCATGACACATTCCATATAACAGATATTATTTATTCTACGTATATTCTTATCGAATAATACAGTAGTGTTCTTATCATCCTTATCCCAAATATTATTTACATACTTAGAATATTCTGAAAATGTGACTCCAAATTTTTTTATATATTTTCGATATGCATACTTTTCTTTTAAAGAAAAATAAAGCCTTTTTATATATTTCATAATGTAAATAGAAATTATTTAAAATAGATTACCAATTATTGGAACTATTTGTTGTTGTTTTATAGTAGATCTCCTCTTCGGTCATCGATAATGTATTAGTATACCAGCCTTTATGCTGAGATGTAAAATTACCCGCTATTCGAATCCCATCAAAAAAATTAGTCTTTTCATATTTATATAATGGGGGATAAATAGCAAATGTTGTATCAATATCAGTACGATACAAATCCTCTCCAATTTGTTTCTCCCAAAATTGCTTCTCCCAACTCAATACTTTTTGTTTCAATGCATAATAATCCGGAATATCATCTATCCTTAGTGCAAATCCGACTTTACTTACCTCCTTGTGTTTATCTAAAATTTGGACCAACTGATTAATATAATCTTTTGGTAATTCTTGATTGGGTAATATGTCAGAATCAGTAACAATATAATACCCCGATGAATATTTTTTATACAAGTCCTGATTTTTCCAAAAAACCAAATGACCGTAATTCTCAGTCATCATCTCAACCGTAACCTCACCCTTAATTTGCTTATAATACTCTAACAAAGGAGGATATGTTGAACAATTATCTACTATAACAATATTCTCATGCTTCCTCTCCTGCAAGAAACTAACCAGCTCTTTTAAATCGGCTAATCTATTGTAATTAATGATAATAACAGGTATCGAAAGTGGGTCTCTCTTCTGTTTTCTGGCAGTTTTATTAAAACACCATATCAAAGGATGTATACGCTTTTCATGTATATAATTAGACCAGAACTGTAAAGAAAAAGCATTGAATATATTTTTCTTTACACTACGCAACAATCTGAATACCCTATTATTGTAGAAATTCTTATACGAACCATATGTATAATACATTTCATATAGCTCATAAGAAAAAGACTCATTTATAACCCTTTGCCTCTCCTCTTGCACTAATTTATTATTCTGGCTACTCAAACCATCCATATCGAATGATGCAACCACAACAGGTAAATGAGTTCTGGAAGTATTCGCAAATACAATTACTTGAAGGAAAAAAGCCCAATCGGATACAATTTTTAAATCCTCCCGATACAATCCGTATCTATCGAATAATTCCCGTTTAATAAAAGTCGTTGGATGTGTTAATGTGGCCTGCATCATCAGGTCAATACCTACATAATCCGGCATTTTAACAATGTCCGTTTCTCCATTCGGAAAAATTCTATGTAGATCGCCATAAATAAGATCATTTTCCAAAGAATATTGAAAAACATCAGCCAGCACTTCGTTATTATATAATGTATCTCCACTATTTATAAATAAAAGATATTCTCCTTTTGCTTGTCGAATCCCTTTATTCATGGCATTGTATATACCAGAATCGGGTTCACTAACCCAATAGTTTATTTTCTCAGAATATTTTTTTATAACATCTGTACTTCCGTCCGTAGATGCTCCATCAATCACAATATATTCAAAATCCGCAAAATTTTGATTTACAATACTCTCAATAGTTTTCCCCAAACCACTGGCATTGTTATAATTAATTGTTATAATGGAAACTTTACTCATTACGTTCTTCTATATCTTTTATATATTTCTGTACGAAATTATCAACATCGAAAAAAGACTTCTCGATAATACTCAATTGATCGTCGTCCCAATTCCACCACTCGATATTTAATAA
>NZ_CAKUOF010000002.1 GCF_934668725.1 uncultured Dysgonomonas sp.
TTGGGTGGAAGCAGGTGTAGATCATGCCAAACCCGACGGATTGAAAGATGATACTCATATGATGGATAAAGGAGCCACAAAGGTTGCTTCTTTTGTAGCCGAAGGCATAAGAGATTTGAACTTGTATGGATTAAGCAAATATCTTAAAGCGGTGGAAGAGTGAAAAATATTTTTTAGCTTTGAATGCTTTAAGTATAAACAGTTAACCGATCTTTTTATGAAAAACAATTTATTAATCCTTTCTATGTTTCTTTTTTTATTGTCTTCTTGCGAAGGAAATGAAGATAGTAAGCCATATGAGTTTATACAATTAGCTAAAAATGAAATTAGTTTCGGTTATAAAGAAAGTAAAGATACTATAGAAATACAGACCAATACTTCTTGGGAAATAGAGAGTATCCCCGAATGGCTGACTGTAAGTAAACAAAAGGGAACACAGGAAGATACAAAGGTCATTCTTTATATTCAACCGAATAGAAACGAAACAGTTCGAGAATTTGACTTGATTTTTAAGATCAAAGATAAAAAGCAAGCATTACATATCTATCAGGAGGCTAAGCCTAAACCCGAATATACTTTGCCCCGATTAGGATTTACCTCTTTAATTCGTCTCGTAAGTGGAAAATATTCGGAAACCCAAGCTTTTGACTTGGAATTCGAAGCTGACAAGTTTTTTATCAATTCTTCAAATAAAGAATTAATATTTCCGGGAAGTCTGTTTTCCGGAACTTTGACCGATTATCCTAGGCTAAACGCTATATCAGGATATACCTATAATACAATTACGATGGGTATAGGGTATGGTATTAATTATTCCACAATAGAGAATTTTATCCCTTCTTATGAAGCATACCGGAAAATAGAAAAAGAGAATATAGATAAATTTACTTCCCATTCAACTTTGTCTTTAACGGCATCAAATGGAGAATATTATTATTCTCGTCGGCATTTACATTGTATAGGACTCTATGAGCTTGGTATTCCTTTGGAGAAACTCTTAAATGGAAAATCCTATAAAGAAGAACCTATGAAACATGAATATGGATTAATATATCCGGTAGCACAGACTAGGTTTGAGGCGTTTATGGATCAACCAAATCCTTCGTTGTTAATGAAAGAGCCCGATAAAGATGAATTTGCAGCTCTAAATCCTAACTATGTTACAACGGTTAATTATGGAAATAATGCTCTGCTTTTAGTTGAATCTGATTTTGATAAAGGAACTGTAAATTCGCTGAAATCAAAATTGAGCAAAAATGAATCTTTAAGTAACGATGAGATATTAAAAGCACAAGAAATAGATGCTTATTATCTTTATTTGGTTACAGTAGGAGAATTCAAAATAATAAAAGGAAACCTTATAGAAGTTATTAGACAATTAAACTCCACAGAACCGCTTATTGTTCCGGTCTCTTTCTCTTTTTCTGACTATTACAACAATGGAGTAGGGACTGTAAAATACAAAATACATGTAGAGTAAGCTTTCGACCTCAATCTTCCACCGATTTGGGTTCTTCTTTTGGTTGACCGTATTTAGAAGGTGAACAATTGTATTGAGCTTTAAAACATTTGCTGAAATAAAAAGGATCTTCGAATCCCACTTTATACGATATTTCGGATACCGTAAATTCTCCCGTAAGAAGCATTTCGGCAGCTTTTTTCAGTCTCTTTATCTTTATCAGTTCATTCGGTGAAAATCCTGTAATACCTTTCACTTTTTTATAGAAAATAGTCCTGCGGAGTTTCGACAGCTCGGCAAACCGATCTACAGAAAATTCACTATTGGCTATATTTTGTTCTAAAATACGATCAATCATTTCGAAAAACTCTTTGTCTTTATCCGTTGCTGTAATGAGATTGCCATCCAGTACATATTCATTTGAAAATCGTTTCTTTAACTGCTCCCGCTGCTCTATCAGTTTAAAGACTCTCGTCGTCAGGTATTTTATGCTGAACGGTTTCATGATATAGGCATCAGCACCGCTTTCGATACCTTCCAGTTGATGCTCTATAGAAGAATGTGCAGTCAGTAATATTATAGGAATATGACAAGTCTGAAACTCGTGCTTCAGTTGACGTGTCACTTCAAAGCCATCCATTTCGGGCATCATTACGTCGCAGATAATCAGGTCGGGATTGGTTTCTATTGCTTTTTGAAGCCCCTGTTTTCCATTCTCAGCAGAATCTACCATAAAATACCTGCTGAATTCATCGATAAGAAAATCGCGGATATCGTCATTGTCATCAATAATCAACATCTTGTAATTAGATAGTGTCGATTCATTTATTTCGGGTAAAGAATCGTATGGCTGCTCTTTAGAAATCTGATTTTTGTTGTTTATGTCACTAATAATATCAGGAATAGGAGGAGTTATGAAATTTTCGCCTTTGTATACCTCTTTAGAAGTCGAAAATTCGACATTGAATATCGATCCCCCATTTGTATTGTTTTCGTACCAGATTTTACCTTTATGTGCTTCCACAAATTCTTTCACCAGAGATAAGCCGATGCCTGTTCCCGACGATGAAAAATTAATCTGCATAAACCTGCTGAACAAAAGATGTTGTTTATCTTTATCAATGCCTATGCCATTGTCTTTAACCGAAATAGTGCAGGTCTCATTATTTTGATTGACGTTAATCGAGATTTCGATAAAGCCGTCTTTAGCTGTAAACTTAAATGCGTTTGAGAGCAGATTATATATTATTTTGTCGACTTTTCGGCGATCAATATACATTTTCAAATATTCCGATTGAGTATTGAGTGTATAAGTAATATTCTTGCGTTCGGCAATTTCCTGAAATCCCGAATAAATCTCCTGTATAAACTCAATCAAGTCTATCTCTTCTAAATCGAGAGTTAAAACATTGTTTTGTAGTTTTCTAAACTCCAGTAATTGATCTATCAGACGGCTTAATATATTGGAGTTCCGACCTAAAATATTGAGTTGCTTTTTGATATTATCGGGGATATCGGATTGTCCGTTCATATTTTCCATTGCCCCCTGAATAAGGGTTAAAGGAGTCCTGAATTCATGAGATATATTGGTGAAGAATCGTAATTTATGATTGGTTAGCTGTTTCTCTACCTGAACCGCATTGTTCAGCTTTCCAAACTTGTAGATCAAACGGAAAGCAAAATACAAAGCAATGATTAATAGCAGGCTATAAAGAATATAAGCATAAGTCGATTTCCAGAAAGGAGGTGTAACCTCTACTTCTATCTGAGTGATTTTGTCGCTCCATACACCATCGCTATTGGCTCCTCTAACTTTAAATATGTATTTTCCGGCAGGTAAATTTTTATAAGTTGCACTATTATCGTGTTTGGGAGTACTCCATTTCTTATCGTAATTTTCGAGCATATATGAGTATAGGTTCTTTTCGGGTGAACGTAATGTAAGTGATGCAAACTGTATGGTGAATGTATTTTGCTTGTAGCTTAAATTTATTTTATCAGAAAAAGAAATTGACTTATTCAAGGGGGAATTAGAGTTCCCTACTTCAGCTTTCTGATCATACAAAAAGAAGTTGGTGAAAGTTACAGGAGGTGTATTCTTTTCGGCAACAAAACTCTTCGGATTGAAAATGAGCAAACCATCGAGACTTCCCCAAAACATATTTCCATTCATGCACTTAAGATTCGCATTTTCATTAAAGTGATTACCATATGTATTTTCCGAAAAATGGAAATTAGTAAATGAATTGTACTTTTTATCAAACTTCGAAATACCGTTTTCGCTACTGATCCACAATTGATGATTCTCATCCTCAAGAATTCCCGAAACAATATCTCCCGACAAACCATTGGTGGTAGTGAAAAATTCAAACATACCTTCCCCATTAATATCTCCCAGATACTTGTTAAGTCCCCCTCCGGCAGTGCCTATCCAAATTTGCCCGTCTTCATCTTCATAAATCGTTTTCACATCGTTGCTACTTAACGTGTTTTCCTTTTGAAGATTCAGTTTGTAGGCGATGAAATCCAAAGGATTAGCAATAATATTTTCGGGTTTGAATTTAATGATTCCGTCACTCGTTCCCACCCATATAAGACCTTTGCTGTCCTGATAAATAGTGCGTATATAACGCCTGTTCCCTTCCTGATTGAATAATTGAATAAACGATGATGTACTCTTATCTTCTTTCAACAGGTTGATTCCCCCTCCGAACGAACCTACCCAAAGACGGTTTTTATTGTCTAATAAGAGAGTGAATATCGAGTTGTTACTCAGGCTGTTCGGATTAGTCGGGTCATTCTTATAATGTGCTATCTGCTTGAAAGTCTTGGTATCGAAAAGGTAAAGACCATTACCTTTTGTGCCTACCCACATTCCCGCTTTTTTGTCTTCGGTTATTGTGTAGGGATTTAAATCCTCAAAAATATGTTTAATCGTTTTTATTTGATGATCGTATACATACAAACTTCCATTTTTTGTACCTACCCAGATGTTGTTGTTCGAGTCTTCGTAAATTGTTTTTACGCTGTTATTCTTGCCGATTGATATTTTATTCTCGGGTCTTATATACTGTATATCGTAATTGGGTTTTATGGCTTTTATTATACCTGCATATTCGCTGCCTAACCATAGGTTACCGAATTTGTCTTCGGTAATCGACAGTAAATAATCGGAACTTAAGCTGTTTTCGCCCAACTTATATTTGTAATTCTGAAGGTATTCGCTTTTAGGATCATAAGAGAATAAACCGTTTCCATAGGTGGTAATCCAGATAATGTCCTTCGAATCGATAAAAACATTGTATCGCTCTTCATCTATAATATTTATGATATTCTGAGGAATCAGTTGCAGCTTTTTTACCTCACTGCTTTGGATATTATAATACCACATATGGCCTGTATGATTGAATATCCAGATATTTTGTTCCTTATCGATGATAAACTGTATATTTCCCCTCAGATCAGCATCTTTTGCCCATCCGGGAGTTGTATATTCGCTGTTTCGGGTATTAAAGAACTGAACGCCTGACGATCTGGTGACTACAAGCAGCTGATCTATTTTAGTCTTAGCCATATCTGTAAGGATAGGCGATGCTTGTTGGATTATATTAGCTTCAAATATTTTTCTTTTTATATCATAAATCAATATGCCTGCTTGCTCTGTCGAAAAATATATCTTTCCGTTCGATTCTACAGCTTTTGTCATATGATATATTGAGTGTTTATTGAAGAAGCGTTCTGTTTTATCTTCGCTGATTTTATACAATCCCGATTCACCGCCGTACCAGATTGAGCCTTTAGAGTCTTCGAACAAAAATCGTCCGTTCCTTTTATTATCAGACGGAATATCAGTAAGAAAGCTTTTAGACGTAAAGCCTTGCTTCGTCTTTCGTATTCTTAAACAACCATTCGTATTTCCCCATAACCAGATATCGCCGTTATTGGCTTCGTAATAATAAGTGTAGTACATTTGGCTTTTCTCCGGAATATTCTGCTGGTAATCAATAAATGATTCTGTAACGGGATCATAACAACAAAATACATTTTTGTAGGTTTTAATCCAAAGGTATCCGTTTCTGTCTTCAAATAAGTTTTTTATCCGATGGTCTATCAGCGATTTAGGGTTTCCTATCTGCGGTTTGTAAGTCACAATCTGATATCCGTCGTATCGGTTAAGTCCATCTAAAGTTCCTGCCCAGATGAATCCTTTTTTGTCCTGCAAAATATCCCTTACCGTATTTTGAGACAGTCCGTCTTTGGTGGTTATTTGAGAAAAATGAAGCTCGCTGTTCTTCGCATTTACCGAATGTGTAATGGCAAAAAAGAGCATGCTGATACATATGGAGATTATGTTATTCATAGTAAGAGGTATTTTGGATGAAGGTTTCGTATTCAAATTTAAAAGAAAAACAGACATGTAGATTAATAGTGTCAAATAATATAGTTGAATGGACAAATTTCCATGTTTTGTTTCGTTTTATGAAGATACTTTTGATGAACCCTAAATCTATCAATCCCATGTCCATGAAACAATATGTGAGATCCCTTCCTCAACTATTATCTGTGATACTCTTTGTCCTGTCAGTAAGCAATATTTTTGAAATGAGGTAGATTGTTATGAAATGGAGTTTTATCAAGCCCTATAAATGAGCCTAAAGTCTTATTTTCTATGCTTCTGTACAAAAATACATTTGTGTGGATAGTTGTGTAGCCTACTTTCGTCGATGATTTAATAAATATAAACACAAGAGCCATGAAAAAATAAATAAACCTTAATTCCCGATAACGAAATCGGAAGAAAAAACCTGATCTAAGAATTACTTAAATTAAAAATCCATGAGAAATAAACTAAAAACGAATCAATGTCTTGTATTCAAAACAAGACACATGTTTTTGATGATGATCTTTTTGCTTTTGTCTACTGTTTCATATGCACAACAGAAAACGATCAAAGGATCTGTTTATGATGAAAATAACGAGCCTATAATCGGTGCTTCGGTTAGTGTAAAGGGGACTTCGGTAGGAACAATAACCGATTTGGATGGATTATTTTCTATTCAGGCGAATACCTCGGATATTTTGGAGATTGCCTATATCGGATATGTAAAACAATCGATTGCCGTGAATGGTCAATCGCAAATAAAAGTGATATTAAAAGAGGATGCCAAACTGCTCGATGAGGTAGTTGTAGTAGGTTATGGCATTATGAAAAAAAGCGATGTTACAGGGGCAATGGTAAATGTAAGCTCCGAAGAGATAAAAAAACTTCCTGTTACAAATGCTTTACAAGCTATGCAGGGACGTGCAGCAGGTGTGGATATAACTTCCAACGAGCGTCCGGGAGAACTGGGTAAAATACTTATTCGTGGTAGCCGCTCTTTGAATGCAAGTAATTCGCCTCTTTATGTCGTAGATGGAATTCCCCTTGCATCGGGTGGCATCGAAGCACTGAATCCTCTCGATATAGAGTCAATAGATGTGCTCAAAGATGCTTCCGCAACAGCCGTATTCGGGTCGAAGGGAGCCAATGGTGTTGTTTTGGTTACGACTAAAAGAGGGAAAAGCGGTAAGATGAGCTTGGATTATTCGGGAATTGTAACTATCGAAAACATGTATGACCGTACAAAGATGATGAATTCGCGGCAATATGTAGAATTTCGTCGCGATGCTTTTCGCCGCGCAGCGAAAAATACGTATCCCGAAATTCCTACCATTGAAGCTGATAAAGCCATATTCGGACAAGACCCCATTGCATGGGCAAATATCGAAAAAGGATGGGCTAACGGAACTTACGATGGTAGCCTCGTTCCTACTACCGATTGGACGGATATGGTGCTGAGAACGGGACTGACTCACGAGCATACATTGAGTGCAAGTGGCGGTACCGATAAAATGAGAACCCACACTTCTTTTGGATACCTCAATCAGGAAGGAACTCAGAAGGGACAAGATTTTGAGCGTTATAATGCTAAAATAAGTACAGATATAAATCCGACCAAGTGGTTTTCGTTAGGAGCTTCTATTACAGGAACGTGGAGTGTACAAAACTATGGTTACTCAACATCTAATGCAACCGGTCCCGGAAACTTGTATTTTGCTGCCCAGGCTATGTTACCTTACGCAGTTCCATTTGATGAAAACGGTAACCGTATCAATATGCCGGGTGGTGATGTGAATATTTTAAACCCGATAGGAGACGATAAATATGTGATAAACGAACGTACAACGTTACGTACTTTGGGAAGTTTCTATGCTGAAATTAAGTTTATGGAAGGATTGCGTTATCGTATAAATTTCGGTCCCGATTTTTATAATTTCAGAAACGGGCGTTTTATGGATGAAAGATCCTCTAACAGAGGTGCAGGAGAACCCGGCTCTACCAATTATGCCCAATTGAATAAAACGCAACGACTATCGTGGACATTGGATAACTTAATCTATTATGATAAAACATTTAATAAAGAACATAATTTGGGAATAACCTTGTTACAAAGTTCTTCTAAGTTTCGCGAAGAGACTTCTTCTATGACAGCCAGTAATCTACCTTGGAATAGTCAGTTATGGAATCAGTTGAATTCGGTTAGTGCTCTCGATGCATTCGGGTCGGGTTTGGTCGAAACTCAATTGTTGTCCTATATGGCTCGTGCCAATTATAGTTTTAACAGTAAATATATGCTGACAGCATCGGCTCGTTGGGATGGAGCATCTCAGTTGGCTGAAGGTAATAAATGGGACTTTTTCCCATCGGCTGCCATTGGCTGGCGTTTGGATGAAGAACAATTCCTTAAAAACCAGACATGGATCAATCAAATGAAACTGCGTTTAGGTGTTGGCTCTACAGGTAACTCTGCGATCTCTGCTTATCAGACCAAAGGAGGAATAGAAACTCTTTATTATACATGGGGAGCCTTAGTTGCTCCGGGCTATGTGCAGTCTGACCCTTCCATGAAAGATCCTATTGTTATGCCTGACAAAAATCTAGGCTGGGAACGTACTACTCAGTGGAATATCGGACTCGATTTTGGCTTCTTTAATAACCGGCTTACCGGTAATTTAGACCTTTATACATCTACTACCAGCGATTTGCTGATGCAAAGAGACATTCCATCCGTAACAGGATATACGCGTGTATGGACAAATATAGGTAAGACTTCTAATAAGGGGATTGACTTAACATTGAACTCGGTAAATATCGAAACCAAAGATTTTTCTTGGTCTACAAACTTGAATTTCTCGGCGAATAAAGATAAAATAGTAGAGTTGGCAAATGGAAAAGAAGACATCCTTGCTAACAACTGGTTTATTGGGCAACGTTTAGGTGTTTTTTATGACTATGAGAAAGATAGAATCTGGCAAAATACGCCTGAAGACTTAGCCGAAATGGCAAAATTTAATGCAAACGGGCATGCTTTCAAACCCGGTAGTATAAAGGTTGTAGATCAGAATGGCGATTACAAGATTGATGCCAATAACGACCGTAAGATTGTTGGACAAAGGAATCCGAGTTGGACGGCAGGTTTGGTTAATACATTTACTTATAAAAACTGGGAGTTATCACTCTTTATTTTCTCCCGCTGGAATTTTACTATGGAAACAGGAGCTGAAGCTTTACAAGGACGGTTTGCTCAACGTTTGGTCGATTATTGGACGCCAACCAACCCGACCAATGATTATCCCGCTCCTAATTACGACAGAGCCTCGGGAGATGAGTTCAAAAGTTCGATGAATTATCAGGACGGTTCGTTTATCAAACTGCGTAATATTTCATTAGGATATCTATTTCCAAAACAAACCTTATCAAACTTAGGAGTAACTAATCTGAAGTTGTTTGCGCAATTCAGAAATCCGGGATTGTTATACTCTAAAATTGATTGGATTGATCCCGATTTAGGTGGGTCTACTTTTAATAGAGGAATAATCTTCGGTGTGAATATTGGATTCTAAAACAAAAATTACTTCGGTTTACTTTAAAAGAGAATAACATGAAAAATATAAAAAATATAGTATACTGCTGCATAATTGCAACATCTACGGTTGTTCTGATGCCGTCTTGCTCCGACTTCTTAGATGAAGAGTTAACAACATCATTAAGTTTACAGTCTTTCGAAACACCCGAAGGTTTGGATGGGCTTTCGACAGGAATGTACCAGGGACTCAGGTTTCACTTTAATTATAATTGGGCTTATGTTACCACTAATTATGGTACTGATGAATTTTCGGTGGGAGGAGACCGTACCGAACAAATGTGGAACACATACGATGCCAGTTTAAATTCTTTGAATGTATATGCTGCTAATGTTTGGGATAATATGTACAGCAATATAGCCAGTGCTAATATTCTGATAAAAAACGTGCCTTTATATTACGGAAATCTCCCCAATCGGGATACACGTTTAGGAGAAGGTCATTTTATGAGAGCTTTCGATTATTTTAAGCTGGTAAGGCAGTTTGGCGGAGTGCCTCTCAAGCTGGAACCTTCTGTAACTGTCGAGTTTGAGTTTGGCAGAAATACGGCAGCCGAAGTTTTCGACCAAATTATTAAGGACTTTACAGAAGCCTATAATCTATTGCCTGCTACACCTGCCGAACAAGGGCGTATAACTAAATGGGCAGCAGCTCACTTTCTGTCAAAGGTTTACCTTACCCGTGCCAGCGAGCTTTACAGCGATTGGAATTCGGGGACAAAAAATGAAGATCTGGACAATGCCATTAAATATGCAGATATAGTAATCAATAGCGGAAAACATTCGTTAGCCAAAGATTTCCGGGAATTGTGGAATTATACAACAGTGAACGGTGCAAATGAAAAACTACCCGAGATTATTCTGGCAGCAGAGTTTTCTAATAATACGGCAACACAGGGGCGTTATGGAAACCAGGTACATCTGTACTATCCTTCGATTTATCAAAACTTGGCAGGAATGCAACGCGATATTCCCGGAGGTCGTGAGTTTCAGAGGATGAGAACTACCGATTACTCCATGGATGTGTTTGATAGGGTGAACGATTCTCGATTCTGGAAATCGTTTAAAACCAGTTATTCTTGTAATAAACCGGCAAGTGCTCCGGTTTGGGAGGCTAAATATGCACCCAAGCCCGAACTGGCAGGAAAACCTCGTTTTGCAGGAGGGCAGCAGTCTATTCTGTATATAGTAAATAGTGCAGGAGATAAAAGATATACGGAAGAAAATATTAAATACCGTGCCCCGCATATGTTTGTCCGTTATTTCGATGGAGACTCCCCCAATTTAATGGGCGAGCATGGAAATTATACAACAAGCCGTTATGTGACAATGAGCAAATTTTTAGATGGATCGCGTATCTCGGTAGCCTCACAATTTGGTTGTCGCGATGGAATTTTAGCTCGTTTGGCCGAAACCTATCTGATAGCTGCCGAAGCCTATGGACGCAAAGGACAATACGATGCGGCATTACCTTATATCAATGCAGTGAGAGACAGAGCAGCTTATAAAGAAGGTGAAGACCGAACCGTTTACTCGGATGGAGGAGCCGCCTATAAGAATAATGCCGTAGCTAACACAGCACAGTATACCTCTTATTCGGAAATAAACTCCTACTATGAGTCCAATAATATACCTGTAACAACTACGGCTTCATTATCGGCACTGCATCTGAATAGTACAACCGATATATTCAATTCGACAAAAGAATTTTATACGGAAGTCGGAGCATCCTCTCAAGCCGAAAAATTCCTTCACTTTATCTTGAACGAAAGATCAAGAGAGCTTGTCGGAGAATTGTTGCGTTGGGAAGATTTATCAAGGACAAAGACACTGGTTAAGAGAGCTAAAGTCTTTAACGACGATACAAACCCGAAAGAAGGTGTACATTATCTTCGTCCTATACCTCAATCGTTTTTGGATGCTATTCATAAGAATGGAAAGCCGTTGAGCGGAGAAGAAAAACAAGCCATGCAAAATCCCGGTTATTAAGTAGATAAAATATTTATTCTTATATTTTGCTAAACCAATAGACCGGTTTACAATCTTGAAAATCTCAGGCAAGACTAAGTCCGAAAATTATAAGAGGGCTTAGTTTTGTCTTTTACCAAGAAAAAATCGAAATACCTGAAAATATGAAAAATAATAAATTACTATACCTTGTTGTATGTTTGTTTCTCATGGTTTCTACATTATCAGTTTCGGCACAGCCCAATTATGATTTTACAAAACTTAAACGGGAGAAGCTCAATAGAGGATTGGTTGTTGTGAAAAAAGATAATCAAACAAATTTCCTGAGTTGGCGTTATCTTTCATCCGATCCTATGGATATATCTTTTAATATCTATCGAAACGGAACTAAAATAAATGATAAACCAATAACCGAAAGGACTTTCTTTGAAGACAAAACAGCTTCTGGCAGTGAGCAAACTTATGTAATAAAATCATTTGCAAAAGGCATTGAGAAAGAAGAACAAAAATATACTCTTCCTGCAAATGCCCCTGTGGGTTATGTAAATATTCCACTTGATAAACCTAAAGATGGGGTTACTCCCGATGGACAAGCCTATACTTATTCGCCCAACGATGCCAGTATTGGTGATGTAGATGGTGACGGCGAATATGAAATTATCCTGAAATGGGATCCATCTAATGCGCATGATAATTCACACAAGGGTTATACAGGCAATGTATTTATTGATTGCTATAAACTGAACGGAACTAAACTCTGGCGAATAGATCTCGGTAAAAATATCCGTGCAGGAGCACATTATACGCAGTTTATGGTATATGATCTGGATGGGGATAACAAAGCCGAAATAGTAATGAAAACCGCCGATGGTTCGGTTGACGGATCGGGTAATATTATAGGAGATGCAAAGTTGGACTTTCGAAATTCAGATGGTTTTATTCTATCGGGAAATGAGTACTTGACCATCTTCAATGGTGAGACAGGCAAGGCGATGGAAACCCTTCCTTACGATCCGCCCAGAGGTGAGTTAATGAGTTGGGGCGACGATAAAGGAAATCGTATGGATCGGTATTTGGCGGCTATTGCCTATCTCGATGGCGAGCATCCAAGTGTAGTCATGTGTAGAGGCTATTATACACGCACCGTTTTGGTTGCTTACGATTGGCGAAATGGAAAACTAACGAAACGCTGGACTTTCGATTCGAATACTCCCGGTAATGAGTCGTATGCAGGACAAGGAAACCACAACCTCAGAGTAGGTGATGTGGATGGAGACGGTTGCGACGAAATTATATACGGATCGTGTGCCATAGATCACGATGGAACAGGTCTATATAATACTAAATTAGGACACGGTGATGCTATTCATCTGACCGTTTTTGACCCGAAAAGGGGAGGATTACAAGTTTGGGATTGCCACGAAAATAAACGGGATGGTTCTACTTACCGTGATGCACGAACAGGCGAAATACTATTTCAAGTACCTTCATCTACAGATGTAGGTCGCTGTATGGCAGCCGATATAGACCCGAACTATCCCGGAGTCGAAATGTGGTCGTGGGAGTCCAAAGGCATTCGGAATATAAAAGGCGAGGTGATTGATACCGCCATGCAAAACATATCGGTAAATATGGCTTGTTGGTGGGATGGCGATTTACTTCGTGAATTACTCGATAAAAACAAGATAACTAAATACGATTATAGGAACGGTGGATTTCAAACCCTGCTTACTGCTGAGGGATGCATTTCAAACAATGGAACAAAAGCTACTCCAGCCATACAAGGCGATATTGTGGGCGATTGGCGTGAAGAGGTTTTATTGAGAACCGAAGATAACAATAACCTGAGATTGTATGTATCTACATATCCTACCGAATATCGTTTCCATACATTCTTGGAAGACCCGATTTACAGGATAAGCATGGCAACTCAAAACGTAGCTTATAATCAGCCTACGCAACCCGGATTTTATATGGGTGCTGATCTGGGTAAGATATTTCGCGAAAAAGAAATTGTAACCGATGCTACCGAACTGTTATTGGATGCAGGAATGAATTATGACAGTTACTCGTGGTCGATAGGAGGAGAGAGCCGCAGCCGGTTAGTTACCTCTAAAGATATTCCCTTGAAAAAGCGTACACTTATACAATTAGCAGTTACTTATCGAGGCTATCAATTTTCAGATTCAGTCTATGTAACCTTAGGAGCAAAAACAAAATAGAAGCCTTAAATTCTATGTAATTGAATAATTTTCCATGTTTCGAAAAGATTTGAAGACTTTATTTTGTACTAAAAATACGAAGACCATGAAATACACTTTGAATATATTCTCGCTTTTAGTTTTCCTATTGATAAGTGGAGTTCTTTCCGCTCAGAAAAAAGAGGATAAAATAAACGATTCTACTACACCTCTGCATCTTTTAGCTCCCGATTATAAAGTACCTTACGGGGTGATCTCAAAAGATGAAGTGAAGAAATCTTTAGACAGAGTTTTATTTTATCTCGAGAAATCTACTCCTACGAATGTAATCGACAAGAAAACAAAGAAAGTAATTACCGATTATTCAAAAATGGATAGTAACTCCGAACTCGAAAAAGGTGCTTTCCGTTTGGCAAGTTACGAGTGGGGAGTTACTTATTCGGGGATGCTCGAAATGGCTGCCGCCTCAGGAGATAAACGCTATTTCGATTATGTGAACGATAGGTTTAAATTTCTGTCGGATGTTGCACCTCATTTCAAGAAACTGATGGACGATTACGGTGTGATTGATCCTCAGATGAAACAAATGCTCACACCTCATGCTTTGGATGATGCAGGGGCAATGTGTGCTTCAATGATTAAGTTGGAGCAAACTAAATCCGAATATAACCTTCGTCCGCTTATCGACAATTATATCAACTATATCATGTATAGCGAATACCGTCTCTATGATGGTACATTTGCCCGTAAACGCCCACAAATGAATACCCTTTGGCTCGACGATATGTATATGAGTATTCCGGCTCTTGCTCAAATGGGTAAGCTCACAGGCGAAAGTAAATATTACAATGAGGCGGTAAAGCAGATACTTCAGTTTTCGAAACGAATGTTTGTTAAAGAGAAAGGCTTATATATGCACGGTTGGGTGGAATCGTCCGAAGAGCACCCCGCCTTCCATTGGGGAAGGGCAAACGGATGGGCACTGCTCACCATGGTTGAGGTATTGGATGTATTGCCCGCTAATCATCCCGAACGCCCAAAGGTATTGGCTCAACTGAAAGAACATATCAAAGGGCTGGCATCTTATCAGTCGGGAGATGGATTCTGGCATCAACTGTTGGATCGGAACGATTCGTACCCCGAAACATCGGCAACGGCTATTTATGCCTATTGTATTGCCCGAGCCATCAACAAAGGGTGGATCGATGCCATCGTTTATGCGCCTGTAGCCAATCTGGCTTGGCATGCAGTGTCTACCCAAATAAACAGCGAAGGGCAGGTCGAAGGTACTTGTGTGGGCACGGGTATGGCTTTCGATCCTGCATTTTATTACTATCGTCCTGTAAACGTATACGCTGCACATGGTTATGGACCTGTATTATTGGCAGGTGCCGAGATTATCAATTTGTTGAATAATTTCTATCCGAAAATGAATGACAGTGCAGTGCAATATTACTCAGATAAACAAAATGCCACTGCTCCCATTTTCAGTGTGAGTGATCCTTCACGTCCACAAGACATAGTATCGGGTAGTTCACGTAAAAATGCAACAGCACCCGTTTTATTTCTGATTGGAGACTCTACCGTTAAAAATGGAAAAGGAAATGGCGATAACGATCAATGGGGATGGGGAAGCTTCTTCGAACAATTCTTCGATACAACAAAAGTATCTGTAGAGAATCACGCTTTAGGCGGAAGAAGCAGCCGTACATTTTTTACCGAAGGATTGTGGGATAAAGTATTGCCCGGTATTCAGGCAGGTGATTATCTGTTTATACAATTCGGACATAACGATGGCGGTTCGCTAAATACGGGTCGTGCCAGAGCATCACTCAAAGGTATTGGCAATGAGTCGGAAACAGTAATAATGGAACGTAACGGAGGGTCCGAAACCGTTTATACATTCGGTCACTACCTGCGTATTTATATTCGTCAGGCAAAAGCCAAAGGAGCTTATCCGGTTTTATTGTCTCCTACGCCCGGCAATCATTGGACGGATGGCAAAATGAACCGCATGACCGAAACATATACTAAATGGGCAAAGGAGGTTGCAGCACAGGAGAATGTCCCTTTTATCGATCTGAATGACCTGACAGCACAAAAATGCGATGTTTTAGGTCAGGCAAAAGTAAAAGAACTGTATAAAGACAATGTACACACTACTCGTGACGGAGCTTTGATGAACGGGCAATCGGTTGTTGACGGACTGCTGGCTTTACCCGATTTCGGGCTTCAAAAATATATTATTAGAAAATAACAATCTTATACCATAGTGGCTATGAAAAGAGAAGCATTTAAAATGTACCTGAAGCCCGGAAAAGAGGCTGAATACGAAAAGCGTCACAACGAAATATGGGATGAATTAAAAACCCTTCTTAAAGAGGCAGGAGTCAGCGATTACAGTATCTTTTGGGACGAAGAAACCAATGTCCTCTATGCTTCTCAAAAGATAGAGGGAGGTTCTTCTCAATCGTTGGGAGATAATCCTGTTGTTCAGAAATGGTGGGCATATATGGCAGATATTATGGAAACCAATCCCGATAATTCACCTGTGTCGAAATCTTTAAAAGAAGTTTTTTATTTGAAATAAGTAAATAGCAAAGAATGAAATCAGTTCTTATTATAGCACTATGTTTATTTGGAATCTTAAGTTCTATCAAGGCAGTAGATTACAAATTTAATCTGACAAAAGATAAACACCAGAAAGGTTTTACTACTATTGCTCCGGATCAGATGTATATGGCAGGCGGTTATGGCTACGATTTAGGAACACATCCGAATGATGGAAAGCCGTTTTTTTTCTCGGTAGATGTACCTGAGGGTAACTATTTGGTGAGAGTGGTATTGGGAAGTAAAGATGCTTCAAGTAATACAACTGTAAAAGCCGAATCTCGTAGATTGATGCTCAAAAATGTAGAGACAAAAAAAGGTGAATTTATCACACATGAGTTTGCTGTAAATATCCGTAATACAAAGATCTCGGAAACCGAATCGGTTAAGATAAAACCTCGTGAAATAGGCAAACTTATTTGGGATAATAAGTTGACTCTCGAATTTAATGGCGACAATCCATCGGTACAAAGTATTGAAATAAAATCGGCAGATAACTTGGTAACATGGTTCTTGGCCGGAAACTCAACTGTTGTTGATGAAGCCAACGAACCGTGGTGCGGATGGGGGCAGATGTTTCCGCTTTTCTTAACATCCAAAGTGGTTATTGCTAATTATGCCGAATCGGGTGAGGCGGCAAATACATTCGTTTCTTCTAAACGTTTTGCAAAACTATTAACCAAGATAAAGAAAGGTGATTATCTGTTTATAGAATTCGGTCACAACGACCAGAAACAAAAAGGAGAGGGTAAAGGCCCCTATACAAGCTATAAAAGTGACTTGAAATATCTGGTAGATGAGGCTCGTGCGAAAGGTGCAAATCCTGTATTGGTAACATCTATGCACCGCCGAAGTTTTGATGAAAAGGGAAAAGTAATCAATACGCATGGAGAATATCCTAATGCCGTTCGTTTATTAGCTAAAGAAGAAAATGTACCTTTGATTGATCTCAATAATATGAGTAAAGATTTGTACGAAGCTTGGGGAGTAGAAGGTTCTAAAAAGGCATTTGTACACTATCCTGCAGGAACATTTCCCGGTCAGGACAAAGCTTTGGAAGACAATACACACTTCAATCCTTATGGAGGGTATCAGATAGCACGTTGTATCATTAAGGGGATAATTGATGCAGATCTGCCTATTGAGAAATACATCAAAAAGGAATATCGGAATTATAATCCTGCTCATCCCGATGCTTTCGAGACATTTCATATTCCATTGACACCTTTTTCTTCGACAATTAAACCCGATGGAAATTAAAGCTATAGTGTTTTATGCTGAATTAATAAACAGGTCTGTGACCTTAAACTTATAATATCTATATGAAAAGACGACTATTAACTGTATGTGGGATTCTTTCGTTAACGTTTGTAACGGTATTTTCTCAACAGCGTACCGATGAAGAATGCATAAGGGCGGTAGCCGATAACATATTGAAAGAGCCTGTTACTCAATTTGTCGGAGTGAAAACAGGTAAAACATACAACAGTACCAAAGAAATACCTAAAGGCGAGGATGTGAGGTTTAAAAGTCCGCTTTCCGAATGGCATTATTCAAATGGGGTATTAGATATGAGTATGATAAATCTGGGCGAGTATCTGAACGATCCTAAGTATATCAATTATGCAAAGAATCATGTCGCATTCGGATTCGCTAATTACGGGTACTTTAAAAATACATTCCGAAACGACCGCAAGCATTGGCATTGGCCTTTCGGTCAGCTCTGGAATATGAAAGAACTGGATGATTGCGGAGCGATGGGAGCTGCCGTTATCGAAGTCTATAATTACGATCCGAAGCAGCAATACAAAGACTACTTTGAAGCGGCAGCAAAACATATCATGGAGGATCAAACCCGCTTGAGTGATGGTACATTATGCCGTACATTTCCCCGTGAAATGACTGTTTGGGCGGATGATGTATACATGAGTGTTTCGTTTCTGGCTCAAATGGGAAAACAGACAGGTGAAACGAAATACTTCGATGAAGCAACCCGCCAGATTATCAATATTTCAGATTATCTGTGGTGCCCCGAAAAACAATTGTTTTATCATTGCTTTTATACCGACCTCAATCGTAATGGTGTAGCATTCTGGGGACGGGCAAACGGTTGGATTACCGTGTCGTTGGTTCGTCTTTTAGACGTGTTGCCAAAAGATTATGAAAATAGAAAACAGTTAATCGATTTACTGGAAAAGCAAATTGTTGGAGCATCACGTTACCAGAACGAAAATGGGATGTGGAATCAGTTATTGGATAAACCCGAATCATACGATGAGTCGTCGGTAACAGCCATGTATGTATATGGTATTGCCAAAGCTATCAACGAAGGTTGGTTTCCCAATAATACTTACCAGAGAATAGCTCAATTGGGTTGGAATGCACTGAAAAAAGACCAGATAACCGAAAACGGACACTTTAAGAATGTATGTGTTGGAACAGGTATTACGGATGATCTGCCCTTTTATTACAGCCGTCCTGTAGGTGAAAACGAAAAACACGGACTAGGTTTGATTATTGATGCCGGTGTTGAGATTCTGAAACTAAATAAGAGAAATAAGAACTAATAGATATGAAGAAAATTATCTCTCTCTTATTTATTATTTATCTGATGATACCTACGGTAGGGGCATTTACTGTAGAGCCTGATATATCGTGGAAAAAAAAGGTGGGAGCCAGACAATACCCTAAAAATACAAAGATTTTTAAGGTGTCGGATTATGGAGCAATAGCAGATGGAGTAACCTTGAATACAAAAGCTATTCAAAAAGCAATAGATGCTTGTGCTTCTTCAGGAGGTGGAATTGTTACTTTCGAAAAAGGTAAATATCTGTCGGGCTCTTTGTATCTGAAAGAGGGAGTCAACTTTGAAATACCCAAGGGAACTGTACTTTTAGGAAGTACCCATATCGAAGATTATCCTGAGATAGATACACGAGTGGCAGGCATCGAAATGCGTTGGCCTTCGGCATTAATAAACGTTTTGGATCAGAAAAATGTAATGTTGAGTGGTTCAGGTATCATACATGCACAAGGTAAAGTCTTTTGGGATACTTATTGGAAAATGAGAAAGGAGTATGAGGCTAAAGGTTTACGCTGGATTGTTGATTACGATTGTAAGCGTCCTCGTACTTTATTGATTTCTAATTCTGAGGATGTGACAGTTAATGACCTTACTTTTCAACAGGCAGGATTTTGGACTATTCAACTGCTTTATTCCTCGTATTGTACTGTCGATGGGGTAATTATTCAAAATAATGTAGGAGGACACGGACCAAGTACCGATGGGGTAGATGTAGATTCTTCGTCCTATATACTGATCGAGAACTGCGATATTGATTGTAACGATGATAATTTCTGCCTCAAATCGGGTAGGGATGCCGATGGTTTACGGGTAAATCGCCCTACGGAATATGTCGTAATTCGTAATTGTTTGTCTCGTGCAGGTGGTGGATTACTTACCTGTGGCAGCGAAACATCGGGAGGAATCCGATATGTTTTAGCCGAAGGTCTGAAAGCAAAAGGTACGAACGTAGCTATCCGCCTGAAATCGGCAATGAACAGAGGTGGAACTACCGAGCATATCTATATCCGAGATGTTGAATTGGAAGACGTGGGTGTTGTTTTTGAAGCCAATGTTAATTGGAATCCTGCTTATAGTTATTCTGCTTTGCCTAAAGAATACGAAAATAAACCATTACCCGATCATTGGGTGAAGATGTTGGAAAGGGTAGACCCAAAGAAAGGTATTCCCTCGTTTAGAGACGTATATGTTTCGGATATTAAAATAAAGAATTCCCATAAGTTTCTCGAAATTTCCGGAAGTAAAGATGCTTATATGCAGAATTTTAATTTCGATAATATTCAGGGGGATGTGGAAACACTTGGTAGTATCTCCTTTGCGAAAAATATCGGATTTCAAAGTATAGATGTCAGGGCAAAAGATAATAAACCTGTCTCTATAAAGAATAGTGAAGAGATTGATTATCCCAAAGATATAATTGGTAATGCTCCTTTTGCATACCATCTGAACGGTAAAAACAACAATACTAAAATAATATTGGATAAACATCCCGAATTAGCCTTCTATTTTCCTGAAATGGGGGGGAATTTGAAGTTTGGTATTATAGGCACACAAACCGATAAATGGTTGAGTGAATTTAAAGAAATAGATGTAAAAGTAACCAATAAGAAATCATTGGTTTATACGCTATCCGACCCGATATTGGGAAAAGGGAGATTGGAAGTAACAGTTATTTCACTCTCTCAATCGGACGGTGTAATAATAGAAGTGAATCCTGTAGATATTTCTCAAGGCTTAAATCTATTTTGGTCGTATGGAGGTGCTTATGGCAAAATATTATCAGAGAACGAACATGGGAGGTTAAAACCCATCTACTGTCGTAACAATGTTTTTAGTGTCGAGCAAACAGCTTTTACTTTATATCATGGCGAAAGTATGAGATTGAGAACCATCAATGCAGTGATGCCTGCTACATCCGAAATTCGTTTGTCGGATGCCCATGCACAAAAGTCACCACAAGCATTTTTTGAATCAGGGAAGAAAACAGACTCGCCTGTCTTGACTGCTTCTTTACCTTTGATTAATGGTCAGAAAGAATACTTCTGTATCTATAAGCAAAACGAAAATGCAGATTATAATCATTTTATGTTGCCTGATCTTTTTAAAGAAGAATCTCAAAAGAAATAGTGGCTTATGAAATGGTTATTGTTAGGATATACACTTGTTTTTATGTTTTGTCGGGTTCAAGGGCAAACGGAGCCGATGGTATTTAAGGTATTCTGTTTCCCTTCCGATAAAATTCCACGGATTGATGGTGATACGCATGATTGGGATATCGTTCCGGCTAGTTATTCGATAGGAATAGATCAGATGACCGAAGATGAGGGGAAACATTCAGAACCTAATAAGTCAACATTGGATATTCAGGTGAAAGTGGGATGGTCGGAAGGCGAAAATCGTTTGTATTTTCTATACGAAGCCTATGATAATTACTGGTCATTTTCGAGAGATGACCTGATGGTTGATATTTTTGAAGTAGTAGTTGATGGAGATCGCTCAGGAGGACCTTTTATCGATAAGTTTTACTCTTTCAAAGATATAACTAAGGAACAGGCTTGGGATTTATTTCATGGTCGACAGGCTCAAAACTATCATATTTATACACCACCCAAGAAAGATGATTGGTGTATGTATTGGGGACCTCAGCAATGGTTGAAAGAAAAACCGTATTCCGATTATGCCTATAAGTATGATTTTAAAGAAGGCGAAAGCGGAAAACTGGCTCTCGAATTTTATATAACACCGTTTGATTATGCTTCTCCAAAAGGAAGTAAATTTTCGGTAGAATCCGAATTATATAGAAATAAATTAATCGGTCTCTGCTGGGCGGTAATTGATTACGATAATAACGAAGGTAAACCCAAAGATGGATTTTGGAATCTGTCGCGACATCATACCATGTACGGAAATGCAGATGAGTTGAGGACTTTCAGATTAATGCCTTTGGAAACTGTTGAATAGTGCTGTCAGTAGTTTTTATTGTTAGTAATGTTCTATTAAATTGTCTTTTACTAAGCGCAATCGAAGATTGCTTGTATTCCTTTTGCCCAAATCCGCAAAAGGAACCAAAAAGGCTTTGTGCTGCGTGGCTCGCCTGTCTGACTAAAGCTTGCAGGCTAAACTAAACCTATTGCCTTACGGCACGTTTAGTTTTACGCCAGCTTCTCTTGTCAGCCAAAGGCTGTGCCACTGATGCACTGATGCTGACGCACGTAACGACTATCTCCCGTCAGGCTCTCTGACCTTGCCGGTTGCACGGGGTACCCGATGTGGGAGGAAAGCGTAAAAAACAAAAAGAAATCAAAATCAAACGTATTTTTTTGTTTTCGCTTTCGGAGCACGTATCGGGTCGGGCAAAGAGGCACAGTCTTGATCTTTTGTTTCGTTTTGCATCAAGGCAAAATGAAAGACAAACCCGACAGGGTGCGTCAGTAAAAAGAGCGTTTCCTATAATCAACTACTGATTATTGTAGATTTTGTTTTATTTATCTATATAATAGATGATTACATCGAAAAAAGAAGACGGAAAAAATAGATGCTGAAAAAGTGTCACTTTTGTCACTTTTGTAATCTTTTATGAGCTTTATTGTTGATATATAGTAGTTTAGTAAATGATTAAAAGTGACAAAAAATAAACACCGATTGTAACCTTTTTGTATAGATTGTGTAGAAAACGTTACCATTGAGAAGATATGTCACTTTTTCAAGAAACAGACTTGTAACCCGTAATTTGTAACTATTGATTAGATATGAAAAGAAATATATTCATCCTTGCTACTCTCTTCAGTTTTGCCGGCAACTTGTTTGCATCAACATATAATGTACGTGATTACGGAGCAAAAGGGGATGGAAAACAAATAGATTCTCCTGCCATAAACAAGGCGATTGAGGCTGCCACTGCTGATGGAGGTGGAACCGTGTTTATTCCTGCAGGAACGTATGCGACTTATTCGATTCGTTTGCAGAGTAATATACATTTGTACTTAGATGCAGGGGCGGTTATTTTGGCTGCATATCCCGAAAAAGACAGTGGTTATGATTTGGCTGAGGAGAATATCCACAATCAGTTTCAGGACTTTGGACACAGTCATTGGAAAAACAGTCTGATCTGGGGGATAGGTCTCGAAAATATTACGATAAGCGGACAAGGCTTAATAAATGGGCAAGGCTTAACCCGTGAAGAAAGCCGTTTATCCGGAGTTGGAAACAAAGCAATCAGTTTGAAGCTTTGCAAGAACGTAACTATCAAAGATGTTTCGATGTTGAATTGCGGACACTTTGCATTGCTTGCCACAGGTGTTGATAACTTGACGATCAGTAATGTAAAAGTAGATACCAATCGCGATGGATTCGATATCGATTGTTGCCGCAATGTACGTATTTCCGATTGTTCGGTAAATTCGCCTTGGGACGATGCTATTGTTCTGAAAAGCAGCTATGCGTTAGGCTTTTTTCGCGATACCGAAAATGTGACTATAACCAATTGCTTTGTAAGTGGATTCGATAAAGGTTCGATGTTGGATGCTTCTTTTCAACGAGATGAGCCACAAGCTCCCGATCAGGGCTATGTAACAGGACGTATAAAATTCGGAACAGAATCGAGTGGGGGATTCAAAAATATCACCATTTCGAATTGTATATTTGAACGATGCAGAGGCTTGGCTCTCGAATCGGTAGACGGTGGAAGTCTCGAAGATATTACCATCACTAATATTACCATGCGTGATATTGTAAATGCTCCTTTCTTTTTGCGTTTAGGCTCTCGTTTAAGAAGCCCTAAGGGAACACCTGTGGGGAATATCTCACGAGTAACGATCAGCAATGTAAATGTTTATAATGCCGATTCTCGTTATGCAAGCATAATAAGCGGAGTGCCCGATCATCAGATTAATGATGTTCAATTGAGTAATATTCGAATATTGTATAAAGGTGGAGGTACAAAAGAAGATGCACAATTACTACCTCCCGAAAATGAGGCTCTGTATCCTGAGCCTTGGATGTTCGGAACCATTCCGGCTTCGGGATTCTTTATCCGCCATGCTAAAAATATCGAACTCAATAATGTACAGATTAATTTTATGAAAGAAGATTATCGACCATCGTTATGGGTAAAAGATGCGGAGAATATCCGATTGATAAACTATCGTGCTAAAGTAGCCAAAGGGGTAGAGCCTTACCTTTTGCACAATGTAGATGGCTTTAAAGCCGAATTGAGCGAAATCACAGAATTTTAAGGTCTCAAGTCGTCAACAAGATATTACTGAAATGAAGAAAGAAAATATTCCTTTTATTGTTTTTATATTGGCAGTATTGCTAATAACAAGTACTATAAGTAGTACAGCCAAAGATGTTTATCTGTTTTCTTATTTTACCGGAAAGTCGGAAATAGGTCTCCATTTGGCCTATAGTTTGGATGGTTTAACATGGACTCCGCTCAATGACGGCAAAAGTCATTTACTTCCTGCTGTTGGCAAAGATAAATTGATGCGTGATCCAAGTATAGTACAAGCCCCCGATAAAACCTTTCACATGGTTTGGACTACGGGCTGGCACGATAATATTATTGGGTATGCTTCGTCTAAAGACCTGATTAGTTGGTCGGAGCAAAAGGCTATCCCTGTGATGACTCATGAACCAACAGTTAGAAACTCTTGGGCTCCCGAATTGTTTTATGATGAAGCAAGTAAGCTTTATTATATCTTCTGGGCATCTACTATAGATGGGCGTTTTAGTGAGGTTGGTCCATCGGAAGACGGTTTGGATCATCGTCTGTATTATGTGACGACTCCCGATTTTAAAACGTTTTCGGAAACGAAGCTTTTCTTTAATCCTGATTTTAGTGTGATAGATGGGGCTATTTTAAAACGGGGAAAAGAATACTTTCTTTTTGTGAAGAATGAGAATAAAACACCTGTCGAAAAAAACATCAGAGTGACTGTATCAAAGGATATAAATAATTTCCCGACAGATGTATCTGCTCCCATAACAGGTAATTGGGTCGAAGGACCTGCCCCATTGCAGGTAGGTGAATACATCTATGTGTATTTTGATAGATATAGGGAAGGAAAATACGGAGCTGTACGTTCGAAAGATGGCAAAACGTGGGAAGATGTTTCGGGCTTGGTTTCTTTCCCCAAAGGAACACGACACGGAACGGCTTTCAAGGTCTCGGAAACTGTACTGGATAACCTTTTGAAAAATAGTAAATAACTGTTTTATAGAATCAATTGCCAAAACTCAACATCGATAAGCTTGTTGAATTTCAATCCCGATTCTTTGAAGTTGCCCACCAATTCGAAGTTAAACTTCTCGTGCAGCTTCTGGCTTATCGGATTGGGTAGAGAAATAACCCCTATTAAAGAGTGTATGTTTATTTCTCTGGCTTTGTTGATTAGTTCGGCATATAGAATCGAACCAAGTCCTTTTGCCTGAGCCTTCTCGTCTATATAGACGCTGGTCTCCAAAGTAATGTCGTACGCCGATCGTGTTCGCCAGTTGCTTAAGTAGGCATAGCCAACGACATCGTCGTTTTCTTCATAAACTATGTAGGGGAAGTTTTTGGCAGTGATGTATTTAATCCGTTCAGCAATGTCCTTTTCGGTCACCAACTCTTCTTCGAAAGTGATTATAGTATCTTTTATATATGGATTATAAATCTCTGCTATTCTCTTAGCATCCGATAGTTGAACGTTGCGTATCATATTAATACCGATTTAATATAAGGCGATAAATTTTCGCTAAAGTTATAAAAAGGACTTTTGTATTACTCGAATTCTTTGATAAATATTTTTTGTAGTGTTTCTAGTTCCTTAGCATAGATTGTCTTTTTTCGTTGGGCAAAATATAAGGTGTTTTCTAATGGGATTTTTCCTTCCCAAACCAGTCTTACACTGTTGTTTGCAAATTGCTCTTTAGCCAGAAAATCGGGTACAACGGCAAAGCCTTCTCGGTTAGCTATGGAACGGAGAATCGAACTCTTATTCGGAACAATAAAATTGGGCTTAAAATCCGGTCTTTTCTTAAAGTTCTGAATCCAGAAGTTTCTCAGGTGTTCCATGTCGCCCGTTGTGCCAAACCATATTTGATTGTTGAGCCACTTTTCAGCACCTTTCATATCGCTTTTTTCTATGATCTTATTAAATTCCGAGATATCACTTTTAGAACCAGCAACTATTACAATCTTTTCTTTCGAAAAAGGAGTGTATTGCACATTCAGCGAATCGTCTTTCTGTGGAGAAATAACAAAGTCTAAAAGACCTTTATCCAGATCACCCAGCATTTGTGTATATCCACCGAACTTAGAAATCAGATCGAACGTTAATTCGCTAATGTATGGTTCTAATACATGCTGAAATGTTTCGAAACACATGCCTATACTTATGCTTGTTTTATCGGAATTAGCATTTCTGTAAAAATGTCTTTCAGCAGCTTCCAACTTGTCTACTCCTTCTACAATAGAATTGTAAAGGATGTTCCCGTGTTCGGTTGCTACCATTTTTCGTGTTCCTCTATCAAACAGTTTGTACCCTACATGAGCTTCTAATGATGTCAGATGTAAACTTACTCCGGGCTGGGATATGTATAACTTGTTTGCGGCAGCGGTAAGTGACCCTGTTTCGTATATTGCTTTGAATGTTCTGAACCATTCAAGATTTACCATAATATTTATATATTATAATTATGATACAAATATATGAATTATACTATTTTAATTATCAATTAATCCTTTCTATTTTTGTGCAGTAATTATAAAAAAGATCAATATTAAGGTTATGAAAAAAATATTTGTAATAAATGCAGGTCAAAAATTTGGCGAATCGGAAGGTCTTCTAAATAAAACATTATCAGACTGGACTACCAATTATTTTAAGAATGATGGAAAATATGAAGTTAAATATACCGATATAAATGATGTATATGATTTGAGAGAAGAGGTCGAGAAATTTGTTTGGGCAGATGTGGTTATTTACCATGTGCCTATCTGGTGGTTTCAAGTACCTTTTGGTTTGAAAGAGTATATTGATCGTGTATTTACCGAAGGTCATCAAAAAATTTATGTGTCTGATGGCAGACGTTCGGCAAACCCTACCCGTAATTATGGAACAGGAGGAGCACTGCACGGTAGAAAGTATATGCTGACTACTACATGGAATGCTCCGGAAGAGGCATTTACTATTGAAGGTGAGTTTTTTAGACAGCATAGTGTGGATGATGGAGTGATGTTTGGGTTTCATCAAATGAACCAGTTTATCGGGCTATCTCGTTTAGAAGGTATTCATTTTTATGATGTGATAAAAAATCCGGCGATAGACTACTCAAAGGAAATGTACCTGAAACATCTGGAGAAAATAACACCTTCTCTTTAAACAAGAGTTTATCTAACTAATTTTGCTCTTTATAGAGTACCTTTTCATTAATATATAGATTGAAAAAAGTCGGGACTAATTTTAGTCCCGACTTTCGTTACTTATATATTTCCCATACTAAAGGCTAGATCACGTTGTTGATTGAAAAACCGTATGCGTTGTATTTCACCACTCTCTGAAATTAAAGTAGAATGTCTTTTAAGAGAATCTATCCACTCTTTTTGAATGTTACAAATAGTTGGATTATGAGAATCAATAATATTAATGGCGAATACTCTTAAGAAGCTGTTTTGATTACCTTCGTATTCAAAATGTATATAAGACGATTCAAGGTCAATATTTGATATGTAAATATTGACTGGGTTTCCGGTTTTTTGAGTTCCTGTTGCAGCTATGTATTCAAGTTCGGAAATCATTTCTATCAATTCATTTTTGATGAGTCTTATATCTATATCTGATAATAAATTTAGTTTATAAAAATAGTTGACATCCCCGATGAATGATTTAAATACATTCTGATCCATTATAAAAGTTGTATGTGAAATATGTCTATGTTCGGCTATAAATCTTTTTTCGACATCTGAAACTTTAGAAGGAACCTTCATTTTATGATAAGAGCCTATATCAGGTATTGCTTGCATTTGGTATATCCACCTGTATAGACGAAATTTGGCAATATGTGGATATGAGAGGTAAAACATATAAGGCAAGCTGTTTATTGCCAGTCGTGCTCTGGAGTTCTGCGATTTATGCATCTTTTGGAATAGTCGTATACATTGCTCCAACTTTTCGCAATAATAATCAATAGGATTTTTCTGCTCTCGCAGGTTTAAGTCCAAATCGTAAAATACATGTCCAGTGTTTTTTATATTTATAGTATTATCGAGCGAAATAGATAATTTAGAGGATATTTGAAAAGCTTCTTCAAGAGTAAAAGGAACATCACCTCTTAATCGGCGGTAAACTGCTTCTTTTCCCATCGACAATATATCCATGAGGAGATTGGCTATATTGATGTCGTCCGATACATTATTTCGAATAGCCGCAATAAGTTCATCATTTAATTGATTTTTCATAAAAATACATCGGTTGTCTAACAGAGAATTCTGTAGATTATTATAAGGCGGGTAAAAGTACAGAATTTCATTTAGGTAGTTTGTTATATAGAAGTTCCGTTGTCCTAAAAAGGTTTAAATGATGTTGTAGAGGATATAGAAATTTTAAATTTCTATTTTGTTTGTTAATAAATCCGAAGATTTATATAAATTTTGTAGCCGATATTTTTTTCTTCAAAAATAAAAAGCACTCTTAAAAAAAAGAGTGCTTTTCGTTATTTCACTAGAATGCAATGTTTCTTTTAAACAGTCTTTTTTTTATTTAGATATTTAGGATTTATTCCAATATTATAAAACGTGCTGTTTGCTACTTCAAGACATGTAGGACAAAGGCATCCATCATATGTATCTTTAACATAATCGCGTAAACCTATCACTTTATTGGTTTTGGAGCAATTGCATAATTCAACTCTGTCTTCTCTGCATCTGAATGATGTTGAACAACGTGGGCATATTTTTTCCATAATTTGTAATTTTTTTAGTTTGTAATTTTATCTATTATTTACTAAGCTTAAGTTATAACGAAGCCTTGTTTCTTTTAATGATTAGGTATAGTAGAAATGCAGAATCTTTGATAAAATATATACAAATACAATATTCTCTCCAAAAGTGAGATTGTGTATTAAATATTAAAATATCCGAAACTGAATTTTACTTTGTGTTGAATTGTCTTTAATCCACGAAAGACAAAACTTCTATATCATCGGCAGGTCTTCTGACTTACTCTGTCTTAAGAAACATCCTTCCCGTTTTTTAGAAACAGTGGTTTGAGATTTGTTTCAAGACTTTTATAGAGCTTACAGCAGCGGGTCTGTTCAGGATTTTCACCTGATTCCCTTTTCATCATCAATCCGAGATAACAGATTGGTGACACCAATAATTGAAAACAAAGTTGTAAATAAAAAATGAGAAATAGTTCGAAATGGAAAATTAGTTATTAACAATACGAGTAATAGTTTTCCAAAAAGAAAATAGTGATTCATGGAACCCGACTTGTTAATACTGTAATTTATATAGATGAAAATGATGAATGTGGTCGCTTTATAGATTTTGTGGTTTGTGAGTTACTATGATCTTATATTTACTATTTTTGCGCCTTCAATTAAAAATTATAAATGGAAACAAAAAACGTGAAAATTGAAGTTGCCGATCCTACCACACTCGGATTGTTTGGTTTGGCGATTGTAACACTTGTAGCATCATCTCAAAAGATGGAATTGACTTCAGGTCTTTCTCTAGTATTACCTTGGGCTATATTTTTGGGTGGTATTGCACAATTAATAGCATCTTTATTTGATTTTAAGCATAACAATTTATTTGGAGCGACAGCCTTTAGTGCCTACGGCTTGTTCTGGATTGGTATGGCTATGAGCTGGTTAATCAAGCTTGGTTGTTTTGGCGATACATTGGCACAGGCGATAGATGTAAAGCAATTGGGATTTGTATTTATAGGATATATGATATTGACAATAGTCTTTACTGTATCAGGACTTAAAATGTCGAAAGCGATGTTTGTTCTTTTACTTCTAATTGTAGTCTTATTCTTAGGGCTGGCTTTAGACTCGTTTGGTTGCGGTCATGTATGGCATGCAGTAGCAGCTTATGCAGAGTTGGCTATATCGTTGCTTACATTCTACGTATTGGCTGCGAAGTATCTGAATAGCTTTTTCGGAAGAAATATAATACCTGTAGGTAGTCCTATATTGAAATAAGAATGGTACGAAGCAAAATAAAATAAGGCATCTCTTTCGGGATGCCTTATTTTATTATTTAGTGCAAGCAGAGTAATAAATAATCTGTGATTTTGATCTTATTGTTTTCCGCTGGTAGCAATTTCTTTATTAATCTTTTTAACAAGACCTTGAAGAACTGATCCCGGTCCTAGTTCTACAAATTCAGTAGCACCGTCAGCAATCATATGTTCAGCCGATTGAGTCCATTTAACAGGAGCAGTCAATTGAGCAATCAGGTTTGTTTTGATTGTTGCAGGGTTGGTTTCAGCAACTGTTGTTACATTCTGGTATACAGGACAAATCGGAGCCGAGAATTCAGTTTCGTTAATAGCTTTCTCTAACTCTTCTTTAGCCGGATTCATCAATGGAGAGTGAAATGCACCACCAACACTAAGTTTTAGAGCACGTTTAGCACCGGCCTCTTTTAATAACTCACAAGCTTTATCGATACCTGCGTTTGTACCCGATATTACAATTTGTCCGGGGCAGTTGTAGTTTGCAGGTACTACTACCTCATCGGTAATAGAAGCACATATTTCTTCCACTTTTTCATCCGGTAAACCAAGTACAGCAGCCATTGTCGAAGGATTCAATTCACAAGCCTTTTGCATAGCTAATGCACGTTTGTAAACAAGTTTCAAACCATCTTCGAAAGACAGGGCGTTGGCTGCAACAAGTGCCGAAAATTCTCCTAAAGAGTGACCGGCAACCATATCAGGTTTAAATTCTTCACCTAAAGTTTTAGCAAGAATTACCGAGTGTAAAAATATAGCTGGTTGGGTTACTTTAGTTTGACGCAAGTCTTCGTCAGTACCACTGAACATTAAATCTGTTATGCGAAATCCAAGAATCTCATTCGCTTTTTCGAATAAGTCTTTAGCTACAGGAGATGTTTCATACAAGTCTTTACCCATTCCTACGAATTGTGCACCTTGACCCGGAAATACAAATGCTTTCATATTGATTATACTATTGTTTGATATTGATTGGCAAATTTAATAAAAAAGATAAGAATATGTATCTTATATAATTTAGTGAAGATAGTTATTCATTGTAAATGCTTGGTACTAATCGAGATCCATAAACTGGATAATAAACTCTCTGTTATCATCGGGATATAAAGCGTGAAACTGATCGATAGTTTCCTGCATATCTTTTATTGTTATCTCCGGACAATCTTCGCCCGGAGTATAGTTTTCTCCTATGGGGATTGCAAAAGAACCTCCCATGCTGTTATTACCCATACCTATCCCTAGAGAGAAACCTTTCTTTATTTTATCTCTGTCGGTAGGTGTCCATTTCATGAAAATATCACCTACATAATAGGCTTTATCAGCTTCTGTTAATGATAGTGTAAGACAACTATTGGTGAGTATTTTGCGGAAAGTACCACCATCTTTATATTGGATAAAATCAGTAAGACTGTTTCCTGTTTGCATTTTGAGGCAGAAGAAACCGTCTTTGCCAACTTTTACTTTAGATGTGCCTCTGGGACTCCTCAGAAAATTTAACTCGATCTTTTCATGATCGATTTCCGAATCGTTATCTAAAATAAATCGTCCGAATACTATCGTTTCATTGGGTTTTGTTTTTATTGGTTTACTGCTGCTGCATACTAAAAAAGTGGATATCGCTAATATGAGTAGGATAATATTATTATTCTTCATCTTTATTCTGTTGAGATTATATTGCAAATGTAATAAAAAGGTCGAGTGACAGGAAAAACTCTTTTATATTTGCAGCTTAATTATCAAATCTATGGATTCAAAATCAAAAGAACGTTTCTTTGTACACTTTAAAGGTAACCGATACAAATTTATCAGCCTTGCCAAAGACAGCGAAACTTTAGAAGACATGGTTGTTTATCAGGCGTTATACGGTGAGTATGGGATTTGGGTAAGACCTGCCTCTATGTTTTTCGGTAAAGTAATAGTCGATGGAGTAGAGGTCGACCGGTTTAAAGAAGAACTTTAAAATAGTTTGCCTTTATAATGTATAAAAAAACAGCCTCGCATTTCTGAGAGACTGTTTCTATTTAGGTGATTATTTTTTCTTACTTTATATATTGTACTTTGCTTGCATCTCTGGGTTTAGCTTCGGGACTTTCGTTTTTGTATCCGATGGCAATACCAAAAGCAACTTCGTGGGTGTCGGGCATATTAATTTCTTTCAGAAATTCTTTCGCATCCGGATCATTCAGAATACTGGCCATATTGCCAATTGTACATGTTCCAATGTTCATTGATTCGGCACTAAGTAATATGTTTTGAGCCAACAGACCACAATCAACGGCACTATAGGGGTTACTTTTATCTTTAGCCACAATAATAAGGGGAGGAGCACCATGAAATACACTGAAACCCGGTTCTTGAGCACGTGCAGCACTACCTTTCAATTCTTTGCCTTTGGCTTTTTCGACAAAACTATCATTGATTCGTTTCAAGAGATCGGCATCTTGAATTACACGTATCTCCCACGATTGTTTATTTAAAGCACTGGGAGCACTAATTCCACAGTCAATAATAGTATCTAGCTGAGCCTGATCTATTTGTTCGGGTTTGTAAGAACGAATGCTTCTGCGGTTTTTAATCGCTTCTACAACTTCGTTCTTATGTTCCGGTGCGGTTGTTGCCATAGTTTCTTTCATAGGTTGATTACACGATATAAAAATTAAAAACGAAAGAGATAAAACTGCGAATATTTTCATGAGTACAAATATTTTGTTGTTTAAATCAGATTCAATACTTCAAAAATAGTCAAAAAAAGATATTTCCAACCTTTATTGTTTAGGCTTCTCATTCTCATAGATATAGATATTTATGGGCTGAGAGATTATTTCTTTGTTATTTCTCGGATAAAATTTATAGAAGCGTTCTGTTGTAGTTTCTTGCTCTCTAACAATTGCAGGCATTAGGTCTACATTAGATTCTGTGGAAGGAATAGCTGCATATGCCAAGGCAACTCCTACAGCTCCAAAACTAACACCCATACCCATCATAAAATAAGGTGATCTACTTCTGTCATAATGTAATGGTGACCAGTTTATGTAGATATTTCCAATATAGAATATACTATTTGGATCATTTGCTTTTACCGTTAAATATCCATGAGGCAGCTTTATGTATTTATCTTTATAGTAAACCTGCTTTATTTCATAAAAACCTGCCGGCACTTTGGTGATAAAGTACCCTTCGTCATCAAGTTTCACTTTGCGTTTAGAGCCGGTTTCAATATTGCGGATCTGGAATGAGATGTCTTTTTGTTTTAATTTACCTTTATTGTAAATATCGAGTTTACCCATCAGAATAGTTTCGCCGGGCTTTGTTTCAAGTGTAAATTTTTTGTCGGCAGTAAATGAGGTAAAACCGATTAGTATCAAAAGTGCTAGTAGTGTTGTTTTCATCTTTTTGAAATTGAAAAAGACTTGTCTTGTATATATAAGGCAAGTCTTTTCTATATAAAATATCTTTATTATATCTCAGTCAGTTACTGGGCGTTTTCGAATTGTTTTAAGAAACGAACATCGTTTTCAGAGAACATACGTAGGTCTTTCACTCTGTATTTCAAGTTGGTAATACGTTCGATACCCATACCTAAGGCATATCCGGAATATACTTTACTGTCTATTCCGCAATTTTCAAGAACGTTTGGGTCAACCATTCCGCAACCCAATATTTCTACCCAACCTGTATGTTTACAGAAAGGACAGCCTTTTCCGCCACAGATATTACATGAAATATCCATTTCGGCACTAGGCTCGGTAAATGGGAAATACGAAGGGCGAAGACGTATTTTAGTATCTGCACCAAACATTTCTTTTGCGAAGAAAAGCAATACCTGTTTCAGGTCGGCAAACGATACATTTTTATCGATATAAAGAGCTTCTACCTGATGGAAGAAACAGTGTGCACGGTACGAAATAGCCTCGTTACGGTATACACGTCCCGGACAAATAATACGGATAGGAGGTTCTTGTTTTTCCATCACACGGGTTTGTACCGATGAAGTATGCGTGCGCAATACTACTTCGGGACTACGTGCAATGAAGAATGTATCTTGCATGTCGCGTGCAGGATGATCGTCAGCAAAATTCAATGACGAAAATACGTGCCAGTCATCTTCAATCTCGGGACCCTCGGCAATTGAGAAGCCTAAGCGTTTAAATATATCGCAGATTTCTTTTTTTACCAACGAAAGAGGATGGCGGCTACCCAATTGTATCGGGTAAGCTGTACGGGTAAGGTCTATCGTTTCGTCCGTAGAGCTGGAATTTTCTAGATTCTCTTTTAATTCGTTGATTCTATCCTGAGCCTTGGTTTTAAGCTCATTCAGTTTTGCTCCTAATACTTTTTTCTCTTCTGCTGCTACGTTTCTAAAATCGTCCATAAGGACAGAAATCGCACCTTTTTTACTTAAAAATTTGATACGCAAATCTTCTAGCTGTTGTGTATTGGCAGCCTTTATCTCTTCTATTTCAGATAGTAGTTTGTTTATTTTATCAATCATCAGATTAAAACTTAGTCTTTATACGATATTTAATCACAAAAATACACTTTTCTTTTTTAAATAGAGAAACAGTCATTCAATAAAGCCCTGTGACCTTAATTATTTTTTGTTACTTTGCTTTTCAAAAAGATCGAAAAAAGGTTAGCCAAATGATAGAGCTAAAAGATATAACAAAAGTATTCAAGCAAAAAGACCGAACCACAACTGCACTTTCCGAAGTATCTTTATTTGTTCCCAAAGGGAAGATTGTAGGAGTAATAGGTGAGTCGGGAGCAGGAAAAAGTACGCTTATTCGTTGTGTGAATTTGTTGGAACGACCCACTTCGGGAGAGATATACGTTGACGGGCAAAACCTGACCCGAATGTCGGAATCGCAGTTGGCAAAAGCACGAAGAAATATTGGGATGATATTTCAGCATTTTAACTTGCTGTCGTCACGAACGGTATTTGATAATATAGCATTTCCTCTCGAATTGGATAAAACTCCCAAAGCCGAAATCATAACACGTGTAAAAGAATTACTGGCATTGGTAGGTTTGGAGGAAAAAGCAAACGATTACCCGTCTAAATTGTCAGGAGGTCAGAAACAGCGTGTAGCCATTGCCCGAACTTTGGCAAGTAATCCTAAAGTTTTGCTGTGTGATGAGGCAACCAGTGCCCTAGACCCAGCGACAACACGTTCGATATTATCGCTGCTGAAAGAAATCAATAAACGTCTGGATATAACCATTCTTCTAATCACACATGAAATGGATGTGGTAAAAGAAATCTGTGATGAGGTCGCCGTCATCAGTGACGGGCAATTGATAGAGCAGGGAACAGTTGCCGATATTTTTTCGCATCCCAAGCAAGCTTTAACCAAGCAGTTTATTGCATCGTCTTTGCATATGGAAATACCTGCCGATTATCAGGGAAATCTGGTCGCTCTGCCACAAGCAGGTAAGCATCCTTTGTTACAGCTCGAAATAACAGGGCAGTCGGTAGATGCACCCGTACTATCGGAGGTGGCACGTTTGTTCGATATCGACAGTAATATAATTAATGCCCGCATGGATTATGTGGGAGGAATGAAATTTGGAGTTATGCTTGTCGAATTTATAAGTTCCGCTGAAAACGAGAACCGGGCAATAGAGTTTTTGAAAAGTAAAAATATAAAAGTGGAGGTACTGGGCTATGTCTGATTCGATGATAGAAATATTAATAAAAGGAACTTGGGAAACCATCGTGATGACATTTGTTTCGGGTTTCTTTGGTTTTGTATTGGGACTGCCTATCGGTGTTTCGCTTTTTATAACGAGTAAAGGACAAATCAGGGACAATAAAACGGTGAATAAAACATTGGCATTCTTTGTGAATATATTCAGAGCAATACCATTTATTATTCTTATTGTCTGGATGATACCTTTTACCCGCTTGATCGTAGGTACATCTATCGGAGTAGAAGCAGCATTAGTACCGTTAAGTATCGGTGCAGCACCGTTTATAGCCCGTATGGTTGAGAACAGTTTGCTCGAAGTACCTTCGGGGTTGGTTGAAGCATCACGAGCCATGGGAGCTACACCCTTTCAGATCATCCGAAAAGTATTGTTGCCCGAAGCTATGCCTTCGCTTATCAACTGTGCATCCATCACCTTGATTACTCTTGTAGGATATTCAGCCATGGGTGGAGCTGTAGGTGCAGGAGGTCTGGGGCAGGTAGGCTATCAATATGGTTATGTAGGCTATGACACTACCGTGATGAATGTAGTTTTGGTACTTTTGGTGATATTGGTATTTATTATTCAGACCTTAGGTAACTTTATTTCAAAAAAAGTAGACCATAGATAAAATTTTGCTCTCGAATAACATAAGGCTTTAAGATGAGATTAAAAATAGTTAAGATATTCGTTATATGTATTGCATCCCTTATTTTACTGAACTCTTGTGGACGCAGACGAAAAAACGACCCTAATTATATTCGTGTAGCAGTGGTGCTTGGACCCGAATATATTGTGGCCAAAACAGCTCAAAAAATAGCAAAAGAACGCTATAACCTCGATGTTGATCTGGTTACACTTACCGATTACGTTGTACCCAATACATTGCTCGATCAAGGTGATATTGATGCCAATGTATTTCAGCATGTGCCTTATCTCGAAAATCAAATGCAAGAGCGAGGCTATAAACTGGCGGTTGTAGGTAATGCCTTTGTGTATCCTTTAGCCGGTTATTCGAAGAAAATAAAAACATTAGCCGAATTAAAAGACGGTAGTACGATAGTCATACCTAACGATCTGACCAACGGAGGTCGTGCCCTCTTGTTGATGCAAAAACAAGGGCTTATAAAACTTCGTGACAATGTCGGCTTTATTCCCAAAGTAACCGATATTACAGAAAATCCCCGAAACCTGAAAATTGTGGAGTTGGAAGCACCTCAACTGCCTCGTGTTTTGGATGATGATAAAGTAACAATAGCTATCATAAATAATACTTTTGCAGCGGGTGTTGGGCTGACATTGGAAGACGGTATTTTTGTAGAAGAGAAAGATTCCCCATATGTTAACGTGATTGTGTCACGTGAAGACAATAAGGGTGATGATAGGGTAAAACGATTTGTAAAGGCTTTTCAATCGGATGAAGTTGCAGAAACAGCCAGACGTGAATTCAAAGGCGGAGCTATTAAAGGTTGGTAGTCAAAGGTGGTATTTTAGTGCCTTAAAATAAAAGGAAATGAAATCTGGCGAAAACTCACTAAAATCTAAACAAAATCTTATCTTTGAGGTGGGTAACTATTTAAAATGAAGGCTATTTTATCATCTGTATGATAGCATATATAAAAGCCATGAGACCTTAATCTTTGTATCCTGATTTTTGATCTAGCATTATGAAAAAACTAATACTTTGCATATTATTTGCTTTTTTCTCTATGTTTTTACACGCTATATACTTTAAACATATAGGTGTGAAAGACGGCTTGTCTCAATTATCCGTGCTAAGTATTCACCAGGATAAACTGGGGAGAATTTGGTTTGGAACAATGGAGGGGTTAAGTATCTATAATGGACAGGAAGTGGTTAGTTATAAGGGGAATAATGTTCTCCCCCGATTGAGTATTGAAGGCGAGAAAATAACAAATATTACCGAAAATAAAGCAGGTGATATATTCTTTATGACCAATGATAACGGACTGATGAAGTATGACCTCAAGCAACATGAATTTTCGAGATTTGAAAGACTTGAAGTTTCGGCACTGTCTTCCATTGATGGAACGATTTATATTGCTTCTAAAGATACCATATACACTTGGGATGAAGTAACTAATAAGTTCCAATTTAAATTCGCTCCTGCTTTGGGTAATAAAATAACTAAAGTGTTTAAGGATCACCAGCAGCAATATTGGATAGGAACTACTTCGGGTTTATATAAGCTTCAGACAAACAATACTCCGGTGAATATTATAGCCGATAGAGAAATATGGGAAGTATTCGAAAGCTCGAAAAATGAGTTATGGATAGGAACACGTATGCAAGGTATGTTCAAAATAGATGCTAAAGGAGAAATAACCGAGTTTCTGCATGATGCAAAATCTAATAATACAATAAGCAGCAATCAGGTAAGAACATTTGTGGAGGATGCTGCTGGAAATATTTGGATAGGGACCTTTGCCGGCTTAAATAAGTACAATCCTACAACAAAAGTATTCAGTGTTTATACAAATAATTATTTATCGGGTAGTCTTTCTCATACTTCCGTATTTTCGCTGTTGATAGACCGGCAGGGATCTTTTTGGATTGGGACATATTACGGAGGGGTTAATTTCTTTAATCCGAAAAAAGACATCTTTACATACTATGCGGTGGACCCCCTTCGCGACAATTGCCTTAACTATCCCTTTGGAGGTAATATGGTCGAAGACCAAGATCATAATATTTGGATATGTACCGAAGGGGGCGGATTGAATATGCTGAACCGGAAAACAAATCGATTTAAATATTATATAGCCGATCATGGTGATTATGGCCCTAATCACAATAACCTGAAGAGTATCTGCTACGACTCCATCTATAACAAGTTATATATGGGCACTCATACCGGGGGTATAAGCAGTTTTGATATTTCGACTCAACGGTTTAAGAATTATTTGAATTACCCTGTTTCGGATGGATTGTTTCACTCTATTATTTTACAAACTGTTTTTTATAAAGGCGACCTTTACTTTCTGGATACCTATGGACTATTTAAAATGGATGTGGGAACAACTAAGATAACACCTTTGTTTGATCTCGGGTTGTATTCGAAATATGGGGGAGTAAGTTTTATTATTGATTCGAAAGGATATCTCTGGATATCTACTTTTATGAATTATATAGCCTGTTTGAAGCTCAATGATCTTACAGAAGGTATAAAAGAATATTACTTCGAAGAAAAATTTACTACAGCACGGTCACTGAATCTTTTTGAATCGAAAAACGGCGATATATATGTGACTACTTTAGGGCTTGGACTACTCAAATTAGATAAGCAAACAGGCATATTTATTTCTTATACCGCCGAAAAAGGGCAGCTGTTGAGTAATTATTGTTATAATGTTGCCGAATCGGCACTTGGGCATTTAATTGTAATCGGAGATAAAGGGATCTCGATATTAGACCCCGATAAGGGACTTCTAAAGTCTATAAGTATCAGTCGTTTGTTGCCCATATCCTCATTTAACAGAGGTAATGGAATACTGGTTTGCAAAAACGGCGAAATATTTGTTAGTACAACCGAAGGGCTTATCTCTTTTTTCGAAGAAGATTTGTACTCGCCCGACCCTCCTTACAATTTGTATTTTTCAAACCTCTTTGTGAATAATAATGAAGTGCTGCCGAATGATGATTCTCGTATTTTAGAGGATATATTAGCTTATACACCTAAAATATCTTTAAATCATAATCAGAATAATCTGGCAATTACTTTTGCAAATAACGATTATGCCAATTCATATAATCCACGTTGGTATGAATACAAACTCGAAGGTCTCGATAATGATTGGATATCTACCAGTAAAACTTCGTTGATTTATACTCACCTCAACCCCGGGAATTATACCCTGAGGGTGAGAACTCAAAATATGTATAATCCAACTGATAATAGATCGGACGAAATTCAATTGGCTATTGTCGTACACGCTCCTTTTTATGCTACACCATTTGCCTGGATTGTTTATATGATGATCTTTGTGTCTTTATTATATGCGTTTATTTATTTCAGACAGAGGCAAATAAGATTAGAGGCTTCGCTTCAATATGAACGTAAAGAAAAAGAGTATATAACTTCTTTAAATAAATCGAAACTTTCATTTTTTACAAAAATAAGCCATGAGTTTCGTACCCCTCTTACACTTATAATAACCCAAATCGAACTGTTGATGCAGGGGAGCATGTTACCGAAATCGGTATCAGATAAAATACAAAAAATATATAAGAATTCTCATCGAATGCGTAATCTGGTAAATGAAATTCTTGATTTCCAGAAAATGGAAGATGTGAAAACTCAATTACATGTTTATCATGCAGATCTTATTCCTTTTCTGTACGATATTTATTCATCCTTTAAAGAAAAAGCACAATCAAAAGATATTAAATATCACTTTGAATCATCCGAACAAAGTGTATACTGTTGGTTTGATCCCGAACAATTGCAAAAAGTATTTTATAATCTGTTATCCAATGCATTTAGTTATACCCCTAAAAAAGGCAGTATAGAACTAATAATAGTGGATACAAAAGGTGAGATAACAGTAAAAATTATCGACAATGGCGTTGGTATCGAAAAGGCTGATATAAATAAGATATTCGAGCAATTTTATCAGGCAAGTAATAGCCTAAAAGCCGAAGATCCATATCTGACTACCGGAATGGGACTTGCTATCTGCAAAGAGATTGTAGAGTTTCATCACGGAAAAATATCTGTTGAGAGTAAGCCCGATTATGGAAGTATATTCATTGTTACTTTCAGGAAAGGAGCAGCCCACTTTGAAAATGATAATAATGTCAAGATAATCAGGGATGGTTATGAAGCTGTTAAAGAAGACACAATACCTTTAGTGGGATTTATTGGGGATGATTTGCTGGAAGATGAGCGAATGGATACCCTTCCGGAGATTAGACCTTATACCATTTTGATAGTAGAAGATAACGAAGAACTATCGGAACTTTTGGAGTCCATTTTTTCTCCTTTTTATAATGTAATATTGTCTTATGATGGAAAAGACGGACTACAAAAAGCCATTGACAACATGCCGGATATTATATTGAGTGATATTATGATGCCCGAAATGGATGGAACAGAATTATGTCTGCGAATCAAAAAAAATATAAATACAAGCCATATTCCGGTTGTTCTGTTAACAGCTCAGACCTCAGATGAACAGAATCTCGAAGGCTTACAAAAAGGTGCTGACGATTATATTATTAAACCGTTTAATGCAAAAATACTACTGACTCGTTGTAATAACTTAATACAAAACAGATTGCGTCAGCAGGAAACTTTCAAAAAACAAGATTCTATTGATATTCAACTTTTGGCAAATAATGAGTTGGATCAGGCTTTTTTAAAAAAAGTAGAAGGAATTATAGATGTTAATTTAAGTAATCAGGATTTTGATATAAATACTTTAGCCCGCGAGATGGCTATGGGACGCAGTTCGCTTTTTGCCAAGTTTAAAACTCTTGCCGGAATCGGGCCTAATGAATTTATTTTGAACTATAAACTGAAAAAAGCAGCATTTATGCTACGTAACAATCCCAATCTGCAAATAAACGATGTAGCCGATGAATTTGGTTTTAGCTCGGCACGCTATTTTAGCAGGTGCTTTAAGCTTCAATTCAATATATCGCCTAATGAATACCGCAAGAAAGAAAACGATAATTAATGGGAAATACACTTGAGCCATTTTATTGAAACTCATTTTTACGGAGGTATATTTATATTTGTTATTATTTTTCAAGTGAATTTATGCAACATTATTCAGATTGGATGGTCTGTTATAGTAAATACTCATTTATTAACCAAAGTTATAATCGGCTTATATATTTAATAACAACTATTATTAATTATGAAAAACAAATTCTTTTATTATCTTGTTGTTTCTCTTTGCTTTATCGGGTTTATATCTTGCTCTGATGACGAAGATACAAGCATTCAATTTTATTCCAGTTCCGAGAAAGTGAATTCGGTAAAAGTTACCTCCATTGGTGAGATATTTGTAGAAGTGCGTAATATAAATGGCAAATTCACAGTTAAATCTAATGATGAAAGCCTTGCAAAAGTGTCTATTAATGAGCATTTGGTAATCAATATCAAAGGAGTTAAAGAAGGGACAACTTCAATAACGGTGACCGACAGCGAAAACCGATCTGCCACATTGAATGTTGAGGTTATTACTCAAACGCTTTCCCTATTGATAATCAAACATGAGACACTAGTCGAAGCTCTTAATCCTACGAATGAAGATAAAGCAACTATTGATAAAATAAAAGCAGAAATAGATGGGAAATTAGCCCCTGTAGGAGCTGGTTTTAAACTGCTTTATACATCAGACTATGCCGGAAAATTAATATATTATCCTGATGCTAAGAAGCTGACAGAGAAAGTGGAAGGCACATTTAAGTGGGATGGAGATGAGGTATTAGGAAAGAGATTTCTTAAATTGACATATAATGATACGAAGTCTGTATATTCATTTGGGCCGGATTTGACTACCAGATCATCTCCCGTAACTCCCATCTATCTGATAGCCGATTTTATAAATAGTTATAGCCAGATGACAAAACCAAAAATAACAAAGGCTCTGGGAGGTTTACTTGTAACAAACGCTACTAACCTTTAACTTAACATAATAAATATATGCTCAATGAGGTTGTTCTTTCCGGAGGACAATCTCATTGAGCAAATATACAGTCCTTTAAAGAGGGTACTTATAAATATGGTATAAAATTATATATTTAGGGTATCGTAATTACAATTAAATGATTTAGCTTTGAAGCTGAATTTAATCAAATACACTGTATTACTAATATGGAATTTTATTACAGCAAAAAGAAGATACTTCTCTCTCTTTGGATATCGGTTCTTGTTCTTATGATTTTGGTTCCGGTCAGTTTATATATTATTGATTATGCTAACAATACTAGAAATCCCGAAGCTCTGATAGTTATACCTTTATTATTCTTTTTTCCGGGTGCTGTCGTAGCTGCGATCTATTTATTAAAGTATATTTATCTTTTATTGATTCCCGAGAAACTACTGCTGCGTATAGACGAGCAAGGCATTTTGCTGAATATGAATAAAACATGTCGTAAAGCGGGTTTCATTACATGGAAAGAAATAGCAAATATTATACATTCGACCGATAATATGAACAAACCCGCCATAAGGATCTCTTTGGCAGGTCATGTAAATGGAATGTATCAGTTTTATATTACTAAGCAAGACACTAAGAAAATGGGCTTGCAAATGAATGAACTATTTGATATGATAATGGCTTATTACAATACAAATAAGTAGAGAGATTATGTAAGTTTTATTATTTCAAAGATATAAATAACAAAAAGAGGCTATATAAACAGCCTCTTTTGTCATTTTTAAATATATCAGTGTTTTATATTGTCTAATTTAACTTCTGAAATAGATGCTTTGCCCGAAGTGATAGCAATGCGCACATCGCTGGCAATGGTTTTAGGAAAAGAATAAGTCGATAATTTTTCAGCTTCTTTTATCTCTCCTTTGTATACTGTAAGAAACTGACCACCACCGCTTGATAATTGAATTTCGAATGCCGCAGGGTGTTCTATTGCTTTCCAGTAAATACTCATCTTATCGGGTTGTGCATTTTCCTCCATCACAAAGGTCAGGTAATCGCCGCTTACACCATTCCACTCGGTATTATTGTTATTATCCAATACCATTGCAACAGACTCGTTTACTCCGGCTATCTTCTTTTGAACTGTTTGTTCGCCATAAGCAGCTATTGTAAGAATATCTTTCAGGCGGATGTCCTCGGACGAAGCCCCGATCATAATACGGAAATCGCCCGGCTCTATGACCCAATTATTATCTAAGTTTAGCAATTCGAAATCACGTGGGTATAATGTAAACGAAACTTCTTTAGTCTCTCCGGCTTTTAGATGTACACGTTCAAAACCCCGAAGGTTTTTCTCGTATGTAGTTACCGAGCTAAGAATGTCGCGGGTATACAATTGTACCACCTCATCGCCGTCTCTATTGCCCGTATTGGTTATTTTACAGCGAACGGTAACTTCTTGTTTAGGGGTAGCTACAGCAGGTGAGATGGATAAATCCGAGTATTTGAATGTGGTATAACTTAATCCATATCCGAAGGGATATAAAGCTCCATTGACTCTACTCATATTGCCTTGCATACCTACCGTTTTACCACCATCAACTTGAGAAGCTGGTTTTGCAGGGAAGTTGAAAGGGATTTGTCCTACAGTTTTAGGGAATGTTACAGTCAATTTACCTCCCGGATTATAATCACCGAAAAGAACATCGGCAATAGCTGTTCCCCCTTGCGATCCGGGATACCAAGCTTCTAAAATGGCAGGAACATATTTATCAGCCCAGTTGATAGAATTGGGGCGTCCGTTTATCATTATCAAAATAACAGGCTTTCCTGTAGCCTGTATAGCTTGTAGCAGATTGAGTTGTCGTCCCGGTAAATCGAGGCTTGAGCGTGATTTATTTTCACCGCAAGTCCTGTTGTTGCCGCCTAATACCACTATGGCAACATCGCTTTTCAAAGCATTGGCTACAGCCTTGTCTATTTCAGCTTGTTCGTCAGAAGTTAGCGGGCTCGGTAGAATTTCCGATTCAGGCCAGTTGGCATCTACCAGATCACAACCTTTGGTATAAAGCACCTCCGTATTTTTATCCACTTTAGCTGTAATACCATCCAATACCGATGAAACTTCTACAGCCAAAGGTCCATAGTGAGTCAAGGCATACGAAGCATCGTTGGCATTAGGTCCGCAAATACTGATTGTCTTTATTTTGTCTTTAGACAAAGGCAGCGTATTGTTTTCATTCTTAAGCAGTACAAGAGATTCGCGTGATGCCTGTAATGCTATCTGCTGATTTTCTAAGCTGTTTACTTCTTTATCGGCAGCCTTTAGATCCATCTGATAAGGTGCATCGAATAATCCTACTAAGAATTTAACCCGAAGAATATCACGCACACGGTCGTCAATAGTTTCCATACTGATACCTCCCTCATGAATTAATTCTCTAAGGGGCAATACATACGAATCGGGTGAACGGAACGTACAACGCACATTTAAACCGGCTTCTACCGATTGGCGTACCGATTCTTTCATATCGGCAGATGTACCATGCTTAGAGTGCAGGTATTCAACCGCATCACTATCCGAAACTACATATCCTTTGAATCCCATTTCTTTACGCAACACAGTTGTGAGCCAATAGTAGCTGCTTTGTATCGGGAAACCGTCGTAATCGTTATAAGAGCTCATTACACCTAACGAGCCTGCTTCTTTTATAACCCGTTTCCAAGGGTATACATGTATGTTTTCGACTTCACGGGGCGACATTTGAGGGTCTACACGAGCCATACCCTCACGTCCACCTTTGTTATTACTGTATGCAATATAATGTTTGGCAGTAGATGCTACCTGATAATCTTTTTGTACACCTTTTGTCATGGCGATACCCAGTTCGGCTACCAGATAAGGACTTTCGCCATATACCTCTTCGTAACGTCCCCAACGCTGATCGCGTCCCACATCCAAGATAGGAGCATAGATGTTTGTGTAACCCAACAGGCGACCTTCACGCCCTGTAATGTATCCAACTTTATTAACCAGATCTCTGTTCCATGTGTGTCCCAACCCCAACTGAGTAGGGAAGTTGGTGGCTATGTAGCTTTCTACACCTCTGATACCTTCGTTAGTGAAATCTGTAGGAATGCCCAATCGTGTTTCTTCAATAAAAAAGCGTTGTACCTCATTCAATGCCCATGCATGACGGGAGGCAGGCCACACAAACGGATTGTCGGAAGGCGGTAAGCCCCATTGCTGAAACCCGTTGAGGTGTTCGTCAATAGCTCCCATACCGTCTTTCCAAAGCTTGTTTTTCCAATCGGCAGTAGGCAGGTCGTCGGCTAGAACTCGTTTATAACCGTACAGAGTAACCATTTGACAGGTTTTTTCATCCACATTCATCTGGCTGAGAAGATCTTCGATACGTGCCTCTATTGTTGCAGACGGATCTTCATATACATCCATCTTTCCGTTTTTGTTGAAGTCGATCCACCCTTTGTGGTAGATAGAGTTTTTTGGTAACTGATAGGTTACTAAATCTTTTGCAGGTGGTATGCGAGGGTCTTGCTGAGCTGCTGCAAATAGACTAAGGCTTAATAAGCTATACGTTAATAAATATCTCATAAGTTATAATTTAAGGTCGAAGACCTATTTGTTACTTTTCTTAATTACAAAAGTGTACTTTCCTTTTTTTGCTGTGTTATTAGCATGAAGACATACCCTGTATATTTTCTGCCCCCATACATTTGAGAGGCGAGGATCGTCTAAAGTGATAGTTTCGATGCTTGGAGTAAAGCTCTTTTTATCATATTCTAAAATAGCTTTCTGTCCATTGACATGTATATACACTTCACCAAGAGTATCTATGTCGATATCTCCCCATGTCAGGAAGTTTACTTGATTGTTTTGCATGGCTTCTTTCAAGTCGAAAGAATCTTCAATATTGAGTATTCCGTTTTTTAGTCTGTAAGAGCGTATCCACTGTTTTACTTGTGCAGTCTCGGGATATGCTTTGGCTATATCTACCGAAAAAGTACTGCTCTTAGGATTAAAAGAAGTATTGGTCGCTTTGTATTGTGACCCGAATGCCTGAGGTACTTCATTAATAACAGGGAGGTTATGGTAATTGCTTTGCATAGTCCATATAGAGTACCTTTCGTTACTGAATGTTTGCCTTGTATAAGTACCTACACCTGCATCTATAATTATGGGCGTATTATTCATGTAAAGAGAGAATGTACCTATGTCGTTATGATTATGGCTTTCATTGTTATAGCCCCCTTTAGTCGCTAAAAATAATCCGGCCTTATCTTTTATATAACAAAATTCTGTTTCAGGATACCAGGTATAATCAGGTGTATTATGAATTGGTTTCTGGTCATTAAGTTCGTTTCTATAGAGCAAGGTTTGTAAAGCTCTGAAAATATCGATGTCCGCTTTGAAGGTCGAAGGTTCCTGTTTCTCGAGATAAGCTGCAAATTGCATCATTTCAGTACTGTTTACAGCTTTTCCGTATCTGTAAATTAATTGTGCACTTCCTCCGCCTTTTGCCGAAGCATCCGCAAAGTTGACAACCCATCCGTCACCTACGTACGATCTCGAAATATACTCACCCATATTGCGGATGATAGGTTCGTCGAATATCGAAACTTGCCCGTTGGTTACATTGCTAAGCAGTTGAAGATAATCATACATTTTTCCGGCAGCATGTCCCCAATACGAAGGCCCTTCTTCGCACCCTCCATCGGAGTGGGTATAGTTGATAAATTTATCTACCGATTGCATGGTGCGATATACGGCTTTAGCCAGTTTATCCTTATCGTTTTCGAGAAGCATAAAGCATTGCAATACATTGAAGTTGCACCACGGATTCCAGTTGTTTACCATGCCTCCCGGTTTCAGATTGAATGCCATCCACCAAAAACGGTCTTCATTCATATATGGATCGAGTGTGCGTTTTCTCAATTCGTAATACAAACGTTTCGAAATAGCCGGGTCTACCTTATCAAATTCGTTATTAAAGAAATAATACGTCCAGGCTAATGCCGAACTGAGGTTGCCCGACCCTAAATCAATAACCTGTTCCGTATAATCAGGCAGGACTCTTTTGGAGTGTTGTGCTGTAAGATGGGCAGATAATACCCATGATGTCATTTCGCACGAATGAAAAACGCCATTGATAAGTTGATCCGTAAATCGACCTTTTCCTTCGGCTAGTTCAGCCATAAGTAAAGCTACTATAGCTTGATTATTCTTATTGTAAGAGCTTTGCATGATTTCGCGGTTTCCCGATCTTTCATATTCCAAGTAATCGGTCGCTTTTACCACCTGCCATTGATAATTGAGATACTTTTCACCTTCTTTTATCACGTCGGCTTTTGAATCTCCCAATAAATTATCCCAACCTTTTCTGTTGTTGTATTGTGGATAGGGAACCCATTGCTGATTCATAATCAGCATAGATTTCAGGTTTCCGATGTCGGTCTTTTGTACAAGCAGATTTTTCTCAGTATAAGCAAACATATTTACTGTCAGGAACAGCAAAAGGATGATGATAAGGTGTTTATTGTTTTTCATAGTATTCGATTTAAGGTTTCCGATCTATTGGTTGGTTGTAGAATAAAATATTTTCTTTATTTACTTTCTGCAAGATTCTGATGATCTTAATCGTGTTGTTCCTGATTGCTTAATTGTTATTTGGCTTTACTGTAAGGGATTCTGTCTTGTAGAATTTCTTCTTTAAACCACGGGTCGTTTGCCTGCTTCAATAATCTCGCCATTTCATAGGTAAGTTGGTCTACAATGTTCTTATTCTTCTCAGGAGATAAATTCTTCAACTGATAAGGGTCGTTCACATTGTCGAACAGCAAGGTTTCTTTCAGAGTTTTATTCTTTTTATCGATGGTGAATGTAAGTGTATACTGATCGGTAATAATTCCTCTTGATACAGGAAAATAGGAAATAACTTTACCCTCCTCGTTTTTATCTCCATCTGCATTTTTTATGTATAAGGCTCCTTTGGGGCGGTAATTGTTTTCCGATTTTCCGAAAAATATATTCGAATGATTCAAGCCTTCTACCGTTGAGGGTATTTGATTTCCCAGTCCGCATAATCCCAAAAGAGTGGGCATTATGTCGGGCGATGACAACAGTAAATTGTCTACCCGAGGTTTTATTTTCTCCGGATATCGAATCAGGAAAGGTACATTAACCGCTTCGTTGTATGGCGAGTTTTTAGGATCTTCGATTCCTTGACTGCACATGGTTTCTCCGTGATCTGATGTGAATACTACGATGGTATTCTTATCCAGACCCTGATCTTTGAGTGCTTGAAGTATACGTCCAAACTCTCTATCGACACCTGTTACCGAAGCAAAATAGTAGGGTGCTGATCTCGTTTTCTTCATTTTCAAGTCTACATTCGGACGAATGAGAAGTTCATCAATTGGTTTATCTTTATACAGGTTGTAATCTTCTTCCATACAATCCTCTAACGATCCGTAAGGACTGTGTGGCGGATTCATACTTATTACCATAAAGAATGGTTTCTTGGGATCGCGTACTCCATCTTTATTTTGCAAATAAGCAATAGCCATATCTGCCTCATGTATGGGCGACCACTGATTTATGTCGTGTCTTTTGCCTTGAGTATCCCAATAATGAGGGTGTTTGTGTACATCAAAAGTTCCGTACGAATACCAATAGTTGAATCCGTGTCGTCTTTCGGGTGGGGTATAAGCATCCCATGCCGGTTGTTTATCTTCTACATAATGCCCCGGATTGGCAGGGTCGTTTGGGGTAGGGTAGTCTGCATGAAGTTTACCGATGTATGCACAGTCGTATCCAGCCATGCTGAAAACATCGCTTATGTTGTTGGTCTCTGTTTTGAGACTGCTGATGGGTCGGTTTGAGTTGCAATTGAGTGTTACTCCGCTGTTTTCGGGATACATTCCTGTGAGGAACATTCCCCGGTGAGGACTGCTGAGCGGGCAATTGCTGATGGCAGATGATAATACAAGCGATTCGTCTGCGAATTGATTTAGATTGGGTGTATGTACCGGATCACCCGTGAAATTTACTTTGTCATTATACCCCTGCCTGCTCCAAAATTCCATAGCGTGATTGCGCATCTGGTCGGGAAATATATAGATGACGTTGGGGCGTGTAGGTTCGGTACTAACCTTTTCGGACTTACAACTGATTAAAGAGAGTAAACTTAATCCTCCTAAAACGATATTAATATTTTTTCTCTTCATAATTGTTCTTTTATTAAAAAGCAATAACCGGATATTTTTAGGATCCTTTCCGGATGCTTTTGTTAGTTTACAATAGTTCTTAACGGCAATTGAATATTGCTGTAATAAATCTTGTCAGGAAAATAAAATCTTGCTGATTTAAATAAACTATATGGGCTGAAAGATGTGCCCATATAGTTTATGGAAATAAATAAAATGTGTTTTTCAAGTATTCGATATTTTGTATATCTTATCTTCTTAGTCCCATCCGGGGTTATTCACTAAATTAGGATTTATATCCATTTCCTCGCCGGGTATAGGCCATAGCATATCTCTGTCTGTAAACTCTTTGGTCAATAACCTCTTTCCGGTAAAGCCATAAACATTTCCGGGAATAAGAGTCTTAGCTAATTTCCAACGGCGAAGATCGTCCCAGCGATGTCCTTCGGCTGCCAGTTCTATTGCTCTTTCGTGTTGAATTCTGTTAAATACTTCTTCTTTGGTTGAAGCTTTTAACCATGCCGGACCACTGTTAATTGCAGGCATGTTGACAGATGGGCGTTGACGTACTTTATTTATATATTCTACAGCGATTGCCTGTTTTCCCAGTTCGTTTTGACATTCTGCATACATTAAATAAACATCAGCCAAGCGAATCAGTGGGAAGTTAATAGGGGTATGTGCTCTATTGTTTATAGCTCCGCTCATATTACCTTCGGCAACAAATTTTCTGAATACATAACTTTCGCCATATGCACCGTTGATTCTTATAAAGCCATTCGACTCGTTAGGAGCCACATTGCGAGCTACCACAAATTCGCATTCTTTTGCTGCATTACTTACCCATCCGTTATACTTTGTATATGGTAAAAGAACAGTAGCTGCCATACGAGGGTCTCTGTCTTGATACATTGACAGCAGGACATTTTTGTTCTTAGGATAAGTTTCGACAACCTTTCCGTCTTTGCTTAAAGTACTTACAAAAGTTTCGTCTTTGACTGCTGTTCCGGTATTAAATCCGGGTATATATTCGTCCCAGTTAAACTTTTTTCCGTCTTTCAATTCATATTCATCAACAAGTTTTACCGATGGCATTACATTATTCCAGCAACTGCCAAATGTACTGCGGGTTCCCATATAGAAAGTCATAGGCATACCATAGTCCATACCAACGCCACCTGAGTTTTGTATGGCAAAGATCATTTCACTCGATTCATCTCCTCCGGGTTTAAATAAGTCAGCATAACTGTTATACAGTTTATAACCGTAACCTTTCCCTCTGGAGTCATTGATTACTTCTTCAAAATCCTGAGATGCTTTTTGATACTCTTTGGTATATAAATAAACCTTTCCGCGTAGAGCGTAAGCTGCTCCTAATGTAGCACGTCCTGTATTTGCAGTTGGCCATTTTACAGGCATAGCTTCACTGGTTATGACTTCTGTCAGGTCTTTTATGATGAAATCAACAGTTTCTTTATCTGTATTACGAGGTTTTAGTAAGGTATTATAATCTGTCGACTGATTTATGGTTTCATCGTATAAAGGAACTCCTCCGTAAAGATTATATAGCTGGAAATAAAATACAGCACGTAAAAACTTAGCTTCTGCTATATATTTATTTTTAGCCTCGGTACTAATTGTTGTGTTTTCGGATATTTTCCGAATAGCCAGATTCGAGCGCATTACTCCGTCGTATAATGATTTCCACGACTTTTTAATTAACTCTGTACGACCGGTATAAGTTCCTAGCAGAACCGGACCATAGCCTTGGTTGTCATAACCGATACCCATATCCGAGATATTGTCGATCGCAAACTTTAATCCAAAAGCATTGTCTTCTCTTAATGCTGCATATACCCCCATCATACCTTGATTTATCTGGGTTTCATTTTTCCAGAATGTGCTTTCGCCCACCTGATCATAAGGGTGTCTGTCTAAATCGTAACATCCGCTAAATGTTACAACTGCAATACATGCTGTTATAAATATTTTATACTTATTCATATTCGTTTTTGTTTAAGATGTTAGAATGTTACATTAATACCTATTGCTGCTTGTTTAGAAGTTGGATAAGCAAAACCGCTTACCTCAGGATCTAATCCGTCATAGCTGGTAAATGTGAAGAAATTTTCTAAACTACCGTAAACTCGTATTCTGTCGATAGATAAACGTGACACCACGGATTTAGGTAAAGTATAGCCCAATTGTATATTTTTTATTTTAACGTAGGACTTGTCCTGCACCCAGAAGTCACTAACAATAGTGTTGCGTGTATCGCTGTATTCTAATAGACGAGGGAATGATGCATTTCCATTTCTTCCTTCGTACCATCTGCCATCTGTAATTTTTTTGTTTAGTTGGTATCCGGTACGTACTTGAGGGCGATAATAGTTGTCTAGCAAGACTTGTTCCATTCCGGTTGCACCTTGTATAAGCATCGAGAAGTCAAAACCTTTGTAGGCAGCTCCCAAGTTTATTCCAAAAGTGAATGTAGGAGTAGGCCCATGCCCTATTACGGTTCGGTCTTCATCATTGATTACGCCATCTCCGTTTAAATCTTTGTACATAAGATCTCCTAACTCTGGTCTTTTACCTGATCCGAATGGATTGGGCGATTTCGAGTTATCTATAAATTTTTGTACATAATCCAAGTCTTCCTGATTTTGAATCAATCTGTCTACAACACGTCCATATTGTGTATTGATGGCATACCCTTCTTTTATCATATTTGCACCGCTTAATGACATTACATCGCCTTTAAATTTGGTGACTTTGTTGTTTAGGAATGTGAAGTTGGTATTGGCAAAATAAGAAACCTCCTGTATTTTGTCTTGCCATCCGAGAGAAATCTCAAAACCTTTGTTCACAACCGTTCCTGCATTTTGGCGTGGTGCTGTTGCATTACCATTTACCAAAGGAATAGGTAGGTCGATTAATATGTCTTCAGTTTTTTTGTAGAAATAGTCAAGAGTTCCTGTCAATTTATTACTCAAGAGCCCAAAATCAAGTCCTATACCCGAAGCTTTAGTTCTTTCCCAAGTCAAGTTGGCATTCGATATTGCTGTTTGAGCTATACCCATTGCAACAAGATTATTGGTAATATAATTGCTGGCTCCGTACAGTGATTGAGACAAATAATTTCCGTTGATGTTGGCATCAGAACTGCTTAATGCATTATTTCCTAACTCACCATAAGAAACTCTTAATTTTAGATTGCTGAGACCTTTTGCAACCAAGTCTTGCATAAATGCCTCCTGATCCATTCTCCATGCAGCTGAGGCAGAAGGGAAATATCCCCAACGGTTATTTCTGGTAAATCGTGATGATCCGTCTGCACGCATATTGAATTCAAGTAAATACTTTTCATCCCAGTTCAGGTTGATACGCCCAAAGTAAGAACGCATAGCCCATTCTACTGTATTTCCGCTGGCACTGGCAGCACCTGTTGCTCCATTTATTGCCCCTAAGTCAGGGTCTAACAGGTCTTGCTTAGTTGTTTGAAACCATTTGTATCTGAATAGTTCCTGACTGGCTCCTGCCATTATCGAATAGTTTAATTTAGATACATTGTTTGTATATGTTCCAACAGCATCCATCAAGTAGTTATTCCATTTGTAGTCGCTATTCATTATTGATGTTTTGCCAACCCCGTCAGAAGTCATTGTCTCTGTCAAAAAATTCCATTGTGGGATAAATATAGGTTGTTGGTCTTTTATTTTGTCAGTAAAGATATAATTAAACGATCCGGTAAGAGTTAGTCCTTTGATTGGATTCAATGTTCCATAAAAACGCGATTTAAGATGACGGTTTTCATTAGTACCTTTTCTGTAATTTAAGCGATATAATGGATTATTATTTGCCGATTGGGCATCGTCTTCGGTATTGTTCATTGCACCATATCTTCCATCGGGTGCCCTAAATACCATTCCGGGAGTAGTTGCCGCTGAAAAAGTAAAAATACTGGCATCATCTTCGTTATCTGCGATACCCGATCCCGATTCGGTTTGTCCCAGGTAACCACTCAAATTAGTACCCAATGTTAGCCAGGGTTTTATATTTGCCTCAACGTTGGTTCTCAGGTTATAACGTTTGTATGCAACGTTTTCCATAATACCGGGAGAGTCCAGATAACCGAATGAAGAATAAAATTTTACTTTTTCGGAACCGCCGCTTACCGATAAGTTATGATTTGTTCCAACATTTGTTTCAAAGAGTGCATCCATCAGGTCAGTATTTGGATATTTCAGAGGATCCGTTCCTGTTCTCCATTCTTTGATCTTATCTTCAGAAAATTTGGTTGCCAATTTGGAGTTTGCCAAACCTTCGTTAATTAGCTCCATATAATCAGCATAATTACTCACTAAGTTGAATTTGTTACTGATAGTTTCCCAAGATACGTATCCGTTGTAATCAACTTTAACACTGCCGGCTTTACCTTTTCGGGTAGTAATAAGTATAACTCCGTTAGCTGCTCGTGATCCGTATATTGCAGCTGATGCAGCATCCTTTAATACCGACATGTCTTCGATATCCTGAGGGTTTACGCTATTGATATTACTTTCGACACCATCAACAATCACTAATGGGGCTGAATTGTTCAGAGTACCTTGTCCGCGAATCATTATGGAAGCGTTGTTTTCTCCCGGCCGGTTGGATGATGAAGTTACCTGTACTCCGGCAGCCATACCTGCCAATCCTTGAGATACATTGGAGATAGGGCGGCTTTCCACTAAATCGCTCATTTTGATATTAGATACAGAACCTGTAAGGTTTACTTTTTTCTGTACACCATATCCTACAACAACTACTTCGTCCAAAGATTGAGTGTCTTCTTTCAGTATGATATTGATCTGGCTTTGATCCCCGACCTTTACCTCTTGGTTTATATAACCAACATACCTTATCAACAGGGTTGAGTTGGCAGGTGTATCTAATGAGAACTTTCCATCCAGATCGGTTACTGTTCCTGTTGTAGCACCTTTTACTGTAACGGAAGCTCCTATAATAGGTTCGCCTTTTTGATCTACGACAGTACCTGTTATTGCTTTCTGTTGTGCAGACTGTGTTATGCCGGTGTTTTCTGGCAGCATGCCTTTGTGTTCTGCAAAAGCTATTCCTGTAGTAAGGAAGAGCATTGTACTCCCCATGAGTATTCGTTTGAATAGCGGGGAATAGTAAACTCGCTTGTTTATCATAAGCTTTAAATTTAAAAAGGTTAATCACTAAGAGTCTCCACTCTAAGGGTTCTGAAAGGTTAAATTTTTCATGTTGATTCAAACCAAAATTAGTATTCTTTAATGTACCGCATGTGTATAATTCGTCTGAATTATTGGCACAAATAGTCTGAACATGTCTATTTAACATGCGATTGCTGGCTTCTAAATAAAAATATTTTGTCTCTTTTTGATCTGTTTAACAGTGGTTTATATGTCTAATAAGGATGTTTGTAAATGAACAATTCTGCGGTGGGGTTATTTTACATATTTTAAATAATAGATATAAGTGACCGGTACTGTATTAGCTATACAATAAGTAAACTGAAGTCTTAATTAATAATTATGGATTTAAATAAAAGCTAGTAATTTAGTTTTATAGAAACAGGTCGCACCATTCTGTAAACTGGAGTACTGATCTTTCGCCAAACTTAGCAAGCTTATTTTTTATGGTCTCTATACTTTTTTCTTCTCCCAGATGTGTTTTAGAAAAAAAACAGTCAGCAAAGCATATTACTTTTTCTTCGATGCTGACGGGCATCATATCACGATGGGGTAATGGTAATTTCTGTTCGATTATTTCGTCAAGAGTTAATCCGACTCCGGTATGTCTTTCACAAACCAAAGCATGTTTGGGTAATCCTTCTTTTTGCAGTAATTCGCTGCCCAGATATCCATGGGCGATGTATGGATATTTACCATAACAATCTATCGAATGAGCATTTGTCATGAAAATACCGATGTCATGCAGCATACCGGCCTCACGAACAAAATGCATGTCGATGTTTAATTCGGGGTGTTTCTTGGCTATATCCAATGCCTTTTTAGTTACATCCGAACTGTGATTAATAAGAATATTATATAATGAAGAGCTTTCTTCGTAATATTTTTTGATTATGTCTATAGGATTCATTTGGCAAAGGCTTTATTTAGATGACAATAACATGTATCTTTACATGGTAAATAACGATTTTTATGAAAAAAGGTTTTTTATTGTTACTATTTTCTGCTTTATTCTGTATTTCTGCAATTGGTGCAAATAAAATAAGAGTAGGAGCCGATCAGTTAGAAAAACTTCTTCCTCTATTGAAGAACAAGAGTGTAGCACTTGTTGTTAATCATACGAGTTGTTTATCGGATGGTACACATTTGCTGGATGCTCTTCTTTCCAATCATGTAAATGTAGTTAAAATTTTTGCTCCCGAGCATGGTTTCAGAGGAAATGCAGATGCCGGAGAACAAGTGGCAGATGGTAAAGATATAAAATCGGGATTGCCCCTTGTTTCGTTATATGGCAAGAATAAAAAGCCATCTGCCGAAATGCTGAATGGTGTTGATGTAGTGATCTTTGATATTCAAGATGTCGGTGCACGTTTTTATACCTATATAAGTACGATGCATTATGTGATGGAGGCTTGTGCCGAGAATAATAAGGAATGTATAATACTTGATCGTCCCAACCCCCACGATTATATCGATGGGCCTATCTTAGAAACACCTTATAAATCGTTTGTCGGAATGCACCCCATACCGGTATTACATGGATTGACAGTAGGCGAATTGGCTCAGATGATTAACGGGCAAGGTTGGTTGGCAAAAAAACAGAAGTGTAATCTGAAAGTTATCACGATAGAAGGATGGAGGCATGGTGACCCTTATTCGTTGCCAGTTAAGCCTTCTCCCAACTTGCCTAACGATCAGTCTATAAAATTATATGCGTCGTTGTGCTTTTTTGAGGCAACTCCTGTGAGTGTAGGGCGGGGTACATATTATCCTTTCCAGGTGGTGGGTTATCCTAATCCCAAATTCGGGACATTTACATTTACCCCTGTATCGTTACCGGGATTTGATAAAAGTCCTTTGCAAAAGGACAAGCTTTGCTATGGTTATGATCTTAGAAATATTGAATTTGATCAAGGCTTGACTCTTTCATATTTAATTGATTTTTATAATAAATCAGGTTTAGGAACAGCATTCTTTAAATCGCCTAAATTTATGGACTTATTATCTGGAACTAATAAACTTCAAAAACAAATAGTTGCAGGAGAATCCGAAGAAAGTATTCGTAAAACATGGCAAAAGGATCTGGATGAGTACAAACAAATGAGAAAGAAATACCTGTTGTATCAGGATAAGTAAAATAAATACCTTAATAGGATAATATATATGTCAGATAGTAAGCAATGCCCTTTTTGCGGCAAGCCAGTACGCGAAGATGAAAATATTTGTGAAGAGTGCAAAGATCATATGGATCATCAGTATACTACCGATTTTCTGGATGATGACCGTATAAACAGCTCATCGCATGATTTGCCGGTAGAGGCTGAAAATATAGAAGCTATATTGCCGATAGAAGATCGGATTGTTGAAAATAATGAATCAGAAGTTTCGATCGAAGAACCTAAAAGACGTTCGAAGATGTCACGGGGAATTATTTTTCTTATTGTGGGATCTGCCATTCTTGTAGTCATAGGGGTAGTCGGAGCTTTGGATATTGCCCGGTCACGTAACTCGGAGGCTACACAAGAAGCTTTTTGGATGAAATGTGTAGAGGAGAATACACCATTGTCTTATTCAAAGTATTTAGTGCGTTATCCGGAAGGTAATTTTGCAGAAGAAGCAGAAAAGAGAATTAGAGCTTCTCGCGAGGAAGAAATTCAAGCATGGGAGAAACTGCGGAAATCGTCCGATATAAATGCTTTTTATGCTTATTTGAGTGAAAATCCTAAAACTCCCCATTTAGATCAGATACACCAGATTATGGATTCTCTGAGTTGGGGTACAACGCTAAAAGATAATACTGCCGATGCATATAAAGCGTATATCGAAAATGCCAATCTGGGTAATATCTCGGGCGCGCATGTTAACGAAGCAAAGGAAAAATATGATTACCTTTCTCAAATTGTAGTATTGAATGGTGCATCTTTGGAAAGCCTTCTGCTTGATTTGAAAGCCTTTTTCAAAAAAATGTCTGAAAATAAGCCGAAAGATTTACTTAAAGAATTTACTCCAAAAGCTTTTTATTATACCGCCGAAATGAGCAGTACTGAAATCGTTGCTTCCATCTCGAAGAAATATACTGAAGATAAGATAAAAAAAATAACTTATACACTTAAGCCCGAATCTGTACTAGCCAAGCAAGATAATAAAGGAGTAGTGTTTGTTGACCTTTCTGTTGAGAAAGAAATTATTTATAATGTGAAGAAAAAGAAAAGCGATAATCTGACTCAAAATTTAATGCTTGAGATTAACAATGACAAATTAATACAATCCATTAAACTTAAAAAGTAAATAGATTTAATTGTTTCGCTAATGGTTGATTATGCAATAATTACCTTATTTCCTATTTTTTATAGTTAATTTTTGTTATTCAAAATGTAAAAAATGTAAAATAAGCTTGTTCTCACAAATAACTTATCTACTTATAGCATCTAAATAGAATTTTATTCCGTTCTTTCGTATTGGAAACAAATAGGTTTGTTTTGTTCTTTTATCTTGCATTATCTCTCTTAATACTATATTAAGTTTCCTACTGTAGAAATAGACCTTAACACTAACTTCTTGTTTTAAAAATCACTTAATTAAATTTTATTGTTATGAACATTTATGTTGGAAATCTTAGCTATGAGGTTAAGGAATCAGATTTGCAAGCATTATTGGCCGATTTCGGCCCGGTTGTTTCTGCTAAATTAATTATCGATAGAGCTTCAAATAGATCAAAAGGATTTGGATTTGTAGAAATGGAAGATGAGGCTGATGCAAAAAATGCCATCCAAACTCTAAACGGAAAAGAGCATTTAGGGCGTCCGATGGTAGTAAAAGAGGCTATCCCAAGAGCATAATCTACCCACTGAGGTAATCTAATAAAATATTAATAAGCTTCAGACTAACCAATACAGACAAACTCTGGGCTTCTGGATTTGTCTGTTTTTACATTATATATGAAATCATTTTTTATAGGAAATTTAGAAATTAAACTTCCGGTTATTCAGGGAGGAATGGGTGTTGGTGTATCTCTATCGGGATTAGCATCAGCAGTAGCTAACGAGGGTGGTATCGGTGTTATCTCATGCGCCGGTTTAGGACTTCTCTATCGTCAACCTGCATCAGATTATCTGAGCGATTGTATATGGGGATTAAAAGAAGAAATTCGAAAAGCGAAAGAAAAAACAAAAGGAGTCGTGGGAGTCAACATTATGGTAGCTCTTACTAATTTTGCAGACATGGTGCGCACATCTATTGCCGAAAAGGTAGATGTTATTTTTGCAGGAGCAGGTCTTCCTCTCGATTTGCCATCTTTCCTTAAACCGGATAGTATTACTAAGTTGGTACCTATTGTATCTTCTTCGCGTGCTGCAAAAATACTTTGCGATAAATGGTTTGCAAATTATAACTATTTGCCCGATGCCATTGTGGTGGAAGGACCTAAGGCCGGAGGACATTTAGGGTTTAAAGCTAATCAATTAGAGGATGAGAGCTATTCATTGGAACAAATTGTACCGGAGGTTGTCGAAATAGCCATGACCTACAAAGAACATAAAGACATACCTGTAATTGCAGCAGGAGGAATCCGTTCGGGGCAAGACATGTACCGCTTTATCGAGATGGGTGCATCCGGTGTGCAAATGGGAACCATATTTGTTACTACTGACGAATGTGATGCTTCTACGACATTTAAAAATGTATTTATTGATTCGAAGAAGGAGGATATAAAAATCATAAACAGTCCTGTAGGTATGCCCGGAAGAGCTATTGACGGTCCATTTATCCGGAAAGTTGAAAGCGGGTCGGAAACACCTAAAAGCTGTCCATACCATTGTATAAGAACCTGTAATTATGAGAAAAGCCCATATTGTATTGTACTGGCTCTTTATCATGCCGCAAAAGGTAATATGCAGAAAGGATATGCTTTTGCCGGAGCTAATGCGTACCTATCTGAAAAAATAATCAGCGTAAAGGAAACTATGGCTTCTTTAAAAGCTGAGTTTCTTCAGGCTAAAGAAGCAGTTTTGGTGACGAAATAAAAAGCTGCTGTTAATGAAGAAAAGAGGGAATGAATAAAATAATTCACTCCCTCTTCCACTTATAAAACACAAACACTAGAAAACATAAACTGTTTAGAAAAAGGCAGAGCCTACTTTTGATGAAAAACTCTGTATTGGAGGAACACTCTTTTTGGCTTCGAGAGGCGAACATATCTCTACAGCTGTTGTTCCTTTTTTGAGATTTAACCTCCTTTCTAAAGAAAATTAAAGTACTTAAAGTTCGCTCTTTTCGTCTCAGTTATTTACCCTCTTATACTTTGACTTTTATAGTTCCTTTTTCTATCTATAAAACAAAAGCTCAGTAGCTTTAGTTCTAAAAAACTAAATGTTTTCTAATTGATTTTTTTGATTTAGTAATTGTTTTTATGAATAAAATAAATTGAGAAAAATAAAATAAGCGAGGAAATCTTTTCCCCGCTTGTCTTTAACCATTTCAAAATAGTTTAATGAGTATTAATTTTTCTCCACAAATTTTTTCTTGGGGGTAACTTTTACCAGCTTAAAAAGTTTATCAGAAGGTCTAATCTTATCCGTAAGTTTTATAGAGAACTTTTCACCTTTTACCGTTTCTTCTACCGATTGCAGATCTACGCGAATTTCGTCTACTATTTGAGTAACAGCACCTGTGGTTGGTCCGGTGATGAGGATTTCATCTCCAACTTTCAGCGATTGTGTTTCCATCAAAAATTCGGCAACACCTATATTTGAGAAATACTTCAATCCTTTTCCTATGTATATTTTTCTCTTGGTAGCTTCCGAACCATAGTTCATCGACCATTCGCCTAAGCGTTGCCCCAGATAATAACCATCCCAGAAACCACGATTAAATACAGTTGCCAAGCGAGTATCCCAGTCGGCTATTTTATCTTCAGAGAATGTACCTTCGCAATACGATTTTACAGCCTCTTTATAACATTCTACAACAGTACGAACATATTCTGCACCACGTGCACGGCCTTCTATTTTGAATACCCGTACGCCTGCATCCATCATTTTATTCATAAAATGAATTGTTTTCAGGTCTTTAGGGGACATGATATATTCATTGTCGATTTCAAATTCCATATCACTTTCTTTGTCCTTTACGATATATCCCCGGCGGCACATCTGGTTGCAAGCCCCTCTGTTTGCCGACAAGTCTTTTTCGTGTAAACTCAAATAGCATTTTCCTGAAACAGCCATACACAATGCTCCGTGGCTGAACATTTCGATCCGGATAAGTTCGTCGCTCGGACCTTTGATCTGTTGTTCAACTATATCTTTGTAAATATCAGCAACCTGATCGAGAGTCAGTTCACGAGCCAATACCACTACATCTGCAAATTGTCCGTAAAATTTAAGAGCTTCAGTATTGGTTATATTCAGTTGTGTTGACAAATGTACTTCAACACCTATGCTGCGTGCGTACATCATTACCGATACATCGGATGCTATGATGGCCGATAGATTTGCAGCTTTAGCCGCATCTAGAATCTGATGCATAAGGCTGATATCGTTATCGTAAATAATGGTATTGACAGTGAGGTAACTCTTCATATTATTCTCTTGACAAATTTTTACGATATTTTTCAAGTCGTCTAACGTAAAGTTATTAGACGATTTGGCTCGCATGTTTAGTCCCTCGATGCCGAAATAAATGGAGTCGGCTCCTCCTTGTATTGCCGCAGCCAGCGAATCGTACGATCCTACCGGTGCCATGATTTCATAATCAGCAATATTTTTCATTCACAAATGCTATATTAGGTAAAATAAAAAGGTCGGTGACCTTAAATCGGTTGCAAAGATATAAATAAAAAAAGAGTCACTTGGTTTCTGTTGCGACTCTTTACTATCTATATGGTCATAGTTTTTATCTATTGCCGAATTTGGTTTTGTGAGGTAATCTAAATTTAATCTTTTTAGAGATAAAATCGGACAAAACTATTAGCGATACTGCTATAACAATGAGCAAAATACCCATAGCCAGATTTTTTGTAAACAGCTCATTAAAAGCAAAGATCCCTACACAAACAGCAGTTACGGGTTCCATGGCTCCCAATACAGCGGTAGCGGTAGAACCTATATATTGCACCGAGTACACCATTGCAATGTTAGATATTACGGTAGATAGTAAAGCGAGCATTACTAAATCGACTACGCTCATCGTATCAGGAAATGCTTGTATGCCTCCTGATAGTAAAGATTTTACTAAAAAGAACATCGAACTGAAAACCATAGCATATAAAGTAAGTTTAGAACCTGCCATATTGCGTATGCTCGATTTGTTAACTATAACAATATAAAGAGCATACATAAATGCTGATAGTAGCAGAAGCCCAACACCAAAAGGGTTGAGTGTTGTGCCGTTTTCGCCTTTGTATAATAAGGACACTCCTAAAAATGCGATAACAATAGCCAACTGTGATATCTCAGGGATTTTCTCTTTAAAAAGAACAGCCATCAACAGAGCTACAAATACCGGATAGAGAAAAAGTATAGTAGCGGCTGTACCTACTGCCAGATATTGATATCCCCAGAATAGGCACTGTGCTGATAATGCAAATAATACACCAAGTGAGATTAAGGGTAACAGGTCTTTTCGTGTTATTGCAAAAGATTCTTTTTTGAAAAGCATCATTATGGCAATCAGTAATGATGTACAGGTAAATCGATAAAATAACAACGAGTCATAAAGCATTCCCTTTCCCAGTATGGGAATGGCAAATAAAGGTATCAAACCATATGTGGATGATGACAAACAACCCCAAAAATAACCTTTAACTTTCATCTCTTTACCTTAACAGCTAAGTGCAATATTATATATCTCCGATTTGGAATGCAAATGTATGATTTCTTTGAGATTCCAATCATTGAATTAATAAAATTTTTTGAATATATTATATGTTCTGTTTTACTAACGCACCCTTTGGGTTTGTTTTTCATTTTGTCTTGATACAAAACGAAACAAAAGATCAAGACTGAGCCTTTTGCCCGACCCGCTTAGGACTCGAAAGCTAAAACAAAAGAAAACATTTACTATTGATATCCTTTTGTTTCTTAACGCTTTCTTCACCCTGCGGGTACCCTGTGCAACCGACAAGGTCGGGAAGCCTGACGGATAAAAGCCATTTGCGTGCGTCAGCCCCAGTGCATCAGAGGCACAGCCGTTGGCTGACAAGCGAAGCAGGCGTAAAACTAAACGTGCCGACAGGCAGTAGGTTTAGTTTAGCCTGTAAGCTTTAGGTCAGACAGGCGAGCCACGCAGCACAAAGCCTTTTTGATTCCTTTTGCGGATTTGGGCAAAAGGAATACAAGCAATCTTCGATTGTGCGTAGTTAAATAAGCGTTAGAAAAACAAAAGATATAATATCAACTACAGATGGGGACAATTTATAATTGACTAGGATGTATTCTTTATTACAAAATAGTATGTATCTTTGCACTATGACACGTAATTTATTAAAATCGGATTTGGTGTAATAAACAATCTGTTCTTCTGATACAGATTGTCCCTTCGTTAGCTCTCGGATAATTCCTTTTGAGAGTATTTCTCTATTATTATAATTTTAGTTTTTTATCTGCGTACAATGATAATAGCATCGTTATGTTTTACATCGTATGCAAAATACATTACAACAATGAGTAACGAAAATATTACAACTATTCATGAATTCGATTTTAATTTAATCTGTGAATTCTTTTTAAATACCGAACGACAAGGACCCGGAAGTCCCGAAATAACCCTTAAAGCATTGAGCTTTATAGATAATCTTACTGATAGATCTCTTATAGCCGATATTGGTTGCGGAACTGGTGGTCAGACTATGGTATTGGCTCAGCAGGCACCCGGACGTATTACTGGTTTCGATCTTTTTCCGGCATTTATTGATCGGTTCAATACTAATTCCGGTGAGCTGAATCTACAGGATAGGGTAAAAGGCGTTGTCTGTTCGATGGACAATCTTCCTTTTCAGAATGAAGAGTTGGATTTGATCTGGTCGGAAGGAGCAATTTATAATATCGGTTTTGAACGTGGATTGAACGAGTGGCGTAAGTTTCTCAAGACAGGCGGCTATATCGCTGTTACCGAAAGTTCGTGGTTGACCGACAAACGTCCTGCCGAAATTGAGAATTACTGCATGCCGCATTTTCCGGAAATGAATACTATTTCCAATAAAGTAGCCCAGATAGAAAAGGCAGGGTATATGCCTGTTGCAACCTTTACTCTGCCTACAACCTGTTGGACGGATCATTATTTTACTCCAATGATTAGGGCACAAGAGATGTTTCTTGATAAATATGCAGGAAATAAAACTGCTGAAAAATTTGTAGAACTTCAACGTTACGATGCGGAAATATATCGTAAGTATAACGAATTCTATGGCTATGTATTCTACATCGCAAAAAAGATCAGGTAATTTTTTAGTATAATAAAAAAAGAGTTGATTAGATATTTCTAATCAACTCTTTTGCTTTAAATATGAGGAGTTTAATTCTTATCCTTTTTTCAGAAAGCATGTTTTTAGAACGATGCTCGATCCGTCTATTTTACAATCTACTTCTTCCGGATTTTCGGTCAGTCTGATACTCTTTACTTTTGTACCTCTTTTTATGACCATCGACGAACCTTTTACTTTCAGATCTTTGATAACCGTTACCGCATCACCATCGATAAGCTCCGTTCCGTTGCTGTCTCGTGGCGTGTCGTCTGCTTCTACATCATTGCCATCAGTAGTCCACTCGTAACTGCAATCGGGACAGATATATACTGTGCCGTCGAAATACGTATTTTCCATGTCACACTGTGGACAATTGGGTGCTTCTGCCATTCTCTTTAAGTTTTAGTTAATTAATAAGAACTACAAAGATAAGGTAAATAAGGCTTCAAGACAAATGAGGTATATACCGAGTGATTATTCGAATAATTTCATTAAATCCAATTCCGCCCAATAGATGTGTGTGTATCCTGCAATCGTGTTCTTATATCTAATCAGTTTGGTATCTACTTGCATTCCTTTGGCATTATGAATTTGAGTGACAGATGACAGATTATTTTCAGGATCTTCTGTTTTAGAATAATGAAATTCGTGTCCTTTGATAGCTTGTCCGTTGTAATTAAACGAGCGATAGCCTAATTTCAATTTCATGTGCTGCATCGTTGCCTTTTGTTTCAGAATATTTACCATCGGATATTCCACCCCGTCTTTATCGGCAATAGAAGTACATAAATACATCATACCCCCACATTCGGCAATGAGTTTACCCTCGTTTTCTATATAGGAGTTAATACTTTCCAGCATCGGCTTATTAGAGCTTAATTCCGATAGATATAACTCAGGATATCCTCCCGGAAGATATACCAGATCGGAATGTGATGGTAAATTTTTATCAGTAATAGGACTGAAAAAAGTTATAGAACCTAGATTTCTTAGGTATTCGATATTTTCGTGATAGATGAAATTGAATGCCTCGTCATAGGCGACCGAAATATTCAGGTTACCTTTCTCGGTCTTTGCCTCTTTCGATATATATTGAGGTCTTTCTGTTGAAGTTATCTCGAGTAATCGATCAACATTGATATGCTTTTCGATAAGGTCTGCAACCTTATTCGCAAACTCATCAAAAATAAATTCTTTTTCGATATTTAAACCCAGATGGCGGGAGGGGATTTCTACATTTGTATCTTTTGGTAAATAGCCGAGAGCTTCGAGTCCCACATCTTGACAGGCATCTTTCAGATAGCTGTAATGGCTTTCGGACGCAACAAAGTTGAAGATAACACCTACTACGTTTATTCCTTTATAAAAGTTCTTAAATCCATACAATAAAGCTGCCGAAGAATAAGCCATCGATTTGGCATTGATAACCAAAACTACAGGCAGATCGAGTAATTCGGCTATTTGTGCACTGCTGCCTTCCATTCGGTCGTAACCATCGTATAAACCCATAACCCCTTCGACAATGCATGCTTCTTTGTCCGAAGCATATTTGGCATATATTGATTTTACATGATCGGACGACGATAGAAATACATCGAGATTTATAGAATGATTACCCGAAGCTAGATCGTGGTATTTGGTATCTATATAATCAGGGCCGCACTTAAAAGGTTGGGTTCTTAGTTTTCTGTTTTTCAGAGCTCTGAGTAATCCCAATGTAACGGTTGTTTTGCCCGATCCCGAGGTTGTAGCGGATATTAATAGACGAGATAGCTTATCCATATAAAAGTATAATAAGTAACGTTAAATATTTGGCATTGTATTTTATAAGCATAAAAGCACCAGGTTATTATGCTTTTCGAAGTAACAAAAGGTCTTCGGATTAAGGTTTACAAAAATATAAAATCTATATCATAAACTGCATCTATCATACTATTTGTTTTATTTATTTTTCTGAATACAGTCTCTCTAAAATAGATTAAAAGTATCTTTGCAATCGTTACGGTGATGCTGTGAGACGCTCGTCTCTCGCATTTAAAAGGGAATTCGGTCAGAATCCGAAACAGTGCCCGCTACTGTGAACTCTTTAAAATTTTGAACAATTCTTTAGCCACTGTTCTAGCGAATGAATGGGAAGGCGTTCAAAACAGAGTGAGTCAGGAAACCTGCCTAACAAACCAGTTATTTACATATTCTCGGGGTCAAGAATATTTTTATAAACAATTTATTTTCATTCTTAAATGAGAAAGAAACTATTGCTGACGGCACTGGGGTGCTGTGTAGTAAGCGTTGCTTTGGCTCAGATGACTTTGCAAGGAAAAGTTGTTGATGAGGAAGGGCAACCTGTTTTATGTGCAACGGTACGTTTGGAGAAAACTACAATCGGTGCAGTGACTAATGACAAGGGCGAATTTGTATTCAAAGATGTGCCCAATGGTAACTATGTAATGAGAACAAGCCGTATGGACTTCGAGACTCAAAAGCAAAATGTAAACCAGACGGATAGGAATATGCTTATCCGATTAAAAAAATCCTATTTAAATCTCAATGAAGTAGTTGTTACCGGAACTGGAACCTATCACCGCTTGAAAGACACCCCCGTTCCTGTTGAAGTAATCACAGCGAAAGAAATTGCGAGTACAGGTGCACTCAACTTTGAAGATGCTCTGGCAGCCCTATCAACATCTATTACCACCAAAGGGGCTTATAATATTGTAATGAATGGGCTTCGTAACAAACAAATTCTGATTTTGGTTGATGGCAAGCGTTTGGCCGGTGATGTAGGTGGTGATAACGACTTGGAACGTATCGACATCAGTAATATCAAACGCATAGAGGTGGTAAAAGGAGGAGCTTCGTCTCTTTACGGATCAGAGGCAATGGGAGGTGTTATTAATATTATAACTAATACGTCTCAAAGCTCGATGGATATTGTTTCCGCTACCCGCATATCTAAATACGGTCAATTTAATCAGAATGTAAATGTCGGTTTTAAAGTGGGTAAAGTTATGTCACAGACCACTTATCAGCGTAGACAAACCGAAGGTTGGCAATTGAGTCCGTATGAAATAAAAACATTGACAAAGCCTACTCGTGATACTTTGGTCGAAACAGGAAAACAAGCTATGGCTGCTTATCACTCGAATACCGTTTCACAAAAGTTTATGTATAACCCCACCAAGAGGTCATCTATTTATACCAAAGGAGTTTATTTTGATAAGAAAACAGATCGTCCTTATGCTGACTATGCATATGATATGTTTTACAAAGATTATAATTTTGCTTTAGGAGGCGATTATCATTTCAGAAAGCATATCAATTACATCACTTTCGACAGCTATTTTGATAATTACGAATACTATAAAGATTACCTCAAAAAGTCAGCAAAGTTTGAAGCCGGAGACCGAGATCTAACCAAGCGTCAACGTCTTTTTAATACCACCTTAAAAGGAGTATTCAGCGTGGGTGAAAATCACAAACTGAATACGGGTTTGGATTTTATGAATGAGTATATGAAAAACCCTGAGAGTCTTGCCGAATCTAAATCTGCATATACTATGGCTCTTTATGCTCAGGATGAAATGAAAGTAATAGAGCGTTTATCGATAGTTGCCGGATTCCGTTTGCTTCATCACGAGACATTCAAGAATAAGTTTACTCCTAAGGCTTCGGTTATGTATGCTTTGGATCATTTCAATTTCAGAGCCTCATATGCAATGGGCTTCAGAGCCCCCAACTTACAGGAGCTCTATTATGATAAAATATCAGGCAGTATGGTTAGCCAAGGTAATATCAATCTGAAACCCGAACGATCGAATTATTTCTCATTGAATACCGAATACATCAGCGATCATTTTACATTTTCGGTAACTGGCTATATAAATAATATAAAAGATATTATCGACAGACAATTACAGCCGCTTACCCCTGAAGATGAGGGCGGAGGAGTTAAAACTCGTTATATGTATAATAACGTATCGAAGGCTCGTACACAGGGAGTTGATGTAGCAATAAATACTTTTCTGGGCGTTGGTTTTTCGATAGGTGCTAATTACAGTTATTTGGATGCTCGCAATAGAATGGATAACAAACCTCTATTCGGGTCGAGCCGTCATACAGGGATCTTGAATGCAAACTGGATGAGGGAATGGAAAAATTACCGTTTGAATGTGAACCTGAATAGTCGTTTACAAAGCGAGACATACTACACGGATATGAATGCACGCCCTTTTCAATTGTGGAATTTGGCAACAAGCCACCTTTTTACAGGTTCTAAAAATCTGATTTTTGAGCCCGGACTGGGAATTGATAACATATTCAACTTTAGAGACGAAAAACCCTTCGGTAGTAAATATGCAACTACCTCATCAGGTAGAACCATATATGCAAGTTTAACCTTAAAGTTCAAGAAATAATGAAGAACCTTTTGATTATATTATTCGCTTTTTTTGCAGTAGTAAATGTATCGGCACATGGAGGTAAAAACTATGAACATTCCGATATCTTTAAAAACCTGCAACCTCAAGATAAAGTAGCCATATTGATGGTACACTTTGGAACTACCCACAACGATACACGTGCTTTAACAATAGATGCACTGAATGAAAAGGCTCAAGCTCAGTTTCCTGATGTAGAATTGCGTGAAGCATATACGGCACGTATAGTTATCAAGCGGTTAGGCGAAAGAGGGATTGTAAAACAAAAACCTGTAGATGTTTTGACTCAGTTGCAAAAAGAGGGATATACCCATATTCTGGTACAACCTTCTACTATTATTGATGGTGTTGAGATGGAATCTTTAGAGAAAGATATTGTCTCAGTACAACCTCAATTCAAAGAAATCAGAATCGGTGATCCATTATTATACAGCCCCGAAGATTATGAAAAATTGATTGATGTATTAACCAAAAATCAAGATAGCGAAACCGCTTATGTGTGGATAGGCCATGGAACTTATGATTCTAATACGGCTCAATATGCAATGCTCGATTATATGCTAAAAGCAAAAGGACATAAAAATTGTTTTGTCGGAACCATTGAAGGTTATCCTTCTTACGATGATATGTTACTGCAATTAACAGCATCAGGATTAAAAAAAGTACAACTTGTACCACTTATGTTTGTTGCCGGTGAGCATGCCAAAAATGACATTGCCGAAGACTGGAAAACCGCTCTTGAGCAAGAAGGCTATTCGGTGGATGTGAAAATGGAAGGTTTGGGACAAAACCCAGAAGTACAGGATTTATACATTACGCATTTGAAGTTTATAGCAGGACATCGTAAAATTGGTATTCTGGAAAAAAAATTCATCTACGAAATTACCGGAGAAAAGATGGAGTAGGGTCATCGACCCTTTTTATAAAAAGTATAGTAGATATCCCAAACATATAAGGAAATCATGAAAAAAATAGTTTTTTCTGCTATCGCATTGATGGCAGTGGGTATTGTTTCAGCTCAAAATAAGAGCATGGTAGATACAGTGTACTCTATCGGCGAAGTTGAAGTGGTAGATTTTAGTAGAAAAAAAGTAGAAATAGGCAAGCTGGATGTTCCGTTGGAATATTTGCCAATGACAGTAAATACAGTATCTTTTAAAGAACTCGAAATACGAGGGATTACCAATATGGAAGATGCTGTAAAATTTCTGCCCGGAGTGCGTATGCAAACCTCTTATGGGGCATTTCAAACGCTTACGGTGCGTGGTTTTAATTACACCCCCATTATGGTAGATGGAATAAGAGACGAGCGTACGATGATAAACTCATATCCTGTGGCTGACCTTACAGATATTGAGTCGATGGAGTTATTAAAAGGACCGGCATCAGTTCTTTACGGACAATCCGTTATTGGTGGAGTACTCAATATTGTGAGAAAGTCGCCCACTCCTTACAATGTTGTGAATGCCCGTATGGCGTATGGTAGCTGGGATAACAAACAAGCTACGATGGATTTTGGAGGGAATCTTTACAAATCGGTCAACTACAGAGCATTGTTGAATTATGCCAATCAAGATGGATGGAGAGATAACGGTAACAAGCGATTTTCAGGCTATTTTGCTTTAGCCTCTAAAATAGATGCAACCAGTAATATCGATATTCGTGGAGGATTCAATCGAGATTGGTATGGTACCGAAATTGGCTTGCCACCCAATATGACAAGCGATGTATATAGCAAAGACGGCTCACTATTTCTTAAAAAAGGCGAGATGCAATCGGGTTTGAACAAAGAGTCTCGTTACAATAGTCAATCTGATTTTTTCAAGAATTACGGATGGAATGTTACCCTGAAGTACGATAAAAAGTTTGGCGATAATCTGAAACTTCAAAATTACGCTTCGTATTTTGATGACGATATTAATTATTTCGGAACTGAAACGTTGAAATATCTGGAGAGTGACAATGCTATTTACGATCATTTCTATCTGACTAAAAACAAGGCAGGAGAAGAAGTCCGTAAATATATTTGTCTCGATAGTGTATATCTGGCATCTCCGTTACGTTTCTCTCATATGGCAAAAACGTTTAGCGATCAGCTCGATTTGTCGGGAAGCTTTTATACCGGAAGCATAAAACACAATTTCATCGGAGGATATACATTTTCGCAAATGAACCGAAACTCATATACAGGATATAATCTTGCCCCCGAAAATGATCCTCTTAATAGTAGCTATGATGTATATGGACCTGGTCTGTATTCTCATGTAGCAGTAAATAACCCACAAAGTATGGGTTACATGAATACATCTTTCAGTAAAGCCAATATCACTAAAAGTTATATGCATAGCCTTTATTTTCAGGATTTAATTGAATTAAACGAGCAATGGAAGGTGATGCTGGCAGGACGTTACGATTTCTTTAAATATATGCGTGCAACAGCACCTACATACGATGGCGAAAGAAAATATCATAGATCGGAACAAACAGCATACAGTATCAATAACACCTCATCATTTACTTATCGTGCAGGAGTTGTGTATATTCCAACCAAAGACCTTTCACTGTATGGTTCTATGGCATCGTTTTTCAATCCCTATCGAGATTTTTATGCTGCAAATATAATTTATGTGGATGCAAACGGCGATAGATTTTATCCAACGGATGGTAAGGAAATTTTTAAACCTCAAACAGGCTATCAAGCAGAAGTAGGAGCACACTACAACTGGGGAAAATATGTACAGGCAACAGGTAGCTTATTTTATATCATAAAGAATAACGAAAAGAAGACCTTAAAAACAGGGGTAGTTGACGAAGATGGAATAACAAAATCGGTAGTTGGTCAGGTGGGATCATCCGAGTCGAAGGGCTTCGAATTTGATATTACAGTTTTTCCAACGCAAGGTATGAATGTAATGTTGGGCTATGCTTATACAGATGCTACCATTCGTGATTTGAAGAACAATGAATATATGGAAACCGAGACACAAAAGGGAAAGATGTTAACCGGTGTTCCTAAAAATACATTCTACGCAGCAGCCAATTATCTTATTCAAAAAGGAGTATTTAAAAATTTAGGCTTTGTAGCTACTGCTTCGTTTATGGACAAAGTATATCGTAATACCGATAATACGTCCGAATATCCGTCGTATTGGTTAGTAGATATGGGTGTTTCGTATAAGTTGAAGAATAACGTTTGCTTATCTGTAAATGTAAATAATGTGTTTGATAAAGAATATTTCAATCAATCGTTAGGTTCTCAAATGGTACCGAGTATGCCACGGAACTTTTTGTTTACAATGGCTTATAGCTTGAGGTAATATGCTAAAAAGAATCATATATTCTATTCACAGGGTGCTGGGGACTTTCCTCAGTATCCTGTTTCTTATGTGGTTTTTATCGGGTTTTGTGATGATCTATCACAACTTTCCGAGAGTAACACCACAAGACCGTAACCGAGCAACAGGTGTACTTTCTGCTAATATGCCCGAAATGGGAGAGATACTGAATCGTATTTATCCTGATACATTAATTCAAAGAGTTAATCTTAAAATAACAAGTTACGGACAAACAGTCTTTGAAATTTCAACCCAAGATAGTAACTATAATCTGGTTGCCGATTCGAGCGAATTTATCCGAAAAGTAAGCTATGAACAAATTGAAACTTATGCTCAGAAGTGGTGCTCTTCCGATATCGTAAAAGTAGATACACTTAACGAAGTAGATCAATGGATACCCTTCAATCGGTTGATGAAGGACATGCCGATTTATAAATTCTACTTTGGAGATTCAGAAAAGCATCAGCTTTATATCTCGTCACATACAGGAGAAGCACTTCAATTTACCGATAAAGACAGTCGCTTTTGGGCATGGTTAGGAGCAATACCTCATTGGGTGTATTTTACTTCTCTGCGCCAGGATGGTGAGTTGTGGAATACTACCGTTATTTGGCTTTCGGGTTTCGGGTCTATTATGTGCTTGATGGGCTTTGGTTTGGGTATTTATATGCTCGTAAAGCAATATCGAAAGAATAAAAAACTGGGTACACCTTATCGAAAGTTCTCCTATAAATGGCATCATGTCTTAGGATTCGTTTTCGGAATATTTATTTTCACTTTTGTGTTCAGCGGAATGATGTCTCTGGCTGATATTCCTGATTGGATTATCAAGGATAGTAAACCATCTGGCAAACGAGGAATGTTTGGTTCTTCTTCTATACTAAAACAAAAGGAGTATCAACTTGATTATCGGGCAGTCCTATTATATTATTCCAATGATGTGAAGGCAATCGAATGGACAGGTTTTGATAAAACACCGATTTATAAAGTCGTAACAACTGATACTATTTATGTGTTGGATGCTTCTGCGAATAATATAACTCCACTCCTTCTGACAGAGCAGGTGGTAAAAGATAAATATACAAGTCAACATAAAGAACCGATTACTTTATCGGTGATGACTGAGTATGATAACTATTATGTTGATCGTAAGAATAAGCTGCCATTGCCTGTATATAAAGTAGATGTTAGTGATGCCGATAAAACGACTTATTATGTAAATCCTAAAACGGGTGATGTACGTTCTTTCACTACAAAATCACGTGTTCATAAATGGATGTATCAAGGCTTACATAGCTTCAACTTTAGGTTTTTGGCAGAACATCCTATTCTTTGGAATATTGTTATGTGGGTAACTATGATCGGTGGAACGTTGGTGTCGTTAAGCGGTGTCTTACTCAGCTATAAATACCTGCGACGAAAGTTTAAACGGTTGACAAGAAAAAATTGCAAAAAAGAATGATACGAAAACTTATATATTCCATCCACAGGGTATTGGGAGCAGTAGTTAGCCTACTGTTCCTAATGTGGTTTATAACAGGATTGGTTTTGGTGTACCATCCATTCCCTAATGTAACGCAAGAAGAAAAGAATCAGAGGCTCGAGATTTTGTCCGATTCTCTACCTGATATTATGCCTCTTGTAAATAAATTACCGGAAGGTGAATCTGTTCGAAAAGTACGATTAAGTCAGTTGCAAGGGCAAACGCTACTGTCCATATCTACTAAAGAACAAGAGTATGTGTTCAATACAGATACTACGGAGAAAGTAAAGCCTTTAAATTATCAGACGATTGAAAATATAGCAAAGACATGGAGTAATGCTCCCATCGAAAGAGTAGATACCCTCAAAGAATTAGAGCAATGGATTATGTACAGCAAGTACGAAAAGGAGCTGCCGATCTATAAATTTTATTTTTCGGATGACGAGAAACATCAATTATATATCTCCTCCCAAAGTGGTGAAGTGCAGCAATTTACTGATAAAGATAGCCGATTTTGGTCGTGGGTAGGCTTTATTCCTCATACCTTTTATGTGCCTGCATTACGTAAACATACGCAAACGTGGATACTCACCATTACTGTATTGGCTTCGCTCGGACTCGTAATGTGTCTGGCAGGTATGTATGTGGGTGTAGATGCTTATTATAAAAGGTATAAACGAAGGGGAACGTTCGAAAGTCCCTATCGCAAGCGTTGGTATTGGTGGCATCATGTAGTGGGTATGATCTTCGGGATATTTCTTCTCACTTGGGCATTTAGCGGAGTGATGTCGTTACGAAAAGTACCTCAATGGATGGTAAAAACGCATGAGGAATATAAAATTCCGATGAAAATAAAAGGCAAGAGAATATCTCCTGATAAATATCCATTCGATTATAAATTATTAAAACAGAATTATCCTGAATTGAAGCAAATAGAATGGACTCATTTCCAGGGAATACCCATCTATGAAATAGTTAACGGTAGCCAAACACTATTTATAGATGCCTCATCAGATGAAGCTAAAGAATTATTCTTGCCTTCTGAAGCAATAGAGAAATCTATCCGTGCTATTCATGGTGACAGTGTTGCTTTTACCGTGAAACTAATAAGCGAGTATGAGGACTATTATTTGCCTTGGAAGCGAGATTTGGGTTTACCAGCCTATAAGGTTGAAGTGTCTGATGCCGATAAAAGCCTCTATTATATAAATGCAAAAACGGGCGATTATAAATACCTTAATCAGAATCGTAAAGCACGTAAATGGATGTTTCAGGCATTGCATTATTTCCATATCAAATGGCTGATGGATAGACCTGTCCTCTGGACTATCATTCTATGGACATTGTCGCTCGGTTGCATCATCGTTTCGGGTACAGGAGTTTGGTTGAGTTGGAAGTTTTTTAGGAGGAAATGGAAACACAGTTCTAAAATAAAATAAGTATAAATATGGCAAAAGGAAAAATTATAGTAGCCGGTATAGGTCCCGGATCAAAAGAAGATATAACGCCCGCAGTACTTGAAGCCGTAAAAGTTTCGGATGTAATTGTGGGATATAAATATTATTTTCAGTTTATCACCGATTTTGTAAAACCCGAAGCACAATGCATCGATACAGGTATGAAGAAAGAACGTCAACGAGCCGAAGAAGCATTTCGTTATGCTGAAGAAGGTAATGCCGTTTGTGTAATCAGTTCGGGCGATTCCGGTATTTACGGCATGGCTCCCCTCATCTATGAGATGAAAAAGGAAAAGCAAAGCGATATTGAGGTTGATGTATTGCCCGGTATCAGTGCCTTTCAAAAAGCGGCAGCTATTTTGGGAGCACCCATTGGTCATGATTTCTGTATTATTTCAATGTCCGATTTAATGACGCCTTGGGACAGAATCGAAAAACGGATAATCGCAGCCTCATCAGCCGATTTTGTGACAGCCATTTATAATCCCAAAAGTAATGGCAGATACTGGCAATTGTACCGATTGGTTGAACTGTTTCTCAAAGACCGTTCGCCCGATACACCAGTGGCATATGTGCGTCAGGCAGGTCGTGATGAGCAGGAAGTGAAAGTAACTACGCTCGATGAATTTGATCCCGAAGATGTAGATATGTTTACGATTGTCATTATAGGTAATTCGCAGTCATATCGTTTTCAAGAGGATAAAATAATTACCCCTCGTGGATATTATCGGGAAGATGAAGTCGAAGGTGCTAAAAATCTAGGTCAGGATATAATGATCCGTAGTTTCAGAACCATCGAAAGCGAATTGAAGAACAAGAATATTCCACTCGATAAGAAATGGGCATTGCTTCATGCAACACATACTACTGCCGATTTTGATATGGAAGAGGTGCTGTATACCGACGAAAATGCAGTAGCCAATCTTTACAAAGAGTTTACAGAAGGAACCGTTCGTACCATTATCAGCGATGTAACTATGGTAGTTTCGGGCATTCGTAAAGGAGCTTTGGAGCGTATGGGGATAGAGGCAAAATGCTATCTGCACGATCCTCGTGTGGCCGAACTGGCACAATCCAAAGGTATTACCCGTACTCAGGCAGGTATCCGTTTGGCAGTAGAGGAATATCCCGATGCTTTGTATGCCTTTGGTAATGCTCCAACAGCATTGATAGAATTATGTGAATTGGTACGTAAAGGCAAAGCGAACCCTATTGGTATTATTGCAGCTCCTGTTGGTTTTGTCAATGTGCGGGAATCGAAACACATGACTAAACCATTTAAAAACATCTCGAAAATAATTATCGAAGGACGAAAAGGTGGTAGTAATTTAGCGGCAACACTTGTCAATTCAATTCTTACTTTTGATGATGCAGAACAATTAAAACCGGGTAGAGATGTGTGAGTTATAGTTGATAATATGCGTTTTTTTAAATTATAGTTTTTACTACGCGCAATCAGAGATTGCTTGTATTTCTTTTGCCCAAAGCCGCAAAAGAAATCAAAAAGGCTTTGTGCCCCGTGGTTCGCCTGCCAGACTACACTTGTGAGCTAAACTAAACCTATTGCCTATCGGCACGTTCAGTTTTACGCTCACTTCGCTGGTCTGACAACGGCTGCACCACTCACGCACCGAGGCTGACGCACGCAAAACGGAATATCGTCCGTCAGGTTTACGACCTTGTCGATTGCACGGGGCACCCGCCAGACTAAGAAAGCGTTAATAAACAAAAGGATATGGCTCTCAAACGTTTTCTTTTGTTTTAGCTTTCGAGTCCGTGGCGGGTCGGGCAAAAGGCACAGTCTTGATCTTTTGTTTCGTTTTGCATCAAGGTAAAATGAAAAACAAACCCATAAGGGTGCGTTAGTAAAATTGAATACTTAGTTTTAATAACTGATTTTGCATGAAGTATAAAATAGTGGAGGCGAATAATTATTCGCCCGATAAATCAATCTAATATGAGATTTTACGTAATAGGTATTGATGATAATCAGCAACAATATTTCTCACCCGAAATAAAGAAGGTGATAAGTGCTCATACTGTTTTTTCGGGAGGAGCACGTCATCATGAAATTGCAGAACCATTTCTACCCAAAGAATATACTTGGGTTGACATTGTTGTCCCTTTGAAAAATGTATTTCAACAATACCAGTCGCATCATGAAATAGTTGTTTTTGCTTCAGGTGACCCTCTTTTCTTTGGATTTGCAAATACTATTCAGCGGGAAATGCCTGAGGCTGAGATTATGTTATATCCTTCGTTCAATTCATTGCAAATGTTGGCTCATCGTTTGATGTTGCCATATCAGGATATGCACATTGTTTCGTTGACGGGTCGTCCCTGGTTGAAATTCGATCAGGCTTTGATTGAAGGACAGTCTAAAATAGGAGTTTTGACGGATAACAAAGAACATATTCCATCAGCTATTGCTGAACGAATGCTCGAATATGGATATGATAATTATGTAATGCACATAGGTGAATTATTGGGTAATAAAGAAAAAGAGAGAGTCTCGACTTTAGAACTGAAAGACGTTGTAAATAAGACCTTTCAATTTCCCAATAATCTGATCTTGATAAAGACCGAGACACGAAATCGTCCGTTTGGTATTCCCGAAACAGACTTTCATTTATTGAATGGAAGAGCAAAAATGATAACTAAAATGCCCATCCGGTTACTATCCCTTAGTTTATTAGAATTGAGAGATAAGTCGGTATTTTGGGATGTCGGCTTTTGCACTGGATCGGTTTCAGTAGAAGCTAAAATGCAGTTCTCTCATCTCGATATTTTTGCATTCGAGCAAAGGAGCGAAGGGACAGAATTAATGCAGACCAATACTCGCAGATTTGGTACACCCGGTATAACTGCAATTATAGGAGATGTTACTCAGAATGATATATCGGCATTACCTGCCCCCGATGCGGTGTTTATTGGAGGACATGGTGGTAAAATGAATGAGATAGTAACCAAATTGACCGAAGTGTTGAATCCCAAAGGTGTAATTGTATTCAATTCGGTATCGGACGAAAGTCGCAATATGTTTTTAGATGCCATAAAAAATAATGGTTTGAAACTAGAACAAAGTATAACAATTAAAGTAGACGATTTCAATGCAATTGATGTAATGAAAGCAATAAAAATAGATAGACAATGACAAAAACAGCAATCATACTAACCTCAGAAAGTAGCCTAGCATTAGCACAAACCATAAAGAAAGATTTACAAAATGCTCGGATCTATACAAAGGCAGAAATTGAAGGTACTGTTCAGATATCATCAATTAATGACTGCGTAGAAGAACTATTCAATAAAGTAGAATCTCTCATTTTTATTGGTGCGATGGGTATTTGTGTGCGAAGCATAGCCCCTTATATTGTAGATAAATACACCGACCCTGCTGTTGTAAATATCGACAGTACGGGGCGATATGTAGTCTCGGTTTTGTCGGGTCATGTTGGTGGTGCCAATGATCTATCGAAACAAATAGCTAATATTATTGGTGGCGAGGCGGTAATTACGACTCAAAGCGATAATGCAAACCTCTGGGCATTAGATACTATCGGGAAGAAATTTGGATGGGTGACCGATTCTAATGCGGTTAACTTTAATTATCCTTTGACATCTTTTGTGAATAAAAAGCCGACCGCTCTTTTACTCGATATTAACGATGAGGGAACAACATATCTTGAGCGTACATCACCCGAACATGTTGACGTATACTATAAATACGAGGATATTAACTTGCATAAATATGAATTGCTGATAGCCGTAACACCTTATCTTTATCCCGATGCAGGTATTCAGGTAATTTATTATCACCCCAAAGTGTTACACTTGGGTGTTGGATGTCGTAAAGACTGTGACCCTAAAGGTATTACGGATTATCTTTCTACAGAAATAAAGGGATTGAATATTGCTATGTCTTCTATAAAAGACATTTCTTCTATTGATCTGAAAAAAGATGAAGCTTTATTAGAAGATATTCAGGCGTATTTAAAAGATATTCCTGTTAATATATATTCGGCTGATGAACTAAAAGACATAGAAGTTCCCAACCCTTCGCAGAAAGTAAAAGAAGTAACTTCAGTTCCAAGTGTGTCGGAAGCCACAGCTATAAAAAGTGCCAATGGAGGTTCGCTTATTCTCGAAAAGCAAAAAGCGGTATTAAGTATTGGTAACGATTTTACGTTTGCTATTGCTATTGACAAGGAAGCTATTCGCCAAGGGCATATCGAAATAGTAGGAGCAGGTCCCGGAGATCCCGATTTGATTTCTGTAAAAGGTCGTTATTTTTTGGAAGCTGCCGATTTGATCCTCTATGCAGGAAGCCTTGTTCCAGTCGAACTTACTTATTGTGCCAAGCAAGGGGCAGTGGTAAGAAGTTCGGCATCGATGGATCTGGAAGAACAGTTTGCAATCATGAAAGAATTTTATGATAAAGGCAAATTAGTCGTTCGTCTGCATACCGGCGATCCTTGTATTTATGGAGCAATACAGGAGCAAATGGCATTTTTTGACGAATATAAAATGTCGTATCATATTACACCCGGTATATCATCGTTTTTGGCTGCGGCTGCAGCTCTCGAATCGCAATTTACTATTCCTGAGAAAGTACAGACTATCATCTTGACACGAGGAGAGGGGAGAACCCCTATGCCCGAAAAGGAAAAATTACACCTTTTGGCTCAATCGCAAAGTACCATGTGTATCTTTCTAAGTGCAACCATAGTAGATCAGGTTCAAGAAGAATTGTTAGTGCATTATCCACCCACAACACCTGTAGCAGCATGTTATAAACTAACGTGGAAAGATGAACGTATCTATCGTGGTGAGCTAAAGGATTTAGCAAAGATTATTAAGGAAAATAATCTGACCCTCACTACTATGATTGTAGTTGGTGAAGCAATCGGAAATCGCGAAGGGTTATCGAAATTATATTCGCATCAGTTTAAACATCTATTTAGAAATTAAAGTTTCAGATCTGTTTTCAATATCAAATAAAATGAATCAAAAGCATTTTATATCATTTGCAATCATATTAGTTTCTATTGTGGTATTCTTTCTACTGAATCTTCTACTGGGAACTATATCAATCCCTCTGCGTTCCATTTGGAATATCATCTGGAGTATGGGAGACGAACCTGTTATCTGGCAAAATATAGTCTGGAAATCACGATTTCCACAAACCATAACCGCATTATTTGCAGGAGCAGGGTTAGCCATCAGTGGATTACAAATGCAAACCGTATTCAGAAATCCATTGGCAGGACCTTCCGAATTAGGTATAAGTTCGGGAGCAAGCTTAGGTGTTGCTCTTATGATATTGCTATCGGGAAGCTTGGGAGGTGTTGCCCTCAGCAAAGTTGGTTTCTTTGGAGAGGTAGCCATTTCGTTTGCAGCCATTGTAGGAGCATTTGCTGTGATGGCAATTATTATAGCAGTATCGCAACGGATAAGAGGAAATGTAATTCTTCTGATTATCGGAGTGATGATAGGTTATATAGCCAATGCCATAATAGGTGTGCTTAAGTTTTTTAGTAACGATGAAGATGTACGGGCATATGTTATCTGGGGATTAGGTAGTTTCTCAAAAGTATCAGGAGATCAGATGTATACATTTGCAGGTATTATGCTTATACTGATACCTCTGTCTTTTCTTCTGATAAAGACGCTTAATCTTATGTTGTTGGGCGAAAGTTATGCACGCAACCTAGGACTAAATATTAAGCGGTCGCGATTGTTTGTAATAACCTGTTCGTGTGTACTTACCGCCATTATCACCGCCTATTGCGGACCTATTGTTTTTTTAGGGCTGGCTGTACCTCATTTGTGCCGAACCATATTCCAGACATCCGATCATCGCATACTTATGCCTGCTGTTACCTTAGCAGGGGCTTCTCTATCTTTATTTTGCAATCTGATTGCCCGCATGCCGGGAATGGAAGGTGCATTGCCTATCAATTCAGTAACAGCACTTATTGGTGCGCCTATTGTAATCTGGGTATTATTTGGAAAAAGGAAAAATGAAATCAGTGAATAAACAAACAGCTATAGAGTTACGGAATCTATCCATAGGTTATCTTACCAAGAATAACCGTAAGATAGTTGCATCGGATATTAATGCAGATATACTCAGTGGAGAATTGACATGTTTGTTAGGTGCAAATGGTATTGGTAAATCGACATTGCTGCGTACATTATCGGCTTTTCAACCGAAGTTAGAGGGGCAGATAAATATACAAGGGAAAGAAATAGGAGCGTATTCGGAGAAACAACTTTCAACCCTCATAAGTGTAGTACTTACCGAGAAATGTGATATCAAAAATATGTCGGCTCGCGAGTTGATAGGTTTAGGCAGAAGTCCTTATACCGGTTTTTGGGGAACACTTGACAATGAGGATAAAGCAATAGTAGATAAAGCCATATCGATGGTCAAAATCGAAGATCTAGCTTCTCGCATGGTACATACCTTAAGCGATGGAGAACGCCAAAAGGTAATGATTGCAAAAGCTCTTGCACAGGAAACCCCTATCATATTTCTGGATGAACCCACTGCCTTTCTCGACTTTCCGAGTAAAGTTGAGATTATGCAATTACTTCACCGGTTATCTCGGCAGACCAATAAAACGATATTCCTGTCAACTCACGATCTGGAACTGGCACTTCAGATTGCAGATAAAATTTGGCTGATCGACAAGCAGTCGGGCATCAATATAGGTACGCCCGAAGATTTATCGCTTAGCGGACATCTTACGTCTTTCTTTGCCCGAAAGGGAATTATATTTGATGACGAAACAGGCTTATTTCGAATCGAAAATACGTATACCAAACAAATAAAGCTGATAGGACATGGGCAAATGTACTCTATGGTTCGCAAAGCACTACTTCGCAACGGTATATTAGCTACCCGAAATATAGAATCGGATGATTATATAGAAGTTACTGGCAGAGAAAATAAAGAAATAAAGATATGTCAATCAGATAAAGAACCCATATTAGTTTACAGTATAGCAACGCTACTTGATACCTTGAAATTATGATACTTATACTAGGAGGAACTACCGAAGGACGACATGCGGTATCTGTTTGTGAAGAAGCATCTAAGCCTTACTATTATTCGACTAAAGGCGAATTACAAGAGGTTGTTTGCGTAAATGGTACACGCCTGACAGGAGCATTGGATGAAAATGCAATGGAAACAATCTGTAAAGAAAAGAATATTCGTCTTTTAGTAGATGCAGCCCATCCGTTTGCAACAATCCTTCATCAAACCATTGCTAAAGTATCCGAAAAATTGAAGATTCCGGTTGTTCGTTACGAAAGAAGCTACGCTGAGCATGATGAAGATATTATCTGGTGCGATTCGTACGACGATGCTATTAATTATCTTGAAAGACACAATATTGATAATCTTTTAGCATTGACCGGAGTAAACACGATTGTAAAGCTAAAGGCGTATTGGCAATCACACAACTGCTGGTTCAGAATATTAGACCGTGAAGAATCACGAGAGTTAGTGAATAAAGCAGAATTTCCTTTCGATAAGATTCTTTATTATCAACAAGGAGAAGACGATACACCTTTATTCGAAAAACTAAGTCCCGAAGCTATAATTACCAAAGAAAGTGGCGAATCGGGAGGCTTTAATGAAAAAATAGCAGCTGCCCGACAATTAAATATTCCTGTTTTAGCAGTAAAGCGTCCACCCTTATCGCCTCATTTTATACCTGTGCATGGAGAAAACGGATTACGGAAAATGATAGAAAAACTTGTTCCCGACTTTTTCGAGTTACGAACAGGATATACTACTGGTACTTGTGCCACAGCAGCTACAAAAGCTGCTCTTACTACTTTGTTGACAGGTAATCCGCTGGATGAAGTAAGTATAACACTTCCCAGTGGTGAATGGGTATACATACCTATTGCGTCAACTACATTGAGTGATAATGAAGTTACTTGCACTGTAATAAAAGATGCAGGAGACGACCCCGATGTAACCAATAAGCAGGAAATAACATCAACAGTACGATTGAACCCCGATAAAAGAGGTGTGAATTTTCTTCAAGGAAAAGGAGTAGGAGTGGTAACTCTGCCGGGGCTGGGATTGGAAATAGGAGGTCCGGCGATCAATGCAACGCCTCGAAAGATGATAAAGCGTGAAGTGTTTAAAGTGCTTCGGCACAATCAATACAAGCTACCCAATCAAAGTATTCGAATAGGTGTAGATGTAACTATTGCAGTGCCTAATGGCGAAGAGATAGCCAAACGTACATTCAATCCTAAATTGGGAATCGTGGGTGGAATATCTATCATTGGAACTTCGGGGGTAGTAAAACCCTTTTCTTCGGACGCTTTCATCCGATCCATACGCCGAGAGATGGGAGTAACCAAAGCTCTCTATTGCGAGCGTGTCGTAATTAATTCAGGAGCTAAGAGCGAAAAATTTGTGAAGCAGATATATCCAGAATTACCAAGTCAAGCATTTATTCATTATGGGAATTTTATTGGTGAAACTATAAAGATTGCATCCGATTTGGGCTTCAAATACGTAACAATGGGTATTATGCTTGGTAAAGCTGTAAAGCTAGCCGAAGGTTCATTAGATACACATAGTAAAAAAGTAGTGATGAATAAAGAATTTCTTTCGGATATAGCCGTGCAGGCTGGTTGCTCAGACTCAACCATCGAAGCCATACAGAATATTACTTTAGCACGTCAATTATGGGAAATTATCCCCGAGACTAAATTCTTCTCGTTGATTATACAAAAATGCCACGAGGTATGTGCCCCACTTCTTTCTGATGGCGAGCTGACTGTTTTTCTGATTGACGAGGAGGGAGGAATAATAAGATAAAAAGATAAAGGATGAATATCTAAAATTCATCCTTTACATTTATTAAAAAAAATCTGAGAACTTTTCAAAAATACTTCGTAACCTGAATTTTCTTAAAAGAATTCATTTCATTAATCATTCTTACTGACGAATCAACAATAGGATAAGCACACAAAGCTCCAGTACCTTCTCCTAAGCGGAATCCTAAGTGTAGAATTGGTTTTGCGTTTAAGTATTTAAGAACCAGTTTATGTCCTGCCTCATCGCCCTGATGTCCGAAAACAGCATAGTGCAATACATTTTCATTCAATTTAGATGCAGCAAGCAGGCAGTTGGTCATAATAAAACCATCGACCAGAATGACCATTTTCAGTTCGGCAGCTTTTAGCATGGCACCTACAGCCATCACCATTTCATAACCGCCAAAGTAACGGATAATATCTTCGGGCGAATTATCTCCCTTATAATTTTCTTTAGCCTGTTTCAAAACATTATACTTATGCTCCATAATATTTCCCGTATGGTCGCAACCTGCACCTACGCAATCTTTCAATGGAATATCTGTCAAACAAGTTGTCCATAAGGCTGATGATGAAGTATTGGTAATACCCATTTCTCCAAAACCGATAATGTTAGACCCTTTGTCGAAACAAGCCTGTACACAATCGGCACCACGTTGTATTGCCAAGTCCATTTCTTCGTTAGTCATAGCAGCCTCATGCAAATAGTTTCGGGTGCTTTTTCGGATCTTTTTATCGATAATCGGATCTTCGGGTTTAAAATCGAAATTAACCCCTGCATCTACAATCTGTAGTTCGATTTTATGTTGACGAGCCAGAAAATTAATACCCGCACCTCCAGCCCAAAAGTTAGCTACCATCTGATAGGTCACTTCTTGTGGTGATGGGCTTACGCCTTCGGCTGCAATGCCATGATCTCCGGCAAACACAATATGGTGAGGGTTACTTAACTTAGGTTCTAATGTTTGCTGGATCCAACCGATTTGCATGGCTAAATCTTCCAATACTCCCAACGAACCTTTTGGCTTGGTCAGATTATCTATTTTCTCTTGTAAATAAGAACGAACTTCGTCCTTTGGTTTTTCGATATTGAATTGTAACATCATTATTTTGTTTTATTTATAAGATATCATTTTAGTGCAAAAGCTCGTAATATACAGGTTTGTGATCGGGCAACAGTTCAGGATGAAAAGCCTTTATCAAATCAGCCAGAACAACTTCGGGTTCAACAGGAGCTTTTTCGTAGAATGGTTTTTGACGAAGATTGCAACATACCACTTTCTTCTCTTTAAAAGCTTTAAAGTCTGCATACCGAGCATCGCTTTGCTTCATGGCTTCGTACGAATAGTCGCCGTCGTGACTCACCAGCATACGCCAGTAATCGGCATCGGCACCTTTAGAATAAACCGATTCGAAATCCATATTTATACCTCCCGTCTCGGTATTATCATTCAGAAAATATTCAGCTCCTGCATCGCGGAATTGTTGAGCCAGAAAGCTTTTACCGCCTACTACATACCAATTTCCGGAACGCATCTCACCACTCAGAACAGTAGGCTTCTTATCAGCCTTAGAAGCAAGGGTTATCAGGTCTTGGTATTTCTTTTCTATTTTAGCAAACTGACTATTAGCTTGTTGTTCGATGCCCAGCAGCATGGCTGTAAATTTAATCCATTCGGCCTGCCCAAGAGCAGAAGTTTCTTTATAACCCAGAAAAGTCACTAAAGGAATATTCAGATCTTTGATAGACTCATAACCTCCACGTTTGAATGGTGATACAAGTATAATGTCAGGATCGAGTGCCATAACCTCCTCATTATCGAAATTACCCTCTATGCCTATCTGGCTGGCTTGTCCGTTTTTGATACGGTCTTTCATCTGTTGGTTGAATAAATAATGCGTGCTGGTCATTCCTACAACTTTATCAATAGCATCCAGTTTTATAAAATTAGATAATTGAAGAGTAGTCATACAAACAACCTTCTGAACGGGAACCTCTATAATGGTGTAATCTTTCGGTATTCCCTCGTGGCTTTGCCCCCGATTGACTAACGCATAGCGATACACAGTCTCACTTTCGTGCTGAGGGTCTTGAACATCCACCAATCGGTAGTTATTGTGATATGAAACGCTGAAACCTTGTGCGTATTTGACTTCGATGTGAACCGAGTCGGATGAGCTTGCCGTAGATAAGGTAGTTGCACTTTCATCCTGCTGATTATTTTTGCAACCGCCGAAAGCGATGCCGATAAATAAAGTCAGACAAATAATTATTGAGTTTTTCATTTTATTGGTGGATTATCATTAGAGAAAAATAGGGGAATTTGCGGGAAATTATTTCTTGAGTATCGCAAGTGTAATACTCTTTTTCTTTGACACCTACATTTTCGAAATAATGAAATGTTGCTGTCGGAATCGCAGATATACATTCCTTCACCGCATCCTGACATTGCGAAACCTTCATAATAACCACAACTTTGCCCGAATTTATTTTATCGATCAGGCTGCTTGCTGATATTATTCCCGGAATTACATTCAGTTCCTCCTCTTGCTTTACAATATGGATTCCTGCTAGAGCTCCACTAGCAATAAATGCAGGAATACCTGCAATATGTTCTAGCCGAATGTTTTGTTTAACCAGAGTATCGAATATATAATGGATGGACGAATAAAAGCCTGCATCGCCCTCAGCTACAATGGCTACTTTCAGACTTTTGAGATATTGTTGTACAGCTTCCTCAGATACCCGGTTATAGGCGTTTATTGCCGGAGAGCGGTCTTTACTCATGGGAACGTGAAAAGGAATAGTCTTTTTGGGGTCGATATCCAGCTCCATCATAATATCCAAAGCTCTCGAAGATACGACACCTTCTTTGAGAATGGTTGCGGGATAGAAAATACAATCGGCAGTTTGCAGGGCTTTTAATCCCTTGAGGGTTATCAAATCGGCTTCCCCCGGCCCTAATGATACAAATGCAATTGGATACATCTTTACTTAATTCTCTTTTTTACGATTAATATAATACTCAGAATTAAGCGGATATGAAACATGAAGTCGCCATATGACAAGCATACTTTGATTATGAATGTTCTTAAGCCTTAACCACGAGCTTTAAACTATAAGTATTTTGGCAGGTCTTCTGACTTACTCCATCTTTGGAATTCCTTCCCGTTCCTTTTTTGAAACAGTGGATTAGCATGATCCAAAGATTGTCTTGTGGAGCTTACAGCAGCGGGTCTGCTCAGGATTTACACCTGATTTCCTTTTCAGCACTTTTTCGCAGAGATGAAATTGTGCCACCAAAACGTTTGTAAAGATAATAAAGATCAGACAAAAATGATGAAAAGAGCCTGATATAATCGCCTGAATGAAAAAAATGTTCTTGCGTCTATTTTACTCTTGTACTAGCATCTCTTGTCTGAAAAATAAAAGCTACATTTGAGAATAATAAACTTAAATTCAAAATAGCATGAAACGGATCTTTTTTATACTTACTATTTGTTTGATAAGTACAGGGTTGTTGGCTCAGCAGAATCTCGATTTTTCTCCGAAGGCAGAGGTCGTTTCGCCTCAGATAAATAAAGACAATACGGTTACTTTCAGATTAATGGCGCCCAATGCTCAATCGGTAAAGCTTCAAAGTGATTGGATGCCCAGTGAAGGTTGGACTCCAAAATTGCAAGACTTGCAGAAAGACGAAAATGGCTTGTGGAGTTTCACCACACAAGTATTGCCATCTGATCTTTATAGTTATACATTTATTGTAGATGGATTGAAAGTTCTCGATCCCAATAATGTATATCAGGTTCGTGATGTGGCTACTGTAATGAATATATTTCTTGTTGAAGGAGGTTTAGCAGACTTGTACAAAGTGCAGAATGTACCTCATGGTACTGTAACCCGTTGTTGGTACGATTCTCCAAAGTTAGATAGTCCCCGTCGTATAACTATATATACTCCTCCGGGATATGAGGGCAATACCGATAAATATCCGGTGTTTTATCTTCTGCATGGTATGGGAGGTGACGAAGAAGCCTGGATGGCACTCGGACGTGCTTCGGAAATACTGGATAATCTTATTGCTCAAGGAAAAGCCAAGCCAATGATTGTAGTTATGCCTAACGGACATACAAGTAATACTGCTGCACCGGGAGAGTCAGATAAAGGTTTTTACAAACCTGACATGAGAACTCCTGATGTGTTTAGTGGAGATATGGAAGCAAACTTTGGAGATATTATCAAATTTGTTGAAGATAATTACAGAGTGAAGTCCGATAAGCAAAGCAGAGCTATTGCAGGTCTTTCTATGGGTGGATTTCATTCATTGTACATTTCAGCAAATTATCCAAATACCTTTGACTACGTGGGATTGTTCTCTCCGGCTATTCTGCCACCGGCGAATGCAGCTTCAACTATTTATGCAGATTTGGAGGCAAAGTTGCTGGCTCAGAAAGCTAATGGATATCGACTTTATTGGATAGCTATTGGTAATACAGACTTTTTGTTTCAGAATGTAGTTGATTATAGATCGAAACTTGATGAGATGAAGTTTACATATCAGTATAGAGAAAGCGATGGTGGCCACATTTGGGCAAACTGGAGACTTTATTTATCTGAATTTGCCCAGATGCTGTTTTAAAGGTAAAATAAGATTTTCATGTCATTAATTATGAGTCTATTATGTTGGTGTTAATAATGGGTATCTTTTAAGTAAACTTTATAAAGCTTAAAAGATGAATATTTATTCAACAATTTTACTCTTTGGGTGTTTATTGGTATGTAGTACTAGATTATAGAAATACTGAGGCCTATATATTAAGGTTTTATATATTTTTGTTAAATAATGTAAACTGTGAGGTCTTTCTTGATCATTTTTATAACTTTGTTGCTATATGAAAGTAGAATTCTAGCTTTGTAGTTAAATTGATAGGCTGGCTATTTCATAAAGAGTTCTTTTAAAATAAGAAATTATGCCTTAAGATTATATTGACTCGTTGATTGCAAGAACATATTTGACGAAGTTTTTTAATATTAGACAATAATTTAAGATAACTTATTACCGGATAAATCAAAATTTATATAACTTTGTAGCCATAAATCAGACTTATATAAAAAGAAAAAATATTTTCAACTAAGAAGTGATATAAATCCTTTTTAGGTTAGTGTTAGTTAGTGTGTTTGTAGGAAGCCCATGTCGTGATGACAAGGGCTTTTTCGTTATTATTATATATGGATTATTAGAGTAAGTTCAAATAGTATACTGTTTTGAGTCGTTTTTATTTTGTGGATTGTTGATTGGAGAAGATCCCTCAAAAAATATTAATACAATTGAGTAAAAATGGATGACAGACCTCTTATTAGTGTAGATAATAAACAGAATAAAGGTATAATAAAAACCACCGGAAGTATTATTTTACTCCGGTGGTTTTCAGCTTTAAAATATATATAAAGAAAAAAAGGTTAGATTGGATTTTTCCAGATATAAGAAACTACAGCTTTAGCAGGAACTTCATATGTAAATATGTATTTCCCTTCGGCAATGCTGATCTTTTGAGCTGTATCTTCTTCATTCAATAATACTACAGAATATGATCCATCAGGATTTTCGAATGCTGAATAATGAATTTTATCAGAAGTGTTTCCTTCGGATTTAATTCTTTTGGCACCCGGTTTAATCACCTTCGATAAGTGGGCCATTGTATAATAATGACTGTTGTAAGTCATTGTAGCATAGTCTGACGAATTGATATCGATTGCACCTAAACAAATATCGCATCCTCCCGGACGGAATGGTGCATGTTTATCATCTAACATAAAATTCCACATGATAACCGCTTTGTTGAAGTTGTTAATGGTTCCGATACAGACTTCTCTCATATTCCACATTAAATCACCACCAAAATCATAGCCGTCACCCCATAAACCGATAGACATTTCGGTAAAGTATAGGTTTTTGTCTGGGCGGCCTTCATGTATTTTCAATAGTTCAGATTTATCACCACCATAAGCATGATAAGCTGCTCCGTCGATATATTTAGCTGCTTCGGCATCTTCATATATCTTTAATGGGTACTGACCTTGGTCTGCATTTTCAGGTTTGTTTACATCATAATCGTAGTTATGATCGTAAACCAAAATTTTAGTTTTGATGCCATTTTTCTCGAATGCAGGTCCAAGTGCCGATTTAATAAAATCGCGTTGCTCTTGCCATGTCATATACAATGAAGCAGAGTTACCTCTATTCAAGGGTTCGTTTTGGATGGTGATAGATTCAATATTGAAACCTTCTTTCTCCATTGCTTGCAGGTATTTTACAAAATAAGTTGCATAATCTTGATAGTAGTCAGGATTTAACTGACCACTAGTCCAAGAATCGAATGGCTTACGGTCTTTTAAGTTGTCAACCTTCATCCATTTCGGAGGAGTCCAGGGCGAAGCCATGATTTTGATGTTTGGATTGATTGCCAATATTTCTTTCAGAATAGGAAATAAATCGCGTTTATCCAATTCGTGCATCTCAAAGTTTTCGATACCGGGTTTATCACAGTATGTATAGTCCTCAAGAGAAAAATCAGAACATGCAATAGAAATACGGATATAGCTGTATCCAATACCATCAACAGGATCGAAAGTTTCTTTTAATAACTTAGCTCTGTTTTCGGGAGTCATCTTTAAAAGATTATAACAGGTTGACCCTGTAATGGCTGCTCCAAATCCATCCATTTCCTGATATTTTACGCTTGGATCGAGCGTTATCAGATTATGCTTGATAGTATCGTTATTGGTTTGCAACAAAATACTATCCTTTGCCATAGTCATCGATTTGTCTGCCGTGGTAACATACGCCTCCACATAAGTGGGCTGTTTGCTGCACGATAATAAAGCCAAAGCAAATGAAATTGCTAATAAGGTTTTCTTCATGTGTAAATATTTATATGATTAATGAATATATGATTTCGACTTTTAGTAATGATGTATTTATGGGTTCTTTTATTTCTAACGCACCCTTTGGGTTTGTTTTTCATTTTGTCTTGATACAAAACGAAACAAAAGATCAAGACTGTGCCTTATGCCCGACTCGCTAGGGACTCGAAAGCTAAAACAAAAGAAAACATTTACTATTGATATCCTTTTGTTTCTTAACGCTTTTTTCATCCTACGGGTACTCCGTGCAACCGACAAGGTCGTGGAGCCTTACGGACAAGCAATCTTCGATTGCGCGTAGGATATAGTCCTAATTTAAAAGAGCGATTATACTTACTCAAGTAATACAAAGGTCTCAAATCTTATTTATATATAAAAGATGCAACCGATTGATTGAATAAGTTATATGTAAATCGTCTATCACCTGTGCGCACAGTAAACTGTTGAGTAGATCCGGTTTGATTAAGCACAACTACCACCTTCGAGCCATCAGGATTGAGGAACGAGCATATTTGCATATTAGTGGGCTGTGTACCTGCAACTGTATACTTTATTCTGTGTGCACCTTCTTTGATAAACTTCGAGAAATGCCCTAATAAATAATACTCTTCGTTTACTGTATACGTGTTATTGTCTTTAATGGTAACAATACCTCTACAATCCTGACAGCCTCCCCCTGTAGTGGTTACAGGACCATTGCTCGGATCGAGAGCTATATTCCACATCAGAAAGTTTCTCGAACCCTTGTTGATGGTGGGCATCAGCATCTCTTTCATATAGTAGAGCATATTGCCGACAGCATCATCGGTATTCCATCCGCCACCCGATTGTTCGGTAAAATAGAGTGGAACATCAGGATGCGATTGCAATAAATTGTCAAGATCGGCAGGAGAACCTCCATATCCATGAAATGCAGCACCTCCAACATATTCTTTGGTTTTAGAGTCATCCAGAATTTTACTCGGATAATCGTACCCGTCAAAATTATGATCCCAGATCAGAATTTTAGTAGCAATGCCCGCTTGTTTAAACTTAGGACCCAGATAATCGCGTATGATCTGATTCTGCTCATTCCATTCCATATACATGGTCGGATAAGAGCCTACTTCGTGCCGTGGCTCGTTTTGCAAGCTGATAGCATCAATATTGATACCTTCGTTTTTATATGCTTGAATGTATTTTACAAAATAGTCTGAAAAGTCGTTATATACAGATTCTCCTATTAATGAGCCTCCATAAAGGTGCTTATTTTTTTTCATCCAAGCAGGAGCACTCCAAGGGGTACTCATTAGCTTGATGTTTTTATTGAGAGCGAGAATTTCTTTTAATACAGGTAATAAATCGCGTTTATCAGTAGCAGGTATTGCAAAGTTATTGATACCGCTTTCGTCGCAGTATGTATAATTGCCTATCGAGAAATCCGAAGAACCGATGGTCAGGCGTAGATACTTAAGAGCTATACCACTTTCTGTAAATAAGTCGTTAAGCAGTTTTGTTCTTGCAGCTTCGGACATGTTTTTGATAAGGTAGGCGGATGAACCTGTAAGCGACCCTCCGAAACCTTCTATTTCTTGTTTAATATCGGTGCTATCCAGTCTGATTGTGAGATTGGTAACATCATTTGAGAAGCTGATATCCGGTTGTTTAGTTAGTCGTTGTGTGCTCGATCGTACAGTCAAGTAAACCTCTACTCCTTTGGTTTCAGGTTTGGGAGTTGGTGTACTTGGTTCGTTGGAGTCGTCAGAAGAGCATGACGCCAAACCTAGTAAAAGAGAAGAGAAAAGGATGAGGTATTTTTTCATATTGATTATTGTTTTAAGTAACAAAAAAAGTCTACGATCTTAAGTGATATATGCTCTGTCCCTTATTAATAAAGGACAGAGCATACTATTTCAATACATATCAATATCCGTTAAGGAAGAGTTACCGCTACGGCAGTGACAACCTTTGTAGATAAGTTGATGGTTATCTTATAGTTTCCTGATTTTGCATTCTCAGCAGCATACCAGTTGCCATCATTAGCACCTTTGGCTTTACTATTTATCAGTATGGCAGGAAGTGCATAATCGTCAGATTTTTTCTCATTACCCCAACCTTTGTTTTCGAAGAACTTGAAGTTTGCTTTCGTTGCATCGAAATAAACGGTTGCCTGATACTCATTGTCGGCTGTTTTCTTGAACAGGATAAATTGTTTTATCTGATCAAATCCCCATCCGCTGGTAGCTTCGATTTTTACTTTAGATGGATAGCCTAAGCCTTCGCCGCAAGCCAGAAGAACATTCGGATAGTTAGGATCTAAATCCTGTACAAGTACATATTTGCGGGCAGGACTGTAATCAAGTACCCAAGGACCTGTTTCTCCAAGGAATTTCACTTTGTTATCGGCAATACGCTCAAAATAATCAAGATTAAATACAGCGTTCTTCAGGTCTCCAGTAAGAGTAATTTCTTTATTCTTTTCGATATAGAAACTGCCTTCTTTAAAGGTTTCGCCTGCTATTGTTAGATCCTCAAATGCTTCAAGATCGAGACTTGATATATTTACCAAATCAAGTCCGGATAGTGTTGTAGCAAATGCATAAGTGTCGAACATAATACCTGTAGTCGATTTTTTCATTTTCTCGGTTGTTTTGATATAATCGCCCGTTTCGTCAACCAATTGAATACTTCCGTCTTTGAAACCCCATACATCACCAGAGAAATCGATTTGTTTATCGGCAGTTATTTTCTCAGCTATTTTATAACGGATGCTGTTTTTCAAATCTACTTCAGGCGAATTATACTTGTCTGACTTGGCTCCTTCGGGAGTCAATGTGATTACATTACCATTATCCAATACCAGATACAGTTCTTTGTAGTATGTTCTGTTTCCTTTTATTCCTTTGACAGAAGTAGATGTGACATCTCCTTCAACATTGATAAGGTTGACAGATACCTCAACGTCTGCATCATTGGGAAGCTCACTGATATAAGCAACCTTAAATTTTGCTGATACTTCGGTACTATTGCCCACTGTCCTTAGTGTTTGAGTAGCTACTACTTTGTCGTTTACTACCATTCTCATTTCTAGTGTCGAGAGAGGAGTTACAGGATCAGATACTTTAGCTGTAATGGTTACCGAGTCGCCATATACAAAGCTGGTAGGATTGATCGCTACCGACTCGATAATAGGTGTTGAATGGGGATATACTACACGCTCGTCTTTTTCTTCGCACGACACAAGCATGAATAAAACAAGCACCCCTAGCAATATATTTATGTTTATTCTTTTCATTGTAATACGTTTTATTAGCTGGCAATTAAATAGATAGATGGGATATGAATTCTATTGACGGATATATCCGTTTACTACTTAATTGCCTACAGCTTTATGGGTTAATAACCGTTATTTTGAACCAGATTTACGTTTTGATCCATTTCGCTTTGAGGAATAGGCCAGAACAATCTGTTTTCATTTAATCTGGTAGCATAATCTCTTTGATGATCGCCACAAGCCTTCATTACTTGGATAAAACGTCCACGGCGTTTCAGGTCAAAGAAACGTTTTCCTTCGAAAGCAAATTCCAAACGATTTTCTTTTTCAATAGCCAAGCGAATATCCTCTTTAGAATTAGCAGTCGTACTGGGCAATTGAGCACGAGTACGTACACGGTTCACTAGTTCTTTTGCTTTAGAGGTATTTCCCAACTCATTTTCGGCATCAGCCAACAGAAGAATAGCTTCGGGCAGACGGAAAAGGATGATATTTCCTTTTTCCTGACTTCTCAACTTATTACAGAACGGATAAGCATTCGATGGCCAGTATTTATCGGCCCAAAGTCCGGTTACATCGCCAAAACGGATAGAAGCATCACGGCGAACAACGTCACCTTCGTTGTTAAATGTTTTGTATAGGTCTTGACTAGGTGTGTTGAATTTTTTCCAGTCTACACCGTAAAACATTTGTGCCCCCCAGTTACCTAAAGCACTCCAAGATGTGTAGTTTACTTCGAATAACGATTCTTTAGAGTTTTCGTACTTCAAGTCTACACTTGGTAATACCTTGTCGGGAGCTGTTTCTCCGATTGTAAACAAATCATCAAAATTGTCCAGTAATCCGTAACGACTGTCGTTAACTACAGCTTCGGCATATTGTTTTACTTTATTCCAATCGGTATTGGCAACACCATCTTTAGTGGCATATACCTGAGCAAGTAGGAGATTAGTTACAGCTTTTGTAATTTTAAACTTATTGCTTCCCGAGTAATCAGGTACATTAGCAATTGCATAATCCAGATCTTTTAAGATTTGAGTATATACTGAATCTCTTGAGGTTTGAGCAGGATATAATAATGGATATATCTGGTCGATATTTTCTGTTGTTATTTCGGGTATATCTTTAGTAATAAGTGGAACATGGTCGTATATTCTTACCAGATTGAAATAACATAGAGCTCTCATAACAGAGGCCTCTCCCAAAATTTCCTTGCGGCGTTGGTCGCTAAGTGCAGGATCGGGAATAAGAGGTACCCATGTTAATATTGCATTTGTTTTGGCAATATGTTTATATAGATATCCCCAATCACGGCTTACGTTCTGATTAGTAGGTGTTACCCTGAATTCATCTATTTGCATACGTTGGTCATTAGGTTCGCCAGCGTAGGCATTGTCTGTTTGCGCATCATTAATGATGTACCAGTCCAATTGCCAGAATTCAGATCCGAAATCATTGTATGCACCGGCTACCAATTGTTCAGCTTGTGCTGCAGTAGTATATTTAAGGGAATCACTATTGTTATTATCTATACCTAAATTTTCGTCGGTAAGCTCCGAAGACGGTTTCTCATCCAGAAAGTCGTTGCACGATACAAGGGCTAAACTGGCAAGTGAAACACAGAAAAGATATTTTATATTGTATTTCATGATTGTTCGATTTAGAATGTTAGATTAAGTCCGAATATGAAAGAACGGGTTTGTGGGAATGTTCCCATATCAATACCCATCTGAGCAGCAGCTCCTGATGTAGTGGTACTTGTGTTTACCCAGCTCAATTCAGGGTCATAGCCTCTATATTTTGTAAGAGTAATTAAGTTATCAGCTGTACCATAGATACTAAGAGCAGATATACCCATAGGTTGAAGCCATTTTTTATTGAAGCTGTAAGATAATGTCAGAGCCTTTAAGCGGATATACGATCCGTCTTCAACAAAACGTGTTGAGTTCAACACATTTTCGCTTCCCGATACAGCTCTGGGTACATCAGAAACCATACCCGGACGCATCCAACGATTTAGAACAGTCGTAGTTTGGTTTTTTTGGTCAAACATACCTTCTGAATCTATTCTTGTGGCATTGTAGATGTCATTTCCGTATGATCCCTGTATGAATGCAGACAAAGTGAAGTTTTTCCAGCTTACGTTATTAGTGAAGCCGTAAGTGAAATCGGGTTGAGCATTACCTATAACTGTTCTGTCATTGGGGTCGGCACTACCAGTGATTCCATTGTTGTTTAAGTCACGGTATTTTATGTCTCCTGTTTCAGGATCAACTCCGTCTGAAATATAGCCATAGAAACTGCCCAAAGGAAGCCCTTCCCTCATGATAATAACATCGGAGTTGTTACTTTCTATTTTGGCTGTAGTATATTCGGGAGTAAGACCTAATTTTGATAATTTATTTCTGTTAAATGACATATTTGCAGAAGCATCCCAAGTTACGGTTCCTGTAAGTATATGACCTGTGATATTAAACTCAAAACCTTTGTTAATCATCTCTCCGTCGTTTCTCATCGGAAGGTCGCGTCCAACAGAAGAAGGTAGTGTGATGTAAAGTAACAAATCGGTTGTTTTTTTGTGATAGACATCAAATTCGGCAGTTAATCTTGAGTTGAATAGACTAAGATCTAATCCAAGGTTAATCTGGGTCGTTGTTTCCCATTTAAGATTGCGGTTACCATATCTGCCCACATTAATATTAGGTCCTGTAGGTGCAGTACCTGTTGTTTGCTCAGTTCTGCTGATATCATACTTTTGGTAGTAATCGTAGTTGCCAATACCATTTTGATTACCGTTTTGTCCCCATGCCAACCTCAATTTAGCATCGTTTACAACATTGGTCAATGGCATGAAGAATTCTTCGCTTGAGAATCTCCATCCTCCCGATACAGATGGGAAGTAGCCCCAGCGGTTGCCCGGAGCAAGTTTCGAAGAACCGTCGGCACGAATATTGGCTGTAAATAGATATCGGCTTTGGTAATCATATTGTACACGTCCAAGAAATGATACCAATGTGTTGGCATCTTTAGATGTAGTTGCACTGTTGATCTTATTTGCCATATTTAAAGTCATAGTCTCGAAGTTTGCACCTTTTACAAAATCTTCAACAGACATATAGCTATTGCTATGATTGTATTTTTGGAAAGTAGCACCACCTAATAAGGACAGGTTGTGTTTGCCATCAAATTTTTTATCGTAAGTGATAATGTTTTCACTTAACCATGTCGAATATTCGTCATCAGCATGCTCGCCACGTCCGTTGGAATTTCGTCCGTAGTTGGTTTTTACAGGATCAATAAATTTATCCCATTTGTGAGCTGTGTAATCAAGAGCAAAACTTGGCTTGAAGTGTAAGTCTTTAGTAATGATGAAATCTAGACCAACATTACCCATAAAGCGGTAATCGGAGTTTTTGTCATAAGTATCAGCTTGGGCATATGGGTTTTCCCATGATCCTTGATATGGGTTTCTGTAATACCAGCCCGGCTCTGTTGGATCCCATTTAGTCATGAAGGGAGGAGTATTTAGTATAGACATAATAACCCCGCCACGTCCAGAGTTGGCATTATCGGCCACATCACGGCGCGAAGTTTTAGCAAAGCTCACATTCGATGTCACTTTTAACCAATCTTTGGTCTGTGCACTGGTGTTGCTTCTGAATGAATACCGGTCATAAGATGCAGGTTTAATAATACCGCTTTCGTCTTGATAACCTCCCGAAATGAAATAGTTAACTTTATCTGTACCACCTGATAAAGATACCTGGTAGTTTTGTTTTACACCTGTGCTATACATTTCGTCACTCCAATTGGTGTAAGTGTTTTTTGTCCTGTCTGAATAGCCTACACCATATATCTCATCCAATAAATCATAGTATTGGGTTGTATTTAATGTTTTGATCGTTTTTGCCACATTAGAAAATCCTGCAAACATTGATACACTTACTTCCGATCTGCCCGCAGAGCCTTGTTTAGTTGTAATCAAAACCACACCGTTAGCTGCACGTGCACCATATATGGCTGCCGAAGAAGCATCTTTCAAAATTTGTAAACTTTCGATATCAGTAGGCGATATATTGCTGATGTCATTAGTCGGTATACCGTCTACAACATATAGTGGATCATTACCGGCATTTAGCGACGTAGTACCACGTACACGTACGGTAAGGCCTGCACCCGGTTTTCCTGAAGGTTGAACTACCTGTACACCGGCAGCTTTACCTTGCAGGGCTTGTTGTGCCGAAATAACAGGACGGTCTGCCCATTCTTTCGAAGATACGCTGGCTACAGCAGTAGTAAGGTCTTTTTTTCGCATGGTTCCATAACCTACTACTACAACTTCGTCTAACGATTTGCTGTCGTCTTTTAATGTAACATCGATTGTTTTTTGTCTGTTAACAGCCACTTCAGCTGTTTCCATTCCTAAATAACTGAATACAAGAGTAGCATTACCCGGCACGGATATTGAGTAATTACCGTCAAAATCGGTAACAGTACCTGTAGCGGTATTGCCTTTTACAACAACTGTAGCACCAATAATTGCCTCTCCCGCCTGATCCTTCACATTACCCGTTACCTGAACGGATTGTGCAAAGGCAAGTGCCGGAAGCAAGAGCAACATTATTGCCAGGCAAGTTTTTTGCCAAGACTCCATTAGTCTCATTTTTTTCTTACTGTTCATAGATTCCAAGATTTAAATTGCCATTTAAAATTAAATTTATAGCTGAGATTTGTTTTCAAGCCGTAATCGAACACCAATCCATACGGTTTGAATGATTGTTATAGGTTGTTTATATTTTATCAGATTAATGCCTTTTAGAAGCAAAAAGACTTCTATTTAAGGTAAATAGTAGAGCTAAGACCCGGTATGTATTGCTTAAGGTGTTAGTAATCATAACAATATGGTATTTTGGTTAAACAATGTTTAGGTTTCTGTACAAAGGTGAATAATATTTTCTGAAAAAAACGAATTTTAGTTGTTAAATCTACACTAAGCTAAGTGTAATTTTAGTATTTTCTTAGTGTTTTAAAAACACGGTATGTTTTTTTGCATAAAAAGATGCTGGATACAAAAAAAAGTTTAATTTTGTCTAAATTAAGGTCAAAGACATTTTATTGCTGTGGTAAGTGTAATAACTATAGACCATTATGAGTATAAAATGTGGCAATAATTATTTATTATTCCTTTAACTATATATACACTTCCTAATGAGTGCATCTAATATTCTTAAGAATATATCTGTTGACTGTGTTGTGTTTGGCTATGAGAGAAATGCTTTGAGGGTATTGCTCCGTCAGGAGTTTATTAATTACAGGGGACGCATTTATGAGGAATGGAAACTTCCGGGAAACCATGTTTTAAGAGACGAAACAACCGAAGAGACAGCTGTTCGTATATTGCGTGAACAGAGTGGAATTACCGAGGATGTCTATTTAAAACAGTTAAGTGTATTTAGTAATGTTAATCGACTTAAGTTACGTGATAGAGATTATAAATGGAAAAAAGAGCAGGGAGTAGGAGATAACAGGGTAGTAACCGTTGCCTACTATTCGTTGGTTAATATATCCGATATAGATGCTTCGCATCTTTACAACGTGGCTCGCTGGCATAAGGTGTCGGAAGTAAAGGAGTTGATCTATGATCATAAAGATATATTGGATGCTGCATTGATGAAATTGCGTGAGGACTTGCTAAATCAGCCTATCCTGTTTGAGTTATTACCTGAACTATTTACATTAACCGAATTGCAGACTCTTTATGAAATAATCTTAGATACTAGTTTTGATAAACGCAACTTCAGACGTAAAATTTCTAATATGAAATACTTGATTCCTTCTGGAAAACGTCAGGAAAATGTTAGCCACAAACCTGCCATGTTATATCTATTTGATCGTAATATATACGAAAAGACAAAATTAGACAGATTTGATTTCTCGGTTTGATCTTTATTCCTTTTTTGAATTTAAGTTGAGTATATGCAACAATCTCTTGTTACATATCGCGAATATCAGCCTCATCCACTGTTGCAGGATTACATAAAGGTATATTGGAGTTTTGAGTGTGACGAAGCAACAGACCGGCCTTTCGATATAATTCCTGATGGTTATTTTGATATGATTATCTCGTTACAGAACAATTGTATCGAAAATACTACTTTGGTTGGTATTTGGAGTAAAGCCATAACAGTGCAGCGCAATAAATGGAATGTTATAGGTATTCGTTTTAAGCCTATGGCTTTATCTGTATTACTGGAGATAGGTATTGGCGATTTACTTAATGGTACGGCTTCTGTAGAATTATCCGACTGGCATCTGAATTCTAATATATTAAATGAAAATTTGGATGGCTCGAAAAATATGATTTTTAGCTATCTTGATTCCCAGTTTCTATTAAAACTAAAAATAAATCACCAAAAACAAGATAAAAGACTAGCTGCACTTTTTCATTTAATTGAACGCTATAGGGGGATAATATCTGTACAAACTATTTCAGATTCAATTGGTTTGAGTACGCGCCAGATGCAACGAAAAGTTACAGATTTACTTGGAATAGGCACAAAAGATTATGCTCAGATAATTCGTTTCAGTAATAATGTTGATTTAATAAAAGGAGATTTAAGCAATTATCAAGGTTATTTCGATCAGGCACATTTCATCAAAGAATTCAAAAGATATACAGGCGTGACTCCGTCTAAAATAGATTTGAGTAATAGTGTCCGATTTTTACAATACCAAAACTTAAAGAACCTATAACTTTGCCTCTTAATCAATAATAAGTAGAAATGGATATAAAGGATTTATCTGTATGTTTTCATACAATTAAGGCGGCAGCATGCAAAGAGTTTTATGTGAAGTATATGGGGGCAGTTGTTACATTCGATTATGACTGGTATTCAGTTGTCGCATTTGGCGATAGAAAACAGTTTGCACTTTCTTTTATGGCTCCGCAAGGTAATGAGGCTATTTTCGAAGAAAAAGGAATTACCCTAAATTTCTGTGTTAAGAATGTAGATGAAGAATATCAGCGATTGATTGTGAGAGAGGGGTTAAAAGCGGTAAGACCTTTGGTGGATAATCCTTGGGGGGATAGGTCTTTTGCCATACTCGATCCTTTGGGCAATGTACTATACATTTATAGTGAAATTGAACCTACAGGTGAATTTGTGTCAGCCTTCAAATAAATAAATATCCCCTCTGAAGTGTACGGAGGGGATATTTGTATCAGTAAACTTATCTTTTATTTTATCGTTTGAGTAAATTCTTTATCACCTGCCAGTGATGATCTGTCTTGTCCGAAATTAGGACTGTATGTTCCGGCAGGAGTATCGGAGAGAATGAAATTATTACAAGCCCGTGCTACTTTGATATGGTTAGTTGCTGCCGTGTTGATTGCAGACGCAGCCATATTAACCAATGCTCCCATCAAACCGCCTCCTGAAGAACTTATCGATGCATCGTAGATAATGTTACCCTTGCGGTAAAATAATTCTTCGTTGTTTTGGGTAGATCTTAAAGAGTATTCAACCTCAACATTGACAGTATTGGCCAGCCCTGCTTTCTTTTCCCATTTATTAATTGTTGTAAACAATACAGCGTCAGCCCCAAGAACTTCTTTAAATTTGCCTAAAGGTCCATTTATAAACTGTTCGGCATCATAGGCGCTTTCGGTTTTAAACATTTCCATCGTTAAGAATGGAGGAAATACATAATACCCTTGTTCACTTAACGGTTGAGATAAAGTCAGATAAAAGAACTCTTTAGCTTCAACATTATTGGTTCTGTTAATGGGGGGCATTATGGCAATACTCGTAGGATGGTCGTTATATAATGCACCATACATCTCTTCCTTAGAATGAGTCGGCTTAGTCGTTCCACATGAAGAAAGTAAAAAGATACTTGCTAAAAGTGCAAAGAAAGTTATATTTATGTTTTTCATTTTTCAAGTTTATTAATGATTCGAGTAACAAACACAGCTGATTCGGGATATAAGGCTATTTCTTTCTTCATCATTTCCAAGCCCTTTTCTTTTTGTCCCTTCATTACCAAAAAATAACCATAATCGGCACATACTCCGGGGGGTACGGTTTGTCTGGTTCCTTTTTGGTTATTTATGATACTTTCGTATGCTTTTAAGAGGTCGTCCAAGCTTTTGTCTGTACCATTTTTCATGTAGTCATACGATTCGTTCTGATAATCGCCCCAAGTATACAATGTTTTTTTTGATGATGTGCAACTTGCCGCCATAGATAAGCACGCAAGTGCAATTATGGGAATAATTAATTTTCTCATAGTCCGGGTTGTGTATTTATTGTTTATTTAGCTTAAGGTAATTGTACTTTGCGAGTTTCCTGAGTGGTTACTACAATTTCTTTTTCGTATAACACTTTACCGTGATATTCGACTTTTAGATGTCGCTTGCCGCTTTTTATTACATAAGTATTGCCTTTTACAGTACGGGAATCGACCTTGTCAACCTTAGCTTTGAATGGCAGTGCATCATCAATGTATACGTCTACTCCATCCGAGTATTTATCGGTGTTTCCTCTTACAAACTGAAGGTAAGCTTGATTCTCGAGACCTCTCGATTCGGTTGTTCTTCCTACTGAACATGCACCCAGGACCAATACCAGAAGTGCTAATAACCAGATGTGTGTTTTCATATTTTTATTTCTTCTATGTAATAATTTTCTAATTTATTATGATCTATGCTTCCTTGAATAAATTCAACAATTGAGAATTCCGATTCGGGATTATCACCTCCGGTAAAGGTTATTTTTATTCTGCCGGCTTCTTTACCTGGTAACTCCATATTTAATCCTGTTTGCGGATTTTTGACAACTTTGCCTTTCTCTTTTACTATAAATTCTTGTCCTACGGCTAAGCCCTGACTCTTGCCTCCTGTTACAAACAAGTTTCCATCGTCTACAGTTAAGAAATAAGCTCTCCATGGTCTGTCCATGCAATTGTTGATCACATTTTCAACAAGTTTTGAAATAGCAGCCGATATAGCTTTATCGCTAAGTGATATATCAAAATCAGCAGAAGCACCCACGCCTAATGTTGATTTACTTTTAAGTTCGGCTTCTCCTTTTGCTTCTTCCGAGTATATGATCTGCCCTGTCGAAACATCTATCAAACGCAAGCTAACAGCGGCTTCTGCAACTTGAGTTTTAGTTCGCGAAATAAGGTTGGCATCTCCAATATTCTTTCTTCCAAATTCGGTGATAGAGCCTACTATAATATAATCGGCACCAGTTCCTTTAAACCCATTGTTATTATTGTCATTTTCGTCTAATATCTTATCCAGATCTGAACGCTCAAGAAGTATAAACTTACCGGTAGATGCAAGTTTATTCGAGAGAATATCTAAGGCTTGTTTTGCCATAGGGTCATGGTCGCGGTCATAGAAAATACCTTTGCCATACAATGTTTCATTCGAGAACCGGGCAATAGCTACTTTTCTTTTCAGAGATTTATCCTGATTAGAGGATGGCTGTTGCACTTCAAGTTCAACTTGTGTGTTTTTCTTTTGGGCATTAAGCATAGGTAACCCAAGCAAAAAAGTTGAAGCAAGACATATTATCCTTAACTTTTTCATACGTTTAGTTGTTTTTGTGCTGTAATTATTTTTAGATTTATTTGTTTAGTCTGAAGAATGAATGTATTAGAATGTAAACGGTATTAGAGGTTAATAAATTTATTCTTTACTTAATGGTAATATTCTATGAATATTTATTGCAAATTTAACTAAATACTTATTCGATCAAAGAAATTTGCCCGAAATATTATAATAAAAATGAATAAAAAATATTTAAAATCTTATTTAATGAAAGAGACAGAGAGTTGTTAAATATTTATTTTATTCTGTCGCCTTTTCTTATATTTTAAATTAAAAAAATAAGATGAATATTTATGCGTAATAATCAAGTTGTATGATATATATTGTGTGGGTTGTACAATTTAAGAAAGGTTGTTTTAATTTAATTTTATATTGGAAGATACGAATAAATTTTTAACTTTGTTTCTGTAAAATAACTGTTTACGGCAATAATGACAATGAAATTAACAAACATATTTATTTCTAATTGTTTAAATTTTAACGATTTAGATTTTGTCATGAGCTTTAAAATGTTAGAGAGAGAGAGAGAGAGAGAGAGAGAGAGAGAGAGAGAGAGAGAGAGAGAGTAATACCTATTCACATCTAAAATACCACTTACTTTCTAAATTTACAGGCAGAATTATCTGTCTTTTGTTATTATTGTGTCTTTTGGACATATCTTCTGTTGTTTTCAGAAATTTCCCTAATAAATATATTGATAGTTGTTTTGGCAAGCACTTTCGTGTAGCTAATTGGTTTTTTTGTTGTCGTTCAAAATCAGCACGAATGATTCGTTTGCTTATGATACAACTATGTCCGGCAGTGGCGTGTAGTGATTACATGCTACTGCCTTCTTTTAAAAACAGGAGCTACATGAGAGCCAGTATTCTGAGAAATGGAATATGTGAGGCAAACTACAATCTAAATATTTGTTTATGTTCTCAAAACCACGAATTTATTAAACTAAACACTAATAAACTAAACGTATAGATGAAAAAGAGTATCAGATTGGGTAAAAAGTTATTATTGATATGGGGCTTGTCTACATTTCTTGTTCAGGCTCAAGTGGGAATAAACACCAAAAATCCTCAAGGTGTTTTTCATATAGATCCACTCTCGAATACGGTAGGGAGTACCGGGATTCTTGATGATTTTATAGTAGCAAACGACGGAAAGGGAGGTGTAAGTGTTGCTCTGGGGGCTATTCCCGCCGCAAATGCTTCTTTGTCGATGAATGACCCGAATCAGGGCTTCTTACCCAACAGGGTCGAATTGACTTCGGTAACAGACCGGACTACAGTTCCTAATCCTGTACAAGGAATGCTCGTATATAATACAGGACGGAGAGGTGTGTTTCCGGATAATACAATTCCGGGTATTTATGTTTATAATGGAACTAAATGGCTTAGAATGCAAACAAATAGTTATACAGGATTAAGAGAGAAAATACTACTGAAAAATGACTTGGCATTACAGGCTGCAAATGCAGTATCTGCACTGGAATCATCGACTCTCGATTTTGGCAGTATAACAATAAAAGAAGATGGCGGTTACGCATTTTCTTTAAATCTGGATATGACGGCTGTTTCAGGGACAGAATTGGGCGGTAATGCTTCAAACTCAATACTCAGACCACAAATATATCTGTTTATTTATAAGAAAACCGTTGGAGAGACCGCTTTCTCGAAGGTCGATGTGGCGGAACTTAATACACCTATATATAGAGGATCCAACCGAATAACAGCAAGTATCGTGTTGGGATGTACCGCATATGCGGGCGATCAGATTCAAATACGTGTGGGGGCTTCTCTCTCATATACAACCGGAAAACTGAATAAAACGTATACTTATATTAGTTATTGGAAGGTATGATGTTTAAGACCTGCTTATCAGTAAATCTAAGTATAAAACGACCGGTATTATAGCTTAAGATGTAATGTTAATATATTATACCATTATTTACCAAATGCTACTACTTAAAGACAATTTATAATGAAAATATTTTTTATTACGATATTATGTATCAGTACTTGTTTTATGGATGCACAAGTCCTGATAAACAGAGATGCTACGCGCACTCAATTCGTTCTTAATTCGGCTAACCAATTCGAAATAAGTACCAATAATTATAATCAAGCAGTTTGGAGTATAGGCAAGGCTGTATCTGTATCATCTTCTGCACAGCTAGAACTGGCTTCAGCAAATAAAGCATTTTTGTTAAACAGGGTAAAGCTTACATCTGTTCAAGATAAAACTACAATACCCAACCCAAAAGAAGGAATGCTGGTTTATAATACCAATACGGGCGGAACATACCCCGACAATGTTATTCCGGGATTATTTTATATGAGTGAAGGACTCTGGTGGCGCATATCAGATATTGATCCACAATCATCACAAGGTATTTATATGCTCGATTTACAATCTCATACAAGATCATCTTCGGTTGCTTCGGCTTCAGCCCAATCTCAATGGGCAAATGCCACTGTGCTGCCTGTGGGGAATATTACTATCAACAATACAGGAACATATACTTTTTCTATTAGATTGTATGGAAATACTTCTTACACAGGTGGTGCTTACCAACGTGGTGTCGGATATTTGTATCTGGTGAAAAACGGTACAAGTTTAATAGACTTTCAGGAGGTTGTGATTCCTTTTAGTTACAATGGAGCAGTTATTACCTATACATTGGTTTTAATGTCTCCCGTTTTAAACGTTGGAGATCAGATTACGTTAAGATTAGCAACTCCTTCGGGTTCTCCTACTATCAATCTCATATCACATCCCGGGTTAAGAGCCGATAAAACATCATTAATTTATTGGAAAAACTGATCTCTCAAATCATAATATTAACGTATAATAAAGCTAGCAATGAAAAAAATATATATACTGTTATTGTTACAATTTGTGTCTTCTTTATCTTTGATATATGGTCAAATAGGTGTTTTTACAGAAACTCCTCAGACCTTATTTCATATAGATGGAAAAGGCGATAATATTCTTATCAACGATTGGGTTGCTGCCCAATCAGGAGGGCATTTAAAAATAGCTCTCGGTAAGCTCCCCGATATTACTACAGGTGCTCAAATTGAATTAGGAAGTTCTCAGTCTGCTTTTTTACCTAACAGGGTAGCACTTACTTCTACGTCCGATAATATTACCGTTGCATCACCTGTCGCGGGTATGATCGTTTATAATACAGCTACTACTACGGGCGCTAATATGGTTATACCCGGCTTATACCTTTACGATGGTGTAAAATGGTGTTACCTGTATAATTCAGGTTTTTCAAATATGTTTTTGACATATCGTGATTTGCAAACTTCGGTTACTACAGTCACTGCAAATGCTATCGAGCCGGAAAAAACAGTATTAATGAATTTTGGCGGACCTATAGATATTCCGGAAACAGGTGGATATAATTTTTCCTTTAGAATGTACGGACGGACATCTAATACCACTAATAATGTCTTTGTCGGCATCTATTATTTATGGTGTATGACCTATAATTCGGCAACGAATGTGTATACGCCGAAGGATGTGGTTGAATTGGATCTACCGGTTTACTCAACGGGAGTACCCATTACAGCAACTGCGACACTGGGGGCTAATTTTACTGCCGGAGATAAAGTCGTTTTTAAAATTTCCCATTTACCGACAGGTGATGAAGCGAATGTCAGATGGACATTGCAGGGAAATCCCGGGTTAAATGCCAATAAAACATCGGTGATTTATTGGAAGAATTATAATTAACGGGAAGGATTTTATCTGTTTTTTTTGTTTTTTTTCTCCTGTCAAAGAACAATTTTATCATTTATATGTTTTACATACACTAACGCCTTTTTATTACTAGGTTAAAAAGGATAAAGAATGCGAAAAGTCCATCGTCTGTGAAGACTGTGGACTTTTCTATGAACTTCCAACTTACTTTATGTATTAGTTAAAAGAACACCTTCACCTTTTGTATGGTTGAAGGTGTTTATTTATATATGAAAAGCCCCAAGCATCACTGCTTAGGGCTTTCCAAATACTAAAACACCACAGCGGAATATCTTTCAAAATATTCCAATATTTCTTACTGCTAACAGAAACTATCGTAATAATTTTATTGCGATAATTCAATTAGAGGATATATGTAAACGCTTTTATGACTGAGATATAGCATTGCATGTAGCTTGATAGAAGCTATGAAGACTTGTTTGATCTGTAAATGTATATCTGTCTTGTTGTGCGTTTTCAGCCTTATTCCTCGAAAGCTTCTAACGAATATTTATTTTGGCAGGTCTTCTGACTTACTCTGTCTGTCGAACATCCTTCCCATTTCTTGATTCGAAACAGTGGTGTGAGATTTGTTCAAAGACTGTTGTAGAGCTTACAGCAGCGGGTCTGTTCAGGAATTTCACCTGATTCTCTTTTCAGCATATATCCGTAAAATGGATTGATGCCACCAAAATCTGAAACAAAAATAATAAAAAAATTGAGAGTTTACCTTTTATTTCGGATATAAACTTTTCGGTTTTATTCTTATTTAAAGGAAAAGCCCCGAACAATCACTGCTCAGGGCTTTCTATACAAAATACTATAATTAGAAACTATCTATGTAATTATTCGGATTTAATCGATAGTGTTTTTCCGAGTTTAATTTCTTTAGCACTCTTTTTCCTGAAAAATAATGCTCCTACACATATTCCTATTGCCAGAGAAAATAATAAAGATGAGGTGAGTATAAAATTATACGCTGTTTCTTGTAAAATATAAGGTTCTTGAGTAGATAAACCATCTGTGTAAATTTTGATCCATCCCATCATTGTGCGGTAAGCATACAATCCGGGAATCATGGTAATACATGCAGGCATTGTAAACACGACAGGTGGAGTATGCACTTTATGAGCACAATATATACCGGCAATGCCAATAAAGATACATCCCGCAAGAGTAGAGGATACTAACCCGCAATCGAAATAAAGAAAGATGAAGCGGATGCAATGTCCTATTCCGCCTAGCAGACCTGCTACATATAAAACACGTTTGGGGGTTTCGAATAGCAAGGCAAATCCAAGAGCTACCAGACATGCAAAAGCAATATCTTTAAACATCGAAAATATAAAATCGGTCATGTTGATTTACTTTTAAAAATTACTTACTCCTATTAATGATATGCTGAGCGACATGCCAACTGCAATGCAAAGTAGTACAAAACCGCCAAATGCTCCACGTGCCAATGCTGTAGGTAAATATCCTTCGAAAAGGTCTATAACCGAATTAATAAGTGGAACACCGGGAATTAAAAACAAAACAGAAGTTGCAATCGTTTTTTCGGGAGATTGTCCGATGTGATACAGCATATCCATTCCCGATATCATTGTTGTAACAAAAGCTGACAATAAGATTGCTATCATAGCGTTAAATCTCCATTTAATAACTTGTTGCCTCGTAATTAAACCGATTGTTGCAGCTATAAATGCAATGCAGCCGTTTATCCAGTCACCCCCAGCAAGTATACAAAGCGATGCACAAGCAACCCCGATACCGATACGGATAAGCCATTTATTGTGTTGTGGAGTATAATGAATGTCCGAAAGCTGTTTTTCAACTTCATCTATAGACATCTTTTCATCATAAGCTTTCCATGATAATAAGCTTATTTCAGTGAGAATGCCATAATGCACACCGTGCGTAGTAGCTTGACGATTGATAGTTGCTTTGTTTTCACGATTGTTTATGTCAACAACTGTTACCGAAATTCCAGTGAAAGAAATAAATAGATCGGTTTTAAAATGCCAAGTATCAGCAAAGCGTTGTACATTACGGTTGATACGTCCACAATGTGCCCCTGACGATAGCAAGAGAGTACTCATATCGAGTATAAGTTTGGCAAACCGATCAGCCTGAATCATTTTGTCTGTTTCCACGTATGTAATTATTCGTTTGAAAAAGTATTGCAAACAGATATTTTCTTCAGAAATTTTAGAACATAGCCAAACTGTTTTGTAAACAAGTCTGAAAAGTAAATCTAACAATCTCTATATGTCTAAGATTGTTGTTATTTCTAAAAAATAAATACCGTTATAAAATTCACGATTGATTGCACCTCTAAAACCCGAGAGGATTGATACTTTAAAATATTGGCAGGTCTTCTGACTTACTCTATCCTTAAACTCCTTCCCGTTTTATCATACAAAACAGTGGCGTAAGATTTGTTTAAAGACTGTTGTAGAGCTTACAGCAGCGGGTCTGTTCAGGATTTTCACCTGATTCCCTTTTCATCATTGTCTGTGGATACAGAAAATGACACCAAAAACTGAGGTAAAGATAATATATGAATTTGTCAAATCATAGCGATCTGAGCAATTTTAAGTTCAAAGAGCTATTTGTTTCTTTGGCTGTATAGGTGAAGCTGTGTGTTCACCTATTTACGACAGACGTATAGATCTGCCCTTTCCAACAAAATATATCGTTCAATAATTGAAATTACTTAATTAGGCTCTGCTTGGATTCTGTATTCATTATATCCACGGTATTCATCAAGATCTGAGTAAAGTACAATTCTGGCAGTAGGAGTAATCCATATACTAAGAGGTTTTACTCCTTCTTTTTTGTTGTTAAATAGTTTGTTATATTCTTTTGTGAGTAGCTCGTTTTGTTTTTCCGTATATGTTGGTTCAGAATATAATGTGTTGATATAGTCCGATAGAATTTTTTCACTTTTTTGAGAGAAAGTTTTCTCATCATCTTTTCCTTCATTTAATAGAAATAAGGTGATAGATGGAATACTATCTTTTATTGATTGATAAGTTGCAAAAGTATAATGATCAGATAAAACATCTGCATAACCAGTGCTGTATCCTAAAGGTTTAGTTATGTCTTTCCAATTGTAGCCTAAGAAGTCTTTATCATTACGGATAGTAATATAAGCAGTATCGGCTTTTATGGACTTATTATCTTTATAGCCTTGTAAAATGGATGTGTATTTACCCGAGAGAAAGAAATTCTGAGACCACGCAAATGTAAAAGAACTTCTGTTGAAAATATGGAATCTTCCCAGATTAGGTATAGTCCATACTAAAGAATCATAGGTGTTTCTTGCATCTAATAATGTAAAACCTTTCTCAGAATATAAACTAAACTCTAATAACTGGAAAATATTTCCTGTATTTTGTTTAATATTCAGTTTAATATCAATGTTTTGACTAGTCAATTCTTGTCCATTGTCGTCATCTGTATCTATATTGTTAGTTGATTCGGAGCATGACGTGATAAATAAAGCCAGGAACATTAGGTAAATAAAGTATTTCATAGTATTTATATTTTTTAGAAATAGAGGTATAATATGTATAGTATTGGGGTAAATTGTATTTTACAAATATAATCTATAAAATTGATAGGGTAGGGATTCTTTAACAAAGAAAGTCGATATGAAATGCTTCATACCGACTTTTTTATTATTAGAGGTGATTATTTTAGAAATCCAGATTTGTCAAAGTCCAGTCATTATCAAAAAATCCTGCAACTTCCATCCCAGTCAATCCATCTTTCAGAACATCTGCACGATAGATCATCAGATCAGGAAAGCCCGTGATCCCCGATATATAATTGTTCGGAGATGTAGCACGCATACCTGCATCACCTGTTCCGGCAACAACACCAACCGAGGCAGTATTGCTGTTTGGATGCGGATAAACGAAATAAGTACCCAGATCATCCCCCGTAAAAGTTCGTCCGCCGGCTGTAATTACTCCTTTGCCAACTTGAATAGGACTGTTTTTTAGCAGCACAGACCAAGCATGGTTGTTATCTTTGTTTCCGTAGATTACGACATTACGATCAGGGTATTTAGCTACAGAATATTCAGTATCTGCGATTACGTCGATTGATCCGTTTCCTCGATAATAGAACGTTTCTGCATCAAAACGAGCTTTATTTTGATACCACTCGTTTTCTTTAGCCGTTCCGTTTGTCGAATATACAAATACAACGTTATTGGTATAAGCGTTTTTGAATCCACCATAACGTGCCGAGTATTTATGCTTTAGGTTCATTCCATCTTTTATCAGCCATTTATCAGCTTCAAGAGCTAAAATTGCTTTTTTAGCGGTAGGAACAGATAATGTTTGTCCTGCAATATCAATTGTCGCTTGTGCATTAGGCAGAGCCAATGCAGGAATATCAAGAACCAGCAAGGCAACGTTTTCTATTTGGGTAACCTTTATTGTATCGTTATTCAAGTTGACTTTTACATTACTAAAGTCGTATGGCTTGATTTGTTGTTCAACATTCACCCAATAATCCGTAGGAGAAATTGCAGGAGATGCTGTGTGAAAATCGATCTCTTTAACATCCTTAGCCTGAGGAATAGAATGACGAGAGAAGAATTCGAAAATAGGAGGCCAGTCAACACTATTATCGCCAAACCAATGTTCACCTCCCGGATATTCGTAGTAGCAGAAATCCGGATGGAATTTGCCTAAAACTTCACGCATACGGCGAGCTTGTGAAGGAGAAACAACACTGTCGGCACTTCCGTGAAATATATATACTCCCGATTGTTTCAAGTTGGGAGCTAAGGAAATAACACGACCTCCGTTGCCTCCACGCTTGAATGCGTCGTAGTTTGAATTCTTATCATGCATATCGTCACCTCTTCCTCTTCCGTAGGCAGCAATATCGGGATAACCTGCCGACGGTGCAACTGCTGCGAACTTATCGGGGTAAGTTGTTCCCAGAAACCACGAGCCATGTCCGCCCATGGAGTGACCTGTGAGATATATTTTCGAATTGTCAGGCTGATATATACGTTTAGCTTCTGCTAAAACTTCCAGAGCATCCATGCGACCCCATTCTTCCCAGTTAAAACCGTAAGGACGGCGATTGGTTGCGGCAATAATGTCTGTCCAATCTTTCGATTTGTATGCTCTCGCCTGATTGCGGGCTTCTACACCTGCTCCGTGTACCGTAAGCACCATTGCTTTTGTATCTTTCTGATTGTTACGTATGGCAGGAGCAACACTAAAATATTGTACACTACCATCTATACCACTCACAAAGGTACGCTCGTGATGAGCCGAGGGTAAAACCTGACGTAATTCAACCTCTGTCTGGTCGATCACTTTTCCCGATTTATCCAGTAACTCTATTTTCGCTGTAACCTTTTCGTCTGCAGATTTACCATTTGCCAGAGCTGGAATTTTATATCTTAACTTTCTTACAGACAGTTGCATTACATCTTGAGTTTTATACTCTTCTTTACGACCGTCGGGAAGTGTAGCACGTATCGTTAATCCCTGCAACGGTTTTTCGGTTGAGTTTATTACCCGGATCGCAGCCCATTTAGAGTCATCTTCTCCGATAATAATATCGGGAATGGTCATGTCACGTTTGGTGAACATAACAGGCTTATCGGGTTTCACCAATTTAGATGCCACCTTGCCAAACCGCCCCGGTGTATAAACAAACTCATTAAGTCCTTTCTTGAGTTTAATCGGAGTCAGAGTATAACCAAAATCGTAATGATCGCCTTCGTGAGGCATTCCGTTTACATATGTACGTGTTCCTCCCGTTGTTTCCAATAAAACTATTTGTTCTTTGGGAGAATCATAAGATGTGTATAAAAAAGCAGAACGCATCTCGGGACGTTTAAACAATCCGGTCGAATCGGCTTCCATAGCAGCCCATGTCCATTGAGGAAGTGCTTCCATGGCTTTTTCTCCATTGCTTTGTGCTAACCATTTCAGGTATGCATCTTCTACCTGACTGTCCATATTAGGGTAAGAATACCCAATGGCAGCATTGTTTGCAGGGGTTGTAAACTTTCCGGTAGCATATAGCCAGCCGATCATATCTTGTCCATTAAACAATGTTCCGGGGTTAGTGCCACCCGGTAATAAAAAGCCATTGCGGAAGTGGTGTGATACCTCTCCCTCGTCGGTTTTCTCGATCTTTTCTTGTCCGAAAATTGTTACAATATTTTGTGCGGAAATATTGCTGGTGGAGATCATCGACATAAACAATAATCCGGCAACTTTTGCACAAAAAAAACGTTTTCTCATAATTGTTATTTAAGTAGATTCAAATATATATTGTTGTATTTTTTCTTTCGCTCGACCTATATGTTTACACTTTGTGAGTAAATATCCCTACATCTGAATAACAAATAGATTCGAAACCTTAAAAATAATTATTTATTATAATATTCGAGTAATAAAATGGCAAGAGAATACCGAATTAAGCAAGTTCAACCAACTTATTTTCTAAAAGAGACATAATTAATCTCTCATTTTATCAGATTAATGTATCTTTGGGACTTATTTGAAATAAAAGAGAGTATTTAATGATTGTTTTTCAATGATAATGGGCTTAAGTCCTTATACTTGTGAAATAATAACAAGGCTTATAAGCTTAGAAATAATCAATTTTTAATAATGACTAATTACGATATTTGTTGTGTAGGGCATCTTACGTTAGATAAAATAGTTACGCCCAAAGATACTGTTTATATGTCGGGAGGAGCCTCCTTTTACTTTTCGAATGCGGTGAGTAATCTCGATTCCAATTATATATTGGTGGCAGGGCTAGCCGAATCGGAAATGAATGCTGTAGAAGCATTACGTGCCAAAGGGTTGACTGTGAATGTTATGATATGTAGCCATAGTCACTATTTCGAAAATATATATGGAGAGAATCAGGATAACCGTACACAACGAGTTTTAGCCAAAGCCGATCCGTTTACTATGGATGTAATGGGGGATATTCATGCCAAATACTTTCATATCGGGGCATTGATGGCGGACGACTTTTCAGTTGATTTTGTGAAAGAGTTATCCAAGAGAGGGCGTATTTCTGTCGACTGTCAAGGATATTTGCGTGAAGTGCGTGGAACTGAAGTTCATCCTGTAGACTGGACTGATAAGCTCGAAGTGTTGCAGTATGTTGATGTACTTAAAGCAAACGAGATGGAGATGAAAGTCATTACAGGCACAACCGATGTTTACGAAGCCGGGCGTATGTTATACAAATGGGGTGTAAAAGAAGTATTGCTCACATTAGGCAGCATGGGATCGGTTATCTATGATGGTAAAGACTTTACAATGGTTCCGGCTTATCATGCAGATGTAGTGGATGCCACAGGATGCGGTGATACTTATATGGCAGGATATTTATACAAGAGAGCCAAAGGAGCCAGCATGGAAGAATCGGCCAAATTTGCAGCCGCCGTTGCAACTATTAAAATTGAAGCATTCGGACCTTTTACAGGAACCGAAGCAGACGTTCAGAAGATAATGGAAACCAGAGAAGCTAAATTGCCGGATGCAGAAGTATTAGCCAGTTTGGTCTTTTAAATAAAGTAAAAGCGAAAAATAGAAAAAGGTTGTCCGTTTCGGGGCAACCTTTTTTTATGTAGTTTTATGATATCTCTATAAATAAAAAGTTTAAGATCTTTCTTTCATTGCATTAGTAAAGGTAGTAAGTGCTACTATAACCAAACCAAGTAAACCTACTAAAATATATGCATATTTCATATTCAGGCTCTGTGATATAGACCCGATAAGCAAAGGTGCGACTAATGAACCTACAAAGCTTATTGTTGAAAGTATTGTCAAAGCAATACTTGTTGGCATCTTCGACTTCTCGCCAACAACACTATATATGGTAGGAACCATACACGAAATACCCAGACCTACACACATAAAACCTAAAGAACATAGTATGATACTTGGAAACAGAGCAGATATAAACATACCTATAAATATAAGGGCACCTGCTATTTGTATCGTACGTTGTTTTCCAAAAAGTTGATATGCTTTGTTCGTCAGGAAACGTCCTGTAGTCATCATGATCATAAATACAAGGAATCCTATTTGTAAAGATTTAGGAGCTTTTACGATAGACTCAAAATATATACCTCCCCAGTCAAACATGGCACTTTCTACGATCAATGCACACAACCCGATAATACCCAATTGAATCAGTATCAGTTCGGGCATTTTCAGTTTTTTCTTTGGAGTTTCTTCTATCGATTTTATTTCTTCTATTACAGGGCTCGTTTTTAAGTCGGGTTGTAACACCGATTTGTTCAAAAGCCACGATAGTATAATCAGTGCAAGTATTCCTGTGAAGTGGTAAGCATGACTGATTTGGAAATTTATCATAGCAAATCCTATAACTGCACCAAAACAAGCAGCTAAACTCCATGCACCGTGAAAAGATCCCATAATGGTTTTACCGAAGATCTTCTCAATACCTATTGCCTGAGTGTTTAGAGATATGTCGGTGAGATTCCAAAATATACCGAATAAAAACAGGCATGTACCTAATATGTAAATGTTAGAGCTTATACCAATCAGAAATAAGGATAGTGCATATCCTAAAATAGCTATCTGAACCATAATACGGCTACCGAATTTAGATACAGTATACCCGGCTAAAGGAATAGCCAGAAACTTACCTACAGGTATCATAAATAATATAAGTCCCCATATAAAGGTGTCACTTACTTGCAGGGCATCTTTGATATCGGGTATCCGACTCGCCCAACTGGCAAAGCATAAGCCTTGACATAAGAAAAATGTAAGCACTCCTAATCTGATTTTCTCTAAGGAACGCTCTTGTATTGTATTCGACATTTCTATTAATTATTAAAATTGCACAAAAATACAAAACTTGTACTATTATGAGCTATGTTATCCAGGTTATTCAAGTATGGTATTGTATCTATTTTTAGGGCTATTTGATGAAATTTCTGTTTGTTTTGTTAATGTCTTATTAATGAGCTATTTTTGTTTATTATTATAGTGTTATATATAAGAGATTCGGTGTTTTCTTAATACTAATTTATTGTGTCTTTATATCAGTTCTTTCGTGTTATACTATCTCATTTTAGTTTTTTATCGTGTATCTGTTCTGGTTTTACTAATTTTTTTTGTTGTTATTTAATTGCTTGTTAATAAGATGTTTATGTCTGTAATTATCCTATTATAATATAGTGATTTTGTATATATATCCTATCTTATTATAGTATTATATTTAGGTAAATACTTCATGCTTTATTTTTATGGAATTATCATTATTGCATTTTTGTTCTATGCATGATTTTTTGCAGATAAAATAAGTTGCTGCAACTAAATTTATTATCAGACTGGAGTGTATATTGCTATATATCTTGAATAAAATCGCTGTTTTTTCTATTCTATAAATTCGATATTTACGGGTATATGTTAGAAAGATTTTAAATATTCAATTCTCAGAGAGATTAAAATATTCCTTATTTTTATCAGTCGTTGTGAATTTATATTCCTAATTCTCTAATTTTTAAAGATCTATATATTTTTTACTTTCAATTTTTATAAAATTACATGAATGAAATAATCATGAGATTTGTTTTGTAATCTGCATCGGCTAAATTTTCTAAAAGTATTGTATCTATTTGTAAATAAGAAGTTTGTATTTCCGAGGTTTATTCTACATTCTATTTCTCTATACCATATAATGGAGATTATTTTCTATTGCTTCTTTATAGTTTTCATATTCGGACTGTAGTTTATCTTCTTGCTTTAATTTGTTGATTATAAATTGTTTATGTTGTGTTATTCTGGATTTATATTATTTAATATCATAGGCTTATTTATTAAGCTGATTATTTGCTATTTTAGCATGAAAAGTGTTTCTTTGTATAAGATCTGGGCGGTTACCTATACCCATTTTAATATTTTCATTCCTCTATATTTTTATCAGATCGCTTACTTCCCTCATTTCAAGTCTTTTTTTATCAAATAATTTACTTGTATTACTGTATTCTATTTTAGTATACATCTTTGTTGGTTTTATTATTATAGTATTATAATTTAGTATATTTTATCGGTATTTGCTTTTTTTATTTTAGCAATATTAAACTCTCCTTTTCGCCTAAAATAATACCTTTGTTATCTGATCGAATAATGTAAATGTTGATTACTTAAACTATGCTTCAATTTAATATCAAAACGCCTGATGAAGGTATTCTCTCTGCAATTCAAGATAAAATAGATAATCTTACTAAGCCTAAAGGCTCTCTGGGTATTTTAGAGAAATTAGCTCTTCAAATAGGCTGGATACAACAAACACTTACGCCGTCATTAAATAATCCTGTACATATAGTTTTTGCAGCCGATCATGGTATTGCTGAAGAAGGGGTAAGCCCATCGCCTCAGGAAGTAACCAGACAAATGATATATAACTTTCTGGAAGGTGGAGCAGGAGTCAATTTTCTGGCACGTCAACATGGCTTTAAATTGAAAGTGGTAGATGGAGGTGTTAACTACGATTTCGATCTGACAGACGACCGGATTATACATCGAAAAATCAGAAAAGGAACCCGAAGCTATTTGTATCAGCCTGCCATGTTGATGGATGAATTCGATCAAGCTATCGAAGTTGGAGCTGAAGTGGTTCAGCAATGTTACGATGAAGGCTCCAATGTGGTATGTTTTGGCGAAATGGGAATAACCAATACCTCATCGTCTGCCATCTGGATGAATACATTTACGGGTATACTTTTGCGTGACTGTGTTGGGGCGGGATCGGATCATGCCAGAACAATTATTGAACATAAATATAAAATTCTCAGACAAGCTACCGATAATTATCAGGGAGATGGTACTACTATTGATGTAATGCGTCATTTTGGCGGCTTCGAGATGGTTATGACTGTGGGGGGGATGCTAAAAGCTGCCGAGCTCGGAATGATTATTCTAGTGGATGGATTCATAATGACTTCATGTATTTTAGCGGCAGCACGCATCAACAGAGATGTGCTTCATTATGCAGTATTCGGACATCAGGGGGATGAGACAGGGCATAAAACCTTGCTCGAATTTCTGAAGGTGAAACCGATACTTCATCTCGATATGAGGTTAGGGGAGGGCACAGGTGCACTATGTGCTTACCCTATAATCGAATCGGCTGTGAGAATGATTAACGAAATGAATTCATTTAAAGCTATAGAGGTTACAAAATACTTCGATTGAGTAGTTTTGAGTGAGATAAAAAGACTAAATTAGCTGTCAGGTATACTTTCTTTACTTGAGTCATAAAAAGGTCTTAAACTTTGTACGAAATGCGTCATCAGATGAATAATATTGGAGCAGCACTTATTTTCTTTACCCGCTTGCCATTTTGGCGAATATTTAAAGTACCTAACGAATATTTCAAACAGGTAATTAACTATTGGTCGGTAGTAGGGTGGCTTACAGGAACGGTTATGGCTGGAGTATTGTGGGGGGCTTCTCATGTATTTCCTCTGCATATAGCTGTTGTATTGGCTATATTGAGCCGTTTACTGATTACGGGTGCTTTGCATGAAGACGGATTAGCTGATTTTTTTGACGGTTTCGGAGGTGGAACTTCCAAAGAACGGATTCTGGCGATAATGAAAGACTCGCACATCGGTACTTATGGAGTACTTAGCCTTATCTTTTATTTTCTGCTTTTATTTCTTTTGATATCATCGATTCCTTTGCATATTGCTTGCTTTGTTATCATGGCAGGTGATCCGCTTTGTAAATTTATAGGTTCGCTCATAACACTGCGTCTGCCTTATGCACGTAACGAAGAAACGAGCAAAGCTAAAATGGTTTACAGATCAATGGGTATTCGAACATTTATACTTTCTTCGGTGTTTGGATTAATGCCTTTTATCGTTTTATTGCCGATGAAGTTGTGGTTGGGAGTTGTTTTTCCGATATTGATATTTTTATTACTGACCTCATTGATGAATAAAAAGATACAAGGTTATACCGGCGATTGCTGCGGAGCCTTATTCCTGATGTGTGAATTATCGTTTTATTTGAGTATTGTAGCATTATGTACTTATTAAGTTGTATTATTGGTTGCTCTGATTAAATGTTTTGAGCATAATTTATTTACGTTGGAAAACATATTTAGAAGAGCAGTGATCTAAAAATAAAAATATGAAATTGTATTTAATCCGACATACTTCCGTAGATGTGCCACAAGGTACGTGCTATGGACAATCTAATGTCCCCCTAAAATCATCATTTGAAGAAGAGGCTGAAATTGTAAAACAAAACCTGAAAGGTATTGAATTTGATGCTATTTATTCGAGTCCATTGAGCCGTTGTCGCAAGTTAGCCCGATATTGTGGATTTCAGGATGATGTGCAATGGATAGACCGTCTGAAGGAGATGTACTTCGGCGAATGGGAGATGATGCCTTGGGATCATATTGATGATGAGAATATCGAAAGTTGGTATGAGAATTGGGTGCATCTGCCTGCAACAGGAGGCGAATCGTTTAAGATGCTGTATGACAGGGTGGCTTCGTTTCTGGATGAAGTAAAAGAACAGAACCCTGAAAATGTAGCAATATTTACCCATGGAGGAGTAATCAATTGTGTGAAAGTGTATGCAGGTGATTCTACCTTGGAGAATGCTTTTGATACAATACCTGCGTACGGAGAAATAGTTTGCTTTGATATTTGATATTTTCCGTTGCTTGTTTTTTTAATAAACTCAACAATTGTAGTTGAAAGATGTTGTATTATTTAAGTAACAGCAAATATCTAATTATACACTTTATAGGATAATATATCGTTGTTATGTTTGTCAAATAAAAGAGAAAGTCTGAAACTTTAATTGGAGGAATTATGAATAAGAAATCAGGGAAAATAAAAAAAGCATTAGAATATTCCTTAGCTTTTGTTGCTATCTTTTGGGTAATACAGGCTATTAAATACCTGACTGGATCGACTTTGTCGGGTTTGGGTATTTTGCCCCGTTCTGTAGATGGTCTTCTCGGAATTATTACAGCACCATTGATTCATGCTGATTTTCAACATTTGATAGCAAATACTTTACCTTTCTTTTTCTTAAGTTGTCTGTTGTTTGTGTTTTATGAAAAACGAGCTTCTCTTTATTTGTTTCTGATCTGGATTACTGCCGGACTGATTACATGGATCATAGGACGCTATGCTGCACATATCGGTGCAAGCGGTGTGATCTATGGACTGGCATCTTTTCTTGTATTTGGAGGGATATTCAGTAAAAACTGGAAGTTAATATTGGTTTCTATATTGGTACTAATCTTTTATTCAGGTTTGATCTGGGGTATATTTCCAACCGAAAGTCATGTTTCGTGGGAAGGGCATCTTGCAGGTGCTTTAAGTGGCTTATTGTGGGCATTTGTTTATCGAAAGACATTGCAACGATCTCTATAAGCAGATATTTCTTATATTTGCAGCCTTAAATAATTCATGTAAACTTTATGAGAAAACACATTCTTTTCTTTATGCTTTGTGCAAGCTCAACTTTCTCGGTTCTTGCTCAATGGACTAATAGTAATAATGTGTTACTATAGATAATAACTGTTTAAAATATAAATAATGAAATCTTTTTTACTACTAGTTTTAACTCTGTTAACAATAACGGATTTGTTTTCTCAGGATAATTATTTTAGGTATAATGGTGGTGCCGATGTTGATTTTAGGTGCTTGGCTAGAGGTTCAGGAGGAAGGGCTTTGGTGCATGATACTAATAATACATTGACTCTAAATTATGAGAATGATTTTACAGGTGGTGTGAAAATTGGAAGTAAATTAATAATAAATGGATATGCGTCTATGGGCGTAGATATACCAACTTATACAGTCGGAGAGGGGAGTCGTTTGTACTTTAGGGGAGTTGCAGCTAATACAGACGAAATGTTTATATTTAAATTTAACAGAGATGCCAATAAGACTGATTTGCGTGTAAATATTGGTGATGATGGTGATGGTGATGACCGATTTGTCATAGGGAATACATTTTCGGGTACTACGGATTGGCGTAACTTCTTTGTTGTTCTTAATAATGGAAGAGTAGGTATTGGTACTGAAGACCCAACAGAAAAACTGGATGTTCGTGGAACAATTTCTGCTACAGAAGTAAAAGTACAAGTCTTAACAGGTGCCGATCATGTCTTCAATACAAACTATGACTTGAAACCTTTATCCGAAGTAAAAGCCTTTGTTGAAGAAAACAAGCATCTGCCCGAAATACCTTCCGAAAAGCATATGCAGGAGAATGGGCTTAATGTAAACGAGTTCCAAATCAAATTACTTCAAAAGATAGAAGAGTTGACTTTGTATGTAATAAAACAAGATGAAGAAATTCAGAAGTTAAAAGAAGCTTTATCTGAAAAATAAAAGAAAAAATAAACGCATTTCCATTCGGGAATGCGTTCTTTGTTTTATTATATATTAATTAGAAAGAATAAGAATATACTTTGGCTTTTTACTAAGCTTTAGCTATTCTACTTTCGAAAGCAATAAAAAGGTGCGAGACCTTAATTCTGTTTTTTTATAACAACTTTAGGATGTCCTTGAGGCCGTTGTGTTTTATTTGTAGGACGAGCCTGATGTCCCCGACTTTTATTTCTGCTATTACTCTTTGTTTCCTCGGTTTTTAAAACAGGTATGATTGAAGATTGAGAAGGTAAATAATCGTGTTCCTCAATTACCGGAATATTCTTCTTGATAAGTTTGTGGATATCCTTTAATAAAGGCAATTCTTCACGATCGCAGAACGCAATAGCAACTCCACTACGACCTGCACGACCTGTACGTCCGATTCGATGTACGTAAGTTTCGGGAACGTTGGGTAAATCGAAGTTAAATACGTGTGAAAGATGATCCACATCTATTCCGCGTGCAGCAATATCGGTAGCAATAAGTACACGGGTTGTTTTATCTTTAAAACTTTTTAATGCATTTTGACGTGCATTCTGGGATTTATTCCCATGAATAGCTTCGGTTTTTACACCCGCCTTGTTAAGGGCTCTAGCTATTTTGTCAGAACCATGTTTGGTACGGGCAAAGACTAAAACGGATTCTAAATCTTTATTTTTCAGCAGATGGATAAGTAGGTTTACTTTATCTTTTTTATCCACATAGTACAATGACTGGTCTATTTTATCAACGGTTGAAGATGCCGGTGTAACCTCTACTCGTGTAGGGTTATGTAATATTGTGCTTGCCAATTTGGCTATTTCGGTAGGCATGGTAGCCGAGAAGAAAAGCGATTGTCTTTGTTTAGGCAACAAGGGTAATATTTTCTTGATATCGTGTATAAAACCCATATCGAGCATTTGGTCAGCCTCATCCAATACGAAAAACTCGAGAGTTTTTAAACTTATATATTTTTGACTGATTAAGTCTAAAAGCCTTCCGGGAGTTGCAATAAGAATGTCAATACCTGCACGTAAGGCATCAGTTTGTTTCTTTTGGGGCACACCTCCATAGATAACTGTATGTCTTAATGAAGTATATTTACTGTATTCCTTCACATTTTCTTCAATCTGTATGGCAAGCTCACGGGTCGGCGTTAATACAAGGGCTTTTATGCCTCTGCGTCCACCATGTGAATTTTCTTTATGTAGCAGTTGAATAATGGGAATGGAGAATGCTGCCGTTTTACCTGTTCCTGTCTGAGCTACACCGAGTAAGTCGTTACCCTCCAATAGGGTTGGTATTGCTTCAGCTTGTATAGGAGTTGGAGTTGTATAGTTTTGGTCTTTAAGAGCTTTCAATATAGGCTCTATGAGGTTTAATTGTTCAAATGTCATACTTTACATGTACCGTTCACACGGTATAAATCGTTTTTAGTGAGTGGCAAAGATACGATATTTTTACTTATCTGCTTCACTACTATCGTAATTAAGTCAAATAGGCTATTTTTCGTCTTGTTTTATACTTATAACTGTTTACTGTTGTTTTACTTATGGAAATGTTTAAATGGGGGCAGATTTAAATAAAGAACAGCAATGCTGATTCTATGAGTATTGCTGTTCTTTTATTATAATCGAGATATATTTATTGAGCTATTTTCAATGTCCAAGCCGAACGACCCGGTATTTCTGTAAATTTGACAGGAGTCATATCAACAATCAGTTGTCCGTTTTCGTATTTCCAAGGAAGATTACCTTCACGCCCTAATAATGTTATGGTTGCATTATCGGCGGGTTTGTCGATATTCAACACACATTGGTCGTCTTGCCATTCGAGAAGTATAGCGTAAATATTATTACCTTTCTGAGTATAGGCAATGTACGTTTTCATCGAGCCGTATGTTGCATTCAATCCATGTTGATTGCCTGTATTGTCAGTATACAAAGCTTTGTAAGGAATAACTTCTTCGGCTTGCGATTTAGATGCCCATTTTACTTGAATCGAAGCATTCTGAACATCCTCAAAGTATTCTACCTTGATTGGATATTTTTGCCCTTTTTTCAGTTTTATAGAACTTTTGTGAGTTGCCGATGTTTGAGCGCCTTGCACAAAACCATCCTCGGTTTGCTCTTGCTTTACCCATTGGTCGATAATCAGTTTTCCATCTATCCATACACGTACACCATCGTCTGCTTTGGCAGTAAATGTATATTCTTCGGTATAATCGGGGCTGATATAACCTGTCCATTCTCCGGTAAAATGATCTACTCGAATACGTGGATCGGGCGAATTACGTACCCAATTGAAATCTATTGTAGAATCTATACGGGTGATATAAATTTGTTTCTCTTCGATATGTTTTTTGTAAGCTCTTGTACCATAGATAGCCTCTCCGTTTATTTTCAACCATTGTCCCAGTTGAAGCAAACGCTCTTGTTGAAGCAAAGGAATCTGACCATCTCCTCCAGGTCCTACATTCAGAGTTAGTCCTCCACCGTTTGCTACAAGTGTTGCAAAATGATGTATAAGATCGTCTTCTGTCAAATAATTTTCAAGAGGCTCGTTTCTGTTTAAGCCAAAGGAGCGCCCTATGCCCCTTACCTCAGCCCAAGGACGGTCTGTCATGGTAATACCTGCACTATATTCGGGCGTTTTGAATCCATAATCGGCACCTCCACCCCAACGGTCATTAACAATGGCTTCGGGACCAACCAGATTGTAATACCAGGAGATAAGTTCACGAGCATGCCATTGTTCGGCGCTGTTCCACCACTCTCCGTCGGTAAAAATAAGCGAAGGGCGATAGGTTGTTACCAGCTCTTTGAACTGTGGAATCATATGTGTATCTACATATTTAGCAATAGAATCATTCGGATCGATTTCCCAATAATGAAGAGGGTTTGACCATTCGGGAAGTGAATAATACAATCCCATCTTCAAACCGTCTTTTTCCACAGCTTTGGTCAATTCACCTACTATGTCTCGTTTAGGACCTGTTTCTACCGAATTCCAATTCGGAGCATATTTGCTGGGCCACATAGCATAACCGTCGTGATGCTTTGATACTAGTACTACGTATTTAGCACCCGCATCCTTAAACAGATCTGCCCATTCCTGAGGATTAAATAATTCGGCTTTAAAGAGACCTCTGAAGTCTTCGTATTTAAAATCCTGTCCATATACTTTTTTCGCGAAATCAACAGCAGTTGATCCGCCGTCTCTCCATCCCTTATAACTCCATTCGGAGTATCCTTCTTTTTTAGTCCACGATGGTACAGAATATAATCCCCAATGGATAAATATGCCTAGTTTGGCATCGTTAAACCACTCGGGGTAACCTCGTTCTTTAATTGATTCCCAAGTAGGTTCGACTTGGGGTGTTTGAGCCTGTAGAGCAAAGGCTGATAAGAGAAACAAACATGTGAATGTAAAGAAATTTTTCTTCATAAGATTTAGTGATGTTTTTATGGTATTACAAATATAATGAAAATAGGAGAGAAAGCAGATACAGCTTTCTTCTGATTTCCGAATATATAGAACATTCATGCCCCGAAAAATACAGGATTGCGTTTATTTATATATTTTAGCATTTTGTATTTTGTGACTAACAACATGGGCAATGGATAAGCGTTCTGTTATATTATTTTGTATTTTTAGTAACCTATTGATTGGGAACGGTATAATATTTTGTTGGTCTTCGTATGGAGGTTCGGTAAACTGGGACTTAATGATAGGGATGACACTATCGTGTGTTTTATGCTATTTGTTTGTTTTCAGATATATCCATTTCAAGAAATGGAGTTTTCTTAAAATGTTGATACTTTCTCTTCTAACCTGTGTAGCTATAGAGTTGATAGGATGTTCTTTTGCCTCAGTAGTTACGGGATTTAAAATAGGTAATGTTGATTCTTTTTATACTGTTGTCAAGGGCTTGGGTGTCGGTTTTATTTTAGGAATAATAGGGAACTTATTAATGTTTCCGATAACAATTATAATGGGTGCCGCCAATTTATTTTGGTTCAGAAAATTTCAAACAGCTGAAGAATAACAAATAAAACAATAAATTTAATACGATATGAAAAAAATAGTAATATTCTCTTTGTTGGCTTGTTTATTAGCCGGTTGTGGGTTATATCAAACTGCACAGGTCGATAAAATTAATTTGGGAATGAATAAGCAAGAAGTTTTATCTTACTTAAAATCGGGATATGGAAAAGCCAGGACAGCCAGTGCCCGGAAATTAGATGATGGATCTTTGGAAGAATCTATTGAGTTGACCGAAAACTATGATAAATATACATTTATATTTGTTGATGGACTATTAAGCGAATGGTATACAGTGGATATACGTACTTATATTCCACCCGCACCTATCATTCAGTCGACAACTTCGGGTGAGACAAAATAGAGCCTGTAAAATTTCTCTTATGAAATATTTGTTTTTATTATCAGGGCTTTTGTTATTGAGCTCGTGCTCGACGTATTATTGCTCGACAATGAATTCAAGGGATTCGTATACGATAAAAAATGAATATGGCGAGTTTGTTGTTGAAGGTGACAGTTTAGACGTAGTTTATAGTTTCTATGGTCATAATGCACCTATTACCGTAGGAGTCGTAAATAAAATGTCGAAGCCTCTTTTTGTAGACTGGAGTAAATCGGGTATTATGATAGACGATGTACCAACTTCTTATATTGAATCTCAAGAGGATTTGAAAGAGGATGATACCAAGCTTACAGATTTTGCGTATTTTTTGAATAACTCCGATAATTTGAGTTATGCAAAACCTTATTCCCGATTAAATAGGCAGATATTGGAATTGACCAATTTTAATTTCCATAAAATAAACGATTCTCTTTATAATAAATGGAATACAGAAGCTGATAGCTGGGGCGAAAATAAGAAATATCAAACAATCAGATTTGTAGAGGCTGATTCGCCCATATATTTGAGAACTTTCTTGACTGTATACGAAGATTCAAGAAGTTTAAAGGATGCTTTTTATTATGAGAATACTTTCTACATGTCGGAATTAATAAAATTAAAAGGTGCATCACCCGAAAGTATTGCAGCATTCAGAGAGAGGCGTGGAGATTTCTTTTATGTGAAAGATCAAAAAGAAAAGAAGCTTTCTAAAGAAACGAAAAAGTCGTCGCCTAATCTTCTGCAGAAAGTGGCTTCTGTAACCGGACAAATTATGTTGTGGGCTGTAGAAGGGAGTAAGGAAAGTAAAGAATAAAATTTACTGGGATATTTTATAGTTATAACAATCTGTATTTGTTATACTTGCCAAAGTAATAAAAAGGTCTCTGACCTTAAATAACTTCTTAAATAAAAAAGGAGTACAAACATATTTGTACTCCTTTTTTATTTAACCTTCTAGGCTTATTATTGAGCTATAAATGTATTATATGCTTCAACCACCGAGCGGTAATTAGAAACAACATACGAATATAAACTATTCAGACGGTCAGATTGCGGGTTTGTCTCAAATTCCAGATTAAAAGCACTCATTGCTTTTATTGTATCTTCGCTCTTTGAGTAGAATTTTTGGAAAACTTCTTTGTAATAGAGATCACTTAGTTTCTTTATATCTTTACTAGATATATCTTTGTTTTTTGCGATTGATTGTGAAACAGCAGATAACTCATTCTTGATTAAGTTACTATCAATCTTATCTTGATTAAATAATTCCATTATGGCTTCCAGTCCATTCAAATCGGACTTCATTGGAATTACAAATTCTGCAATCTTACTTTTTTGAAGTAAAATTAATTCGGCATTATTACCTGCCTTCGAAGCTAACCGCGAAGCTGCTGACCAACTGTTGTAACCTCTTTGGAAACAATAGCTAAGACTGTCCTGCATAGCCGGATATTTGGCAAAATCTGTATCCGTCATAAATGTTTTTTCGGAGAAATATTCACTCATGGCAGTTGCCCATTTTACAGCGTTGGCAATCTCTTTATTGGCTGCATCTATTGTGTTGGCAATCTCTTTTTTCTCAGCAAATTCGGGTGCACCTTTATACGCCAACTGGTATTCTTTCTGATCGCCAAAGCATGCCTCAAAGTTCTTGTAATTTACAAAAAAAGGCTGAATATTAGGGTTTCTTTTTAGCTTACTGATATTGCTTTCAGCTGTTGATATCATCGATTTGTAGTTATCGGCACTGCTGCGGTTCTTATTACTAAGTTCAATAACGCTATTGCAAAGTCTGATAATATTGGATGCATCCAATTCTGCTTTTGTATACGTTTTTTGTTGAGCTGTTAATGATGTCGATATCATTAATATCGAAGCAAGGAATGTTAGTTTTACATTCATTTTTATATTAATTAGTGTGAATATATTAAGACTTGTTGATTGCTGAATGATATGATAGCCTAAAAAGTTTTGTGTATATTTTGTAATGATGCAGGTTGATTTTCTTACCAGCAAGGTTCTACATGAATAAGCACATCAGCTATTTCAGGCATCTTTTCCTTTAGCCTGTTTTTAAGATTATGGGCGATGTCATGACCTTCTTTAACCGTAATGTTTTTATCTACAATTATATGCAGGTCAACATAAAAAGTCATCCCTGTTTTTCTTACGTGGCATTTCTCCGTATCCATAACCCCTTCAATAGTTCGGGCAAAATCACAGACATCATTTGCCATTTCAGGATATATATCCTTGTCCATAATCTCACCTAAAGCAGGTTTAAGTATTTTATAGCTGTTGTACAGAATAACAAAAGAAGCCAGAAGAGCTGCCCAGTCATCGGCAGATTCATAACCTTTTCCCATAATTACGGCTATCGAAATACCTATAAAAGCAGCAACGGATGTAATTGCATCACTTCGATGATGCCAAGCATCGGCAACTAATGAAGTACTTTTGGTATGTCTTGCTTTTCTTATAACGAGTTGATAAGAAATTTCTTTCCAGATAATTATACCCCCTAAAACGATTAAAGTAAAGGGTTTTGGTGGTTCGTGAGGCTCTGTTATATTTTGAATACTTTCGTAGGCAATAATAGTCGCCGATATAATGAGAAAACCAACTACTCCGAATGTTACCAGAGGTTCGATTCGCCCATGTCCATAAGGGTGATTTTCATCAGCAGGTTTATTGGCATATTTGAGACCAAAAAGCACAGCAATAGAGGAAAAAATATCTGCAGTAGATTCTATTGCATCAGCAATAAGTGCATAAGAATTTCCGAAATAACCTGCCAACCATTTAATTATAGCTAAAGTAGTATTACCAATGATACTAAAATACGAAGCCCTTATAGCTGTTTTCTTTTTACTCATGAATAGAGTGGGGATATGAAATTTTTGATTTTGCAAAGGTACATTTTATTAGCGAAAATCATAATAAGGTTTTAGACCTTTTTGTGTTTTAGAAAAGTACTTATGTTACTATCGGCTATTAAAAAGGAATAAAGAATAATATCTTTTCGAAGAAAGATGGGCAATAAAAAAGCCCATATGTGACATATATGGGCTTGGTGTTGAATGAAGAGATTTATTTTACAGATATAATACTTTTCAAAGTTTCTATTTGTTGCTGCTGCTCTTCTATTTTTTTGTTTTGATCAATAACATACAAAGTCAGCTCTTCTATTTTTTGAAGCAGTTTGGCCTGCATCTCTCCAATGTTGATACCTTCTTCTTTTACTTGTTTTTCAGAAGGAATATCGGGTAGTCGGTTATGCTCATTGATGTGTGCTTCTACTTCGAGAAGTGTAGGCAGCTTATAATCTTTATCGAATACGAAGTCCGACCATCCGTTTAAGTTTACTTCTATATTTTGTGCATGAATAGTACCTTTCCATCCAGTAATTTTTGAGGGTTATCCGTACCAATACCTACGCCACCATTAAAATAAGTATGCCCTGTCGTTCGTATCTGTACCTTCTTTTCATAATTACCAATGGCATGGGCAACCCACATAGTAATGCCGGAAGAAACCATACCAAGAGGAGATCCTCCCGGCTTCAAGTCTAAATAGTTATGACTATAATTACCCTCCGGACTACCTATAACCAATGAATGACCGGGATAATAGATATTGGAGTTTAGCCAACTGCCTCCGGGGTTTGTTGATCTTAGATGTAATGCATTTACTTTCGCATCGCCATTTACATCTAATTTGGTAGAAGGCGTAGTTGTCCCTATACCAATGTTCTTATCTATGGTAACATTATTGCCATTGGTTGTCCACTGAGCAAAACTTGTGAGAGTTAGTAAAGAAGCTGTAATACTTAAAAAGACTTTTTTCATCTGTGTTTATATTTTTTTTATATTTTGCCCAAAGGAAACACAAAAAGAGCAATATGATTATCATATTGCTCTTTAATATTTGAGGACTTTATTCTAATGTCTTAATTAATTGATATTTCATCTACAAAGATAAATGCCGGATTACCTTTACCTGCATGCCATGCGGGAATCGATTGCTCTGTTTTAACAACCAGTTTTACATATCGGGTCTTTACCGTTGGGAATGTAGCAGTAAGGTCGATAACCTTTTCTTCTTGATCCTGATTCATGGCAGGATAAGATTCATCGGATACTTGCTTAAAAGTTTTATTATCATCAGAAACAAATACGGTAAATTGTCTTGCTCCGAAAATCCACGAACCGGGACTAACAAATGTTCCGACACTGACAGACGATACTTCAGTCGGTTCCTCCAAGTCTACTATGGCTGTCATCGCTTTCTTGTTGAAACCCAACCATTCGCCACTGCCAAAGGATGGACGGCCTCTTTTTCCATCAACCAGAGTAATAGCTCCATTGTAAGTATATTGAGAATTGGGAGCTTCTTCGAATGTTACATTTTTCAAAGTAGCCTTATTAAAACTGAAATTTTCGGAATATATTTTACTGGCTTTACCATCTCTTATCGCTACAGCCTTCAAATCAGCATTTGCCTTTATCTCAATTGGCTGAGTATATTTAGAACTTTTCTCAGTGGGTGTCGTTCCATCCAATGTGTAATAGATAGGTGCATTATCTGCTGTAGCTAAGGTTACAATAATAGCTTTTTTCTCTGCACTGGGTTCAATTTTGCTTGAGATATCAAATATATGTTTTGCATAATTAAAGCCTAAACGGTCATATAATTTCAAAAGCCTGTTAAGACGGGGTAGAAATGTTGTGAAGTCTTTCTTCGAAGGCTCAGTCCATTGTACTTCCGCTAGAGCAGCTATTCGAGGCAATACCATATATTCGGCATGTTGCGAATCGAGAATATATTCAGTCCATAAGTTAGCTTGTGTTCCTATAATGTATTTTTGCTCATCGGCACTTAACTCAGAAGGAACAGGTTCAAAAGCGTATACTTTTTCGATTGGTGTATATCCTCCGATTGCCAGAGGTTCGTCTTGAGTATCACGTGTTTGATAAGCATCAAAGTACAAGTGGCTATTAGGTGTCATTATAGCATTATGCTGTTGTTTTGCTGCTGCTATTCCTCCTTCCATACCTCTCCACGACATAACGGTTGCATTAGGTGCTAAGCCACCTTCGAGTATCTCATCCCAACCGATTATTTGGCGGCCTCTGCTATTGAGAAATTTCTCGATTCGTGAAATAACATAGCTTTGGAGTTTATCTTCGGCAGAGTGGTTTGCATCGGCTTTCAGACCTTCTGCCTTTATTTTAGCCTGACATTTAGGGCATGTTTTCCATCTTACTTTAGGACATTCGTCTCCACCTACGTGTATGTATGTTGATGGAAACAGTTCGATTACTTCCCCATACACATCTTCAAGAAAAGTATATACACTGTCGTTACCCGCACACAGTACATCGTCAAAAACGCCCCATTCTCCACTTACTTTATAAGGACCACCCGTACAGCCCAAGTTTGGATAAGTGGCTAATGCAGCCAGCATATGCCCCGGAAGATCCACTTCGGGTATGATGGTGATGAATTTCTTTTGAGCGTAAGCTACTATATCTTTAATTTCTTCCTGAGTATAAAATCCACCGTAAGGTTTTCCGTCAAATTCGCCTGAGTTCCGCCCGATTACGGTTTGCTCACGCTGTGATCCTATTTTAGTTAACTCGGGATGCTTTCTTATTTCGATTCTCCAGCCCTGGTCATCGGTAATATGCCAGTGGAAACGGTTGATATTGTGTAATGCCAGTATATCAATATATTTCTTGATAAATTCGGCAGGAAAGAAATGACGGCTAACATCTAGCATCATTCCTCTGTACGCAAAACGTGGATAGTCTTTTATGTCTACAGCCGGAAATACGACAGTATTCTCTGTTGCATCGGCAGGCATCGATTTACGCAAAGTTTGTACACCGTAGAATGTACCTGCATCGTCCGAACCGTTGATAATTATTTGTTTACCGTTTACAGTCAGGTTGTATGATTCGGGTTTATCAGCTTTATAATCGGCTTTAAGGATAATCACGTTATCTGCAGACTCTTCATCTGTAACCTTCAGGCTAATACCTGTACTGAATTTAATGTATTCGGATAAAAATTCGGCAGTTTGCTTTTGAATATCACTGCCTTTAGGGTAAACAATTTTGGTGTTGTTGTTCAATGTAAATAATTCACCTTCGGATTTCGTTATTTCCTGAGGTAATGGGATAACGGCGTAATCTGCTTCCACAGCAGGCTTATTACCGCACCCGACCAATAGCATTGAAGCTAAAAAGTAAAAGATCGTTTTTTTTAGTGTTTTCATTGGTAAATGGTTTAAAAAAATATTCAAACTTTAAAGATATAGAAATAAGGTTATTCATGAATAAGGTAAATCTTAATTAACATTTGGGAAGAGCTCCTATTCGAAAAAAATTGTTCAGTGATGTTTATTGCGAGAGACTGCAGAAAAAAGTAGAAAGTAAATGTGCTATTTTAAGGAGATTCGCGTTAAAAATAATAATTTAGTGAAGTTAAAAAATGAAAGATAAATAATAAATACTGTGCCATATGGATGTCTATTTTATATCGGGAATGTCGGCTAACTGCAAGGTATTTGATACAATTGATTTGCCTTATGGCTTCGAAAAGAGATATATAGAGTGGCTGATGCCAAATGAAGGCGAATTACTATCCGAATATAGCCGGCGTATGTCTGTCAATATAGATACATCAAAACCGTTTGTATTAGTAGGGTATTCATTTGGAGGTATTATTGTTCAAGAGATGAATAAATTTCTTACTCCAAGCAAGACGATCATAATAGCATCGATGAAAGCAGGAGATGAAAAGCCGGCTCTTTTCAGAGTGGGACATAGAATAAAATTCACTGAATATTTACCGATAGGTTTCTTTAAAACGAGTGATTTAATTTTTGATTTCTTTTCTCTTTTTGTCTACCATGCCAAACGCGAAGATATGGAAAAGTATGTATCTTATACTGACCCTTTTTATACGAAATGGAGTTTGTTCCAGATACTTAATTGGGATTCAATCTTTCGGTGTCCGAACCTCTACCATATACATGGAACAAAAGACCAGATGTTTCCATTTAAAGGGGTGAAAGATGTTTATCCAGTAGAAGGTGCAGATCACTTATTGGTAATAAAAAAGAGCAAAGAGGTAAGCCGAATTTTAGATGAAATTTTGCTTACTTGAGTGTCTTTTCTTACTCATACTTACCCACTGTCGATTTTCCTAAGCTCACTACCGATGGTATAATGAAGAATAGGCATCCGATCAGGCAGATGGCAATTCCTGCGATAATAAATACATTCGTTATCCCGATAGCCTCAGCTATAAATCCGGTAGCTAATAGTCCGGGGATCGAAGGAGCCAACATCAAACTGTCGTAAGTTGAAAATGCACGTCCCAGAAGAGATGGATCTATTTTGGTTTGGAGTATCACTGTAAAAGCACTGTTCCAGATAGCACCGCCGATGCCACTGATTCCTGTTAGAGCGATGAACCAAATAAGCCCGTTGGCTGGTAACAGCCCCGATAACAGAGAAGTTAATCCGATAATAATACTAAAAGTACCGATAAGTACAATTTTATTCATCATCTTTATTTTCTTTATCCCGATAAGTGCTCCTCCTATAAATATACCCACTCCCCACGAAGCTTCAACAATACTCATGTCGTATGTATCTCCCATAAAATGAGTAAGGGTAATAAGCGGAAATAATGCCGATATCGGAATGATAAAGAATAACATGGCAATATCACACAGTAGTACCCATTTGAGGCCTTGTGTGCCAAATATAGCGTGTAGCCCTTCTTTTATTTCTCCCAGAATATTGGGTAGTTTATCGGTATCTTTCTTTTCTGGATTGGGAATTACCACAAATAACAATGATGTACAGGCTATGACTGCTCCGATTATATCGAGAGATAATACATAAGTCATATCCATAATGTTGATAAGTAACGCCGCCAATGCTGGCCCGGCTATATTACTGATAGAGAAAATCATCTGATTAACGCCTGCTACTCTCATCAACTCCGATTCGGGAGCAAGCAAAGGAACACTGGCTTGCATGGCAGGCGTATGAAATGCACTACCCGCCGAACGTAATATCAGCAGCAGATATATTTGCCAGATGGTAACCGAATCGAAGTAAAACATAAGGCACATAACAGCAGTACAAATAGCTATAAAGCTATCGGCACATATCATAGTTAATTTTCTGTTCCAGCGATCTACAAAAACACCTGTGAATAGTCCGAGAACAAGCTGAGGCAGAAGAGTAGCTATCATGGCATAGGCCAGTACCTCTGCTGATTCGGTTTTGAGGCTCAGCCAAAAGACAACCGCATAACCAACGATCGAACTGGTGAGGGTCGAGAATAACTGACCACTCCATATTATTGCAAACGTTTTTTTCCAATTATTATTCATTGGGAATATTTTATTGACAGCGTACTACTTCTTCATCGGTCGAGAAAGTAAGCCTGAGATTATAAACTAAGAAACGGGATAAAAGTTCTCCAAAGATTCTCGGAGTAAAAGCGAATTAACAGTATAGTTAAGCTATATAAGTAACATTGTATAGGGACGTGCAATTAGCATTGTAATATCTCTGATTTTTTTAGACTGCAAATGTAGCACTTTTTAGTAAAGGTATTTTGATCTTTAAGGTTTTTAATGTTTTATTGATCTGAAAAGAAATAAAAAGCCTGAGAATAAGAATATCCTCTTTTACCAAAAATAAAAGAGGATAAGTTATATTTTACCTTTTAGGAAAATAAAACCCACTATCGAAATGGGTAGATTGCTGATTGCATGTTGAACAATAATCTTTATCAGGTTTCCAAAGAGGATATTTCTCTTTGTGCGAACAAAGAAAATCGGTTAACAGGCAGACAAAAATTTCGGCATCGTCGCGAATCCAGCGGCGGAGTTGAGCCACATCCTTAATGTCTATTCCCTTGCTGTTTTCACTTTCGCGAATGGTTATTCCCTTGTTTACAATAGTTGCCCAGTGAAAAGGTAGACCTTGATAGATGGCAAAGAATGCTAAAGCGGGAGTAATCTTTACAATGAGATCGCTATTGTATTCATTCAGAGAATTCTGCGAAACTTGAAGTTGCAATTCACTCATTAATGACTCGCCTAATAAAGGAGCAATATATAACTCTTGGGCAATAGACAGGTAAGGAACAAATTCGCTAAGATCGGTATTTCCTGTAATTGGAGAATGCAGTTTAAACAACTCCTCGTTTATTAATGTGATAGGTGTATACATCGTTTTATAGTTTTTTGATGAGCAAATCAGATGGCTGAAGACTTTTGTTTTGAGGGTTCGTCACTGCTGATTTTACCTTCATACTCTTTTATTTGTGTTATAACTTCCAGTTCTTTTACAGTTAACTTATTATATCCATTGTTTATTACGAAAATATTCAGTGTATCCAGAATTTTACGACGGAGTTTATGTATGACTGTGTAGTTGTACAAAATAAATGAGTTGATTATCTCACTCGCATTGCCACTCAAATTACCCGAACCCGAAATACCTGCAAGAGTAGGGGAGGAGAGTCGGTGAGCCGATATAATTTTCTGGAAAATAACTTCATTGACATTGTTGTATAAGTCGGCATTGCCACTGGCTGTGAAAGGCGTTACTTCGGGTTTGATATCCTGACTTTCTCCGTATAGAACAACAATTGAATTGGCTCCGTTTGTACCCGCAAAAGAAGCAGTCATGTCTTTGTTAAACTGTTGTTTAGCCTCATCACCGGGGTTACTTGGTATGGTGATAATTACCGAAGGAGCAAAGCCATTATTTATAGAATTACGATAAAATTTACCTAACAATCCATCTGCCTCTATGTAATTGAGTGCCGAAAAGTAATGAGGTACAGGGTAATAATCTAAACTAGGCTCGTAATCTTTGTAATAATAGAGATAGGGCACACCCTGCTGTAATTCTTCAGAAGCATATGCTTTTATCTGTGCAGGTGCATATTGTCCACTGGTTTTTCGCCAATCATTAGACAAGAAAAAATTAAGAGGTGTACCATATTCATTGGTTTCTCCTACACGAATTTTACTGAAATCGGTATGAAATAGGCTGACATTGTTTCCGTTCTTATTGAGTACAACCTGAAAACAAAAACCGCCGAAAGTCGTATAATCTTTGGCTATCTTCTCTATTAAAGTATCCCAGTCTTCATTTGTATTAGGCTGCCCCGAGTACAATGTATCATCTATGCCCGAACCGCATATATATGTCACTTTGTTTTCTATGATCGACTTATTTACTGCCGATTCATTATTCAGATCAATGATACGTTGAGGCAGATTATTGTCTGTTCCATAATTAATCCATCCCTTCGTGTTTCGAGTAAAAGTAGGGTATGTCGGTACATTTGCAGAAAGATTAATAACAGAATATCTCATTTGATTCTTTTTTTCCATACTCAGATCGTTTATATTTTTCAGTATAGATAAAACTCTCAAAAGAAGCTTTTCTAATAGCTTTTAATAGTGGAGTGCTAGTAGCCAGTTTATTATCTGTTTTGGTGAAAATGTTTTTTTCAAAAAATAATAATTGGAGAAAAACTGAATTGAGATAAGGGTTTGCCGATTAAAATCTACTGTGGTATTTTTTTACTTTTTTCCGATTAAACTTTTTACTTCAAATAAGTGTTTATAAAACACACATTCTTTATCTTAAAATTATACAAACAATGAAAAAAATAGTAGTCGTATTTTTTGTTTCTTTGATTGTGTTTGACCCTGTTCACGCTCAAGTTGGTATTAATACTGAAGACCCACAGGCTAGTTTAGATGTAAACGGCGATTTAAAGGTTCGAACAGTAGCAGTGGACAATATTTCTTCAAGTATACTGGTTTTGGATGCTAATAATATGGTGCATCAAAATACAACTCTTTTGAGTACTAATGCAGCCAGATCTTTTGTTGAAGCAACCGGAGGTTCTTCAATTACTTTGTTGAGTGCCACTTTGTTGTCGGGGTGGAATAAAATTCCTTTCTCAAATGAGGAGCTGGATGAACATAACGATTATGATAACACGACCAATTATGAGTTTACAGCTCCACAGGCAGGAGTTTACAGTGTTTATGTCCAATTTGAGGTTACGGGTTTAGTTTCAGCCGGAGAGATTGGAGTGGGTATTTTTAAGCGGGCAGCAGGTGCTTCGACTTATACATTGTTAGCGCAAGAATCGTATGTTACAGTAAGTGTTGCAGGCATTAATGTTTCTCCCCTCACTCGAAAGGTACAAAGACTTGTAAAGCTAGCTTCTGGAGATCATATAGTTTTTGGAGCCAAAGTTCCTGCACTTACGGTAACTCTTATTGGTGGATCCAAATCGTTTTTTACTATCGAACAAGTGAAATAATTACATACTTCTATATATGATAATAATCAATTTTGATATTACCATTCTAAAAAGGATATATTCAATTTATATTTAAAATCTTACTTTTACGAAAAACGAGCTACACCTCTGCAAGGTAGCTCGTTTCTTATTTTTGGGAAGATGGTTATATTATTTGTTGAGGTTTTCGGTAAAATGATCCAACTTGTTCTGTTCACCTGCAAGCCATAATATATCACCCTCTTGGAGAATAGTATTAGCCGATATATCGGTAATAGATTCACTGTTGCGGTCTATACCTATAATCATGCTATCTGTTTTTTCTCTGATTTGAGAATCTTTAATGGCCTTTCCAATTAATAAACAACCCTCTTCCAACTCATATTGAGTGAGACTTATCTGATATTGAGTGTCGGTATGTTGTTTTGCTCTTTTCTCTTCCAGAGAAGTCATAAATGTTTGCAATTCTTCATCTGTTCCCGCAACAATAAGTTTATCAAATGGATAAATATATTCGTTCGGATCGGGAATATTTATTTTCAGATCACCTCTGATTATACTTACAATATCTACACCTGTCGTTTGTCTGAAATTAAGCTCTGCCAATGTTTTTCCTATTCGTGGCGAATTTTGGGGAACTTCAATTTCTTCCAGATGGATATTTTTATTTAAAAGGTCGGTCTTCACCTGTTGATTGATGGTGCCTGCTTTGTCTTCGGTAAGCTCCTTGTCATTCAAATTCTCAAGAAACTGTTTTTCCATCTTATTGGTTTGTTTTTTAAACCCTTGAAAGAAAGTAATACTTATGGCAATAATTACTGAAGTTACAAGTAAGATTCCGGTAGCTCTTGGGAATAAGGGGATTAGTACCATAAGGATAAGAGTTACACACAAGGCTATACGCAGTAAATTGAGTGCAATTAAAGCTCCTTTGTTGAAATGATTATCTTTCCATAATCTTTCGTGCTCTTCGGTTTTACTATTATTTTTCATGATAGCCTGCATAAATGGACCCATGAGTAGAATAGTTATTATGGCAGCAGAAACTCGTCCGCCCAGATTGGGGATGTAACTCATTACCGGCCAGTAGAGAAGTTCTCGGCAAATGAAAAAAACAGCCAGTGAAAGGACAAAATAAATAGCTATCGTTACAGTAACTTTTTTAAGTAAAACATTCCAGTCGTTTTGTCGGTTGACAGTTTTCCGGCTCGATGAAGAATAGCCTGTAATCAGTTTATTCCATTTCGGAGGTATTCTTTTTTCTATCGCCTCATATACAGGTGTCGAAACCTTTATAAAGTAGGGAGTCGTAAATGTGGTGATAACCGAAACTGCTACTATTATAGGATATATAAAGTTGCTGATAACACCTAATTGCATACCAAGCGTAGCTATGATAAATGAGAATTCACCTATTTGAGCCAAGCTAAATCCTGCCTGTATAGAAACTTTAAGACCTTCGCCCGAAGCAAGAACTCCCAAAGACGCAAATATTACACGTCCGACCAGAACTACTACGGTAAGAAGTAAGATAGGCAGGGCATATTCGAGCACCACGCCGGGTATTATCATCATACCTACCGAAACAAAAAATACTGCTCCGAACAAATTTTTAATAGGTTCGATAAGATGCTCTATATGTTTCGATTCGACAGTCTCGGCTAGTATTGAACCCATTATGAATGCTCCTAAAGCTGCCGAAAAACCCACAGTGTCAGCAAATAACACCATACCGAGGCATAGACCAACGGCTACTATAACCAGAGTTTCGTCGTTGAGGTGCTGCTTTAATTTTTTTAGGAAGGTCGGGATAAGGTAAATACCCACAACAAACCATATCATCATGAAGAATACGAGTTTCAGAGAATTTTCAAGTAATCCAGCTTCCTCAGCATTGCCACTTCCTGCTACTGTGGATAATAATACCATCATAAGTATGGCTGCCAAATCTTCTACTATAAGCATTCCGAATACGATATTGGCAAATTTTTTCTTTTGCAGCTTCATATCGTTAAATGCTTTTATGATGATGGTTGTGGATGACATAGAAAGCATTCCACCCAGAAATACACTTTCCATCTGAGTCCATCCCATAAGTTGCCCAATAACATAGCCGATGGCTATCATCGATCCCATATTGATAAGGGTGGCTATGGATGCTGTGCCTCCTACATCTATCAGTTTTTTGAAACTGAACTCGAGTCCGAGAGCAAATAAAAGGAAGATTACTCCGATTTCTGCCCACGTGTTTATATTACCGATATCGGCTACCGATGGAAATAATACAAAGTGTGGACTTATCAAGAAGCCTGCTACAATATAACCTAATACAACAGGCTGTTTTAAGAGTTTGAATAATATGGTTACAATTCCGGCTGTAATCAGAATAAGAGCCAGATCACTTACTAATGGAGGAAGATGCGACATAGAATTTTTATTTCTTTTTTATCGTTTATCTAATTGTTAGATGGGTTTTTAGCAAATATAAGGAAAAAAGGGCGAAAATTCATAGATTAACTGACATAAGGTTAAACTAAATAGGCTGTATGAAGCGAAATGATGTATCAGCAAAATCTATAAAATGTCTTGATTATTAGCTTTTATATATCAAAAATAAAAGCTTTTTTATACTTGAAAAATTGATTTATTTTAATGTGTTTTTCTTTTTGAGATAAAAACAAAAAGGATTTGGCTTAGATAAAGCCAAATCCTTTTTTCATATTATAGAACAGATTAAGTTATCGTAACTTATCAGCTGTGAAAGTATCCATATCATCATAAGCCAGATTTTCGCCGCACATAGCCCATATGAATGTGTAGTTACTTGTACCGGCTGCCGAGTGGATAGACCATGAGGGAGAAATAACCGCCTGCTCGTTAGCCATAAAAATATGACGTGTTTCCTGAGGTTGTCCCATAAAGTGGCACACTGCTTGTTGTTCGGGTATTTTGAAATAGAAATATGCTTCCATACGACGCGAGTGTGTGTGTGGAGGCATAGTGTTCCATACGCTGCCTTCTTTCAGTTCGGTCATACCCATTTGTAATTGACAACAAGGTACAATTTCGCTTAATATAATTTGGTTGAGCAAACGTTCGTTTGAAGTAGCAGGTGCTCCTAAATCTCTGGTACGGCGCATTTCGGATGTAATGGCTGTTGTAGGATATGCCTTATGTGCAGGAGATGATGCAAAGTAAAATTTAGCGGGTTTATTGCTGTCTTTATTCTTGAAGACCACTTCTTTAGATCCTCGACCTACATAAACAGCATCTTTAAAGCCCAGTTGATATTCAGTACCATCTACTGTAACCGATCCTTCGCCTTCGATGCAAATAATGCCCAGCTCGCGGCGCTCGCAAAAATATTCTGAACGGATCAAATCGACAGTTTCAAGTTTCAATGCTTCTTTTACAGGTAGAGCACCACCGATAATTAAGCGGTCGTTGTGAGTATAAGTCATTAATACCGAATCGGCATCAAATAGTTTTTCAACCAGAAACTCTTTACGCAGCTGCGTTGTATCATATTTTTTGACATCATCAGGATGCGTTCCCCAACGTTCTTCTATACTTGTTTTCATTTCAATTAATTAATAAGTTAATAAAATATGCTCTTTTTCTCAGCTAAGATAGCAAAAAATAGATTGTTTATGTATCTCTACTTTGCAAAATGATAAATTTATATACTTTGAAAGAGCATTAAACAGGTCTGAGGCCTCAATATTTTAGCCCTGTTTTCGAAGCAGCATCTTTTAGGCTTGATACAGGAATCAGCGTGAATGACCAATTGTACTCTTCATCCGAGTAAATCGTAGCTTCGGGTATCGGGCGTGCTCCCCAACTGTCATAACCTCCTACACCTTGTTGTTTAAAGTCTACACAAATTTCAACAAAATCACGAGGTGTAATGTCATTGATATGCGTATGTTTAGGCAGAATGTTGCGAGCTTTTTTCAGATCCTTGTTAGCGATCTCTTCCGGCGAGAAGTTGTTCCATTGATAGTCGGCATCGGCTTCCTCCGAATCAAAATCTTCGACTGAATTTCTCAGTGCATTGAATCCGATTGTGTTTTCTGCCTGAATCAATAAGCCTTTTCCATTGTTCTGAGTGGCAGTCAGCCAACGGGTATCAATATGATGACCGTTTTCTTGTGGACGTACATACGGATAATATAAATCTTCGGCTTTAGCCTTGTATTGTCCAACCATAGTCCCCATAAAGCGGTCGATATAGTTCTCCTCAGGTCCACGTCCGAAATATTCGATATTGTCCATTCCCGCAGGTACTCTGAAACGCACACCTATGCGTGGTACTTCCAGTACATTGCTTTTAGCCTTAGCCTCAGCTTTAGCTTTAGGAGTATAGGTTGCCATTAATTCGGCTTCCGATTTATCGATGCTTGCTTCTTTTGCGCCTTTGAGAGCTGTGAAGCGGGATGAAATATTAACTACACCCGACGGGTAAATTTTATAATTGATAATATAATGATTGCCTGCCGCCAATAGATAATCGACACTTAGTAAAACATTATCCCCATCTTTGGTTATCTTATGATCTACGATGTTGAAATCTTTGCTCGATTGCTTCCAAATTTGTAGTCGACTAGGTGCCCTGTTTCCATAATCATTGTCATTGGGAGCTCTCCAGAAGTTAGGCTGAATACCAAACCCGTCTTTGAAAAATTCTTCACCATCAACACTGTATGAAGTCACTAGACCTTTTGATGTATCCAACGTAAAATTCACTTTAGAGGACGATACGGTAATAACTCCATTTTGATCTGTGATGTTCAAAGCTGGAGCATTTGGAGCTTTATACTCTTTCTTTTCGGCTGTAACCGGCAATTGGAACTGATCGTAAGCCACTATATAATTGGCCGGAACAAGCGGAGTAGCCTCTTTACTTGTCACCTCGAAGTTCACAAAATACTCTGCACCTGTTTCGGGTTTCAACCCTGCAACAGGAATGGTTACCGTAGTGGATTCCTGAGGAGCAAGCGATACAGGAAGAACGGCTTCTTTTATCAAAGTTCCGTTTTTATAAATTCTGTATTTAATCTGATATTTAGAAAGGTCAGAGAAATAAAACCTATTGGTAATTTTTACGATTCCTTTATCTAAATCTACCGCCTCAAAACCTATATTCTGAAGGTTGTATTTTATCTCAGCCATTGCAGGGTGGGGGCGTTGGTCGGGACCTATCAAGCCATCTGCCACGAAATTTCCGTCCGAAGGCATATTTGTGCCGTAATCGCCGCCATAAGTCCAATAAGGTTTTCCGTCTTTGTCATAAGCCAGCAAAGCATGGTCTATCCATTCCCATATATATCCGCCTTGCAGATGAGGGTATTTGTAGATGGCATTCCATTGCCCGTGAAAGTCTCCGGTCGAATTACCCATGGCATGAGCATATTCGGAGGGAACTATAGGACGATCGCTGCCTTCTTTACCAATTTCTTCCAACCATGCAGCCGAGGGGTATTGAGGTACATACATATCGGTGTTCCATTCCCACAATGCACGTTCGTAGCATACAGGACGGTTCATCAAATTTTTGTCCTTTTCTTTCAGCCACAAATAAGTCTGGTAGAAATTATATCCGTTTCCGGCTTCATTTCCTAACGACCAAATGGTTACCGATGGGTAATTCTTGTTTCGTTCGAACATATTTTCGGTTCTGTACAAGTGGTTCGCCAGCCAATCGGGATTGTTACCTAACGATTTACCTTTGCTCAGACTATAATACATACCGTGCGATTCGATGTTGGCCTCATCATACACATACAAACCATACTCATCGCACATTTCGTAAAATTTGCGGTCTTGCGGGTAATGGCTCAAACGAACTGTATTGATATTATTCTTTTTCATCAGTTCGAAGTTACGTCGCATTTCTTCAGGGGTTACATAATGCCCTGTATATTGGCTTACTTCGTGAATGTTGGTTCCTTTTAGCTTTATCGGTTGTCCGTTTACATAAAAAAGAGTTTGTTTACGACCGTTTATAATATGATCGCTTTCTTTTATTTCTATTTTACGGAATCCTACGTGAAAAGGTACAACTTCGGTAGTTTCAGCTCCCTTTTGTATGGTCATAACCAATTTGTACAAATTGGGATGTTCCGAAGTCCATGTAGCCACATTATCCAAAACGGCATCAAAATCAACAGTTTTGCTACTGTTGGCATCTATACTGAGCGCACTTGACGAACTTGCTACCGTTTTGCCTTTAGCATCGATCAATTCATAACCTACATTTACGGCTGATGATGATGAGTTTGTATTCTTAACATCAATCCCCAGTTTAAATATTCCGTTTTTATAATGATCATCTAATGTAGATATTACCCGGAAGTCATTTATGGCAGTTTTGGGTTGTGACCATAAGAATACATCTCTTTCGATGCCGCTGATACGCCAAAAGTCCTGACATTCGAGATAAGATCCAGTACTCCATCTGAATATCTTTATAGCTAAAGAGTTCTTCCCCGGTTGTACATACTTGTTCAACAGAAATTCGGCAGGATTCTTAGAATCTTCACTGTAGCCCACTTCTTTTCCGTTTACATATACATAAACACCCGATTTTGCTCCTGCAATATGCAAGTAAATATTGCGGTTCATCCAATCGGCCGGAATATCTATCTCCCTGCGATAAACTCCTACCGGATTGTCGTCGGGTAAAAGAGGTGGTTTCGGATTGCGTGGTTGAAACTCATATCCATGATTGATATATATGGGAGTCCCAAATCCTTGTACCTCCCAATTGCCGGGAACCTTTATATCGCTCCACGATGAAGTATTTACATTGGCATCGGTTACATTAGCCGGTAATTTTCCGAATGCATCTACATAGTAAAACTTCCATGTACCATTGAGTAGCTCATAGTATTTGCTGTTTTCATATTTGCCTGTCAGGGCTTCGGCTTTGTTGTCGTATGACATGAATGCACTTCTCGGCTTTTCTTTATTTACCGACAAGACATTCATATCGCGCCAAAAAGGAAGTTTGTCCTGTGCTCCTACTGACATTCCCATTGCCAATATGCAGCATATGGATAATAATTTTTTGACCATGGTTTATTCTTAAGTTATGTTTATTTATGAAAATATTCCATAATTGTATACCGTAGGGGCGTACTGCATACGCCCTACTTTCTTTACTGTTTCAAATTCTTATACCTGACCAGAGCCTCTAAAAAGTAATAATCGGCATAAGACAAAGGTACATCAATTTCGTTTTTATGAGGAATACTTCCCACACTATGCATTAAAATAAAGTTGCCGTTGCTGCCCAATGTTGCCCTATAATTGGGTGAAGCAAGGCTCTGTAGCATTTTTTCAGCTGTGTCGATATAGGTTTTGTTATTTGATAACTGACCCAGTTCGAATAAAGCCGAACATACTACTGCAGCTGCCGAAGCATCTCTTAGTTTTTCTTTAAATTCTACGGCATACGATTTGCCTTCGGGGGTATACCCCTCTTGTCCTACGTTGAAATCCCAAAGTGGAACAAGATCCTCAGGCAGGTTCTTCAAGTAAAAATCTGTTGCTTTGATAGCTGCATTAAGATAGGAAGAGTCTTTTGTTTCACGAAACATCATAGTATAGCCATAAATAGCCCATGCTTGCCCGCGCGACCAGGTTGAATTGTCGCTGTAGCCCTGACAAGTTGCCTGATCTTTTACAACACCCGTAATGGTGTCATAATCTACCACATGATAGGTGCTGAAATCGTCTCTGAAATGATTTTTTAAAGTAGTGTTGGCATGATTTACCGCAATGTCATAGTAGCGTTTGTCACCACTTACTTTCGAAGCATAAAACAGCATTTCGAGATTCATCATATTATCGATAATCACCGGATAAAACCATTCGGTAGAATCGTTCCAAGCTTTGCGGTAATTCCATGACTTTATACATTTTGTGGCATCACTGTAACGCGACGATAGCGATTGTGTACTCTGAAGGAGGATATCTTTGTATTCGGGTTTAGGTGCCAGACGTTCGGCATTTCCATAGCTGCAATACATCATAAAACCTAAGTCGTGATGACCTGTAAATGTTTTAAGCGGTTCGAGCGTCTCCGTCCATTTGGTTGCTTGGTTACGCCATGTAGAATCGCCTGTCAGTTCGTAAAGATACCAAAGCGACCCCGGGAAAAAACCGGGAGTCCAGTCATACATATTAGTTACCACCAATTGTCCCTGAGGATCAAGTGTACGAGGATAGTTTTTACCTGTGGGTTCGCCCACACTTTCGAGCATTTTAGACGTTTGCAATGCGGCAAACTCAACATTCTGGTTAATAAAGTCGGCCTTCTCTTTATCTGCTTTTGGTGTGCAGGAAACTGCCATAATTGCCAGAGCTAAAAATCCTAATAAATTCTTTTTCATGTTTTTCATAGTTTATTAATAAATATCAAGAAAATATAGTGTATTACACTACTTCTTAAAACAATCGTTTGCTATTTTTTTATAGATTCGTGATAATCTTTTGGAAAGGCTTTCCCGCTCCAAGCTTTCTGCGAAGTCCATTCTTCGGCCGGAGCAGTCCAAAAAGGAGCATTTGCCGGTAATCCCAAAGGCAAAAATACTAATGATGTCAGATATAGACTGCCATTATTGGTATAATAATCTGCCAGTTCGGGCTGATGTCCTGCAAAACCCAATTGAAGGAAATCGTCTTTGCCGAAATTGCCTTCTACCGAGAACATATTCTTCATAATGGTAGTCAGTGCATTGCGTACCCCTCCGTTACTCAGGTTCTTGGGTAGTCCGTATTTCCAAATAGCCAGAGCCAGAGGTTGAAACGAGCCCATGCGATAGGTCATAGAGCGCCCCACTGCCGGAAATGTGCCTTCCGGAGAGATTAGCCGTTCGATCAATTGATTGTAACGTTGCATACGTCTGATTGCTAAATCGGAACTGATAGCAGTATACATCTTTTTATTTTCCAGAATTTCGGTCATTTCCACAAGCATGGGATGCATTACATATCCGTTGTAATAATCCAATGCAAATTCGGGCCCGTCGGAATACCATCCATCCCCCAAATACCATTCTTCCATTTTTTGTACCGATAATCTGAGTGCAAAACCGTCGGGTTGCTGATCTATACTAGCTAAAAACGCCTCTATAATTCCCCTGAATAATATCCAATTATTATATGGAGGTTGTATGGTGCGTAGTCCTTTAAATTCCTTGATATATCGGTCTTTTGTTACCTGATCCAGTGGTTCCCACAATGTTTTAGGCGCACGTATGAAGCTTGTAGCTATATAGGCTGCGTCTACCAAAGCTTGACTGGGACCTTTCCATCCCAGATAATCGGGACTGTCGGGATCTACCGAATGTGCATAACTCTTCAATGCCCATTCACGCAATTGCTTCCGCTGTTTGCCTTCGGCAGTATTGTCATCAGGTAAAGCCAGCCAGGGTGCTATTCCGGCCATGAGACGTCCAAAGGCTTCCATGTAGGTTACGCTGATGTCTCTTTTATCCCAAAGTGGGCTAACTTCGACAGTCATGTTCTTTCGGAGTTCACCTTTGCTCATATTGCTTAGTACCGGTGCTGATATTTTGTAACACAGATTTGCCCAGTAGGCCCGGTCTGCTTCCGGCGAAAAGTTTTGCTTCTGAGCATAGGTTATAGAGCTCAATAAGAAGCACAATAAGAAAATACAGTGTTTCTGTTTCATAGTATCGTAATTTAAAATAAGGTCTTATCGTATTGGAGTTGCAGCCAATAACTCTATCAGTGCAATTTTCAATTTACCGCAAAGATATATTCATGTATCAGATTAAACAAAATTATACAGTATCCTGTTTATGCTTTATATCTTTTTATAGATATTCACATTGTTAATTAACAATTTTCGTATCTGTACACATATCTTTGTGCAAGATAATAAATAGGTATTATAACATCTTGATGTTTAACCTAATTTTAAAGCTTTTTTACTTTTGATATTTGGGGTTGGTATTTTTTTCGATATAGTCAATCCAAATATGGTTCTGATTTTGTTACTTTATGTTTTAATTTTATTGATAAAAAGTATGTTTATACGAATAATGTTTGTCTCTATAGTCCTTTTTACTGCAAACATGGTAGTTCATGCTCAGGGGATTGCCAATTGTTCTACATGTGGTACGGAATTACTGAGGGCGCAGGATATAGATACTTTGAGTGTGGATGAACTTCGGCTTTTTACAAATGAGATTTATGCACGCAAAGGATACAGATTTTCGAATGAACGTTATCAGGATTATTTCCAAAGCTTCGATTGGTATAAGCCATTGGCAGACAACAGCCTGGTAAAGCTGTCGAATATCGAAGAAAAGAATATTAAGCTTTTGCAGGATCGCCGCAAAGTTCGTGAAGATGAAAGGCAAATTATTCTAGCCTATTTCAAAGGACTCAAACTGCTGGCTGTAAACAATAATGATGCTGAACTGAATAAACTTTTTGCCAATCTTGAGTATCAGGAGATGGCTTCTGTAGATGAGATGAAACAAACTCTTTTACATATCAATTTTGATGATGTACACTGGTTCAAAAATAAAGGACTTTATCGTGTTGAGGTTGATAACGGATATGTAAAGATTGTATATTCGTTTTCGGTGACTAACGAAGGGATTATTCTTGCCTATAATTATATGGCACACTCCGATATCATGGAAGATTTTGACACTATGTTTTCAGACTATATGTCAGAGAGTGAATATGCTGTATGGTGGGTCTTCTCTTTAGTAAATGGTAAAATAGTTTTAACAAAAGTAGATGGGGCAGGCTGATGATGCCTGATAAGTATGATGGATATTTTAAATGGTTTTCTTTCGTTTTTTGTACCTCTTTTTTTATTGTTGGTTTACTATTGGTATATATCTATACCGGTGGTTGCATTGGTAATATTCGGCTATATAAAAACAAAGAACGAAGGCTTAAAACGTGCCCTTCGTATTTTTCTCGCATTTATAATCTTGGCTGTAGTGGGTATATTAATTATGATGATTACCAACGGTTGATCGATGATCGATAGTCAGCTGATATCTTAAAATAAGGTCGGATTTTATTGCTGATAACTTTTTCTCGATTCCTGTATCACTGCTGTGTTTTCCCTAGCCCAGTTTACCAGTTCACTCAATGGATCTAACAGGCTATACCCTAAGCTGGTCAGTTGATACTCCACGCGGGGTGGTACTTCGGGATAAATTTGACGGCTTACCAATCCGTCAGCCTCAAGAGAACGGAGGGTTACCGTAAGCATACGCTGTGAGATATCGTTGATCGATTTGTGTAATTCACTGAATCTCATTTTTGGATTTTGGCTGAGTGTATATATAACTAATAACGACCATTTGTCGCTCAAACTTGCAATTATATCCCGAATGGGACAAATTCCCTCAATTATGTTATTTACTATTTCTTCTTCTTCCATAAGTGCCTCTTTTTCTGCAATAGTTATCTAAATGTAAGTATCTTATTATCATGTGCCTTCTTGCTTTTATAGATTCACATGGTTATCTTTACATGCACAAAAGTAATAAAGTTATCTAAAGTAACTATTGTCAAATTAAAAAAACACAACCTTATGGGAAAGAAAGTAGCTGTAATAGCATTTAGTCCGGTAAACGGAATGGGTTTGTTCCAATACCTGGAAGCATTCTTCGAAAATCAGATTCAATACAAAACATTTGCTATTGATAATGTCAAAGAAATTAAAACTAACTCAGGTATCAGTATAATTTTGGATGATGTGATTGCAAACCTCAAAGGCCACGAATCCGAATATGATGCACTTGTATTCTCTTGTGGAGATGCTATGATTTCATTCAAAGACAATATCGATAAACCATATTATAAAGATATGTTTGAGGTATTGAAAAATTTCAACGATCACGGCAAACTTATAGCAGGACATTGCGCTGCTGCCGTAATTTTCGAGAAAGCAGGAATTACTACCGGAAAGAAAGTGGCTGTACACCCTTATGGAAAGCCAGCTATTCAAAACGGTACTGCTACCGATGATAAATTTGTCGTAGATCACAATTTATATACTGCACAATGTGAAGGGGCTATCTGGCAATTGATGCCCGATTTGTTAGCTGTATTAAAATAAACAGATGTAACAAGGCATGTAGCACAAAAGCGGAGAGGATGTACCTACAAAGTCCGGAATACAGGATACACGGATATCGCATATTTTATATGAGATTGTTTGTTATCTGTACTCTATTTTGACTTTCGGTACATCCTCTGCTTTTCAAATAAATAAAAAGACCGACACCTTTATTTTACTCTAAATAAATAATTCTATTTTTGTGGTAGAATAATTCAGTAGGTTATGACAAAAAAAGAATATAGGGCATTATTTGAAGAGGATGAGGCTGTTGGCTGGTTGGCAATAGATAAAAAGATAGAGGAAATCTATGGCGATCAGCAACCACGTCATTATGCCCCTCCTTTACATTATATATTGGGTGGAAGAGACCCGTTGGATGGGACGAGTATTTATGATTCTCAAAAGCAGGAATTCCATCGCCATTTTGTAAGTTACGGAATGTCGGAGCTATACTATAATGAAGATGCGGCAAGCGGAGAATTTAGTAAGTGGGGATTTGAGTTTACTTTCCGTTTGAAACCATTCGAAGAAGATGAACAAGATCCTGTCTGGGCGATACAGGTTATGAATAATTTGGCTCGTTATGTATTTGAGAGTGGTAAATGGTTCGAAGAGAATCATTTTATACCGGCCAATGGTCCTATTCGTACCGAAACTCAAACAGAAGTGGGTATAGTGGGAGTTGCATTTGCTTTAGACCCGGAGTTGGGTACAATAAGTACACCACATGGAAAGTTATCGTTTTTGCAGATGGTGGGTATAACCTCTTCCGAGCTCGAACGGTTAAAGGCTAATCCTAAGACGTCCGAAGTAAAGGCCTTATTAGATGAGATGAGGAAAGATAATCCATTACTTATAACTGACCTTACTCGAAAATAATACGCTCAATCAGATATATAAAATATAGCCGGCAATTGATAAAATATCATTGTCGGCTTTTTTGTTAATGTGTTTATATACTATTATTTAGGTTGTTGGTCTGTGGGGAAAAAACTTTACGGTTATTTTTTTTTGAAATAAATTAAAATATATTTCTGTTTGGTTCGTCTCCAATTGTAGAGACATGTCTAAAGCAAAATTTATAATAAATTACAAATGAGTCTGTGACTTTAATTAATAAAATAATGAAAAATAAAAAAATTAAAAAGCTTTGGGGAATCCCTTTATTTATTGTCATATTCGCTCTTCTGGTTTGGGCTACTATGTTGCTGTGGAACGCGTTATTGCCGGTGATATTCGGTATAGTAACAATTACTTACTGGCAAGCATTGGGATTATTGGTACTTGGACGACTGTTATTTGGCGGTTTTGGTAAAGGAGGAGGTGGTATGCATCGTTTTGGACGCCATCGTCACGGCTGTTGCAGGCGGCGTGGAAATGATCGCTTTAACACCGAAGGTCTTAACGAATTTATGGATGAAGGGGGTGACGAGCGTTTCGGCAGGAGAGGAGGCGATCCTTTTCGAAGTATGAGAGATAAGATGAAATCGATGACGAAAGATGAGCGTCGCGAATTTTTCCACAACAAATTACATAATCAACATATTCTCTGGGAAGAGATGCTTGATGACTTTGATAATTTTGATAAAAAACCGGAGAGGGATGACCAATAGTGAGCCATCGGGAAAGAAAATATCAGATGTTTTTAAAAAGTATCAGGCCCAATTAAAAGGGTACATCAATAAACGTGTGACCTCTAAGGAAGATGGTGAGGATATTCTACAGAATGTATTCTATCAACTTCTAAAAACGGAGAATCCTATTGATGAGATGACTGCATGGTTATATGCTGTTACCCGTAATCAGATTATTGACTGGAAACGCAAGCGTAAGGACGAGGAAATGCCTTCTGTAACGGTTGATGATGGCAATGAATTGTTTCTGAGTGAAATATCTAACTTCCTTTTTGATGATGACAATTCATCTCCCGAAGATGTTTATTTACGGTCTTTGGTATGGAATGAGCTGGAGTTAGCTCTTGCCGAATTGCCTCAGGAGCAACGAGAAGTATTCGAATTGACAGAATTGAAAGGCTTACCTTTCAAAGAAATATCCGATTCGACAGGCATTCCGGTAAATACCCTGATTTCGAGAAAAAGATATGCCGTGTTGCATTTACGTTTACGCCTTAAATCGTTGTATGAAGATATTTTAGATAAATAATCACATAAGTAATAAATAAGTAAAGAATAAAGTTTATAGGTATATTTTATAGTTGTAACAACCTATATTTTTTATACTTGCCAAAGCAATAAAAAGGTCTGTGACCTTAATTGGAAATAAATCAGCCGATAAGTGTGGTTTCTTATCGGCTGATTTTATTTATTCAGGCTTTTTGTCTATTACATATCCTTAACGTAATTACCATAACCGTCAAATATCCGGTCATCCTCTAACCTGTATTGAGTATGTGCAGGATCAGTATCGAGAACATATCCCCATATGCCCAGAGTTAGAGGTAAGGTTTTATAAATATGATTGTTTTTGTCAATCAGCATAGCTTTGCCGTTTTTCTCCACATATGCATATTCCCCTTGAAAGGGTAGTGCATAATCGTATTGAGGTTCTATTATGGTTTCGCCTTGCTCATTTATATATCCGTATTTTTTTACATCATCAGAATTTTCGCTGTATACAATTGTAGAACCAGACCAAAACTCTTCTGAAAATATATATTTATCTGATGGAGATATTATTACATCACCCTGTTTGTTGATATAAAAAAGGTTCTTGTTTTCGTCTTCAATCAATACTAAATCCGAATGATCCGAGAATTTGTTTTGTGCATCCCAGCTGTCTTTGGTTATTTGGTTGAGACTAGTATCGAAAATTGTTGTAATTCGTCTTCCCTCCTTATATTTTGTGGCGTAAATGTATTTGCCAACCATGTCTAACTGAGAATAGATTTCGGGTAGAAGCACTTTTCCCGTATTGTCGTATAAGCCGGCTTTGGTATCTTCAATTATAAAGAAACCTGCCGCAGGCGAATATATAAATTCCTTGGATATAGGAATGATTATATTCTCATTCTTGTCCATTATGCCCCTTTTTTCAGAATTATCAGTTTCGGTAATCAGATAATAATCAGTCGACAAAGTATCTTTTATATAGTACTTGTATTGATTCAGGGCTTTTGCTTCAATATCGAGTTTATAAGTGAGGTAATTTTCATCTTCCACATCTTTATAACCAACAAAGAACAGGTTGTCGAAAGAGCTTAACGAATAGTATTGAGGTTTTATAACCCAGTTGCCCGAATTATCCACAATACCATATTTGTATGTCTCTGGATCGTTGGCACAAAAGAAAGAATTTTGTGGAGACTTAAGGTCTCTGTTTACAATAAAGGTGAATAACTTTACGCTATCCCTTGCTGCTACATAGTATATATCTATCTGATCGATGGAGTTTTTAAACAGTACCCACATTGTATAACTTTGATCGTTTTGAGGTACATCAATCGAAAATCTGTCAATCATATCTTTTTTCAACTCATCGAGTGAAGTATACTTTTTATCGTCTATGTTTTTAATTATTGTTTGACTGAGTTTAGCGATTTCCTGAAAATAAGCACTCATTGCTGGTGAATAGTGCGATGACGAGCTTTTAGAAATATGATCCATTGCTTTACCCTGCTTATCGCGGGCTTGTATTGCTATCAGGTTATCGTATACATTTTGCGATAGTGCAATGTCGGCTTCTCTTCCCTTTATGGAGTTTAGCTGTATGGTATTTTCTCCTTCGCCTACAGTCGGATTCTCCTTACTTAAAGATATACGTTTTATATCGACCGGATAATATATAATAGCTTCCATCTGTATACTGTCGATAAATTTTGCATTATCGGGCGTATAATACTCATCCACGGATATTCTCTTATTCGGCTGATCGCTTGTGCCGTTTGCATAATATACTTTATGGATTATAATATCCATTAAATTATCGATATTCAATAATGACGTTCCCAGAATGCTATTTATATCATATGCTTCATAAGGCATACTAATGGTCGACTGAGGAGGGAGTAACTGTTGCCTGAAAGAGTTTTTTTTGAAATAACCGGCAAATTTTATTCTTATGCTGTCTCCGTTAAGGTTGGACGGGACTGAAGGTGGTAATGTCGCCGTTTCGTCATCATCCATATAGATGTCTTCTTCATTATCCTGATCTTCGCTATTTCCTGAAGTAATTTTTATACTTTGAATCTGGCTCATGCCCTCAATCATTTCAATAGCAGTTATTTGTTTTTCAAGTTGCTCCCGTGCATCTTCGATACTTTCCATATTGTCGACATATTCTCTTAAGGCTTCTTTTATGTCTTTCGCCTCGGTTGTAGATGAAGCAACTAATAAACTAATAACTGCGAATAGTACTTTTTTTAACATAGTGTGTAATGTATATTTAATAGCTACAAAAGTAGCAAAATAAGGGATAGTATTTAGTGTAGTATTTCTTAGACTGTTGTGTGATCTTTTTTTGAAATGGAAGTATGTGGTAATTTTTATACTTGTATTTTATTTGTAATAGTGAACAATATCTATAACATCGGCTTGTTGCGACATAGCCCCCGGATTGATTCCCTTCTCTCCTTCGGGTATAGAAATTCCCTGTTTTTTGAAATGTGTAACCCAGTTAGGTGAATATTCGCCCGTATCCTTCGATTTGAAAGTCATTATATTCAAAGGAAAAACAGCTGTTCCATTATTTGCTTTTAGCAGTATATCGTAAATGAGTTCGGAGCAGTAATATTGGTCGTTTTGGAGGTCAAAAGCATCATCGTAATCTTTCCCTATCAAGTTGTCTGCTTCACTTAATGCCTGTGCGATAAGGTGTTGATATGCAGGTTTTAGACGTCCCACTACCGATTTAGGAGAACATGTTTCTTTTGCAGGATGTAAATAGTCCTCTAAAGGTGTAATGCAAACCTTCGGATGTGTGGCTTCGATAACATAAATCCGGTTAGTTATGCTATCAATCGAAACAATGCCTACATGGGTAAAATTGTATCCGGCTATACCTGCAGTTACATCTTTTATGGCATCGCCCATCTCTCCTTTGCACGATTCCTGAAATATCAAGTCTCCATTTTGTAGTTTGAAGTTATCTTCTTTCTGCTGGAAAAATGAGGTGAGCAATATCAATGTAGACAGTATAAAATTGAGCATCTTATTAAATTATTGAAGTTTAAAAGGGCAAATTTATGATTTGTCTATGTGGCAGATACATAAATTTACCCTTGCAAAGGTAATAAAAAGGCTTGAAAGCTTATTTCAACAAGTCGGTAATAGGTTTACCTATTGCTCCGTTGGGCATTTGTATATGCAACAATGCAGCTACGGTTGGAGCTATATCGGTCATATATACTTCGGTATTTGATGATCCGTGTTTTATGCCCCAACCCATAAAAACTAAAGGAATATGAGCATCATAAGGATTCCATGTACCATGTGTGGCTCCTTTAAGATCACTATCGCTGTACCATCCCGGTTTAAGGATAATTTGTATTTCGCCGCAAAGCTCTCGATTATATCCGTTTACTATTTTTTCTTTGATAACGGCGGGAATTGTAGCCTCCGATACTTTAGATGTTTCGACTACATAGGCTACACCGTCTATTTTTCGCAGGTATTCGATAGTTGCTTCGCGTAAATCGTCCATATCCATAGACGGGTTTATTTGTTTGTAATTATAATTTACCTGATAATTATTTAAGCTGAGCACGAGATTTTCTTTGCCAAATTTACTTGACAAAAATTTGTTCAAGCTTTCGTTGATTGCTTTGGTGTTCCAGTTTCCGGCAGGAATTTTGTGGTCTTTCAGAAACTGTCCGTTATGAGCCCCCCCATGATCGGCAGTGAGAAATACGGTATAGTTGCCTTTACCTACCTTTTGATCGAGATAAGCAAAAAAGTCACTCAAATCTTTATCCAAGCGCAGATAATTATCTTCCACTTTTACAGAGTTAGGTCCGAATTGATGCCCTATATAGTCGGGTGACGATAGGCTTACTGCTAGAAAGTCGGTAACTTGATTATTGCCCATTTGCTCGTTATCAATGACAAGTTTGGCAACATCCAGAGTCAACGTATTTCCGTAAGGAGTACTCCTGATAAGTCCCAGCCCATTCTTCTTAATCAGATCGGAGGTTTTTATCGGAAATTTTACTTGATCAATTCCTTTGTATGTCTCTTCGTAGATATTGTCATCATTTGTACTTTGTACATAAGTATCTATCGGATATAGAGTGTTCCAGTTCTGATCGAGATACTTCTTAGCCATATCTTTGTTATTGAACTCTTTCATCCATTTGGGAAGTTCAGTCATGTACCAGGTACTTGTTATCCAGTTGCCCGATTCGCCATCGAACCAATAAGCAGCATTCGCAGCATGTCCGGCAGGAAGTATACTTCCCCTGTCTTTGATAGATACCCCTATTACTTTGGAACGGAAGTTCGTAGCAAGTTTCAGTTCATCTGTAACAGTACTTGCTTTCAGGTTGAAGGGTGACATCTTACCTGCTGTTGCATTTTTATCTTTTGTACCTACGCTTAGTACGTTGTCATCCTGTGTACAGTATAGCGATTGACCTGTAGCTTGTACTATAAAATCGTTTCCTGCAATACCATGAATAGCGGGTACCGAACCTGTATAAATAGTACTATGACCGATAGCGGTATAAGATGGAACATAGTTAAGCATTGTATTCTCGCAGGTAAATCCTTCGTTCAGCATACGCTTAAATCCGGTGTCGCTGTATCTGTCATAGTAACGGTATAAGTAATCCCACCGCATTTGATCTACCACAATGCCTACTACGAGTTTGGGGCGGTTGAGTTGTGTTTGAGTTCCCGGCTGGGCAAATATAGAAAAGGTTGCCAATAAGAGGGGAAATGTAAGGAATCTTTTTACATTCATTGTTTTATGCTTTAAGGTCTCAGACCTATTGATTATAGAGGTAAGTATATATACTTACTGTTATTTATTGGAAAGTAAAGTTATGAAAAATGAAGGGAGATGGCAGGTGCCTCCCGATTAAAAAAATGTATTTTTAGTGTTAATGTTTATGATTTGTGGTTACATTCCGGTTACGAGTGGAGTATGACTTTTACGGAAAGTTAATAAGTATAGATTCCGGTTATTGTTATCTATTTTATAAAGATCTTCGTCGTAAATATTTCTTTATCGTTTTTTATTCTGATAATAAACATTCCTCTCGAACGTATAGGAACATTAACGAAGTCTCCTTTCACAGTTTTATTGTATATACTTCGTCCGGATGAATCGAATACCGAAACCTGAGAGCCTGCTGTAAGTGAAGATATGGTAATAGCTTCGGTGGTAGCCGAAATAATGTAATCGGATGTATAACTTTCTTTTAATAGGGGATCGGATAATTCAAATAAAGGTTCGTAGCTATCTTCACATAGGGAAGTGCCGGTGATGCAGCAAAGAAATAAGAAAATGATAATTAGCTGTTTCATAGCTATAACTTTGAATTACCTAAACGTTAACAAATATAAATGTTTAAAGTGGATTTACAAGAAAATAGAACGGATTAATTTTTCTTTGCAGGTGACAATTTTTTATTAATGTGTATATTTGTTAATAAATTTAAATGAATATATACATAATGAGGAAAATTTTACTAATGATGATGTTGGGAGGAGTGTGTTCATCTATACAGTCTCAGACATTGACCACGACAAAAATTACAGATTGGAATACTATCCGTAAATCAGGGTTTTATGAATCATCAACAGTAGATTCGAAAAACTTACCTAATACAAATCATACTTGGTATTGGGGGATAAATATGTCACATTCATTGAATGCAGTTAATACCGATAAGCCTTATTATTTTGGAGGACAAATTTTATTGGGAATTAATGGTAACAGTTCAGGATTGCCGTTAATGTATATCCGAAGCACAAATGGAGATGGTCTGGGAACTTGGGCTAAGGTTTTGACAGATAGGGGTACTCAGACAATTTATAATGATTTGAATATTTACACTCTAAATTGTACAAATACTGCAGATGCTAAATTAAAATCAGTATTGGGAAGATTAGCTGAAGGTAATGATGAAGGGGAAGGTACTTTTTTAGGAGTAAGATCACATTTAACCCAACCTGCATATACTAAATCTTTTAGTATAGAGCACAAATTTTTTGGAAACTTAAACAGCAGTATCAATTTTTATAGAGGAGGCAGTAAAATAGGCGGATATATTGGTATTGGTGTATATGATGGTAGAGAGATAGCGAAATTTCATATCGGAGGATTAAATCTTGGCGGAACACTTTCAGCAAGAGAGGTAAAAATCGAGATTACGGCTGGTGCCGATCATGTTTTCAATAACGACTATGAATTGAAACCTTTGTCGGAAGTAGAGGCTTTTGTGAAGAAGAATAAACATCTTCCCGAAATTCAATCCGAAAAGCAAATGCAAGATGATGGTCTTAATATCAATGAATTTCAGATAAAACTTCTTCAAAAAATTGAAGAGTTGACTTTATATGTAATTGAACAGGATAAGACAATCAAAAATCAAAATTCTTTGTTAACTAAGCAGAGTAAGCTTATTGAAGATATGCAAGTTCAAATTAATGAAATGAAGTAAATAAGCGAGAGAGTTCTTTTCACGTTCCTAAAATATGGGATTTCATTTTAAAATGATAACACAGATAATCTCTTTTAAGAAGAATATCTGTGTTTCTTTAATGTTCAAACTAATAGTTGTTGGAACGCCTGAAAATAATAAATTGTATTTGAGACTTTAGAACTTGTATTTCAGTTCGAAATCAAATCCTTTCTTATTAAAATCGGTTATATATTTCGCACCTATTCCTATATTGTGATAAAATATCCCGCCTCCTAAGCCTACATGGTTGAGGGTGCTATAAGATATACTCAGATAAGGCATCCATGTTTGCCGTTTGATGACTGATATTTCTTTATGCAGTGGTGTGAAGTTGTATTTTAAAGCCCCCAGTTGATTATATTGTACCGAAGCATCTATAGTAAGCTTTCCGTACTGATTGTCGAATAAATCTTGTGTGTAACTTCTTTTGCTTATCCAATCATTTAAGATTGCAACGGTGTCTATTTCTGTTAATATAGTGTTGAATATTGTATCAGCCCGTTTGTAAAGATATATAGGCTGTGAGGGTGTTTCGACCTTATAAGGAACGGGTATTTCGACCAAGCGTTCTATTGTTTCGCCTTTTATGTATCTGGTCGAATGTTCGGGTTTGGTATATTGCCGCCCGATTATAAACCCAACTGTTAAGCATACTAAAATACATAAGCTGTAGCTGTATAATATTCTTGTTTTCATTTGATTAATATTTGTTTGGCTCGTTGCCATATTTTGTATCTGTCAGTATATCCGTTGTATCCACCGTTGATGATGCGGGTAATCTTTCTAAAGTTGGTTTCGGTATCAATATCAGCTAATTCATTTAATCTTCTATTGTGCCACCACCAACATGCTGATTGAGTTGCATATTGCGGCTTTTTCAACAAGTTGGGTTCTTCAACAAAATCTGCTACCATGGGAAGACCTCGCATTTCGTTAGTTAGCTTTTCATAATTTGCCCGCCCTGTTATCTGTATCAATCCTCTACCTTTAAATTTTGTGCCGTCTCCTTTCTGCGTATTCCCAAGATCTCGTCTGCCTTCATAGGCTTGGCCTGAGGCTATTTCTTCAGTGTAGAAGAGTTGCCCCGATTCGTGTCCGATTTGAGCAAGAAATGCCGCAATTCTTTTGGGGGTATCGATTTCATATTGTGACATAAACAGATTGAGGTATGGGAGGTACTTTTCCCTGTTGATTTCTGTCGAGAATGGATAGATTTGTTTGAGTTGATTATTATTTATCATTTTCTTTCTCATTTTTGGAGTTTTCGGTATTTTTAAGTATTTCGGATACTCCTTTGAGAAGGTTATCCTTATTTTCGATGAGTATGATAAGGTCTTTTATGCTTTCATTGATTTTTCGCCGGTCTTTATCCTGTGCTTTTTCGAATACTGATTTAGCTTCAATAAATACGAGGAAAAAACTTGCCAGCATTGAAAAATACGATAAGGATAGTACCGGAGAAGACAATACATCAAACATAAAAGCAAAGCACAGAAGACCGTAATATTGTACCATTTTACTGACTGTTCGCCTGAATCCATAAGAGGTATGAATTTCTCCCAGAAGGGTGGCTTTCTTTAGGCCTGATATGAGATCGATGGCAATGGCTATAAGTACAATGATCCACATAATCATAACCAATTCCAGCTTGGTTGATAGTGTTTCGTAATCTTTAGAAATAAATGAATTGATGAATAGTTGTGTCATATTTTATCTAGTTTGGTTTTCTACTGTATAGATAAAATAATGCAGCTAATTATATATATTAATAACAACTGCATTAATAGGAGGAGTCTTAATGCAGTTATTTTAATGTTATAAAATGAAGAATTGTAAATTTTGTACTAATTATATAATTTTTCGGTGTATTATTTATATTTGATACTGTTGATATATTCTTTTAGTATCAAATAAGAAGTATAAGTCGAAAAGTAATCTTTTAAACATAGCTTCGTTTCCCGATAGATTTGGGTGTACATTGTCAGAGTTTACATATAGAGGATTCCAAGCAGATTCGGATCCATTATTGACAGCTTTATTCATATCAACATAAAGTTCCCCTGAATTTCTAATATAATTATTCATGTCGATTATTGGATAGCCAGAACGAGGGGTAATAGTTACAAGTATAGGAATTTTCCCTGATGTTTTAATTTTAGCAATAATATTATTCATGTTGGCTGTATATGTAGAAAGGATATTATCATTGGTACCTATTGCCAAAAGAACGTAATCGCTATCTATTTTTTCTAGTTCTGTATTGAATCGAGAAAGTAGGGTTGATGTTGTCTCTCCGCCACGACCAGCTATATATACATTGCCATTTGTAGCTTGTTGCATTAAAGCTATATATCTTTTGTTTAGATTATTTACAATACCCCATCCTTCAATGAAACTATCACCAACGCAGAATGTTACAGGGGATTTGAAAGTTGAATCTCTTAAATAAGCGTCTATTACCTCTATTTGTCCGCTTTGACAGAAAACGGACGGATATCCCCAATTTCGTCCGAAATCTTTATTATCCAATCGTTCAGCGAAGTCTGTATACACGTCTTTATCAGAATGAATAGAAAAATATATATCTTTATTTTGTTTGTACATTCTTACAATATATTCTTTATTTGCTTCAATAGAGAATGGAAGTTCATATGAATATATTATTGTGCTGGTTGTGCCATGCATTTTATGAATTTCTGCAATATTGTTGTGTATAGAAATAGCTGTACCTTGTGTTGTATCTGCACGACAAATGCCAAATGTACCTAAGGAATTAACCTTAATACGAGCGAAGAAGTCTAAATTCTCAATTGCAATATTTACAGGATATTGAAGAAGTCCACCTCCGCTTATTGTTCCAGTTCCTATTATAATTGTTGAGTTTTTGAAATTTGCAAATGAAGCTATCAAGCCGTTTCTTTCTTTTTGACTAAGGAGATCTAGCTTAGTTTCTAATGTACTTATTCTGCTTATTTTTTCTGTTCCTGAATTAGGTGCGTATTTTTCTAATGTTGGGTTAGTTAGTTCTTTTCTGCAAGTTAAACGTATGTGTGTTATGTTATTAGGAATGTTAAAAGAGTATTTGGCTGGATTATTAGTATCAGTTCCAACAATTGCTAAATCAGAATTAAAATTATTGCCATTCCAGCCGCTTATAACGAGTAAATTACCTGCTTGTAGTGTCCCTTGATATTTTTCCAGAAAAATTACTGGTATAGGATTAGATAATCGATATAATGTATTCGTTCCTCCTCCAGAAATAGTTCCGTTTAGATCAACATAATATCCATTAGTCCATGTAATTTCTGTGACCATCTTCCAATCGCCGGAAATGAATATGGCATTTTGTAATTCATTGATAGAATTTGTAATTGGCGTTAATTCGGAAGGTAATACCTCTCCCAATCCTTTCCAATTACTCTCAACTCCCCATTCATTGATATCAGCACCGATATACTGCTCATTGATCCATTCTTGATCAAGTTTATAAGCAATTATTTGCCCCGATGCCCTGAGGTTTGACGCGACAGCATTGCGGGCTGATTTTTTATCGGAATAGGTCAACCCTGTGCTTTGAGTTATATTATAAATTGATTTACTGGTGAGATTTCCACCGCTTTCACCGGTATCGCCTTTATTCCCTTTTAATAGTTCTATAGGGACTTTTACACTATTGTTGTTGCTGTCAACTCCCAGAGTTAACAAGTTATTGATGGATTTAGCTTCAGGCAGATCGCTGATTTTTGTAAGTTTAAGATTTTTGCTCATACAATTTCTATTATGTAATTTATATTTGTGATATCGCTTTCTTCGGTAATAATGCCGGATAAAATTTCACTCCCTAATATGGCGGTACTTACCGCATCGGCATTTATTTCGAAGATCGGGTAGATCGAGTTTTTTTCCAGTTTGATACTTATACCGTTCGATTCGCCAGTTTGTCCGGTTTGTCCTGAATACGAAAGTTTTGCTCCCCCGTCCGAACCAAATGTGAAGTGCTTATTATTCATCGTGCGAAATACAACAATATATCTGCCGTGTACAGCATACCTGAGCCAGGTAACAAAGTCGTTGCTGAGAGTACGGATGAATGTGTTGATTTCTTGTTTATATATGCCGTTTCCAACGGATTCTTTCATATTGGCTTCCGGTGCACATCCCAATTCAAAGAAGATATTTTTTTTGTGTATAGCATCCACGTAATTCGAATTATACAGGCTGTCATCTTTAAATTTATAGCTTATAAAATCGTCGATGTTCAGTAACCATATATGTGAAATGCCTCCCAAATTGTATTCTGTGAGGTTATCGATCCCTCTTGTCAGTTTATAGGCCATCTTTTTATTCTATAGATAAATTTCTCATAGGCAGTCTAATTTGGTTTATGTATAAAATTATTTATAAAATAATTAGGTTTGTATTATAAACTTATTTATGTTTGTGGGGTGAGTTTGAATACTTATAAATATTCGATGGAACATTTTATATCCCTGACAAGCCTTAAATAGTGTATTGAATAAAATAAGAATATAAAATACGGATGATGAAAATAATTTGTACCTGCCTGATAATTATACTTTTTGTAATGTTTACTATAGATGTATGGGGACAAACCAATTCGATAAAAGGATTAGTGTGTGATATGAATGATACTCCACTAGCCTTTGTCAATGTTTCGATAGCAGGAACAATCGATGGAACCACCTCCGAAGACGATGGAACATTTGTATTAGAAACATCAGCTTCGGGAACAGTTATATTGAAGGTGGCATTGCTCGGATTCGAGGAGTACAGTGCAGATATACACATACCACAGTTCGAAAAACTGATCATAAAATTAAAGCCCAATGAAAAAGTATTGTCCGAAGTAGTCGTTTCAGCAAGCAGTTTTCAATTAAAAGGCGGAACTCAGGGAGATGTGAAAAATGCCGTGGAGCTGGTCACTGTTGCCGGATCGGATGGAGACCTGTACAGAGCAATGGCGGTTTTGCCCGGAGTGCAAGCTGCCGGATCCGATGGCAAGCTGCTGGTGAGGGGAGGAGAGAGTCGCGAGTCGCAGACATATATAGATGGTATGCACGTGCTGAATCCTTACAGCTCCATGCCCGAAAATACAGCAGCCAGAGGACGTTATTCGCCTTTCCTGTTCGATGGTATTAATTTTCAGACGGGAGGATATTCTTCCGAGTACTCGCAAGGCTTATCGAGTGTATTACCGCTATCGACAAAGAATGAGAGCCGTGACACAAAGTTTGGAGTAAGCATTTTAAATGTGGGAGTAGGTTCGGGGGGAACTAAGTCTTGGAAGCGTTCCTCTGTTTCTTTTAATGTTGATTATACAAATCTACAACCTTATGAAAGCCTGCTTTATCCGAATGACCGGAGTTTGTGGGTGAAACCTTATTCGGTAATTGCGGTACAAAGCCAACTGAGGTTTAATGTGGGCGATAATGCCGTGCTTAAAACGTATTTTGCATACGATAAAACCCGTTTTGGCAGGGTGACCGAGGATTACTTTCCGAGTCGTGAGCGCAACCTTATTTTAAATGAAGACAATGCATACCTGAATACAACATTTACAAAGAAATCAAAATCTGGATTCGATTTCTTTTCAGGAGCCGCTTTCTCGATAAACGATCGTAAAGTTAACGGAGGGTTGGTTATGAATGATAGGGTAGGTATAAAAGAATCGGAATTACATTTGAAAGCGAAAGGTTCGAAACGCTTCAGTAATTTATACAAGATAGGCGTTGGAGTCGAATCTATGATCCGTAAATATGACTTTTCGTATGGCGATACATTGTTTTATGCTTTTGGTATAGATCATTCTGTTAATGGCACATATGTTTCCAACGATTTTATACTTTCATCTAATTTATTTCTGAACGTATCTTCCCGCGTGGAATACACTTCGATAAATAAATCATGGAATATTTTACCTCGTATATCGTTGAGTTATGATTATAAGGGATATACCCTTTTAGCAACCTATGGAAAATATCAACAATTGGCAGATAAAGACTATCTTTTGTATAACAATCGTTTAAGTACTGAGATCTGCCAGCATTACCTTTTGGGGATACATCATCAGTCGCAAAATAAAATATACCGGGCCGAATTTTATCATAAAGCATACGACAATCTGGTTACAGGCAGTAGCTACAACTACCAATCTTCGGGCAGCGGATTCAGTAATGGTGTAGATTTATTCTTTAGCGATACCCGCTTTATGAAACATTGGCAATATACACTGGCTTATTCCTATAATAATTCGAAACGAAGTTATCTTAAATATACCGAAAAAGTTACACCTGTATATGTCTCGCAACATAATGCAGCAATTACTGTAAAGTACGATTTGTTTAGATACAAAACAATCTGGGGTATTACCAATCGTTTTGCGAGTGGACGGACTTACCACGACCCGAATAAACAGGGCACAATGAATTCCGAAACGCCTATATCTAACAGCCTCGATCTTTGCGTGACTTATCTGGTTCATAAAAAGGTAATTATGTATGCTTCGGCGACCAATATATTGAATCGCTCGAATGTGTTTGGATATAAATATTCGCAAGAAAAAAACGCTTATGGAAATTTTGATAGAGTAGCAGTACAATCCGAACGAAACCAATTCTTTGTTATCGGTTTATTTATAACATTGGGAGGAGAAAAGGCCTATGACCCGTCGACTTTCTAAATGTCACTCAGTAGTTTATTGGTGGTGTTTAAATGTTCTTTTATTTACAACATTTATTTTACTGCGCGTAATCAAAGATTACTTGCATTCCTTTTGACTCGCCTTCGCTTCGTCGAACGTTGTTTGCCCAAAGTAAGCCGCAAAAGGAATCAAAAAGCCTTTGTGCTGCGTGGCTCGCCTGTCTGACCTAAAGCTTACAGGCTAAATTAAACCTACTGCCTTACGGCACGTTTAGTTTTACGCCTGCTTCGCTTGTCAACCAACGGCTGTGCCACTGATGCACCGGGGCTGACGCCTGCAAATGGCTTTTGTCCGTCAGGTTTCCGACCTTGCCGGTTGCACGGGGTACCCGTTGGATGAAGAAAGCGTTAAGAAACAAAAGGATATCAACGATAAATGTTTTTCTTTTGTTTTAGCTTTCGAGTCCATAGCGGGTCGGGCAAAGAGGCTCAGTCTTGATCTTTTGTTTCGTTTTGTATCAAGGCAAAATGAAAAACAAACCCGATAGGGTGCGTTAGAAATAATAGAACAGTTATTTCAACTTTTTTTCATAAAAAATGAATATCAAATACAGTATAAATCTAAAACAAATTGAATTATGAAAACTTTAATTATCAATCTGATTTTATTCGCTCTATGTAGTCTTTCGGCATCTGCCCAATCGACAGATGAGGTGTATACCAAAGGCATGAACAGTGCTATTGTTCAAGTGGATACCGCTCAAACGGTTACATCTATTAGAAAAGTACGAAATCAGTTCGACAGAATCTCACAAAAGTATTCCGACCAATGGTTGCCTCTTTATTATGTAGCTTATTGTAATCTGGAAATGGTATTCGGAAATCCGAAAGTGGCTGATAACCAGTCGTTATTGGCTGATGCTAAAGAAAAGATAAGCAGATTGGAGAAAATGAAGGGGGTAAACAAATCGGAATTGAGTACTCTGTGGGGCTATTACTACAATGCCTTGATCGCGACAGATCCTGCAACAAATGGCGAGAAGTATTATAATGAAGTGATGTCAAATTACAAAAAAGCAATAGAATTGGATGCCGATAATCCCCGTCCCGTATTTTTATTAGCTTTTTTCGAAAAGAATCTGCCTTCGTTTCTTCAATCAGGTAAAGAATATTGCGGTGAACTTAAGAAGTCCCAAGAGCTTTATAATAAAGAAGAAAACTCAGTTGGTGATATTCATTGGGGAAGAGGTTTCCTCACTATGTTACTCGAAAAGTGCAAATAAATTTTATCGAATGATAAACTTGAAATAGCAGTAGCGGTTTATATAACTTACATACTAAAAAATATATATCTTTATACTTTATAACATGTAAATAATGGAAAATAGTTTTAATAAACAAGATAGCTTGAAGCTAATCAATGAAATGATTACGCAGGCACGAAATAATTTCAGAAAAGGGGCAGGCAATAGCTTTATAATGTGGGGATATACGATTGCGATATTGGCAATGTTAGATTTTATTCTCTTGCATATTATAGAACCTGCATATTATGCTAATTTTGTATGGCTTATAACTATACCCGTATTTATTGGTAATTATTGGTACGAGTCGAAGAGAGCTAAAGAAGCAGTGGTAACAACTCATCTAGACAAGGTTGTAACAACTATCTGGCTGGGATTCTTTATATCGAATCTGATCTTTGTCGGTTCTATTTTTTTTATTGCCATCAATTGGAAAACGTATATACCCTATCTGTTTATAACCCCTATTATAATGATTATGGTAGGACTAGCTTTGTTTATAACAGCTAAAGTATATCGTTTCAAGCCATATTTTTATGGAGCCTGTATTTTTTGGTTGGGAGCTGTTTTATGTATTGTGCAGTATTCTTGGATCAAGGGTATCGATTTGGAGTTTATAATCATATCAATATCCATGATTTTAGGTTTTGTTATTCCCGGACATATATTGAACCGAAAAGCCGAATCTAATGTTTAAAGAGCTCGATCCATTGTTACATTCTCAGTTACGGTTGGCAGTAGTATCATTACTACTATCGGTCGAAGAAGCCGATTTTGTCTTTATCCGGGAGAAAACAAAAGCTACGGCTGGTAACTTGAGTGTGCAGATCGAAAAATTGAGCGAAGCCGGATATATAGAAGTCCGCAAATTTATAGATGGAAAAAGACCTCGTACCGTTTGTAAAATAACCGAAAAAGGTATCAATGCCTTTAATTCGTATGTGAAAGCTCTACAGGACTATATCAATATTCCGGATGAATAATAAGTCTTTGGGTTGCATAGTAACTTAATGCAAACCGGCTGCATTGCCGAATACTTTTATACGTACCCTCACCGCGATGATTTACTTTTTATACAATGAAATCGATAAATTGCGAATAATAAAAAAGCAATTAATATTATCTTTGTCGATGAACTAACGAAACGTATAAATATGTCTGATCAAGAAAAATATGACCAAATATTTGAGTCTAATAATAAATGGATAGAAAAAAATAAAGTAGATAATCCCGGGTTATTCAAATTATTAGCAGCAGATCAACATCCCGATTTTCTCTATATCGGATGTTCAGACAGTAGGGTACACCCCAATCAGGTTATGGGTTTGAAACCGGGAGAGGTTTTTATTCACCGTAATATAGCCAACATGGTTGTATCAACCGATTTGAATATACTGTCGGTAATCAATTATGCTGTAGAATACCTCAAAGTCAAATTTATCATTGTATGTGGTCATTACGGATGTGGAGGCATACAAGCTGCCATGAAAAACTCAGACTATGGTATACTTAACCCTTGGTTGCGAAATATACGCGATGTTTATCATATGCATAAAGAAGAACTGGATGCTATTGAGGATATGACTGCAAAACATCGACGTCTTGTCGAACTCAATACGTATGAGCAATGCCGTAACATAATAAAAGTGGGCGAAGTACAAAAGTCCTATTATGAAAAAGGCTATCCCAAAGTGGCAGGATGGATATTCGATATTAAAGATGCCCGACTTCATGACTTGTTCTTCGATATGGATGGAGAACTGGATAAAATCAAAGATATCTATGATATTACAGGCAAATTTTAAATAGGCTGTTATATTTTCATTTAGCCTGCCAATTTAGTAGGCTAAATGAAAATGTAAACCATTAATCTTCCTCTTCTTCGTCGTATTTTTCGAGTTCGTCTTCGTAAAAGCCCAAAGCTTGCTCAATTAAATCCTGCATAGCTTCTTCTTCCACTTTCGATCCATCAAGAATCTCATATTCTTCGCTGTCTACATCCAATATAAAGCGAGGCTTTTCGGTATGTAATACGTATGTATTCTCGGGATACTCTTCGTTATCTGCAATTAAAAATCTAGGTAATTCCATATTATTCGTATTTGATGTTTATTATCTGCAAAAGTAAAGATTATTAGATGAGAATGTATGCTTTTTTATTTTAAAAATAGATAAGATAAACGTTTATTGAGTCCATAAAGGAGCTGTCCGAATGAGACAGCTCCTTTGCTTTTTTGAATTAAAATTTTAATTATTTATTACTCGGTCACAACTACTGTCGGAGCCAGAGGAGTGATAACACTTTCGTTTTCGAGAAGCTTGGCTATTTCCAATTCGGTTCCCGCCAAAACCGTAGTCCATCCGTTAGCATCGGCATCGGCAGCACCCGAAGCATAGTTAAATGAAGTAGCACTCAACCCGTTGTTGCGACCCAATACAACAGCACGTCCCGATTTGTCGACAACGATAGCGATGAATCGTCCTAAGCTCAAAGCATCGCCCTGATTCATGATGTTGTAATCGTATTCGCTTACTGTAAAATTGACGGTGTGAGTACGGTATTTACCTCCGTTTCCACCTACTGCCAGATCATCAGTAAAAGAGGCTGTTCCCTCGGAAAAGTTGACTTTGTAGATCGACTCAGACGAATCGAGAGTTATTTTGCTGATGATTTTGTTATCGATACTAACACCGTCAGGATTCTTTTTAAATTCGAAAACAGGGTTTGCATCATAATTGATCAGATAAATTGACTTGATACCTGCTACCTGATATTGACAGTTATCTTTGGTAATATTTGCTGTTAATTTGCAAGACATAGATGTATGTGTTTTGTGTGTGAATAATCGTTTTTATTAGCTGATTGATTAATTGTAAAATACTACTTCGTCTTCGAACGGAATAACGAAACCAAGACGTAAACGTCCATCGATAAATATTTTACTGTCGTGAGGAGCAGGGAATTGTCCGATGCGGATTTCTTCCGTATCGCTCAATAAATCGGTAGCCAATAGGAAGTTCGAAATATCGGCAGCAATAATAGTTTTGTTGTTTAAGCCTTTTACGGGAACAACCTCCAAGCCCAAATAACGAAGAGCTTCTGCTTCCAGTGTAAATGCTGTGGCAATTACCTGATTACTTACCGAAGCCAAAGCCATTTTAAGGCGTTGAAGCGTTTCGTATGCCACATAGATTTTCACGCTGTCGTTTTCCAATCCTTTTACCAATACGTTTTCGGGTATGGCATTATATACTTTTTCTATTTCGGCAACAATATTTGCTTTTGTAAGCGCAACCCCCGTAATTTTAATAGCCTCAGTACTTGCCGAAAGCACGGTTACCGCACCGTCAAAATCGTTCGGATCGGTTGTGCTGTTACCTGTAAATATCTTCGTTTCTATTTCGGAGCTAAGTTCGGCTGCCAGCATTTCCATAGTAGCCTCTTCGAGAGCTTCGGGTAAATCGGTATTCTTCGCGCCGGGTTTCAACATGACATTGATACGTTTGCGCTCCAAGTCGTCGATACATTGCTCGAGATTGATTTTATAGGTTTTTATTTTGACTTCTTTTTCACTTAGCTTGAATACTTGTTCGGGAGTCCATGCACAGTCGCGCCCGTCGGGTTGTAAAAGAGTGTGTTCGAAATTCAGCAGATTCAGAAAAGTACTTTCCTTCACGCCTGTAATTACATCGATTTTACCGTTTTCGATCAAACGACCTCCGAATAATGCTTTTGTAAACCAATCCATATTGGTACTTGGTTGGTAGCTTAGAGGTGAAATGTTATACATATTTGCCATATTGTTTTAAAGTTTGGTTTTTGTAATGTTTATGTCAATTTATTAGTTTGTAAGTCGCTTATTAGCCTCGATTTCGGATGGTCATCGAAAGAGCCTGTGCCATTTGCTCGTATCGTTTCATTTCCGACATCCTGCGGCAAGTAGCCATTGCGGTGGCAGGCATACTGCTGGGTGTCTGGCTGCGAAGCTTTTGCACTTCGGTATTTGCTTCTTTGGCTAAGTTGGCAAGCTCGGCTAGTTTAGCTTCCAGATCTGCGATTTTTTGTTTCAAAATTTCGGTTGATTCGCCATCGGTCGATTCTTCATCTTCCGGTTGGGGGACGATTTGATCTTCCAATTGATGGCGGTTTACCCTTTTCAAGATTTCGGGAGCCGTTGTTTGTGAAGGATTAGAGGTTGTTGTGGCGGCTTCCTTCGTTTCAATAAATTGCCCTTGATCGTCTACCACTAGAATATTGCCGTCGGCCAGAGGATGATCTCCTGCCGGTAGCTGTTCATCATCGAGTGTTGCAAAGCCATCGGCGTCAATATACACTTCTTTTCCATCGGCAAGAGTGAAAAGTACGTAAGCTGTTCCACTGCTTGTTGAGTCGGCTTTTTCTACCGCCTGAATATCGAGAAAGAATTGCGATATGCGCGAAAACAAAGTACCCGTTTTTTTGTTCCTTTGATTCATTTTTTCATTTTGTTTTTGATTCGTAATTGATTTTATTGTTTTGTTATTACTGATTTCCTGAAAGAAGAAACCCTCCAGAGAAAATCCCCTGACGTTTCCTGTCATAACCTGTGTGTCCCAATAGTGTTTATCTGCGATTTTATAACTACACATAAGTGTGCCTTTAGGTAGATCGGCAAAGCCGAGAGCCTGGGATTTGTCATGCTGCGGATTTTCGACAATCCACAATTCGGTCAGGAAATTTCCTTCAAGAGGGTTTTGGTGTTGGTGTGTAGTATTTTGTAAAGCGATGCCTGTACGCATCATTTTTTGTGCAATTTTTTCGATCTCCTCAGCCGAAAACCGGATATAATATTCGCCTCGTGGGTCGTTGCGGTATATCAGTTGATCGGGGCGAAGTACCACTCCTGTGAGTATCTGCTTTTTCGAGTCACGATTCAGCCATTCGAGTTTAGGTTGTTTTGCCAGAGTGACGAAGTCTATTTCATTGGCGGGAACGTCTACAAACGAAATGGCATAGATACCGCTTTGATCTTCGGTGTTTTCGTCTATCAGACAGTTGTAAACGGGTATATTCATAAGTGCTTGATTTTACTGATAGATAAAATCTGAATTGTTTTTTTCTATATTTGAAGATTAAAGCTTTAAAACCGCATAGTGATTCGCTACTAGTGGATCAATAAACAAAGATTACAATGAACTATATAGTCGAAACCGAAAGATTATTTTTAAGAGAAGTTGATTCTGTAGATATTGACGATTTGTTCGAGATGGATTCAGACCCCGAGGTGCATAAATACATCGAAAATAACCCTGTAAAGTCTAAAGAGCAAATTGTGGAAGTGATACGAATGCTTCGGGAACAATATAAAAAGAATGGCATTGCACGCTGGGCTGTTATAGATAAACAAACGGGCGAATGTATCGGTTGGGCAGGACTAAAGTATTTTAGCGAACCTTTAAATAATCACACCGATTTTTATGAGTTGGGATATCGTTTCAAAAAGAAACACTGGGGAAAAGGATATGCCACCGAATCGTCTGCTGCTGTGGTGAAGTATGGCTTCGAAAATTTAGGTCTCGATTGCATTTATGCTATCACTCATAAAGAGAATCTGAACTCAGTACATGTTTTGAAAAAACTGGGATTCGAGCTTATGGAGGTGTTTAACTATGATGGAGACCCGACAAATTGGCTTGAGTTGAGAAAATAAAATAAAGCTTGTATTGTATATTTGTTTTTGTATTGTGTGCTTTTAGGTAGGAAACATTAAAATAGCAGAAATGAAAAAACTACATTATTTACTATTATCACTAATAATGCTATATTTTACTGTAACTTATTTGCAGGCACAGATTAAGGATAGTATCTATCTGAAACAACACGAATCCGTTAAAATTGCAAAGCAGATTGATGATATGCCTGTTTCTAAGGAAGCCAATAAAGAATTGCTGAATTTTCTAAAACAGAAGGTAAATTATATCCAAGATACACTTACAGAATCAATAGAAGATAAAGAATTAGGCTTGTTTACCTTGACTAAAGAAGACAATTCTAACGATATTAATTTGATTAAAAGCTTGTTTCCTTTATGTGATGCGAAGTTAGTAAGTGTACCTTCCATTAAAGTTGGAGAACAAATTGATGATATGCCTGTTTTTACAGGAGGCTGGGAAGAATTAATGTTTTTTTTGAGGCAAAATGTAAATTATCCTCAAGATGCTCTTAAGCAAGGAATAGAAGGTCGGGTAGCTGTTCAATTTACGGTTTCTAAAGATGGTAGTACCAAGGATATCAATATAGTAAGAAGTCTATTCCCTTCATGTGATGCGGAGGCTGTAAGGGTGGTGTCTATAATTCCCAAATGGATTCCCGGAAAGCTTAAAGGTAAACCTGTTGATGCAATTTATACTCTCCCTCTTTCTTTTAAACTGCCTAAGCCAAGTTCTGTTATGGATTGAAAAGCTTGCAAAAGTGGTATGTACTTATTGATAATAAAATTATTCAGAAGAATAATTTTATCCGATTGGTCAGAAGAATAATTCTAAACTTTTAGAATAAAAAAGTTGCATCTGAAGAGATGCAACTTTGATAAGAAATGAAACAGTTTTTTAAAACTTATATCCAACTGAGAATGTTAAGTTTCTGTTTCTCCATGTATCTCCTATGTAAATGCCTTCAGATGATCGTGCAGTAGCAAGGCTAGATAATCCGTATTCGTAATTTGCATTTAGTGAGAATTTCTTGTATTCTAGTCCAACTCCTCCGATTAATCCATAATCAATATCACCTTTTGCACTCGTGCTATATTCTTTATGTATGGTGTTTATTGAATTATTGGGGCCTATATTGGTTACCTGCATTAGTTGTGAGCCTTTTCCTGAAATGCCAATTGCAACATAAGCTCCGGCATTAAAAGTCACATTGACATTTTTAGAAACCGGAAGTCTGTATCCTATAGTTAATGGTAATTGAAGATATTTGAATCTTCGTGAGTCATTAATTGAACTGTAAGTCAGATGAAGATCTTCATTTTGCGGGAGATTATAAGAATTATTCATATAAATTGTTGAGGAATAATAGTCTGCTCCTTTTGTGGTATACTCCAATCCTGAGTGTAGAAAAAAATTGTTACGTAAGGCATATTCTACGGTTATACCTCCATTAAAACCGGTTGTTCCATTGTTCATACTAAAATCAGTTCCATCGGACTTGAAGGTTGATAAATTAACTCCCGCTTTGACTCCAAACGACCATGGGGATTGAGATTCTTGTGCTTGAATGAGGGGAGTTGAGCATAGGCAAATTCCCGAAATAGTTAGTAATGTGAGAAATTTCATAAAAAGTATTTTAATGATGTTTATAATAAAATAGAATGTTGGATTATATAAAGAGTTAGTTCATATAAGTATATCTCCTATTTTGTTGTCGCAGCAAAAGTATAGTAAGAGAGAATGTGAAACTTCCCAATATTGCAAAACTGAGTCTCAAAATAGCAACCGGGGAATGCCGATGTTGCAATGTTTTTATTTTTAGGTGTTTATGAAGTTTTATTTCTGTGTATTTAATTGTTTTTAACCTCAAAAAAAAAGATGAATTCCCCTTGGTATGTAATGTGTTAAGTTTTTAGTTGTTAAATGGTTATTGTTGTTTTGTTCTCTTTTTATAAAATTGGGAGTATTGGTTTAATTTTATATAAAGTTCCAATCACTATATTTCTGATAAATCTGTGTTTTATTGACTGTTTAAGGTATTCATATTACAGTAAATTACTTACTTTTGCTCCGATATTTTAGTTAGTCAGTATTATCAATAAAAACAATGTCGTCAGTATATACAATTCTGCTGCTTATAGCATCTAATATCTTTATGACCATCGCTTGGTATGGACATCTTAAGATGAAAGATTTTTCGTGGTTTGCTTCACTACCGCTTTTGGGAATTATTCTTATTAGTTGGGGAATTGCCTTTTTCGAATACTGTTTTCAAGTACCGGCCAATCGGATCGGTTATGCCGAAAATGGCGGACCTTTTTCGCTTATTCAGTTAAAGATCATTCAGGAAGTAGTCAGTTTGACTGTTTTTATGGTATTTACTACTATTGTATTTAAGAACGAAGCCTTTAAATGGAATCATATTCTTGCTTTTTTGTTTCTGATTGCTGCCGTATATTTGGTATTTAAAAAATAAGGTTTCAAACTTTTTTGTATTTTGCTTATTGTCGGAAAAAGGAAATAGAAGAAAAACATTATTAATGATTAAGATGTACAAAATAATTTATTTACTATTGGCAGTATGTTTATTAACATCTTGCGAAACAGATAATAATGTGCCGTATTTAAGTATTCCGCAGGATGAGGCTCAGATTATAGAAATGAATGTAAAAGCAGAGACTTCTGACGATCTGATATTCAGCCCTACAATATATGCCAGCCAGATGATCGTTAATTGGGGGGATGGAAGTTTGCCCCAGCAATTCGTAAACCGAGATTCAACGAAAGCCGGAACTTCTATGCTAAGACCTCTCAGGTATATTTATCCTGCTACAGGTACGTATGATGTGAATGTAAGGGCTATAAAAATAACCAGATTAGATATATCAAAAGATTCGGCTCGACAGAGTATCCATACTTTACAATTGACGGATTGCCGTCACTTGAAAGCACTCTCATGTAAAAATCAAGACCTGAAATCTGTAAATATCAATACATCAGGAGTCAAGATGTTAGAGCTTAGTACTCTGTCGGCATTGGAAGAATTATCGGTCTCGGCATGCGATAGTTTATTGACTATTGTATTGTATAAAAATCCGGTATTAAAAACAGTCAATCTGAAAAATAACCCACGAATGTCGGCATTGTCAATCGATGCTGTGTTTTTACAGTTACCTGAAGCAACATCGGATACCCGCACTATCAATTTGAGTAATAACGGTGGAGATGCCGGGTGCAATAAGTCTATTGCTACCCAAAAAGGGTGGACGGTAAATATTGAGTAACCAACCTGTATAATCTTATTTATTTAAAGTTCTCAGAGCCTTCTTCACAATGTAAGAAGTTGCTTTCGAAGGGCTTTCTTTCTCCCATTTCGAACAAAGATCGACAACAAACCGAGGTTGGCTTTTACTTGCATCGTTGAGCCAATTACCTACGCTGTCGCATACATATTTGGATGAATCGGATTTTAGAGGTTCTAAAATAGGCAACGCCAATTCGGGATTAGTTTTTAATACCTCTATATGTTCACACCATACGCCTCTGGGACGGGTTGCTTCACTGGCAAAACGTCTGATGTTTTCGTCTTCCGATAAAGTCCACCCCGATAATATCCGTAAGCTCTCTTCCGGATTCTCTATAATGGACGGGCGTACTGTCATCCACGAAATTTCCCTTACGCCGAAATGAGTGTCGGCGGCAAACGATTGTATTTTTTGCAACTTCTGAGACAAAGACAGGTGAGGGTTTCTACCGATGGTGTATGTCATCCAGCATCGTACAGTGTCGGATGTGTGTGACGAAATGTCTTGAAGAAATTGAGTATCTCCATTTTTTAGGCATACATTCAGCAATCCGAGACCTATTGTTTCGTTGAGAGTATTGCTGGTCTGCTTTTTTAGTTTGCCAACGTCAGCAAGTATTGGATCTAAATAGTGCAGCCTGTTATTTTGCCGAAGCAAGTTTTCCAATAATATGTTTTGGCTTACCGCCAGCCATTCGGTGAGATTGGCACTTTCTATTTCGCCCTTATTCAGCAGATCTAATATTTCGGGAGAGAGATCTTTTAAAGACCGTGCCCCTTTTCGTTTTTGTTCCATTCGGTTGAGTGAATAACTGAATTTATAAACTGTTTAATAGTTCGTCGATATTTACCCTTTTGGTATAATCGACATCTATACTCGAAAATAGGATAGTCCTGCTTTTATCGATTACAAATACGGCAGGTATGGGCAAACAGTTGTCGTGATTCCCATTGTATTCAGATAAATTTATACCCAATTGATGATAGTAAGGTAAGACAAAATCGTGAAGATCAAAAGCGATACCCAGCTTTTTTGCATATAGGCTATTCAGATCCGAAAGTATATCGAATCCGAAAGGAGTCTCGGTTGACATTTCTGCATTTTTTTCGGTTATTTGAGGTGAAATCGCTACTAATGCGGTTTTTTTTGATTTTAGCTGAGGCAGAATGCGCTGCAATACTTTTAACTCGAGGTTACAGTAGGGACACCAACTACCTCTGAAAAATGCAATAATCAGGCGGTCATTTTCATGTAATAAAGTCTCTGAGCCGATTACTGTCCCCTGCGTATCGGGCAATGCAAATGAGGGTAGGGTATCTCCTGTTTGAGGTGCCGATTCTCCGATTTTGCTAAGCCTTAGGTCTTCGATAGAATCTCCCAATACTTTATTGACATGTTCGGGTAATTTCGCTGATATTTGACATTTCAGATTGTCGAGAAGATTGCTTAAATTTATCATCTTGATTTTATGTTAATGAGTAATTTCAACTATTCGGTTTGCAAAACTCGTTATTAAAACCCGGGTTTGCAATATGGGATATTTTTATGGCATAGGGATAAAAAAGTCAATTTTATGAAAATAAAGAAACCTGAGGCAGAAGAAAAAGTATGTACCCTCGAAATTGCCGTAAAAGCAATCAGCGGAAAGTGGAAGATTCCTATCTTTTGGCAATTGAGTCAGGGCAAGAAACGTCCGAGTGAATTTGTAAAAGAGATAGGGATTGTAGACAGGCGTGTATTGAATCAGCAATTGAAAGAGATGGAAGCCGACGGGCTACTCAAAAGAGAGGTTTTTAAAGAACTGCCTCCACGTGTCGAGTACAGCCTGACAGAGATGGCAAAGCCCCTGAACGATATACTGTGGGCATTGAACGATTGGGGGAAAGTTCTATTCGAAGAGCAGCAAAAGAAGACCCGAAACCTTTGAGATGGGCAGAACTGTTTGCCTCTTAGGCGAGACTAATTATCCAGGTCAATCGGCATGAATAGGTATGTTTAAATATTTTTTACTTAACAAAAGCAGCGTTTGTTTGTTATACTTAATATCTAACAGAAGAGTTTTCGGAAATGGAAGATTATAAAATATTTTTAGGAAGCAAAAGCGAAACATGGCAACAGGCTATTGTCCGTTTTAAGAAGTTTCGCGAAGTTGAAATGAAGGATTATTTCTCAACCAAAGATTATGCCTATCGTTTCATGGATAATATCGCTTACTCGTATCATTCGACAGCGAAAGTACCGGCATCTTATATTGCCGATTTCGAAAAAAGAAGAGAAGTAACCGTTCCCGAAGAACTCGTTTCTCTTTTATCCGACCACGGTCCGTTTACGATTGGCGACAGTTTGTTGGAAATATTTGCAGGTAACCACGATGAAGTGATCCTTACACTACCCGAAATATTGGCAAAATATGGCCATGCCGGTTTTGTAGATCAGATAGGAGGCGGTATGCTGAGATCGTTAACCGGATTTTATTTCTTTTTTGGGGTAAGTTTTCCCGACAGCGACGAAATGTCTTTTCTTTATTTCAGTAAATCAGGTAATTTTGGTAAGATGCTTTTTGCAGCCAACAACCCATCGTTGGTACTTCAAAAGGTATTGCCGGCGATGTTTAACGGAAGCGCAGATAAATATACACTCAATACGTTGATAAGTAATCAGGTAGACAGAGTGGTTATAAATGCCTTAACTGTTAAGGGATATATCGATTAGCGCCGATATTAAAAGAAACGAAAGCCCTCGAAAAAGCTCATTACTCATATTCGAAAATAGACTCGATAGGTGCGTCAAGTACCCGTGAAAGGTCGATTGCCAACTTCAATGATGGGCTATATTTCGAAGCTTCGAGACGGATAATCGTTTCGCGGCGCACTTTCACCTTTTCAGCTAATTCCTCTTGTGTTAATCCCGCTGCTATGCGGTACAATTTCAAGTGCGATATATATTCTGCCATATTCTGTTCGTTATTGTTTCTCGTAATAATAAAAAGAAATAATTGTCGAAACGACAAGTGTTACCTCTGCCAGAGCAAATGCTGAAGCAAAAAATAAACGATAAAAGTACGATAAATCAACCTCTTTGTACGCCACAGCATGATAGATATCCAATACACCAAATGCCGATGTGATGCAAGCCGATAGGGGTATTACCCATGCTGTTTTGAAGGCAAAGGTTTGGGCTTTTTTGAAATTGAAAATCATGCGTTCGTCTTGCCCTTCTTTCTTTATCTTATAGTAGAACAAGAAATAGAGAAAATAAACAAACGAAGTGTAAAAAACAATTTTTAGCGGCAAACTTATATCTGCCAATCCTATGAAACCAAGTACACCCATAAAGGCAACGGCTTGGATTTTGGACAACTCATTTTTTTGCATATTCCTTTGTGATTAGAAATTAAAAGATGTGACAAATATATCACATTATTCGAGATAATGATACATTTTTGTAACTTTTTTGCATGCGAAAGAAGGGAGGGGATTTATCACATAAAAATATTTCAAATCTAAAAAACAGATCATCTGTTTATTCCGTCTGAATGACAATAGGTTATGTGGATTTAATGTTCGATATTTATTGATAAATCCACTGCGTTATAAATAATTTTTATTCTTTAAAAATCTTTATCCGGATATGAGTTAAGTATGTTGAACTTCACTATCTTTGTGCCGATTTTGTAAAGCAATATTTTCTGTGAGATTAGTAGGTAATTTTAGGTTATACAGTAATACATAAACTTGCAAAAGGAAGTTATGAAAACTAAGGTTTTAGTTGTTGCGGTAACGCTTGTACTGGTAGGATGTAAAAATCCGTCGAATGATACCCCCAGAGTGGAGAGTTTGCCTGTTGATACTGTAATGGTAGTAGATACGGCTGTACAAGTTATTGAAGAAGAGCAAAACATTCGATTTATAAAAAAGCATGTCCTTTCGGAGAAAGATCTGTATACCGACTACGATGGCGGCAATCAGCTGGCAGACTTCTTTGTAATTGAGCTTATCGACAAAGATACTTTTCTCAAAAACAGAGTTTCGGCAGTGGAATATTTTACACTCGATTCTTCATCCATTAAAAAATATAAAGGAGTATTGCGTTTGCCTTGCGGTAATGGAGCCGTAACTCTAACCGATAACCTTTCGGATGGCGAGCATCACAAAGAATTCAGCTATGTAGGACAAGTAAAAGCCCTCAATGCTTATCTTATATCGGGAATTTATTGGGAAGACTGGAACTATTTTATGGTCGACAAAAACGGCGGCCGTACCATACAGACGTTTGCTAACTTTCCGTACCTTTCGGCTGACGAACGCTTCATTGTGAGCGTAGATGTCGATTCGTTCGAAGGAGCTGCATATATCGACCTGTATGAAGTCAGCAACAAACGTTACATTGACCCGATGATAGGTATGTACATCAAAAACTGGATTCCGATGGGCAACGACAAAATGTATTGGAGTACCGATAACTATCTTTACATGGCTGTCCTCAGTAATCAGGACTATTGGGCTGCCGAAGGAAACTACACAGGACTGGATCAATATATACGTTTGAGACCCGTTGCTTAAAAGATGTAGATTTTATACTTTAAATAAAAGAAGGTATTTAATAATTCATTCAAGGAGCTTAACTGTTTACTCTTGATTTATTTAACAAAATGATAGATAGTTCTGCGAATTAAAAAAATAAAGTGTGCCTAAGGAATTCAAACCTTAGGCACACTTTTTCTATATCATTTAGCCATATCCGCAGGCTATGCCCCTGCAATATCTTTAACCTGTGCAATACTGCTTTGCGTATTGGCAATATCTACAACCGATACTACGGGTTGAAAGTTGATACGTGAAATGGCTTCCAGAATTTTGTTACTGTCGGGAGCCGTTGTAGAGTCTATTACTTCGAGATTGGTCAACTGTCCGCCCTGTTCGTACATATGCTTGATGGTGTGCTGTTGCACGGTACTTCCCTGACCGTTACGTGCGAAAAAGGTGGTAAGATCGGCGGGCGACAGCTCTCTGCGTTGAGTGTTGATATATTCTATCAAGCCCAGATTCTTACGAGTCGATACGCGGTTAACCACAAACTCATCGCCTTCTACTTCGATGTTGCTTCCCTCGATACGCATTCCGCCCTGTGAGTGACGCTTGCCCCGAAGCAAACCTCCGTCTTCGAGTTTAGAAAGTTGACGAGCTATAATGCCTGTTTGTATAGCTCCTGCAGCAGCAGCTATTCCTGCCAAAATCTGCCCGATAATAGGTCCTGCGGCAAGTGCCTTGGTTACAGCTAATGCGGTATTGGCAATACCTTCGATTAATTTTTGTCCTAAATCTACTTTTTTGAGTAATTTCTCTTTCTTGGCTTTTTCTTCTTCGAGATTTTCTTTTTTCTTTTTCAGCTCTTCTTCCTGATCGGCTAAGGCTTGATTTGCCTCCATTTGCCGGGCTAGTTGTTCTTGTACAACAATGGCTCGACCGCCCGAAGCTGATGCAGCTTCCTGATTAAGCGATTCTATTTTTTCTTGGCTTTCCTTATGCTTTACAACAATTTCGGTATATTGGGCGGATGTTTTGGTAATTCGTTCACCTATGTCACTTATCCATTCATTCATAATAGCTTTAAACCCATCTTGAATACCGGTCATACCTTGACTTAACTGATCGGTATGCTCTTTGAGTTTGGCTATTGTTTCGGCATTTTGTTTTACCAGAGCGTCGTTGTATGCTTTTCTCGAGTCGTGTACGACTGATTCGTCTTTTAATATCTGTTCGTTAATGGCATATAGTTTGTTTTTCTTTTCTTCGAGAATAACGGCTTCACCTGTCGATCCCTTTTCGAATCCTTTTGCCATTTCGTCGTAAGCGTCAGCTATTTTAACGGATTCGGCTTTAGCATCCTCTATGTTTTGAAGCCTGAGTTGTTTAATTGCTTCGTAGTTGGCTTTCGATTCTTCTTTTTTTATCGTATTTAAACCTAAAAAATTGCGCTTGCTATGTTCTAATGCCGATGCTTCTAAATTTGCAATGCGCTTATTTCGGTCGGTTTGTAGTTTTTCTTCTTGTTTGATATTCTCTTTTTGAATAACTAAATCGTGAAGATTTGCATCTTTTTTGAGATCACTAAGGTTTTTGAGTTCGGCGATGAGTTCGGCAGCCTTGTCATCACTTTCAATACCTTTAAGAGACTTTTCTACTTCCTTTTTTAATATTCCATTACGAGTATCATAGTCATTTAAATACTTTTTCTTTTCTTCATGTATTTCAATCAGCTTTTTTAAGTTGTTGCCATGTAATTGCTGTTGTTTAAGGAAATAATCAGTATATATTTTTTTTGACTCTTCGGTATATTTTATATCGCTGCTATATTTGTTTTCAGCAAGTTTTTCGATCTGCTCTATTTGTTTTTTGTATTGTAAAACATAAGTCTCAGTAATATCGCTAAGCTTTTTAGTTTTAACGCCCAGTTCGGGAACAACTTTAGACATAGCTTTCAACATATAATCGTTTTCTTTTCCAAAACCTTTAATAGAATTGGATGCACTCTCAAACATTTTAGCCAGCTTAGAGGAGAACTTTGATGCCATTATATTTTTATCAAAAGTTTCAACATCTTTAATGGTCTCTTTCAGCTCTTTTCGTCCTCCTATATTTATATCGATTTCATATTTTTTCTTTGCCATTTTTCTATTATAGATAAAATAGCAATTAAGAAGATTTTTTATTTATCGTTATTGTATTTAATGTAAACTGGTAATCCCTCTCTAGCGGTTATATATTTACGACCTTCATATTCAAATGGAGTAGATATGTTTAATTCTATGCCTCCTATATGCGTAATATTCACATCCACAGGGCTAGCCTGTGTAGCAGTAGGTAATGGGGTAGGAGTAGTTGCAGCGGTGTTTGCTTGTACGGTGGATATTACACTTGTGTTTTGAAATATCAATACACCTAAAAATACAGCAATCACAGTAAGAACAGTTTTTGTATACAAGTCAGTTTTCATAATCAGTGAAAATTAATGGTTATTATTATTTATCTTGATTTTCTGTAATCTCAAAAGCAGTAGTGGAATTGCTGTAAATATCGCCGTCAGCCAAACTGTCGATATGTAAAGTATTCTTTTCCCACAATACACTTTCGGTAGTTGTAACAGTAGGATATGTGGGAGGAACATCCGCATTGAATCTTGCGGAATATATGGCTTCCATATTTTTCAGATAATTGGCTATGAAGGGTATAGATCTTATAGCAGAGGTGAGTTTCGAAAATAAGCCTGTTTTCATAATCATGTGTATTAAATGGTTACTATCGCTCGTATACAAATATAGACTATTCAGCTTATCGAAGGTTTAATCAGCAGGAAATAAAAAGTGTTAGTAGTGTGTTGGTAGAGGAAGCGGCAATCGGTTTATTTGTCACGGTTCTTTATCATTTCGACCGGAATTACATAACCGTTGTAATTGTCTTCCAAAGCACAACCGTTGATGTGTGTAATGTTCACATTCAAAGGGTGATTGGCGGAGGAAGCCGGAACTCGTTGTGCAGAAGGATTTGACCCGGTGTTTAATTTTACTCCAAACACTTTTAGCAGGTTCACGGCAGAGCGTATGGCGATTACGGTAAGGACAATTTTGGTGTATACATCTGTTTTCATACGGGGCGATTGTGTTAAAGGTTACTATTGCTGGTTTCAGCTATAGACACGTTGCTTCGGAAAAGGTTTAATCTTGCTTGCATAACAAATCGGGAAAAAGAGATTAGCGTTTTCTGTAACGATAAAATTGTCTGAAAATCTTTTTACCAGAGAATGTGTAGGTTATAATTTTCTCTCGAAAAAAAACATATGAAAAAATAAAAAAGGGAGATTAGTGGTAAAAAAAATAATACATTTGTTTTTTTTTATGAAAATATCAATCATTTAGACAATCGACTATGAAAAGAAAACCACTTAAAACATTACCCTTGGTTTTGGCTACTTCTATTTTATTGGCAAGCTGTTCGAGTACAACCATGATTACTTCTTCACCCAGTGGAGCGAAAGTATTTTTGAATGGTGAGGCTGTAGGAACAACTCCTTACAAGTACAGTGATACTAAAATTGTAGGGGCAACTACAACTGTTAAACTCGAGAAAGAAGGCTACGAGACACTTAATACAAGTTTTTCGAGAAGCGAAAAGGCCGATGTCGGTGCAATTATCGCAGGATGTTTTGTGTTAGTTCCTTTCTTGTGGACTATGAAATATAATCCCGAACACAATTATGAACTGCCTCCATTGGCTGGGACAAAAGTGGAGGAAGCGAAAAAAAATAGTGGTTCTGCAATCAAAAGTAAATCGGAAGAATTGAGAAGCTTAAAGCAACTTTTGGATGATAAGGTGATTACTACAGAAGAGTACGAAAAAGAGAAAAAGAAAATTTTAGATAACTAATTTTTTTTTCGGTTTAAAACCAACTGACGTCTTGCTTTGTTTTCGAAGCGGGACGTTTGTTTTTTTGAGGGTTTCGATTTCGGGTAAATTGGTCAGCATTTTCCGTAACGATAAAATTGTTTGAAAATCTTCCACCGGGGGACTATAGGGGGAAGTATTATTTCTTCTTCTTTCTTTTCTTTCTTAAAGTTTGGGTTGTCGGTGGGTTACCTTTCGGTTATTCACCGGGTTCGATACTGAGTTATTATCCTTTATAAATGTTTAATTCTTAAGCTTCTGTTTGGGTTGTCAATTGGGTTATTTGGTGAGTTACGGTAATTTTTCGCTGTTAGAATTTATATTTTATGTAGGACGTAACAAAGGCAAAGTGAATGTATAGTAATTCACCCCGACCAAAATACAGTTTCGAATAAAAAAATAAAAAGCAGACCAACGATATACTCAATTTTGCCCGGTTTCACCAAATGCAGCTCTTCTTGGGCTGCCTTAGAACTCCGGAAGTATCCGTGCTTCAAAAAATTTGTCTGCCCGATGAAAAGATAAAAAACGGTTTCTCTTTTTTATCTTTAGAATAGTTCGAGTGGGGTAGGTTAGCGTTCGTTTTCGACAAAGAGTTTTAGTTCGGGAAAAAATTCTCTGTAACCATCCTGAAGCTGTTGGTAATTTTGCTCAAAATCCGAATAAATATCAGCACTGTTCTGTAAAAATTTAGCCCGATGGGTAAGACGTTCGAAGCTTCGTTGCATCATCCATTTGTAACGATAATTGTATAACCAGTTTTCTTTTTTCATATACGAAAACAATCGGCGGAATATGTCGGGAGTATGGTTTATATTCTCATTTATTTGAAGATAGCACCATGTGCTGAACTGTTGCCAGCCTTCGGGCGGTTCGTGCAGAGAATCTATTGCCAGAAAATGATCGAAAGTAACATCAAGAAAAACTCCGTTGTATCTGCCTGCCGATGAGGTGTATAATTTTTGTACTTCTTTGATGAGCGGATGGTTGTCGGTATACTCATCTATTTTACGATGCAAGGCGATACCTTTTTGTATATTTTCTGAAAAATCGTATCTCTGTTTTCCCTTTACACAGTCGGCAATAAGGTTGCCTATGAGTATCTCGGGATCATTGAACGATAAATATGCATGTGCCAGATAATTCATAAAAGTGTTTTTTATAAGAGAACATATTTTCAAATTATAAGTTCCGATTATTATGATATAAAAGGATTAAAACCTTATTGTTTAAGAAAGTCATCAACCATGCTTATCCATTCTTCTTTGTATTTTATCGTATAATCTTCGTGAATAGCTTCGGGAAATATTTGTAACGTTTTATTTTGGCTACCAATATTAGTGAAGATACGAATTGACTCTTCCTGTGGAATACGGGGATCTTGTCCTCCATACATCATTAATATAGGTGTTTTTATTTTTTTTACATATTCTTCGGGATTCATCTCAAAGGCGTCGAATCCACCGAGTGTACCACCCCAGAAAGTCATCAATACTGATGTCAATTTACTGATTACGGGAATCGTTCCCATACGTATGCTGACGGCATCAAGCATTCTTCCATAAGGAGCTTCGATTATGATATTGTCAACAGGCAGATTGTAATCGTGCTGAGCTTTAATTATGGCAGCTGCTCCCATAGAGAATCCTACGAGTATAACATGTTTTTGGTTCAGTTTGGTCACAACATATTCGTATGTCTGTTTTACATTGAGGGCTTCGAGGTAACCGAGAGATGTTTGATTTCCGTATGAATTACCGGAACCCATAAAGTCGGGGAGCAATACATCATATCCCATATCGAGAAGTATATATGCCTGATTGAGCATCGACGATTTTTCGGCACCATATCCGTGAAAGAGTATAGCCATTCCTTTCGAAGCAGAATCGGTACGTATCACCCAGGCTTCTAATGAATTTTTGTCATTAGCAGCTATAGATACTGTTTCAAAAGGACGATCGGGGGTTGTCTTGGTCATGGGACGTGGCAAATCTATACCGAATATAATCGCTTTAATTGCATTTCCTGCAGTGAATTCGACATTGGCTTTTTCGGTATCGGAATTTACAATAAAATGAGTCATACTATATGCTTGAATTGCAGCAAATACATTCAGTAAAATAAACAATGCAATAGCTAGGTACAGTAATGAGCGTAAACTTTTTTTTGATCCTTTAATCTGCGACATGTAAGATGCTTTTACCTTTTCTTTGTCGCTAAAGATAATGAATATCCGTCAGATTTATCTATACCATAAAACGAGTGATATGATTAATAGTATTATCGAAATGTTTCGCTGTCAGGCACGCGAGCATAAAACCATCTGTTCATTTTACTACAACCGCAATTACGAAATGGGGTCGGGCAACGAAGCTCATCCTCTTTTTGGGCTCGAAGATCCTCTTGCGGGGCGTAACAGCGGCAACACGTTTACCAATACGGTTAATTTTTCGGTTCTTTTTATTCCTAAAGACGATGCAGAGGTTGCCAATCTTCAGAATATGGCATTTTCTATCGGGTTGAATATCTTGGAGCGCATCAAGTATGACGATACGGTGCCCGTTTCGGTACTCCCGTCGTGGTCATACCTTACCCTTCGTAATTACTATGACAATAATGCTTGCGGATGCAGGTTTACCGTAGAATTGGTACAACGCAACATGCAAAATTTATGTCTGATTGAAGAACAGTTCGACAGTAAAAATGAGTTTGCAACCTCGAAACCTCTGAACCATTTTGAATTGAAAACATCGGACACTTGCGAAACTTTTGTAAATAAACTACCCGTCTTTGATCTTAAAACCTCCAAGCGATGAATGATGCTACCCTGAAAGTTTTGAATGCTATGGCAGAAGATATTTTGTCATTGGTGCATCTTATACTGGATAAAAATGGTTTAAAGAACAGTGCCTTGAGAGATGATGCAAGATGTGCGGTTGAGGATTTGAGTAATCCGGTAATCACTGTTCTTTTTAACGACTATGTTGAGTATATAGAAAACGGCAGAAAGGCAAATTCGGGAGAAGCACCTCCCATATCTGCCCTCAGGGAGTGGGCACACCGCAAAGGAATACCCGCTACCAACGATGTTCTGTATGCCATTGCCGAGACAATTAAAAAACAAGGAATGGCTCCCCGTCCTGTCTTGGCTATGCTGGAGCAGCAGATCGACAATTCTTTTTCGAACGAATGGTCAGATCAACTGTTTGGGGCAATAATGGAAGAATTAGAAGCTTTTTTTAACGATTAAGGCGGAATCAAGTGCTCATACCTCATGAAAAAATTCCCTATATTTATAGCTTGAAATAATTAAATGTTGCAGAATCTTTATTGCCCTGTAATTTATCTAGGTAAAGTAATAAAAAGTTTGTAACCTAAAACCTAAAATCTTATTTGTATGAACACAACCCTTTCAGCTATTGGTGAAAAATTTGCTTTCGAAGGAGCCGTAAAAGAAATACGTTCTCTGGGCGAAGGCCTTATCAATGATACCTTCTTTGTGGAAACCGAAGGATCGAGTCCCAATTATATTTTGCAATGTAAAAACAAGAATATCTTTCAGAATGTGCCTGCCATGATGGAGAATATCCACAAGGTAACCACCCATCTTAAGAAGAAAATTACAGCTCACGGAGGCGATCCGTTGCGTGAGGCTCTAACTGTAACCCTTACCAAAGACGGTAAACTGTATTACGAAGACGAGCAGGGCGAATATTGGGCAGCTTGTCTTTTTATTGAAGATACTATCACTTATCAAAAAGCCGATTCTACGATTTTAGCGGAACAGGGCGGACGTGGTATCGGTAAATTTCAGGCAATGCTCTCGGATATGAAAGAGCCTTTGACCGATATTCTTCCTGGCTTCCATAATATGCGTTTCCGTTTTAAACAATGGGATGAAATAATTGCGAAAGATCCTGTAGGACGTAAAGCCCGGGTACAAAAAGAGGTTGACTGGATAGAAAGCCGTCGTGATGAAATGCTTGCCTTTTGGGCAAAAGCCGAATCGGGCGAACTGCCTACCCGTGTAACCCATAATGATACCAAAATAAGTAATATACTGTTCGATAAAAACGAAAAGGTATTGTGTGTCATCGATCTGGATACTGTACTCAATAGTATCTGTCTGAATGATTATGGTGATGCAATACGCTCTTATACCAATGCTGCAGGCTTTGAAGACGAAGAAGACTTAAGCAAGGTATATGTGGATATGGCTATCTTTGAAGCCTATACGAAAGGATATCTGGCAGAAACAGTAGGTTTTCTTACTCCGGCGGAAATAGAAAACGTAGCCTTTTCCGCCAAATATATTACCTTTGAGCAAGTACTGAGGTTCTTGATGGATTATATTGATGGCGATAATTATTATAAAGTAAAGAACGAAACACATAATTTGGTTCGTGCCCGTGGACAATACAAATTATTGCAATCGATGGATGATAATTACGCGAAAATGTGTGACATAGTAAATACGCAGGTCGCAGCTTTAAAGAAATAAAAGTTGTTGGTCTAGGCTATATGAAATATGAGTAGGGGCGAAATATTTTTCGCCCCTACTGGTAAAAGTATAACTAAGAAAGAGCAAAAATACAGAATGTGTAAAAGGAGTAACTACCTATTACTATTGTTTTTGATTAATAAGGTAATAAGCAGCTTTCCGAACTTAGATATGTTTAATGATGAAGAAAATAATAATACCTAAAATTTTAATAGATGCTACAGATATAAATCAGGTAGCTAATCGGTTGGAAACGTTGTGTGTAAATAAAATAGATACAGTCAACTGGCCTGATGCATATCCATCTAAACCCGATGTGACATTTGCCATGGCGCATAATGGCGAAAATATCTTGTTGCAATACCGTGTAAAAGAAAACGAAATATTGGCAGTGGTAACAAAGGATAACGGCGAAGTATGGACAGATTCGTGTGTCGAAATGTTTCTTTCGTTTGATAACCAACACTATTACAATGCCGAGTTTACTTGTATCGGTAAGGCTTTGTTGGGGTATCGTAAATTTGGAGAGAAGGCTGTGCATGCTTCGGAACAAACAATGAGGTCTATTGTAAGACAATCTACTTTAGGCACTGCAAACAGGGGAAAAGAAATAGGTAATTTCGATTGGACATTGACTCTTATTATTCCTTGTACAGCTTTTTGGCAAAGCGGTATAAACGGCTTCGATGGTTTGCAGGCAAAAGGTAACTTTTATAAATGTGGCGACAACCTTTCGGTACCGCATTTTGTTTCGTGGAATAAGATCGAAACCCCTAAACCGAGTTTTCATCAGCCATCGTTTTTTGGCGAATTGTTTTTTGAGTAAATCGAGTGTAACTTTGACAATAAAAGAGATAAACTTTATATGAAATTGATTTATCTTTGCCATTAAAGTAATAATAATAAAGTTGGCTCGTTTACGTTTAGACAAGACCCCATTATTTAGGGTCACTCATTTTGATAACATTCAGCATATTGCCGAAAAAGGGATAACACATATTTCATCTCCAGACAGGAATGAAAACTTTGTACCCATCGGTAATAATGCAATTATTGATAAACGAAAAGAACGTCTGCTTCCGAGCGGACGTCCTTTAACTGATTATATTCCGTTTCATTTTGCTCCCAGAATGCCAATGTTATATGCCATACAAAAAGGCTATGGGACAGAACCGGTTGATCCGAGACGCATTGTTTACTGTGTGACGACAATACAGCAAGTTATAGATGCCGAGTTGGAATTCTGGTTCACAAACGGGCATGCTTTCAGTAAACTGAGCTATTTTTACGATAGTTCCAGAATTCGGAAAATCAGAAGTTTATTGGATATGGACGCGATAATGGACGACAACTGGGGCGGCAGTGAAAATACTGACTTAAGGAGGCGTAAGGAAGCCGAGTTTTTGGTCGGTGCCGATTTGCCTGCTGCTTGTATTACCGAATATATAGTTTATAGCCCGAGTGTAAAGGATAAACTATATGTGTCGGGTATTGACGACAACAAGATACGGGTAGAGCCAGGATATTATTTTTGATATATGATAAAATATGTGTACGGGAATCTGTTTGAGAGTAACTCTCAAGCGATAGTGAATACTGTAAACACTGTAGGGGTAATGGGGAAAGGGATTGCCCTACAGTTTAAAAAGTACTTTCCCAATAATTTCAAAATTTACAAAAATGCATGTGACAACAAAACTTTAACAATTGGAAAACTCTTAGTCTTTGAAGAAGAAAATCTGCTGACCGGACGAAAAATAATTATAAATTTTCCAACGAAAGACCATTGGCGTGATCCTTCCGAGTATAATTATATACGTTTGGGGCTTGTCGAGCTGGTCAAACTTATCAGTGAACGTTCGATTCAATCGCTGAGCATACCTGCTTTGGGAGCAGGAAATGGAGGGTTGCAATGGAGTAAAGTGAAAGACCTGATAGAGGAGTATCTCTCGGATGTAGATTGTGATGTGGTGGTTTATTTGCCTGATAATGAAGTTGAAAAGATCCAGAGGGAAGAGCAGTTTCAATTGACTCCGGCACGTTCAATGATGCTTCATGTATTACTTGATATGGTGAATGAGGGGGAATTTATCTCAGAATTTGCCGCCGAAAAAGTGGTTTACTTTCTACAGCGGTTTGGTGCAGGCGAACAATTTAAAGTTGAGTTTGACTCTAATTTTTATGGACCTTATTCCGGAAAAATAAAGCAGGTCTTGAAATATCTGGGTGGGAGCTGTATTAATGAATATGATTCGTTAAATAATAATCCGTTCCAAGAGTTAAATTTAAATGTGTCTACCCAAAAGAAAGTGGACGGATATTTGAATTTACCCGAAAATAAAATCTATAAAGACATTGCCCAAAAGACAACAGAATTTTTATCGGGTTTTTATTCATCTCTTGGACTGGAACTTTTATCGAGAATAGATTACATCAGACAAACAGAGAAAATATATACAGATCAAGAGATAATGGCACATTTAAATATCCGGACATCCGAAAAATGTACTGTTATCGACAATACTGATTACGTGACATTAGTAAATACACACTTAGCTAACTTCTTTACTTCCAATTAAGGTTTTAAACCTATTTACTCTTCCGTTGTAAATTTAATAATTGTGGTGTTTCTTATCCGATAAATGTTTTCTGATAAGCGTGTCTCCCATCAGTAGTATCAGTATGGCCGATGGCAATAATACTGCTAACGGATTGATGTTTGCCTTAAATAAATCAGGTAAGCTGTAATTTAATTGTATGGCAGGTAATTCGAACCCGAAATTGCCTGTAATAAAATAAAATATCACAAGAGGTAATGCAACCATTCCTGCTATTCCGAGAGCTATCGAAACGCCTGTGTATATTTTATTCCTCAATACATTTTTTGCCTTTTTCTGAGCAGCAACCTGATGTATTTGTTGCATCAAACGATCTTCGAATCCTTTGGGCAGGGAGTTTAATTCCATATCTTGAAATAAGCTCCTTAAAGTGTCTTTGTCTTGCTCTTTCATTTTGATATGAGTTTATTTATTTCTGAATTCATAAATTTCCGTATACGGTGTAACTTTACTTTGACATTGGATACACTCAAACCTGCTACTTGGCTTATATCCTGCACACTGTGATTGTTGAGATAAAAAAGCGTAATGAGAAAAGCATCTTCGGGATTGAGTTGTTTAAGGACAAGATCAAGATATTGTAACCTTTCTTCAGCACTTGTTTCTTCGATGTGATCGGCAATATCATGATCGGGTATTCTTTCTGCCATATCCTCGAAAGACAGAAATTCTCTCTTTGTTTTTCTAACCTCCGTTATGGCAGTGTTGTAGGCTATACGATAGAGCCATGTCGAAAATTCGGAATCGCCCCTGAATTTACTCAACGACTGGTATATCTTGATAAAGATCTCCTGTGTAATGTCTTCTGCATCCTCTGTATTGATGACAATTTTGCTGACAATGGTAAATACCATCCTCTGATAACGGCGTACAATATGCACAAAAGCATTTGTATCACCATCCTTGATTAAACGGACATAATGTATGTCATCAAAACCTGTCATGCCTATATGACGTGTTGGTTTTACATTGGTTACAAATGTAATCAGAAAAAATAAAAAGATTTCCACCTTTATTGGTTTTGTCAGTAAAATGATGCTTGATCTTGTTAAGTATGCTTAGCCAAAAAGACCACTCGGGGAGTGATCTTTCTGGTATTTTTTTGATTACAATAACAGTTTTTCGCTGTTTTAGTATCCAAAGCAATAAATAACCCTGAGAACTTAAAGCGTTTTTAATTTCAGATTACGCCACAATACTTTAATACCTCCGCCATCATGAATCTGTAGGGCAATCCGTCCCTGTCCTGCTCCTATTTTATCATCTGCTATAGATACCATCTCCTGTCCGTTGAGCCAAGTAGATACGCTGTCTCCCTGTACCTTTATACGCATGGTATTCCAATCGTTTTCTTTCAGGATAGATTCTTTTTCATCGGGTATTTGTACTAACCAGCCGCGACCGTACGACTCGTATATGCCTGCGGTATCGTGCCCCTTAGGAGCAACCTCTACCTGCCATCCATTTACTTTGACGGTATCGGCAACAAAAGATCTGAAAAATACACCAGAGTTACCGTCTGCCTCTTGCTTAAATTCGACAGTAAGATCAAAATCGTCGTAATAGTCACGTGTAGCCAAATAACCGTATTGTTTATCGGGGCCACTCTCGCAAACGAGTAAGCTGTCTTTTACATACCACAATTCTGTTCCGTATTTATCCCATCCTTTAAGATCAACACCGTTAAATAAGTCTACCTCTTTTGTCTTGCGAGGCAATTCTTTTATCTTGATATTTCGGAACGATGCGGGTGAACCATGATCCTGCAGACAAATGACTCCTTTCTTCGATAGTCCGTATTCGGGAGCATGCGCCCACTTACCACTGTTTTTACGATCGAACCAATCGTCGGTCCATGCTTCAAATTCGAGTATTTTAACCCCATTAAGCCAATGTTCCACATGCCCGTTGTCAAATACTATTTTAGAATTATTCCATTCTCCGTAAGGATTTACTTTCATCAATGCCGTATCCGGTAAATACATAGCATAATCTACACCCAGTTTTTGCCAGTCTTCCAATGGTTCGGGAAAATTAGGCTCATCAATAAGTTGGTATTCGGGGCCCGTTACATAAGGTACATTAAACTCCGGGCGTTCTACAACATGATATATCATACCACTGTTTCCGCCTTTCGATAATTTCCAATCCCAAGACAATTCGAAATTTTCATACTGTTTGTCCGTTACAATGTATCCGCTGGCATCGCTACCATCACCCTTTGCCTGAATACATCCGTCAACCACATGCCAGGGTTGGGTAAGGCTGGTTCCATTATAATCGCGCCAACCGTCCATTGTTTTTCCATCAAAAAGAAGTTCCCATCCATCGGCAATCTCCTGCTTGGTCAATGTGTTTTGCTCTTGAGCTCCGCAAGAAGTAAAGAATGCCGAAGCTGCGATACTCAGAGCAAACATGCTTTTTAAAGCTGTCTTTTTCGAAATCATTTTCATCGGTTAAGATTTTAGTTAATACAACATTAGGTAAAGATAATAAAATCTGATGGTTGTAACTAATCAAAAAAAGAAAGAGCATGAAGAAGTAGTAATACCACACTTTGAGTTTTTGTAAGCAGTATGATTCTTTATACTTTTTTCTGAAATTTAAACCCCAGTTAAAATTAGAAATATATGTTTCTTTTTTGTACCTTTACAACAAGGATGTATCAAATAAGGCGTAAGAACGTTTGTTATACATCCGGTATAACTATAATTGTAAGTGATAACTTTAAAGTATATCAATAAATACTTTCTTTTACTTAATTAGACATTATGGATAAAAAAGCAACTCTATTACTAGTTTCGGTGGCATTAGCGGCAAGCACTGCTGCATTGATAGTGTATGGTCTAAAGAAGAAACAGGAGAGGAAAAAGAAAATAGCCATCCATTTCATTTAAGCATTACTACTATTTTAAAACTTATAAAAATACAAACCTGCTCCTTTTATTTAAAGGAGCAGGTTTTTTTATTTTCAAACCACTATCGAAGACCGGAACTCTCAAGTCGACTTTGTCATATAATAAACTTCATTAAAAGGCGGCAGATATGACCATTTCACCACCATTTCAATTTAACTTTATTGAAAATACTATACAAAAAAGCATTTCGACAACTAATAAATGGCAACAGCTGCTACAATCTCCGAAAATAACAGTGCAGTAATAAAACCGACTATTCCCTTAGCACCGCTTATATTGCAAGATACGGAGAACGCTTTATAGGAGAGGATTACAAACCAGATGGTAGCAATCATAGAAACAAATAAAAATAAAAAGAAAACAATCCATTGTGCGACAGTGATTCCCGAGTAATTCTGAGCAAGTAAATTTTGGGCAATAACCATGTTGTAATCATATATACCGGGAATAAGCACCACTAAAGAGATCAATATATATGATGTACGTGCCAGAGTTACTGTTCCGGCAACATCGATAAAGCGGATAGATGACTTGCTAAGCAGACGCCCGGTAAGATAGAGTGCCAAAATAAATATAACGAGAGCAATTGAAGGAGCAAGCAATGCTCTTCCCAAGTTGATATGGTCGCTAAAATGGGCATCTAAAACCCCATCAAATACCATATTACCGCAATATGCCAACAATATCGAAGCCACAAATATTACTATGCCTATTGATAAGGCTTTGCCTCCGGCTATACGCACAAAAGGATTGATTAACAATGAAAGATTTTTTTTACTTTTCATAATACTTAATTTTTTCGATTACTTCATCTAATAGGTTACGTACACTCGGATAACTCAAATTAAGGTCTTTAGCCATATCTTTCAGGCTGCCGCTATTTTTCATGAACTTCAGAATAAATTCCTGATCTTCTGATGAAAGGCGAGCCAATACAGGCAGGTCATATAAGCCGTTAACTTCGGTATCGCAATTCTCACATTTCAAACTCTTGACTTTTAGCTGTGCCTGACAGCTGGGGCATTGGCTTGGTAACTTCATAATATTTCGTTTTGTGTTGCAAATATAATATAATGTTTAATGTTGTTTATGTATTAATGAATAATGTTCAATTTTTAATGAATAATAATGAATATAGGTTTCGATTATATTTATTGAATAATTATTAATTTTAGCTAGAAATAGTTGAGCATGTAAACCAAGATTCGTTTTTTTGTATCTTTGTCACAATCAATTGATGAAAAAATATTTATGCAAAAAAAGCTGATTCCGTTAAGTCTTCTTATTATATTGTTGGGACTTGTTGCACTGATTATCTACCTTTTGAAATCGGGCTCTAAGAATGAACCTACCATCACATCGCATACTATGGTGGTACAGCAAATCGAAGAGATGGGAAAACTTGAAGTGGTAAAGTACAACATACAAGATATGATGGAATACGAAAAAGTACGCCAATGGCTGCCTAACTCCAAAGCGACACTAAAAATTGTAGGTGAAGTAATTGCCTGCGTAGACCTTACGATTGTAGGCGAAAACGATATTGTAACGTCAGGAGATTCTATAAGCCTGATGCTTCCTCTACCCGAAATATGTCATTATAAAATAGATCATTCACGATCGCGTGTATATAATATGGAATACGGATTGTGGGAAAGTGCCGAAATAGTTGAAGACGCTTATAAGAATGCCGAACAACAAATTTATCAACAGGCTCAAAATATGGGTATCGAAAAAGAAAGCCGCGAGAATACAATCAAAGTACTTACACCTATATTTAGGGCAATGGGGTTTACCAAAATATATATAGGTTTTAAATCGCCTGCCGGTAAATCGAATTCAGATCAACCCCCGATTAATTTTCATTAAACATTAGGTTGCGATCTCAGAACTGTTTGTTGCTTAGGTGAGCTAAACAACGATAAGCAGTTACTTTCTTAAAGGTACTATTAAATATTTTCTTTTACTTATTTAAATCATTTTTCAGATAAATGCTGCAAATAATATTTCCCGCTTGGGACAGGGAATTGTTTCTCTACCTCAACAGCAAACATAATCCGTGGTTCGATCCCATTATGTATGCAGTAAGTACCTATGCAGCCTGGTTGCTGATATGTATGGTAATCATTGTATTTATGATATACCGCGACAGGGTATGGGGCAAGCGTGCAGCTGTTTTTATGCTGATGGGGATTGCTATGAATAGTGTTACCAATAACATTATTAAAATACTGATAATGCGTCCTCGCCCGTCTAATGAACCCGACTTGCAAGATATAATCCATCAGTTGGGGAACCCCGATAATCATTACAGCTTTTTCTCGGCACATTCTTCCAATTCGATATGTTTGGCCTTGTTTAGTACACTGTACTTTAGAAATAAATACTATGGTATTGTTATTTTCGCATGGGCTATGACAGTCGCCTACAGCCGTATCTATGTGGGCAGGCATTACCCGCTCGATATTATATGCGGAATCTTGTTCGGATTACTTACGGGATGGATTTCAGATTGGTTATATCAAATGTATCGCAACAAAAAACTAAGTCAGACTATCAGCTAAGGCATCAACTCTATTATCGTACGACCCTTTTATATAATGAAGAAAATTGTTATTCTTACTTTTTTGCTCCTTATTGTGCTTTGTGCCAATGCACAAGGTAACTATAAATACGGAGTTGTCAGTAAAGATAACAAAGAGGTCGTTCCTATGGTATATGACTATATTGATAACTTCATAAACGGATTTGCCAAGGTCTCACGAAAGGGAAAAATGGGGCTTATTGACACTAAAGGAAAAGAAACCGTACCCTGTTTATACGATGATATAAAAGATATCGAAGATGGAATGGTTGTGGTTGTAAAAGGAAACAGATATGGGGTAATAAATACTGTAAATGATACTATTATACCTATTAAAAATTTATCGGTAACCAATTATCGCGAAGGTTCTTTTCTTGTGGTGAGCGACAATTATATGTTTGGTGTTATCGACTCTACAGGCAGAACAACCGTACCTTTCACTAAGTCGATAGGAGTACCTTATTCGGGTGACGACAGATATATTATAACTACGCGAACTGACAAAAGCGAGCAAAAAATTATTGATAGGAATAACAACGAAGTTTATTCATTTCCGGGTTACGGAGTACGTGATCTCAATAACGGATATCTCGGTATATGGAAAAAAACAGTCTCTGACCGGGCAGCCATGTATCTCAATATGAATTCACCCGAAACTATCGTTACATATAAAGTAGTGGATATCGAAGGGAATGAGATTAACCCATCGTTGACCATGGAGTATAATCTTGTATTTAACAACGGCTTGAGCCGGATATCCAGAGATAATAAAACAGGAGTGATAAATATAAAAGGCCAGCAACTCATTCCCTGTGCATATAGTCGAATCTACGATTTTAAGGATGGGTATGCCAAGGTAAGGCAGGATACTTCTTTTTTATATGGACCGAATAAATACGGAATGGTTAATGATAAAGGGAAATTAATAATACCCTGTTTATATGACGGCTTGGGGGATGTAGCAGATGGTTATATTCTAGCTTTACTTAATCAAAAGTATGGCTATTTAAATACTTCAGGACAAACAGTAATCGCTCTAAAGTACGATTTTGCCCAAAGCTTCGAGAATGGATATGCTGTTGTTGGCAGTAAAAACAAATTGGGGGTAATAGATAAAAGCGGAAAAGTTATTATACCTATCATTTACGACCAAATCAAAGCCATAGACAAGAATTACTTCGTTGTGACCCAAAACTTACAATCGGGTATTATAGATATCAAAGGGAATATACATGTTCCGCTTATCTACAAAGCGATGACTAAGTTATCGGACTCTAACTTTATTGCTTCTCAGAAAGACAAATTATGGGGCGTGATTGATATGCAAGGCAACGAAATCATACCTTTTATTTATAATGAAATAGCGTCTTATTCGGATGGTATGTTTGTCGTACAATCCTATCCAGCCAAATAAAAAGGATCAATTATAATTGTCTTAAATCAAATACGTAATCACCAATTTTTGATCATTTTATACCTATATCCGTTTTTTTATAAAAAAAATTCTAAATTCTTCTGAACTTTTATTTTCAACTTGTGTTTTATAACTACAGAAGTTATTATATATTTAAAAATAAAAGAATTGAAGAAATGAAAAAGATTTATGTATTGGCAATTGCATTGGTATCAACATTATCATTTGTAGCATGTGATGGAGCAAAGAAAGATGCAGATAAAGCAGGTGCTGATGTTGAAAACACACTAGAATCGGCAGGAAACACTATTCAAACAACAGCTGACAGTCTAAGAGATGTTACAGATGCTTCTGTAGATAAAGCAAGTGACAAGGTTGGAGATGCAACTAAAGATGCTATTGACAAAACAAAAGATGCAGCTAAAGATGCAGCCGATAAAACCAAAGAAGTGGCTAAAGATGCTGCAAATAAAACTAAAGAAGTAGTAAAAGATACCAAAAAGGATGTGAAAGACGAAGCATCTAAATTAGAGAAAAAATTGAAATAATTATCTCAGATAGTTTATAATAAGAACAAAAGCCTTTGAGGAATTTAACCTTTAAGGCTTTTATTGTATTACGGTTTTGTTAAAATTTCTGCTAAACAATTGCTTCAATTACTTTGTTTATATAAGAAATGAGTATATTTGAATAAATAAACCGATTAGTATTAACACGATAAAAGAATAAAAACTATGAGGAATTTTTTATTAGGATTAGTTATAGGTGCAGGTGCTGTTTATGTAGCATCTAAACTAATAGATGATGAAAAAAGAAAAGAACTATGTGATGAGTTCGAAAAAGCAACTGACGAAGCTCGTGAAAAAATAAGGCATGGAGTCAGATATGGCAGAGGAAAAGCTTTACGCATGGGAGTAAGGGCAAGACAAGAAGTGAGAAGCGGCAAAAAGAAAATAAGCCATGCTGCAGGAGATCTTGCCGGTAAATTATCGGAAGAATTAAGCGAATTTGAAGAAAAAGCAAAAGCTCATTCTTAAATTTGTAGATTGTGAAATAAAAAATGCAAGTTCAATTATTGAACCTGCATTTTTCATTTTACAATCTAATTACTCTGTCAAAATCTAACACTATTACAAATCCTTATATCTTTTTTTCAATTAAGAGAATTTCGTCCTTCTTCTATTTCCGGCATCATTCCCTTATGAAAAAGAAAGTCACGTAAGTCGTTTATGGAGGCTGTGTAAATACGGCTGTCGGACGATTGCACATACTTTGCTGTATCTCCTACAATTGACATTCCTGACATAGCCAACTCATCAACCACAAGTTGAGATCTTGTTGTACGTTTTTTATTTAAGAATAATATCCGCATACAACTTTCCCCCTGCATTTCTTTCTTTGTAAAAACAGGAACTTCTGTCATGTTACCATGATTTTTGTTGTAAAGATTCAACTGATACTTGTACTCGTAAACGGGATATCTCGTATTTTCTGCAATACTTACATCTGATGAGCGAGTTACCATAAACGATGAGTTATCTACATAGTATCCTTCAACAGCAATATAAGCATTGCTTTTTGTTGAAGATAGAACCTCCTTTAGAGGTTGCTGGTAAAAATTTTGTCCAATTGCACTTAATCCGAATAAAAAGAAGAGTGCACTCCATAATACTTTTCGCATGATTTTCCTAGGTTTTTCATTAAATTTGTTAAAATCAGTATATAGTTAGTGTGCATGTATTTCATTTAACTAACTAATAGAGTATAGTTAAATGTGTATTCCATAAAATAAAAAATAAAAAAGATCATATTTGGATAAATTAACAAATTAGGCATTATACTATAACATAGCACAAGCCCGCATTAATACTAATGCGGGCTTGTAAATTGACTAATTTATTTTTTATTTTTTTATTTTTATTTTTTTACATTGTTAAAAGAAAAAGCAAGCGCAGGCAGATCTGTTGGAAGACCGGGAGGCACTGTAATTTCAATTCCTTTGGCGGTTTTTTTCCAATTTACGGCCTTACCAGTTTCTAGCAAAATTACTTTAGAGCCTTTAGCAGGTTCATTACCATTCCAAACTATAGTCTTAGGTAAAGGTTTTCCTTCCTCAAGATTGGTAATTGCATAAATCGTACTGCTGTCTTTGCTTTGAGTAAACCAAGTTGATCCGTCACGGTAGTTCGGAGTAATGCGTGTATTGTAAATTGCTTCTCCGTTTTTGGAAGTCCAATCACCGATTTTAATCAAGCGCTGAGTTACTTCATCAGGAAGCGTTCCATCGGGCTTTGGTCCTATTCCCAATAATAAATTACCTCCTTTAGCTACAATTTCTACTAAAGTATGAATAACCGAAGCCGGCGATTTGTACTGGTCTGTAGGAGTATATCCCCAATCCCAACCTAAGGTAATGCAGCTTTCCCATGGATTATCTAATTGCATATCAGGAATACCGCGTTCGGGAGTCTGATAGTTTTCGAATTCTCCGGGTACTGTACGGTCTACCACCAACAACCCGGGCTGATAACTGCGAGCCATAGCGGCAATCTTAGGCATATCTATATCCTGAGAGCCTTTGTATGCATTTCCTTGACGTGCAGCATCTCCCTCACGCGCAGGTCGTACCCATCCTCCATCGAGCCAAAGTATATCTATATTTCCATAATCGCCATTCATCAATTCTTCGATTTGGTTATAAGAAAACTCCTTAAATTTATTCCAGCGCCATTTATTATTTTCTATATTATAATTAACATTCCTGTTAGGGGTTGCGTACCTGTCCCACCAATAATATTGCGAGTGCCAGTCGGGTTTCGAATAATATGCACCGATCATATAACCTTTGTTACGGAATGCATTGAAAACTTCTTTTGCAACATTACGACGAGGATCGTTTTTAAAGGCTCCGTTGGCAATCGAAAAATCGGTCTGTTTAGTATCGAACATATTAAAACCGTCGTGATGTTTGGTTGTAAATACAACATATTTCATTCCGGCTTCTTTTCCTGTCTTTGCCCATGCTGACGGATCTAATTTTGTAGGATTAAATTCGTTGATAACATCCCAATACTTACGTTTATAAGCATCGTAAGCGATAGTGCTGTCGCGAGGGATCCAATCTTCTTCTTCGGCACATATCGACCATGATTCTACAATTCCCATTTGAGAATATAAACCATAGTGAATAAGCATACCGAATTTTTGATCCTGCCATTGATCAAGTTTTTCTAATACTTTAGTGTCAGTAGGAGCAGTATAGGTTTCGGATCTGCCATGTGCATATGTTTGGGCACAAGCCGTAGATATTGCCAGAGCAGATAGTAATAAGAAAGATAAAGCTTTATTTTTCATTAATCTGTAATATTATGGGTCTAAGACCTATTTTAGTAATTGAGAGTGTTTAATGAGTTGTTTCTCTACTTCAGAGTGCAGACATATTTCAACCGGCGGTAAAAGCAAAAGCAAGAGCAGGCTGATTTGCAGGAAGTTCCGATGGTACTGAAACTTCGATGCCTTGTGGTGTCTTTTTCCAATTAACAGCTTTACCTGTTTGTAAGAATATCATTTTCGAACCTTTTTCCGGCTCGTTACCTTTCCAAACGACAGTTTTTGGTATAGCTTTTCCTTCTTCAAGACAATGTATGGCGTATATCTTTTTTCCATCCTTGCTTTGGGTAAACCAAGTTGCTCCATCATTATATATAGGAGTAATGCGTGTATTGTAAATTGCCTCTCCGTTTTTGGCAGTCCATTCACCTATTTCCGACAGACGTTTTGATACCTCAGCAGGCAATGTTCCATCCGGAGCCGGTCCTACACCTAGCAATAAATTGCCCCCTTTGGCTACAATCTCGCTCAGAATGGCTATTACCTTGTAATTGCTTTTATACCTGTCGTTCTTTACAAACCCCCATGCTCCGCCTAATGTAATGCAACTTTCCCAAGGATTACTCAGTTGTTGCTTTGGTATACCGTTTTCGGGAGTCTGGTAATTTTCATATTCGCCCGCCACAGTCCGATCCACAACTAATAGCCCGGGCTGATAACTGCGAGCCATAGCGGCAATCTTAGGCATGTCTATATCCTGAGAGCCTTTATAAAAATCACCTTCGAGTCCGGCATCTCCTTTTTTCGAAGGGCGCACCCATCCGCCATCAAGCCAAAGAATATCCATAGTACCATAGTCACCACTCATCAATTCCTCAATCTGATTATAGGTATATTCTTTAAATTTATTCCATCTCCATGGGTTTGCGTCTATACTGTAACTCGGGTTGCGGTCGGGTGTCGAATATCTGTCCCACCAATAATATTGCGAGTGCCAGTCGGGTTTCGAATAATATGCACCGATCATATAACCTTCGTTGCGGAATGCATCGAAAACTTCTTTTGCTACATTTTTGCGGGCATCATTCTTAAAAGGCCCGTTAGCAATGGAAAAATCGCTGTATTTAGTATCGAACATATTAAACCCATCATGATGCTTGGTTGTAAATACAACATATTTCATTCCGGCTTCTTTTCCCGATTTAGCCCATGATGCAGGATCTAGCTTGATAGGATTAAATCGGTCTTTTGTTGCCCAATAACGTTGTTTGTATTCATCGTAGGTAATTGTAGAATCGCGATTGATCCAATCCTCGGCACACAGAGTCCATGATTCAACTATGCCTAACTCAGAATAAAGCCCGTAGTGTATAAGCATTCCGAACTTCTGGTCTTGCCAATTATCCAACTTTTCCAACACTTTAGCATCTTTTGGATATGTGTATGTATCGGACTTTCCATGCACAAAGGTCTGTGCCCATGCTGAGGAGAAAGTAGCTGCCGACAAAAACAGAGTCAATAAGGTTTTGTTTTTCATTTAATTAAATAAAATATTATAAAATAAAAGTATAAAAATCCGACGATTGTCGCTAAACAAATATAATTATATATATTATTTATAGCAAATTAGATGTTCAAAACAGTAGTGAACTAGCCTGATTATAAATATGAATATGAAGTCATTCTGTATTTTAGGATATAAAACTTATCTCCTCTTAAATAATGTGTTATATTTACATATCTAAAGAAACATTTTAGACATTAAGAAAACAAAAAAACAGTAAGGAATGTTATTAGTAATTAGAAATGTACTAATAATCATCTGTTTGGTATAATTATAAATGTATGTAAGGAAGTTTTTTATCAAAAAATCAATGCAAAAATCTATTTAAAAAGTATATGAATTACAGAATGTAGTTTTAATATTTAAACATTAATCCGGCTAAATTAAAAGATGAAGAAGATATTCTTTTTTACATTATTACTAACTTCCATATTTAAGGTAAATGCTCAAGTGGGTATCAACACCGAAACGCCTCAAGCAGCATTAGATATAAATGGCGATTTAATTGTAAGGACTGCTAATACTATGTCCAGCAATGCGTCTATATTAGCACGCAACAACACTTCGGGATTGGTGGGTGTGCTTCCTCAAATAAATCTGACATATACGTCTGTTGCCTCTGGTGCTACAGCTTCGCAAAGTATCACATCGCTATTTTATCCTGGAGCCGGTCATTTGATCGTAACAGCTAGTAATGGATGTAATAGATACATGACTACAGTATTTAGTGTCGTAGTATCCAGTTCGGCCGATTTTGGTTTGTCGCTTGTCTATCTGAATGGTATGGCAAGAGAAGTTGTTGGAACAGCTACACGGGTTAACGCCTATACATATCAAGTAGTATTTCCCAATGTAACGACTTGTGCGGATGGGGGAACTGGCACTCAGTTCGATTTTACTATAAATGCGAGTGTTCCAGGTACTATCTCAATTACCAATAACGGAAATATTGCTCGGACCTATAATATTAAGATATCTCAGATCATTTAATTACATATCAGTATAATAGCTTTTTTTTAAAAATAAAAGCATGTATTTTCGTTGATTGTTATATTTTTTTCACAAAATAGTTGATCTTTCTTAGTTTTTTATATTACATTTGCAGTCGAAAAGGTAATTATTCACGGATTTTCGTCAAAAAAACAGAAGAAAAAAATGAAAAAGATTGTTATGATCGCTTTTGTTGCTGCAGCTACATTGTCATTTGCTGCTTGTAACACTAAAACTGAAGGTGCTCAAGGTAGTGATGTTGATACTACAAAAGTAGAAACTCCAGCTGTTGATACAGTTGCTGTTGCTGACACTAGCGTTCTTGGAAAATACGAAGCATTAGTAAACCAAGCTCTTCCTTTAGTAGAAAAAGTACAAAAAGGTGACGCTGCTGCTTCTGCTGAGTATGCTAAAGTTGCTCAAGAAATAGCTAACTTAGGCCAAGATCTTCAAAAAGAACTTGCAACAATGACTCCAGAGCAAGCTGCTAAATTTGCTGAACTAGGCAAAAAATTCGCTGAAGCTGCTCAAGCTGGTGCTGCTAAATAAGGCATACCTCGCTTAGTCGTTTTAAACAAAAGCAAAAAAGACAAACCCTTTAGTATTCTAGAGGGTTTTTTAGTGTTTTTACGTATCTCAAGATGTCATTTTGAGACAAATTTCGATAAAAAAATAGCTGTTGCAATGCAACAGCTATTTCCTTTATAAACTAAAGACTAAAATTAGAATTTAAATCCGTATCCCAAAGCAAAAGTAAAACAATCTGCATCACTAAATGTATATTTTAGCTCGATATTCGCAAAACGATTGCCTCCCAGATTGTAACTACCGCCAGCTCCTAAGTTGAAACCCCAGTCAGTAAAACCTCTAGAAGAGGTTGGTTTATCAAGATTTATATGATCCCCCAAATTTTTACCTCCTGCATAACGTGCATTCTGCATAGCGATACCTGCTAATGGATATACTGAGATATTCTCTGCGACATTATCGAACACGTAATGTACATTCAAGTTTACATCCAGTCCAGTAACCTTGTTTTTTGGAAATATAAACATAACATCGGGAGCCAGACGTATTTTGTCTGCTATGACATATCTACCTTGAGCTCCAATAAGAAAACGTCCTGGATCTGACTGCACTCCGATATTTCCAACAAGAGACTTTTCTCCTTTTTCACTTTGAGCAAATGCTCCTAATGTACTGGCAACAAGTGCCACTGTTAATAATAGTTTTTTCATAAAATTTAAATACGTGTGTAATATATTCGCCGACAAAGCTATGTAAAATATACGAAATAACAACAGGTATGTATGAGAATTGCATTGAAAAAGTGGATGCATTATAAGGTATAAAGCTTATAAAGTACGCAAATTCTGAAGCTTTCATACAATTGATATAGGGTACCTGAATGGCCTTATTGTGTTGTTGCTTTTCGTTATACTTTCCTGATAAGTTTTAACTTTGTCTTGTTTCGCCCCATAGGATCGTAACCCTCAACAGTAGCAATATAATATAAATCACCATTTAGTTTTACGAGTTTGCTTCCGTCCAGTTGTTCGTATTCGTAAGGGCTTAAGTAACACTCTACATAAGTATAATTGCTATCGTCCGTGGCAATAATACTAAAGTAAGAGGTTAATATCGAACGCGGATTGTTGTAGTAATTCAATACTAAACTATTATTATCCATATTGGATTGTAAACGAGGTAATAATAGATCTACCTGTTTTTCGTTATGCTTCCAGACTACTCCAACATTATAAGTCTTATTATTTTTATACCAAAAGCGTTGTGAGTAATTGGTGTAAAGTTTCTTAAGCATTTGTGCATAATCCGAAGGATCTTCTCCCCATATTTCCTTATTTGCAATTACAGGTAATTCTAATTCCATTGTACCTATAATATCTTCGCCTTCTCCATCTTTGCCAATAACAATATCTTTGGTTATCTGCTTAAACCAATTATATGAGAAGTTGGAAGTTTGAACAACTACCTGACCATCGATATTTCCTGTAAAATAACTGCCTCCACCATCTTTATTATCATCCCCGGCTTTTATATAGCCCTCTTCTTCTTCATTTATTTTGAAACCCAGTTTGAATTCCGAAGGTAATCCCAATGGCTCGTTGGTACGTTGTGTAATACTTGTTTTGTCATCCAAATCGATAATAGAAGGTATAGAAACCGTATTTCTCAATTGTTTTACATTCAACTCAAACTTATTGTTTTCGGATTGAGTAAGCTGTAGATTAAAGGCTTTGCAGAAATTATTGAGCCATTCATCAATCTTCTCTTCGGAAGGAAGAAATTTAAAAAGGTTTATATAATCTTTTTTGAAATCAGAAGAATCATTCCAATCCATTGGAGCCGTACCTGTGCCTTTATTATTTACCGAAATCCATTCAGGATTCGTTCTAAAAGGCTCTACCTCAAGCGAAAAATTTATGTCATGAACCATCCAGCCCTCATTACCTTTGTTGTGGCCACTTGATGTTACACTTACCAAAGTCAGGTGTTCGCCTTTCTCGAGCCACACAATTTGATTTAGCTTTCCTTTTCCGGTTATATTATCTATGTTCTCGATATGGTTGGGAGCATCGTTTAATATAACTTTAAAAAGATTAGTCATATTATCAGCCTCAACTTCCTCCGATTCGTTATCCGGATCTGTACCTTGTATCTTTTTATACCCGGGAGAATGAATGGCAGAATATATTTTATTCTTTTGTGAAAATTTAGTATCCCAGCTCCATCCATGCTTGATTGCCATAATACGATTATACCTGTATTTGAAGGGGGTGCTTAGTTCTTCTTCCAAAGGGTTGGGCGCTAATTCTCTGTCAGGATAAAAGGCTTCAATTTTACCACTATCTATCATTGATTTTCCATACTCTCCCCATCGAAAACCGGATATTAAATTTATATTTTGCAATGGGTCTATCATCTGTATGCAATTACCATCGAAAACGCCTTCTTCGCTGTATCCTCCGGGTAGTGGAAAATAACGGGTTATCTTGCTATCGTTGCTTTGTGCCAAGTTATCCCGGTAAAGAGTGGCATCGAACTTCATTTCATCTATATGGAAGCTGCCTTCGCCAAAGTCTCTCAAAAGTTTTACCTCATAACGGCTGTTGGTAAAATCGTTCCGTTTCACTTTTTCATAAGGCGTATTAAAGGGATTTTGTCCGCCAATATACTTATACCCATTGCAGGATTCGGTGAAAAGGTTATCCTTTACTTTCAAATCAACCTCCAACTGTATTTTATACAAACCCGAGTGAGGTATGGTTATATGAATATTTTTGCGTTCTTCTGTAAATTCGGGGACTTTAGTTGAAGATTCAAAAACATTGGTTCCCTCATCTTTAATGTATTCTATATTTACCATAGAACTACTTAACAGATTGGCAGTGTAGAAATGGTTCCATCTTCCTCCATCATCATTTCTATAAAAAAACTGTTCAAATAGCTTTGTGTTATTTTCTCCTATTTTATAATTCGTCCAGCTTCCTTTTATTTTGAATTTTCCCAAATGCCCCCAATTCCACTCCTGTTGATAGTTGGTCGGATTTTTATAAGACATATATAAATTCACCAGACGTGCATCGTCAAAAGCCGTCCCTCCGATAAAATACTCGTTATCCCGGCTGTCTTTATGACTGTTAAAGATCTGTTTAATGGCTTGCAAACAGTTTATGGATGGTGGAAAATCATGAATACCCAAACGTACGTATTTATCCCAACTGGTTTTGCCCGAATATTTACCTTCTTTGTCCTGTGGCACTTTGGGTAATAGTCCGTACAATGTCAGAGGAAAGATACAGGCGGGGCATCCTTTGTCGCTATTATATTTATTCAGCATATCCACCATTGTCAGAGGTTGACCCTGATTTTGAAGATCGCTTAGGTCTAGTTTCCATTCGCCTTCTATTTCAGTCATTTTTTTATCTCCAAAAATGTCTTTAATAGTTCTCTTGGCAGGTATAACCAGATTACCTTTATAGCTTCCATCACTGTCTATTTGGCTGATTTTGAACTGTCCGTCAAAGATGCGTACACTATCGACATACAGTTGAGCTGTATAGGTGTGATTAAATTTATTTTTGACTTCCTCGACATTAGCATACCCGAATATTGCATCATTAATTGGACTTGAAGGAATGGTTATCGAATAACTGTATTGTGCATCTTTGGTGCTAAGCTCGGAGGGGGTTATGAGTACACGGTTGAGACGCACTCCTAACTTTTCGGGGCTTTGAATATCGCAGAGTTGTTTATTTATGTAAAGTTCTATATTAGTCATAATCGGGGTATTAAAATATCAGAGCTGATTAGAGTTTTGTATTGAATGTATCTGTATAATGGTATTTCATTTCTACCTGATAGAGGTCGTCTGTCGAATTGTATTTCAGCGTCATATCATCTATGAGTATATACCGTTTTGTTCTAAGTTCATATACGGCAGGCGAAACACTCATTTGTTTCAACCATTCTATACTCTCTTTGGTTATAGGCGAAGTTTCTACTGTCATTCGCTCTTGTGCACTTTTGGTTGCTACCGATTCTATTTCTGATTGCAGAGTAAAATCAGGCTGTAGAGTTTTATAAATGGTGGCAGACACACTTTTAAATTCGGAAGAAAAACCGCCTCCAAAGTTCATGGTATCCCAGCCTCCCAATTGATTGAGAAATGCAAAGTCATTCACCTCATTAAGTACTTCGGGAAGTATACGGAATGAAAGTGGAGTCGAAATAATTACTTCAGGCTCATTTATTCCGGATGATTTGCTGTTACTCCACCTGCATAAGAATACCTCAATTCGTCCTACTATTTTTCCATTATACATGGGTAAAAACCGGTCAAGTTGAAGTAATGCTGTATTTACTCTATTAAAATTATTTTCAGGTTGTCCCCGTTCAGTATAAGTTTTAATCAAGAATCCCGATTGTGTGTAGATTTTGTAGTGTAATCCGACCAGTGGTAATAGATTATTCCCCTGATTCGATGCAGTTGTTATTCGGTGGTACTTATGTATAAAATTGAAGTATTGCTTTTGTCCTTTGATGTGTGTGCGGGTAAAATTAGTTGTCAAAGGTTTTACTTTGGTAAATTCATCTGCATAAAAATCCTCCGAAAAATCGAGGATATAAGAATCACCCGACTCATCCCTTTCTAAATTGATAGGATTTAAAGTGTGACTATACCCGTTCAAAACATAAAGTGGGGAAGAATAGAAAAAAGGTTCGTGAATTACACCGTCTGTACGTTTGGCTATAAAACGGTAATCGGTCATTGTACCGGCATTACTCCACAGTTTGAAACGGGAGTCTTTCTCATCCAAATCTAATTCGGCAAGAAAAGCCGACGAATAGGAAACTTTTTTACTAAGCAGTGTACTGAGATCAAACCACAATGGTTTTCCGAAATACGATTTGGTGAGTGTAGTAAGGTAATTCCCCATTTGGGACGGCACATCGTCACTACCCGGGTAGATAGTATGATCGGTGTACACATCCAGGTCAATCTGATAATTACCAGTGCCGTAGTCTATCGTATCGGAAGATATTACAGCCGATATATCTACTTCATTAAAAGAGAAGTGAGGTCCTGTTATTTCGACTTTTAAATCTGGGTTGTGTGACTTTACAAAACAATTGTAATCTCCTAAAACAATATCCAGATATGAGAGTAGCGTATTATCTTTTTTTAATACCGAGACAATATTACTCATGCTGGCTCTATAGCTATCGCCAAAAGTTTCGAATGTATCAATCGGTATAAGTAAATAAGTATTGTCACTAGCTTTAAGAGGGTCAAGAGTTCCATTCCATTTTCGCTCATATATTGTTCTGGATCCTTGTGTAATTTTAATATTCAACCAGCTCATTCGTTCTACAGTATCTTCGTCGGTTGATATCATATAGAAATCGATTGCGTACTGATAGTGAGGTTTGTATGTAGTATGATTAATTCCAATAGAAACCCCATTGTCGATAAGTTCAAACTGATAATGAGAATCATACCCTTTTGCAACAATACATATTGTGTTATTTTCAATTATATTACCATCCTGATTTAGCTCTGTACCTATAGATATATCAAAATTGTTTTCTAAAAAAGGATTCTTAAACAAACATTCTTTTATGTTCTGAGCTATTAGATTGATAGCTTCTTTTTGAGACAGCAGACGACCTCCCTCGAGATTCGATTTGGAGGGTATATAGTAGATAGTATCGGAAACCTTCTTTTTATCATAAGTGCCATAATATGAATAAACCGTTCCGGTCTGTTTTTCAACTATCTTGAAACTGTAATTATCGCGTGCATCCCATTCCGTTCCTACAAAAGTATAGGTATCGAGCACTTCGATAGAACCTTTCATTTTCTGGCGGTTTGCAGTATTGCTTTTACTGCTGAATACTACAAAATTCGGATTGTTTGCCAATACTATTTCGGAGGGCTCAACAACCGAAGCAATTTCTTTATTACAATAATATCCCATGTTTTATCTCTTTTATTGGATAGATAAAAAAGCACCACATGAGATATATCAAGAAAGGAGTATCTTTCAGAAAAGATACTCCTTTAACAGTAAAATGGAAACTAAAGGTGTAAACCTATTTATAATTTTTATTCTTTATGCTTCTTTTCGTTCTTTTGTTCTATAAGATAGGCTACAAGTAAACCTAATCCCCCAAATAAAGATACACTCGCCAGATAGATTATGGCTACCGAATCGGAAATATTATTCTGTACATTCCAGTCATAGCTGGAAAACGAAGGTTGCATAGAGTTTGTAAGAGTAAATTCTAGGAAAAAACCGACCAGAAGCCCCAAGCCTATTCCCACTAATAGTAAGCTGGCACGTAGAGGCCACGAAGATGGAAATTTAACTCCCGGTTGCCCCAGCAAGGGCAAGCTGAATTTATTGGCAAATACCGATGGATCGACATTGTTTTGTAGCTTTTCGATAATCGACATTCTTTCTTTTCTGCGAACAAATAATTCAAATAAGCGGTATATACCTAAGGTTATAATACCGACAATAAAGATAGGGACTAATACATTTTGCATATTTTATTCTTTTTATTCGTTAAACATTTCTTTGTTTGCTTATTTTGACGCAGCACAATCAGAAAGGTTACAAACTTAAGCAAGTAAATAAAAATAATTCATATTAAGTAAAATAAAAAAGAGAATAAAAATAAAGCAATAGTTGTGACTTTATAAATAAAAGGAACATACAATTTAAACCGTGATTTATATTAATATCTGATATAAGATTACTTGTTTTTCCATACATTTAGTATTTTTGTATCTATGCGCACTATGATAACTAAAGAATCAAAATCAGCAAAGTTAGATACTGATAATATGGGGCTTGTACTCGAGGGTGGGGCATTGAGAGGTGTCTTTACCTGTGGTGTACTGGACTGGATGATGGATAATGATATCCGTTTTCCGTATGTGGTAGGTGTGTCGGCCGGAGCCTGTAACGGAGCGTCCTATGTTTCGGGGCAGCGAGGTAGGGCTCGTTATAGTAATATCGAATTGCTGGATAAATTTCGATACATCGGTCTGAAGCATTACCTGAAAAAAGGTAATTTTTTGGATTTTGACCTGCTATTTGACGATTTTCCCAATCGAATAATACCTTTTGATTTTGATGCATATGCCTCTGCGGGAATTTGTTTTGAAATGATCGTCAGCAGTTGCCTTACGGGTGAAGCCGAATATCTAGAAGAATACTCCGACCATGAGCGGCTTTTGCAAATATTGAAGGCTTCGAGTAGTATGCCTTTATTTTCTCCGGTATGCTATGTCGATGGTACTCCTATGTTGGATGGAGGTGTGTGTGATTCTATCCCTGTAGAGCGTTGTTTGGCAAAAGGGTATGATAAGATGCTTGTGATACTGACTCGTAATGCCGGTTATCGCAAAAAAGAAGACGGGTTGAAGCTTCCCCGTTTCTTTTATAAAAAATATCCTGAAATGCGTAAAGCGATCAATCGTCGCAATCAAATATATAATCGGCAACTTGAGCGTGTCGAAGAATTAGAACAACAAGGTAAGGCTATTGTGATAAGACCGATTGAGCCAATGACCATCAGTAGACTTGAGAAGAATACGGATGTGTTGATTTATTTTTATGATCATGGGTACGAATGTGCCAAACTTCTTCTCGAAAAATAAAACTTCGATTTTATATATGGTTTGTCATAGATGTTATAAATTTCATATACAGCGCCATACATCCTAGTAATACCAATAGTTTAAATCCGGTGACGGTTATGATTAGTCCTGCTATCTTGAAGCTTTTCTTTTCTTTTACAAAACCAAGGACGAGAACTATAATGCCTGCTAAAAAGATAAGACCAAATGGTATTGCATAAACCATTAAAATAGAGTTTAGCATCTCAAGGCTATTGTTACTTTCCATAATAAGAAGTGTTTATAAAGTTTTTATTGAAAAGGTCGGAGTTGCTCAGTATAGAAAAGACTTCCTTCTCTATTGAGTTAATGAAATTATAAATTTTAGATACAGGGCTAATGCACCTATTACAGCCAACACTTGAAAACCGATTGCTGTAATAACAATTCCGGCTAGTTTCAGTGCTTTCTTTTCTTTACCATATCCGAGTACAATTACAATTATTCCTGCCATAAGTAGTAAGATACCTGGAATGGTATAAACCATCAGTACGGTGCTTAAAGGGTCAATGCTGTTGTCCATATTTGTTTTATTATCGTTATTATAGTTTTTTTTCGAAAAATCTTTGGATATGAGTATATCCCTGCCGTTCATAGAAACGATGTGCATCGCTACGGTGTGCCATGCTGAATACATTTATGTGATCGCAACCTCTTTCGACGGCTATTTGACAAGCTTTTTCTTCCAGTTGGCGACCAATACCTTTGCTGCGGATCTTTTTGTCGACAACAAAATATCCGATTTCACAGAAATTGTTCTCGAAAGCTAGTTGTATCGAAAAATGAAGTGTAATAAAGCCTAAAATCTGATTATTCTCTTCATACACATATACTGCGTCACTCTGACTATTCAATAAAAGTTCAAGCTTCTCTTGTATATGACTTGTTGTCAATGGATACCCCAATTGATCGAGCATATCTCTTATTGGTTTACTATCTGATATCTTAGCATTTCTTATAGACATAATATATAGTTGAATGTTATATATCAAATCGTAAATATAATTTTTTTAGTTGGTATTTTCAGCCTGTTCCGTAATAAGAATGCCGAGAAAAGACGTATCTGACTCTTGACTTTTTCAAATCATTTTATTATATTTGTCAATATGCTATCAAATGGTGATTCCTTATCTATAAATTTGATGTTGTCATCAAGGAATTTGATGTTGTTGGATATCTATGTGTAACTTTTTGTGTTTTAATAGAGTATAGCATGTATCTGTTTTAGCATTTTGTGACTAAGGTAAATTAACAAATGAAAACACCTTTTCTTTGAACAAATCTATCTGCAAAACGTTTTATAAGTAATAAATATAAACAAATTAAATCAATAAAATTATGAGTACTACAACAGCAAAAGAAAAAGCAGTTAAAGGGCTTAAAGGTTCTACTGCCGAAGTAGGTGCATTTTTAGGTAAAATCGTTTCTTTTAATAATAGTCTTAAATTATACCACTGGCATGTAACAGGAGCCGGTAGTTATGCTAAACATATTGCATTGGATCAGGCTTTGGAAGACTTAACTGATGCTACAGACCGTTTGGTTGAAACAACATATGCTATGGCGGGTGATATTACTATTGTTATTCCTGAAACTAAAAATCCCGGTGATGTTATAAATCATGCATGTGGATTTTATGACGTAGTCGAAGATGCACGTAAATATTTTACAGAAGCATTTACACAAGCAATTATCGATGATTATCACGAAGCACTTCAACAATTGCTTTACAGATTGAAAAGATTACAATAATCAAAAACAGGTGTAATACCTTGTTTTAATTATTCAGATATAAACAGTTGGCTTCTCCTAAGGGGGAGGTCAACTGTTTTTATATAGCTGTTGATTATGTTAATTTTTGTTTAAAATAAACTGTTCATTATCAATTTTATATCCTGAGATGTTCTATTAGAACATGAGATAAATATTCATTAAACTATATTGATTATGAAAAATATTGTATTGATTGGAGCGAGTGGTTTTGTGGGATCAGCCATTCTTAAAGAAGCGTTGGAGCGTGGCTATCATGTGAAAGCTGTTGTACGTAACCCCGAAAATGTAAAAGTTGAAAGCAAACATCTCCAACTCATAAAAGCGGATGTAACCGATATGAAAAAGCTGGCAGAAATACTAAAGGGGAGTGATGCAATTATAAGTGCATATAATCCTGGATGGAATAATCCTAATATTTATGACGATACTCTAAAAGGATACAAATCAATAATAGACGCAGCAAAGCATGCAGGAGTATCGCGTTTGCAGATTGTTGGCGGAGCAGGAAGCTTACTGGTAGCGCCGGGCAAAACGGTATTGCAATCGGGAGTTATCCCCGATGCTATAAAGCCCGGAGTAGAATCGTTAGCTAAGGTATTAACTGATTATTTACTACCCGAAAAACAGTTGGATTGGGTGTTTTTTTCTCCCGCAGGGACTATAGAACCCGGCGAAAGGACAGGATAATTTGATTGTTGACGAAAAAGGTAACAGTAAAATATCGGTTGAAGACTATGCTAAAGCTATGTTGGATGAATTGGAAACTCCTCAACATCATCGCGAACGTTTTACAATCGGATATTAAATATTCATTATATATTGTATCGAGAAAGAAGTGCATATTGACTAAGAATAGAAATATGCACTTTTCTATTTCGAATTTTGAGAGAAAACTTGTTAATCAAAAATATTGATTATATTTGCTTCCTTAATAGTAAGTATTGATATAAGAATGATATTCGATTTAACGTACATATTACCTGCTGGAAATCTAAATTTTAACTATTTAGGTTTGGCTATGTGCGTTGAAATATTAGAGAGAGAGAGAGAGAGAGAGAGAGAGAGAGAGAGAGTAATTTAACACTAATACTATTATTATTAGCCGTTTTTGGCAAAATTCCCCATATGCGTCGTAAGGACTCAATCGGCTCATGTTTACTTTTATACTCACCCAATAAATTTATAAACAGTTTTGCCGATAATGCCTATCGTGCAATCACTTTATTTTTTTATTGTCGTTCAAAATTTGTACGAGTAAAAAGCTTATCCGTGCCAAAACTGTACCAAGTAGCAATATGTAGTGATTACATGTTGCTGTTTTTTATTCTTAAGTTTTAAACCTAACTAATAAAATAATTATATGACAAAACGTTTTTTTTTATATCTGATACTTCTTTGTCTGCCATTGGCAGCAGTGTCTCAAATTGGTGTCAATACAGATAACCCTAAGGCATTGCTGCATATAGACGGCCGATCGAGTGTAGTTACAACTAATCCTTCAACAGGAGGTGTAACATCAGCACAAGCTGTAGATGATATTGTGATTAGAGATAGAGGTCTGATAGGAATAGGAACCTTAAGCCCAACTGTAAAAGTTGATATTGCAAACCCTTACAATGGGTCGTCTCTGAGTCTTAAAGACGGAAACGAAGGGCAAAACAAAGTGCTGATATCCGATGCCGATGGTTTTGGCCGATGGTCGTCGGTAGGAGCAACCTGGTTTGGCGTACTTATCAGAGCTGCCGAGATAATAGCTCCGGCATTGGGTAGCACCCTTGTTCAAAACTACCAAAGCGGAAGACTATCTAATCCCAGCGAAGGAAGCACGGATATTGTAAACGGAATTGTTGTAGTGCCGTTTACAGGCAATTACAAATTAACAATAACTGCATGGTATGCAAATACATTTTCGCCAACAGTAGGGGATTTGTATAAAGCAACGCCCGTTTTGTATAAAAATGGTTCTGCTACCACTTGGGCTCCTTACATATACGGATCGGCAAGAAATTTTGGTGTTGCGCCAACATACGTTACGATGATGAAGTTAAATGCCGGAGATTCTTTGTCTGTATATTTGGATCATACAGATTATTATACAGCTAACAGAGTGGCAGGTCTCAATTTTATAGTTGAGTATTATTAATGTGTTAAAATAAAGTTATGATTAAGATATTGATGTGTAGTATATTATTGTTTTGTGTAGAGGCAATCTATTCTCAGGTAGGAATTAATACAAGCAACCCCAAAGGATTGCTGCATATTGATGCCGGAGTATCGGGTAATGGCACAGACGATGTTGTAATTACTCAATTGGGATATGTAGGTGTAGGCACAGACACGCCAAGCACTCAATTGGATATACGGACAACCTCTCCGGTTAAAGCCATTCGCATTGCAGACGGAAGTCAGAGCAAAGCCAAAGTGTTGATGTCCAATCAGCAAGGGCAAGCTTCGTGGCAATATGTATCCGGCGGATGGTCGGCTACACTTTTAGATGGCAATTTACCTTTTTCTGCTACATTATCATCTATTCCGATTATATTCTCCTCGGCTGCTATTACACAAAACGGAGAAGGGGCAGTAAGTCCTTCTACTGGAACAATAACAGTACCTTATGCGGGTGTCTACCGTATTCAGGCCTATGGAATATGCGATACGAATAGAGTGACCGACAGAAGTTATGTGGCTTATTTCGATATACAGTACAATGGAGCAAGTGCCTATCTGCCACACTTGGTTGGGCATACATCTCTAGGGCCGACTTTCGTGGGGTTCAGTAATATTATGGTATTGTCAGCCAATAGTACACTGACGCTAAACAACAATCAGTCGCATATAACCTATGCCAATAGTGTCTCGAATATAACATTCACTGTCGATTTTTTAAGGTAAGACGATATAAATTAAAATAAAATGAAACAGTTATATATATTAAGTATACTAGTAGTATCTGTCACCTACCTGTTGGCACAAGAGTCGCCACATACACCCCGGTTAGGGATAAATACATCGAATCCGCAAAGATTAGTCCATATAGATGGAGCTTCGACACCTGCTACCACTAATCCCTCAAATGGAAGTGCAACAGATCTGCAACTATCAGACGATGTTGTAATAACCAATGATGCAAACGTAGGTATCGGAACCGCAAACATGCTATCGAGGCTTAACATAAAAGGGGCAACAACCGGTGCTATCCGCATTGAAGATGGAACTGAAGGCGTTTTTAGGGCATTAACTTCCGATAATACTTCAGGTACTACTTCCTGGGTTTTTGTTGGCATTCCCTGGTTTGCATATATATCGGGAGCATCGTTGCCCACAACCGCAACTTATTCCATACGAGCAGTAAATAATTATTCAGAGTCAGGTATCTCTAATCCTACGCAAGGTGTGGTGAATCCTGCCTCCGGAACAATAACCGTTCCGGCTAAAGGTAAGTATCAGATAACCATTTCGGGACGTTTCGAGAATACATGGAACACAACCCCCGATGGATTATTTAATGCTCAGCCGGTTATTCAGGTTAATGGAAGTAACGTTTGGGCTCCAACCGTTATGGGACCTGTGTCGGGCGTTGGAGTACATCCTACTTACTTAAACAGTGTGTATCTCGAAAGCGGAGACGTTGTCAGTCTGCATATAAATGAAACATCAGATATGCGTTCGAACAAATTTGATGAAGCATTTCTTCTGGTTGAATTAACCTCTCTCGATTAATAGTATAGCCGTTGATAATTCAACGGCTTTTTTGTTTCCTCAATTGATGATAAGACAAAAGAAAATAAGTAGCTTTATTGAGTCCGTCGGTTTCATGCCCCACAAAAAAGAATTACCTTTGTATCAATCTATCGGCTGAGGTAGAGATAACTATTTGTTTACTATTATATACATCATTTATGAGTTCAACAATTACTTTCTATATTGCCCGGCATGGTAAAACATTATTAAACACATTAGATCGTGTGCAAGGATGGTGCGATTCGCCTCTGACACCTGAGGGTATCGAGGTTGCAAAATTTTTGGGTGCAGGATTAAGGGATATTCCTTTAGATGCTGTTTATTCGAGCGATTTGCGCCGTACACGTCAAACAGCAGAAGTAGTATTGGCTGAGCATGGGCAAACAGATTTGCCTATTAATGAAGTTTTTGGCTTCCGTGAAGCCTGTTTTGGCAGTTTCGAGTCCGATTTCAATGCAAAAATGTGGGGGAATGCAGCACTGTTTCTCCAATATGTGAAAATGGAAGATATGTATCGTGATGTATTTCATGGAAAGATATCTAATAAAGAGGCTTTAGATGTAATAAGCAAGTTGGATCATATGGGATTAGCCGAAACTTTCGAACAGGTTGAAGAGCGTTCGCAGTCGGCTTTACGAGAAGTTGCAGCTAAGGAAGCATCCGAAGGAAAAGATAAAAATGTACTTGTAATAGCCCATGGAATGAGTATCATCTGCATGTTGCAGAATTTAGGAGGAAAAGATCTGCTCAAAGGGCATCTCGAAAATGCGGCGGTATGTAAAGTAACTTATAGCGAAGGGCAATTTACTGTACAATCGATGGGGGATATGTCTTATGTACATACAGGTAGAGAGCTTGTAAAAAAGAAATAATTTACAAAACAATATTTATTACAAACTTAAATTGTACGTGTATGAAAAAAGCAATGCATACATTGGTATATATATGTTGTGTAGCCGTATTGGCTCTGACATCGTGTAAAGGAAAAGCCGTTCAGGGTGACGGTAATGTAATCAGTCACGAAATACCTATCGAAATTTACAGCGAGATAAAAGTCGAAGGAGCTATTGATATTGTATATAATGCAAAACCCGATGAGGCCGCTTATCTGCGTATCGAAGCCGACGACAATATTATCCCACTTATCGATGTGAAGGTAAAAGGGCGTTCGTTGACCGTTAAAGCCAGAGAGAGTATTAATCCAAGCCGTTTTGTTATTTATACCAATTCGCCCAGTTTGAAATATATCGAAAGCAAGGGAGCTTCAAATATCAAATTGCAGGGAGCGATTGCCGGAGATGAACTGAAGATCGAAATGAAAGGTACAGGTAATTTTACCGCTGATAATCTGGTATACGATAAAGCCGAATTTCAATTGAAAGGAGCCGGTAATATGGATATAGCAGGGCAGGTTCATAAAGCCAAAATCGAAATATCGGGAACCGGAGACGTTAAAGCTGCAGGGCTTGCTGTCAATGAAATGGAAGCTAATATCAAAGGCAGTGGTAATATCGAGGTGAATGTTCTAGATAAATTGAGTATCGATATCAAAGGCAAGGGAAATGTATCTTATAAAGGCAATCCTCAGATCACCAAGCAGAATATTAAGGGTGCCGGTATGGTAAAAGTATTACAATAAAACTGATATGATTGTATAAAAAGAGCATCTTCGGGTGCTCTTTTGCTTTTTATCAAGGTGCTAAACCTATTTATTGTCGATCAGAATATAGCAACGATTGATAATTGTAGCATTTTAAATGGGTTATTAAATACTTTCTTATACTTAGATGCCTGTTTTCATTAAAAAATCTATCTTTGTCAATATCTTAGGAAAGAGCATTATTGAAAATTTATGTTGGACTTTATAGCAGATATGGTAGTGTCATTGGGTGAACTATCATCGAATAATGAGAAAGGTAGAAATAGTAGTAATGGATGTTTTTGGATTGCCTTGGTTCTTATTATTGTCCTTGTTTTGTTTTGTATAAGTTTGTTTTTTATAAATTAATCATGTTTGTATTTATTATTGGATAAGAAAATATAAATGAAAAATATAGATACAATTGCATTTGATGCGGATGATACCCTATGGGTAAATCAAACCTATTTTGATGAAACCGAATATCGCTTTCGTGAATTACTCGAAGAGCATTTACCTTATGAGAAGATTTCGGAAGAATTGCTTAAGATCGAAATCGATAATATGTCTATCTATGGATTTGGAGTAAAAGCCTTTACCCTGTCGATGGTGGAAGCCGCTTTGAAAATCTCAAATTATACGATTGAGCCAAAAGTTATTCAGCAGATAGTCGATTTGGGTAAAGAAATTCTATCAAAACCTATTGAACTACTCGATGGTGTAGATGAGGTTTTAGAAAGACTTAGTGGAAGATATCGTTTGGTAGTAGTTACCAAAGGCGATTTACTCGATCAGGAACGTAAACTCAGGGCTTCAGGTTTGGAACACTTCTTCCATCATATCGAAATAATGAGCGACAAACAACGAAACGATTATCGCAAGCTGTTTAAAAATCTAGATTGTAAACCCGAAAATTTCCTGATGATAGGTAACTCTCTTAAATCCGATATTGTACCTGTTTTGGAGCTCAAAGGACATGCTGCTTACGTACCGTTTCACAGTACATGGGCACACGAAAAGTTCGAGGATAAAGTGATACACCCTAACTTACTAAGAATAGAAAAAATAACTGAAATACTTCCTTATTTGATACAATGAAACAAAAAATAGACATAGAAAACTGGGAAAGAAAAGACCATTACTTATTTTTCAAGAATTTTGACGAACCGTTTTACGGTGTCTGTGTCAATATCGATTGTACGAAGGCTTATCAAAAAGCTAAAGAACTGAAAACATCTTTCTTTTTGTACTATCTTCATAAATCGACACTGGCGGCAAACAGAGTAGAAGCATTCCGTTATCGTTTGGAAGAGAATGATGTATATCTCTATGATGTCATTGATCCTGAATCTACGGTTGATCGCCCGAACGGAACTTTCGGGTTTAGTCATATGGACTTTCACGAAGATTACAATCTATTTGTGGCTGAGGCTTCGAAAGTTATAGATAAGGTTCGAAATAGTACAGGCATAGACCTTCGTGTAGCTGTTAATGCCATACATTATTCGGCTGTTCCCTGGATCAACTTTACATCGCTTTCTCATGCGCGTAACTTTTCGAGACAAGACAGTTGCCCTAAGATATCATTCGGAAAAATGACGGAAATTGATGGTAAACGCTCGATGCCTGTGTCCATCCACGTACACCATGCTCTGGTAGATGGAATACATGTTGGACAATATATTGATGAATTTCAAAAATTGATGAACGAATAGTCTGTTTGATATGTTTATACCTTGTGTTTGATTTACCTCTTGGGTTTATTACGCAGACAGTGGGTCTTGCTAATGGATAAGCGTGCAGACTCAATAATTATTTAATTTAGAAATAGTATGACAGGCTTTAAAGAACAATATTGGAAGTATTCATTGCTAATTATCATTGTTATACTGGGTGCAATTGTATTTAAGGAGACACTACCATTCTTAAGTGGTGTATTGGGTGCTTGCACTATCTATGTTTTGGTACGCAGACAAATGATCTATTTGGCGGAAACTAAGAAAATCCGGCGAAGTATTGCAGCAACCCTTATATTGTTGGAAGTATCGCTTTGTTTTCTTATTCCGGCATTCTTGGTTATCTGGCTCTTAATTAGTCGATTGCAAGCAGTGAATCTGGAGCCTAGTGTACTCATTAAAACGATTCAGCACTTTATTGATCTCGTTCACCAAAAAGTTGGATATGATGTGATGAGTAGTGATAATCTGAGTATGATAACCTCTAAAATCAGTGGTGTTGCACAAATACTGGTAGGACAAATCAGTTCGTTTCTTATCAATTCCTTTGTCCTTCTTTTTGTTCTGTATTTTATGCTGCTTGGAGGTCAGAAGATGGAATCGTATATATATGATATATTACCCTTCAAAAATAAAAATAAAAAGCAAGTAATCAAATCTGCCAAAGTAATGGTTACATCAAATGCAATAGGAATACCTCTTTTGGCTATCATCCAGGGAATTATAGCTATGATTGGCTATTTGATTTTTGGAACACCCGATCCTCTTATTTTTGGTTTTCTAACTTGTTTTGCAACCATTCTGCCACTCATCGGAACAGCACTTATCTGGTTTCCCTTGGCAGTATATCTTGCATTGACAGGAAATATTGCTGGAGGTATCGGGCTGGCTATTTATGCACTCGTGGTTATATCGAATGTAGATAATCTGGTGCGTTTTCTTTTACAAAAGAAATTAGCCGATACACATCCTATGGTTACCATCTTTGGCGTTGTATTAGGATTATCCCTGTTTGGATTCTGGGGAGTTATATTCGGACCACTCTTACTTTCGCTGTTTCTTTTATGCTTCGATATGTTTAAAAGAGACTATATTGACGTAGAGAAGTCCGATTGATTTAAGTTCAGTCTATAAAAACTTAAGAGTTCAATTTTTTGAGTACCGACTTCAACATTGTCTTTACGATAATGCAATGAAACGGATATATGATAAAGAAATAAGCTCGTCCTAATAAATTATTGAACTTAACCAGAGTTGATGCAGTAACTTGTTTGTTGCCTTCGTTAAGTTCTTTTATTTTGATAGATAGATACATAACTAGATGTTTATCACTTGCACACAGTATAGTTTCTTTGTCTGATTTAGCAGAAATACTCATAAATTTGTAAGTACCTCCTGCTCGTATAGATTTTTCCAACTCTTGTTTATTTCCATCACTTCCTCCTTGTATTCCAAAAGGTTTTACGAGAATATCCCTAAGCTTGAAAAGAGAGTCAACCCATTGAGGAGGGACAGTCCAAAAAGTTACCATAATATCGTCGGCTGTAATTCTCTTTGTACTTGACAAATTACATTGCAGGCATTCTGTATAGTCGGCGGGCAGAAATTGACTTATAAGATCCGTTTTTGATATTGAGGCTTTTTTTATCTTCATTTTCAAAGATTTTTTGTTGTTTAAATATAGCTATATTTTGGCTTTAATAAAATAAAATAACTCACCAAAAAATGCTTAAGTGGAAATAATAGTCTCTTGATTCTTATTCCTTTGTGAACATAACTTAAGAGATTATTGTTTAACTTACAAATCAAGAGAATACTAACTTAAATCAAAACAAATGATATGGGAAAGTTTGAAATCGTAAAAAGAAAAAACGGAGAATTTCAATTCAATCTTAAGGCCGGTAACGGACAAGTAATTCTGACCAGCGAAGGCTACACGACAAAAGCAAATTGTCAGAATGGTTTAGATTCAGTAAAGAAGAATGCTAAAGACGATGCTCATTACGAAAGAAAAGAAGCTGCAAATAAAAAATATTATTTCAACTTAAAAGCAACAAATGGTCAGGTAATAGGAACCAGTCAAATGTATGAAAGCGAAGCAGGTAGAGATAAAGGCATCGAATCGGTGAAAAATAATGCACCTGAAGCTACAATTGCCGATCTTACTATCGAAATATAAAATAGCAATCAGAGAGTTACGTTAATTATAAATTTTTTGGAGTGAAGCAGGATAGTCTTAAAAAGAAACTAGCCTGCTTTTATTTTATCTGGGCTTTTTGCGATTTTAACGTTTAGCGAGAACGCTTTGATAAGTATCGTAATAGGCACTTGACATAAATGGAGCTTTGGGGAATGAAGAGTCCTGTAACTCTTTCATGGCAAACATATCGTCGCCTATCATCCATGGATAAAAACCGATATAATTTTTGAGTAAAAAAAGCAACTTATTATCAGCCTCCTGTTGTATACCGTTTAGAAAGATATCATTAACATAGTGCCCGCCTAAACAAAGCACATCTTCCCGTCCATTCTTATATTTTATAATTGCAACTAACCTTGCATCCAATGGCAATGGCTGTTGAGTCGGTTTTAAAGAATCTATCCTTGACTTAATATCTGCTATCTTCGATGAATCAATTATATAGGCATCCAGTACACCTTTTCTATCTTTATCGAACCGGGGTATATTTAATTTAATATCTTCCATCTTTACAGGTGTTTTAGACTCAATAAGATAATTATAGAATAAAACAGAAATAGAATCAATCCTGCTGTCGGCTTGAGGTATAGACGACTCTTTATTATCATCTTTGGTATTTTCTTTTTGTTTATTGTTACAGCTTGTAAACGATACGAATAGAGCGAAGATGAACAGTATACAGTATTTTTTCATTTGAGAAAACAGTTAAAAGTTATTGTTATACGAGAATGCGTAAAGAGTATAGAGGTTTTAATGAATAGTTTTACCTGTTTTTATTTGACAATATTTTTAGGTAATTTATTCAATATTTTAGGATGCGTATTAAAACGTTTGACAAAGGTAAGCTGAAAGGCTCCTGAGTTAAGTATAGTACTTTTATCGTCCGAAATTTGTACACTGACACTATTTGCTAAAGCAAATATTCCTATTGACCAGTTTTCGGCATGATATCCGGCAGAGGCTCTAGGAAATAGAGTTGGATAAACTTCGAGTTTCTGCTTTCCTAATTTGTCTATTCTGTCTGCTCCTACATTTATCCCTACAGTCATAGATCCCGATATAAAATAGTGTCTTTTAATGACCCATGTATAGCCATAACCTCCATTTACTCCAAATTGAAAATTGTCTTGCTGGCTTCGGCTGTTCCTTAATACTAATGTACTGTCGGAACGAATTCGACTCTGGAATACACTTCCTCCAAGAAGAAAACCCCCGGCCGATTTAATTTGCTTTTCGCTCAGGTTATATGCGGCTTTGTATGAGAATTTCCGGTTGTTGAATACATACATCCCATGTGCCCCGTATTGAGTCATTTGAACGTCTGAGGCTCTGATGTATGTTTCGTCATCGTCTTCGTACACTTTATTATATCCCCGATAATTTTGCAGGAATAAATCGATTACAAATTTGCGGGCGTAATAATGGTATTGAAAATCAAAAGAACGGGTTCTTCCTTTTGTTTTGTCTCTTAAGAATTGGAATCCGTAAGATCCGCTCATACTCAAGTTTTTCCATGAAAAGCCTAATCCGATATTTACGGGAGTGTTAGGATACAACGAGAAATTACGCATCGATTTTGCATCATACTGCTGAGATAAAGAGAGAAATTTATTGGAAACAGATGCCTGTATCGAAAATTTCTGCTCAAATGGGGAAATATACAGACTGTCTATCTGTGCCAGACATATACTTTGATAGAATCCAACAAAAAGAACCAGGCAGATAATTCGTGAGAAATATCTCTTTATCAAATTTTTTGCTTGGGAAATAATACTCCTCATTACGTTTGCAGGCATATAAAAATGAAAGTCAAAGATAGAACTTTTTAATGTAGAGTAAATAATTTAATAAGTACATATTGGGATATTATGGATTCTTATGACTCACAAAAAAATGGCTTTTGAGCAAACAAAATGTTAGTTTTAAACGTTTTATTAAAATAAATCGGACTTTCAGATTATATTATAATTCGACTATGGAAAGAGAAAACTATGAGCTGATTGATAACAGCCCCGAAGATAGATATGAATTTCGTATTGGTGAGGAAATAGCCAAAATAGAGTATATAAAAACAAAAAATAACGAAATATACCTCACTCATACCGAAGTTCCGGTTAGTTTGGAGGGTAGGGGAATAGGCTCGCAGTTAATTGAAAAGACCCTTCAAAATATCGAGTTGCAAGAACTTCGGTTAGTGCCTCTTTGCCCATTTGTAGCAGGCTACATTCAGAAACATCCCGATTGGAGACGCATTGTTATGAGAGGAATCAATATTTGAACCTGTTAAGATTTATTTCTATTATTAGTTTTGTGTAGATGTCTCTATTTTAGATTTTAATACTTTGTTTATTTAAAAAAGGAGGAAGATATGGATATTAATAAGAAAATAGAATATTCGAATGGTGAACTGACTATTGTTTGGCAACCATCCCTTTGTCAGCATGCCGGTATTTGTGTAAAAACGCTGCCAATGGTATACAATCCAACTGAAAGGCCATGGATAAAGATCGAAAATGCGACAACAGAGCAATTGATAAGTCAGGTGGATATTTGTCCATCGGGAGCTTTGTCCTATAGGCTGAATAAAAAATAATAGTTGTCAATGCTACTAATATATGTCTGTGTTTCTGGCGAATAAAAGGACTAATCGGTGTTTGTCTGATTGGTCTTTTTGTTGTTTTATATTTTTCTTTTTTGTTAAATATGAGTTTAAATATAATCTTTTGTATTGTTTTTCGTTATTAAATTGACTTTGTGATTTTTTTTTCGATAATTATTAACAACATATATATGTGTGGAATTGTAGGTTATATTGGGTTTAGGGAAGCATACCCCATTTTAATAAAAGGATTGCATCGCCTCGAGTACAGAGGTTACGACAGTGCAGGAGTTGCTATAATCAATAGCGAAAACAATTTGTCGATTTATAAAGCTAAAGGACGGGTTCAAGATCTGGAGGAGTTTGCCAAAGATAAAGATCTTACAGGGACTATAGGGATAGCTCATACCCGTTGGGCAACACATGGTGAGCCGAGCAATGCAAATGCCCATCCTCATTATTCGCAATCGGAATCCTTAGCCCTGATTCATAATGGTATTATTGAAAATTATTCGGTGTTAAAGGCTCAACTGATTGCTGATGGCTATACATTTCACAGCAATACGGATACTGAAGTATTGGTGCAGTTGATTGAATATATCAAGAAGTTGAATGACTGTGACTTATTTACAGCCGTTCAGTTGGCATTGAATCAAGTAATCGGAGCTTATGCGATAGCCGTTATCGAAAAAGGAAATCCTACACAGATAATTGCCGCACGTAAAAGTAGCCCACTGGTAGTAGGTGTTGGCGAGGGCGAATTTTTTCTGGCTTCCGATGCTTCACCCATAATCGAATATACCAATAAGGTTATTTATCTGGATGATGAAGAAATTGTGGTAATCAAACGCGATGAAGCTCCTAAAATAGTAACTATTTCGAATGTTCAGAAAACACATGAAATTGCGCAATTAGAAATGAATCTGAGCCAATTGGAAAGAGGTGGTTATGATCATTTTATGTTGAAAGAAATTTTTGAACAGCCCGAGACACTCAGAAGTTGTATGAGTGGGCGTATAAATGTTGAAGGAACAAATGTAACCCTTTCGGGGATCATAGACCATATAGATAAATTCAAAAAAGCGAAGCGTATACTGATCATTGCCTGTGGTACATCGTGGCATGCAGGATTGATTGGTGAATACCTGATAGAAGAATTTTGCCGCATACCTGTAGAGGTTGAATATGCTTCGGAATTCAGATATCGTAATCCGGTAATAGAACCCGATGATATTGTTATCGCAATTTCTCAATCGGGAGAGACTGCCGACTCACTGGCTGCTATCGAGTTGGCACGTAAGGCGGGAGCCTTTGTATATGGAGTATGCAATGTGGTAGGAGCTTCCATTCCTCGGAATACCGATTCGGGTTCGTATACCCATTGCGGTCCCGAAATTGGAGTGGCTTCCACTAAAGCATTTACGGCTCAGGTAATGGTACTTACCATGATGGCTTTGACTATTGCTAAAGAAAAGGGTACAATAACAGACGAGCGTTATCTTCACCTGTTGAAACAATTACAGCTTATTCCAGATAAAATCACTTCTATTCTGGCTCTTAATGATAAAATTAAAGAACTTTCGCTGATCTTTACCTATGCACATAACTTTATTTACTTAGGGCGTGGATACAGTTATCCGATAGCTTTGGAAGGTGCTCTCAAGTTGAAGGAGATTTCTTATATTCATGCCGAAGGATATCCTGCTGCCGAAATGAAGCATGGTCCGATTGCTCTTATTGACAATGAAATGCCTATTGTAGCCATTGCTACCAACAATGCTATATATGAGAAGGTAGTAAGTAATATTCAGGAAATAAAAGCCCGTAAAGGTAGGATCATCGCGATTATCAACGAAGGAGACGAGGCTATAAAAGCATTGGCTGATTATTCGATCGAAATACCTGTGACCGATGAGTGTCTCGATCCACTATTGTCGTGTATTCCATTGCAACTGTTGGCTTATCACATTGCCGTTAATAAAAACAGGGATGTGGATATGCCCCGTAATTTGGCAAAATCGGTAACGGTTGAATGATGAAAAAAATAAAGGACAACTCTAAAAATTGTCCTTTATTTGTTATCGCGATACTGATACTATAGCTTTTCTTTTTGTTCTAATATCTCTATTTTAGCACCTTGTTTCTCTATTATTTTTTGTTGTTCGATAACATATAAGGTGAGTTCTTCTATTTTTTTGAGAAGTTTTATTTGAAATGCATTTACATTTAAACCTTCTTCTTGCATTTGTTTTTCCGATGGAATTTCGGGCAAATGCTTATTTTCTGTAACAAAAGTTTCGACTTCCGATAGTGGTTTCAGATTATATTCCTTGTTGAAAACATGGTCAGCTCCTGCAGTAATTTCAACTTTTATTTCTCTGGCTCTTATTGTTCCTGCTACTTCTAATGCCTCAGTCGGATTTTTAGTACCTATTCCGACATTACCTCCATTGAAAAAACTCTCTCCGTTTGTATTAATTTGAACCACTTTATTGAAATCGGAAAGAGTATTGCTCGTAAATAGACTCAGCGATGTATATCTAAAAGCATTAGGATTAGTACCTGGTATTATTTCGACTTCATTGTGTGTTGACATGCCCTCGGGAGAACCTATTCTTAAACTGTGACCTCTATATTCAAGATTGGTAGTATACCATCCATTGTTTAAAGAGGTAGGTTCAAGATAAATTTTTGCAGGTTTTAAAGTTCCTCTTACCAGTAAATCACTTGAAATAATAGTTCCTCCGGTAAAATCACCTGCATAGTTCAGTGTTAGAGTATTATTGTTGTCATGTACCATAGCACGCCCTCCACTGCCTCTGGCTAAAAATCTAAGGAGAACATCTGCACTGCCATTGTATTTAAAGTAATTGTCCTGAGAATAAATACTTAATGAAAGTAGAGATACTAGACTTAACAATAATTTCTTTTTCATCTGTTATTATATTTGCGTATATTAATTTTCCGATATTTTTACTTCTCTTCCTTCTTTTTCATTTCCCGTATCATTTTGTAGCAAATTGCACTAAGGAACAAACCTACCAGAATGATAATAGACCAAAGGAAGACAGGTTTTTCGATCCACATCTTTTCTCGCTCGTTTGAATGCGCAGCGACCTCTATCTTTTCGAAATTCGAAGTCTTTACAATTTGTAAATCTTCGGGTATCTCGTCTTGGAAATATTTAATGTCATAATCGGAGCTGGGAGCAATGTCTTTATTGCCAATAACGAGTGTGTAGCATTGTCCCTCTTCAAGATAAGCACACAAGTATCTGTTTAGTGCATATGCTTTTATAGAATCTATGACAAGTGGCGGGTTGCCTTTATTGTCTATAACGATAACACCTTCGGGGGATATGGCGGTACTGTTTAGTACAATAGTATTTTCTCCTTTTGACGATAAATTAAAGCGGATAGAGTAGTCTTTGCCATTCAGCTCGGCTTTACGAAGATATTCAGCCTTACTGTTTATGTAAAATGTAAGCTTATTTAAGCGGTAGTTGTATTCGAGATTTGGGAAACGGATATAAGTTTTCTTATCCGTACTGTCTTTTCTGATAAATGTGCCCAGATCGATTTCGGTTTGCTGTGCATAAATATTCGAATTCTTGAATCTTCCCACTTTCAGTATTTGTAGCGGGCTGCTTTGGTTATTAGTCAGCGTGAGTTCGTAATACTTGTAGTTACCTTGGGGGAAATCTACTATTAATATCTCATTATTACCCTCTTTGAATCCCGAATAGGTAATATTCTCCCGTTTTTTTACAATATACCATTGTTTTAGATTATTACTGCCCCGTATGGTTATATATTTATCAACTTCGGCACTTTCAATTACTATTGAGAATCGGTTCAGATTTTCGCCATTCTCATTTCTTACAACAATCGTATTGATGCTGTCCTTAGTGGTATTACTCTCGAGATCGTAGCTTATGAATTCATTTACAGCACGTACGGGACTTTGTGCCCGTACAAAGTAGGGAACTTCGTTACCTATCGTATCATTTATCCTTATATCGAGAAAGTCGGCATTATTGGATACAGCTATAATTCGTTTATCAAGTTGGATATTGTAATAACCACTCTGTTTTATAGTGTCAATATCTGCAACATACCAGCTTTGTGCAGTTGCACAGAGGCTCGCCAGATATAATAATACGATTGATAGAGAATATTTCATTGTTTATAATTGAAAATTTGATGTCTCAGACTATTTTATTGTAAGTAAAGCAACAACAAGGTTTAGTTATCATTAAAAAATGCAGCAACACTCTATTCCTCATTATTTATCGATAGATCACTTTCGGGAATATCTTCTTTTACCAGAGTCTTTATCTTCTGTTGAAGGAACGATACCAGCAGAATAATAACCCCCAGCATGATGAACGATACTATACGTCCTGCTTGCGACATATGCCATACATCATAAGCATAGAATTTGACAATGATAAGAGCAAAGAAAATAAGTGATATTTTGCGTAAAATAACTTCCTTCCCCTTTAATCCCCAGATCATAAGTCCCATTGCTATTAATGCCCATAAGACAGGAAACACAAATGTACGCACATCGTACAGAACGTTCGTATAATTGTCGCTATTACTAAATAACATAACACTTATGTTTTCGGTTTCGATACCCAAAAGAAGAGTTGAAATTATGGTCATACCCCAATAAAATACCTTGAGATTACCGGGTACTGCCGATTTCACATTTCTGATAAGGGTAATAATTACCAGCATCACCGGAATAATAGCAACGAAGTGCAGAAGGAAATATGCCTTCGGATATGTAGGGAACCAGAATGTATAATCTCTCAGTTCTGTTACATAATACCAATATACGAGAGAATAAATAACTGTAAATACAGATAAAAGTCCGAAAATAAGAGCTTTGTTGGCAATCTCTTTTCGATACAAGAATGTAAGTACCGATACATAAACCGATGTATATGCAGTCATTATCATATAACGCAGGCTGGTATTGTAATCCAGTTCGAGACGATACTCAATCTGATAGTTCATTTCTAAGAAAGGAACAAGATATGTGAATCCTATAAGCAACAAACATATTGTACGGTAACAATTACTAACACTGAGTAATTCAGCATTTCCGATAGAGATAAAAGACTCTTTATCTTCTTTGTTAAGTAATAGTTTACTGACAAAGAACCCGCCTATAACTACCAGTCCTGTGATGCATACCGAGTTTAATATAATGGGCATAGGTGTTTCAGTAAATGTATAATAGTTGTTCGAAATATCCATCAAGAACGATATTACCACAAGTCCTGAGACAATAAGAAATCCTATGCGGAATATTTGTATTTGCGATTTTTGCCACAACCAAAGCAATACAGCCATTTCTACAGCCCAGAACATCGTGATAACATATCCGTCCATTTGGATAGGAATTGCCAGATTGACAAAAGTCATTACTACACCTATGATCAGGTAAATGAGGTTGCGGTCGATCTCACTTTTACGGAACAAAGCAACCATTACTATAGCATTAATAGCGGCTATAATAATCGTAACCAATCCTTTTACATCATATGGATAATCGGTAAATATAGTTAAGCAGGCAAGGAACAGCGACAGGTTATTAGTCAGAATGAGTATTCCCTGATAAGCCGTAACCTTGTGTTCTCCTTTGAAATGATCGATAAGAGCCAGTATATAGAACTGAACAAAGAACAGTGCCGCAAATAAAGTTGCACCCTTAAACTGGTTTTCGAACGATACCATCAGCCACGACCAGAAGAATATAAGTGTAAGCACATAAGATATGATACCTATCACATGCCACTTTTTACGAAAGGCAAGAATAAGCATTCCTGTATTGAGAATCAGTATATAAGAAAATAAAACGATGTAATTGCCACTTCCTGTGCTTATCATCAGCGGTGAGGCAAACCCTCCCAGCAAGGAGAATATGGCAAGTTCCCTGCGGTCATAAAACAGCGATAGGATAACGGAGAATATGGTAATGGCAATAAGCAAGCCAAATGCTAGAGGTTGTGAGAATAATTCATATTCCCTGAAAGCAAGAGTTATCGTTATATAAAGTACCGATATACCGCCTCCTACCAGTATGGATGAAAATACTTGGTATTTCTCTTTCAACTTGTGAGCGATACCAATTATAATACCACCCGTAAGCAGACCTATGCCCACACGTCCGATCTCGTTGATCCAGTCCTGATCGATAGCATATTTTACAAAGAATGCAATACCAAGTACAAGTGTAACGATACCGATTTTGGTAAGTAAATTTTCGCTGAATATTTTTTCGATAAAACCCTTTTCGGATTCTTCTTCTTCGACCTTATCCTGTGTTTGTTGAAATATCGTAGGTTGCTGAAATACTTCCGAAAACGAAGTCTGAGGTTTGTTTCGGGTATTGCTGAATGCTGCATAAGCAGGTACATCTTCAGCTACTTCAACTTCTTCCTCTGTGTGTGGAGTTTCGATAACTGTTTCCTCTATAGCTTCTGTTGTAACTTCCGGCACTTCGGTTATTATTGGAGCAGACGGTTTCTCTTCCTCTTGATGCATGACGTTTACAACAGGTTTTTCTACAGGTTGTATTGATTCCTCAGGTTTCGAAACTAGTGTTCTATCTCCCAAATTTTGTATTGCATCCAGAATCTCCTGAGTATCTTTTTTTGTTGATGCCTGATTCGATAAATCTCTGAGCTTACTGTTTATGTCAAACAAATTATTGCCCAGATGAGTAATATTATTGCTTAAAGTATTGATTTTGGTCATTACAATAAACAACAATATTGCCAGTATAACAAGGACTACTAATATTACGCCTTCCATACAATTATTTTCATTTTAGTTAGTTGTTGAGCTTATTTTTCAGTTCCGATATAGTTGCCTTGAATATCGGGTGATATACATCGGGAGCTATTTCCACCAGAGGAGTAAGAACAAAATCCCGTTCATGCAGATGAGGGTGGGGTATTACCAGATGAGGATATTCTATGATTTTGTTATCGAACAGAAGCAAATCTATGTCAATTATACGATCGCTATATGTTTCGTTGACAGATTTGGACTTACGCCCCAGTTCTTTTTCGATAAGTTGAGTTGATTCCAATACTTCTAAAGGTTGCAATCGGGTTGATACACGACATGCAGCATTGAGAAACGAGTTCTCCGAATCGAAACCCACAGGCAGCGTTTCATATAAAGAGGATAGGGCGGTTACTCGACCTATATGGAGTTCTATTTGTGCAATTGCCAAATTGATATTCTTTTTTTTATCCCCCAAATTGGAGCCTAAAGCGAGATATATGTCATGCAAATTATTGTTATCGAACATCTTATTTTATTCAGTTACCTATCTTATCCACTAGGGATATATTACAAATATATATAAATATTTACCATATCATGTTAGATATCTCGATTTTAGGAATGAGGAGGTGTAGTAATCTTCTGAAAAAAGAAATTGAAATAGATAAATTTTGCATCTCGGTTATTAAAGTTGTGTGCCGTTTTTAAGTGTGCGATTTATAGTTGTTTAAATAAATATATCTAAAATTTATTCAATCGTTTGTAAAGTTGTTCGATAATTTATTCATGTGCTCAATTCAATAGATAGTATAATCGAAATGCAGATTGTTTTTATTAATTGGTTGGAGAGTTTGATTAGATAAAGTAAAAGGTAATATTTAATGATACATTTTTGTTGATAGGGGCATACCTATTTGTCGGAACTAAATAGGTGAATACACAGGTTTGCCCCTACAGCCAAAGCTATAAATCGTTTTGCCAACTTAGTATGTTTATAGTCTTGTTTTCTTTTCCAATAAAGAATGCAATTTCTGCATTTGAGGAGAGATTGTAGCCCAGTTACCGATCGAATTGTATTTACAGATCAAAGTAGTATTACCTGTCCTAAATCCAATCGAAATATTTCCGGCATAACAACTTGCAATTTGTTTTGTATAAACAGGTTTGGTCACAATTTCATAGATGTACTTAAATAATGAATCTTTATCTTGTTGGCTTACATTAAAATATTTTTGTCCCCTATTTATAGGTTTGTAAATTATATTATTGCCATCTTTTATTTCAGTAAAATCACAAGTATCATTGACAGCATATTCCTCATATCTATCAATGGTTATGATTTGATTACTCGATTCTATGATGAGTGTTTCCCATTGAATAGGAAGCTCTTTGCTTTGATTGCTATTATTGCATGAGATTAATGTTAGTATTATTGAAGAGGCTAATAAAATTATTTTCATGTTGCATAGTATTTAATAACTAGAGAGAAATCAGGAGAGAATTCCATACTGCTATCTATTTGTTTATAAAATTAGATAATTTAAAAATATATTTCAGAGTATCCAAAGAACATTAGATGCATTGTATAAGGAATTGATTAAGGAAAGAATATTATTTTAGTTAGAATTATACCTGAGACTCGCTGAATATTTATGTATAACAAAATCTAGACAGTTTCTTCGGAGGCTGGTTAATTAAAGTTAATCTATCCGGTGTCGATTAATCCTTTTACCTATTTATTCATCTTAGTAAATATAAGAAGCACTAACCATAATTATTGTATCATTTAAAAGGCTTGATTATGAAAAAAATAATACTTTCAATCGGATTTTTAGTCGCAATGGCTAGTTTCTCAGGAACTGAGGCCGCCAATATAAATGTGAATATAAATATAGGTATGCAGCCTGCTTGGGGGCCTGTCGGATACAATTATGTTGCATTTTATTATTTCCCCGACATTAATGTTTACTACAATGTAAATCAAGGTCTGTTTCATTTTCCTCGTGGAGGCCGTTGGGTTTCGGCTCGTTACCTGCCCAGTGCTTATCGTCATTATAATTTGTACGGACTTTATAAAGTAGTACTTACCGATAATAATCCTTGGCGATTTAATCAACGCCATATGGTTGATTACAGACATTTCAGAGGAAATAGAAATCAGGTTGTGATTCGTAACAGTCATGATAATCGCTACAGAGACAGCCGCAGAAACGAAGTGAGGTGGTATGATGACAATAATAGAGGAAATAATAACGGACGTGGCAGAGATTCTGACTACGGGCGTAACAATGGGCGTAACAGTAAGGGAAGATCAACAGCCGATCGTCAGCATGACTCGAACCGAAGTAGCCGCGATAATAATTATAGAGAAGAAAATAAACGTACAGACAGGTCATCTGGCCGTAATGATTTAAGATATGCCGAAGTGTCGCGCTCTGAAAGTGTAAAAGGTAATAGAGAACGCAAATCCGAAAATAAAAGTGATGACAGATCTTCATCGCGAAGTGAAAGAGGACGCTCATCAGCTTCGGGACGGAGATAATGAAATAAATAATAGATTTAGTTTTAATGGTTCTAGTTTTATGCAGGTATCCGATTGCAATGGTTGGATATCTGCTTTCCGTTTAATACTTCCAGTCCTTTTATACTATATTGGTTTGTTTAATCATGGTTGATCGGGATTCAGAACGTTTTAACGATGATAAAAAAAGAGTTATATTGCATGGTGATAAAAACAATGATGGATGAAAACCGAGAAACAAAAAATGTTGGCCGGCGAATATTATTTTGCAGGAGATAAACAATTAACTGAAGAGAGGCTTAATGCACGCAGACTTACTTATACCTATAATAATACATCGTTTGATGAAATAGAGGTAAGAGGAGAAATCTTATCTCAGTTATTCGGCAGAAGAGGTAAATCTATTTTTATAGAACCGACATTTAAATGCGATTATGGATATAATATTTATGTGGGGGAGAATTTCTATGCCAATTTTGATTGTGTAATGCTCGATGTCTGTAAAATCGAAATTGGAGATAATTGCCTGCTTGGACCGGGAGTACATATTTATACTGCTACTCATCCACTAAATGCAACTCAGCGTGCCGATGCTGTTGAGTTTGGCAAGCCTGTAACAATTGGTAATAATGTATGGATTGGAGGACGGGCGATTATCAATCCTGGGGTGACTATTGGCGATCATGCAGTAATTGCATCGGGCTCGGTTGTTGTTAAAGACGTTCCGGCCAATGTATTGGTAGGAGGTAATCCGGCACGAATTATAAAAGAGATATAGTAAAATATTTTTTAGTTTGAGGTATGGAATTGCCATTAAGGCAAATTGCAAATAAAATACCACTTTATTTTAAGTCGGGTGATCCTGATATTCTGAAGAAACTATTATTCAAAGATGATAATACTTTTCTAAGGTTCTCAGGAAACGATCAATATTGCAGAAAGGTAAAAAGATATATCCCTAATATTGATTTAGACCTATTACTGATTGACTATGATACAAGTCGCAGTCTTATAATGGCAGGTAAATATTACTTACGAGATGTCTATGCAAATGGTTCTGACCCTAAGAAGCTTCTTATAAGGTTTGAATATGGAGCTGTGAATACTGATTATGCACTCATAGAATATAGTGAACAGTTTAAAGTTTTGGATAGGATTATTCGACCTCTAACGGATTCTTTTTGGAATATCTATTTGCCTCCAAATTTCATCGGAGATGGTTCTTCTTTTCGTGTTATACTTTATGGAGATATTACTGAGCTACCTCTTGATTTACCAATTGTTGACAAAGACTTTATATTAGATCGTAATGAGGTATTTCTTTCAGATTTACCCGAACGAAAAGAAGAAAGTCTTAATGATTTAAAATCAGAACAAGACTATCTAACTAGTATCAACATTGCCTCAGACAAATATGGTATAGACTTCAATAGGTTAATACAAGAAGCCATTGACGAAGTATATGGAAAAGATCCAAAAGCAGATGACTTTAAAGATCATTTAAAAATAGATTAAAAACTACTTAAAAGAGTATTAAATACTTATTACTTAACACACGCCTGGATTACCTTACCCTGTATATGAAAAGGTCTTGAAGCCTGTCGAGTGGGTTCGGAATGTAACTAAAGTAAAGGCAAACATTCAATATATACTCACTGCTATCTAGCAAATAAGCCCCAATCAAGGGGCTTATTTTATCTTATATAATAAAGGTGTATTTCTAAAATTTATGTACATTTCGTTTTATCAAAATGCACAATTGGTTTTTACAACTATATGCCTTTCGTTTTTGTCAGTTATGATAATCCCCTCTTTTTTATTAAATATTTTTAAATATTTTTCATTTATTCTTTTTGATAATTTGTTTTGATTGATAAACAGTGTTTTATGTGTTTTTAGTTATTGTCGTTTGTACACTATTTAGTTAAAAAAATATATAGCTTAAAATATGTGATAATTTTATTTTTTAGTTTGTCAAGTTAACACTAACTTAGTTCTCGAATTTATAAGAATGTTAATTTTTTAAGGATCTAAGACCTATTTCTACACTAATAATATATTGTAAAAGGTATACAAAATGATTCGTCATGAATGGTTGAGAAGCCTTAGATCACACATACAATAAAAATATCCAAAATTTATTATATATAAAGTAATATGAGAATTTTAAAAAGTGCTTTTATTTTGAGTTTGTTTGCTCTGCCAATGTTTGGGCAAAACAAAGCACCGATCTATCTGGACGAAACAAAGCCGATAGAACAACGTATAGAAGATGCTCTTTCGAGAATGACATTGGAAGAGAAAGTAAAAATGTGTCATGCGCAATCGAAGTTCAGCTCTCCGGGCGTACCTCGCTTGGGAATTCCTGAACTGTGGCATGCCGATGGACCTCACGGAGTACGTGCAGAAGTATTTTGGGATGAATGGGACAATGCCGGTTGGACGAATGACTCATGTATCGCATTTCCTGCTCTGACAGCTTTGGCTGCTACCTGGAATCCCGAGATGGCAGCTCTTTACGGAAAAGTAATAGGAGAAGAGGCTCGTTACAGAAAGAAAGACGTTCTGCTAGGACCGGGTGTAAATATTTACAGAACTCCACTTAATGGTCGTAATTTCGAGTACATGGGCGAAGACCCTTTCTTGGCATCACGCATGGCTGTTCCTTATATCAAAGGAGTACAATCGAATGGTGTTGCAGCTTGTGTAAAACACTTTGCATTAAACAATCAAGAAATAGCACGTGGCCATATCAATGTAAATGTAAGCGACAGGGCTTTACATGAAATTTACCTTCCTGCATTTAAAGCTGCTGTTGAAGAGGCCGGAGTATGGTCTTTGATGGGAGCTTACAACCAATATAAAGGACAACATTGCTGTCACAACTCTTATCTTTTGAACGATGTGTTGAAAGGTGACTGGAAATTTGACGGTGCGGTGATTGCCGACTGGGGAGGAACTCATAATACTGTAGAGGCTGCTAAAAACGGCTTAGATATAGAAATGGGGACTTGGACAGATGGTATGAGATGGAATAAAACCAACGCTTATGATGAATATTATTTAGCAGTTCCTTTTCTTAATATGCTGAAATCAGGTGAATTGAGCGAAGATTTAGTAAACGATAAAGTTCGTCGTATACTACGTCTTATGTTCAGAACCAATATGAATACTAAAAGACCTTGGGGCTCTTTTGGTACCGACGAACATATGTCGGCAGGACAACAAATTGCTGAACAAGGTATCGTATTACTTCAAAACAATAATAACGTATTACCTATAGATCTAAGCAAAACAAAGAAAATTGCGGTTATAGGTGAAAATGCAATCAAAGTAATGACTGTGGGGGGAGGAAGTTCTTCACTGAAAGTAAGACATGAAATATCTCCATTGCAAGGTCTTTTGGATCGTGTAGAAAATCAATCCGAGATAGTTTATGCCCGCGGATATGTAGGTGGTAAATCCACTCAACAAGACGGTTTAAGTACAGGGCAAGATTTAACTGAGACACGTTCGGAGGCAGAATTGTTTGCTGAGGCTGTAAAAGTAGCTAAGGAAGCAGATTTTGTTGTATTCATCGGAGGACTGAATAAAGATGACGGACAAGATTGCGAAGGAAACGACCGTGCTGATTTAGGATTACCATATAATCAGGATAAATTGATTACCGAATTGGCTAAAGCCAACAAAAATCTGGCTGTTGTTTTGATTTCGGGTAATGCTGTCGCAATGCCTTGGGTAGTTCAAGTTCCTGCAATTGTACAAGGATGGTATAATGGTAGTGCAGCGGGCAGAGCGTTAGCTTCTATTTTGGTAGGTGATGTGAATCCATCCGGAAAATTACCAATGACTTTTCCTGTTGCTCTTAAAGATAACAGCGCACATGCTTTGGGCGAATATCCCGGTGATAATGTAAATGTTACATACAATGAGGGCATTTTCGTCGGATACCGTTGGGCTGATAAAGAAAAAATTAAACCATTGTTTAGCTTTGGACATGGATTGAGCTATACTAAATTTCAATACGGAAAAGTAGCTGTAGATAATAAAACAATGTCTGCCGACGGAACTGTAACAGTAGCCGTTCCAGTTAAAAACGTAGGAAGCCGTAAAGGTGAAGAAGTTGTACAATTGTACATCAGCGATCTGAAATCGTCATTACCACGTCCGGTTAAAGAACTGAAAGGTTTCAGTAAAATCGCTCTTAATCCGGGAGAAGAAAAAACTGTAAGTTTTGTAATTGATGCCGATAAATTAAAATTCTATGATGATACACGTCAGGAATGGGTTGCCGAACCGGGTACATTTGAAGCTGTAATCGGAGCTTCGTCTACGGACATTCGCGGAAAAGTAGCATTCGAATTAAAGTAAGGTCTAAGACCTTCTTAATATATTCATGGTGTGTTTAGGGTTGTAGGCGAAAGCTTATGACCCTAAATTTTTTGTGAGGTTTCCTGCTTCTTTTTCAATAGACGGATTATTAAAAAAAAGTCTGTCCCTGCTTTTGCAAGCAAGAACAGACGGGGCAATCATTATATAAGTAACTTCAAATAATAATTTCTTTTTTCAGTTTTTATAACGAACTCAATTCAGCCTCTATATTTATTCGGGCTTGCCTCTCGTATTTGTTGTAGAAATGTTCCGATTTAAAAATACGATCCATAGCCAGAAAATACTTCAAGACTTTTTTTCTTCCCGCTTTATATTCATCATTTGTATAAACAAAAAATTCTTTGCGTAAGTTCTCCGAATACTCAGTATATTTTTGGGGAGCTTTACCTAAAATTGCTAAGTCGGCATCGATAAATAACTGAGTTGTAAGATCATTACCCGGCTCATGCCCTTTAGTAGCCAAGATTTGGAGTACACATTGTTTTGTCTGATCCTTAGGGAAGCCCATTTCATGTAGTCTCGTCTGTGCTTTATCAGCACTTTGTGCTTCGTTATCACTGCGTAGGGCATTATATACAATATCATGATAGAAAACCGAGAACATAGCTGTATCCCATTGAGGAATACAATCTCTAACATCGGATAATTCGCCTATAACAGCTTCAAGATGATTCATGTTATGATAATAACGTCCGGCATCACAATAGTTAATAACTATCTCATTCCAAAGTTGTTTGCATAACAGATCATTTGTCGTATATTTTTTTACCAGTTCTGTGAATATTATTTTTAGCATAATGCAAGCCGATTTTGTGTTTTAAGGACTTGAACCTTTTTGTTGCTTTGATAAATACTTTGCAATTACTAGAAATATAAATATAATGAAAAAATCTAATATAGGCTTCCTGTATCTGTAATTATTGAGATATTTAGAGTTACAATCTCTGTTTTTTATTGGTAGAAATAAAACAGATGAGAAAAGGCCGAATTATCACATAATAATTCAGCCTTTTCTATATGTATGTATGATTTAGTATTCTTTATTTATCGTTTTTGTTTAATTCTTTAAGAATAGCTTCGCCGACACCTTGAGCTGATTGAGGATTCTGGCCGGTGATCACCCTTTGGTCAACTGTAACATGGGGAGTAAAAGGTGCTGATTTTTCGAATATTGCTCCACGTTCGATCAATTTGCTTTCTAAAAGAAAGGGGACGATGTTATCGAGTTTTACTGCAGCTTCTTCTTCGTTTGTAAAGCTGTTTATTTTTTTATTGTTGACTAGATATTGCCCATTACTCAATTTGATATTAACAAGTCCGGCAGGACCGTGGCATACCGCTCCTACAACTCCTTGATTTTCGTAAATTTTTGCAGCAATGGCTGCTAGTTCCTTATTATCAGCAAAGTCCCACATGGTACCATGTCCTCCTGCATAGAAAATTGACACATAATTGTCGGGAATAACTTCAGTAGGTTTCATCGTATTCTCTATCTTTTCGTGGTACTCTTTATTGTCCCAAAAAACTTTATTAATGGAATCATTTAGATCGAACCCATCAACCGGAGCTTTTCCTCCTAGAGGACTAACAAAGTCTATTTCGTAACCTGCTTCATGTAATACATGCCAAGGATGTGAAACTTCCGATAAGTAGAATCCCGTAGGTTCTCCTGTATTGCCTTTTTGGTCGTGACTGGTTACTACAAATAATATTTTCTTTTTGGTTACCTTTTCTTTAGGTATTTGTGTATTGTCTTGCACTTTTGTGTTTTGCTTGCATGCAGTTAACATAATGGCACAAAGCAGAAATAGCCCTAAAATAGCTTTTATCTTTTTCATCTTTACAGTGATTAATTAAATGTTTATATTCTGATATAAATTGTGTAGAGTAAAGATTATCATTATTTTGTTATAACACAAGTCTGTGTCTCATTTTTGCGGAGTGAGCACCAGAAAAGAGGAATGTCTTTGTCTTTTTATGAGGTTGAGGATGTTATAAAATACAAAAAGATCAGATTGTAAGCCTGATCTTTTTTGTGTAATATAAGTTGATTTTCTTTCAATTTCCTTTCAAAGTCTCATCCATTGCTGCGGCAGCCTTGCGACCGTCCCCCATAGCCAGGATAACTGTTGCACCACCACGAACAATATCACCACCGGCATACACATCCGACAGATGAGTCTGCATAGTATCCTGATTGATAACTACCGTTCCCCATTTAGTCACTTCCAGCCCCGAGAATGAAGAGGGAATAAGTGGGTTAGGAGATACACCAACGCTGACAATAACCTCATCTACCTCAACCCATTCGGTTGCATCTTTGATAGGCACGGGTTTGCGACGTCCCGAAGGATCAGGCTCGCCCAGTTCCATCTTTTGTAGAAGCATACGTTGCACACGTCCTTTGTCGTCACCTTCGTAACAAATAGGATTGTGAAGCGTTAAGAATTCGATGCCTTCTTCCTTGGCATGTTTCACTTCCTCGAGACGGGCGGGCATTTCTTCGTCTGAACGGCGATAAACTACTATAGCACGTTCAGCACCCAGTCTACGGGCTGTACGCACAGCATCCATTGCCGTATTACCTGCTCCTATGATAGCTACTTTTTTACCCATTTGTACAGGAGTGTCACTTTCGGGATTAGAAGCATCCATGAGGTTGACACGTGTAAGGAACTCATTTGCCGACATAACTCCGATTAAGTTCTCGCCCGGAATATTCATGAAGTTGGGCAGTCCTGCACCACTTGCTACAAATATGCCTTTAAAACCCTCATTGCGTAGATCCTCATGGCTGATAGTTTTTCCTACAATGCAATTCTTGATGAATTTAACACCTATATTGCGTAATACGTCTATTTCGACATCCACTATTTCGTTTGGTAAACGAAACTCGGGAATACCATATTTCAGCACACCACCTATTTCGTGTAAAGCTTCGAATACGGTAACATCGTAGCCTCTTTTGGCCATATCACCGGCAAACGAGAGACCGGCGGGACCTGACCCTACAACGGCTACTTTAGTTCCGTTGCACACAGGAACTTCAGGTGTGGTCACTATTCCGTTTAAGCGCTCGTAGTCGGCGGCAAATCTTTCCAGATAGCCTATTGCTACTGCTTCTTTTCCCATTTTCTGAACATAGATACATTGTGCCTCACATTGTTTTTCCTGCGGGCAAACCCGCCCGCAAACAGCAGGTAGTGCACTCGTTTCTTTTAAAGTTCGGGCAGCTTCAACAAATTCGCCTCTCTCTATATTCTTGATAAATGTGGGTATATTTATTTCAACAGGACATCCTGTAACGCAAGTAGGATTGGCACAGTCAAGGCAGCGACCTGCTTCGAATATGGCTTGTTCTTGCGAAAGTCCCTGATTTACTTCTTCTTTAAGTTTGTGACTGCGGTATTCTGCATCCAGTTCGGGCATGTGAACACGGGGACGGTCAGCACGTTCTTTAGCTTTTACGCTTTTGCGTAATTCGCTGCGCCATGGTTCACCCCATTTTTGTTTCATATATTCTTGACGTGTCATCTTCTTCCTGATAGTTTTAGGTTTGGGTAGGGACGCATTGTAATACGTCCGAAAATAATAAATAATTTAGCCTGTGAGTGTATCCAATACATATCACTGCTGATACTATTGTTCTGTTAATTATAGGCTTTTAGTCGCATCAACATTTCGTCGAAATCAACTTTGTGCGCATCAAATTCAGGTCCGTCAACACATACAAAACGTGTTTTTCCATCTACCGATATACGACATGCACCACACATACCTGTTCCGTCTACCATTATGGTATTCAGTGAAGCCATTGTAGGAACATTGTATTTTTCGGTAAGCAGCGATACAAATTTCATCATTATCGCAGGTCCTATGGTAACACACATGTCTACCTTTTCGCGGTTGATAACCGATTCAACACCATTAGTAACTAACCCTTTTTGTCCGTACGAGCCATCGTCAGTCATAACTATTACTTCGTCCGAATATTCGGCTACTTGTTCTTCGAGAATAACTAAATCTTTAGTACGTGCAGCAAGTACTGATATTACACGATTACCTGCTTTTTTCATAGCTTCGATAATGGGTAACATGGGTGCGATACCTACACCTCCTCCGGCACAAACTACTGTTCCAAAGTTTTCGATGTGAGTAGCTCTCCCCAGTGGTCCTACAAGATCGGTAATATAATCTCCAGCCTCGAGATTGCAGATTTTTTCACTTGATGCTCCTACATTTTGAATGACTAGCGAAATAGTTCCTTTTTCGGTATCCGATTTAGCAATGGTTAGTGGAATACGTTCTCCCTTGTCGCCAACCTTAACAATTACAAAGTGTCCGGCTTTGCGGCTGCGTGCTATAAGTGGAGCCTCTACTACAAGTTCTACCACTTTAGGCGAGAAGTATTCTTTACGTACAATTCTATTCATAAGTTATTAGTTTGGATACAAATATACTAAAATGATAGATATGATAATAGATTTTATCTAATATTGATAGATGAATTGTTTAACTTTTACTAAAAGTAATTTATTGGAGGTTTTTATACTGTCTTTTAACATTGCAATGCCGCCTTTTTATATGCTTATGCAATAAACAGTGCAATGAGTGTAAAAATGATGAATGTCACTAAAATAAGAACAATATCTATTGTTAGTATAAAAGCTCCTTTTGTATTAGCTATGTATCGTTTTTCATTGTAAAATATACGGTGTGCCCTGAAAAAATAAAAAATACAGTAGAAGAAGACCATAGCTGTTACAGTCATCGAGATTATATTGGGTAAATCTATCCATTCGAAAGCTATCTCAAGTATATTGAGAATGGTTATAATCAAAAGAAGAAATGAAAAATAATGTAAGGTAAAGATACCGCTGTCGAAGTATATGAACTTCTTTTTGTTATGAAACAGCCACAACCAAAAAGCAAAGATAGGCATGTATATAAATAAAACTTTGGGAAGATTATGGAGAATAAATTCATTGATTCTCTTTTGCTTATCGCTGTCTTTACTCTCAAAAGCTTTTAGTGCCAGCTTTGTTTCATAATACTTGGATACAGGTATATTTTTAATTTTATCTAAAGAATCTAATTCAGCTAGAGTATTTATCGGATATTCGGTTTGTTGTCCGGTGGCTTTATCAATATCTGTAACCGAAAGATCTATACTTTCGAGGCTTACAGTTAAGTATTGTTCTTTATCTGATTTTTCTGGTAAAATACCCGGAATGAAGAATGCGATGAAGCTGATAAATATATATAGTTTTATGGGATCAACATACGATTTACGTTTTCCTGCAATATAGGCTTTAGATAATGTGGCAGGTGAAAACAACAGCAGTTTGATAGTAGACCAAAATGAACTGTCATAGTGTAATAAATCTGAAATAAAATGTTTGAACAGATGGATGAAGGACTGACGTATTTCTGTATTTTCTTGTCCGCAACGAGGACAAAAATTCTCAGCGACAAACCTTCCGCAATTTTCACAACTTTTGTTTTCTCTTGTTGTATGTTTACTCATCTGCAATTATGATAGGTTAAGGGTGTTTCATTCAGACGGAATACTTTTAAGTCTTCAAAGATATTTATTTTTTTTTTGAGAGTTTGATTTTACTATCAATTAAGCCACTTAAATACTCTATTTAGGTCATCTTATTTTCTTACTTTTGCCGATTATCTATTTCAAATATCAGAAAAGACATATGTTCGAACAATTATTCAAGAAAAAAGACATAGGATTGATTCTGCGCGAGGCAGAAGGCAAGAATGATGGTCTGAGAAGAAATTTGTCAGCAGCTAATCTGGTGACATTGGGTATCGGGGCTATAGTTGGTACAGGTATATTTGTAATTACAGGAACAGCAGCAGCTAATTATGCAGGTCCCGGATTAACGATCTCATTTCTGATTTCGGCACTTGGCTGTGTAATGGCCGGACTCTGTTATGCAGAGTTTGCTGCGATGATACCTGTGGCAGGAAGTGTCTATTCATATAGTTATACCACTATGGGGGAGATTCTTGCATGGTTTATCGGTTGGATTCTTATTCTTGAATATTTATTTGCCTGTTCAAGTGTTGCTGTGGGATGGTCGGGATATATGATGAGTCTCTGCGAAGGGTGGGGGGTACATATTCCGTGGCATTTATCATATGCTACATTCGACCATACGGAAGAAGGTTGGGTTATGACAGGCAGTTTGTTTAATTTTCCTGCTGTATTTATAGTTGCTCTTGTTACATCATTATTAATCGGAGGAATCAAACAATCAGCATTTATTAATAATGTAATTGTAGTTATTAAAGTAGGAGTAATTTTGTTATTTATAGGCTTTGGGCTTTCTTATATCGACCTGGGTAACTGGAGTCCGTATGTTCCTCAGAATACCGGAGAATTTGGAAATTTTGGCTGGAGTGGTATTCTGCGTGGAGCAGGAGTTGTATTTTATGCTTATCTGGGTTTCGATGCTTTATCTACAGCTGCTCAGGAAGCTAAAAACCCTCAAAAGGATATGCCAAAAGGTATACTTATTTCATTACTTGTATGTGCTGTCCTATATATTGCGGTTACGGCTGTTTTAACAGGTATTGTTAATTATAAAGAATTGGATGTTGCTGCACCTATTGCACTGGCTATAGACCGTACGGGGGCGGGGTTAGCATGGTTGAGTCCTTTTGTAAAATTGGGAGCAATTGCCGGATTGAGTTCTGTAATATTGGTGATGATGTTAGGGCAGTCACGTATCTATTACGCTATTTCTAAAGACGGATTATTACCTCGTTTTTTCTCGAAAGTTCATCCTAAGCATGGCGTACCTCATAATGCAACTATATTTGCCTGTATTGTAACAGGTTTATTTGCAGGTTTGTTCCCTCTGAATGTGTTGAGTGAACTGGTGTCAATAGGCACACTGATGGCATTTACCGTGGTTTGTATTTCAATTGTGGTATTAAGAAAAACTCAACCTCAACTAAAACGTCCTTTCAAAACTCCTTTTGTTCCTTTCATCCCACTGCTGGGGGCTGCAATCTGTTTGATGCAAATGATAGCTTTACCCATAAGTACATGGGTTAGATTGATAGTGTGGAGTATAATAGGTTTTATTATCTATTTCAGCTATGGTATTAAGCATAGTAAGTTAAATAAGAATAATGTAAAAGAATAGTGCAGTGTAATATCTTTTTCAAAAACAGGTACTATTCCAAGTTTATTTTGATTAAAGGATTAACTTTGTCGATTGTTAAAAAATAACTAACTAAAAAGATATATTTGTAATGATCTTTAAATTAAAATTTTTAGTAGCCGGTATACTTATTACCGCTGCTCTTTCTTCATGTTATACAACAAAAGTATCGGTTGGAGATGTTTCACCGAAACAACCAATGGTTAAAATTAATTCGGAATGGAATCACCATTTACTGTGGGGATTAGTACCTCTCGAAAATGCCAGTATGAGAGCCGATGATTATGTAGGAGACCGTAAAAGATATATGATAAAAACAAATCAGTCGTTCTTAAATGGTTTGGTTAGTTGCTTAACGTTAGGTATTTATAGTCCAACAAGTACTTCTTATTATGTTCCTCTTGATGATCGTGACTATAATGAGAGTCGTTATCAAAATAAACCACAACGTGGAAATACTTATGAGCGTATAACAGATAAATCACAGCGAGCTCAAGCGGAGGAGAAAGTTATAGAACAACCTATTAGAAAGGCTGAATATCAGTCTGAAAAAGAGATTCAAGAGCGTCGTCCGGCTGAAACAGTTGTGAAGCAAGAAAATGTAGCTCCTGTTCCGGCTAAAGTTAGCCAAGGTCAGCAAGGTAGTTATAAAGCAACTATTTATTTTAAAGATGGAGCAAGAATGGATGGTGTGGTTACAGAGCAAAGTACCGATAATAAAATCCAAATAAAGTTGCCTAGCGGATTGGTAATTGAAAGCAAGGCAAGTGATATACAAAAGATAGAGAGAAAGTAACTACAGGACTTTACTTGAAACAATAAATGCCCGAATATCGATTCGGGCATTTATTGTTTTATATCGGGCATGATATTATTTATACTGTTTTGTCATTCTCATTTTTCTTAGCTAAAAAATGAGTAATTCTCTGATAATTGGTAATCAGAAAAAATCCCAGCAATACTTGGAGAATATTGGTATATAATCTTGTATTATCAGAGTAACTAAAAGATGGGAAAAAAGGATCTTTTTCTGCCACAGAAGCATAAATCTTTTGTCCTATTTCAATGATGAGAGGAGCAAGGCTGTGTATTATAAACATACCTCCAATAATAAGAACTGCAATACTTATCAGTTTCTCAGACTTCAATCGGTCGAGTTTTATTTGATCGTCATCAAAGCCTTTATCTAGTTTGAAGAACTTGATAATACTATCCGGACAAAAGATCAGCCAACCCGAAAAGGCAAGGGTAGCAATAAGAACTAAGATCATCCAAATGATTAATTTTCCGCCATCGTTTCCTGCGAAGAATGCGAATTGACCAATGAATGCGGGTAAGGAATTAAGGAGTACCAAAACTCCCATTAATTTGATAAGTAGCCTGATAAGGTCTTTTTTAGTCATAGAAATTGGTGTTAAATAAGTTGCTTTGTTTTTGTTATTTTATTTGTGTTACCCCACTTTTGAGAAACGTTTATCTGTATTCATCATCAATTTATCTAATGATGCAGCAATATTACGTACAAAGGGTGTAGCGTCGGGTAGAATGCGGATATAATCGGATGTAAACTTTATTATGCCATCCTCAGCAAAAACCTTTAAGTTATCTTCATTGTAATTGAGTGCCCCCTTTATCTCGTCAACCGATCTGTTTAAAAGTGAAGCAAGATCAGTCCAAATTATTTCATAATTACACATCAATGAGGTGATAACCTCGCGTGTAATCTGTTCATCGCTATTTAATCTGTAACCTTTCAGAACGGGGAGTTCTCCATTATTTACTTGTTCGATATAGGATTTCAGGTCTTTGGTATTCTGGCTGTATGCCGAAGTTAGTTGACTGATACCTGTTACACCGAAGGCGTATACCTGTCCTGTAGTACGGCGAGTACAATATCCTTGAAAATTACGATGCAGAGCTTTTGTTTTCTGGGCGATGTATAGTTCGTCATTGGGCTGTACAAAATGATCGAGGCCAACGGTTTTATATCCTGCATCGTTCAACAGATGTTTGGCTGTTTCGTATATTTTGTTTTTATCTTGCGGAGTAGGCAAACCAAGCTTTTCGAGATTCATCATTGCCGGGTTTACCCAAGGTACGTGTGCATACGAAAAGGTAACTAACCTATCAGGATGTATTTCTATTGCTTGCTTGATGGTATCAGCAAACGATTCGGCAGTTTGTAGAGGTAATCCGTAGATAAAATCCATATTTACGGCTACACCTTTCGATTTGAGTAATTGAACAATGCCAGCAACAGGCATTCGTGATGGCTTGCGGTTAGATGCTTTCAATACATCGATATTGAAATCCTGTATTCCCAAGCTGATGCGGTTAAACCCTGCATCTATCAAATCGTTCCAATACGATTCATCTAAATAGCCGGGGTGGCATTCGATGGCTATTTCGGGTTGGTCTATCGTTTCGAAACCATTGAGTAACATTTGATTTATTTCCTTAAGTATCGACACGGGTTGAGAGGTTGGGCTTCCTCCTCCATAATGTATTTGTGCGATTTTCCGGTTATGATCGAGCAGAGGCAAAACCATTTCTATTTCACGCTTCAGGGCGTTCATATATGAAGTTACTACTGTTTTATTTTCCAGTAGCAGGGCATTACATCCGCAATAATGACACATCTTGTAACAAAACGGAATATGAATATAAAAGGATATATGTTCGGGTTGTTGGGTATTCGATTCCTCTATGGCTGTTTCGTAATCGTTGACTGAAAAGCCGTCGGTAAAGAAATTCGCAGGCGGATAACTCGTATAGCGAGGTACAGCAACACTGTATTTATCTAATAATTCTTGTTTCATCTTTTTTCTCTTTTTTGAATGTCGCCAATATATACAGCAGTGAAGCTACGGCGATACAACTTTCGAATAAAAACAGGTTGGCATAGCCATACATACCGGCTATTTTTCCGGCTCCTGCTGCCATCAACATACCACTAAGATGGGTGATAACGGTTTGCAGAGTAAAATCGGTTCCTTCATAGCCTTCCCGTACATAATACATTGCAGTAGTATATACAACAATGGTTGCCATGCCGTAACTTCCCCATAATAAAGTGATTCCTAAGTGTAGGGTAGCAGTGTTAACAGACAGGTGTGTCACCAAAAGGTAAAAGTATACGGTGGTTGCTAATATAAGGATGGCAAATACTATTCGAGGTATGAAGCATCCGATTTTGCGTACAATAAAGCCTCCGGTTAATGATCCGATACAGCCGATGGATGTTCCGATAACTCCCGACATTACACCGATCTCTTTCATACTGTAGCCATAATCGACCAGCATAGGTTTTAGCATGGCTAATGTTCCTATCAGCCCTGCATAATACATAAAGAGAAAGAGTATTTGTTTCCAGATTCCTTTTTGTTTGAAAAACCCCAAAAGGTCATCGGGGTGAGGCGGAGCATATTTTTTTCGTTCCTGAGGTTCTTCTACCTGTTTTTTCTTGAAGAGCATCAGGGGAATGAGTGCTACGACTACAAATATTGCCAGATAGGGGAGTAACTGATTCCATCCCAGTTTATGATAAAGAAGCAGTAACACACCTCCGCCGATCATTGCCCCAGCAAAACTTCCTACCGATTGCATACTGTTTACCAAACTTTTGTCTTTTTTGCTGAATGACAGAACAGCAAGGGCATCGGTTGCAATATCTTGGGTGGCAGAAGCCGTAAAAGCAAACACGATGAGTATGATAATAGTATATATGTTGGTTTCGAGATCAAGAAATGAAATCGCCAGAATGATAACGGCATAAATTAACTCGGATGAAAATATCCACCGTTTGTAATCGTTTAAAGTGTGACAACTCCGGTCAATGGCAGGCGACCACAGAAACTTCAATACCCATGGCAGTTTAAGAAACTGAAGCATACCAATTGTTTCGAGCGAATAATCTTGTTGACGCATCAATACAGGCAGAATGGTAGAGAAAAAACTCATGGGGATAGTCTGGGCGATGTATAAGCTCAGAAACGTGAACAGTTTACCTCCATTTTGCAGGCTCTTATTTATATCCATTTCGAAAAGTCAATTCTAGTGATCATTTATTAAGCAAAAGATAATATTGAATGGCGTGTTCAGTAATATAGTGATCTATTGTCGGTATATTTGCCACAATATTAAAAAGGTCTTAAACTTCAATTTTGCAAAAATACAAAATACAATCGGGCTAGCCAATCACTAGATGTGATGAATTGGTTTATTTATAAGTTAGTTTTATATTTTATAAAAAGAAAGCAATAACGTTTATATTATTGCTTTCTTGTAAGATATTTGTGTCGCTCTTAAAATTTCAACCGTACATCTACACCGCATGTAAATGGTTTGCCGGCCTGAGCGAATGTATTACCCATCGAACTGAAGTAATAAGATATATACTCTTTGCCCCCAATGTTTTTAGCCCAAAGGTCTAACGAGACTTTATTCATCACAAATGATGTTCGGGCATTGAATATGCCGTAAAAAGGTTGGGAAGCCTTATTGTCTTCGTTCCAGTATAGTTTGCCCAGGCCTGTGTATTGTGCATTTAGTACAATCTTGTGTAGAAAACTGCTTTTTACTTTTATACCATAATTGGCTGCTGCAGAAAGCGTATGGCGTGGAACCATTGCCAGATAATTGCCCGAATAATCGATATTTTTGATTTGATTGTACATATACTCTTTGAAAGTAGCATGTGTATATCCATAAGTTAGCTGTAAACTCAGTTCGTCAAGAGGATTAATTTGAGTCATAATTTCAAAACCTTTGCTGACCGATTTTCCGGCATTACGTATCAGAAATCCTCGTCCGCTAGGTTGTGTTTGGGATACCTGTTGATCGTTCCAGTTAATATAGAATAAGCTAACTTCCGTTTGAAGGAGTCTGTTAAAGAAATTATTTTTAGATCCCAGTTCATAACTCCAGCTGTTTTCGGATTTGAAAGAACGGTCGGCTTCATCCTCCACTGTGGTGTTGAATCCTCCTGACTTAAATCCTTTTGTTGCCGAAATATAGATGAGGTTATTATTCGTAAAAGTATATTGGAGTGCAGCTTTAGGAGTCCATTGCGAAAAATGATTACGGTCTCTTACATTCATTTCCGGATTTACAGGATTATTCGATTTCTGGCTGTTTATGATTGTGTGCATTCTGGTTTCTTCCCAATCGTATCTTATTCCTAATGTTAAAGATAGTCCGTCAACCATCAGGTTGTTGTAGGTCGATTGATGGTAAAACGCAATCCCTTTGGATGGGTTGGTTGCATTTTGTATGGTTAGGGAGTCTAATGCACGATACTCGATTTTATAATCGGTATCATAACTCTGGTAAAAACCAAATGCTCCGAATTGCCATTGGTAATTACTTTTGGTAGTTGATTTGATATTGACTTCTTCCGAAAACATTTTTTGATTCTGATAAAATCTGACAAAGTAGAGGTCCTTTTCAGTAAAGTCTTGATCTATACGTTGTAATCCGTCGTAGAATTGGAATGAAGTCATTGATCCCAGTTTGAACTTATCGGTTGTATACTCTAAATTCAATCCATTGGTAGACATATTGCGACGGTACGACGATGGTTCGTTGTAGTTAACATCACTGACCGTATTGTTTTTAGGATTATAGATGCCATATGGATATCCTCCTTGATCCGAGTACTCATAAGCTGAGGTGAGATGCATATATAGTTTGGGGGTGATTTTCCAACTAAGTCTCATACGCCCTGTTGCAGCATCCATCGGATCGGCTTTTTTACCCGTATACTGGTTGGTAAAATATCCGCCGGTATGTAGCACACTGCCGGCAAGAGAGTAGCCCAATGTATTGTTTACATTTCCGTAATGAGATGCCGATAATTCGTATCTGTCGTAATTCCCCATACCGAGGTGTAGATTGGTTTCTCTGTATTTATAAGGAGATTTGGTATATACATTGATAAGTCCCCCCATCGTATTTCGCCCATATATGGTTCCCTGAGGTCCCCTGAGTATTTCGACACGTTCTATGTCAGTCATATCAATGTCAAATGTCGAACGGTCGAAATAAGGTACACCATCTACGTACAAGCCAACCGAAGGTGCATTGATGCGTGAGCCGATACCTCTTATATATGCGGGTGAGGTCATCTTTGACCCGTAATCGGGTATAAATAGATTAGGAACAAAAGCATTAATTTCTTTTATATTGGTAATGTTTCGCTCTTTTATATCTTTTTTTGAGACTAATGTCGCCGATATAGGCAGCTGAGATAAATTGTTATTACTTTTAAATGCTTCAATAACTACTTCATCTCCTACATACGACATTCGGATAGAATCTTTTGGAATTAATGTGTCCTCGGCTTTAAGATTACTGATATAACAAAGGTTGACCAGCAGCAGTACTAGGATGCTGTATTTTTTCATTAATTTTTATATTTTGAGTTAAAGGAACTGTTTTTTAGTTGTATGCAAAAATATTAAAGACTTTTAGGTTAACCAATCACTATATGTAGTGAAAATATGTGTAAAACAAGTCAGAGTAGTTGGCTTGTGAAAAAAACGAAAAAAAAGTTATCAGTTTATGCAACTTCTTCTATTTTTTACATCTATTATATAGTTGAGACTGTAATTCTCTTTTTTGAATATAATGCCTTAAGTTTTCACAGACATGTTTTGCTCACCAAAGCAAAATAATGATAGGCTGTTATGCTTATTTAATTTATCATTAAATATTTTATTTTACTTATATCGAAACGTAAACGTATGAAAACACGATGCTTTTTAGGATTGATTTTAATAGCTTTAATATCAACAGCAGCTTCTTGTATCGAAAAAGTACAAACAGCAGGTCAGTGGAATGATTCGATCAAATTATCAACTCGCAAGGCTGATCTTTCTGCATCAAACGATTCTATTATTATTACTACAAAAGGTTCGTGGTGGTGGGTAAATGATATTTCAGTAAATGGAAATTATTTAGTCTTCAATCCGCTTGAAACCGAAAGAGAAAACTTTGCTATAAATGGTGACTGGTTCTCTATTGAGAGGTGCGACAATCAAAAATTGATAGTAAGAGTCGATGAAAATAAATCGAATCAAAGGCGCAATATCAAGATCACATTAGAAACCGGAGACTATTTCGACTATATCGATCTAACTCAAACCGGGCGAGGTGAGGATAATTAGAACTCTTCTGCGGAACTGAGCATAACCAATACTTTATCTATACGGGCTCCATCCATATCTACAATTTCGAAACTAAAATCTTTCCATTCTATTTTTTCACCTGTTCTAGGAATATGCTGTAATAAATCGAGAATGAGTCCGCTTATCGTATTATAATCGTTTTGAGTATATAGATACTCTTTGTCGAAATAGGTTAGGAAATTATAAAACGGACACTGTCCATCTATAAGCCAGCCGCCGTCGGCCCGTTCGATGATATCGGGTTCTTCATGTATATCGGGAATATTACCTACAAGAGCCTCTAGAATATCGGTAAGGGTTACAATGCCTTGTATACTGCCAAATTCGTCACAAATCAGAGCATACTGTACATGGTTGGCTTTCATTTGCTCTAAAGCATTATATACTCCCATGTTTTGAGGGAAATAATTGCATGTCCTGAGAATGTTTTCCATTTTGAAACCTTCTTTCTCCATTTTTCCGAATAGATCTTTCAAGTATACAATGCCCAGAATATTATCAAGGTCTTTGTGAGCTACAGGATATACATCAAAAGGATGCTCTTGTATGAAGATATACATTTGTTCGGGCGACATTCTGGTATCTATCCATACAATATCGCTGTGATGGGTCATAATAGATTCCAGATTGCGATCACCTAATGAAAAAACGCGTTCGACAATATCTTGTTCTACTTTATCTACCACTCCGTCTCGCGTTCCCTCTTGTATAATGGCTTTTATTTCGTCCTCGGTGATTTTATTTTCTCTGGTATTTAAATGCATCGCTTTTACTACAATCGAAGTACTTTTAGACAATGCCCAAACGAAAGGAGTTGCTATAAGTGACAACAAGTGCATAGGGCGAGCTACTATTTGAGCAATTCGTTCGGATATGCTTAATCCTATTCTTTTAGGAACCAATTCTCCAAAAATAAGAGTGAGATAAGTAACAAATAATACAATGAATATTTGAGAAAAATGAAATACATAGGGTCCTGTAATCCCCCATTTATTTAGAAGCATTGCTAAATCCTTAGCCAATACTTCTCCCGAATAAATACCTGTAACTATACCGACCAGTGTGATGCCTATTTGTATAGTCGATAAAAATTTATCAGGTTCGTTTGCCAGTTTTAAAGCGGCAGCGGCTTTGGTGTTGCCTAATTTGGCATTGGTGCTTAGTCTTGATTTTCGGGCTGATATAATAGCTATTTCCGACATCGAAAACAGCCCGTTTATAAGTATTAGAATGACGATAATAACAATATCCATTTTTTTGAATTCAAGTGACTGAAATTAATTTTACAGAACTACTTATTATTTTGATAAGCTCAACAGCAATAGATAGCTCTGCTCTTTATTACTGTCGATTAATCGTTTTTACTTAGAGGTTTGTCTCTTTCTTAGAAATATCCCACACATAGCAATGCTGTAAAATTAATCTTTTATATTAATTTGCCGAGAGGCTTTTGTATTTTATTTAATGGCTGTTTACTGGTAAATTTTATCCGTCCGATTTATTATAATCAAAATAAATATCTATATTTGCTCATCTTAAATAACTCGTAGCGAGAATAATGACAGGAAATTTAACAAACATATTCGCTGATAAAGGTCTAAATTTTAACTATTTAGGCTTGGCTGTGTGCGTTGAAATATTAGAGAGAGAGAGAGAGAGAGAGAGAGAGAGAGAGAGAGAGAGAGAGAGCTAGCAAACGTGTTGGTAATAAAAATATTTCAGGCGGAACTTTCCGCCTTTTTTTGGCTTGCGTTTTAAAGACGCACACACTTTCATTCCTAAATATTTCCCCAATAAATACATCTATAGTTGTGTCGGTAAACACTTTCGTGTCGCCGATTTATTTTGTTGTTGTCATTTCAGATCAGCACGAATCATCCGTTTATCTATGCCACAACTATGTCCGGCAGCAGCGTGTAGCGATTACATGCTGCTGTCTTTTATTTTAAAACTAACTAATTCCAATATTTATTTTAATTATTAAGTAGATTATGAAAAAAATTATTTTATTGACGACTTTACTTTTTTTTAGTATTCTCTGGAGTAAGGCACAAGTTGGTATTAATACACTGAATCCAGATCAATCAGCAGCATTGGATATTGAAAGTACAAAATCGGGGATGCTGATTCCTCGAATGACAACGGTTCAAAAAACAGCTATTTTGTCTCCTGCATCAGGTTTGTTGATATACGATACCACCCTCAGATGTATTTCGCAGAATGCAGGTACACCAGCATCTCCGTCTTGGGTATGCTTGTCGCAAAAAGATGCCCAAAATGGCTTTTTCTATATGCCAACCATAGCTATAGATGCGTCAATGGTATACACTGGAAGAACAATTGATTTGTATACTGAATATAAAAAGCAGTTTACAACTCCAATTAAAAACCCTTCGGCTCCTGTTAACATACCCTATTTTGTTAATCCTAATGATTTGTACTATTATATCACTAATTATGATGCGAAGGTATTAGGAAATATATCTATAAACGATCAAGGAGTAATGACTTATGATGTTATAGCTGAGTCCGATTATGATTCGTTTATGACAGTTGTATTTGTAATTAAATAAAAAGAGAAAGATGAAGAAAATAAGTTACATACTTTTTGCAATACTAAGTATTCCACTAAATAATTATGCACAAAAAGAAACAAGCTGGTGGTATTTTGGACAAAATGCAGGACTAAATTTCAATGTAGTAAATAGCGAAATAGCTGATGATGGTACAACTGTAGATAATATGCCAAAGCCAGTTGTAGGTCCGTTGAATACTTTCGAAGGGTGTTTTACTGTGTCTACATACGATGGTAAATTGCTATTTTCATCTGATGGGATTAGAGTTTATGATAAGGTTGGTAATCTAATGCCTAATGGTGCAGGTCTTTTAGGTGATCCATCTGCTACTCAATCAGGAATTGTAATACCTAGACCGGGAAGCTTAACCGAATACTATGTAGTTACGGTACCAAGTGTAGATGTTACTCCTACGAATGGACTTCGGTATAGTATTGTAGACATGTCTTTAAACAATGGCTTAGGTGATGTTATTGTAGCCTCAAAAAATACTCTTATTAGATCAGGGTACACATTTGAAAATATTGCAGCTGTACCCAATGCAAATGGGCGAGATTATTGGTTGATACATAGGACTTATGATACTTTTTACGTTTTCCCAGTTACAGATGAAGGTATATCGTCTACGCCAAGCCAAACTATAGCGGAGGCAAGTATAACTACAGCAAAAGGTCTCGGAGAATTGGTTGTGTCTTCAGATTATACAAAACTGATAGCATGTAACTGGGTGGGCGGTAGTGGTAATCAAATCATTTCAGCTGAGTTTAACCCTGCGACAGGTAAAATAATCAACATTAAAACTGAAATAGTACCAAATATAGTCTATGGTGCAGCCTTTTCTCCTGATAATAGTTATGTGTATGTAACAGCTGGTTACTATAATAATTCACTGTTGTGTAATACATGGAGCGGTCTCAGATCGGGTATACCATCCTATTCTATGAATTATGGTCTCAGTAATTTGAAGCCAGGTATGGATGGTAGGTTGTATGGAATTAAAGTCTATAGAACAGATAATCCTATTCAAAATATTCCAACTAAAGACTTATATGTAATAATGAACCCTAATGATGGGGGAACTATCGTGAAATACTTTCCTCAGTATTTATTGAACACAGCCTATCTGGGGTTACCCAGTTTTCCCGCAGGTTTTGTTCGTCTGATACCTGATTCCAAGCCATTTGCTTGTGCAACTCACGATCGTTCATATAGCGTTGAAGTTGATCTATCAGGCGGTAATGCACCCGTTAGGCTTGAATGGGATTTTGGAGATGGAACCCCTGTTGTAAGCCAGGTAGTTAGTCTCACTCAGTTAAAATATACGCAGAAGCATTCTTACCTCAATGCCGGTTTATATACAATTTCGGTAATACCCTACAAAGCAGATGGCACTAAAGCCAAGATTATAAATATGGATGCCAATATTGTGAATTGTACACTCAGAACTAATCTTATGAATAGGTCGAATTTGTTGAATTCAAAGCAGCAAGAATAAGTATCAGAAGGTATTTAATGTTGTATTTTTTAATGAATAATAAAACTAACATGAATAAGATCTTATTATTGATAAGCATATCATTAGTATTGTTTATCGGATCTGCAACTGCTCAGATAGCGGTAAATAGCGATAGTCCCGATGCTTCGGCAGCATTAGATATACAGGCCGTTAATAATAATCAGGGTCTTTTGATACCACAAATGACTACAGTTCAGAAACTAGCAATAGCTAACCCTGCACCGGGGTTGTTAGTTTATGATACCGATTATAACTGTATCTCTCAATACAAAGATACTCCCTCTAATCCCGGAGTATTCGGTTGGACTTGTCAGACACTTTTCAACAGGCATTTTATATATATGCCATCTATAAATATCCCAACATCCGATGGAAGCGGTAATCTTTTACCCGGAACCAGGTCTATCGACTTGTATAGTATTTATAGAACAGGTTTTGATACTCCTCCGGTGAAGAGTACGGGGGCACCCTCATCAATTCCTTATTTTGATAAGGAACAATTGTATTTTTATGTCACCTACTGTGATCCATGTATTACCGTTACAGGAGTAAGTGATGCAGGAGTTCTAAGTTATACTGTAAACTCTCTCCCTAATTATGATGCTTTTGTGAATATTGTATTTTCAATACGATAAAAGTAAGTTGATCGGCCAAGAGATATAGTGCACAGAATAATAGCATTTATATATTCTGTGTACTGTTTTGTATTTTGAGATAGACTTTTGCTTAATTTATTATATTTGTTCTAATCCTCTTCTCAAATCAATACCTTGTTGTTTAAATTGAGTGGGGGTTAACCCGGTGACCTTTTTGAACTGTGCCGACAAATGAGCCACACTGCTGTATGAAAGCTCGTCAGCTATTTCACTTAAAGTTTGCTGATCGTAGGTTAGAAGCTCTTTTACCCGTTCTATTTTCTGAAGGATAACGAAATGCTCTATTGTAATACCTTCGGTAGTTGAGAATAATTTACTGAGGTACGAGTAGTCGCGATGAAGTTCTGCAATAAGCAGATCTGAGATGTTTGGATTCTGTTGGTCTGTATAATGAATTTGACTGATAACAATAGCCTTGATTTTTTCAATTAATTGTTGTTGGTTATTATCTAATAATTCGAACCCAAGCTTGGTTAATTCTTTTCGAAGGATATCTGTTTGTTCTTTATTGATATCTTCTTTAAGTACAACTTCTCCCAATCTTACATCAAGAGGTGTCATACTCAGATGATTGAGAATATTTTCTACAGCCATAATACAGCGGGGACAAACCATATTTTTTATATATAATTTCATAGTTTATATACAATTTGATGTGAATATTGAATATATGCTTAAAAGCAATGATGCGTATTCCATGACATCATTTGTGGCTATTACCGATTAAAGTAATAAACCGAATTTTCGACACTAATAGATTTGATAAATATAGTATCGAAACAAATTTAGGAAATTATTGATAATTAAATGCCGAACCTTTAAACTGTTTTGCCTGATTTCCGTTCTATAAAATATACATAACAGGTTTAAAATTTATAGGATATAATCTGTTGTAGATTTAGAAAAAAATTGTATATTGAAAACAAAGGTTCTTTGAAGATTTTTATGTAATACAAAGGTCTTAGACCTTAATCTCTAGGAATATAAATATTTACCAAAACACATCTTATTATGGCAAAGAGTAAAAAGAAAAATTTCGTGTTAGATACTAATGTTATATTGCACGATTTCAGATGTTTGGATAATTTTGAGGAAAATGATATTTACATTCCTATCGTAGTGTTGGAAGAATTGGATAAATTTAAAAAGGGTAACGATCAGATTAACTATAATGCCCGAGAATTTCTCCGTCAACTGGATAGTATAACCGATGACGAACTCTTTACCAAGGGAGCCAAGTTGGGAGCAGGAATGGGCAAGCTTTATATCGAAACAAGCATCAAATCACAGGATCGTATTCATGAAGTATTTCCGGAAAAAATACCAGATCATCGAATTCTTTCCGTAGTTTTAGATATTACGGAGAGAGACCCTAAAACTAAAACGATACTTGTAACCAAGGATATAAATCTTAGAATGAAAGCTCGTTCGATAGGTTTGTTTGCCGAAGATTACATCAACGATAAAGTTGCGGATGCTTTTTTGTTCGAAGAAGAGGCCAAAACTTTTTCGGGATTAAGCGCTTCAATGATAGATCGTTTATATGAAGAAGCCGATGGAGTCAGTCTGGATGAATTTGATCTCGAGTCGCCCGTCAACCCAAATGAATGTTTTGTGATGAAAAATGGCAAAAAGAGTGCCTTAGCCCGTTACAATCCGTTTACGAAAAAAATAAAGAAAGTCGAAAAACAAACCTGTTTCGGTATTCAGCCTCGTAATGCAGAGCAAGCTTTTGCGTTCGAAGTATTGAATGATCCTGATATCAAGCTGGTTGCTTTGACAGGTAAAGCAGGTACAGGTAAAACGCTTTTGGCATTAGCTTCGGCTCTGAAACAAAACGACAATTATAATCAGATATTGCTTGCTCGCCCTATTGTGGCATTAAGTAATAAAGATTTAGGATTTTTGCCCGGAGACGAAAAACAAAAGATTGCACCTTATATGCAGCCCTTGTTTGATAACTTGACAGTAATAAAAAGCAACCTGTCTTTTAATGGTGCCGAAACACGCAAGATTGAAGAATTGCAGACCAGTAAAAAACTGGAGGTGGAAGCATTGGCATACATTCGAGGTCGAAGTTTATCAGAAACGTACTGTATTATAGATGAAGCTCAAAACCTTACGCCTCATGAAATTAAAACAATAATAACTCGTGCAGGAGAAGGTACCAAGATGGTTTTTACAGGTGATTTGCAGCAAATTGACTCACCTTATCTTGATACTCAGTCTAATGGACTAGCATATATGATCGATAAAATGAAGTCTCAGGATTTGTTTGCACACGTTAATCTACTCAAAGGAGAGCGGAGCCGTTTATCGGAATTGGCTAGTCAGTTGTTGTAAAAGATAAAATTAAGAGCCGGTAAATAAAAAATAGATTCGGCAAAAAACTTTAACACCAGGTAATCAGTATTTCTTCGGAAAGCTGGTGATGCCTGGTGTTTTACATTATGCTATATTATTATTAATTCATATTTTGTGCCGAAATATTACTTCTTAATTAGACAATCTGAAAAAAGAAACCTATTTTTATATATTATATCAAGGAAAAGGTTTATTTTTGCGACTGCAATTTTTGAATAAGGTTTCAGGTCTATTTCACTTTTGATAAGTGAAACAACTGTAGAAAGTTATAATCAGATAATGCGATATTAAATATTAACTGTTACCAAATTAAAAAACATACAATAAAAATGGCAAGTAGAAAGGAAAGAGAACTTCAAGAAGAAAGAGACTGGAACAAGATTGATGATGCTGTAATTGCGTCAGAGAGTTTCATAATGAGATATCGTAATCAGCTGATGATAGGAGTCGGAGCTATTTTGGTACTTGTTGGAGTCTATTTTGCTTACCAAAGCTTTTATTTAGAGCCCAAAAACGAGGAAGCACAAGCGGCTATGTTTCGCGGAGAGCAGTATTTTCAGTCGGGAATGGACTCCCTTGCTTTGTTTGGAGATGGTAATGCTTATATCGGGTTTGTACAAATTATCAATGAATACGGCTCAACCAAGAGTGGTGATTTAGCTAAAGCATATGCCGGACTTTCATATGCCCGTATGGGAAAATATGAAGAGGCACTTAACTATTTGAAAGATTTTAAAGGCGGAGATGTAATGGTTACTCCTGCAGTTCATGGAGCAATCGGCGATTGCCTTGTTAACACAGGTAAACCTGAGGAGGCTGTTTCACACTTCGAAAAAGCTGCAAAATCGGCAGACGATGTATTATTAAGCCCTATCTTTTATAAAAAAGCTGCTATTGTATATCGTGAGTTGAAAAACTATGATAAGGTGATTGCTTTGTTTACTACAATTAAAAACAATTATATGGCTTCACCTGAAGCAGGGGAAGCTGATAAGTATATTATGGAAGCAACCTTGTTGAAGGGTTCGAACTGATCAACGAATATTATATAATTTTACTGATAAAGTTTCGCACAAACAGCGAAACTTTATTTTTTTGAATAATCTGGTTATCTTTGTGGCTCAAAACAGAGGTAGATTATCCTCAAATGAAGTAATAAATAGGCCTCAGGTCTCAAACAAAATAAATAAACGAACTATGGCGACAGCTTATCATAATTTATCATCGTACGATGCAACCAAAGTTCCCAATGGGGAAGATATGAAAATAGGTATAATCGTTTCAGAATGGAATGAAGATATTACTTATGCACTTCGTGACGGAGCTTGTCAAACTTTAGTAAAACATGGTGTAAAACCCGAAAATATTCTGGTAGACTATGTTCCCGGCAGCTTTGAGCTTATTTATGGAGCTCAAATATTTGCAGATGTACATGAAGTCGATGCTGTAATAGTATTGGGTTGCGTAGTACGTGGAGATACCCCTCATTTTGATTATGTATGCAGTGGAGTAACACAAGAAATAGCTCGTCTCAATGTAATGCATTCCATTCCGTTTATATTTGGATTGTTGACTACAGATGATATGCAGCAAGCAATTGACAGAGCCGGAGGGAAACATGGCAATAAAGGAGATGAATGTGCTGTTACTGCAATTAAAATGATCGATTTTTCAAGAAGAAATCAATAATAAGCTATTTAGGTGGATTTTAGCAAGAGGAGAACTTTGAGTACTCCTCTTTTTTGTTTGTATAAATCTTTTCTTTATATTTGCCCCTGTAAAATAACTCTTTACAAATAGGATAATGCCAAAATTAACAAACATATTTATTGACAATGGTTTAAATATTAACAATTTAGATTTGGCTATGTGCGTTGAAATATTAGAGAGAGAGAGAGAGAGAGAGAGAGAGAGAGAGAGAGAGAGAGAGAGAGAGAATTAACTAGCAAACGTGTTAGTAATAAAAATATTTCAGGCGGATTATTCCGTCTTTTTTTACTTGCTAATGTCTCAATAGTTGAAGCTTTTAAGTTACAAAAAAATCCCCATAAATACAATTTTTATAGTTTTACTGATAATACTTATCGTATAACGGATTTGTTTTTTTGTTGTCGTTCAAAATCCGCCCAGATAGCAAGTTTATCAATGGTAAAACTATGTCTGGCAGCAGTATGTAGAGATTATATGCTGCTGCCTTTATATCTCGACCCATAACACTTAGCTTGAACTGTCAGTTTGTCATTACTTTTATTGTTTTGGCTAATCTTATAAATCGAAACTTTCGATAAAGCTATGTCTGACAGTACCCAATTGCCAATAAAAATTTACTAACTAATTTTAAATAATAAATGAGAAATTTCTTTTTATTGATTTTGTACTCTCTGAGCTTAAGTATTTCGTCTCAGATTGGGATAAATACCGAAGATCCTCAGTTCGATTTAGATGTTCGGGGGGATGTATTTGTTTCAGGAAAAGGTAAAATTGGAGGTGCTACGGTAATGAATCCTTCGATACAATTAGAGCTTTCAGATACCAATAAGGGTTTGTTATTGAACAGAGTTTCTTTAACAGATCCTGCAATAAGATTGCCTGTGGTTGGAGCTGTCAATGGTACGCTTGTATATAATAATGGAGGAAGTACTATTAATAACCCAGAAGCAGGTGTTTATTTTTGGAAAGACAATCTATGGAAAGAGATTTGGGGATTTCTACCGACACAGGGAGTTTCTCTTTATTATGCGAGTTCGAGTGTGATAGCGGGATCTGCTAATGGAAGTGATCAATCCAGTATGGTATCTATGCCTTTCTCTTCTAGTCGGGGAGGTACAGCCGAGAATATTATTTTACGGGAGAGTGGATCTTATGCCTTTAATGTCAAGCTTTATACAACTTTTAGTACTGCTGCAGGAGTTGCTGTTTCCCCTAAAAATTCAGGAAAAGTGGTTGTTTATGTGGGTATTTGGGTGAATAATGTATTAAACGATGTTAGTGAAATATTTTATACTGTATCACCTCCGGCAAATGGCACTACTAATTTAAATGGTTCAAATCTAACAAATGTAATTTTAGGATGTACTGGTAATGCTGGGGACCGGGTAGATATTCGCTTGGGGTATTTTTCGGGTAGCGTTAGTGCTGGAGAGTATATAAGAAGTCAATCTTCTTCTTCTGCGAATCCAAATTCTGCTGCAACAAGTATGCTATTTTGGAGGCTTTAAAAATAGAAAATAGTATCGTGTAATTTTAAGCGAATCACTTTTAAAATAAAAATTAGACAAAATGAAATTATTAGTAACTATTGTTGGCTTTCTTTTTTTTATAGATGGTTATAGTCAGGTTGGTATTAATACAATAAATCCTCAGTTCGATTTAGATTTACGAGGAGATATGTTTATTTCAGGAGAAAGTAAAATTGGAGGTGATATGGTAATGAATCCTTCGATACAATTAGAACTGTCTGATACCGATAAGGGGTTGTTATTGAACAGAGTTTCATTAGCCAAACTTTTACAAAAATCGCCTGTGACCGAAGCTGTCGATGGAACACTTGTTTATAATACGGTTCTAGACGAACCCAATCAATTATATCCTGGAGTATATGTCTGGAGAAGTAATGCTTGGAGGAGACTTGTGGATGAAATTCCTCCTAAATATATTTCTCTTTATTATGCGAGTTCGAATGTAGTAGCAGGACCTGCTAGTGGAAGTGATCAATCCAGTATGGTATCTATGTCTTTCTCTTCTAGCCGAGGAGGTGCAGCTGAGAAGCTTATTTTACCGGAGAGTGGATCCTATGCTTTTAATGTGAAGCTTTATACAACTTTTAGCACTGCTGCAGGAGTTTCTGCTATACCTAAAAGTTCAGGGAAAGTTGTTGTTTATGTGGGTATTTGGGTGAATAATGTATTAAATGATGTTAGTGAAATATTTTATACTGCATCACCTATGGCAAATGGCACTACAAATTTGAATGGTTCAAATCTAACAAATGTAATTTTAGGATGTACAGGTAATGCCGGGGATCGGGTAGATATTCGCTTGGGGTATTATCCGGGTAGCGTTAGTGCTGGAGAATACATAAAAAGTCAATATTCTCCTTCTACGAATCCAAATTCTGCTGCAACAAGTATGCTATTTTGGAAACTTTAAAAAAGAAAATAGTATAGTATATTTCTGCGAATCATAAATTGGTCGCATAATTGATAAAATAGTGCTTCAATACATTTTCTTGATTTTCGGAAAGTATAAGTTTATGGCTTATAACGGAGATGTGGGTATTGGTACTACATCCCCTTCGGCAAAAGTCGATGTTAGAGGTCGTTTTAAGTAATAGATAATAATCAACTTGATAATTATATATTGTTATCTGATGCTGGTGGTTATGTCAGATGGGTTTAAGAACCCGATATAAAGAAAGGATCGGGTTCACTGCTCGGATTTGATACGATCTCTAATCGATAAACTAATGGTATCTAATTTAACATTAGAAGAAGGGAACTGGATGATTTCTTTTGTAGTAACTTATTGTATGAAGAAATCGCTCGGTGTAATATCTAATATCTACTGGGGCTTATCTACGTCAAATGCAAGCTTAGTTTCAGTTGGACAGGTGATTAGTAATCTATCTTAGGGTGTTAGTTCAACAGTATATGGATACTGTGCTGTTTATCTGGTTTTTCCGACAACTCAAGTTATTTATTATATGTGGGGGGAAAGCTGCTAATTTAGCAAAAGGTGTAAATATCGATTATTGAGGAGAAAGTAAAATATGGGCAATAGCGATAGGATATGAATCAAACTAATAAAATCATTTATATTGGAAAGATTGATTAGGTGTATTTCCTTATTCTTTATCTATGAGTTTGTTGTAATTTACAAGAGTAGAAATAATTGTTCTGATTTCTATGATTTAAATAGATTTATTTTTCATTGATCTATAACTATTTGTATTAGTATTGATGCCAAAATTGATAAGTATATCTCCGAATTTTATCTATACACTATAAACCAGTATTGATAAAATTCAGAAATTTATGATTACACTTTCTTTTGACGACAAACAAATCAACATTCCTCAATCATGGGAGGACATCTGTTTAGGTAAATATGAGCGATGGTTTCGCATTGAACCTAAAACGCGAATGGAACAGATTCAATTAGTAGCTAGCGTATGTAATATAGATGCTGATTTATTGTTGAATAATCCGACTCAGGTATTCGATACTATATTTGATATAGTGAAGTTTGTATTTGAAGAATATAAAGGAGAGGCATTTAATCGTATTGAGATAGCAGATAAGGTGTATTCAATTTCATTCACCGAAGAGCTTACTCTTGCCGAGTGGGTGGATATCGAATCGGTATTTGAGTCCAACTCACCATCACGCTTATCTGATATCTTGTCAATACTATGTAGACCGGTAGGTGAGCATTACGATAGTAAAAAATCGGAAAGCCGTAAAGAACTGTTTTTTAATTTGACAATGGATAAAGCCTTACCGTTACTCGCTTTTTTTTTGCAACAAAGAGAGAGATTTCAGAGCGTTTTCAACCTTTATTCAGAGGTAAAGCAACAGGTCGACCAATATCTCCTTCTTACACGCAGTTTTGTCGAAAATGGGGATGGTATAAAATTATTGCCGATTTGGCAGAGGATAAGATTCAGATTTTTGATGAGATACTTAAAAAAAACAGTTGTTGAAGTGTTCGGGTTTCTCCTCTATCGGATAGATAAAGGACAGGCGGAGGAAGAACAAGAAAAGTTTCAGTCACAACTAAGAAGATAGTTAATTAGATCTATTTTCTTGATACATGTATAATGCAGAAGACACTAAAATCTTCTGCATTTCTTTTAAGTTATGTGAAGAAATAATATTTCGTTTTTCTGGAATGAGATATCAGAAGCTTTATTGAAGCTAATTGGACAAAACAAAAGGCAAAAAGAGCAAAACCAAAACATTCATTCGCTGTTATGTTTGTATTTAATTAAGTTAATCTTTATTAAGTATAACAGTTATGGGCAAAGCTAAACATATTGCTTTTATAATGTATCAAATTTGTCTCTTTAGATTTGGTAGTTATACTTATTTTGCTAACACACACACACACACACACACACACACACACACACACACACACACACACACACACACCTCGCGCGTGTCAAGATACTGAAAATAGACCGATTAACCAAATGTTTGCATGGGAAAGTAACAGATTATTTGTGGCTGAAGAATGTCTGTTTTATACTGTTTTTCTCCTTCTTCCACCGGAGGGAACGTAGCCTGTTTTGTCTTCTCTGTCTAAATATGAAAAAACCGATCTGAATATTCAATAAAACAACACTTTAAATCTATATGTAAAATGAAACATTCCTCACAAAAAAAGTATTTAAGAAAAGTATTTTCGCAAAGGATACTCTTCTTGTTATTATTAGGGTTTGTATCAATAGCCTCAGTTCACGCTCAGATAACAATCAGTGGAACGGTTACAGATACCAAGAACGAACCGATGATAGGTATCAGTGTCGTTGTTAAAAACTCGACCAAAGGTACAGTAACTGATCTTGATGGGAAGTATACAATAACTGTTCCCGATAGTAAATCGGTATTGGTATTTTCATTTATCAGTTATAAAACACAGGAAATAACAGTCGGATCCCAAAGAGTTATTAATGTGCGTCTGGAAGATGCTTCCGCTGCACTCGATGAAGTGGTTGTGGTAGGTTATGGTACACAAAAGAAAAGTGATTTAACAGGAGGTGTAAGTACAATATCGTCTGATAAAATTGCAAAAATACCGGCGGTGAGTTTGGGACAGCGTTTACAAGGGCAAATAGCGGGATTAAACGTTACCAGTTCTAATAATAAACCCGGCGAAGATGCAACATTCAGGGTGAGAGGCGAGAAATCTCTCTCGGGAGGAAACAATCCTCTAATTATTTTAGATGGTATACCCTTTAACGGTAATATTACCGAAATAGATCAAAACAGTGTCGACAATATATCGGTATTGCGAGACGCATCTTCGGCTGCTATTTACGGATCTCGAGCAGCTAACGGAGTAATACTTATAACCACTAAAAAAGGAAAAGTAGGTAAACCTATTGTACGTTACAATGGGTATGTGGGTTTTCAACAAGCAGAATGGTTACCCGATTTGAGGAATGGTGACGAGTATATCCAGCTATTGAAAGATTTTCGAAAAGATATAGGTGATAAACAATGGGATAATCCTAAGGCATGGTTGCAACTTTCGCTGGTGGATAATTTCGAGAACCGCAAAGAAACAGATTGGAATAAAGAATTGTTCAGAACAGCTCTTCAGCAAGAACATCAGGTGAGCCTATCGGGAGCAACCGATGCTACTAATTACTATGTGTCTCTATCGTATTCCGATCAGGATGGAATTGTAAAATATACAGGTTATAAAAAATATGCAGTAACTTCCAATATCAACCAGAAAATAGGTAGTTGGCTTAATGTTGGTGCAAATATCCAATTGTTGGAAAGAGATAGGAGCGGAAAATCACCCAACTTTGCGTATGGATTCAGAATGTCGCCTTACGGAGATGTAAGGGACGAAAACGGCAGGTATGTACGTTATCCGATGAATCCCGAAACAATGTATTACAGTCCTTTTGCCGATCAGGATGCAATTTTGGATGATGTTTCGAGAGCGGCATATACCAATGCATATGCTGATATTAAACTGCCTGTAAAAGGATTATCATATCGTGCCAATTTCGGCTATTCGTATCGCCACAGAGAAGAAGGAAGTTACTACGGTTCTACTACTATGACAGGTGAGCCTGTAGGAGGATCGGCCTCTATAACCAATACCAGTTATGGAGATTGGACATGGGAAAATATTGTTCGCTATGATAACAATTGGGGAAAACACCATCTTGATTTAACGGGGTTGTACAGTGCCCAAAAAACATATACAAATAACCAAAAATCGGCTGGAGAAGGTTTTCTTTCGGATGCTAACGGCTATCATAATATAGGTATGGCTCAAGGTAAGAAAACCATATCTTCGAGTAAAGAGGAAACAGCTCTTTTATCGTGGATGGGACGTGCCAATTATTCGTACGATAGGCGTTATTTATTGACCTTGACTGCCCGTCGCGATGGATACTCTGCGTTTGGAGATAATAACAAATGGGCTTTGTTTCCATCTGTAGCAGGTGCTTGGGTAATAAGTGAAGAATCATTTTTTCAGAATTGGAATTTGAAGCAACTTGAGTTTCTGAAGTTTAGAATGTCGTACGGCTCGAATGGTAATCAGGCGGTAAGTGCCTATCAAACCAAAACAAAGCTGGCTCAACGCGATTATATATATGGTAACGATGCCGAATTTGCAGGAGGATTAGTTGCAAATTTCACTAAAGGGAATCCAAATCTAAAATGGGAAACCTCTTATTCATTCAATGTCGGAGTCGATTTTAATCTGTTTGATAATCGTTTGAGCGGATCGTTCGACTATTATGACACACGAACCAAAGACCTATTGATGAATCGTTCGGTCCCGGTTATGAACGGTTACACGACCATGATGGATAATGTGGGTAAAACTAAAAATACAGGTTTTGATTTGACCCTTAACTCTGTAAATGTAAAAACAGATGGTTTCCAATGGAGTTCAACCTTTGTACTTTCGGGAAACTGGAGTAAAATCGTAGCCTTGAAAGAGGACGGAAAAGATGATATTAGCAATAGATGGTTTATAGGGCAGCCCATCCGTGTGTATTACGACTATAAGGTAGTAGGTATATGGCAGGAAAGTGAGCGCGAAGCAGCAGCTAAATACAAAGCTGTACCCGGAGATGCCAAGCTATTGGATAAGGATGATAGCGGTACGATTACTGCCGATGACCGTGTAATAATAGGGTCAAAACTTCCGGTCTGGACAGCAGGGCTTACCAATACATTTATGTATAAAAACTGGTCGTTGTCGGTATTCCTGAACGGAGTATTTGACGTAACTAAAGAAAATGAAACTGTAAAATTTGAACGCCAGCTATTCAATAAGAATGTAAATTATATCAATAATATAAATTACTGGACACCCGAAAACGGCTCTAACGAATATACCCGCTTGGGATACAACGAAACCAAACATACGTTTTATACGAAGGCTTCCTTTGTAAGGATTCAGGATGTAAATCTGGCATATCAGTTTCCACAGCAAATGATAAAAAAAATAGGTCTTGAGGCTTTAACCACTTACGTAAACGGGCGTAATTTGTATACCTTCTCGGGAGCAAAGAAGTTTACCACCAATATCGAACAAGATAAATATAGTCTCGATGCTTCGGGGTATCCTACCCAGCGAGTATTTATTATAGGAGTAAATGTAACTTTCTAAACAGCCATTATCATGAAAAAATATATATCAGCAATTTTATTAGCTCTTGTATTGTGTAGTGCATGCAGCGAAAGCTTTTTGGACGAAAATCCCAAGAACTTCGAGAGTGCCGAACAGACATACAAGACAACCAAAGGCTTTAATGCCGCACTGAACGGTTTGCATGCGTATGCAAGGCTTGAGTTTGAAACCTGGAACGATAATATTATCGCACAAGGAGCCTGTGCCTATGAAGTATTGCAGGGCGGATTGGATGTATGCTATGTAAACAATGTGGATGGAACTTTGCAACCCTTCCAAAAGTATACATTTGATGCAACCAACAGTTATATTGCCAATAGATGGAAGTGGGCTTACGGGTTAATAACCAATGCCAATATGATGATTAATTATGCAGAAAAGGGAGATGTAGCTTGGGTTAAGAATACCGATAAAACATTTTTCCAAGCTAATGCGCGTTTTTTTAGAGCTTATGCTTACCGCTATCTAACCTATTTATATGGTGATGTGCCTTGGGTAGATAAAGTGGAGGATAATTACAGAGTTGATTTTGAAAGAACCCCAAAAGCACAAGTGCTTGCTAGAATGATTGAAGACTTGGAGTTTGCAGCAAAATATCTGCCTGAAAATCCCGGAGACGTAAAAGATGGGGAACTGACAAAATGGGCTGCTCTTCATATGTTGAGCGAGATCAGTATTTTTGCAGGCGATTATAAGAAAGCTCAAACCGCAGCTTTAGAAGTAATCAATTCACCTTATTTTAAACTGATGGATACACGTTTCGGTAAAAATGCTTCACAAGCAGGTGATCCGTTTGCCGATATGTTCCTTGAGAAAAATCAAAACCGTAAAGCAGGTAATTTAGAATCTATATGGGTTGTACAGGCAGAATACAATGTAACAGGAGGTAGTACGGCCTATAACGATTGGACTCGCCGCGCATGGGTTCCGGCTTATTACAGTATTCCCGGTTTTATGATAACTCAGGAGTATGGAGGACGAGGTTTAGGGCAGATACGCCCCATCGATTATATCTTTAATAGCTATGAAACTAAGGATATGAGAAACTCAATCTATAATATTCGCCGCGAGTTTATATACAACGATCCAAAGAATACCGAACTATTTGGTAAGAAACATACCATTACCGAGGATAATATGGATAGGGGATATATGTTTCCGACCACTACCAAATTTGATTATATGCCCGAAAATGATCCGACTTATGCCGGTAATCAGAAAGATAAAATACGATTTCGACTTGCCGAAACATATCTTTTGTTGGCAGAGGCTTATCTTGCCGATAATCAAGCTTCAAAAGCTGTTGATGCCATAAATAAGGTTAGGGAAAGGGCTGGAGCTACACTTGCTAAAGCGGCAGAGGTGAATATGGATTATCTGCTGGATGAAAGATCAAGAGAATTGTTAGGTGAAGAGATGAGGCGTTTTACATTGGTACGTACAGGTAAATTGATAGAAAGAACAAAGAAATACAATTCTAAGTCGGCATCTACCATAAAAGATTATCATGTTCTTTGGCCTGTACCACAAGGTGTAATTGATGCCAACTCGGGATTGAAATGGGAAAATAATCCAGGATATAATTAATAAAGAAATATTATTTTATAACTAATCCTTCATAAAAATGGTCTCTAAGAATATTTATTACTATATTTATTTCTTTAAACAAGCTTTAGTTATAACAAAATAATATAAAGGATATTTTTGATTTACGACTGAAATAAGGAGATATTTCAATTTAATTTATTGAATAATCTCCTTATTTTTGTTAAACCTTAAGTCATGACAGAATGCCTGACCGTAAACCTCTGTTATACTTATGTTTATTCAAAGTAATGGAAAGGTTTTCGGCCTTTAAATATTCACTCTAAGTAGTAAAAACATGTACGGAAAATTTCAAGAATTCTTACAGAAAGAATTAACATCAATCGAAGAACAAGGACTATTTAAAAAAGAAAGAATTATCACATCCGCTCAAAATGCACAGATAAAAGTACAAACAGGGCAGGAAGTACTCAACTTTTGTGCGAATAACTATTTGGGTTTATCGGATAATCAGGAGTTGATTGATGCAGCAAAAGACGCATTGGATAAGCGTGGCTTTGGGATGTCATCCGTCCGTTTTATCTGTGGAACTCAAGACATACACAAAGGGTTGGAAGCAAAAATCTCCAAGTTTTTCGGAACAGAAGATGCCATTCTTTATGCAGCCTGCTTTGATGCCAACGGCGGAGTGTTTGAGCCCTTGTTGGGAGAAGAAGATGCTATTATCTCGGATGCCTTGAATCATGCATCTATCATTGACGGAGTACGTCTGTGTAAAGCTAAAAGATACCGCTATGCCAATGCCAATATGGAGGAGTTGGAAGAATGCCTCAAACAATCACAATCGCAACGTTTCCGTATAATAGTTACAGACGGAGTATTCTCTATGGATGGAAATGTAGCCCCACTTGATAAAATAATGGAACTTGCCGACAAATATCAAGCTTTGGTAATGATAGACGAAAGTCATTCAGCCGGAGTGGTAGGCAAAACAGGACGGGGGGTGACCGAATTATATAATTGCAAGGGAAAAGCAGATATTATAACCGGAACTTTAGGCAAAGCTTTTGGTGGAGCTATCGGAGGATTTACGACAGGAAAAAAAGAGATAATCAGTATGTTGCGTCAACGCTCACGCCCTTATTTATTTTCGAACTCTATCCCTCCCATGATTGCCGGTGCAGGTATACGTATGTTTGAAATGATGGACGAAAGTAACGACCGTCAGGATAAACTTCATGCCAATGTCGATTATTTTGTATCTAATATGCAGGCCGCAGGATTCGATATAAAACCTACTCAGTCTGCCATTTGCGCTGTGATGTTATATGATGCCAAGCTTTCGCAACAAGTAGCTGCTAAGCTTTTGGACGAAGGTATTTATGTAACAGGGTTTTATTATCCTGTAGTACCTAAAGGTGAAGCGCGCATACGGGTACAATTATCGGCAGCACACAAAAGAGAGCATCTCGAAAAATGTATTGCGGCATTTACCAAAGTGGGTAAAGAACTTGGAGTGATTTAAGGCAATAAATCTTATATTATTGAAAAACGATGAAAAAAATACTTTTTACGGGTTGTGGAGGACAAATTGGTTCGGAGCTAACTTTAGCATTTCGTAAACTATATGGAAACGAAAATATTATTGCTTCAGATTTATCGACTAAAGTATGTCCGGACTTATTAAACAGCGGACCTTTTGTTCAACTGGATGTGTTGGATGCCAAAGCCCTGGGGGAAACTATCGACAAATATAAAGTTGACGGCATAGTACATCTGGCAGCTATACTTTCTGCTGTGGGTGAAAAAAAACCACAATTAGCTTGGAATGTCAATATCAATGGAACGGTAAATGTTTTCGAAGTAGCACGTGAGAAAAAATTGAAGCGGGTACTAGTTCCCAGTTCTATTGCAGCTTTCGGTCCTGATACACCGCGAACCATGACGCCTCAGAAAACGATACTTCATCCGACTACCATGTATGGAGTGACTAAGGTTGCTCTCGAACTGTTGGGCGATTATTATAACCTTAAATATGATATGGATATCAGAGGATTGAGATATCCGGGAGTAATAAGTCACAAAACCCAACCGGGAGGAGGTACAACCGACTATGCTGTAGCCATCTATTTTGATGCTGTAAAGAAAGGTTCGTATGAGTGTTTCTTAAAAGAAGATACCATGTTGCCGATGATTTATATGCCCGATTGTCTGAAAGCAACAATTGATTTGTTTCAAGCCGATAAATCGCGTTTACAAAATGCAACAGGATATAATTTGGCGGCTTTTAGTGTAACCCCTAAAGAAATAACAGAGTCGATACAAAAAGTTATTCCCGGTTTCAAAATATCTTATTCTCCCGATTACAGGCAAGAGATTGCCGATTCGTGGCCCGACAGTATTGATGATAAAGAGGCTAGGGCTGAGTGGGACTGGAAGCCTGATTATGATTTGGATTCTATGACTGTGGATATTATAAAAGAGATTCGGTTAAAATAAGGTTTAGCTTTTATTCTATAAAATAAGGAGTATACTCAATTATTGGGTATACTTCTTTTTTTGTAGAAGTTTTTTGTGAGAGATTCTCTGTATCTTTGTATCATAGAAGTTGTTTTGATATTTAATAAGGGATTGTAAAATCATTTCTTCGCCAACTAATTTTATATCGTATATAAAGTGTTATGAATCAAATTTATATTAGATTATTGTTTTGTATTATATATGTGTCTGGTAGTGTTTCTTTATCAGGTCAGGTTACCATAGGGTCAGATAAGGTCGCTGTTTCGGGAGCATTGCTACAGTTAAAGCAATTCGAAACAGATAATGTTCAGTCTGATGGGCTGAGTAATGCTAATAAAGGCTTGGGTATGCCTTGTGTTTCACTGCAGGCTCTTAATGGAGATTTGGCAACTTCTTTGGGATTAACACCCGGATCGTTGGATAAAGACACCCATGTTGGATTAACTGTATACAATGCAAGTGATATTTGTGCTTCTATTGCTGCAGGAACTTATGTCTGGAACGGTACTTTATGGCAATATTTGGGAGGCAGTTTAAAAAGAACAAATCAAGCATCTTTTGACCAGATAACAGGTATTTTAACCGATTACGAAGGTAATCAGTACCGGACTAAAGTGTTTGGCAGTAAGCGTTGGATGACTCAGAATTTACGAGCTATCCGCAAAGCCGACGGTGCTTGTATCGATCCGATAGATGGTTTACGCTTCAATCCCGGAAAAAATAGCACGATAATGCCCGTAGCCCAAATCAGAGTATTAGGATCTGTGCCTTCGGGTAATGTAACTTATACCGAGAATGGTGTTTTAAAAACGATGACCAATGAAGATTTTATCACTGTATTCGGACTATTTTACACATGGAATCAAGCTATGGTTGCTTGTCCTGCAGGATGGCACCTACCATCGGCACAGGACTGGAACGATTTAGTGGCGACTTTAGGTGCAACTGATATTGGAGCCAAATTACGTGGCAATACAGGGGCATCCTACAAAGCAAACGATAGTGGAAGCGCTTATACATGGGGTATGTCTGATCCTGTTGTACCCATATCGGGTTTCGATATTCTGCCTGCGGGATGGGTACGTGAAGATGGAGTATATGCTGTTGCCTTTTCCGGTTATTCATACTTATGGTCGTCTGCATCTACGGGAGGATACAGGTATTTAAACTATTCTAATACCTCGTTTAGTTACTTTAGCAGTGGTAATTTAAATTTTCGTTTTTCGGTGCGTTGTGTTCAAAACTAAATTTTCTCAGATAATTGATATTTTTCAGAAAGGATGAACCAAAAAATACTATCTTTATTTCGATAGCTATTTGGGGATAATAGAGTTTTTTATTAAACAGAAGGCGAGCATGGCATAAGCTTTTCTTATTCTTTATGTGGCGGGCTAAAGGAATGCGAGCAATCTGTAATTGCGTTTAGTTGAAATAAATGTTGGGTATAAAAGAATATTTATTTCAGCTATTGATTTTTTATCATTAACTTTTTCTTTTACTTATTTTTCAACACATGAGAAAGTACACATTATCTCTCGTATTTTTTCTATATATATTATTTACGATATATCCTTTTACGATACAAAGTAAGAATGACTATCGATTCAGAACCTTTTCGCCTGAAGGTGGATTTTATTATGATGGTGTAAAGTCTATCAAGCAGGATGCCAATGGCTTCATCTGGATACTGATGGATAACGACCTCTATCGTTTCGACGGCTATCAATATAAGCGTTACTATACCTACTTCAAAGACCTTGATGCATCAAGCCGATGGCTTTTTAATGATATGGATTTTGATTCTTCGGGACATTTACTAGTTGCAACCCATAATGGTCTGTATCAATATAATAATAACGACTCTTTTACAAAACTACTCGATTCTAACATATCAGGTCTAAAAATAGATAAGCGTGATAATATATGGGTACGCCGTGAAGGGTTGTTGATGAAATACGATGCTCAGTTAAAGGAATGGAAGCCTGTTGAGTATGAGGGAAAAACTTTATCTGCGGCTAACTATTTTGATGGCGATAACTCTAAATGGTTCATAGCCTCAATTAAAGGTGAGATTTATGAATATGATTATTCTAAGAATGCTGTAAAGAAAGTATTTAGTTTTCCTTCTACCTTTTATATTCAAACTATCCGAAAAACAGACAATAAGTTGTGGGTATTGGTTTCAGATCAGGGACTTTTTCGTATAGATATAAATACATGGAAGATAGAAGAACATTTCGACTTTTTTTACCAGCAGGATAACGATCATGTTTTGGCAAGAATGTTCCATATCGATAAAAACGGACAGATATGGATCGCTACACAACGGGGATTGTATATTCTTAATCCGCAGACCAAAGAATATACACTTCACCAACATTCCAAGTCTGAACCTTTTAGTTTGCCCGATAACTCAATTTGGACAATATCGGAAGATAAGCAACATAATATATGGATCGGAACTTATTCCGGAGGATTATGTTACGTTAATCTCGATGAAAAAGTAAGTTTTAAAACCTATACTCCGGATAAAGGGCAGCTAAATCATAATCTGGTCAGTGGTTTCGCCGAAGATGCTCATTATTTGTGGATAGCTACCGAAGGTGGAGGATTAAACCGTATGGATAAGAAAACCGAACAATTTAGCTATTATAGAAACCATGCTGATGTGAACAGCCTTGCATATGATAATATAAAGTCGTTAGCAATGGATAGTAATAAGAATTTGTGGATTTCTATGTTTAGGGGCGGCTTGGATTATTATGACCAGAAGGCTAATCGTTTTACACATTTCAAAAAAGAAAAAGAGAATGAAAACAGCTTGCTGTTTAATGACCTGAGGAAAATAGTTTTGGAATCCGATTCAGGTTTATGGATTGCTTACCAGCTAAATAAGTTGGTTATTTCTTTTTATTCTTTTTCAAATAAAACATTTACACATTATTATTATGACGAGTCCGATAGCAGTTATTTTATATACGATATATGTAAAGACAGCAGCAATAATCTATGGATTATTACCCACAAAAAAATATATCGGATGAATATTACCACTCATTTGGTAGTTGAGGTGCCGTTAACATTATCAAATTCTTTCTATTTAAATGCCCAGACTATTGCGGCAGATAATGATAATAATATATGGATTGGTACAATTGGCAATGGTTTGGTAAAATACGATACCCGTACATCGAAGTTTTCTGTTTTCGAAGGCATACTGAAATTTAATGCTTCGTCTATCTACAGCCTTTGTGCCGATGATGATGATAATATGTGGATGGGCACAGATAATGGGCTATTTAGATATAATCCAGTAGATAGTACTTTCTTCAGGTTCGATAAAAAGGATGGTGTACAGGGACAGGTGTATTATCCTTTATCATCACTGAGAAGTAAAGACGGAAACCTCTATTTTGGAGGTTCGGATGGTTTTACCCGTGTTAATCCGCACCGAATATCGTCAAATACATTTAAACCCAGAGCTATTATATCCGATTTTTGGGTTGATAATATCTCAGTGAAGCCTTACACCGAAAATTCGGAAGAAGTTATAGAAACATTTAATGACGAAATTATACTTGACCATAATCAAGTGAATTTTGGCTTTCACTTTTCGTCCGATAACTATCTGATACCCGAAAAAAATCGTTTCCGTTTTCGCCTCAAAGGTTATGATGACCGCTGGATAGAGGTTGATGCTTCGAGTCGAAGTGCCTTCTATTCGAAGGTTCCTCCCGGTGAATATACTTTTGAAGTGGTAACAGCTAATAATGATGGTCTTTGGAACGAAACTCCAACGGTTGTAAAGATCAAACGATTACCCGCTCCGTGGTTGAGCTGGCAGGCTTATGTTATTTATTGCCTCTTGTTGGCAGGACTTGTTTTTGTGGTATTACGTTATTATAACCAGCAAAAAAAACTTAAGCTACAAATTTATCTAGATCAGGTGGATAAGAATAAGAAAGAGGAAATACATCAGGCGCAACTTCGTTTTTTCACCAATATATCACATGATTTCAGGACACCCTTGTCACTTATTCTGGCTGCATTGGATAAGCTGAGGCTCGAAGGGCTCAAAGAATATTATTATCACTTATTGAATAACAATGCTCAGCGTTTACTTAATCTGGTAAATGAACTGATGGATTTCAGAACCGTCGAAAATGGGAAGATGAAACTGCATATTCAGTCGGTTGACCTTAATGATTTTATACAAAAAGTAGCTTTCGATTTTCAGGATTATGCAAAGCAACGCAATATCAGTTTCGATATAATAACCGATAACTCGTTACCCCCATTGGTATTGGCTGATAAACAGGTGATGGAGAAAATAGTTATGAATCTTCTTCACAATGCTTTTAAATATACCAAAGATGGAGGGCATGTAAGTATAGAAGTATATCCGTCCCGAGATTCATTTACTTCGATGTACGAAAATGGGTTTACGATCGATAGTGAAGTGGAGTCTGGAGAACGGTATGCGATTGTAGTACGTGATTCGGGAATCGGTATATCCAAGGATTCGATAGAAAATGTTTTTGAGCGGTTTTATAAAGTTAAGACTGTAAATTTTGATTCGCATCTTGGTACCGGTATCGGCTTGGCATTGGTGAAAAGCTTGGTATTGTTGCATAAAGGATCTATCAGTATTTACAGCGAACGTGGGAAAGGTACCGATATGATAGTCAGCTTTTCGATAAATGGCTCTGTTTATAAAGCAGAAGATTTAGTTAAAGACGAACCTGCTGAATGCACAACGCTAAACGCTCCTGTATGTATGGATGAAGAACATACCGAAAATAACGTTGGCATGCCAATAACTGACAATATATTGCTGCGTGATAAAAAGCGTATCCTTATAGCCGAAGATAATGATGATCTACGTAAACTGATTGCCGAATCGTTACAACCTCATTATGAAGTAATAGAGGCTGCTCATGGAGCAATAGCTTATAAATTACTTGAAGATATGGAAATTGATCTTATTATCAGCGATATAATGATGCCCGAAATGGATGGTATTACTTTATGTCGTAAGGTGAAAAACGATATCAATATATCACATATCCCCTTTATACTGTTGACTGCTAAAATTGGATTGGAAAGTAAATTGGAAGGAGCCGACTCGGGAGCTGATGTCTATTTTGAAAAACCTGTTGATTTTAACCTGCTCAAGCTTACAATACAAAATATACTAAAACGTCAGCAGCAACTGAAAGAATATTATGCGAAAAATTATTTTGTGGATAGTTCTGAACTTTCGACCAATCAGCAGGATAATAAATTTCTGAAAAAATTTATAGACATACTGGATCAGAATATAGATCAGCCCGAAATGGATGTCAATTATATTGCTTCTGAACTCACCATGAGTCGAAGCAAGCTTTACAGTAAAATAAAGAGCATGACAGACAAATCGATAGTTGAATTTATATTGAGTTACCGCCTTCGTAAAGCAGCCCGTCTGATTGTTGAAGAAGATATCTCGATGCGAGAGGTGATGGAACAAATAGGAATCGAGAGCCAATCATATTTTACACGCACCTTTAAAAAAGAATTTGGAGACACTCCGACAGCTTTTGCAACTAAACATAAAAAAGGAAAAAATGATAATAATTTTTAGTTTAGTCAAGTTTTGTATGCATCCTATTATCGAATAACATAATACAGGACTATGTATATCCGCTGATGAAGAATTATAAAGCAAATAAGACAAAATAAAAGGCAGATAGAGCAAAATCAATTACGTAGTTAAGAATACTTTTGTTGGTATAATTGTTTGCATTAATAGGTTTTACCTTAAACTACAAGATGTTATACTATGAAAATAAACACTACTGTCTGTCTTTTAATATTCAACTTATTTGTTAATCTGAGCTCTGAATGTAAGTCACAAGCTAGTTTCGTTTTGACAGACAAGCAAGCTTTACAAACTATATTAAACAAAGTTACAGATTGGCAAATCAACCACTTTAATTACTCAAAGACAGGCAGTGCCGGGCATTTACATGACGCAGGAATTGATGCGTGGACAAATGCCACCCTTTATCTCGGAATGGCAGAATGGTCTGTCATTTCGGATAATGGGACAAAATATTATAAGTGGCTAAAAAATATAGGTGACGAAAATAATTGGCAGATACCTGCTAATTTTAAAAATATTCCTCAGTATAGTTTATATCATGCCGACGAACTTTGTATAGGTCAGTTCTACCTTAATATGTATTCTGTTTTCCGTAAAAAGAAAATGATAGAAGCCACTTTGAAGCGTGTCGATTGGATAATAACCAATACTCCAAGCCGTACTATGAAAAATACAAGTAAACAGTCCTGGACATGGTGTGATGCTCTTTTTATGGCTCCGCCGGTATATGCAAATCTAGCAGAATTAACAGGAAAACATCGTTACCTACAATTTATGGATCAACAGTTTAAACTCACTTACGATCATCTGTACGATAAAGAATACAAGTTGTTTTACAGAGACGATCGTTTCTTTGACAAAAGAGAAGTAAATGGTCAGAAAGTATTCTGGGGAAGAGGTAACGGATGGGTAGCAGCAGGTTTGGTAAATATATTGAAGGTCTTACCCGAAGATTCCCCATCGAGACCATTTTATGAAAATCTATTCTCGGAACTGGTCGGCAGGTTGGTCGAACTGCAATCCGAAAATGGATTCTGGCATGCCAGCTTGCTCGATCCGGATCAGTACCCTTCGCCCGAAACCAGTGCTACAGCACTTATTGCTTATGCCTTGGCGTATGGTATCAATAGTGATTTGTTGAGTAAAGAAGTCTTTATGCCTGCTTTGAAGAAAGCATGGATGGCTCTTAATTCGGCAATTGATAGTGATGGTAAATTAGGATGGGTACAACCTATAGGAGCCGATCCAAAGAAAGTGACCGAAGATATGACTGCCGTATATGGAGTAGGAGCCTTGTTGATGGCAGGTGCCGAAATATATAAGATGTATATTTATTAGATTCTTCGAATAAGCCATAATAGGGGCGGGCATAAAGGTTCGCCCCTACATGTAAAATATAATATAAATACTTAATTGTGCTTACTATGAAGTTATTAGCAAGTTTGTTGTTAAGCTTTTCGCTTGTTTTTGGCGGTTTAGCGAGAGATGTAAAGTCTTTTAATGAAGGATGGTTGTTCAAGAAAGGACCTTTTCAAACCGATCAGATACTGTTTCAACAAGGTTTTGATCAAAGATGGCAGGACGTTTCTATTCCACATACATGGAATGCTGCCGATATGCAGAACGACAAGAATAATTTTTATGCAGGAGAATCTTTTTATAAAAAAACATACCGTCCCGATGCTTCGTTGAAAGACAAGCGTATTTTTCTCAATTTCGAAGGAGTTGCCTCCGTAGCCGAGTTGTATGTAAACGGTACATTTGCAGGTAATCATAAAGGGGGATACTCAGCGTTTACAATTGAGATATCTAAACTGTTGAAATGGGGAGAAGATAACGAGGTATTACTAAAGGTCGATAATTCGTCCCATCCTGATGTTGTACCGATCAATCACACACTTTTTGGTGTGTATGGAGGAATATATCGTCCCGTTCATCTGATTATTACTGAAAAAGTAAACATAGCGGTAACCGATTATGCTTCGCCCGGAATTTATATCAGTCAAAAGAATGTAACGAATAAGTCGGCAGATGTGAATGTCGAAATCAAAATAGAGAATAAAAACCGAGAAGCTAAACTTGTTCAGCTACTTACCTCTATCTATGATATGGATGGTAAGTTAAAGCTAAAGAAAGAAACAACCATAAATGTACTGCCTCAGGGTAGGCAATTTTATAATCAGGATTTTACGGTAACTAATCCCCACTTGTGGCAAGGTCTTGAAGACCCTTATTTATACAAAGTGGTAACACAGATCGTATCTAACGGAACGGTTATCGATGAAGTAATACAGCCTTTAGGGTTGAGGCATTTCGAACTCAAAGCCGGAGATGGAATGTATCTGAATGGAAAAAAGGTACCCATGTATGGCGTTTGCCGTCATCAGGATTGGTGGCAATCGGGGAGTGCATTAACCAACGAGCAACACGATGCTGATTTGGCAATTATAAAAGAAATAGGAGCTACTACTATCCGTCTGGCACATTATCAGCAATCGGAATATTTTTATTCGAAGTGCGACAGTATCGGTTTTATGATTTGGGCAGAGATTCCTTTTGTGAATAGAGTTTCTACTAAAGAAGCGGATAATGCCAAGCAACAATTGACTGAACTTATCCGTCAGAATTACAATCATCCATCGATATATACCTGGGGATTGCACAATGAAGTATATACACCGATCAATTATACGGCATCGTTAACGACTGAGCTTCACGATTTGGCAAAGTCCGAAGACCCTTACAGATATACCGTATCGGTTAACGGATATGGTGATCCGGGGCATGGTGTGAATATGAATGCCGATATACAGGGTATCAATCGGTATTTCGGATGGTACGAAAAAAAGATTCAGGATATGGAGCCTTGGATCGAAGGGATGGAAAAAGACTATCCCGATTATAAAATAATGCTGGCAGAATACGGAACGGAGGCTAATATCTACCATCAACAAGAAGTGGTGGGGGATGTGGGCGATTGCTGCGGATTCGATAAACAGTATAATGAAACTTTTGCCACCCGATTTCACGAAATTCAGTGGGGGTATATTGCCAATCATCCCTATTTGTTGGCTTCCTATCTGTGGAATACGTTCGATTTTGCAACGCCTGCATCGTCGCAAGGAGGAGTTGAGGCACGTAATATGAAAGGGCTGGTAACCTTCGACCGAAAGCTCAAGAAAGACCCTTTCTTTTGGTATAAAGCCAATTGGAGTAAAGAGCCTGTATTGTATTTAACTCAACGAAGGGTAACCGAACGGGAGAATAAAATAACACCTGTAACCGTCTATTCAAATATCGGAGTCCCCCGGTTATTTGTCAATGGAGTTGAGGTTAAAAATTACAAGAAGGGGACAACCGGTGTACATTATATTTTTGAAAATATCCAACTCAAAGAGGGTGTCAATGAAGTAGAGGTAAAGGCTTTATACAGAGGAGAAACGTATGACGATAAAATCTTGTGGAATTATATCGGGAATCCTACTAAAAGATCGGATATAAGTAAACCAATAGAAAATAAAAACGAACATATTGGACTATAAGGTCGAAGACCTTTTAAATATTACTTTTTTAAGCTATAAATCATGAAAAAAATACTATTTTTGATTATTCTTATATCTAATATTGCATTTACACAGGGTTTTGCACAAACTAAAAGGTCGTCAATACCATTACAACATGGGACTCATCGATTAGGAAAGCGTACGGATGCCGAGATGCAAAAATGGAGAGAGTATGGCTTAGGTCAATTTATCCATTGGGGTGTATATGCAATAGCCGGAGGTCATTGGAATGGAAAGTATTATCCTGGAGCAGCCGAATGGATTCGTTCCTGGAAAGAGATGCCTAAGGAAGATTATGATAATCTTTACAAAGAATTTAACCCAACAGCATTTGATGCCAGAAAATGGGCTAAACAGGCAAAGTATATGGGTGCCAAATACATGATTATAACGACTAAACATCACGATGGATTTTGTATCTGGCCAAGTAAATATACCGACTATACAATAAAAAATACTCCCTATCAAAAAGACCTCTTGAGAGAAATTGTAGATGCTTACGATGCAGAAGGTATTGATGTATATCTCTATTTCTCGATTATCGATTGGCATCAGAAAGGATACAGAAGTGCAGTACCTGTAACTAATGAGGAAAAAGCTGGTTACGAGGAATTCAAGCAGTTTACACGTAATCAGTTGATTGAGTTGCTCACCGATTATCCTACCGCCAAAGGGCTTTGGTTTGATGGAACTTGGGATAAGGCATGGATAGAAGAAGCTAAATTTACGGATGATTTGGAGACCGAGATGAGAGCATTGCGTCCCGGATTGATTATAGGAAGCCGTTTCAGAGCGGATGAAAACGGCAAGCGTCACTTCGATTCGAATGGCGATTTGATGGGCGATTATGAACAAGGGTGGGAGCGTGACTTACCCACTTCCATTGCAGATGTTAATGGTAATGATTGGGATTGTGTGATGACTATACCCGAAAATCAGTGGGGATACCATTCCGATTGGAGAGGGTATGTGAAAAGCTCATATGATTTGATTGATATGCTTGTAAGATCGGTTTCGATGGACGGTAATTTTGTGCTTAATTTTGGACCTGACGGAAAAGGAAATATTCGCCCCGAAGAAACCAAAATAGCTCAGGAAATTGGCGATTGGATGAAAGTAAATAACGAAGCTGTTTATGGATGTTCATACACCGACTTTAAAAAGCAAGGATGGGGATATTTTACTCAAAAGGATAATAAAATATATCTGACCGTTTTTAATAGACCGATCAATAATATGCTTCATGTCGAAATACCTAAAGGCGGTGTGAAGCCTCTAAAAGCCTATTTTCTATCAGAAAATAAGCCGGTGGATATTATAAATGCAGGACGAAATAAGCAAAATAACAGTTTGTATAATATTGCTTTACCTGCTGATTATATATCGGGACAACCCTTTGTAATTGTATTGGAAGTAGAGAAAAGTGCAGAAGATAAAGATCTTTATCAACAGGCATTGACCTGATAAGAGGTAGCTGTATTTAGATATTCTATTGTTACTCTATCACCGATGTACAGTCTTGATCTCTTGTTTCGTTTTTCACAAAGGAAAAAAAGAGAAATAAGCCCGATAAGGTGTGTTAGAAAAAATACAACAATAAATTAGTATACTTAATTAACTATTAAAATATTTATTAATTATGAAAAACAAAATTTTCGCATTATTGCTGATTACGAGTTTTTTATTGGGTTCGACTACTATCTCGGCTCAAATGATAAAAACCCCGACACCTCCCCGTCCGGCAGGACAAAAGGATGTTTTGAATTTAGCGACAGAACCTCTTCCAACAGTAAGAGTAGCTTTTATAGGTTTGGGGATGCGAGGTCCCGGAGCTGTAAACCGCATGACACATATACCCGGAGTTGAAGTCGTAGCTTTGTGTGATGTATTGGAAAAAAATACCAAGTCAGCTAATGAAATACTCGAAAAGGCAGGTAAGCCAAAAGCTCTTGAATTTTATGGAGATACTTCGGTGTGGCGTAAAGTTACAGCTTTGCCTAACGTAGACCTTATTTATGTTGCTACCGATTGGGCAAGTCATGCCAAAATTGGAGTGCAGGCTATGAAAGATGGTAAGCATGTAGCTATTGAAGTACCTGCAGCCATGAATATGGATGAAATATGGGCACTGATAAATACATCGGAGCAAACCCGTAAACACTGTATGCAATTAGAAAATTGTGTGTATGACTTTTTTGAACTTACATCTCTGAATATGGCTCAACAAGGTTTGTTTGGTGAAGTAATTCATGGAGAAGGAGCTTATATTCACGGACTTCAACCTTTCTGGGATCAATATTGGAACAACTGGCGTATGGATTATAACGAAAAACATCGTGGTGATGTATACCCAACTCATGGTATAGGTCCTGTTTGTCAGGTAATGAATATTCATCGTGGTGATAAAATGAACTTCTTGGTATCGGTTGATACAAAAGCTATTGGTAACCCTGCATTTATTAAAGAAAAAACGGGTAGGGATGTTAAAAATTTCCGCAACGGTGATCACACTATGACTATGATTCGTACCGAAAACGGAAAATCAATTCAGATTCAACACAATGTAACCTCTCCACGTCCGTATAGCCGTATGTATCAATTGACAGGGACAAAGGGATTTGCGAACAAATATCCGGTAGAAGGCTTTGCTTTGGATCAGAGTGAAATAAGTTCCGAAGTTGCTGCTAATCACGAGAATCTGAATGCTCATAAATTTGTACCTGATGATGTTCGTAAGGCTTTGATGGAAAAATATAAACATCCGATTGCTAAAGGAATTGAAGAACAAGCCAAAAAAGTAGGAGGTCATGGAGGAATGGATTTCATAATGGATTATCGTTTGATCCATTGCTTACAAAAAGGTCTTCCTTTAGATATGGATGTATATGATTTAGCTGAATGGTGTTGCCTTATACCTCTAACCGAAATATCTTTGGATAAAGGTTCTATGCCTGTTGAGATTCCTGATTTCACTCGTGGTGGATGGAATAAAACTCAAGGACTGAAATTTGCAGAGTAAAAAATATATTGGTTAATAATGAAATAAGCTTGGAATAATTTCCAAGCTTATTTCATTATTAATTATATACTTATCAATAATCTTCGGGAGATATACTTAAGGTACATAGATATTCACCTTCTTTATCGATGTATTTATATTGATATGAGATATTTGCACTGTCAATTAAAGTGCTGAAAATATTGTTATTAATGTTTTTAGTTATCGCTTCTTTTTCTGTTTTTATAAATGCGATGCTATCAAAAGGAGCAGGCTTTACAATATTATTTTTTTTAACGTAATAGATAAGTGTTCTGGGATAAGCTGTTTTTATTTCAAGAAACTCCTCTTCGTCATCTATCATTGGAAGTTGTTGTTTAAGTACGTCAACTATTTTGGTTATTTGGTTATGTACATATTCATCCGATTGTATATCATGTTTTTTATTGTATTCGTCTGGTCCAATAGTTATAGTAGCCAATTCTTTACCGCTTTCGGTATAATAGGCATATTGGAATGTTGTATTTATATCAAATAAAACCTGTAATTCACTTCTGCTTTGCAATATATCTGATAGTAAATACTTTTCTTGATATAATTTGAATACTTCCATCTCCTGACTACTAAGAGCTTCTTGGTCGATCATGGTGTAATTATATCTCAATATTTTATTGGGTAATGCCTGACAGCTGTCAAGTCTTGTTATTTCATCTAAAGTGGTCGGACAAGATTTGTTTACCTCATTTGCTATATTTTTGAGTATGAAGTTCGTTTTATCTCCATTACATTGTACAAAAAGGAGACTTATTACTATTGTTGAAAGTGATAAGTAAAAACGATTTAATGTGTTTTTCATTCGTGTAAGTGATATTATTTATAATCTTCGGGAGATATATCTATCGAACAAAGGTATTTGTTATGCTTATCTAGATAAATATTTCGAATCGACACCCCTTGCTCAGCAAAGTATCTCATGTCTGGATTATTTTTTAAAGATTGAACGGCTGCAGGTATTGCCGTTGTTTTAAAATAAATACTGTCGAACCTCGATACATCCTCATTCAGAAGTTTGCAGGTGTACTCTAAGGTTTTGTTGTAGGTACTGCAGTCAATCATGTTTATGCCACTTTCTTCGGTGAAAAGAGGTAGTTGTTTCTTTGTTTTCTTTACCAGATCGTGTAGTATTTTTTGGAGATTATCGGGTGTGATTGTTGTCGGATCGAATAACTCCGGTTTTTTAGCAGGCTTGGCATAATCGTCAGGGGTAATAGTAAGTGTACCCAGTGAATTTTTATTTTCGTCGACACAGTAATAAATGAATGTTGCGTGATTTTCTTTTAGAAGTGTCATTTGAGGATTACATTGTATATTATAAAGTAATATATCCCTCATTTGGGTTCTGAATTCTACTGTATCTATTTTGGTTGCATCTATAAACAGAAAAGTAAAATCGAATCTGAAAGTATTGTTTGGTAATGACTCGCATTTGTCTAAGCGGGTAGTCTGATCAATTTGAATCGGACAATGCTCATTTATGTCATTTACGGTTTTCTCTATATCTTCTATCATAATTCTTTTACGTTCGACGGAAAATTTAATAATGCGAATATAGATTAAAGTTAGCAATAAATAAAAAAAAACACCCCGATTCCTCAGAGTGTTTTAAGTTTAACTTTTCTATATTGTTAAGTAGTCGGTATTTTATCCGTTTGTTGTTTTTCGTGTTGTTTTACTCTTCCTCCTTTAATCCATGTTCGACGATAATAAGCCTCATCAAGGCTACTTATAATTACGCCATTAGAGCAGGACGCATGAATAAAACGGCGATCACCTAAAAATACTCCTACATGATTTACTCTTTTTCCTTTTCTCGAAGATGTTCCGAAGAAAACCAGATCGCCAGGTTTCAGATCGTCTTTACCCAGATCTTTTACGTCTTGTGCAGATATGTCTCTACTGCTTCGTTGCAATTTTATACCAAAAACATTTTTGTAAATAGTAGTGGTCAATCCCGAACAGTCCATACCTTTAGGGCTGGTTCCACCTCTGCGATAAGGGGTTTTAAGCCATGTAACAGCTTCGCTGTAAAGTGATAATATTGTACTGTCGTTAGGAAGGGGAAGACCTATTTTTTTCTCTATAGTGGTAATTTTAGGTGTTTGCTCTTGTTCTGTAGTCTCGCTTTTTTTCTCCTTGGCGGATAATGTAGCGCAGACAAGCATAAAGCTTAATCCGGCAATTACGGTCTTAATAGAAAAACTTTTAATCTGCATTCGTTAATTGTTAAAATTTCGATCTGAGCAAAAGTAAAGAATATGATCATTTTACACAACCCCATAAAAGTTATTTTCTCTTAAATAGTGTCTTATTATATGTTTATTTTCTTTTCTTTTTTAGACTTTGTTTTATTAAGTATCTATTAATTAGTATGTTGTTGCTTTTGGTGGGTAAAGGTGTGTTTAACAACATGGTTTTTATTTTTTGTAATTTATTTCTTGCCTTTATAGTCAAATTTATTGGAGTATTTTTAGGGAATCTGACAATCGGGACTTTTAATAAATTGGCAAATGTGATTTTTTTGTACGTTTGCCTTTGAAATTTTTAGCTTTGTAATTAAACTAACAACTTACCAAATAATGCGAGGATTGCGTATTTGTTTTTTATTTTTAATATTATTGTCTCATTTTTTACAGGTTTCATCTGCACCTCGAAAACGTAAGGCAATTCCGGCTAAACCCGCTTTGACATGGGTGAAAGATAATTCTAAATTATTTACTGTTCAGCAAGCTGAGAATTTAAATTCGGATATCCAGTCTTTTAAAGACTCGTTGGAGGCTTTGCCCGGTATATATGTGGTTACTCAAAATGATTATTCGATAAAATCTCCTTATTTCCGGGCATTTAAATCATCGGTCAGCGATGATAAGTGGTACATTTCAGAAGCAAAGGAATATGCTGATGATTTTGTGATTTTGATAAGGCCTCGAAACAGAACTTTTACAACATCTCAGTTAAGCATACTGTATAATAGAAATTCATTGAAGATATCCCCTTTTATTTCTCCGCTAAAAATAGAACGTTGGCAAAACGAGTATAATAAATATCTGAGTGATACTCCTGATACAGAACAATCGGAGGTTATAAAAAAGCTGATTGATTTATTGGTATCTCGTTTTTTCGATGGACAAATCAGGGATTATGCTAATATTATTTCGTCACAGGACGAAATGGAGATAGCCCGCTTTATTAAAAATTTTCAGGATTCGACCATGTATAAAGTTGCAGTAGTAACTACACTAAATGAAGAAGGAGAGGATTCTGTGTTTGGACGGGCTCTGAATTTGCGGAAAAATGACTCGAAAGAGAAAACGGTACGAATGGCAGTTGAATATAAGAATTTGAATGCTGATATCGTTTTCGTTTTTTACCCCAAAGGGGTATATGTATTCAGTTCATTGGATAAGGAGAAGTTATCAGATAAAGCGATACAAAATATGGTTTCGGATTTTATAGTTCCGCAAAATAAAACGGGAAAACATAAGCAAGCAGTACAATTATCTTTAAAAGCTTTATCTGATCATCTGAAAGGAGAAAAACCTCTTGATGGGATGTCGGTATGGGAAAAATTAGGAGCAATGTTGCTTGGAGTTGGCATACCTGGTGTGTTTGGTTTTTATATATTCAAAAGCAGCACGAAAAAGAAAAAGGAGCAGGCGCCAAATTCAAAGCCTGCTATATTAAATAAACCGAATCCAGAGAAAAAGCAAGTGCAGTCCCGTCAGACGAAACCAACTTCTCGGCAAGTCTTATCAGCTAAGCCTGAGAAACCGGAAGAAAAAAACGTTATAAAGCCTAGTATATCTTCTACGCCTGAGGTAGTAATCAGGAAAATACCACCATTAAAATTGACAAGGCCCACAGAGAATAATAACGACAGGGGGTGGACGCTTGATAATACAGGAAGCCTTCCTGTTACTATGAGCCGGATTGATGATCTGTTTAAGCCCATTTCTCCCCGAAATGAATATGAGAAAGTTATGCTTGAAATGATTGACTACATACGTTCTCTCAGAGAGTATACGGATCAGGAAATAGCTCATTCGTTGGGAGGTGAAGGTCTATCTGGTTATCTGGATCAATTATATGGATACGTTGATCCTGCTGCTGTGCGTATTGTCTTTAATCGTGGGCTTGAGCTTTTATTGAAAAATTATGCAGAAAGGGATTTTCGAGTCAGTAAATACATAACAACAAATCGGCATTAAATGAATTTATTTTAGTTTTTGTCCTGATTTTTCTATTTTTGAAAGCCATTTTTTGCGAATATTTTCATCTGAGTTTTTAACTATTCCGATATAAGTAACAGTTACTTTATTTATTCCGCAAAATTGTAATGTGCACTTTTTGAGTTGATTTACACTTGGTGCATTATAGACAAGACCATAGTACCATGCCGGCTGATCTAGGGTCGTAATAATATGAGCTGTTTTCCCTTTCAGAAGTTTTTCCCATTTCCATGAATCCGGTATCGGGCGGAAAGTAAGTCCCGGGAGAAAAACCCTGTCGATAAACCCTTTCAGTATGGCAGGTAAACCTCCCCACCATACAGGATGTACCCAGACTAAATGATCTGCCCATTGGATCGCTTTGAATGCTTCAACTAAATCAGGCTCGAGTTCGGTACGTTTTTGATAGCCATATTTTAAGTTAGGTGAAAAGTTAAGATCAGCTATCCTGATTTTTCTGACTTCGGCTCCACTACTCTCTGCTCCTTTTTGATATGAATTGGCTAAAGCAAAATTTAAACTTTCTTTATTGGGGTGTCCGTCTATTATGAGTATCTTTTTCATTACAGTTTTTATTTTAATCTGTTTTTGGATTTGTTTATGCAAAAGTATATCCAAGTATCCATACACGTTTAAGACAAATGTCTATAAAAGTGATTTTCGTATGCGGGTAAGATGTCGGGTAGATATACCGAGATAAGATGCAATATAGTGTAAGGGAATGCGTTTTATATACTCAGAATTATTCTTTTCTAACAGTTTGTATCGTTTAGTTGCATCGTCTTTCAAAAAGGAAATAATACGTTCTTCAAGTTTCAGATATTGTATCTCGGTAAGAACTCTTCCTAATTTTTGCCATTGAGGACTTACCTCATACAGATAATCCAAATCAGTTTTTTGTAGTACCTCTATTCTTGTATCTATAATAGCCTGAATATTTTCGTCGGTAGGCGTTTGTTTAATGAAACTAGAGAAGGCCGCCATCATTTCGCCTTCGAAAGTAATACAATTTATGGTTTCTGTGCCTTCGTTATCAGTAAAATAGGAACGTAATACGCCCGATTTGATAAATGCTATTTCTTTGCAGATATATTTAGCCTGAATCAAGAAATCACCTTTTTTTATTTCCCTTGTGGTTAGAAAAGGATTCATACGGTTCAGTTCTTCGATTGATAAAATGTTGAAGGATGCAAAATATTTTTTCATATATACTTTAACGGAAGGTTTAGCAATCAAATTGATACGAAGCCTCATCCGTAGGTATTACTATCTTTGTATCTTTTGCAGGATATGAAAGAAAAAGAGTCACCCGTTTTTCCTCATAATCACGAGAGGTATCAAATATAAAATCGGGTTTTCCATCTTCATTCAAATCTCCGATGAATAATATCTGTACAAAAGTATCATTAAATCTGGGGACGGATATTAAAAGTTGTTTTTTGTCCTTTGTATATAGGTAGAGTTTGTAATTGATTACTTCATTATGGAATCTTTCCGCAGGATATCCATCTATAACATAAACATTATTCTCGTCTGTATATATACCATCAGCCTTGAGTGTGTACTCTGTATTGTTGAATGTAAAAGATAATTTTTCGCCGGGAGCCAGTGCTGTTTTTTCCGTAGTAAAACTATTGATAGTTTTGCTTTTCGGCACTATACCTTTTATCATAATTATGGCATCTCTTGATCTTACAAATGTGGTGGAATCTCCTAAACAGTCATCATATTCTTTGACTACCGTTATTTGTGCTTTATCCAAGATAAATTTGCCGGTTGGTTCGTCTTTGTAAAAATCGTACCAGTCTTCTTGAAGCATAGGTGTAAACTCCGAGGGCTCGCTGCCTCTGTACATTCCATCGATAAAAATATTTACCTTTTCATTCTGGAAATCTACAGGAAGGAAAGGTGCAGATTCAATATGTATGGTATCGTCGCTTGATGTTGTTATAGGAGCTGCATGACAAGCTGTAATTGCCGTAAATACCAGTGTTAATAATGTTGTTATATACTTCATGTGGAATTATTAAAGGACTAAGTGCATGAATGGGAATTCTTTTGTGATTTAATCGGCAAGTGATGAAGCTTTATAGTTGCCTTTGGCATCGGTATTTATAAGGATATTTTGTTCTCCAAACATTTCGTCGGCATCACATGTGACTGTGACCGTATTATCCGAGTTGAACGTAATTTCCGTTATAGTTATTCGCTCCTTAAATTCATCAGGAGTTATGGTTTCAACCCCTTCTTCAGATTCTTCGAGCCAGTATTCATTTTTGAGTTCAAGCATCGATGGATACATTCCTCTTAAAACTTTTTCATAAAATTTTTCAGACATTAGTTTGTCCGCATGTTCTATGGTTTTTAGTAGATTATCTGCCGTATCTAGATAAATGATAATTCTTACGGGGTTGTTTTCGATATTGATGATCGATACATATTCGTCATCTTCGAATTCTAAAATACCAAGAGTTTTACTTTCTAGTGAATGGTACACCACTTCAATGAGTGATGTTATTACATACTGTTGACACGAAAGAGTATCAAATGCTTCCTGTATTTCATCTTCGGTTGCGATACCATAAATAGGCTTTAGTTTGCGTTCGATTTCGCTTATGTGTGTTGTGACAGTTTTTTCGCCGGAGAGAATTTCGAGAATATTATTATCGATGAGTCTTATTCTCGATTTTTTTGCATTGTTGGGTATGCAATAGCTTTTAACAGAACTGCCTAACGTATTCAATTGTAATATAGTAAGCCCCCACTGTGTATCTGCTGAAGTTTCGGTTTCTTCATTTTTGATTGGCTCAGAGTTGAGAATACACCTTTCTCCGTCCTTGTTTTCTACTTCAAACTGTCGCTTTATAACCATCGTACTGTATTCTTTATTTACAGTACATTCCGATGTATAACTGGCAGTCATATGATTTAATTCTCTAATATCACCCTCTTGTGCTTTCTTCAGCATGCCAAGAAGATCTTTAATCTCCCATCCAGTCATAGCCCTATTAAGTAAATAAAGTATTTAAAGAACTTTTTATGGATATAACAAACCAAGGTTCGTTATAGTTCCCCGACATTAAACAGGTCGTAGACCTTACTTAAGTCGGCATAAGTTTCCCTAAGTTATTGAAAAAAATCAAAAACAAGTCATTCCGGCCTTTTTTTTCGATATTGATTGTGAAATTTTATATAAATTAATTAATCTCTTGATATTTAACTGTTATTATAGTTGCCTTCTTTTGTGAGGAGTTCAACCATAAAAGCAAAGTGCCCGATGATTATAAAAATGCAATATTATAAGCAATGTAACATATGATACAAACCAATGGATATAGATTCTATAGTTTTGTCTTATCAATGATCAACCACTAAAATATATATATGACCATGAGTAATATGTTTTGTTTTCAATGTCAAGAAACATCCAAAGGTACAGGATGTGAAATAATGGGTGTGTGTGGAAAAACTCCCGAAGTGTCGGATATTCAAGATCTGTTGCTATTTGTAGCACGTGGAATTGCAGTATACAATGATGCTTTAAGAAAAGAGAATAATGCTTCGGCTGTAGCAGATAAGTTTGTTATTGATGCTATGTTCATTAGTATTACAAATGCAAATTTCGATTTCGAAGCCATTAAAAATAAAGTAAAAGAAGGCTTAGCCCTGAAAGCAGAATTAGCAGGTTTGTTAGTAAATGTTCCTGTAAATTTACCTGACGAATGTTTATGGAATGGTTCAGAGTCTGAGTTTATGACCAAAGCAAAAGAAGTTGGGGTTTTACGTACAAAAGATGAGGATATACGGTCACTGAAAGAATTGGTACATTATGGATTGAAAGGAATGGCTGCCTATGCAGAGCATGCCTACAATCTGGATAAAATAGACGATGAAATATCGGGATTTATGCAACGTGCACTGGTTCAATTGACACGAGAAGATATATCGGTTGACGAGTTAATCGGGCTAACTCTCGAAACAGGTAAATACGGTGTGCAGGCTATGGCACTTTTAGATGCCGCTAATACGGGTAAATATGGTAACCCTGAAGTGACAGAAGTAAATATAGGAGTAAAGGGTAATCCGGGCATATTGATTAGCGGGCATGATTTGCGTGATATCGAAGATCTATTGATACAGACCGAAGGGACAGGTATTGATGTATATACACACAGTGAAATGTTACCGGCTCATTATTATCCGGAGCTGAAAAAATACAAACATTTGGTTGGAAACTATGGTGGAGCATGGTGGCAACAAAAAGAAGATTTTGAATCATTTAACGGGCCTATTTTGTTTACGACAAACTGCATAGTTCCCCCTTCAAAATCAGCTTCATATCGTGGACGTATTTTTACGACCGGAGCAGCAGGTCTTGATGGTGCAAAACATATTGAAGAACGCAAAGACGGTCAACCGAAGGATTTTTCTGAAATTATAGCAATGGCCAAAATATCTCAGGCTCCACGCGAAATCGAAACAGGTACAATTGTAGGTGGTTTTGCTCATAATCAAGTGATGGCTGTAGCAGATAAGGTGGTCGAAGCAGTAAAAAGTGGAGCAATCCGTAAATTCTTTGTAATGGCAGGATGCGATGGCCGTATGAAAAGCCGTAGTTATTATACTGATTTTGCTCAGGCTTTACCTCAAGATACAGTAATATTAACAGCCGGATGTGCTAAATACAGATACAATAAACTTCCGTTGGGCGATATTGGGGGTATACCTCGTGTATTGGATGCCGGACAATGTAACGACAGCTACTCACTTGCTGTTATAGCTTTGAAACTAAAAGAAGTATTCGGACTGGAAGATATTAATGACTTACCTATTGTTTATAACATTGCTTGGTACGAACAAAAAGCGGTGATTGTTTTGCTTGCTTTACTTCATTTGGGAGTGAAGAATATTCACTTAGGACCAACATTACCGGGATTTTTGTCTCCAAATGTTGCTAAGGTATTGGTGGAGAATTTTGGAATAGGTGGAATAACAACTGTTGAAGACGATATGCAAGCATTTCTTGCAAGTTAAATATTCGAATTGTGTTGAAGGAGAATCAGCTTTAATTATTATAACCAAAAAGGCCGGAATCAAATTCCGGCCTTTTTTTCCTAATAGAGGGTTTTAGTGTTGTTTAGCTACCTTTAGTCGTTGTTGTTTCATTTCTGTTGTTGTTTGTAGGTAGCCCTGAGATTTTCTCTCTTGTATAGATCCAATATATAATAAAAATACGTTACATGCGTTATTGCTTTTGTATATAAGACACATAGTTCTAATATTCGTTGCATTTGATATTGCTTTTTTTCTTCTTTTTTTTGATGTGTTGTATTTATATTTCTGTTAATCAGTTGTTTATTGTTGTGTGTTTTTGAGAAATATTTTAATGCTTAATCATATGAATGATTCATACTTATTGATTGTATCAATAAGCATTTTTTGTTATATTATATAAAGGAGGTAAAATACTATATTTGTTGTTGTAGTTTAAGAAGTATGGATATAGCTTTGAAAAGTATATTGTGTTTTTGTTTATCAGTAATGGTATTTGCATCTTGTGATGAACCTGTTGATGAACTTGACACACCAAATCCTGTTTTAGGTGTTTGGAATAATTATTATCCAAATACAGATAGTTTGGTAATGACACGTGTGTTTAATGCTGAATTCTATTCTTATTTCACCTTTGCAGAAGGAAAGGTTCAGAATGAATTAAACAAGCAACGCTATTCTATCAATAAAACTCAAATTATATTAAACCAGTATACCCAAGACTACCTAATTAATGGCGATACACTCTGGATCACAAACAGTAAAGGCGATCAGGTAACCCAATATTTAAGAGCCGATAAATAACCGGAATTTAGCTGTTGTTATTTTTAAGGTATGTCCAGGATCGCTTATTCTCTAGAATGATATCAACTGAATTAATTTACTCCTATCTAAAATCTTTACATGCTTTTTATTTATTTCTATCAATCCATCATCCTGCATATTGGCTAACTCGCGAGCCAGAGATGGACGTGATACCCCAAAATATTCCGATAGTGCCAATTGGGTACGATCCAACTCTGCTACTGTTTTATCTGGCTTGGTAAGTTCAATAAAATACATGGCTAACTTCTGGCGGATTGTCCTGAAAGACATGAAGTGGAGTTTTTTTGATAGCATAGAGGCATACATTGCCGATATATTGAGGAAATTGAGCAATACTTGTTCGTTGTGTTGAAGCATTTTCAATATCGAAGGTTTGGGGATAACCAAAGCCGATACATTTTCTTGGGCTGTAACCTGCACTGGAAATCGGTTATTTTTCCCGAACAAAAATAGTACAGCCAAAGGGTTCGGAGCATAAATATCCTCTACTTTCACCACTTTAGCCGATGCATCTGCCATTTCGGCTTTGACATAACCATCTATTAGAATAATCAATCTGTTGCAAGGCTCATCTTGCATAGCGAGAATTTCTCCCTTTGCAAAAGATTGTACATCGCAATGAATATTTGTCAATAAATCTTTTAAATCATCAGCTGTAAGCCCATTGAATATGGGAGATAATATCATTTTTTCAAATTCCATAATAGAATATTCTTTTCAGTCTATTGCTTGTATATACTCCAGAATGCAAATTACGCAAAATTCATTCAATATCATGTATTGAGTGTCTTAAAAATAGAAACTAGGATTGTTCCGAATCAAATTGAGTTATAATATGAAATTTAACTAATAAAGTGTAATTTATTTTTCTTTTATATAAACTATTTGATTATTTTTGTGGTATAAATGTGTCTAAATGAGTTGATGTTTGTTCTTTTTATGTAGTTACGATTGTTCTTAGGTTATAGTTGATGTTATTAGTTGTTTTCTGGTAAAAAAGATTGTTGAAGGTAATTTATTCTGTTTGTTGATTTTCTGTTTATGTGGGAACTAAAAATTATTAGGTGTTATGTTTGATTTTATCACTCTCTGCATTGGGAAAATTTGCAGAAGTGAGTTGATATTACAATTTGACAGATAAGTGTGGAAAGGAGTTGTCGGGATGACAACTCCTTTTATTATTGGTTCAACCCTCTATTTTTTTTATATTTACATGAAAATAGGATTTAGAAATCTCCTCAAAGTATATGAATAAACTTATTGTTAGTTGCCTTTTTTTTAGTTTAAGTTTGATGATATTTTCTCAGCAAACATTTGTTACCGATTCTTTTTCAGATCTTTATTATGGAAAAGTCTATGTTGCGGATACAACTGAAGTGTTTTCTCCCGGATGGATTGCTATTTATAAAAAAGGAACTGATAAGGAGCTTATACGAATAGAAGCAGAGGAACTGGCTGTTAATCATACCGGCAATTCGGTAGAGATTAATGTGAAAGAAATACCCTACGGAGAGCAAAGTGTGATTATGTATGAAGATTTTAATTTCGATGGGGTAAAAGATTTTGCCATACAAGATGGTCAGAATAGTTGTTATCATGGACCTTCTTATGAAGTATATCTGGCAGATAATGAACGTTTTGTTTTTAGTGAAGGGTTTACAAGGTTGGCACAAGACTATTGTGGGATGTTTGGAGTTAATGCTGAAGATAAGCAATTGTTTACCATGACAAAGAGCGGCTGTTGCTGGCATCAGTTTGCTACATTTGATGTCGTAAACAATAATCCGAGAGAAATATATCGAGTAGAAGAGGGGCTTGATTATTCGATTCCTCAGTTTATTAATACTACTATATTTGAATGGAATGGTAAAGGTTTGGAAGAAATTGTTAATACCCGCCGTTTGTCGGTCGAAATAGAAGAACACCTGTTTTCCTTTGATATCCCGACAAAAAAGAAAAAAGTGGTTTTATTTAATTCCAATGGATACATGACTTATGCTTTCCTAAATGAATCGGAAGAGGTGGAATATTTTTACCCTAATGAGAAAGATACCGCTAATTTTGAATTAATTACGAGAAATGAAAGCGATACATTGAAATTTTCTACGAAAGACGCTCAATATATAATTTACAATTCTGACACAAAAGTGGGCATTAAAGTAATAACTAAAGGTAAAACGTATGATATGCCCGGCGATGTATATACACGTGAAAGCGGGCGAATGTTTTATTTCTTTAATTACGGTTTAGCTAATCTCGAAGGTGAGGATTTACGGAAATGGGGGCCTACGCTTTCCGATTGATTGAATTTGATAATCTTTAATAATACCTGATTTATGAAATTAATTTTTCTTAGTTTATCTGTTTTAACTCTGTCGTTTATGGGGTGTGACTCTGGTAAAGAGCCGACCAATAAACCGGATTTCACACAGTATGTAAAGCCTAATATTGGTACGGCACACAGTCGTTGGTTTTTCTATACACCTGCTTCCAAACCTTTTGGAATGGCTAAGTTGGCTCCATCGACCAACGGTCATTATGGAAATAAATGGGGATGGGAGGCTGTAGGTTATGATGAACGGCATACTTCAATCGAAGGGTTTGCCAACTTCCACGAATTTCAGATCGGAGGCGTGGTATTTGCTCCTACTGTAGGACAGCTGCAGACACAACCGGGTATACTCGAAAATCCCGATGGTGGTTACCGTTCGCGTTTCGACCGTAAGGATGAGTTTGCAACTTCTGGATATTATTCGGTATTTCTGAAAGATTATAACGTAAAAGCCGAACTTACGGCAACAGACAGGGTGGGTTTTCATCGATATACGTTTCCCGAATCAAAGGAATCGAATGTTATTTTTGATATAGGACATCGCCAGGGAGAGAGTGGGGCAGTTGTAGATGCTCAGGTTGCATTAACCGATGATGGACGGATTGAAGGGTATGTAGTTACTAAACCCGAATACGTGAAAAAATATCAGGAAGATGCAGTAGTTACGATGTATTTTTCGGCAATTCCGGATAAAGCACCTATTGGCTACGGAACATTTATAGACAGTATATATACAGCCGGTCAGAAAGAAGTTAAAGGTATTGGTGCAGGTATGTACCTTACATACGATACCAAAGAAAATGAAGCCATTACTATAAAAGTAGGATTATCGTACACTTCTATTGATAATGCACGCCTGAATCTTGAAACGGAAGCTAAAGACCTGACTTTCGATCAGGCAAAAGAACAGGCTCTTGGTACATGGAACGATTACTTAGGGCGTATCAACGTAGAAACTAAAAATGAAGATGATAAAATTAAATTTTATACCTCTTTGTTTCATGCTCTTTTAGGACGTGGTCTGGCTAGCGATGTAAACGGAGCTTATCCTAAAAATGATGGTACTGTAGGGCAAATAGAGCTTGCTGCTGATGGAAAACCTAAGCATAATCATTATAATACTGATGCAATTTGGGGAGGTTATTGGAATCTTACTCAGTTGTGGGCATTGGCTTATCCCGAATATTATGCAGACTGGGTTCAAAGCCAGTTGCTTGTTTATAAAGATGCAGGGTGGTTGGGTGACGGTATTGCAACCAGCAAGTTTGTATCGGGTGTAGGAACTAACTTTACCGGTCTAGCCATTGCTGCTGCCCACAATATTGGTATACGTGGTTTTGATGAAGAACTGGCTTATCAGGCAGCACGCAAAAACGAGTTGGAGTCAGAAGGACGTATTGCCGGAGCAGGTAAAATGGATGTGGGTGCATTTGTAAAACGAGGCTATGCACCTTACATAGTAAGCAAGCCCGGACAAGAGGAGCTGACAACTGAAGGTTCGCCTTTTGGAACTTCCCATACTCTCGAATATTCTTTCAGTGCTTATGCTGTGGCTCAATTTGCCAAAGCTTTAGGTAAAACTGCCGATTATGAGCAGTTAATGAAATTGTCGAAAGGTTGGAAAGAAGTATACGATCCGTCAGTTAAGTTTATGAGACCCAAAGATGAAAAAGGCGAATTTATCAAAGATTTCGATCCTTCCGCTCCTTGGGTTGGTTTTCAGGAAGGTAATGCTTGGCAATATACCTTCTATGTTCCTCATGATGCCGAGGAGTTGGTCGAAACTCTGGGTAAAGAAGAATTCAATAACCGTTTGGATAGTATATTTACCATCTCTCAGAAGGAAATTTTTGGAGGAGGTACAAATATTGATGCTTTTGCCGGATTACAAGGGTTGTACAATCATGGTAATCAACCTAATTTGCATATCTCTTGGTTGTTTAATTTTTCGGGACGACCTGATCTTACTCAAAAATGGGTACGTGCGATTTGCGACGAGTTCTACGGTACGGATGGTATTCATGGTTATGGCTATGGACAAGACGAAGATCAGGGACAGTTAGGTGCATGGTATGTGATGTCGTCTATCGGATTATTTGATGTCAAGGGATTGACTTCTCCCGACGCTGCATTTCAGATCGGAAGCCCAATATTCGACAAAGTAACTATCAGGCTGCCTCAAGATGTTCGTAAAGGTGAGTTTGTAATTGAAGCCCTTAATAACTCTAAACAAAATATTTATATCCAGAGTGCATGGCTTAATGATAAAGAGGATAATGGCTTAAGGCTTCCTTATGCCGAATTTATGAAAGGAGGAACTCTTAAATTGCAAATGGGAGCTGAACCTCGTAAATAGTAAGTTATAATTTATTTATATACATATTATACAACCCGGAGAATTATTTCTTCGGGTTGTATTGTTTTTATTTCTAAACATGTTTGTCTTTAAACAACCGGACGTTCTAGTATTGTATTTTAAAAATGTAACAAGACACCATTCTTATACTTGGAAGTCAATTGACAGACAGAGGCCTTAATAGAATAAATCAATATCCAATTTTGACTATTAACACTCTTTACTAGTGTGATTTACAATGTCGGTTTAGCTAAAACGCCTTATTAATAAACAATCGTACGGTATAAATCGTTATTTTTGTGTAAAAGATACATATTTATGAGATTAGATAAGAATAACATTCGCGAAAGGATTAAAGATACAATGATGGAAACTCTCAAAATGGAGTTTATTGAAAATGATGAACCAACATTGGAAATGACTATGCCTGTCGGTAAATTTAACAGTCAGACAATGGGAGTTCTACATGGAGGAGCTACTATTGCATTGGCCGAAACAGCAGCAGGTGTTGCTTCAAATATCGTATGTACAGAAGACGAAGCATGTTATGGTATTCAAATAAGTGCTAATCATGTATCTTCAGCCAAGCAAGGAGAAACTGTCAAAGCAATAGCACGTCCCATACATATTGGTAAGTCTACACATGTTTGGGTAGTCGATATTACATCATTAACTAATGGTCGCCTTATATCTACAGTGACAGTTACAAACTTTGTAGCCCGAAACAAAAAATAATACAGATTGAAAGTGACAAAAGGGCTGAAATTTTACATGAAGAATAGAAGAATCAGCTGGGTAGAGATAATTCTAAGAAACATGGTAACCGGATATACGGTTGCATAAGCTACGGCTGGCTCATCACCTTCTACTGTTGTGTTTGCATAGTTGAGAGCCATAGGGTTAGCCATGCTTCCGCAAAGCATACCTATTGTTTTTGCATAGTCGAATTTCAAACCTTTTATAGCTACTGTTCCCACAATTAGTACAGGAATGATGGTTAATCCGAATCCGATAGCTATCCAAATTAATCCTTCCCCATTCATTAAAGTATCGAAGAACTGTCCTCCCGAATCGAGTCCGAGACAGGCCAGATAAACCACTATTCCCAATTGACGAAGCATGAGATTTGCACTTTGAGTAGTATAAGTTGTGATGCGAAAGCGTGGGCCGAATGCGCCCATGAGAATTCCTACTATAATAGGACCTCCGGCAATACCCAACTTTATGGGTACACTGATACCTGGTATAGGAATAGGTATAGCTCCCAGTAATAAACCGAGTGTAATGCCAATGAAGATGGCAATCAGATTGGGATTCTTAAGTCTTGCCAACTCATTACCCAGTATTTTAGCTACATTGTCTACCGATGCTTTTTCACCTACAATAGTCAGTTTATCTCCAATCTGCAAAGCCAGATCGGGTGATGCAAGTAAGTCTATTCCTGCACGGTCGATGCGTGTAATGTTGATTCCGTAGAGATTCCTCAACCTGAGAGCTCCCAGTTTAACACCATTTACTTTGCTTCGGGTTACAATAATACGTCGTGATACTAAATGGCTGTTATCTATATGATTCCAGTCAATATCTTCTTTATTCCAGTCTACCTCTTCTTGCTCTCCGAATAACACTTCAACCATTTCTACATCCGATTTAATAGAGATGATAAGTACATGATCGTTTATTTCCAGTGTTGAGTCGGAAGTAGGTATGGTTACTTTTCCGTCTCTCCAGATACGTGATATAATGAATTTTCGGGGCGATAACTTCATAATGTCTTTAATGGTACGTCCGGCAATAGCTGGATTAGTTACCATAAATTCACCTACATATGTGCTTTTATCTTTCTTTTCTTTATTATTAATGTCTTCACCTTTAGGAATAAGGCACTTTCTCATTAAGGCTATTGCCAGAATTACACCCACAACCCCCAATGGATAAGCAACGGCACAGGCTAAAGCCATATCTGCCAGTTCTTTTGTAGAACCGGGGGAAATTTGTCTAAGCGTTTGCTGTGCAGCTCCTAGAGCAGGAGTATTGGTTACTGCCCCCGAAAGAATACCCATCATATTGGGCATCGATATATCCGTCGTAAAATATATTAGAAAGGTGAGTGCTATTCCCAGTAATACTACTGCCATTGACATCATGTTGAGGCGTAGCCCTCCTTTCTTCAGAGAGGGGAAAAAACCGGGGCCGACCTGTATTCCCAGTGCATAGACAAACATGATAAGACCGAAATTTTGGGCAAAATAAAGCATGTCGCGATTGACTTCCAATCCGAAATGACCAATAATTATTCCTGTAAAAAAGACGAAAGTAATACCCAATGAAATATTGAATATTTTGAGTTTTCCGAGTTGTAGTCCGATAGCCGAAATTACGGAAATCAAGATAACCGTCTGTATCATCGACGGCTTAAAAATGGCATCTAATAACCAATCCATATTATTTGATAAGCAGAAACTTTTAGTCTCCTTATATTCGGGGTGTAAAGTTATCACTATTATCTGAATTATAGCAATATGTAAATGAATCTTTTGAGATCCCATGTTTTTTTAAATAAAAATTATTGCTTTTCAATTATATGGAGATTAAGAGTGTTAATTTGAAAATAAAGGGTGGATTTTAGATGTGACAATTTGTCTTGTGAAGTGTGGAAAAAGTAATATTTTTATGCGTGAGGTGATTTTATTATGTTTTTATGTTGGTTTTTTTAACTAAGTTTGCTGCCTGCTAATCATTAACAAATCCTTTATAATATGAAAAAAACACTTACTCTTATTTTGATTCTTATCTTATCTGTTTCTTTTTGTTTTTCACAGGAGGTTGATTATAAGTTGGGTAGTTATGTTAATCCCGATTTTAAAAGGAAAGAACTCGATTTCTCCTTTAATTCAGCAGGTAATTTTTATAAAACGGATTATAGTAAAAATAACTCATTAAATGGAGATCTTGGATTAAATTACTTCTTAATAAGTAATTCACTAAAAGAGCAGGCGCGTACTTGGGCTTACCTTACTGGTGGTGCAGGTTCTTCCAGTGGAGAATCTTCCAATTTGCGTAATGCATCTACTAACCTATCTTTTAAGCATGAATCTTTTAGATTCTTCAAGGTCAATAAATTTATCGAAATCGCTCCTCGTTTGGATTTCAATTATAACTATAATAAACAAGAGGAGGATTCACATTATTATGGTAACTACAATGGAAATGATATCGTCGAGCCATATTATGAAAAAGAGAATAACTTATCTTCAACCATTTCGTTGAAATTAGGTATCGGTAAAGGTCGTATCGAAGATGTTGGGGATGCTCGTCAAGCTATGTTTATATTGCAAGAATTGCAAAGAAAGAACTTATTGAAAAAAACTTTAAGCAACGATGAAGTTAACGCATTTACGGAGCAAATTACACTGGTTAAAAATAAGCGGTATTATGACTATCGGATTCAATTGATGGATGAAGTCTCTGTTGTAGATTCGTTTCTAGTAGCTAATGATTTTGTAGATAAAGCTAATTCTGTATTATATTTTAATGTATTGTATGATAAATGGATGTACGGTGATAGGGATAGACGTGAAGCCGGAACGTATATTAAAGGAGGGGTAGCTCCCGAATATTGGTTTAACGATAATATAAGAAGGACATCTTTTGTTGGCGATACCTATATTGAAACAGGCAGGTATAGGAATGTTAATTCATATTATGGCGCTGCCCTATATGTTGACTATAGGTATGAAAAGCCCTTGAATTTAGCACTTCAAAGTTCTTTTAATGCAGGTGCTTATTCTGGATTATATAAGTATAGATATTTTGATGATAATTTTTCAAAAACGGAGTTAAACATCAGTTATAAATTAGGTTATTATCCTAATACACGAACCTATATTTCCGGAAGTATTACACAGCTTTTAGGCTGGAATAAGATATATTATACTCAGTCGGGTTTTGAAGCAAAGGAACGTAACTATTCTTTTAGTAATAGTATTTTATTCATAGACGGGTATTACTTTTTATCTCCTCAATTACGTTTATTCGGTCAGTGTAATGTTTCGTTTTCATACACAAATTTCGGAGAGGGGATTACTAATCAAGATAAATATCCGGCAACAAGTTTTCGGATTGGGTTGAAGTATGCTATATTTTAACAGCTGGCTATATACAATAAATTAAATGGCCTTCTCTAAAACAAAGCCATTTAATTTATTGTATCGAATCATTTATTTCTAACGGCTTAACTGTTCCATCGTTTAACCTGAACAATTCGAATATATGGTTTCGATAGTAAGGTATATATTTTTCATCCAGAATTTCCAGAAAACGTTTATTTTTACTTTGATCTCTGTATTCGGTTATTACCCATAACGGAGGATGGGTTTCCATCATCTCGTTTATTTCGTCCAGAATCTTTTTTTCGTGTCGTGCATGCCACTCCTGCAACGTGAAATATTTAATACCGTTATAAGGCATTAACCCTGCTGAGGGCAAGAATTTGGATAATACCATATAAGGATATACCGAATTGCGTTCACTTTCAGGTATTTTTGAGGCTATATCTCTGGCTCTTTCTATGTAGTAAGGAGGAGTTTCAGATTTCTCCAGAGTTACGTAGCGGCTTATACATATCCAAGAGGCAGGTATGAAAACGATAAGAAAGATAATCCATGACAGTTTCTTCTTTTCCGAATTGCAGGTTATTGCATATAATCCCAATATGCACCCGAATACAAGAACAGGAATATTCAGTGTCATATAATGGTGATAAGCTGCTCCTGTATGAGTTGTAATCAATCCGAAAACGAATAGTAAAGCAGACAGAAGTATAACCTTGTAATCTTTATGTTTTCTGTAAAACAAGAAAGTGCCTGCTGCCAATATAATGAAAGGTGTCCAGCACTTAAATATATAGATAACTGTTCCTATAAGCGACCCGAAGAGTGATCCGGTATCACTGGTATCAACATATTTCAGATTGAATATGAAGGATGCATATATAAGTTCATAAAGAGCATTATATAACCAAAAGTATACGATTATAGGTGCTGTTACCAATAAAAAGCCTATTGTAAAATAAACAACAACTTTTCGTATACCCTTCCAATCCTTATTTCTATAAGCGACAATGAATATAAATAATGTGCATGCACATACGACTCCCATATTATTGAGCCGTAGCCAAAATAATATTCCCCCACAAATTCCTATAAGAAGCAAATGTGCAGATTTAACTTGATTTTGTGACAGCCAAAACTTAATAGTAATCCACAATGTGAAGCTAATAAATGGTAAACTATGTTCTTCGGATAGATTTCCTCCCTCGATCGTAAATGTGAAAAATACGAGAGCGATCAATAGTACAGACAGGCTGTTTACTGTCGATAACAGGCAGCGTGCAGCATTATATAAAAAAGCGAGAGTTATTGACAGTTGTATTATTTGCAGAATGAATATGCCTGTACGGTCGTCGGAGGACAAGCTTAAACCTAAAGCTTCGATGAAAATAAGTATGGGACCTTTATGATCAAAATACTCAAGATAAGGTATTCTTCCATCTAAAAATAACTTGCCCAGCATGATGAATGTTCCGTTGTCGCTTATATAATCCCAATAGAGTGGGCTTGTGGCAAACGAAAATACGGATAGGTACACAAATGCCGTGAGGATAAGTAAAGGATACACCCAGTACGTATTATTGACCTTGTCAAAAGAAGCTATTTGATTGGTTGAATGCATCTTTGAAGTGCTGTTTGATAAAAATCAGTCATACAAAAGTATATAAAAAATGATGAAGACAAAAATAGCCTGTAATATTACAGGCTATTTGTATTTAGATGTTATTTAATTCAGTTTTATCTTCTCCCTGAAGTTCTTCCACTAGAAGCTGCTGAACTTGATCCGGAACTTGACCTTGAACTCGAACTACTGCTTTCGCTACTTGAGCTTCTGCTCGGTGTTGAACTCGACGATGACTCTACTCGTGTTGAAGAGGTAGAAGTACTCGATGTACGTCCGGAACTACTCGAATTGCTACTAGTAGTAGAACTTGGTCTTGTGTAACTGGTGCTGCTCGAAGTACCGGAGCTTTCTCTACCTGTTGTGCGACCACTATAATTTGATGTAGTTGACGACGAACTGGGTCTTGACGAACTGCTTGTAGATGTACCGGAAGTGCTTGATGGTCTTGTTGTTGTATTACTTACCGGAGTTTTGTCCCTATTTGTAGTTTCTCTTGACGGTTCAGTAGGGCGTACAGTTACACTACTTGGTCTTTCCGAAGTAGTTTTGCTTGGGTTTCTGTCTGGCAAAGCATTTGCATTTGTTCTGCCTCCTGTATCTCTGCCATTAGAGCTTGATGACGAATTGTTACCATTGCTGTTGGGGCGTGTTGATGTCGATGGGCGTTTATTTGATTCTGTTGCCGCAGAAGACCCCGGGCGATTGTTATTTTCAGGACGTGTTGACGTTGACGGACGATTGCTTGACGGACGTTCATTAGAAGGTCTGCTGGGACTTGGACGATTGTTATTGTTGTTATTCGGGCGATTATTATTCGGCCTGTTGTTATTGTTGTTCGGACGATTATTCGGTCTATGGTTATTGTTATGATGAGGTCTTCCCGAACCTCCATTTACCACGATAATTGGTCCACCCATCGGAGGCAATACAGCAGGAGGATAAGGGGCTGGAACAAAAGGTACATCATCATACAAAAACTCATATCCGGTCAGATAATCGTTCCAAAATTCAAGCGCATATACTTCATTCTGATAATTACGGTATTGCAATACTTCTTGTATTCCGTCTCTAGTGTAATTGACGGTTAATACTCTTTCAGGGTATCCCAACAAGTAAGCTGCCTCCTCTTTAGTCATACCTACAGTGAGATCATTCATTCTGTCATAGTATTGAGAGGTAGTTCCACAAGCTGCCAATATAACAGAAAGGGTTAGTATAAATAATATCTTCTTCATATTGTGTTGTTCGTTAGTGAAAAACTTTGGTACTTTATACTTCGTTAGAATGAAAGTTTAATAAATGGTTTAATCGAAGATTCATAATTATTGCAAAGATATACGTTTTTCTTACGCATTTGATTTAAAAATTAGAATAAGGTTAGATTTATTATGAAAAAACTGCACTGATTTAAGAGATTTCAGTACAGTTTCTATATTTTAAGGTAATTGAATAAGTGATATGATCAGATCTTACCATTCGTTATAAGCAGTTCCGTTCTTAAGCGCAAAATTGTATTTTTCTTTATCGAAAGTAAATAAAGTAGCTGATTTAGAGCCCCATTTTTTAGATACTTCATCCAGTTTAATAATAAGACCCGATGCCAACATTTTGCGTTGGAAGTTACGTCGGTCTAATTTGCGATCTAATATGGTTTCATAAATCACACGCAAATCGGACATTGTGAATTTTTCGGTTAAAAGCTCGTATCCGATAGGGATGGTATTGATTTGAGAACGTATGGACTCTATAGCTTTCTCGATGATTTTGTTGTGATCTCCATACAAGGGAGGAATTTCATTTATGTGAAACCATTGTACCTCTTCCGAGTCTGCTGCTTTAATTTTTAGCTTAGAGTATTCAACTAATGCATAATAACCAACGCTTACAAATCTTTCGAGTAACCAATGTGGGTTTTTTTCGGGATGATTAATATCGGTAGTAAGAATATGTTTATTTTCATCGGGATGAACCCTGCCAGTGTCTCCAAACAAATAGAATTGCTTTAGATATATTTCATTCAAACCGGTTCTTTCAGAAAGAATCCGGTATGCTGCACTATTTACATTTTCATCCAGATATACGAACCCTCCGGGTAACATCCATTTTTGATTGCTATCGAATTTATTCAATAAGATTTTGAGGATTCCATCATGAAATCCAAATATAATGCAGTCTACGGATACACTCGGAAGGAAAATTTTAGAGTCTTTTTCCATTAAAGTTTTATAATTTGAAGCGTTTTTAGTTGCCATTGTAGTATTAACTTATTGACGGTATTTATGATATATTGTTTTACAGGTTTTAGGTGTAATTTGTTACCTTTTTTAGCCTGTTTTATGAAGCAAAAAATGGTCTGATATCGTTCAATATATATTTATTCTCAAATTTAGATAGTCCAATTCAATTTATCCTATGTTTATGTTTTTTTAACAACAAATATGGTCTGTTTGTTTTATTGTTGTATTAAACTGGATATTCTTTATGTGCTTATATTTTAGATAAATATAACTAATTCTTTAAACTGTTTTAATGGAAAATGTACCACTTGAAAAGTGGTACATTTTGTTGTTAAAGGAACACTAAGCCTCTATTGGGATTTTATTATTTAGATCCGGACATAATTCCCGAATCATTATCGGAGTTATTAAGCCTTTTATCTCCCGCTTTAAATTGCCGACCAAAATTTACATTAAAAGATGCTTTAACAAATATTAATTGGGTAAGATTAGGCGTATATATTTTAGACTGTGATGGGACAAGTGCCGACCAGTTCTGGTCGTTTCTTCTGTATGTTCCGCCGAAGGGGTTGAAAGCTCCCAGAATAATCGAATAGTTTTGCTTGTTATATCCGAAACTTATAGAGTGTATACGTTCACCCGATTCGAGCGATTCGCCATAGAAGTAATCCCAAGGAGTATACATCGAGAAGTTGGCAACCCAGCTTTTATAATTTCCGTCTATCGACATACGCATGTATTTATTGGTGTAGGTATGCTTGTAATCGCTGCCTTCGCTTATATAGTGGTTTATTCCCGGAGTGAATGCAATGGTCAGGCGGTCTTTTATCGGACGGAATCGAAGAGTAATTTCTGCACCTAGATGTTGGTGTGATTTTTGGTTTTCATAAGTTCGTATGAATTTCCCCTCTTCAAAAAGAATCCTCTCTGCTACGGGTTTTCGACGGTAATTATATTGTAGGAATAGATCTACGCCAAACATGCCTTTATCGTAACCCGCAGTAAGGTTATTGCTGTATCCTTGCGACATCTTAAGGTTAGGATTGCCCCTGCGGATTTGTAATGAGTCGATTTCTTGTTCCACAGCATTAAGATTGGCTAAGGATGGAGTGCTGCCCCAGATATTGATCTTATAACGGACAAATGCTTTATCATTAATATTATAGGTTACACGTGCCGAGGGGCGGAACGAGTAGTCTTCTTCACGGTCTTCGCCTTGGCTGTAATATGAACGTATGCCGCCTACACTTGCCACATAATTGAATTTACCTTTCTGAACTTGATATTCGGCATAGACATATGTTTCTGCCAGATTCATAGCTACTTCGGCTATTGTATTTCCTGTATATTGGTTTTTGGTAAATACCTGAGCATGTTTTATCCCAGTGGTAAATTTACCTTTTTCGGTCTTCTTTTCGTAGATACCTTCTGATATAAGCGAGTATTTATCTCCCGTTATATGAGATTGGATATCTGTAACGGGTGTTCCGTCTCTTGATTCTTGGTAGACACGGCTATTTTTAGAATCGATATAAGTACCTACAACATTTACAATAACCAACTGGTCTTTTTTAAGATTGCGTTGGAGATAAATATCCAACGAAGGTATATTGGTTTTTTCGGACGAAAGATCTGAGATTGATAATGGAACATTGTTATCTGATGTTGTTATAGTACTCCTGCGATTACTGTAAAGATCGGGTGAATTATTGTATGCATTTCTGAATACGATGTTCAAAAAGTATTTATCAGTTTCCATTAAGCTATAATTTAAAGCCAAGTTCAGATTGTTGTATTTGAATAGAGTAGGTTCGCCTACTTCGTTACGATGCAAAGTTTTGTCCGGAAAATTAAAAGTTTCGGAGTTGGTTCTTGTCCATTCCAGTTTGCGGTGTCCCCAATAAGCATTTAAGCCAAATTCCGACTTTCGGTGATTTACCTTAACCGACAGATTGTCTTCGGCAAAACCTACAGACCCTATTATATTCGTAAAATCGCCATGTATATTTCCTCCTGATTCTCTGCGGCGTACAATGTAATCGAGCACGGCAGATGCACTGCCATAACGGGCTCCCGGGTCATCGTGGTACTCAATTCGGATTATGTCTTCGGGTGTAATAGCTCGTATTTCTTCATTGGTTGTCAACGCACCGTTGATACGTAATTGTACTTCACCTCTCCCTGAAGTGGTAATGGTATTATCTATCGGATTGATATTGATTCGGGGCAATTGAAGCTGTTGCAGTAGATCTAGTCCATTGGTAGACGTTTTTATCTGCGACTCCGATGGAAATATCAGTTTACGATCGGCTTTATCTATAACCGACTGTGCAGTAACAACTACAGTATTCAATGCCACAGATGAAGGTTCGAGTATAATATTACCCAGATTACTATCTGTAGTGGGATTCTTAACAGGTACATATGAGGTTTCATAGCCCATATAGGATACAGATACCAGATAATCGCCTGTTGGGTTGATAATATCGAATAATCCGTTAGCATCAGAACTGACTCCTTTAACGAAAGTAGAATCGGATTGAAGTAATGTAACATTCGCATATTCGATAGGTGAGGCATTGGCTTTATCGATTACTTTTCCCGAAATTTTTATTTGTTGAGCTGACAATGTGTTTATTATCGCCAGAGATACTATCATAAGGTATACAATTTGTTTCATGTTATCTTGGTTTTATTTGTATATATGACGGTATAAGTGGCAATTTGGTTACTCGATTGTGTGTGTTTTTTTATATAATTTCTTTAATAATATCATGTTTGCTTGTATCGGTCTAGTTATAAGTTGTTTGTGTGTTTATGTGCTTTTTTATTTCAAACCTAGGTGAGTATTGAGAGCGATTGATGATATATCCATCCAATAAAATAATAGACCGCTTACATTAAAGAGCGGTCTATTATTTTTTGAAAGAAGCTTCGCTTAATGAAATAAAAAGACCTTTGATCTTAAATATCATTATTCTCAATTTTTTTATTTCCCGATTTATACTGTCTTCCAAAATTGATATTATAAGATATTTTCAGGTAAAGCATTTTACTGATACTAGGGCTGGTGACGATTGATGAGCTTGGAATGGATGCCGACCATACTTCTTCGCCCGATTTCCAGACCTTGGTGAAGGGATTTATTATACCTCCCAATATGGAAAAGCGATCTGTTTTATATCCGGCATTTATGTTTTGCCAAACCTCTCCTATATAGCGCGTTTCTCCTTCGAAATAAGGAAAGCTGCTTGCAAAGAATGCATTGAATATCCATTTTTTGTAGTTGGCATTTACTTCGGCATTCCAATATCCATGAGTAAACGTATGTATGTAATTATTTCCTTTACTGATGTAGCGGGCTACACCCGGGGTTATACTCATGGTCAGGCGGTCTTTGATAGGTTGTACCTGAATCTTTATCTCCCCCATAAAATTATGATATGCAATCTGATTCATGTTCTGATGAATAAATTTGCCGTTTTCGAAGAATATTTCGTTTGTTATATTACCATCTACATAACGGTATCTCATCCACAGGCTCAAGTCGAAGATACCTTTTTTATAACCACCCCATAATGTGTTCTGATAAGTCAAGAAGGGTTTGAGGTTGGGATTGCCACGTTTTATTTGTAATGAGTCTATAGATTGTTCTACATCGTTCATGTCGCTTTCCCAAGGTAGTCTGTTGTATATTGTCCCATTGTATTTGAGGTATGTATCTTCGTTTATATTGTAAGTAATCCGTACAACAGGCCTAAAAATATATTTCTCGTTTTTGTCCTCTTCTACATTGTAAGAGGTACGGGTACCGCCAATGCCAAGTGACGAATTGAATTTTCCTTTCTTTATTTGGTATTCGCCATACAGGTAGGTTTCGGATTGTCTTCTGGCTATGAGTGCTGTGCTGTTGCTATAAGTGCTTTCGGTATAAGTCTGGGTATGTTTTAGCCCTACTGATATTTTGCTTTCAGTGAATGATTTTTCATAAATACCTTCTCCAACAAAAGTATATTTTTTGCTCTTGTTGAGGTTGTGGATATCGGTATAAAGTATGCCGTTACGTCTTTCCTGAAATGTATAATCGGTTTTGTTATAGGCATATTTTCCGATAAGGTTTACTATAATGAGTTGATTATTTTTGAGGTTTCTCTCATAATAAAGATCAACTAGAGGGGCATTCGTGCGATAAGAAGTATGTTTATAAACATTTACAGGAGTAGCATTTTCCGAAGTGTATACGCTTTGTTCATTATCCCACGAATCGGGTGTGTTCCTATAGAATTGGCGAATTGCAGCATTGAAAAAGTATTTGCCAGACTCTTGCAAACTATAATTGAGGTTGTTATTTAGTCCTATTGTTTTGAAAGGGATAGCTTTACCAATTCTATTTTGATGAATTTCTTTATCGGGAAAGACAAAAGTTTGTTCGTAGTTTCTGGTAAAGTCGAGGTTGCGATGCCATTGATTACTATTGAAGCTAAATTCGGATTTTTTATGATTCACTTTTGCATTCAAAGAATTGTTGCCAAATCCTGAAAAAGGATTATTCATCAGTTCCGTATTTATGCTTCCTCCTGAGTTTTTGCGTTTGGTAATAAAATCAAGTACAGCTTCAACATCACCGTAGCGAAGTCCCGGATTATCGTGGAATTCGACTCTTATGACATCTTCGGGAAGAAGTGCCAATACTTCCGAATAAGACACTATAACTCCGTTTATCCTCAATTGTACTTCGCTACCGTTTGATGTTTTCACAATGTTATTAACCTGATCTATTATAAGCCGTGGCAGCATCAGATTTTGTAAAAGACTAATTCCGCTGGTAGATGCCTTTAATTGGGAAGTGCTGGGTAGGATAACATCCCTGTCTATTTTATGAATAACAGGGTTGGCTGTTACTGTAACATCATTTAGTGCAACCGATGCAGGATGCAAAGCTATATCGCTTACCGTAATATCTTTTTCGGATTTATGCAATGGTAGTACTTGAGTTTCGTAACCCAGATAGGAAATAGAGAGCAGATGCTCTTCTTTAGAAACATCGGGAATAGAGAAGCGTCCGTCGTCGTTGGAGTTCACTCCTTTAATGAAAGTTGAATCTTGTTTCAGTAAAGACACGGTGGCAAAACCTATTGGGCTTGATTCTACTGCATCGATAATTTTACCCGAAATTTTTATTCGTTGGGCTGACAATGTGTTTGTTATTGTCAATAAAAAGACGAAAAGTGATATTGTGTAACGCATAATATAGCCTTATTGTTTACTCAATAGACTGTGTTATGTTGTTATTTGTTACACTTAGGGATGAAAATGAAAAAATAATCTGGATTATTTTCCCACATAATAATCAAAGCCACCTTTTTGTAACAACTTATTAAGTGCGACATAGCGCTGAGCATCAATGGTATGATTAAACCGATCAATCGGTATATTTAAGGGATTGCCTGATTTATCAGTATTCCAGCGATAATTCCGATATTCATTAACAATGTTGGAGCTGTTTTGGGTTATATGTTTTGGGTAACGGTTCAAAATAGCTACTCCGGTCAGAATACTGTCCCTGCCTTTATTAGCAGCCTCTATATTCCATCCGCAATTGCGTATTTCTTGAATTGATTTAGGTTCGGCACTATCAGCTATAATTACAGTTTCGTGAGGTATATTGCATTCTTCGAGATGATTGGCTATCATTAGATTATCATATCCACGTTTGAAGAGCAGTTCATCTATCCAAAGTTCACCTTCTGTTAAACGGATGTCTATTATGGCTGTCGGGTCGTTTGTAAATCCAAAATCGATACCGATCCAGCGTTTTTTGTAGGATTGGGGCATGCAAGATACTATATCCCAGTTTTGCATAATCAGCCCTATTTTAGAGCCTGTCTGTCCCAATCCATACACTTGCCACCATTCGGTGTCGTTTATATTCGATTCTATTTCCTGAATTTGTGCCGGTGAAAGATATTCATTGTCACGATAAGTAGAATGTATCAGAACGGATTCGGTACGTGGCAGAACTTTGTCGTCTACCCAAAATTCATGGCATGGATTGTAGTCAAGAAAAATAGTTTCGGTAGTTCTGATTGCCAGTTGTCGATATGTTTCATAAGTAATATTAATACATTCGTTGATGTATAGAATATCACGTGCCGGGCCATGTACTTTTCCGGGTTGATCCGCAGAAAAAAATTCTATATGCGAATTATTAATCCGGTATACTTTATCAGTAGCATTCCAGGATTTCGGATTCCATTTACCTTCAGAGCGAAGCATGTTTTCGAAGTCACGCATACATCCTTTCTTGAGGTGAGGCATTGATTCGGATATTATGGATATCAATCGCGGTTTTGTAGATAATGAGGCTATACCATAAAGTAATTGCAGGATACTCCATGTTTTGGAAGAACGGGTTGATCCCTTGTTGACGATTACTCGCAAGTTTTGGTTATAAGCTTCGAGATTACGGCTGAATACAGAAGTTGCTTTCACAGTGGCTTTTGTATATAGATAAAAAAGCACGGACAGCAATGTTCGTGCTTTTTATTTAAACTATTTCTTTATCTCTAGACAGAGCTTACTTACATTTTCAGAATTATTTTTTCTGGAGTTCTGTTTTCTTTGTCAAATTATTAATAGGAAGAACTTTGGTATTTGTATTAATTGTTTCTATAAGATCTGATTTTTTATCAAGATTTTTTGAGCTTTAATTTTGTTTTTTTGTGATGCAAGTGCTTCTTTATCTTTGTGTTGATTGTTTGTTTATTTGCGGAACTTGTCTGTTTCACATTCACTTTAGTATATGTTATATTTGAGTTTAAAATATCAATCAATATTTTCAGTATTTTTGCTAGTTGTGTAGAACTTAATCAGATCCAACTAACAATTCTTATAAAGGGATGAAACGAAAAAAAAAGACGATTTATGTTATAATAAATCCGGTGTCGGGAACAAAATCTAAAAAAGGATTGCCTGAAAAAACAATGACTATCGATCCTCATAGCTATGATGTACATATGTTTATGACTGGTTATGAGGGGCATGCATCGCAGATCGCTAAAGATGCTGTCGAGAAAAGTGTGGATTATGTGATAGCAGTTGGGGGCGATGGAACTATTAATGAAGTAGCCAGAATGTTGGTCGGAACAGATATCATATTCGGTATAATACCCAGCGGTTCCGGTAACGGGTTGGCTCGCGATCTGCATATTCCGATGGATCACCAAAAAGCAATTGAGATAATTAAAGAAAATAATGTAAAGAAAATAGATTATGGAATAGCCAATGACAATATTTTCTTTTGTACATGCGGGGTGGGATTTGATGCACAGGTAAGCGAAAAAGTTCTAAACCAATCGAGCCGAGGAAAGTTGATGTATGCCAAAAGCATGATTGATGTTTTCTCTAAATTTAAACCTGAAAAATATAGGGTTACAAGTGCCGATCAGGTTTTTGACGATAAGGCATTCCTGGTGACATGTGCCAATGCATCTCAATATGGTAATGACAGCTTTATTGCTCCTCATGCAGATATTCAGGATGGAAAAATGAATATTGCTATACTAAAACCGTTGTCAGTCTTAAATGCTACTCAAACAGCCATTCAGTTGATGTCTAAAAATATTGGGAATAACTCTAAATTAGTAGAGATGATTACCTCTGAAGTCTTGATTGAAAGAGAAAGGGAAGGCGTAATGCATTTAGATGGAAATGCAATACAGACGGGTAAGGATATTGCAGTCAGGATTGTAAACAGAGGTTTAAATGTATTAGTTCCTAAAGAAGTACCCAAGTCGGGATTTGATGCACAGTCTTTTTTTACAAATATTACCCGTTGGATCTAAAGAATCAAATTATGTGGTTTATTGTGGGCATTTAATAGTATTGGTAATGAATATGAGACCAAGAAACAAAATGGACAGGTAGGATTAACTTTACTTGTAAAGGTTAAATTACATGTTGGGATAATTGACAGATAAATATATCTTTTTTTTTAAAATCGATTGATTTATTTGAATTTAGCGGTTTCTTACTTGTCAATCCTTTTTAAGGAGTCATATCTTATTAATTTGTTAAAATATACTTGATTGTTATTTTTGTATTTTATAATGATCTTTTTACGTTATCTGGTTAACATTTTGGCAGCTATCAAGATTCTTGTAACAGACTCTGTAAGAATAAAAATAACAGCATAATGATTTCAGACAAAAAAGTTGTAGTGGTACTACCTGCATATAAAGCCGCAAAAACTTTGCCTCAGACCTATCATGAAGTTCCATTTCTTTTATTTGGCTTTGTGATTGTAGGGGAAGCTATAGCTTTAATACTTGAAAAGTTTGGTCTTTATAAGAGAACTTTGTACCCCAATTCTATTCATCCTAATTAGCAGAGATTTCATTATGCGCTTTTTTCTATTTACCATATTATTTGTATTACTATTGCCTGTAAAAGCACAAGAAGCGACTGATGCGTCAATGCTTATAAAGATAAATGATGCTCTTAATTTTTATGATTTTGAACAAATGAGAAGCTTTATCTTCAAAAATGGCGATCGACAAACTTACTGCCCTAGTTATACCGATAATCCTCACTTTGAGATAAAAGATATGGATCTTGAAATATATCTGAACCCATCCGCAGGCAATGAATCTAATCCCAGAGAGCTTGATTACTCTATTATGTATATTATTTCGAGAGGCGGCGAAATTCCTTTTAATTACTACTTATATTTAACAGACCGAAGGGATGTGTACCTTTACGACTATAATCAATATTTGTCAGACGAATCTGTTCGAAAAAGAGTATTAGAAGAACTCAATTCTATACTTGTATCAATGAAAAAAGAAATGAAACTTATTGATTAAATATAAAGTCTTTTTTTTATGTTATGTAACATTTGTTACACTTTTTTGCTCTGTACTATCAATCTTCGAAAGTTTTATTAATTGCTTGTTAACGACATGTTTAGTTCTGTTTATGTCTCATAAATAGAATTGAATATCAGTTCTTTTTGTGCTCTACTGTGCGTGCTAACAGGTGATTAAGTTGTTTTTCTTTAAATTAAATATTAGTTTTGTGAATAAACAATGCGTACCAAATACGTTTGTTTTGCACATTTACGCACTAGAGATGATGAACGGTTAACCATGAAGAAAATTTTACAAATACTGCCTATACAATTTATCCTTCCCCTTTTTATTATTGGTGGAATTTTGGCTGGATTGGGAGCATATACCATTTATATGTCCCGAGCCCATTCATATTTGTCGGATAGTCCGGAGGCTTGTATTAACTGCCATATTATGACTCCTTATTATGCTACATGGCAGCATAGTGTACATGCTCAGTGGGCAACCTGTAATGATTGCCATGTACCTCACGATAATGTTTTGGAAAAATATGCTTTTAAAGCTAAAGATGGTTTGTATCACGCAGCAATATTCACTTTAAGAAAAGAACCCATTGCAATAAGACCTCGTGAAGAAAGCTACAGGGTTATTATGGACAACTGCATAAGATGCCATACTGACCTTAATACTGCAATGGTAAAGACCGGATTGCAATGTTATAAAGATGTACAAGATGGAAATGCTAAGGCGTGCTGGGATTGTCATCGTGACGTTGTACATGGTACCATGAGTAGTATTGTCTCGGCTCCTAATGCTTTGGTACCCCTGCCAAAGTCTCCTGTTCCCGAATGGTTGAAAAAACAAATGAATAAAAAATAACTAAAAACTATATAAAGCCATGCTACGAAAATTATCAGAAGCTATACGAAAGAAACCGATTATAGGGTGGGGATTATTCTTTGCCGTAATGGTTGGGGTCTTCTTGTTGGGATTGTTGGCGGCATCTATAACCGAGCGTCGTGCAGAAATTGCCACTCTATTTAACAATAAAAAAGTAGACATACAAGGAATAGAATCGCGCAACGAAATATGGGGTGAAAATTATCCGCGTGAGTATGAGACTTGGAAAAAGACTCAAAATATGGACTTTAAAAGTAAGCACTTAGGCAATATGCCTGAAGATATACTCGAAAGTCGTCCCGAAATGGTTGTTCTTTGGGCAGGATATGCATTCTCACAAGATTATTCTGCGCCACGTGGTCATATGCATGCCATTGAAGATATCAGAAATACTTTACGAACAGGATGCCCTGTAAACGAAGGTGACGGACCGCAGCCGGCAACTTGTTGGACATGTAAGAGTCCCGATGTGCCTCGTATGATGAATGAAATGGGAATCGAGAATTTCTACAAAGCAAAATGGGGCGATTTGGGTGCTGAAATCGTAAACCCTATTGGTTGTGCCGATTGTCATGACCCTGTAACTATGAATCTGACTATTACCCGCCCTGCTTTGGTTCAGGCATTCGAACGTCAGGGTAAAGATGTAAAAAATGCGACTATGCAGGAAATGAGAACTTTGGTGTGTGCTCAGTGTCATGTCGAGTATTACTTCAAAGGAGATGGTAAGGAGCTTACCTTTCCATGGGATGAAGGTATGACTGTGGAAAAAATGGAAGAATATTATGATAAAGCTGAATTCTCGGACTGGACACATGCTCTAAGCCGTGCGCCGATGTTGAAGGCTCAACACCCTGATTACGAAACTTTCTTGATGGGGCCTCATGCTCAACGCGGATTATCGTGTGCTGATTGTCATATGCCATACAAGTCGGAAGGTGGTATCAAATATTCGGATCACCAGATAATGAGTCCTTTGAAAAATATAGCCGGAACTTGCCAAACTTGTCATAAAGACAGCGAAGAACAACTTCGCAATTATGTATACGCATATCAAGATAAAGCTTTGGAAATACGTGATCGTATAGAAGCTGAGTTATCTAAAACGCATATTATGGCTAAGGCTGCTTGGGACAAAGGAGCTACCGAAGCTCAAATGAAAAAATCGTTGGACTTGATTCGTCAGGCACAATGGCGTTGGGACTTTGCTGTAGCATCTCACGGAGCATCTTTCCATGCGCCGGTTGAAACTCAACGCATCTTGGCTCATAGTTTGGATAGAACCTTGTTGGCTCAAATAGAACTTCAAAAAGTATTGTTTGCACAAGGAGTAACCGATGTGCCGATGCCGGATATCTCAACAAAAGACAAAGCTCAGGCTTATATTGGTCTCGATATGAAAACATTGAAAGACAACAAAAAGAAATGGATTGATACTACTGTGCCAAAATGGATCGAAAAAGCAAAAGCTAACAAACGCTTAATTGCCGAAAGCTAATTTCTGCTTGAAAATAAAATAAAAAAGAGCCTGATTTTATTCTGAAAAAAGGAAGAGTCAGGTTCTTTTTATTATTTAAAATAAGTGGAAACGGATATAAACCGTGATTAAGAATCTTGATAATAAATAATGACAGATACTAAAAGACAAATATGGCAATTTCCGTGGAGATATGCCGAAAGTATACTTATTGTAATCGGGCTGATGGTGGTTGGGTTTGCCTTGCAATTGAGCATTGGCAAGTTTGACTTTTCGCTTCTCTCAGACCCAGTTAATATCAGATTGGGAGGTGCAATTATAATCTTCCTGATATTGTTTTCGTTTGCTCGAAATACTCAGTTTTACCAGTGGTTTTCGGGAGTTCCATTTTCCGTTTCGCTTATTGGCGGGTTGCTGGTATTGGGTTTGGCAATGGGCTTGATTCCCCAGATGGTAAAATTAGATCCTCATGCTCATGATTTTTGGACGCTTCTCGGATTAAGGCAAGTGACCTCGTGCTGGGCGTTTGTACTTATATATTTTGTGACCTTGCTTTCTTTGGGATCACTTATTATCCGCAGATTGATCAAATTCAATTGGCGCGATTATGCATTCTATTTCAATCATATCGGTTTGTGGATATTGTTGTTTGCTTCGGGATTGGGTGCGGCAGATATCAAACGATATGTAATGCACGTAACAGAGGGCGAAACCGAATGGCGTGTGTACAGCGATAACGATGATGTACTTGACTTACCCATTGCCATTCAACTGAATGATTTTGTGATGGAAGAATATCCACCTAAGCTGACGATAATAGATAGGGAATCGGGCGAAGCACAGCCCACAGATAAGCCTGATTATTATCAGATTGACGAAAAAAATCCGACAGGAAAAGTGGGTGTTTGGGATGTTACAGTGGATGAATATATACATGAGGCGGTGCGTAATAGCGATAGCACATATACCTATGTACCTATGCCGGGATCTACGCCTGCTGCTTTGATTTCTGTGAAGAATAGCCAGACAGGAGAAATGAAAAAAGGATGGGTTTGTGGAGGAAGTCTTGCACAACTCTATATGATGTTGCCATTATCGGACGAATATGCAATGGTAATGACCCAGACCGAGCCGAAGCGTTTTATGTCGGATATCGATGTCTTTACCGAAGATGGTCAAACAGCTCATACCGAACTTGAGGTAAATAAACCATTGAAAGTAGGCAACTGGATGATCTATCAGTACAGCTACGATAATATGGCGGGGAAAGCTTCGTCATACAGTAGTTTCGAATTGGTATACGATCCGTGGTTATATCCTGTATATTTTGGTATTATCTTATTTGCTTTAGGGTCAATTTGTCTGATGTGGTCGGGCAATAAAAAGAAAGGAGTGAAAAATGACGTGGAGTGAATATCTTTGGTTTGCCATACCCGCCATCGTTTGTTGGCTGTCGGCAGCCGGAATAGTATATGTTACCGACAAAAAGAATCTGGCTAATGCTTTAATGATATTGGGTACAATTATTTTCGGAGCGTTTATCGTCGGTTTGTGGATAGGGCAGGAGCGGCCACCCTTGCGTACGATTGGTGAGACCCGTTTGTGGTATTCTTTCTTCTTGGCAACTATCGGTTTTATCACCTATCGCCATTGGAAATACGATTGGATGCTTTCGTTTTCGGCCGTAGTTGCTACTGTATTTGCTTGTGTGAATATCTTTAAACCCGAAATACATTCGACCAATCTGATGCCTGCATTGCAGAGTTATTGGTTTGTGCCTCACGTAACGGTGTATATACTTTCGTATGCCATGTTTGGTGCGGCTGTAATTGCGGCTTTCATTCAACTGTCACGATTGGGTAAGGGTAGAGAAGATGCTCAACTGAATGCTTTTATCGATAATATTATATACGTAGGCTTCGGCTTTCTTATATTGGGTATGTTGATGGGGGCTGTGTGGGCGAAAGAGGCTTGGGGGCACTATTGGTCATGGGATCCGAAGGAAACTTGGGCATTTATAACGGCTGCCGCTTATCTGGTGTTTATTCACATGCGATTGCAACAGTATTACAAACGCTTTGTACTGTGGATGATTCCTATCGCCTTTATCCTTTTGATGATTACGTGGATTGGTGTAAATTATCTACCTGCTGCTCAGGGGAGTATTCATGTGTATTCGAATTAAAGGTATCAGCCTTTTTATATATAATGAAAGTCGGGTTCAAAATCCGGCTTTTTTTGTTTTATGAGAAGTATTTCGGGAGAGGAGTATATTCTCTGATATATTTTATCGATTGTTGTCTTATAATACATATAGGTCATCTGATAATTTATCAGCCTGACTGATAGGTTTTAAAAGTGGAGTTTTGTTGTTTTGTCATCAAAAAATAAACACTTGCTATTATGACTTCACAAACCAACAAAAATGCACACCATGTACCTCCCGCTAATAATGACTACGAAAAAGTGAGGCTGTGGATGACCGATGACGAGATCAAATATTTTTCGGTAAAAGAAAATCGCTTTGGCATTCTATTGAGTCTTATTTTGCTGAGATACAAAGCTATTCGTAGGCATATTGCATCTTTGGCAGAGATAGCCGACGGCGAATGGAAGGAACATCTTTTGAGGATAGATGAAGATATGCAAGTATATCATTTCTTTTGTCAATCGCTTATGGATCAGTTTAGTGACGACCAGATGCGTTATTTGAAAATAATGGAATCTATGGTCAAAAAGCTAAAATAATAGCTGTCTTTTTAACCTCTTGCGAAAAACAAGAAAGTCTGACTCTATGTGTCAGAAACTCTATTTTTTATAAAAAAATACTTTCTGATTCTGATCCGTGATCGAATACCAAGAGTATTAAAACACCAATAGTGAAAAATAGAAGTAAAGCACTTATTATATAGTAAGTGTTTCTTTTTTTTATATAATATATTAGAAAAGAAAATATAACTGTGATAATCGTTATTATGAGAACTATTGCTAAATCCCCAAGTCCATAGCCAAATGTTATAATATTAGTTGTCGATAATATTATAATTAAATAGAGAATTAAAAAATCTATGAAATTTATAATTGTGAACTTATCCATTTTATTACAGGTTTTAGTTTGACATCTTTTATCTTTCCATAAATGAAAGTATACAGGTTTATCATTTTTTTCTATCAATCGTTTCTTTGTCAATTAAGTGACGATCACAAGAGATATGGGCAGATATTTAATATGCTGCTTAAAAAGCTGAAATAAGAAAGTCAGGTATAAAACCTGACTTTCTTTACTGTATTATTGTTGTATTATTTTTTTTCTTTTAATACTTCATGCAGTAGCGAGATGGTTTCTTCTTTTTCTTTCAGCATGCGTTCATAAAGGGCATTCTTTTCTTCGAAAAGTTCTACAATTTTGTCTAGAGGGTTGAAAGTTGGTTGCCAATTGATTGCAGAAGAATAATTATCAAATGTATTAGCTACAATATTAATAGAGGCTCCATCGTTAAGTTCTGTAATTGCTTCCACAGGAACATCTAACACTTTTGCGATTTTTTCTAAAATCTCGATATCTAGTTTCTCCTTTTTTTCGTAGCTTGATAATGTAGCTTGCGAAACGCCAATCTGATCTGCCAGAACATCTTGTTTTACGTTTCTCCATTCTCTCCAGCGTCTTACGTTCGCTCCGTGACTGTTACCCTTTATTGCGGTTGCTTCCATCTAATATATTGTGTATAAGTAAATGATTCTTTGAATGCTATATTGTTATTACAAAAATAGGAAAATTAATTTAGTAATAGTGTGTATGGCTTATCATTTCGATTTCTTCTCTTTTTCTTCCTTTTCTTCGTATTCTTTTATGAGTGCGATAAAATCGGGGTCGTCGCGGAGAGAGTCCCAATCTCGATGATTTTTTATATCTTCTATAGTTTTTTTGTAATTTTTAGAGAGGCTTGCTTTTAGATATTTAAGAGTATTCTTTTTGTCATTTATTGTATTATATAAAAAACTTAACCAATAGTTATTTGTAGAATCATCCTTTAATTTTATGGCAACAAGCATTGTTGATATAGCTGTTTTAGTATTTTGTTTTAGGCTCCAAATCGTATATAAATGTGCTAAATCTTCATTCAGTTTTTTATTATTAATTTCTTCTAATTCTTTTCTTATTTCTTCAATTCTGTCTGCATTTTCATTAAAACTTTCCTCTATTGTATATTTTATAATTTCTTTTTTCAGCAAATCAATGTTTACTTCTTTTGTACTATAATTTCGACGAGAAGCACCTTCTTCGTATAGTCTTATAGCATCTTTTACGTGACGTTTAGTAATCTCTAGTTGTCCTTTTATGTTTTTATGTTCATCACTTATCTCAACAATAGAATTTATTGTATTCTGTAAAGTGGTAAAAGGCTTATACAGAATATCAGGAGTAGGTAAACCAACTTCACTATGTAGTCTTAGCATAAATAAGTCGGCATCGTAACCTTTTATCAGATAAGCATTCTTATTAGGCTGATTTAGCAATTTATCCTGAACCCGTTGAGAGGGTTCGTTGTCTTTGTAAGTCACCCAATATAAATCGTTGGTGAAGCTTCCTAAATTTGCGATTTCATCCAGTAGTTTATCTTCTCCACTGTAACCAATAACTATCCATGTACGGCGTTCGGTTATTCTGGAAAGAAAACTCGAGCAGGTTTTCGATATTTTGTTCAGTTCGTCCTGAGTATTCAACATCCATAACCCACGATGAGTACCGTGCAGATAGGTAACAGATTGGGTTTCGATATTAGAGGTTGTCATATCATTTAGTATCGACAAGTCGTATGTCGGAGGAAACAGATTATACATTGCCATCGCCCGTAATATCAGGTTATCGAAATTTACGGTCAGCACATAATCAATATATCCCTCTTTGATAAGATGTGCCAGATAGATATAACCCACATTTATTTTTGCTTTTTCGATATACTCATTTAGTAGAGTGTATCGTTTGTCGAAAGTAAGGCAATCCATCAAATTGGCATAAGTGCGGTCTTCTTTTTTTATCCTTTTAATCTTGGGTTTGTTTCGGAATCTCGAAAGAATCTCTTCTGCTATTTTATCAGCCGAAGGAATACCACCCGCTACAGACATACCTGCCCCTAAAAATACAATAGGCTTATTCTTACTGTTCTTTGCATCTTTCAGCAAATCTGCAATATCTTCTACTTGTCCCTCTGTCATTGTGCGTTTTATGGTATAAAGTTAATTGGTTACCCAAAGTTAAGAAACAATATTTATATTTCGGTACTAAAAAAGGCTGTAATTATAAGATAATCACTTATAATTACAACCTTTAGGTTTCTGTAAATTGATATTTTATTCGGAGAGAGGAGCAAATTCATAACCGCTTTCTTCTAAAAAAGCAGCTTTTTCGTTATCACTCATTCTATCTACAAAAACACGTACAGTGTATCCTCCGTAAGTGAGGTTAGAGCTATTCTCGAAATAAGTCCAGTCGCTGATACGGTTTTTGTCAACTGTAACAGTATCTCCATATTGCACCTCTGTATCATACTGAGGATCGTTTACAAGTATGCCTGTAAAGTTAGTTCCATCGTAAGTAAGGTGGCTTACCCACATATGCTCTACACCACCGTCTTTGGTGGGAAATCCTTCCTTAATGGAGAAATAAGAGTATGCATCGGTTTTTTGATTTTCTACAAATGCCTTTTCAAACTGTCCGAATGCAAGCTTGGCTTTGGTGATTGCCATATTTATTTCGTTGTCATCCTCTCGCACAGAGATAACCGGATCCTCATTTTTGCTTTTATTATTGCAACTCACAAGGCTTAATGTGATGATGCTTAGTAGGATTAGAATGTTTTTGTTCATAACCTGAAATTGTTGAAATGATGTTAATAAAGTGATGTTTGTATGTTGATAACTTCCTAAAGCTTGTTAACAACTAGGTGCAAAAATAAGAATAATTGTTGATAACTATCTGTTGGAGGCTGATAATAAGGCAAAAAAAGAACCGGATATAAACATCCGGCTCTTCTCCGATTGAAAGAATATTACTATTAATTGAGTAAAAATAGTTTGTGTTTAGTAGCTGATGCGGTCGGGCATCATTGCCATTTGCATATCAAAAGATTGAATATGTTGTTTTATTATACTTTTTTCGAAGCTGTCTTCACCTATAAATAGCTTTATTGCCTGTATTTTGGTATTACTGAAAGAGTCTTCGAATATTTGTGCAAACAAATCTTTTTTAGCCGGATATTTAGCTATGCTGTAATCGGTTACTTTGGCTTGTTCGGCTGCAATTTTTATAGCATCCTCTATCCCTCCGATTTTGTCAACCAGACCCAGTTTAAGAGCTTGCGAACCTGTCCATACACGACCTTGTCCGATAGAATCTATTTCGGATTTGGTTTTAGAACGTCCATCGGCACAACGGGTAATAAACAGGTCGTAACCCGATTCGATGTATTTTTGAAGTACGAGCGATTCTTCTTCGTTGAAGCTTCTCGAGAAACCGGCGAAAAGAAAAGGTATACCATACGTTGTTCCTCCAAACGAACTGTGTTTGTTGGTGTTTACTTCGTCAAAAGTAAGACCGATCTTTTTCGATAACTCTTCACCTTCGGGGATAAGTCCGAAAATACCGATCGATCCTGTCAGTGTCGAAGGTTGAGCAACAATTGTATTGGCTGCACATGAAATGTAATATCCGCCCGAAGCAGCATAGTCACCCATCGATACGATAACCGGCTTTTTAGCTTTCAATTCTACTACCGCATTCCATATTTGCTCCGAAGCATAGGCACTTCCTCCGGGTGAGTTTACACGAAACACAACGGCTTTTACCTCGTCATCGTCTCTTAATTTTTGCAACTCTTTTACATACTTCTCGGCAGTAATAGAAGGTCCTCCTGCAAACAAACCGCCTTCGTCGCTATCCACAATAGCACCTTCGGCATACAGAATCGCTATTTTAGTTTTATTATCGCCTGTTTTAGCCGCTTTTACGCCCGTCATATTTTGTACACTCGCCAAAGTTAGTTTCTTATCGGCTTCTATATCTACAAGCGTTTTCAGATATGCTTCAACACCGGGATTGTACATAAACGTGTCTATCATATTATATTTTAAGATAGAATCGGCAGGCATAAATGTAAGGCATTTGTCGGCGTAGGTATTCAATTGATCTACACTTATTTTTCGGCTGTCGGATATTCCTGCTAACATGTGAGACCAAATATCGTTCAGATACGATGTGCGTTGTAAACGGTTGGCATCACTCATTTTGTCCTGAATGTAAGGTTCAACAGCCGATTTGAATGTTCCTACTTTAAATACCTGATATTTGATACCGAGTTTATCACTGAAGTTTTTAGTAAAGATCAGATTCGAACTTATTCCTCTGAAATCGAACGATCCTCTGGGGTTCATAATTACCTTGTCGGCAACCGAAGCGATGTAATATGTGTTTTGCATATAATTGTCGGCATAGGCAACAATAAATTTACCTGAGGTTTTGAAATCAAGTAATGCATTTCTGATGGGATCTATGTTTGCTAAGCCGCCAGTTAAAGCTCCTGCTTTGATATAAATACCTTTGATTTCGTCATTGTCCTTTGCTTTTTGAATGGCATCCAATATATCTTCGAGTCCGATAGATTCGGGATTGCCCATCAGTTTCGAAATAGGATTGGAGTCGGTTCTCTCTGCCAAGTTTCCTTCGAGTTCGAGTTTCAATATGGTTTTATCTTTCAGGTTATATGTCTCCGAGCTTCCCATTGCAGATATGACTCCGGCAAAGATGATGATGGATAAAACCATCAGGATGACCGAGCCGATTATTACGCCAAGTGTGGAGGCGAGTAAAGTTTTAAAAAAGCTTTTCATCAATTTTCTATATTTTAGTGGTTATTGTATTTTCGTCTATGTATTCGAGTATATCACCCGGTTGACAATCCAGCTCCTTGCATATTGCTTCCAAGGTGCTGAATCGTATGGCTTTGGCTTTACCTGTCTTTAGAATAGACAGGTTGGCAGGAGTGATGTCAATCTTTTCCGACAAATCGTTGAGAGAGATCTTCCGCTTGGCCATCATCACATCTAAATTTACTATAATAGGCATATGTTTATTTCGTTTAAATAGTGAGATCTTGTTCTTCTTTCAACTGTCGCGATACTTTAAGTATTTCGGTCATCAGCAGGGTGACTAACCCTAAGAATAATAGCCCGAAATCCGAAACATCAATTACTGCCCGATATTTTTCAAATGTCATCACATACTGGGCAACGAGATAATCCGAAAAATAAGCAAGTGAATCTATGATATAATAAATGATTAATATATAACCAATGCGTTGTATATTTCGTATAACCTTCGGTTCCAGAATTTTCCCTTTTGTGGCAGATTTTATGACACTAAAGAAGAGAAATGGCAAGTATATGATTCCTGCCAGAAATACAACGGAGAGTGCAATGATAAAACCTCTGAATACTTTTACGTAAACGGGTATGTCGATATTCGAATTTTCGATTCTTATTTTGTAGTTATTGGCTTCGGCTCTAACTTCTTGTCCTGTTACAGAGTTTATAATTTTCTCGGGGTAAGTGTGTAACCCTTCTATAGGTAATACTCTTAAATGCAGCGTGAGCATATACCACGGGGTATTTGGTGAGCTTTCGCGACCTATTTTATATCCGGCTTTGAAGCTCTCTATCGTATCGGACAGGCTACATATAACTACTACCGTATATAAAATGGATAGTATAATGCAATAGATTTTAATTTTATTATTCATGATCTTTTAATTTTCGTGCTTTAAACTGTTTGGCTTATCAAAATAATACCTATCAGGCAGATTAGGGTTTTCTTTATTCTTATAATATGCCTCTGTGCATGTATCGAATTGTCCATTTTAGCTTTTACTAGTCTGTACAGTGTTAACGTAAGGGATAGGTATACAACTCCTAAAATAATTTTAGCCATTATATATCCTATTGAATAGGCATCTAGGCTGATTAACATATTTGTTGTCAATCTCTCTATTTTAGAATAATTGGTAAATACTATGCCACTAAAAAAAGCAATTAGTGTTGCATAAAATATGGCTATTATATTCATCTCAATGTATATTGGTAAATGAAATTATTTATTGCAAAAGAATGTATATTTTTTGATATTCGCAAATTATTTATCGAAAAACGATAAATTTATATTGTTTCCTGATTTGCTGTTCAGAACAATTAACACTGTTTGTGGGTTATATTTAAATGAAGATAATTTTATTTAACTAAATAAGCTTTATATGAAAACTATTTTCAAACTAAGTGCGATTGTATTGATGTCTCTATTGGCATTTACTATTTCGGCTCAGGAGTTACCAAAATTTGGAGTTGAGGCAGGTATTAATCTATCTAATTCGTCGTGGGATGCTAGCCCTTTGGATAAAAAAGCTCGTGTTGGCTTTCAAGTCGGTATTACAGCAGATTATGCCATAACAGATGAATGGCATTTGCAATCGGGGTTGTCTTTCACAACCAAAGGAGCTAAGGTTGAGGGAAGAACAACGGATGGCGATATGATGTTCAACGGTAAAATAACTGTTAACCAATCGTATCTTCAATTACCCATTTACGGAGCCTACAAAATAGAGGTAGTTCCGGGTACAAGAATTGTATTTAATGCCGGACCATATTTGGCTCTCGGTGTTGGCGGTCAAACCAAAGTAAGTGGTGACATTGCAATTTTCGATGAAATTGCAACCGGTGACGGTAATGTAGACACTTTCGGAGCGGATGGATTTTTAAAGAGATTCGATTTTGGTCTGGGAGGCGGAGTTGGTGCCGAATTTGGAAATGTTGTGGCTACCATCAGGTATGAGCTTGGATTGATTAATATCGGTCAGGACGGTTTGGATTATAAAAACCGTAATGCTGCTCTAACATTAGGATATAGATTCTGATAAGAGGTCGGATTCTTTCAAACCGCAATGCGAAATAAACATTGCGGTTTTTCTTTGTCCAAGAACAATTAATATGTGTTTAGAGTTATATGATTAAAGATTAAATATCACATAAAAAATATAAAAAATGGATATGAAAATTAATTGCAAATTAGCTATTGTAGCATTACTATCCTTTGTCGTGTTTACTGCTTCTGCACAAGATTATCCAGTAACATTCGGGGTTAAAGCCGGGGTTAATCTGATAAACATGGCCGGTGATATTACCGATACCGATACTAAGGCTGCTTTGCAGGGAGGTGTTACGTTTGATTATGCCTTTAATCCGGCATTTTCTCTCATCAGTGGAGTAGAACTTACCACCAAAGGAGCTAAATATCATGGGACTACATTCAATGATTTTTTTGAAGATGGTTATCATGATGTGTTTGTAAATCTGAATATGATGTATTTGCAAGTACCTGTTTATGCAGCTTACAAAATGCAAGTAGCTCCTGATACGAAGTTTGTTTTTCAGACAGGACCTTATGTGGCGTATGGCATCGGAGGAAAAGCGACCATTAAGGATGGTATAGAAAAGCAACAGGTAAACTCTTTTAGTACAGGAGTCATAAAAGAGTTTGACTTTGGTTTTGGAGTAGGTGCCGGAGTCGAGTTTAGTCACTTGGTCGCAAAATTAGGTTATGAATTTGGAGTTATTAACGTAGTTGATTCGGATGTAGGTCGATTGCAGAATAGAAGTGCATATTTGACTCTGGGATATCAATTCTGATACTTAGTCCATAATATGCATATTTAATCTAAAAAAAAGTATTAGAATCTGATAAAAAACAAACTATTTATGAAAACTATTTACACATTTGGCATTGTCGCATTGATGTCTTTCTTCGGGTTTAGTGTATCCGCTCAGCATGTACTTCCTGTGAGATTTACTTTTGAGGGAGGTATCAATTTTTCTAACTCGTCATGGGATGCAGGAGATTTAGATAAAAAAGCGAGAGTTGGTTTTCAGGTGGGCATGATGGTCGAATATCCTGTTACAGATGCGTTTTATGTGCAATCGGGCTTGTCTTATACCCGGAAAGGTGCTAAAGTTGAAGGTTTTCGTCCCGAAGGTAGCGGTTACAGTGACTTGAATCGCGAAATAACTATGAATCAGATGTATATTCAGATTCCGCTTTACGCAGCTTATAAAATAGAAGTGATGCCCGGTACAAAGATTGTCTTTAATGCCGGACCTTATATTGCACAAGGTATAGCGGGAACTAGTAAAGTGCCCGGTAAGGTTACATTCTGGAACGAAAATTATCTGGCCACCGGTGAGTTCAGTACTTTTGGTGGACACGACTCTTTAAAGAGGTTCGACTTTGGGTTAGGAGCCGGAGCCGGAGTTGAGTTTGCAAGTGTAGTTGTTACATTACGATACGAGCTTGGATTAACTGATATTGGTAAAAATGATTTGGATTATAAAAATCGCAATGCTGCTCTTACTTTAGGATATAAGTTTTGATTGAATAATCAGGCAATAAAAAGATTAAGCCTCAACGATTATTTATCGTTGAGGCTTAATCTTTTTATACTTGTTCGATATCGAATCCTACCATTTCTACAGCGTCTATGATTTGCTGCACACTTGCTCCGGAGGATTTTACTGTCAGGATTTTATCGGGGTTATCGGTATCTACCTTCCAGTTTTCGATACCTTGCACTTTCTCGATACTTGGTTTTACTTTTGCCACACAATTGTTACAATTGATGCTTGTTTTGAATTTTAATTCTTGTGTCATAATTTTTTATTTAGGTGATCTTTTTATTTGGTTTAATATAAATGTTCTATTTTAACTAATGCACCCTTCGGGTTTTGTTTTTTATAGTATCTTTTTCGTGAAAAATACTACATTATTTTAGTGCTTTATATTTAAGTATAAGGCTATTGCTTACAACGCTAACGCTACTGAGTGCCATTGCTGCCCCTGCGATCATCGGATTGAGTAAAAATCCATTGAATGGATACAGTATACCTGCGGCAATCGGAATCGCTATAATATTGTATATAAATGCCCAAAAAAGATTTTGTTTGATGGTACGGTTCGTTTGTTTCGACAATTTAATAGCTTGAGGTATCTTTGTCAGATCATTCGATATAATAGTCATTTTAGCAGTATCAATAGCTATATCGCTGCCTTGTCCCATAGCAATACCCACGTTGGCTTGTGCTAAAGCAGCACTGTCGTTGATGCCGTCACCCACCATGGCAACAATTTTACCCTTGGTTTGCATCTGTTTGATGAATTCGGTTTTATCGGCAGGAAGCAAACCTGCTTTGTAATGACCTATGTTGGCTTGTCGGGCAATCGACTGAGCTGTTTGTTCATTATCACCTGTTAGCATATATACCTCTATACCCGATTTTTGCAGTTGGCTGATAGCTTCTATGGATGTTTGTTTAATTTTATCGGCTATGGCAATTATGCTCAGCACTTGTTGCTCGTTACTAAATAGGATGACAGTATTTGCTTCATGGAGACACTTGTCTATCCATTCTTTAGAACTCGCATCCAGTGAAATATTAGCATTACTTATCAATTTGAGATTACCTATATAATATTTTCCACCTTCGTACAGACCTACAATACCTTGTCCGGTAATACTCTCTATTTGTATATTATTGATGTACTTAGCTTCTTTGCTGAAGTGTGAGCTTACAGCATCTGCCAAAGGATGTTCCGATGACTTTTCGATGCTGAACAGGATGTCTTTTAGTAAATCGGTCGATTCGACATTCCATTTTATGTCTACTATTTGGGGTTTACCCTCGGTGATAGTTCCTGTTTTATCCAAGATAACAGTGTCTACTTTTTGGATGGTCTCCAAACTTTCGGCATCCTTTATCAGGATTCCATTTTCGGCACCTTTACCTATACCCACCATAATAGCCGTAGGTGTAGCCAATCCCAACGCACATGGACAAGCTATTACCAAGATGGTAACAAATGACAATAGGGCGTGAGTAAAAGCATTGTCACCACCAGCAACCATCCATACCGCAAAGCAGAGTATAGCTATACCGATCACTATGGGGACAAATATTCCAGCAATTTTGTCCACCAGTTTTTGTACGGGAGCTTTGCTTCCTTGTGCATCCTGTACCATCTGTATAATCTGGGCTAGTAATGTGCTGCTTCCTACTTTTTCGGCGGTGAATTGGAAACTGCCTTTCTGATTGATCGTTCCGGCGAATACCTTGTCGTCAGCTTTCTTTTCCACAGCAATAGGTTCTCCCGTTATCATACTTTCGTCTACGTATGATGATCCTTGTACCACTTTACCGTCTACAGCTATTTTTTCGCCCGGTTTTACCAATACAATATCTCCTATTTGTACTTGGGCGATGGGTATTTCGGATTGGGTTCCATCGGCAGTCAGGATAATTACTGTTTTGGGTTGCAGGCCTATCAGTTTTTTGATAGATGATGAGGTGTTTCCCTTTGCTTTTTCTTCGAGTAATTTTCCTAACATTACAAAGGCTATTACTACTGCCGCAGCCTCGAAGTATACATCGGGGTGTAACCCTCTTGAATGCCAGAATTGTGGAATAAGCGTGTTGAAAACGCTGTATATATAAGCCGTTCCTGCACTCAGCGATACGAGTGTATCCATATTGAACGAGCGGTTCTTGGCTTGTTTATAGGCTCTGATAAAGAAATCTTTTCCAAAGTAAAGTACTACAGGTGTTGCCAGTAACCACATAACGAAGTTGCTGTATTGCAGATGCATCAATGCGGGAGTCATTCCTATTATAGCCAAAGGGATACACAATAGAATAGCTCCTGTAACTTTCTTTTTAAGGGCTTTGTAGTTTTCTTCGTGTAAGTTGTCGAGTTTATCAGTACTTTCATTGCTTTCGTCTATTGCCAGATCATAACCTGCACCTTGTAAGGCGGCCTTCAGCTTGTTAGTATCGGTTTTTTCGGGATTGTATTCTATCTGGGCAGTTTCTGTTGCAAAGTTAACTGAGGCAGTTTCTACTCCTTCTTGCCGATTGAGTATTTTCTGGGCACTTGCTGCACAGGCGCCGCATGTCATACCAAGTACAGGTAGAGTCTTTTTTATTATTATGGGTTCCATTATTTCTGTTTTTAATTATTTTACTTTCTTTTGATGAAACAAAGTAAATACTTATCTGGTTGTAATATGTTACATAATTATGGATATGATTTATATTGGCAGAATGTTATATCTTTATGCAATATCTAAATCTCAGATCTATTTATGACCATATTATGATAAAAGAAATACAACTTATATTTGGTTTTTATCCCAGAAGAATAATTAAAAGTTTAAAATCTTTGCCTTGGTACAGACAAACTAAACGTGAATTTTTACGTCAATGGAAAGCCGACAATGAGAGTTTTGGATCTATATTCAGCTATCCTTGTCTGAGGGATCGTGAGGAGGAGGGGGGAGTGGCATCAGGTCATTATTTCCATCAAGATCTTTTTGTCGCTCAAGAAATATTCAAGACTAATCCGGTGAGTCATGTTGACATAGGTTCTCGTATAAATGGGTTGATTGCTCACATTGCCAGTTTCAGACCTGTTACTATTGTCGATATACGCTCGGTGACACCTGTAATTGATAATGTGAAGTTTGTACAGGCCGATTGTATGTCGCCCGATTTTCCTTGGGGCGACTATTGCGATTCGGTTTCGTCACTGCATGCCATAGAGCATTTCGGATTGGGCAGATATGGCGATCCTATTGATGTGAACGGACATATTAAGGGATTAAACAATATATCAGCGATGCTGAAATCGGGAGGTATATTTTATTTCTCTGTGCCTATCGGTCCGCAACGGATTGAGTTTAATGCACACCGTGTATTCAGCATACGGTATTTACTCGATTACTTTAAAAACCAATTCGATCTGATGTCTTTTTCTTATGTTGATGACAAGGGTGATTTTCATAAATCAATTGACCTGACCGATGATATTATTAACCGCAATTGTGATTGCATATATGGTTGCGGAATCTTCATTTTACGTAAAAAGTAGAGATTCTTTAATTACTAGCCAATATATAACATTGCTTGGAGTGTCTTTTTGATATAATAAGTGATGTTTCTGCTTGAAATAGTGTTTCGAATTTTGAAAATTTGTAGACTTTTTAGTTTCGAAATTCAACAAATTGATAAAATGTGTGTTTTTGTCGATATTTTTTTTCTTTTCTAAATTACAGATACCCAGTACCTAATGTTTTAGGTTTATTTTACTTAACATTTCTTTAATGTTTAAGTTGCAACACATCATATTTCACTGAATCTTTTAATTGAAACATCCCGGGATTTTGGCGCAAGTGTGTGTCAATAGGTTTTCGCACAATTGTGTAAGAAGTAAGAACGTCAATTTTGTTTATTAAATCAATTAATCATGAAATTAAAAAAAGTAGTAAATCTTTTTCTTTTTACATTAATCTTAGGTTTAGGTGTTGCATCGTGTAGTAGTGATGATGACGACAAAGATAATCCATCGGATAATATCGTAGTAAAGGGCATATGGAAGTTTTCTGAATTGACAGCCGATGTCGAGGCTAAAGATTCTTTACTAGCCGATTCGGTAACCCACTATATAGATACTATTAAGGTGGCAACAAAACGTGTATATGTATTTAAACTCGATGGTACCTATGAGAATAACTCAGGCGAAGAGGGGGCTGAGGTTATAAAAGGAAAATATAAAGTGAGCGGTAATAAAATTATCTTAGATAATAAAACGGATGCGGCAATCTCTTATACTTTTGCAAGTGATACGCTAAAGGCTACAGAAGATGTGAAAAACAGAGCTGTTGCTGACTTGAAGATCAATCCGGATTCAATTACTAAAGCAAATAAAGTGGAAATCTTTTATCGAATTTCCAGGTAATCAAAAAGAAAAAAGCTGTCTTGTTTTAATTCAGGACAGCTTTTGTTTATAAGATCACAAAAAGTATTTAGCTAGGTAGTAATGATTTCCGTATTTTATTTAATAGAAATTATCTTTTTGAGATTTATATCCGGACGTTTATTTGTCCCTATTCTTTTCAGCGGAGTGTTGTATGGTGTGTTCAGGTTAAAGAATCCGCAGTTTTTGAGGAAAAATCCGTTGTTAACTTCTCCTCCAGCATAATCGAGCCTAGTTTGTGCTTTTGCAGTAGCATCGTAAGTAAATGTCGCATTATTTATTTCGATCCATTTACCGGTATGCGTAATTGCCCATTGATTGCCGAATTGAACTTCACGAGTAATATATCCTTGATTAGGTATAAAGTTTTCAAGAAACGAATAGGCATTGGTATACCAAGTATCGGTCTGTGGACGCAAAAAGCTGGCTATCAATAGCCATTTTTTATCGTCGGTGGCATAAAAATAGGCTGTATATATCGTATTTCCTTTTCCATCGGGATAAATACGGGTAAGAAATTTGTAAGTTGTTCCTGCTTTCCACGAATATTTGAGATAGCTTTGTCCTCCCGAACCCTCGTTGCCAAATTCTCCTATATGTACATTTTTACCTCTTTGTAATGTTTTGATTTGCTGATGTTCGGGAATTTCCTTCGGGTCTTGCGTATCAAAAGGGCTCCATACCGAGAATAAAACTCTGCGTTCGGTCTCCGAATTTACCTGTATACCAAAATAACCCTGCCCGAAACCATTTGCCATATAATATGAGCCTATCACATCGTTCCCAATAGGGACAGTTATTTCATTGTAAAAATATTCAATAGTTTCTTTTTCAGGAAAAGGGTATTTGAGATGCACCGATGGGCCTCTTCTCCCGAAATAGTATGAAAAATCGTGAACATAATTTGGAGGTGTTTCGAGTGCTGTACCATCTATTACCAGATCTGAGAGATCTGCAAAAAAATCTCCGCTTTTATTTATTCCCTGTATATCTACTCTAAAATAACCGGGGCTATCTACTTCTAAGTTATCTGCTACAGGTACAATTGCCCAGTCTTTATTCAATAAATTCACCGAATAACTTTTACCCGCTACTTTTACCTGTATCTTGGTATCGGGAGTAAATGATTTGGCTCTGATCGAAAGGTTTATTTTGCCTTTTCGATTAATTCTGAACCAAGTGGATATAACCGTCTTAGCATCTTTCCAGTCCGATACTCCACTATCTGAAATCTCTGCACCATCTATATTCTGTGTAATGTAAGCATTGCCTCCCAATGGAATATTGATGGGTGCAGCTAAAGTTGTGAAGATTGATAAAAATAGAAATACACTTCCAAGACTTAGAGTTTGGATAGGAGAGAGTTTGTTTTTTGTGTTCATTATAGTATAAGGTTTAAAGTTTAAGTTTGCAGAACTATTTATTAATTTGGCAAGTAAAATTGTGATAGGTTGTTATGCCTTTAAAGTAATCATTAAATATTTTTATTTACTTAAAGGTAAAGATAGTAGTTTTAGAAATAAACACTCAATGGCTTCTTTTAATTATTGTCATGTGATGCAGCATTTCACTTATTTTGCATCTAACATTTATTACATTAACTTAAAAAATGAAAATACGTATGAAATTAAAACAAATCTTTTCTTTTCTGTTATTCACATTAATCATGGGATTTACTTTTACAGCTTGTGATAGTGATGATGTTGACAGCCCTACGGTGAGCGAATGGGAATTCTTCGGATTTAATTTTAATGTGGAAACTACAGATTCTAGCTTAAAGCAAACTATACTTGATTTGCTGAAAAATTCTTCGTGGTCATCTGTCGGAACTTATACTTTTAAGGAAAATGGTACTTGTATCAGCCGTTTGACTCCTTGGTGCGGTACAGGGATGGAATATCCAAAGGACTATTTTATTGAAGGAACGTATAAATTGAAAGGTGACAGTATTTATTTTGACGGACGTAATGTTGCTTATCAGTTTTTTAAAGGTGATAGCCTCTATGCTTATGGCGTAGGAAATAAACAAGAGATTGCCGAATACCTAAAGATTGATGTTGCTAAGATTATTCGTGCCGAAACAGTGCTTGTGTATAAAAAAGTGAAATAAAATATTGTAATTACTATTTTTTGTAGGTTAAATAAAAAGCTGCTCTAGCTAAGAGCAGCTTTTTTTATGTTATAAAGGAGAGGTTATTTATCGCCAACCAGTGCACCCGAAATACACCAGTAGCTACGGCTTGATCCTTCGGGATCACCTACAGGAATGGCTATTTTTAGTTGGTGTTCGCCCGCTTTAATGTCCCCGATGTGAACATAAACCGGATAACTAACCATTCCCGGACACCATCCCGAGCGGCTGAGGTCGGAAGATGAAAGCCCGTTTGAAAAATTACCCGAAGCAGGATTCAGTTCGCGATAACTGCCACAGTCTTCACGCCATGGAGTATAAGCTATGATACGGTTATTATCCAGAAAAAGTTCATTTAGCTTAGGGTTAAACTCATCGCCGCCACCCCAACCGCCATGTCCTGTGGATATGTAACGGATGTAAGCATTCTTAAGATCGGTATCGGTTGTGAAATTAACTGTCAGAGAATCATTTCTAAACATACCCTCAGGGTAAGCCTGCCCTGCCATTTCCATAATATTCACTGTCGCAAATAATGGGTATACTTCTTTGGGTTCTTTCTTTTCGTTTGGATAATATTTGATTTTAAGAGAAACATTATGGCCTTTTTCGGCATAGTTTCCTATCCAGGCTCCAACCCATACTTCACCTTTTAATTCTTTGGCATAATCGGTAATTTCTTGCTTGAATATCACCGAATCAGGCCAATTGTAGTCGGCAACTTGTATATGATTAAAGCCTTTGACTCCAAACGAGGTGTAAAAGCGCATCAATTCGAGAGGAGGAAGATAGTTGTCAGTCACAGTCATTCCTTCGTAATTTGTACCGTGTTTATCAGTATATTGAGGAAGTGCCTCTTTACCTTTCAACAACCCGTCCAAAAAAGATTGTTTGCGGTTGGTTGGTACAATAAATACCGACCCGGTGCGGTCGTAAGCATCGCCTTCGGAATGTTGAGACAGTTCAGCAAAAATAGAGTAATCCGCATTATCAGCAGGTAATGTAACCTTTTTCAATACAATAGAACCGTTGGCAAACTGAAGTACTTCTGTTGTATTTAAGTCACTTGGTTTGGGTATGTCTCTAAAGTAAATACTTTGGTGGTCGAATACATTTACGGATATTACTTTACTTTGCTGTATTTTATAATTATATGCAGGAGCAGATAACTGAGTTCCTGTAAGAGAGGGGAGTAAGTGTGTAGCCTCTTTCAGAAACTCTACTTTTGTGGCTTTATCTTCGCGTTGTCCGTTACGTACAATCTTTAGTACAACACCTTCGGGGATAGCTGTGCCCGGTTGCATAGATCCCATAACGCCCAATTCGGTGGTATACCATATTTCGAGCCGGTTCGAATTGATACTGGCGGTTACCTTTTTGCAGTTGTACCCTGCTATTTTTTCAGTCTCAGGTTGAGGAGTAAGACCTTCATTGATAGTGAATGTACGTGTGGTATAAATCGTTTCGCCCCCATTCAACCGGGCAACTTTAATCTCTGTGTTGTTGGTGTAATCAAGATATATGTTCTGCACTGCATCATCTTTCTCCTGACGGGACGAAGTATATCCAATTTTAGCTATGTTACCCGATATTTCCATTGTGGTTGTAGTTGTCGAATCGGGTTTATTATTAAAACTGGTTTGATAGGTTATGCGTACTGTTTTAAAATTTTTATTGCTTTTAGCTTCTACGTGTCCGATGAGGCTGAAAAGGAATAAAAGTAATAGACTTTTTTCATGAATTCAGGTTTATATTTAAGATCACAGACCTATTATTATTTTTCTAGGTTTTTAATATTTACAAAAGTAGAAAAAAAAGACTTTTATGCTAGATAATTATTACGCATATCTTTTTTATATTTTATTTGTCCTTTTTGCTTATTATTAAAATAGTTTTAACTTTGTCTCTGTAAAATAACTCTTTACATTTATAATGAACGCGAAATTAACAACTACATTTTTTTGTAAGAATCTAAAATTTAACGGTTTAGGTTTGGATATGTGCGTTGAAATGTTAGAGAGAGAGAGAGAGAGAGAGAGAGAGAGAGAGAGAGAGAGAGAGAGAGAGAGTTATATGATATCTATTTATTCCAAAATAAGAGTTTCTGCTCTTTAGGATATTCTTCAATAAAATTCAATAATCTTAGTGTTGCCGATAGAGCTTCTCGTGTTGGGAGTTGTTGTTGTCGTTTAATATCTTCACGATTTGAAGATTTATCTATGGCAAAGCTATGTCAGGCAGTGGCGTGTAGTGATTACATGCTACTGCTTTTTATTTATAAACTAACTAATATTAAAATAATTATATGATGACAGCAAAGAACTTTTTCTTTCTTAGTTTCTATTCTCTTAATCACTGGTATTTATCAGTTTCGACTGGAGATTAATATTATTGTGTTTTTTTGACTCGATATATTTTTTAATATCTTTGTATTCTGAAACATTAATAAACATATTTTGTTGGTATTCTTATTAGAAAAAAATGATGCTAACAAAGAACTTTTTTTATTGGTGTTTGTTTAAAAAATGTTAATAATGATCGACTTTGAGCGTGAATTATTATGAAAAAATAGCTCTGGTATTATTTTTTGCCAAAACATAAGAATGTTTTGTTGTATTTGGACTCTGTTGTAATAACTAACATGTATTATTTTTAAAAAACAATTATGGACAAAAAAAGCTTTTTTTTAGTTCTGTTTTTGGTCTTATTCGGTATGCTTCATGCTCAGGTGGGCATTAATACTGAAAATCCGAATCTATTAACAGAACTTGATGTGCGAAATATCTTGCAAAATGGTACCGATACCATTCCCAAAGGTATAATGATCCCGCGTATGACCGAAAATCAGAGGAATCAGATTGATGTGTCTAACGTTACCACAGCAAATAGTTTAATGATATATAATATCGACGAAGATTGTTATAATTATTACTCAAAAACCAATGAGGAATGGCAAAGCCTTTGTGGTAAAATGGGAAAAGCTCATTTTACAATAATTTGTGATTCTGTCAAAGTAATGGGTACTTATGGCGATGGAGTACCATTAACTGCTGCTAACTATATACGGGTTACTTTAGATATAACCCGCATTGGTTCTTACAGTATTTCGGCGACATCCGATCCTGATAATGGATATTTCTTTGAAGCTTCGGGTACATTCTTTACAACGGGTCGAATAACGATTGTTTTGCAAGGAGTAGGGCAGCCTATTAACCATACGCAAGGAGCAGATCTTGTCAGTCCTAGTGACGATACACCCGATAAATTTACATTAGTATCAAATGGTGGCGGTCCTGACTGTAATTTCTTAGTAAATGTACGTTCTACAGCAGCACGTCCAAGATTTACAATGAACTGTTCGGCTACCGTGGTGGAAGGTATGTATTTCGAAGATCAAGCTTTGAGTAATATTCCCAATCCTTACAATGGGGAATCTCACCGATTGGCAGTTACTTTAATTAATATTCCTCCAACTTCTTATGGTGCCGTAGCTATGTTGGAAACCAACACCGTAGACGGAATTTCATTTAAAGGAGAAGCTGTTCTTAGTGCATCTACACAAGTGGTATATTTGGCTGGTACGGGTGTCCCTCGAGGGTTAAATGATAAAATAGTTACTATAACCTCTAATAGTGAGAGCTCGACCGCATCGTGTACAGCAACTATACGTATACTTATACCTCGTAAACGCTTGATGACCTTGGGAAATACTACGGGACCTCTTTATTCTTACAATGCAGGTATAGTTGATAATCGTGTTCCGCCTAATAATATCAATACTCTGCTTACCGATAAGAATAACTTTGGGTACAACCAATGGTCTATCATGAAATTCCAAGGGTTTAATAATGTCTCTACAGCTCCTTTCTCAAACTTTATTCCTACGAGTCCTAATGGCTGGGTAGATGATGACAGGGATATTATTGCTATGGAAACGCTTACTTGGCAGAATATGTCAGATACTAAATTAGAATCTTTGTTGAAAGGAACAAATGGAGTATCTAAAGTGGACATTTTTATGATTGGCTATAATACTGAGTTTTATAGAACCGGCAATGCTTCTGATGCAGCAAAATGTGTTAAGCTTGTTGAGTTTATGAAAGCGGGAGGTATTGTAATGATTTGTTCGGAGCAATCTATGTCGAATACAAACTTTCTAAATTTGTTATTTGATAACCCTTCACCGGCAATTTCGTCGGCAGGTGGTGCTACTGCAGGAGCCAACTATACATTAGGCTTTAATAGTCTAAATACGCCTCCTAGTATGAGGCCATATTATTGTAGAGATGATGATCCTATTTTAAGAGGACCTTTCAATGATATTTTGGGAAGAAACTGGGGAGAAGATGCTTCTACAACACAGTATATTATGAACTTACCTTTGGATCAAATTGTAATTTACTCGGGTGCCAGAGAAATTGGCAATACAACACGTCCCGCAGAGGGTGTAACTATTTTCCGTCATAGAGACTTGCCATTTGTCTTTATTGGGGATGGAGGTTTTAACTCGGCAGAAGCAAGGTCTTATTCAACAGTGCTTAGTAATGTTTGTCCTTTTGTGCTGACAAGTAGAGTAATAAACGGTCGAACATTTTCTAATTATCCTTCTTTCCGTATGAATTTTGGAGGTACGGGCAACAGGGTTGATAATACATCTTTTACAGCAAATGCATTTGCTTGGTGTATATTGAAAGCTGAAGAATTGAGAAAGCTTAACCCATAATATTGTATTAAATATTTTACAATACGGTGTAGATACTTAAAAAATATAATATTCATTATGAAAAACTCTCAGTAGATATTTTCTATTGGGAGTTTTTTATCAATAATAATGAATTTTCATACTAAACTGTCTATATCTTGTTTGTTCCTTTTGTTTGTTGATTTTTTGTCTTTTCCCTTGTCTAGTAACTATTTACGTTTAAAATGGCGACTGGATTAATAGTTGTTTATTAGTTATTTATCGGATTATGCTTGGATGCTAATTATCAAACTTTATTGGATGAGACAAACTGAAGTAGCGATCTTAAAAGTAAAAAAACGAGTATATCACGGTTGATCTAGAATATCCAAAATGACTATGAATGTGTCATTTTGGTTATAACTATAATAGATAAACAAAAGACTTGGTAAGTATGTTATACAAATGCGAAGAAAAGTTACGCAACAAATAGGCTTAGATAATACGATGAAAACATTGTAAGGACAGTGGTTTTAATTTATTTGTTTTTCATGTTTTAGAAAGTATTGCTGAAAAAATATAATGATTCTTTTATGTCAAAAACTCTTTTATAAAATACTAATTGTAATAGAAAATGCAATTATGAAACAAGTTATTTTATCAGTTTTAATGCTGTTTGGGCTAAGTACCCTTTTGGCTCAAGTCGGTATCAACACTACTTTTCCTTATACGAATAGTGTATTCCATATTGATGCAGCAGGTAATAATACTTCTTCAACAACGGTAAGTTCAGCTCAGGCTGCAGATGACATCGTAATCGATAATCAGGGACAAATGGGGGTTGGAATAGTAAGCCCTACCGCCAAATTGCATATCGACTCTTCTAATGGAGCTTTAAAACCAATACGTATAGCTGATGGCTCACAAGGTGTGAATAAATATCTCTTTTCGGATGCAGAAGGTAAGGCTACATGGAAAGATAAACCGGTACCGAATGGTGTTGCTTACTATAGTAGAACAGCCAAAGCATATCCAAGGAATGTCGATACTGAAGTTACTGTTGAGGTTAACTCTAAAGGCTATTCGCGTATAACAATCCCTAATGCAGGCAATTATGTATTTATGTTGCGTTGGTTTGGTTCTATACCTACGTTAGCGACTTTGCCTGCAACATCAAAAATAACCTCATTGGCTATTGTTCAGTTACGGAAGGTTACGGGAACCAATACGAGTGTTGTGGTAGATCAAACCTCTGTTTATACAGTCGTTGCAAGTGGAGGGGCGAGTATTGAACCTCGCTTCTCGTTTACCGAAAGTCTCTTTGCCTCGAACTTAAATGCCGGAGATGAGTTCTTTATAACAGTTAATCCTGATTTGGCTCTTGGCTATGATTGGTCTGTAGGTAGAGCTTTAGGGGGACAGGGAGATAATACGACCTTTTATCCAAGTGTGATAGTTTATAATATATAAAGAACGTAGCGATGAAAAATTATATTATTTTATTTATATTTTCTTTATCCGTAATGATTGCTTATTCTCAGGTGGCAATTAATACTGTTGATCCTAAAGGCATATTTTATATTGATGGAAAATCTGATAATACAACAGCTGCTGCCGATAGGTATAAAAATGATGTTATGGTAGATACTGTTGGCTCAATAATATTAGGTCAACCTATACTACCAGTAACAAGTATAGCTAAAGTTGATATTACTGCAGATGTGGCTTATGGGGCATTGAAGATTGCAGATGGTGGAGAAGGTGAGGGAATGGTACTTTTAGGCGATGCCAATGGTTATGCAAGATGGGGGCAGCTTAAAGGCGCGGGAGGCTTTAAGTTGGGTATAGGAACTCCTATAGGTGCAGTAGATGGAGATATGTCTCCCGGAACAAATTATGTAATTCCTTTTAACAATAATCTCGATTATATATTGATAAGAGAACCGGGGAATTATATTGTAATGATCAGGGCAACCTTTTTCTTTAAAGGAGCAGCTACCCGAGCAACAGGGGTACTTTCTTTGTATAAAAATACAATTACAGCAGCTTCGAATCTGGATTCGTTTGAACCCTATTTCTTTAGTTTTAATAATACCCGATTTTCGGTTTATACCATACTGAGGGCTTATAATATGCTAGTTGGCGATAAGTTGTACTGGACAGTCAGACCAGCAACAACAGATACGATATGGATGATTAATGAGCCATTGACTACTGTGTTTTTTTATCGTGTGTGATTTAGTAAATAGTTATTTAGATATCTTATGAAACAATTAACTTGCATTTTTATATGCGTGTTTTGCTTAGGTTCTGTTCATGGACAAATTGGAATAAATACCGAAACGCCTTTGACTTTATTTCATGTAGATGGAGCGAAGGATAACTCTGCATCACCTATTGCTTCTCAGATACTGAATGATGTAACTATTACTACAGACGGAAATATAGGAATAGGTACGCTGACACCTTCGACAAAAGTTGATATTGCTAATACGGGTGATGGAGGAGCTCCTCTTCTGCGTATTGTTGATGGTTCTATTATGACAGCTAAAGTACTCGAATCAGATACCTATGGTGCTGCAAACTGGACAGAACAACCTCCTTCATATATTAGATCGTACAGAGGAGCTACATATGCACAGGGATTTACGAATAGAGATAGTACAATATTGAATCTAAATGAAGAGATAGTTATTCCACAAAATGGTGAATACCTACTGACTATCCGTTGGTGGGGATTCTCGAGGAGGGACTATCCTCTGCGAAATATTCAGAGTGGTTATATATATGTAAGGCTCAAAAATACGATGATTTTTTTAGATCAGATCGAGTACTATTTGGTTGGAACAATAGGTAGTCAGCTAACTTTTACAACTTCGTTATATTTGGGGAATAGGTCTGTGGGTGATAATATTGAGATACTTATCAAACCTTCTATCGGAGGAGACAATAATCCGGGAGGCAATCCAAGTCCTTTTCATTGGCAATTAAATGCTACTACTACTCGGCCGGATTTGCTTCCTCAGATAATTTTATACATCATTTGATGAAGATACACCGGTAATAGAAAGATAGTGTATAAGTCTAAATTCTCAGTGTTTTTTTACAATAAAAAGATTTAATTACTTCTGTACAATAATTAATAACGAGAATTCTATTATTGCATTATTGTTACAGGATTCCGGTGACTTGTTCTGATAAAACTAACAATAAAGCGATATTATATACAAAATATAATATCGCTTTATTACTCTGCTGGTGGTTTTACTTACTTTTCCTTCTTATCTTCATTGGCACAGTCTCTGAATTCGGAAGGGCTCATGCCGAACTTTTCTTTAAACAAAAGCGAAAATGTATTTCTATTCTTAAATCCTGCCTCAGTATATACTTCTTTGATGAGTATATTCTCTTCTTTTAACAATAGGTTACGTGAATAATCTATTCTGAAATTATTGATAAATTCGTTAAAGCTCATATTCGTATTATTAGATATTGCATCTATAATATACTGCCTGTTTGTTCCCAGCTCTCTTGCTAATGATTCGCGTGAGATATCGGGGTCTGTATATTGTTGTGTTGTTTGTAGATACTCAACTATGCGGTAATAGAGTGTTTGATCTGTATTATCTGTATTTTCCTGATCCCTTTCCTGCTGTGTTATATCAATATCAAGATGTTCTGCTAAGGGTAATTTCTTTTCTGTGTTTACAATGGGAGGTATAGAAGATGTTAGACCTTTCTGTTGTTTGAATAACAGCATGTTTTTCTTCTTTAACTTTTTGTTTGTTATCACAAAATAGATAATAAGAATGGCAGAGATAAAAATAATGACACTGGTGCTTATTGCTATAATTCTGACTTTCGACTCGCTGTTTTCTTTGGCTTGCTGTGCTTTCTCTACTTCAAAAGTAGCCCATAAAGAACTGACTTCTTTATCGGTATTTGCCCGGTTTATGGAGTCGGTAAAGTGTAACTGATCTTTAAGTGCGGAGTTGGCTTCTTTATAATTACCCAGCTTTTCATTAATTAGAGCCTCCCATTTAGGGGTATTCTTATAATCTGGAGTCAAAGCAAAAGGAATTGCCAGTTCCTTATTTTTATTCAAGTATTCCATTGCTTTAGCATAGTCTCCTTTTTGATAGTTATAAACCATATTTACCCAGTATTTTTGAGCTAAAAACTGGTTTCTAGCATTGTCCGGATAACCTAATATTTTTGCTTTCGGAAACATTGCTTCCAGTTTTTCGAGCATTATTAATGCTTGTTCGAAATTTTTTGTTGATGAATAAACAACCGATGTCATTGCATAAAAATCTATCAGAGCCAGATTATAGAAATTTGATCCAAGTTCGGGTTGAAATTTATCGGGAATATTGTGGGTATATGAGAGGATTGAGTCACAATATGCCAAGCTGTTTTTAAAATCACCCAGTATATAATAGCTTTCTGCAATTTCCGAAGCAATACATACTTTCAGTTCAAATGCAAGTTTGTGGGAATTAGCTTGATTCAGACCAATCTTTCCGGACTCAATTGCCTGTTTGTGATTACCTGTAGTCCGGTAGATTTGTACCAATCTCAGATATGTCCAGAGGTTATCATTGAGTTTTCTAATCGAATTATATTCGATATTCTGTTTTAGCGTATGAATAGCAAGTTCTGAATAACTATTATTAGAGCACCAAGCAACAAAATGTCCTCGTAATGAATTAATGAGTAGCGTAACGTCTTCGTGACTATTTAAGTATTGATTATCAGCTTTCTTGAAATAATAATATATACTATCCAGATTATTGGGGGATGTATCTTTATACATGTATTTATACATGAGTATCTGATATTCTTCTCCAAATAATCTTTTCTGATTGAAGAACTCAGCCATAGCATCATATTCACGTGATTTATTAGCCATTGTCATCATCGAGATTTTCAGTTTCTGATCCAGTTTCAATAGATTCTTATTACATGAATCTATTTTTGCAGTTAAAGCTTCTTTTATTTGAAGTATATCTTGAGACTGGGCAACAATAGAGAATGGTATAAATGACAAGAAAAACAGGACTACGATTAATCCCCTTTTTGTTTTGGTATTCATAATGACTAAACTTTGTTTGCTTTTTTGTTGATTCGTTGCAAAATTATCCTAATTACCTCTCTTTACCTTAAAAGTTCATTCTTATTAAGAATTTTTGCGTATAAATGACATGGTTTTGCATATGTATGACATCTATTTAAGTGACATGAAATACTTTTGAATCCGATTTTCCTCGGCTTATATTTTAGTCTGGGAATAACAATAAACGACACTAATTTAGACAACATTATAAAAGGGAAATAATTAATCGCTGCTAAACAGGATATCTTCTTTATGATATATTAATTAACAATTCGGCATATTGTTAATCCGTTTAGCGCTTAATCTTCAAAATAAATTTACTGACTTATGCACCATATTATATCGTAAATGCCTTGTATTACTTTATTGGATTATTGTTTAGGGATATTTCTTTATTGTTGTCGTTCCCCATTTTCCCTCAAATCCAATAAGTTGCAATTGTATTATATGCAGCAAGGTTCAGAGATTGCACTTTGCTGTATACCGATATAACTTAACTAACTAACATGAAATGATAATGAAAAACTGTTTATTCTTAATTTTTACTTTCCTGAGTATCGGCTTGTGCCAGTCGCAGGTGGGAATTAATACAAAAAATCCTCAGGGAGTTTTTCACTTTGACAAAAAGGGAAACTCAGGGAGTTCTACCAATCTGGAGGACGATATAATTATTTCAAGTGATAATGCCAGCGGAGCAAATGTATCTATTGGGGGACTACCTGTATCTGGGGCTTCTATAGCTATGTATAGTTCCACAAAAGGATTTTTGCCTAACAGAGTACAATTAACATCGAGCATAGATGTTACAACCGTACCAAACCCTGAAACTGGAATGCTGGTTTATAATATTGCAGCTTCCGGAGTGTATCCGAATAATACATTGCCCGGATATTACATTTTTCAAGGAAGTAAGTGGTTGCGGTTGAGAACGAGTGCTTATTCGGGACTTAGTGAAACCAGTGCTTTAAAGACGGCTGTTACAACCAAGTCGACAAATGAAGTGAATAGTTCAACTGCTCCTATTGCAGACTTTGGTTCAATACAAATATTCGACGATGGAGCTTATGCCTTTTCTTTTAATATAAATGCAACATCTTCTACCGGAGCCTTATCCGGGAATATTACCAGAGGAGTTCTTAATATCTATATTTTAAAGAAAAGTCTTGGAGATGCAGGTTTTACCCCTTTTAAAGGTATTGAGATTAACCCCGCTTTATTCCCGAATGGTAATTCCTTTACGCTTTCGGCTATTACATCTTTAGAGCTAAAATCTCAAGATCAGTTAATGTTTAGGATATCACATTACGGCACTTACCCTTCTATTACACTAAAAGCCGATGCGACATATCTTACCTATTGGAAATTATAATAGACAACAGTATGAGATTAAAATATAATAAATTCATTCTTATATTCTTTTTATTTTTTGTGTTTGCTATAAGCAAAGCACAAGTAAGTATTAACACTCAAAATGCATTAGGTATTTTTCATATTGATGTAAAAGGAGATAATCCACCAAGCGGCGTGCCCTCTGCATCGCAGATAAGTGATGATATTGCAATTGATAAAAACTCTTCAGCAGGATTAAATATGAGTGTCGGGGGAAAAGTAAATACTAACAGTTCGGCTCAACTCGCTCTACTTGATCCCAATAAAGCTATTCTTATAAACAGGGTTGCTCTGACCGACCTTAGAGATATTGTTACAATACCTAATCCTCCAGAGGGTACATTGGTTTATAACACGGCAACGTCAGGCATATTTCCTGATAATATTAGTCCCGGATATTATTACTTCAATGGTATTGTGTGGTATCAATTGCAATCGGGAACTCTTGATTCTGAATTAACACAACTTGATCTATTAACTAATTGTGTCTCTTCTCAGATATCGGGACTTAATGCATCGCCTGCATTAGCAACCCTATTAAACTTTTCAACTATAGAGATAAAGCAAACAGGTACTTACATTTTTTCGCTAAGACTTTTTGGTACAGCTACGACAAATTCAACAGGAGGAACTTCGCCTAAATTTGCTCGTTCTGTCAATTATTTATTTTTAATGAAAAACGGAACAACCAAATTAGCATCGATGGAAATAAATGTTGCTCAACCTCTAGGTGGCTTAGTTGCGTATACACATACTGCAACTTTACAAGTTACAGTAAATAAGGGGGATATTATAACTTTTCGCTTAGGTCACTATAATTATGGTTGGCAATTAGAAGCCAGGCCTGGAAATAATGCGAATAGAACCTCTTTGATATATTGGAAAATATAAAATAAAATTAATAATGAAAAAGATTATATATTACGTGTTATTATTAATGGCATTCTGTCAAACGATAGAGGCTCAAATAGGTATTAATACCGAAAATCCACAGACATTGTTTCATATTGATGTTTTAGGTAACAATGCAAATACTCCTCCATCTATAGCTCAACAGCTTGATGATGTGTATATGGGAACAGGTTATAATGACGAAGCGGTGCTCTCGTTAGGCGAAATTCCTCAATCCAATATGCAATTGGCTCTCAATGATAAAAACAAGGCATTTCTTCCTAACAAAGTTGCCTTAACATCTCAATTAGATGTAAACACAGTACCTAATCCTGTAAGAGGAATGATTGTTTATAATACTTCTAATGTATCAGGGACAAATGGTCTTATACCCGGAATATACGTTTATGAAGATAATACATGGAAGCTATTGTTTACCGAAGAAATGAAAAGATTGCAAACAAGGAATCTTGTAACGGAGGCTGTTACTCCAGTCTGTACTGCAGCAAACTATAATTGTGCTCTAAAATTAGACTTTGGCGATGATATTATTATTCCCGAAACTGGAGCCTATGGTGTTGGAGTAACTCTACTGCTAAAAACAAATGTAGCTGTTACAGACCCTGCACGACAAGTAGTATATTTGTGGCTAATGTCAGGGGATACTCCTATAGACTCTGCAGAGTTAAATATGACGGGATTTGTAGGAAGCGGTTCTGTAGGAGCCACCTATACAGTATTTCTGGGAGGCAAATTTAATGTTGGAGACATTTTAAACTTACGGATTGCAAATTATTCCGGATCTCCTAATTCTTATGTTTTTCCGAGTAAAACAAATATGGTTTATTGGAGGCTAACACAGCCATCGAGTTAAATGCTATTGGTAAATAAGGTCATAAATTTACCACAGTACTACCGCAAGCGTTTTATTATAAAGATATATTTATATATATCACTACTACTCGTCCAGACCTGATGCCCCAAGTTATTTTATATTCTATTTGATTAAAATTTTTAACAAAAGAAAGAACAAGGTCATACTAAATTATCCGATAGTGTGACCTTATTTTCGTGAGCAGATAGAATGGATAGGATTGGCTATCATAAATTTGCTTTACTTTTATTTTAACGATAAAGTCGAAATATTCTTTTTGGTAAATATTAGTTTAAATAGTTCGTTAATTTAATAATATTCATATCTTTGCAAAGTGTAAATGCGAGATATTTAGTATAAATGACAACAAAATTAACAAACATATTATTAGATAATAACTTATATTTTAACAATTTAAGTTTGGATATGTGCGTTGAAATATTAGAGAGAGAGAGAGAGAGAGAGAGAGAGAGAGAGAGAGAGAGAGAGAGAGAGAGAGAGTAATATCTAATCCCTCCTTATATTTAAAATACTACTTATTTTTAGAATTTTCAGGCAGAATTATCTGTCTTTCCTTATTATTGTGTTTAAATTACGCCATGTGTGATCCTGTAAAATATTTTCCTGATAAATATATTGATAGTTGTTTCGGTAGACATTTCGTGCAACCGGTTTGTTTTTTGTTGTCGTTCAAAATCGGCACGAAGTACCTGTTTACCCATGTCACAACTATGTCCGGCAGTAGCATGTAGCGATTACATGCTACTGTCTATTTCTTTTTAAAATAGACTAACTAATTTATAACTAGCTATATAATAAATTATCACGACAATGAAAAACTGTTTATTCTTAATTTTTAGTTTCCTGAGTATCGGCTTGTGCCAGTCGCAGGTGGGGATTAATACAAAAAGCCCATTCGGAGCTTTTCATATTGATCCTAAATCAAATACGGCAGGTACATCTTCGTCCCCGGTCAATGATAGCGATGATGTCGTTGTTGATATGAAAGGTAATGTAGGGATAGGAACTGCCAGTCCAGCTGCCTCTTTGGATGTGAGAGGCTCTATCCGTATCAATGACGGTACACAAGGCAGTGGTAATATTTTTACGACCGATGGTACAGGTTTGGGGTATTGGGATTCCGAGTTTAAATTCAAGATTTTAAGCGGTTCTATCTCAAACGGAATCTTATTAGGAGTAGGCTGGTCTGTTGTTACTACCCAACCTTTGACGATAACTGCCGGAAAATGGCTGCTGAGTGCTCGGATTGTAACTAAAAATTCTATTGAATCGAGTTATTACACATGGGTACAAATTTACGATAAAACTGCTGCTGTTGCAGTTAATGCAGCCGGAGCACGTCCTTCATACGACAGTTCTTTGTACTGTGTTGTTCAAACTGCGGGAGTTGTAGAAGTTCCTGTCGGGCAGACTAAAGAAATAGAACTCCATGCACAAAATCACTCAGTCTATGCTTCAACTTCAAGTGGTATAGGAGGGTCGTATCTGTATGCAATTAAATTGATGTAACAAAACTAATAACGATGAAAATAACAAAATATATAGTTCTTTCCTGTCTGCTTACATTACCTGTCTGTTTGTTGAGGTCGCAGTCTGTCATAATAAATAATAATACAAGTACCGTATTGTTGATAGACCCTTTAAAAAATACTAGTGGTGGCAGCGGTACAGAGGAAGATGTCGTAATCTTATCAAATGGAAATGTTGGTATAGGCACACATACGCCAAGAACGAGGCTCGATATCAGAGGAACTTTGCGCATAGCAGATGGAACTCAAAGTGCGGGTGCATTTTTAGTATCGGACGAAAATGGAATAGGGACATGGTACGATTCTAACTTTATAGGCCGTAGGGTAGTATGGGGTACAATTGCTACGACAAAAAATTTGACAACTAACTATCAGGATATAACTTCTGTTCCATTAGACCTGACGGGTGGATTATGGATGATTGTTGCCAAAGCCGATGTTGTAGGTACGGTTTCGAGTACAACATTATCTACCGCCGAATATGTATGGCTTAAGATTGTTCAGGAAACAACTGATGCCGATGGTATAAAAACTTATAACGATGTGAGTGAAGGGGGACTGCCTTATTCTATCCGAAAAGGAGTATATCAGAAATATTACAGTACTCCTATGGTTCAGGGATTTATCTCTATTCCTGTAGAGGGTGTTGCTCAAAAGAAACGGAAATATTTTGTTCAGATCAAAAGTCCGTCTGCTACTTATCTGAATCCTCAACTGACAAATGATCTTACAGGAGCGTATTTTTATGCGATTAAGCTCCAGTAAAGATTGATAATAATTGAAAAGCATATATTGATTATATATTTTATTAAAAATACATTCATAGCCTTATGATAAAATACAGAATTTTATTTCTAAGTATCATTATATCACTAATAATAAGTTTACCATCTTATTCTCAGATTGGTATAAATACCGAGAATCCCAAATACCTGCTTCATATTGATGGTGCAAAGAATAATCCGTCTACAGGTGTTGTATCAGCATTACAATTGTCGGACGATGTGATTGTCGACAGTAATGGAAATGTAGGGTTGGGGGCTGTTCCTATGAGTTCGGTGAAGCTCGAAGTAAATGGTTCGCTATTCCTTTCAGGTGCTAATCTCGAACCCGAGATGAGGTTGATATCCAATGCTAGTGGCGATGCTACATGGAAATCGATTGATAACTTACTGAAACCGATAGAGGCGGTAACAAAAGGATTGCTTTATGGAGATCCTACGGGACTTGCAGATCCTAATGTTACAGATCCTGCGAGGAGTTACACTTGGTCGGCAAGCCAGATCAATACTTGGACTAACCTAACGCGTACTTCTATAAAAGTAACTCCCGGAACGTGGCTAATTTATGCTTCTATGGGATTGACGGGTACTCCGAGTGCGATAGGAAATAACTTTTTTTGGATGCAGTTAAGAAATAAAACTACGGGAGCGGTTCTCGAAACTGTTGGTAATTTACACGAATTTACCGGCGGAGGATGGGCAAAACCTCAGTTTATGAAACTAATTGTATTTACACAAAATGCCGAACTCGAAATATGGGCAGGTAATGAAGCTGCCGGTACTGTAAATAACAGATATGGAGGAAGTCATTTCGGTGCAATTAAAATATTGTGATTTTAATTAGCTCCCAATTATAGGATTTGTAAATCTAAGGGATATTTTGTCCCTTAGATTAAATAATTAAAATTTGTGATTATTTGAAATAATTCATTACCTTCGCTTCTGTAAAATAACTCTTTACATTAATAATGTCAGTAAAATTAACAACCATCTATATTGATAATATACTAAATTTTAACAATTTAGGTTTGGATATGTGTGCTGAAATATTAGAGAGAGAGAGAGAGAGAGAGAGAGAGAGAGAGAGAGAGAGAGAGAGACGTATAATGCCTCCTCGTATTTAAAATACTACTTATTTCTAAAAGATAAAGGCAGAATTATCTGTCTTTTTTTATTATTGTGTCATTTTTACGCTCGTATTAATGCCTCAGAATATATCCCCAATAAATACATTTATAGTTGTTCTCGTAGATACTTTCGTTTAGTCGGTTTATGTTTTGTTGTCGTTCAAAATCGCCACGAAATGTTTATTTACTTTTGGTGCAACTATGTCCGGCAGCAATGTGTAGTGATTACATGTTGCTGCTTTTTGTTTTTAATTGCTTATTATTCAATAACAAACACATATAAAATAATTAAGACGATGAAAAAAGTTTTTTTGTTTATCTTTTATTCATTATCCGTCGGACTTTGTGTGGCGCAGGTAGGGATAAATACCACGGTGCCCCTTTCGGGCAGTGTGTTGCATATCGATGGGGCGGGAGATAACACCTCTGCTTCTTCTGTGACTGCCACTCAGGCGGCAAATGATATTCTGATTGATGCAAAAGGTCGTTTAGGGGTTGGGGTGGTAGTGCCAACAGCCAAATTACATATTGCAACTACCACTTCGACTCCTGCTATGCGTATTGTGGATGGTACGCAGGGTTTGAATAAGATATTGCGTACAGATGCCAGCGGTAATGCCAGTTGGGTGACACCGCCTACTACCGATGGGGCTATTTTTAATATTACGGGTTCAACCACTACTTCTTTTCCGAATGGTACATATAGTCTTTTGAGAGCAATCCCGATCAGTAATACAGGAAATTTTTTAGTAACTATCAGGTGGTGGGGAGTATCCAATTCGGTAAATGCTGCTAAACAGACATCGGCAGTTTTTTATGTACTGCAGGGAACTTCTTCGGGGAGTGAATGGGGCACCGATGGCGCTAATGTACAGGATCAGGTTGAGTATTACGTTATGCCTCCTAATGATTCTGGGCGGTTCTGCTTCAGTACATCACTCTTTGCCCGTGTTGTTGCCGGAACTTATCTCAAAGTATATATACGTGTTTCTATCGGTGGTCCTTGGGTGATAGGTACTGCTTCTGCGGGAAATGCAACATGGAATCCAAGTATTGTTATTTACAGAGTTTAATGATGATGAAAAAATATATTCTGCTTTTTACGGCTTTGTTATCTGCCGTGGTGGTTGCAGCACAGATTGGAATTAATACCGAATTACCACAGAGATTATTTCATGTGGATGCTGAAAGAAATACATCGGGATCGACAAATGTTTCGGACGATGTAATTATTGATGCTTCGGGTCGTATGGGATTGGGAACGCTTTCGCCAACAGCTAAACTGCATATTGCCGGAGACGGTGTAATTCCGGCTTTACGTATTGTTGATGGAACACAAGCTAATACGCGTATATTACGCTCGGATGCTAATGGTAATGCAAGTTGGGTAGACCAACCCGCATCCGGAGGATTTATTTATAATGTTTTGGGTAGAATTAATTATCCTCGTGGGGCAACATCATTGGTGAGAGCTATGCAGGTTACCGAGACTGGTAATTATCTGGTGGTGGTACGTTGGTGGGGAACAACTACGGCTGCAGGTACTACTAACACCGAGACCAGTGCTTATTTCTTTTTGGATCAGGGAACCGATGGATCAGCTAACAGAGGTACAAATAAAGATGCTATCGAATATTATGTACGCACAATTGCAAACAGTCCGTTTTGTTTTACAACCAGCCTTTATGCCACAGTTCCGGCAGGTAGTTGGCTTAAGCTTTTTATACAACCGTCTATTGGAGGCGATTCGTTTAACTGGACAGTTGGTACTGCCTCGACAACGAATGCTAATTGGAATCCGAGTATTATATTATTTAAAATTTAAATTATGAGAAAACATGTTTTCATTTTTGCTATAATATCTTCTTTGCTTGTTTCTTTTTCACAGGTTGGTATTAATATTTCAAGCCCCACAGGAGTTTTGCATATTGATCCGGGCAAAAACTCACCCGCTACTGTTACCGATGATATGGTTGTTAATACTGCCGGAAATATAGGTTTGGGAACGTTGTCTCCTACAGCAAAAATGCATATTGTTGTTCCGTCCGGTAATGTCGCTTTGAGAATGACCGACGGTTCGCAAACGGCCGATCGTATCCTGATGTCGGATGCTAATGGAAACGCTTCTTGGGGTGTTATAAAAGGTAGTGGAGGTTACGCCTTTAGGGTGACCGCTGCAAAAACATTTCCTAATGCGTCGGGAGCACTTATGCCTTTGGAAGGCAATAGTACGCAAATAAATATAGTAAGTGCGGGGAACTATCTGATTACTATACGTTGGTGGGGAGCAACTTCGGCAATAGGTGCGTCGGGTGCTGTGAGTGCTTATTTTTATCTTCGGAAAAACGGAGCTAATGTCGATGCAATAGAGTATTATGTTCCTGCAACAGCTAATACACCTTTTACTTTCACGACGGTTCTGATGGCTGCCAACTGCTTGCCCGGTAATTATTTACAGGTGTATGTTACACCTTCGGTAGGAGGACAGCCCTGGGTTATAAACGGGGGTGGAATGATAAATCCTTCGGTGGCAGTTTTTAGGATGTAAAAGAAAATATTAACAAAAACGGATATTCAGGATAAAAAATAAAAGGTCATGTTTTGTTAAAATAATATGGCCTTTTAGTGTGTTTTAAATCTTAAAAAACGCTTTTTTATTTGTGCTAATAATCTTTTTGTCTATATTTGCCCCGATGGAATAACTCTTTATCCTATAAAAATGACGACAGAATTAACTAATATTTCCTCTTTGTCTTCTTTGAATTTTAACAATTCGGATTTGGATATGTGCGTTGAAATATTAGAGAGAGAGAGAGAGAGAGAGAGAGAGAGAGAGAGAGAACATCTAATCCCTTTCCGTACATAAAAAGCTTTTTATTCCTAAAGTTTATAGGCAGAAATCTCTGTCTAGATTGTTTCTTATGTCTAACGTGTTCATTAATTTTGAAATATTTCCCCAGTAAATATAGTACCAGTTGCTTTGGTAAACCTCTTCGTGTAAGTGGTTTGTCTTATTGTTGTCGTTCAGAATCGGCACGAAGAGCTTGTTTACCTATGGCACAACTATGTCCGGCAGCAGTATGTAGTGACTACATGCTGCTGCTTATTGCCACTACCGCGTTCCGACTTTCTCATATAACATCCTTTACGAAGCATATTTTTTATTCCCAATTACAACATAAAATTTTTAAAAGCTTACACAATAGATTTTTATTGAAAGAAACACTAATAACATGTATATCGTAAATGAAAAAGAAAGTTATGTTAAGAAATAAACTCTTATGGATATTTGGCATATCGTCGTTCTTGGTACAAGCCCAAGTGGGAATAAATACCAAGACGCCCGATACAGGCACTTGGCTGCACATCGATGCCAAAGGAAATACTTCTGGAGTATCGAATACAGCAGATGATGTAGTTATAAGTAAGGATGGTAATATTGGTATCGGTACCTTGTCTCCCAAGGCCAAACTTGATATTGCAACTAATTCGACCACGCCTTTTATGAGGATTGTCGATGGAAAGCAAGGTACAAACAAAGTTCTCAGATCCGACAATGCAGGTAATGCTTCGTGGGTAGATATGCCTACAACGATGGGTGCTAATTATAATGTGACCGGAGCATTAGTCAGTTATGCCAATAATGCTTACACACTTGTAAAAGCGCTTCCTGTATCCGGAGCAGGTTTCTATCAGATTGTGGTCCGTTGGTGGGGAGTTAGTACAGCCTCTAACGGAAATAAATCTACTGCGGCCATATTTTATTTGGCTACATCTACTAATACAGCCAATAACTGGACTGCCGATCAGGCTAAGGTACAAGATCAGGCGGAAAAATATGTATATCTGGATAATGGCGAAACATACTGTTTTGCATTGCCTCTTTCAGCAAAAGTTACTACTGAAACGTATTTGAAACTTTATATAAGAGTGACAGTCGGAGGTCCTTGGAGAATTGGTACTGCAAGTACTACAAATAACCTTTGGAATCCCAGTATAGTTGTTTATCGTATATAATTGAGAAGGAATGAGAAAATATTTATTTATAGCTGCAATCGTTTGTCTGGCTTGTAAGGTGCAAGCGCAAATAGGTATCAATACCGAATCGCCTATGGGTGTTTTGCATATTGATGCCAAAGGTAATACATCGTCATCAACTAATGTTTCGGATGATGTGTTGATTGATAAAAATGGCAATGTGGGAGTTGGGACGGTTTCGCCGACAGCAAAGCTGCATATTGATGCTTCCGGAACAGGACTTCCCGCTATGCGGTTGTCCGATGGAACCGAAGGACTTAACAAGGTTTTGGGAAGTAAAGATGCCAATGGGAATATGACATGGATTGCTCCTCCCTATTCTTGGGCTAGGGCGTATTATCTTACAGGGGCAAAAACTTTTCCGAATGCAAAAGAGGCTTTTTTGTACTCTTTTCAAGTACCCAAAGCAGGGACATATGTAGTTGTTCTTCGATGGTGGGGAAGAGCTAACGTGACTTATCCCATAATCAGTGCCTATTTTCATATACGTGAGGGAACCAGTAGCGCTGCATCGGCATCGGCATCGGATATACACCGGGACGGTATAGAGTATTATGTGAAATATCCGACTAATAATGCGGTGTTCTCTTTCACAACAACTTTCCGTGTAGTGATGTCTAAAGATAACAACTGGATGAAGATATTTATCAATCCGGCGACTCCTATGAGCCAAAGCTATAACTGGACAATCGGGGGGAGTGGAACTAATCGTAATTACAACCCAAGTATTTTGGTTTTTAAAATCTAAGAAGAATGAAGCATTTTACAATAATACAATTATTAATACTGTTATCAGGTTTTGGCTTGAATGCACAGGTCGGAATAAATACCTCACAGCCAACCGGTGTTTTGTACATCAATCCGGCAATGAACAGCTCGTCGGTTACGGCAGACGATGTGATGGTAAATACAGATGGTAATCTGGGGTTGGGTACGGCTTCTCCATCCGCTAAAATACATTTAAATGTGCCCGCAGGGAGTACAGCATTGCGTATTGTAGATGGTAGTCAGGGTGAAGATCGTGTTTTACTTTCCGATGTTGCCGGTAATGCCTCATGGGGAACTATGCCCGGTAGTGGTGGGCAACAAATTCAAATGATGACAGCGGCTACTTATAATGCAGGAGTCATAACCAAATTGCCTTTATCGTCTAATACGAGATATAATTTGACTGCCGATGGAAATTACCTTGTATTTATTAGATTCTGGGGAAGGTCTACGGCTATTAGTGCAGCACGTTCGGTAAACGGATTTTTGTTTCTTTATAAAAATGGTGTTGAGGTAGATTCTCTGGAACATTATGAGCCGGTTTATAATACGTCTACCTATTTTACATTTAATACTGTTTTACTGGCAGCCAATTGTAAAAAAGGCGATTATCTGGAGATCGGTCTTAGACCTCAGGTTGGAAACTGGACAACGGCTACGACAGCACATACAAGATGTACAATTACATTCTTTATGATGTAAATACCGAAAACACACCCTGTATAATAGCTTTTATTGGCTGTGGTAGCGGGTTGGCTTCGTATGTCGGCGATTTTTTTTTAATAAAATTATTAACAAAACTTGCGAAGAATATATTTTTCATTACCTTTGCATCGCATTTAAGGAAAAGGGCAGTTACCAGAGTGGCCAAATGGGTCTGACTGTAACTCAGATAGTGTAAACTTACGGTGGTTCGAATCCATCACTGCCCACTTTTTTTGATGATGCAATTGCGGAAGTAGCTCAGTTGATAGAGCATCAGCCTTCCAAGCTGAGGGTCGCGGGTTTGAGCCCCGTCTTCCGCTCAATAGAAAAAAGCGATTACCCTAGGTAGTCGCTTTTTTCTATATAAGATTGAGGTCATGTTTCATTTCGATTGTATCTTTGTCTTCCAAAGAGTTTTAATCCATCTTGGTTAAGTAACAGCAAATAGTTAATGATTTATCAGATTGAAGATTCTGTATAAATATAGACTTTATGTTTTTGATGTGTAAAGTTACCGGGTAAGAATAAAACAGACTCTTAATACAAATTGAGAATAAAGGTTTTTCTAAAAAAATAAATGTATGAAAATAATTTCGCTTTTTAGCCTATTCATGTTGTTGTTTATATCAGGTTCTAATATACAAGCACAAACATCGAAAGTAGATCTTTCCAAATTCAGATTGAGCTACGACGAGATGTATGAAATTGCTAATCCCAATTTGCTAAAACATCGCATTTTTTATGAAGAACCGTCTCAAGGGCCTGATGCTTTATGGTTTGATGCTGTAAAGAGAGGAAATCTGGAGGATATCAAAAAAATGCTGGCTGCAGGTCAGAATATCGAAGCAAAGGATACTGCTTCACTGGGGCAAACGGCTTTAGGCTGGGCTGCCTTTATAGGTTATATGGATATTGTAGAATATCTGGTAGAGCAAGGTGCTGACATCAGAGCAACAGACAAGGCCGATGTGTATAATACACTAAAATCGGCGGTATTGGGCAATAATGTAGAGGTTGTAAAATATCTTTATAATCTATTGAAGGATGAGTCGGACTGGGATGCTTTAGAGTCGGACGGAGAGACCCTTTTTATGGTCGCAGCAGTGGATGGACGATTAGAGACTGTTAAGTTTATATTGCAGTTTAACCCCAATTTAAATGTTGTAGCTCCCCAATTTAATGTAAGCCCGTTAAGCGGTGCTTGCGACAGAGGTTTTAAAGAAGTCGCTCAATTGTTAATTAATAATGGTGCGATTAATCATAAAACCGGAAAGTCGAGTTGTGAGTAGTTGGTATGTCTGGCAACCTTTGCTCATTTAAATGAGACTTTTATGGCGGTAACTTTATTATTAAACAAAAAAGGTCAGGTTATATACCTTAAAACAGATAACAGCTTATCCTAATGAAAGGAAATGGTATTCATAATCTTACCGAGGGCAAGATTTTTTCGACTCTTATACGTTTAGCTTTACCCCTTATGGGGACAAGCTTTTTACAAATGGCATATACCCTGATGGCTATGTCGTGGGTGGGGAGGTTGGGGGCAGATGATGCCTCTCAGGTTGCAACAAAATCCGAAGCTGCTATCGGAGCTATCGGTATGTTGTTGTGGCTTACAGCGTCGGTTGCTTATCTGGCGATGATAGGAGCTGAGGTGGCGGTAGGACAATCTATCGGAGCAAGGAAGATGAAGCAGGCAAAAATATATGCCTCGCATACTTCTACCGTGGCTTTGTTTCTGGGAATAATCTGGTCGCTTACTTTATTTGTTTTTGCCGAACAGATTTTGTCATTCTTCAAACTGTCAGCCGATATTACCGAAGAGGCTGTGCTTTATTTGCGTATAATGACGATATGTTTACCGTTTCAATTTCAGTCTTATAATCTGTCGGGAGTATATAATGGAGCCGGACGAAGTTTTATTCCTTTTCGCAATAATGCCTGTGGATTGGTATTGAATATGATTCTCGATCCTATACTCATGTTTGGTTTCGATATGGGATTGCATGGGGCGGCCGTAGGTAGTGTTGTTTCGCAAATATTTGTATTCGGATTATTCTTTTATCAGATCAAATCGGCTAACCGTATTTTGGGGAATTTTACGTTTATCATAAAACCTCGTATAGTCTTTCTGAAGCGGGTTTTTTATCTGGGTACACCTGTTTCGTTAATGAATTCGTTGTATGCCATCATTAATATGAATTTGGCGCGGGTGGCTTCTATATATGGCGGGCATTTGGGTTTGATGACCCAAACTACAGGTGGACAGATTGAGGCTGTAACCTGGAACACGTCGCAAGGTTTTTCTACAGCATTGAGTGCTTTCATGGCACAAAATTATGCAGCAAATAAAATAGAGCGAGGCAAGAAAGCCTATTTCTATACACTTCGTATAATGGTTTCGGTAGGTATTGTGGTTAGTATTGCCTTTGTGTTCTTTGGAGGTTCTATTTTCGGGCTGATAGTTCCGCACCAGGATGCTATAGATGCCGGCTCGCAATACCTGATGGTAATGGGGCTTGTGCAGATTTTTATGATGCTCGAGCTTACTACGCAGGGTATGTTTAATGGTATCGGACGAACCGTAGAACCGGCTATAATAAGCGTAGTTTTTAATGCTTTACGAATCCCATTGGCTTACTATCTGGCATCACAAATGGGAATTGTGGGTGTTTGGTGGGCAATTGCAATATCCAGTATTTGTAAAGGGATAATATTGCCGTTATGGTTCTCGTTCCTTTATAAAAAGGTAAAAAAGTAATACTGTAAATGTTCGATTTGTTTTAAAACAAAATCACCTGTTTGTATAAAATAACAAACCTATCAGCTTGAAGTTGATAGGTTGTCTTTTTGTTGTCGTTTTAAATTTTTCGGTAATAAGGTTTACCTATGGCATAACTATGTCCGTGATGCTATGCAAATTAATTGCAATAAATACTTTTTGTGATTGTACAAAAGTATTACATTATTATGTGTTTTGCAATACTTGATAAAAAAAAGAGAAAAAAGTTAGTTTTGTTGCGAGAGTATAGTGATTTGATAACCGATAACGTTTATACTTATTATATGTTGTAAAATTAAATTTAAGTATTATATTTGCATCTGTAATATAACTCTTTACGTCTTCAATGGCTAGTGAATTAACAAAAACATATGTCGATAACAATCTAAATTTTAACAATTTAGGCTTGTTTTTGTGCGTTGAAATGTTAGAGAGAGAGAGAGAGAGAGAGAGAGAGAGAGAGAGAGAGAGAGAGAGAAGCACATATGCCTGATTAATTACACTTTCTCAAGAGAAATAAATCTAGGAAATTCTTTTTCGAGACTATTTTTTACGTCTATATGTCATCTTAAACCCCACTGTTTTACATGTTTTTTTGCTTTTTGGAGAGATAAATGTTATTATTTTTTGATATATATCGTTAAATCAGACCACTTATACCGTAAAAAATGCCTATTTTTGTCGTACCAAAAAAATATTTTTGTATATATAAAGCATTGTGTATACTCTAAACGACGACTAATTTCCCCTGCTTTATATAACGTTTTTTCCTTTTTCTTATTTGATTATTTTTCTAATAAAATTAGAATTATGAGATTTATCGTATGGAGATTTATATCTACAGCTTTTGACTATTTCAGTCGATTTGAAAATCTGTTTTGTGTAAATATAAAATATTTTTTTACTCTATTTTTTGCTAGCGAGATGTGTGCACCCAAACAGACATCCATCCAAATAGCAATCCCAATAAACTTGCTTAAAAATTCAACTGATAGTTTGGATGTTGATATATCCAAGCTTTATACCTGTCTGTATATGAAAATAACTACTATTTGTATAGCCCTCAAAACATGTCCTTCGAACAATATTTTATCGCGGATATCTTTACCCGTATATTGTAAATTGCGGAAATACATTGCATCCGTTTGTTCTTTTCGGTACGAATTTTCTTTTTGTTGTCGTCTAGCTCCGTATTAGTCAAGATTAGGCTGCATTGTATAGTGTAGCAGAAAGTCGTGATTACTATCTGTTACACTCCGTTATTTACCGAAATATTTTTGAAACAAGAAAGCAGATACGTTAATTCTGATTTAATTACTTGTCTGTGAAATGATAATATGATAAAAACGATAACATATTAACTAATATATATAATGATGAAACAGTATTCTATATTGGTTTTGGTTCTTTTTACATCAATGCCTTTTTATGCTCAGGTAGGTATTAATACACAATCACCTAAAGCTGCGTTGGATGTTGCTGCCAGTGTCCAAACAAATCATGTTGCCGGAATGCAGGCACCCCGACTTTCTCTGACCGAACTTTCGGCAAAAGGTAATTCTTTATACGGAGCATCTCAAGTTGGGGTTATTATCTATATAACCGAAGTATCAGGTGGAGGTAATATCGGTCAAAGAGTAAATATTACAGTTCCCGGCTATTACTATTTCGATGGAACTGCGTGGCAAAAACTGGGGGCTTTCGACCCTACTGATATATCGGCCGATATACTGGGTGATATTAAATATTCATTGGCCACAGCAGATCACGATGGATGGTATTTACTCGATGGAAGAGCCGTTTCGGGTTTGTCGGCATCTGCAAAAGCTTCGGCAGCCGGTCTTGGATTTACGACTAATCTGCCTGATACCAGAGACCGTGTTTTGCAAGGTAAAACAGATTCCGAATCGTTAGGAAATAAGGGTGGTTCCAATTCCTTGGCTATAACCAGAGCCAATCTTCCTAATATTTCTCTATCGGGAACAATAACCGGAACATCCGGTAGTGGCGGAGCTGCCCATACGCACACTTTTAGCGGAACTTCGGCAAGCGGAGGAGTTGCTCATACGCATACTTTTAGCGGAAACTCGGCAAGCGGCGGAGTAGCCCATACGCATACCTTTAGTGGAACTTCGGCTAACGGCGGAGCTGCCCATACGCACACTTTTAGCGGAACTTCGGCAAGTGCCGGCGCCCATACACATAACTTTAATCAGCCGCAAGAGCAAAATTCTACTCATCGTGGAAATCCCGATGCATCGGCAATCAGTATTGACTCTCATCAGGTGCGTAAAACCAGTTCGTCGGGAGCTCATACACATACATTTAGTGGGACTTCGGGGAGCAATACCCACACGCATACTTTTAGCGGAGCCTCGGCAAGTACCACTCATACGCATACCTTTAGCGGCACCTCGACCAGCAGCACTCATGCACATACTTTTAGCGGAACTTCGCTTACGGGAGGGGCACATACTCATACTGCTACCGGAACGGCAACAGTTCCGACAGGTGGTTCGGGAGCCGTATTAGATAATAGATCTCCATTTTTGACTGTAAATACTTTTGTTTATCTCGGGTTATAAAAGAGACGGGATATAACAACGTGAATGTAGAAGAATAAAAACAAAAGAGACTTATTAATAATGAAACAGATAAAAAGAAACGTTTTTAATATATTGTTTTCAGGCTGTATATTATTTGCATATTATACTTCAGCGTGGGCACAGGTTGGTATTAATACTTCGACACCCAAATCGACACTGGATGTAACATCCCTCGGATCGGCTACAACAAAGGTGGCGGGAATACAAGGGTCTCGTCTTGATTTGGCCGAGCTTACAGCTAAAGGGAATACCCTGTATGGTGCCGACCAAACGGGGGCCATTATTTATATCACTGATGTTTCGGGAGGTAATAATACAGGTCAAAGATTAAATATTATTGCTCCGGGTTATTATTATTTTGATGGAGCATTGTGGCAAAAATTAAATCAAGCTCAACCTGTTGTCAGAGACGGAGATATTGTCCAATCGTTTAAAGCTTCGGATTATGACGGGTGGTATTTATTAGACGGAAGAGCTGTTTCGAGTCTTCCTGATAAAGCAAAGGCAGCAGCAGCCAATTTGGGATTTACAACCAATCTGCCCGATGCCAGAGACCGTGTCCTAAAATCCAAGGCTGCATCCGAAGGACTAGCCAGTACCGGTGGTGCAAATTCTATGTCTATTGCCAGAGCCAATCTGCCTAATGTATCTTTATCCGGAACTATATCCGGAACTTTAGCTTCCGCCGGAGGGCATACACATACAGCAAACGGTACTCTCGCAGCCGGAGGTGCACATACGCATCTTACCAGTGGAGCACTTGCATCCGGGGGGGCGCATACACATACTACCAGCGGAACACTTGCTGCGGGAGGGGCGCATACACATGCTGCCAGTGGAACGTTAGTGTCGGCCGGAGGACATACACATGACCTTTGGTCGATATATGTAATGCCTTCTCCTGCCAAAGACGTTGATAGGGGATATGGTGCCGGATCGTTGTGGAGTGCTATTGCCATTTCGACTTATACTACTACCAGCGCAGGTAATCACAGCCATACACTTAGTACAACACTTGCTGCCGGAGGAGGACATACCCATCCGGTAAGCGGGACCTTAGCTTCGGCTGATGCACATACGCACGGCGTAACCGGTACGCTTGCTTCCGATGGTGCACATACGCATAGCGTCGCAGCCACTTTAGCTTCTACCGGAGAACATACACATACAGCAACCGGCAATGTAACTCTTCCTTTGGGTGGAACTCAGGCTGCGATGGATAACAGATCTGCTTATGTGGTTGTAAATACCTTTATTTATCTGGGATTATAAATTTTGATTTAGCTATGTAGGGCTATCTGTTGCTTTGGTAAGCAAAAATTGATAATAGTCACAGTATTTAGATGTATTATAAAATATCTTCTTTTACTTATTAAAAAATAATGTAAGATTATGAAAAAAAGAAAACGAATTTTTCTTTCAATTGAAATACTTTTTGGTCTGTTCATTTTGAATAATATCTCTGTACATGGACAGGCCGGTATCAATACATCCACACCTCATTCGACGCTGGATGTTACGGCAATAAAAAATACAAGCCACATTGCAGGAGTTATAGCTCCCCGCCTTACTTTGGCTCAATTGACTGCTAAAGGAAATACCTTATATAAGGCCGATCAGAAAGGTTCAATTATCTATATTACTGATATATCTGGTAATGGTAATACAGGGCAGAGGGCTAATATAAAATCGGTAGGTTATTACTATTTTGATGGAACGGAATGGATTGCATTTGGTATTTTTAGTGCAGCACAGCCTTCGGGAAGTATTAAAGAATCATTTAAAACAGCCGATCATAGTGGTTGGTACCTGTTAGACGGAAGAGCCGTTTCGAGTCTTCCGGCAAATATCCGTTCAATAGCTGTCAGTTTGGGCTTCTCTACTAATTTACCTAATGCTAAAGAACGTGTATTGAAGTCTAAAACAGGTTCGGAAGTACTGGGAAGTACCGGAGGTTCTAATACGTTAACCATTACTAAAGATAATCTGCCGAATGTATCTTTGGCTGGAACATTTACGGGTACCTCTGCCAACGGAGGAGCACATACCCACAGCTTGAGTACTACTTCCACAAGTACAGGCCATGCGCACTCGCTCAGTGCTACATCGAGTAATACAGCTCATACACATACATTGAGTTTAGCTTCTGCTAACACAACCCATACTCATGGGTTTAGTGCTACATCAACTACTAATGGAGCTCACACTCACACATATACAATGCCTACGAGGGTGAATTCTTCTTTTATTGGTGCGTACAGTGGGCTTTATAACCTGAAAGCACAGGTTGCTAAAGCGACATATTCTGCCGGAGCCCATACACATACTTTCAGCGGAACTTCAGCCAGTGGCGGAGCTGCTCATAATCACACGGTAACAGGTACGGCTGCAAGCGGGGGAGGAGCACATACCCACACGGTAAGCGGTACGGTTGCCAGCGACGGGGCAGCCCATACGCATACTTTCAGCGGAACTTCGGCTAGTGGTGGGGATGTGCATACACATACTATTTCGGGTACTGCATCTGTGTCTACGGGGGGAAGTGGTACTGCATTGGATAACAGATCTGCTTATATGGCTGTAAATACCTTTATTTATTTAGGACAATAATATCTGATAGTTTTGTATGTATAGTCGATATATTTTGGTATTCAACAAATATAAGATCGTAAACTAACTTGTTTCTTGAGTACCAAAATATATTGTTTCTTATAAATATTAGAATGAATAATTTTATATTTTAATAATATTTCTATCTTTGCCCTTGTAAAATAACTATTTACTCTAATTATGATAACAAAATTAACAACCATTTTGGCTAATAATAATCTAAATTTTAACTATTTAGGTTTGGCTATGTGTGTTGAAATATTAGAGAGAGAGAGAGAGAGAGAGAGAGAGAGAGAGAGAGAGAGAGAGAGAGTTAACTAGCCAACACGTTACTAATAAAAATGTTTCGGGCGGAATTTTCCGTCTTTTCTTTTTATTGCGTTTAATTGACGCAGTATGCTTCTTTCGACAATATTTCCCCAATAAATATATTAATAGTTGTTTCGGTAAACGATTTCGTGCAACCGGTTTGTTTTTTTGTTGTCGTTCAAAATCGGCACGAACAATGCGTTTACCTATGGCACAACTATGTTTGGCAGCAACGTGTAGCGATTACATGTTGCTGCTTTTTATTGCGAAACTCACTAACCGGAATATAAATAAAAACAATAAGCAAAAAATGAAAAAAAAACTGTTATTAGCTATTCTAACCTTATTATTTGTCTTCCATGCAGAAGCTCAAGTAGGAATAAACACCACCAGCCCACATCAATCGGCAGCTATGGATATCGAAAGTACCAGTAAAGGACTGTTGATTCCGCGAATGACCACGTCCCAGAAAACGGCAATAATCAATCCGGCTTCGGGATTGCTTATATACGACACCACGCTTAGGTGTATTTCCCAGAATGCTGGTACTGCCGCATCACCGGCTTGGGTATGCTTATCTCAAAAAGATGCCCAGAATGGCTTCTTCTATATGCCTACAATTGCTATAGATGCCTCTACTGTAGTAACAGGTAAAACAATTGATCTGTATGACGAATATAAAAAACAGTTCACTGCTCCGGTAAAAAATCCTTCGGCTCCGGCAAATATTCCCTACTTTACGAATCGAACCGATCTCTATTATTACATCACTAATTACGATACATCTGTACTCGGCAATATATCAATCAATAATCAGGGAGTAATGACTTATGATGTGAAAGCCGAATCTGATTACGATTCTTTTATGACTGTAGTATTTGTTCTTAAGTAAACCTTATCTGCTAAAATGAAAAAAATAATTTATATACTTTTAATTGTATTCTTTTCTCAACCGGCTGCCTACGGGCAAAAAGAAACAAGCTGGTGGCACTTCGGATATAAAAGTGGTCTTAATTTCAATTCTCTCAGCAATGCGACTGCAGCAGACGGAACTGTTGTAGCCGATATGCCTGAGGCAATAGTGGGACCATTAGATACCAGGGAAGGGTGCTTTACAGTATCTACTTATGATGGTAAATTGCTGTTTTCATCCGATGGTAGTACTGTTTATGATAAAAACGGTAATGTAATGACAAACGGTACGGGATTGTTTGGGGACTTTTCGGCAACACAATCGGGTATTGCTATACCTAAGCCCGGAAGTCTTACCGAATATTATGTTATAACTGTACCTGCGATGGGTGGTACAGCTGGCTCCGATGGTTTGCGTTATTCGATTGTTGATATATCGAAAACAAATAATGGTAGCTTTGGTGCTGTAACTTCTAAGAATATTATTATCAAAGCCGGGTATGTATATGAAAATATATCAGCAGTACCTAATGCTAATGGTAAAGATTATTGGCTGATACACCGCAGTGATAAAACGTTTTATATTTATGCTGTCACTTCGACGGGAATAAATACAACTCCTCATTTTACTCTTGCAAGTGCTAATATATTCTTGGGAGGACCTCAGGGGGAAGTTATCATTTCCTCCGATTATAAAAAGATAGTTTCGGTGAACTGGGGCGGAAAACAGGTTATATCAGCTGATTTTAATCCCGCAACCGGAGTGATTTCTGATATAAGGACGCTGGAATGCCCTTATCAGACTTATGGAGGAACATTTTCTCCTAATGGAAAATACATTTATATCGGAACCGGATTTGAAAATGGCGGAAGGCTGTATTCAAATACATGGGATAATTTAAGGAGTGGGGCTACATTGATTTATTTAGCCAGTGGATTTGCGAATATAAGAGCTGCTATGGATAAAAGACTTTATGGAATTCAGTGTAGTATTGTTACTTCAGCCGAAATACCGACAAAAAATCTGGCAGTAGTAATGAACCCCGATGACGGAGGCAGTATTATTAAATATTTCCCTGATTATCTGAAGAATACAGCGGCTTTAGGTTTGCCTACGTTTGCTACAGGTTTTATCCGCATAATCCCCAAAGAGCAACCGTTTGCATGTGCTGCAAACAGGCGTACATATAGTGTTGAGGTCGATTTGTCGGGAGGAAATATTCCGAGTCGCTTAGAATGGAACTTTGGAGATGGTACTCCGGTCATTAATCAAGTTGTGTCTTCTACTCAAAGTAAATATTCGAAGGTACATTCATATAATGATGCAGGTATGTACACTATAACCATAACTCCCTATAAAGGTGATGGAACAGCTTTATCTCCGATTACGATGTTGGCCAATATTGTTTATTGTTCTTTAAAAAGTAATAATATGACCCGATCTGACTTACATAACTCTAAGCAGATGATGCAATAAAATGCACATTTTAAGTACACACAATGAATTAATACTATTGAAATGAATAAAATTTTATCAATAATAGCATTCAGCCTGATGCTATACATACCTTCTGTATCGTCTCAGATAGCAGTGAATACCGACACACCCGATACTTCGGCGGCATTGGATATTACAGCCCATAACAATTACCGGGGCTTGCTGATTCCCCGAATGACTACCGCCCAAAAATTAGCAATTGCAAATCCTGCACCGGGACTATTGGTATATGATATCGATTATAATTGCATATCGCAATACAAAGATACCCCGTCTAATCCGGGAGTATTCGGTTGGACTTGCCAGACACTTTTCAACCGGCATTTCTTTTATATGCCATCTGTAAATATACCTACCTCAGATGGGTCGGGTAATCTCCTCGCAGGAATCCGGTCGGTTGACTTGTATAATATATATAAAACCAGATTTGATGCACCTGCAATTAAAAGTACGGGAGCTCCGGTGTCCATCCCTTATTTCAATAAAGAGCAATTATACTTTTACATAACTTATTGCGATCCATGTATTACAGTTACAGGAATCAGCGATATGGGAGTTTTAAGTTACACGGTAAATTCACTTCCCGATTACGATGCTTTTATGAATATTGTATTTTTGGTGCGATAAATCAGGCTACTGTAAGTATAATAAAGTGTACATATCCGTTTAGACGTATATCTAATTTCATTTATTATATAAGACAAAAAACACAGGCTGCCAAGCAGCAACCTGTGTTTTTATTTAATTTGTGGAATAAGCAAATCAGACTTCTTCAAATGCAAAATTGGCTGCCCTGTTCAGTATATTGTTAAAATCTAGACCTTTCTTGTATTCACTCAAACAGTTTTCGAGTAGGTTATCACTCAGAATAAATTCATCGGACACCAATTTGCCCAATGTATAGCTCTTCAGTTTAAGGTATTCGCCGTATTTATAATCTTGCGGAAAATCCTTAGGTACTTTCTTTAACTTTAAATCCTGATCCAGCTCAAAGCCTTTAGCCTTTTTTACAGCTTTATCGAAAGAATCGCCATGATCGAGAATGTCTTCTCTGATACTTTGTAAAACTTTAGGGTCGGGCATATGAATACCTGTTGCTAAGAAATGTCCGCCAATAAATTTCGAGCCGGGAGCTTCTACATGAAAATAGTAACCTGCCAGTCCCGATTTTTTACCCTTAGGACAAATATAAGCTGCCATATGCGTTTTGTATGGCTCTTTGTTAGGCGAGAAACGTACGTCACGATAGATACGGAACGTACAATCTTTGGCATGCAGATTATTTATTGCCGGGTCGAACTTAGAGATTCCCTCAATCAGTTTCTCTGTAAATTCGGCGAATTCTTTTTCAGCCTTTTTATATGCATCTTTGTTTGCCGTAAACCAGTCCCTGTTGTTATTTTCTTTCAGTCGGGTTAAGAATTCTATTATATTTTTCATGCTTTTTTTATTGTTAAGTATATTGTATTATTCTGCACTAATATTTTGATCGCAGATGTAAAACAAAACAAAATCGCCAACTGTTTCGGCATCTACCAGCAGCCATCGGGCTTTGTCTTCTTTGGTTTTTGTTTGTATGATTTGTTTTCCGTCCGATGTAAAGTCCTGTACCTGTAATATTTTGAATCGTTTATTGGTACAATCGTACAAACCGTAAGTGATACTGTAACTAAAATCATCCCACTTTTTGATTTTTTTGTCAGCATCCTTTTTCTTAAACACATTCTTTATCTTATTCATATACGCTTGCTTGCTTTCGGTGGTATTATACACCGTTTTTACTGTTGCATAGATACGCCCGTCTACCATTTTTACCGAGGTTGAATCAATATAATACTCCAAATGTTCGGTAACGGCCAGATCCTTCCAACCACCTTGTCCCCATGCCATAACTGGAGCCAGAACCGCAATAATTAAAACGAATAATTGTTTCATATAAGTAGTTTATAAGTAAACGAAAATATTAAATGATACATTAAAAGGATATAACCGTTTATTACTGTTTTATTTGATAAAGCAATAAAATAGTTTTATGGACTGAACGGTTCAAGACCTGTTTGTAAAGTAAAGATAAGTAATTTATTTATCTTACTTATCAACAATTTCATGAATAAAAAGACTCGGGTACTTAATGATTTTGTAACATATATGTCATGGCATTTTAACTATAAACGGCAAAAAACGTCTTATATTTGTAATAACAAATTTAGAAAGAAAATATGAAAAGAATAGCAGTTTATTGTGGTTCGAGTTCAGGTTCGAACGAAATATTCAAGACTAAAGCCCTGACATTAGGTAAAGCTTTAGCCAAAAATAAAATAGAATTGGTTTATGGAGGAGCCAAGGTTGGTTTGATGGGAGCTGTTGCCGATGGAACGCTCAATAACGGAGGTTTGGCGATAGGTGTATTACCTCATTTCTTGGCCGAAAAAGAATTGGAGCATAAGTCACTTACCGAGATTTATCTGGTAGATACTATGCACGAACGTAAATCTAAAATGGCAGAACTTGCCGATGGATTTATTGCCCTTCCCGGAGGTTTCGGAACAATGGAAGAACTGTTCGAAGTATTGACTTGGGCACAATTGTCGTTACACAAAAAGCCTGTAGCACTTTTGAATGTCGATGGGTATTACGATGCTTTGCTCCAGTTTATAAAGGTGATGAACCGTGACGGGTTTTTGAAGGAAGAATACTTGGAACTACTCATTGTAAGTAGTGATATAGATGATTTGTTGCTTCAAATGAAATCGTATGTTCCTTTGAAGAACGAAAAATGGTTTGTAGTAAAATAAGGTTTCGTACTGCTTATTATATTGCGTCAATAAATTATTAGTTATTTAGTCTGTCTCAAAAAGATAGGCTTTTTTGTTTCCCTCTTTCCTTGTATTTTCAGCAGCAGGAGTTATTGTTGAGTGAGAGCTTCTATCTGTTTGAATATCGGAATCATAGACTTTCCTTTTTCGGATAAAATATATTCTATATGTAACGGCTTTTTTTTCACTACAATTCTAGTCAATAAATCCTCATCTTCCAGTTCACGGAGTGCGGTAGTTAACGATTGCTTATTGATACCTTCAAGACTACGCATCAACGAGCTGAAACGAATAGCCCCTGATGTGGCTAGCCTAAAAATCTGAGGTTTCCACTTTCCCGAAAGCGACTTAAGAAGCTCTTCGGCAGGACAATTTGCACTCATGTTGTTTTCAGTATCCATAGTCATATTTTTTTGACTTATTGCACAGTTTGAATAATCTAAAGACCTTTGTTCAAAGATAGTGAAATAGATATGATAAAAAACTTAATATGGATTGTGGGAATACTATTTCTGTATTCCTGTAATACAACAAATGATAAAAATATGAATAAAAGTAATCCGTTAATGTGTGATCCGCAGACAGGAGTTTGTGAGATTCCTGATAATAATACGCAAGAAAACAGAATATTGAGATCGAAAATCTCAGATAATCAGATAAAAGTACTTTACTTTACCGATCCTATATGTTCGGCATGTTGGGCGATAGAGCCTCAATTGAAAAAGCTGAGGTTAGAATATGGTAATCTTTTTACGATAGAATATTGTATGGGAGGATTATTGCCCTCGTGGGTCAATTACAACGGGGGAGGTATTCAGAACCCTGCCGATGTAGCTCATCACTGGGATGAAATAAGCGATTATTACGGTATGCCTATTGATGGTAATGTGTGGCTTGAAGACCCTTTGTCGTCTTCTTATCCGCCTTCGATAGCCTTCAAGGCTGCGGAGATGCAAGACAAAGAGGCGGTAGCCCTCTTTATGAGAGTAATGCGTGAAATGTTGTTTCTGGAGAAAAAGAATATTGCCAAATGGGAGAATATTAGCATGGCTGCCCAAAGAGTAGGACTTGACAAGGAAAGACTGAAGCATGATTATGGTAATGGGGCACAACAATTGTTCGAGAAAGACCTCGAAACGTCGCGTCAGTCGGGAGTAAGAGGCTTTCCTACACTTGTGTTTTATAATGAGAATGAGCAGCAGACTGTTGTTTATGGCGTAAAATCTTATGAAGCTTATGAGCAGGCTATACTCAAATTATATCCTCAGGCTGTAAAGCAAGTGTATTCGAAAGATGAGTTGACTCTCATCACCTACTTTGGAAGTCTTACTGCAAAGGAACTGTCGGTATTGTCTGGTATAACAATACCCGATTCCGAACAGAAATTGCGAAAACTGGCAGAAGAGGGCAGGGCAATCGAAATACAATCTCGTAAAGGTAGTTTGTGGAGGCTCAAAAACTAATTAATAAACACTAAAAATAATAATTATGGTATTACTACAAATTAATTTCAGCTTTCCTGCCGAAATGATGGGAGAGGCTCTTACAAAGGGTGCAAAAGGTCTGGCGGAAAGTATTAATAATGAAGACGGTTTTATCTCTAAAATATGGATAGAGAATATTCAAACCGAAGAAAGCGGAGGTATCTATTTATTTAAAGATATGGCATCTGCCCAAAAATATGCAGCCATGCATTTAAAACGGGTCGAAGCAATGGGAGCTAAGGAGATCGATTGTAAATACTTTTCGGTCAACGAGTCATTGTCTCAAATAAATCACGGAATCTGATATTTGGATCTGGTTTATAATTCCCAATGAAGGGGCAGTTTGTTTACATCAAACTGTCTCTTTTTATTTTAAAGACAATCGGCATATTTATTTATCTGAGCTTGATTACGGGTGCAAAAATAGGTATGTTTCGCCACTTGCCATTCATCGGGTTGAGTTCGCGTTTTACACCACCCTGTATGCCAAAATTATCGTTGAACATAAATCTGGTTACAGCGCCATAGTTGGTACTTGGTATCATCCATGCATTATCGCCGCCAATTTTATTGATATTAGCTCTGGCTGAGTACTGCCCAAAGCCGATGACCGAAAGACGGTCTGTAATTTTATAGTTTAACGAAGCATTGACCCCAAAATCTTCGTAAGAACTTAAGTTATAAAAGTATCTTGCTCCATATACGCCCACCGATGCTATTATGTGATCCGACAGCATATATTCGTAGTTGGCTCTTATCAGGGTGAGCGACCCCAGCGCAGGATACGAAGTGTGTGAACTGGCTGTGCTTATCCATCCTCCGTCCATGATAGCATTTCGTGCATAAAAACCGTAATCATTAGCATAAGGATTAGTTATAGGTTTAGCACTGTAATCGCTTTCGGGTCCGATATAAAATTTCGGTACGGATAGATTCATGTCCGAAGCTTCGGTATCTTCATTGATTCGATAGTCGGTTCTTTCGGATGTATTGTTTACTGATGAATTTTTATCCAGAGGATGGCTTCCACTGCTAAGCTTATGGTTGTTAAGTAACTGTTCTTTGTGTTCTCTATTCAATCGGGTGCTGTCTGTTTCAACGGATTGCCCGTAGCATACACCGGATACAATGAAAAGTAATATGATTAGTTGTGTTTTCATAAAGATCTTCATTTGGATTTTCGAAACTACTAATAAAAGACGGAATTTAGCTCGTTTTAGTGTTAAAAAAGCATACTTTCGATAAAAAGGACGGTTCTTAAATTTTAGATCTATTTGTTCAATTATTCTAACGCACCCTTTGGGTTTGTTTTTCATTTTGCCTTGATGCAAAACGAAACAAAAATTTCTTAACGCTTTCTTCGCCCTGCGGGTACCCCGTGCAACCGGCAAGGTCGGGAAGCCTGACGGACAAAAGCCATTTGCAGGCGAGCCATGCAGCACAAAGCCTTTTTGATTCCTTTTGCGGCTTATTTTGGGCAAACAACGTTCGACGAAGCGAAGGCGAGTCAAAAGGAATACAAGGTATCTGTGATTGTGCGTAGAAAAATAAACCATAGAAAAAACATATAATCTCAAAAAAAATCTATTCTTTACAGAACAAAAATTTATCTATCAGATGAATTGTATAAAAACTACGAAAGTTATTACATGGATCAAGGATTTATTAAACTTAACCGCAAATTTTTCTCTCATAGAATGTGGGAAGCAGCCCGTACGTTTTCGGAGTGCGAAGCGTGGATCGACTTAATACAGTCGGCACGATTTGAGGCAACCGTAACCATTGAGCGTATCGGAGGTAGAGAAATAAAATATGGTAGAGGGCAATATCCGGCATCAAACCGCTACTTAGCCCGAAAGTGGGGTTGGGGAGAGCAGAAGGTGAAAACGTTTATGAGGAAACTCAGAACCGAGAAAATGATTGAGGTCGAAAAATCGCAAGGCATGAATATCGTAACTCTCTGTAAATATGATGTCTATAATGGTCATAACTCGGACGATATCTCACCCGAAAGCCCATCTATGGTGTTGGTAATTAGAGAATTGTCTGATGTTAAAACCCAGCCCGTAACCCGGTCTTTAACCTGCGACCAACCCACGGATAACCCAAACTTTAAGAAAGAAAAGAAAGAAGAAGAAAGAATTACTATTTCCCCCTATAGTCCCCCAAGGGAGTATGAAAAGATTAATTTCGATTTTCTCGATACCCGATTGAGAGAACACTTCTTTCAGTGGCTCGATTACAAGACCAGCAAGGGGCAGATGTACAAAAACAGAAGGTCTATCGAGCTGTGCTATAAACGTTTGATTGTAAAATCGCAGGGTGATTGCGGTGTGGCGGTTGCGATCATCGAGCAGTCTATGGCAAACAATTGGAATGGTTTATTTGATTTACAACAATACAAAGATGCAAACAGCAACAAACTTACGAATGGTTATCCAAAGCAATCAGATTACACCATCGGCATGTAAACTGTCTGATAACGAGATACACAATCGCAAACGAACGTTTCTCAAAGCGGCATTGTCGGTTATTCCCGAATTTACGATTGATGAGTCTAATAGGCAGCTGGTTGCCGATCTTTTCGATTACTTCAATGGTATCGAAGGGCGGTACGATCTCCACAGAGGACTGTGGCTCTACGGCGATATTGGCACCGGAAAAAGTTCGTTGATGCGAGTGTTTGCCGAATATTTGCGGCTCGGTTTCAATGGCTTTAAGATTCATATCTGTGATGGGGTATCTAACAATTACAGCCGAGAAGGCAATTTGGACGAATATACCCACAATCAGTACGGATATATTGGCGAACCTGTGTGGATGTGCTTCGATGAACTGGGACGTGAGACCATTCCGGCCAATCATTTCGGAACAAAGCTTAACGTTATGCAGCATATTCTGCACATACGTTATTCGCTCTGGCAGTCGCAACGGCTTAAAACCTTCGTCACGACCAATTGTGATCCTCTTCAGATTGAAACCTTATATGGCGATTTTATTCGTGACCGTGTCCGTGAAATGTTTAATGTCATTTTAATAGAAGGGAGATCGAGACGGCGGTGATATAAAAAAAACAGGAAAACGATAGTCTTCCTGTTTCTTTTATACTGTATATGTAGTTCTGCTATTACTTCTTATCTTTCAACATCTGCTCCAAGATATTTACTTTCTCTTGTTCAGCTTTTAGCATACGTTCATATAACTCAATAATTTTATC
>NZ_CAKUOF010000003.1 GCF_934668725.1 uncultured Dysgonomonas sp.
TACCAGTCAATAATTACTTTATTTTGTTTAAATGTTCAATTAAATTGTCTTTTCTACGCGCAATCTGAGATTGCTTGTATTCCTTTTGCCCTAAGCCGCAAAAGGAATCAAAAAGGCTTTGTGCTGCGTGGCTCGCCTGTCTGACTTTAGCTTGCAGTCTAAACTAAACTTACTGCCTATCAGCACGTTTAGTTTTACGCCTGCTTCGCTTGTCAGCCAACGGCTGTGCCACTGATGCACCGGGGCTGACGCATGCAAAGGGCTTTTGTCCGTCAGGCTTCCCGACCTTGCCGGTTGCACGGGGTACCCGCAGGGTGAAGAAAGCGTTAAGAAACAAAAGGATATCAATAGTAAATGTTTTCTTTTGTTTTAGCTTTCGAGTCCGTAGCGGGTCGGGCAAAGAGGCTCAGTCTTGATCTTTTGTTTCGTTTTGCATCAAGGCAAAATGAAAAACAAACCCGATAGGGTGCGTTAGAAAAGTTGAATGTTTTATCTATAAAAGAAAGTATTATTACAGTATTTAAAGAGACAAAAGCAAGTCAAGAAATAACATAAGAAAAAGCTCGAAAGAGTTGTCACTTTTGTAATGTCTGTCATGTTTTTTCTCTTTATTCACTAAATATCAAGCCTTTAAGAAAACACAAAAATTGCAGTAAATTAGATAATTTGTAAGGCATTTTTGTCATCTTTTGTAATTCTTTTGTCACTTCAAATATGTAAATTCGATATGACCATTAACAAGCTAATATCATCGGCTCTGAATATCAGAGAGAGCCAAATAGAAAAAACGATAGCCTTGCTGAACGATGGAGCTACTATTCCGTTTATCAGCCGTTACCGAAAGGAAGCTACCGGAGGTTTAGACGAGGTTCAGATTGCCAACATCAAAGAACAATACGATAAACTGATCGAACTCACCAAACGGAAAGAGACTATCTTAAAAACAATTGAAGAGCAGGAAAAGCTAACACCCGAACTGAAATCGAGAATAGAAAATTGCTGGAATTCAACTGAACTCGAAGATATTTACCTACCCTACAAACCCAAACGGCAAACCCGTGCTGAAATAGCCCGTAAGAAAGGATTGGAGGGATTAGCTCAGGCCTTGATGTTACAACAAAAATTTGATGTAGAATCGAAAGCTCTTGCTTTTGTAAAAGGTGATGTACAAGATACCAAAGAAGCTATCAATGGAGCTTGCGATATAATTGCAGAATGGGTAAGTGAAGATGAGGCTGCTCGTAATATAATCCGTAACCTTTTTCAGCGGGAGGCACTTATCACCTCCAAAGTAGTTAAAGGAAAAGAAGCCGAAGGTGATAAATACAGGGACTATTTTGATATGGAAGAACGATTGAGTCGTTGCTCTTCTCACCGCATTCTAGCCATGAGACGTGGCGAAGCCGAAGGCTTTTTACGTATCAATATTGCTCCCATAGAAGAAGATGCTTTGGAACGCCTCAACCGCAAATTTGTAAAGGGCGTAACCGAAGCATCGGAATATGTAGAACTGGCAGTAAAAGATGCCTACAAGCGATTATTGAAGCCTTCGATAGAAACTGAGTTTGCCACCCTTTCAAAAGACATTGCAGACGAAGAGGCAATACGCGTATTTGTTGAAAACCTAAGACAATTACTTCTTGCAGCTCCTCTCGGACAAAAGCGTGTATTAGGTATAGATCCCGGATACAGAACGGGTTGTAAAGTCGTTTGCCTGGATGCACAGGGAAATTTACTTCATAACGAAACCATATATCCTCATCCACCTCAAAACGAATCTTCTAAAGCAGCCGGTAAGATTTCGAAAATGGTATCTACCTACAAAATAGATGCTATTGCCATTGGTAATGGAACTGCAAGCCGTGAAACGGAACATTTTATAACAAATATCCGCTACGAAAAAGAGGTACAAGTATTTGTTGTCAGCGAGAACGGAGCATCTATCTATTCTGCATCAAAAACTGCAAGGGAAGAATTCCCCGAATATGATGTAACGGTACGCGGAGCTGTCTCTATAGGTCGCCGTTTGATGGATCCTTTAGCCGAATTGGTAAAAATAGATCCAAAATCAATTGGGGTCGGTCAATACCAACATGATGTAGATCAAACAAAATTAAAGAAATCACTGGATCTGACGGTCGAAAGCTGTGTTAATATGGTCGGGGTAAATGTAAATACGGCCAGTAAACATTTGCTGACTTACATATCGGGATTGGGTCCTACCCTCGCCCAAAATATTGTAAATTACAGGGCGGAGAACGGAGCATTCAGAACCCGTAAGCAATTACTGAAAGTTCCTCGAATGGGTGAAAAGGCTTTTGAGCAATGTGCAGGATTTTTACGTATTGCCGATGGGGATAATCCTCTCGATAATTCGGCGGTCCACCCCGAAAGTTATGTCGTAGTAGAAACTATGGCTAAAGATTTAGGTTGTAGTGTAAAAGAGCTGATCGAAAATAAAGAACTGAAAAAGAACCTCAATCTGAATAAATACGTGAATGACAAAGTGGGACTACCTACTCTGAACGATATTATAGAAGAATTGGACAAACCGGGACGTGATCCCCGAAAAAGTATTCAGGCGTTTGAGTTTGACCCGACAATCAAATCCATTGCGGATTTAAGAGAAGGAATGATTCTGCCCGGTATTGTGACTAATGTTACCAACTTTGGGTGCTTTGTGGATGTCGGTATTAAGGAAAACGGACTGGTACATATTTCTGAATTGGCTGATCGATTTGTTTCCGATCCTACAGAGATTGTATCGCTACACCAATATGTTCAGGTGAAAGTGATCTCGGTTGATACGGATAGAAAACGTGTAGCTTTATCGATGAAAGGAATAAACTAAAGAAATAAAAACTTAACTTTGACGTTATAAACCTTATAATATTACAATATAAAATACATCAGAATGAAACCTACATTATTTGTGCTTGCTGCCGGTATGGGTAGCCGTTACGGTGGCCTTAAACAATTGGACGGATTAGGTCCTAGTGGCGAAACAATCATGGATTATTCGATCTATGATGCTGTAAAAAGCGGATTCGGAAAACTGGTATTTGTTATCCGTAAATCTTTCGAAAAAGAGTTCGTAGACAAAGTTGCATCTAAATACAACAAACATATTCCCGTTGAAATCGTATTTCAAGAACTCGATAATCTTCCTGAAGGCTTCACTGTTAGCCCTGAGCGTGTTAAACCTTGGGGTACTAATCATGCAGTGTTGATGGGTAAAGATGTTATTAAAGAGCCTTTTGCAGTAATCAATGCCGATGATTTTTACGGTCGTGATGGTTTTGAAACTCTGGCCAAATTCCTTACAAATCTCGAAGGAAGCAAAAATCATTACTGCATGGTAGGATACCGTTTATGCAATACACTTTCGGAAAGCGGATCAGTTGCACGCGGCGTTTGTGAAAGTGATGACAAAGGTTTCTTGACTACTGTTACCGAACGTACTCATATCGAACGTAAAGACGGTAAAATCCAATATAAAGAGGGTGAAAACGAATGGCATGTACTGGAGGAAAATACACCTGTGTCTATGAATATGTGGGGATTTACTCCTGAGTACTTCCAATATTCGGAAGACTTCTTTGTGGACTTCTTGAAGAAGAATCAGGATAACCTGAAATCCGAATACTTCATACCTCTTATGGTAGATCATTTAATCAAGAACAAAACTGCTGATGTAAAAGTATTAGATACTACTTCGAAATGGTTTGGTGTAACGTATGCCGAAGATCGTCAGTCTGTTGTAGACAAACTTCAGGCTTTAGCCGATAGTGGCGAGTACCCTACTCCACTTTGGAAATAAGAAGATTTATATAAAATAAAAAGAGAGGTTTTCACCTCTCTTTTTTTATTCTTGATCTTGTTGTTCTCTATTTCTCTTATCGTATTTCTTACCTGCGAACAGATCGTACCTACGGAATTCGCATTCCAAAGAACCATTTATCAGTGGAATCTTTTTGGAGGGTCTTAGACCTATTTTATCGAAGCAGTCTTTACGGTAACTCAATATCCAGGCTGTATATCCAGCAAATACGTGCTTCAATCGCTCACCTATCATTTCGTACATTCCAAACAGGTCATTCGATTTGATACGCTCTCCATAAGGAGGATTGGTTATCAAGATACCTTTTTCGGAAGGAGCTTCCTTGTATTGCTGAAAAGGCATTGCTTTAAGCTCTACGTATTTGCCCACACCTGCACTTTTCACATTTTCAGTAGCAATGGCAATGGCACTCTTCAGTATATCCGACCCATAGATTTTGTGCTTAAATTCTCTTTCTCCACTATCATCATTATAGATAGTATCAAACATATCCTGATTAAAATCCGGCCATTTTTCAAAGGCAAAACCCGGACGGTATATACCAGGAGGAATATTCATGGCAATCATGGCAGCCTCGATAAGCAAAGTTCCCGATCCGCACATAGGATCTACAAAATCACATTCGCCTCTCCATCCTGTCTTTAAAATCATCCCTGCTGCCAGCACTTCATTCAAGGGAGCTTCGGTTTGAGCTATACGGTATCCTCTTTTGTGTAACGATTCTCCAGAGCTGTCCAATGATACTGTACATTGATTTTCCGAGATATGTACATTGATGAATATATCGGGATTGGTAATACTCACAGATGGACGCTTACCTGTTTTCTGTATAAAATGATCTGCTATAGCATCTTTTACACGGTATGCTACAAATTTGGAGTGTGTAAACAATGACGAATAAACCACTTCATCTATTACGAAGGTGTTCTTCTCCGACATATACGCCTCCCATTTAAATTTCTTTATTTCTTCATATACCTCATCGGCATCTTTCGCTTTGAACTTGAACAAAGGTTTCAATATTCGTAAAGCTGTACGACAATGTATATTTGCCTTGTACATTAACATCTGATCGCCTGTAAACGAAACCATCCGCCGTCCGATCTGAAGATTATCAGCTCCTAAAGCAGTTAGTTCCTCTGCCAAGACATCTTCGAGTCCCGACATCGTTTTAGCAACCATCTCAAAAGTATTCCTACTCATCTAATTCTATTTCTATTTTTAAGTAATTTCAATTATTTAAGGTAAAAGACCTGTTTACTACAAAGACAATTTCTTTGCAACGCCTTTCGACTCGTTATGAAAAGCATCTACTGCTGTCACAACATATTTATATTTCGTTTTGCCTCCTTCGTAAGGAAGAGAATATTTTGTATCACGGGTGATTCCTACAATATTACGGGCATCTTCTAAATTCTCTTTTTGTCCTTGCGCAAATCGATACACAACGAAATAGGTGGCTGCAAGAGGATCGCCTTGTTCTCCATCCCTATCCCAAACCAAAAGGTGAGCAGCTTCGGTATACTTTTCTTTTACATTTTTCACCTTCTTGGGACTTCCTTTATACATATGCGTATAAGCGGGAATAAGCGATGGATATTTATGATAATTCGATTTCAGGTTATCGGTAATACCTCTATAATTGTCCATCAAATTTTGACCATACCAGAAGCAATTACCATTTACGGTTTTGTAGCTTCTCGAGAGTCTCATCTTTTCTGATAATTGATTATCCCCCGAAGGCATCACAGCATCCATAGTCCTTTTTATATCTTGACCGATATACAAAGGTTGCTCGAAATTATTGTTTGCCCACCATTCGATAAGCGTTGAGTAATCGGCTGCTTTATGTCCTATCTCCCAATAAATTTGAGGCATATTATAATCTATCCAGCCATTCTTAACCCACAACTTTACATCGGCATATAAATCATCGTAGTTCTGCAATCCTGTCGTATTACTTCCTGTACCATTAGGAGTACTTCTTTTGTTGCGATATATACCGAACGGGCTTATACCGAAACGTACCCAAGGCTTAGTTACTATAATGGCTTCTTTAATCTCTTTAATCAGAGAATTTACATTATTACGACGCCAATCGTCACGATGTGCCTGATCGAATCCCTGAGCTGCACCATAGGTTGCAAAACTTCTATCATCTGGAAACGGTTTTCCGGCAATAGGATATGGGTAGAAATAATCATCCATATGTATTGCATCCACATTATAGCGTTTTACAATATCTTTTACCACCTTACAAATAAACTCTCTATTGGCTGGTATACCCGGATCGAAGAAAATCTGAGTTCCGTATTTCACAAAACGATCGGGATATTGATAATAAATATGATTCTTAGTTAAGACCTGATTTTCGGAAAGTGATACACGATAAGGATTTAACCATGCATGTAGTTCCATATTACGTTTATGGCATTCGTCCACCAGAAAAGTGAGCGGATCGAATCCATCGGCCATCGGTTTCCCCTGAGTTCCTGTCAAAAAACTACTCCAAGGCTCAAGTTCTGAATAATAAAACGCATCTGCCTGCGGGCGAACCTGAAAAATGACAGCATTGATGCCTGCCGACTGAAATTTATCGAGCATATTACTAAAATAGGCCTTCATCTGGGTACTGTTCATCGTCTTATACTGTCCCTGCCAAGCGGTTTGAATCCATGCTCCTCTAAATTCTCTTTTAGGATATTGAAGATCTGTATAACTAAGCTGAGGCTTCTTACTTCCACAAGAAGACAGAATAAGCCCTATTAGCAAAATAGTCAATAGATACTGATATCTGAAATACCTTTTCATTACTTAATATTGATGATTTTAATTTTGTTTTGCAAAAATAGAATAATTAATGCGAAGACTAAAGCTTTTGAGCAGTAAACAAAAGATAATCTAAATCTTAACCTTCATTATAAGGCTAATTTATAATTTTTACGATATATATTATATCACTTTTCTTACTTTTGTAAAATTCGAACATTACAATTTCATAGATTATGATGCCTGAACAAGTTTCCGAGATAATAATCATTGCCCGATATATTTTAATCGCCCTATCTGTTATAGGAGTTATAGTACTTGCCTTTGGTATATATCAGCGTAAAAGAAATCTAATAGAAAGAGGTGCGTATATGCTCATCCTGTCTATAGTACTGAGTATTTGCGGATACCTGATCTATGAAAAAACGAAGCAGCGAAGCAACGAAATGCTTCAGAATACGTATATCACTTACTAACAAAAGAATGAGATACAATATAATCCTATACTTAATACTCTTCTTCGGATGGAGTTTTACGTCTTGTGCACAGGAATCCGAGAAAATCAAAATCGGAGTAATGAGCGATCCCCATTATCTATCGGAACAATTGATGGATAATGGTTCAGCTATTCAAAATGCTGTCAGCACAAGCGGAAAAGCCATATCGGATATACCCCAGATTTTAGACCAGGTATTAGCCGATTATCTCAATAGCGACATTGAGGTATTGCTTATTCCGGGGGATATGACCAAAGACGGTGAAAGACAAAGCCACATCGATTTTGTAAAAAGACTGCAACCACTTATAGACAAAGGCATAAAGGTATTTGTAATACCCGGAAATCACGATGTGAATGTACCTCATCCGCTGAAATATGAAGGAGATAAAACATATCCGACTGAAAATGTAACTCCCATGCAGTTTAGGCACATATACGCAGATTGCGGTTACAACAGAGCACTTAAACGAGATACTGCATCACTAAGCTATGTAGCCCAACTGAATGACAAGACTTGGCTGCTAGCTATTGACGGTTGCCGCTATAAAGAATATACTACATCAACCATTTCTTCGGGGCAAATATCCAGAGAAACCGAGGAATGGATCATGGGTGTAATGAACGAAGCCGAACAAAATGACATTCAAGTAATAGGCATGATGCACCATGGCTTGGTAGAGCACATTATGTTTCAGGCAACGCTTTTCAAAGATTACGTTATCAATGACTGGCAGAGGCTTGCTCCCCTTTTTGCCGACTCAGGCATGAAAGCCATCTTTACGGGACACTTCCATGCTAATGATATCACCGAATACAGATCACCACAAGGCAATAAAATCTACGATATAGAAACCGGTTCGCTTTGTGCTTATCCGTTTCCTTACCGCTTTGTTGAATTGGACAGAAAAGGAATGACGATTTCCACAAAAAATGTAACTGCAATACCCAATAATCCCAATCTGGCAGAAGAAAATAAAGCAATCATGCAAGAACGCGGACGATATATAGCCAAGAATAAGCTAAAATCGATGGGTATGCAGTTCCCAGATTCAACATTATCGCTAATGGCTGACATGATCGGCAGAATATTTGTTATGCATCTAGCCGGAGATGAGATAGTGGACGAAGAGTTAAAAAAAACAATGAAACAATTGTCTCAGGAACTCGACTCGTCTGTTCCTGTGCCGATAGACAATATCGAACTGGATTTTTACCCTGCTGATAACAATGTAAAAATAACATTCTAAGGACATTGCAATACGCACAAATAATCTGCTGATTACTAAAATTGTTCAAGATATATCGTTCTATAATGTGAATTGATTAACTTTGCTAGTCAATAAGTAAGGTTTAACGCTTATTGCTATAAAAACATTCACTATTTACATGGACAAAAGGTATTATAATCGGTACAAATCTTTACTCGAAAAGTTAAATTATACCTACAAAGGGTATAATGTTAAGCATTTGGTTCCGGGTTATTTTACATTCCTGTTTAGTGACGATGCCATTTCGGCACGAGATGTATTCAAAGAGTTTTATATCGGAACTCAAATTACAGACCTTAGTAAAGTACTTGATACTAAATCGAGTTCGGTAATTTCGTTTCTGATTGACAGAGATGATTATAAAGACTTAGCCAACTCTGTTAAATCAATTTATCCGGACTCTTCAATTGTTAAACTCTCAGGGTTACCCAATAAAAAAGTTTCGTTTCTGAGTTTTTCTTACCTCAAACATCTACTTAAGGCAACTAAGCTCATTTTCACACGCTCAATCAAGGAGTCTTTTATGACCAAACTATTTCTGGTTGGCTTGATTACTAAACTCTTTAACCAAATACATGCACTCGAAAAAGCTTCATACCCCGAAAATATAAAAAGATATATTTGTTTCAATGCAGCCTATAAGGAGGAAAGCTTGCTTACCCTTTATTTCAAAAACAGGGGAATAGAAACCATCTCTATGCAGCACGGTATTTTCTGTGATTTCAAACTGATTATACCTTTCGACTACATTAATTTCGACAATATGATTGCCGACAAGCTTTTGTGTTGGGGGCAATCGACAGTCGATTATCTGACTTCAAAAGGAATAGACCAATCGAGACTGATATTAATGGGAAATCCTAAATACAAGGATTTAACCATCGGGCATGTAGACCAATCATTTACCAAGTGCCTCGTTTTATTAGGTCGAGCTATTTATATACCCTCCAATGAAAAGCTACTTTTACTATTAAAAGAGTTTAACAAGAAACATAACAACAAAATATTGTTCTATATAAAGAAGCATCCCTTTTTGATGGATGTGGAACATAAATCATTTGCCAGCATTTCCGACAATATGATTTTCCTTGGGCGGGAACATTCCGTACAGGAGGTTTTGCGATCTGACATGGTCAACTTTACCATTGCCGTCAATACAACCGCTTATTATGAGTCGTTAGCATTGGGCAAAATTTCGTTACGATGGTCTGAATCTGAGAACGAAGAGTTTATCGGTATGGATGATAAATTTGTAAACTTATCGGAATTTGAGTCCAAACTAAAAGAGTTTAGCGAGAAACCCGAAACCGAAGTCAGACAGGAAATGAAAGATATTATTAAGTATGTATTTAATCCGGAATTGACATGATAGATATAGTAGATTGTACCCTTAGAGACGGGGGATATTATACAAATTGGGATTTTGACGGAAACCTGACTCTCAATTATTTTCAGGCAATGGAAAAACTACCCGTTTCATACGTTGAAATCGGATACAGATCTTTAGTTCACGATGGTTACAAGGGAGAGTATAACTACTGTCCTGATTATATATTAGAATATGCACGTCAGCAAATGCCTACTAAAAAGATAGGTATTATGCTGAATGAAAAAGAAGTTAGACCCGACGATCTGGAACAACTGTTATCTTCCTGCAAGGGAAAATTAGACATCATACGGATGGCTGTTGACCCTGCCAACATAAAACGTGCAGGAGAAACCGCAGCACGTATCAAAGCGATGGGCTTCGAAATGGGCTTCAATGTCATGTATGTCTCTAAATGGATGACCGAATATCCCGATTTCATGACCGAAGTAGCTAACCTAAACGGCAAAGTGGACAGCTTCTCTATGGTTGATTCTTATGGAGGTATATTTCCCGAAGAAGTCGAAACCATTACCCGACATCTTAGAGCGGTGCTTCAATGCAAAATAGGATTTCACGGACATAATAATACCGAATTGGCTTTTGCCAATACACTGGCTGCAATAAAAGCGGGTTGCGAAATTATAGATACGACCATTACGGGAATGGGACGAGGTGCAGGTAATATGAAAACTGAACTCCTGCTTTCCTACCTATCTTCAAAAGAAGGTGTAGCACTAGATTTCAACAGCCTAAGCACAACAGTTGCAGATTTTGAACGTTTGAAAGAAAAATACGGTTGGGGAACCAATCTTCCCTATATGGTTTCGGGTTTCAACTCACTTCCTCAAAAAGACGTAATGGATTGGGTAACTCGCCGATTTTACTCGATCAATAGTATTTTGCAAGCTCTGCACAATATGAAGGATAAAAAGGGTGATAATCTGAAACTACCTATCTTCAATGCCGAAAAGTCACATTTCGATATTGCTCTTATAGTTGGTGGTGGTCCTAGCGGTGCAACTTGTGCGACAGCAATTAAACAACTGATAAAAAAACAAGCTGATAAAAAGGTTTGTATTATTCATGCCAGCAGTAAAAATGCAGGTTATTATAATGACATAGATATTCCTCAGTTTTTCTGCCTGGTAGGAAACGAGGGACACCGTTTAGAGAAAGTATTTGCGAACTTCGATCTTAATAAAATTTCGTGCGTTCTGCCCTCTTATCCACGTAAGATGGGAACTTACATTCCTCAACAATTAGTTGACAAAAGTTTTGAGCTGAAAGAAGTGACTTTCTCTACTCTTTATAAGGATTCACATACGGCTTTGGCATTGCAAACAGCCATAGAACTCGCTGCTAAAGATATTTATATTGCAGGCTATGATGGATACGACGGTTTGATAAATGAGAATGAACGAATACTTACATCTGAAAACGAATACCTTCTTTCACAAATTGTGAAGACGAGACCCGATATAGAAATAGCAACCATAACAGCAACCAAATATCAAGGGGTGAAAAATTTATCAGTATATAGATTGTTAATTGACTAATTAAATGAAAATATCAGTTTTTCTGCCATGCAGAGCAGGTAGCGAGAGAGTTCCACATAAAAACACCCGCACTTTTGCCGGAATCGAAGGAGGGCTCTTAAAAATTAAATTGCAACAACTGATTGCTTGTAATGCAATTGATACTATAGTTCTATCGACTAATGACGAAGAAGTAATTCAACTGGCAAAAACATTATCAAGCGATAAAATAAAAATAGACAGACGTCCCGAACATCTGGCGACGTCAAGCACATCCACCGATGATTTGGTAAAATATGTACCCACCATCATTAGTGAAGGAGCAGTTCTTTGGACTCATGTCACGTCTCCTTTTATTGATGGTAGAATATACGAAGAAGCAATCGACGCTTACAAAAAGGCTTTGACAAAAGGAGAGAACGACTCCTTAATGTCGGTTACGGCCCTTCGAACTTTCATCTGGAATAAAGAGGGGGCTGTAAATTATGACCGAAACAAAGAAAAATGGCCAAGAACCCAGACTATTGAACCTCTTTACGAAATCAATAGTGGAATATTCTTAGCAGATATAGATATTTACAAAAATCTGCAAGACAGAATTGGTCAAAAACCGTTTCTATTTGAGAATAACGACATAGATTCTTTTGATATTGATTGGGAAGAAGATTTCTTTATAGCCGAAGCCATTTATAACAAATTAAGGTCTTAATATGACTCCTACTATCTCCATAATAATCCCTATCTATAACATGGAACAATTTCTGGGACGTAGTCTTGATTCTGTTGTGAATCAGACATACAGCTCTTTGGAAATTATCCTTGTTAATGATGGATCGACGGATTCTTCGGGAGATATTTGCCATACTTATGCTCAAAAAGACAATCGGATTAAAGTTATACATCAAGTGAACTCTGGAGTATCGTCTGCTCGTAATGCAGGACTCGATGCAGCAACAGGCGATTATATAAGCTTTGTAGATCCCGATGACTATATTGAACTCAATACATACGAGACGCTAATTCCCTATCTAGCTAATGATATAGATATACTGAGATTTAATGCCAAAAGAAAAGGTGAAATTTTAAATTGGCTACCATTCAAAGGTGAATATTCGGGAGATCGCTTCGAACAGGAAATTGTACTTCCTATGATCGGATCTGAAAAATTTGGAGGCATGTTTATACTTGGTGTTCTATGGATTCATTTATTTAAAAGAGAACTGATTGAAAAGAATCATATTCGCTTCAATAAAGACCTTCGCAGGTGCGAAGACCGATTGTTTACCATCACATCCATGCTTCATGCAAACAAGATGTTCTTTGTAGATGATATCCTTTACCACTATCAGGTAAATGACGAATCGCTATCCAATAGATACGACCCAATACGTTGGCAACAAGAACTGATATTCTTGGATAATTTAAAAAAAGAATATTCCCAAGCCAAATCTACTTCATTTATAAAAGAAGCAGACCAACGTATCAAAAACGACTATATACTCAGAGCAATAACATCTATCAACAACGAATATTTTACCAATAACAACAACAGTTTTTGGCAACGGTACAAAAATATAAAGACAATAGTAAACAATAAGTATACTAAATTGTCTATTAAATATATGCGAAAAGAAAAATCGGGATGGAAAGGTTCCTTAACTCTGTGGATGATTAAATATCGTTTCACATTTTTACTTAACCTTTTCAACTACCTAATTTTATATAAAAACAAAGGTCTGCGACCTTCTTAAATACATTACTTGACAATGGATAAAATATCAGCGATTGTCCCCTGCTATAATGAAGAGCAAGCTCTTCCCTATTTGTATGAAGAGCTTATTAAAGTAGCTCAACAAATGAGTGGACAGGATTTTGAATTCATCTTTGTGAATGATGGATCAAAAGACAAAACTCTTGAGGTAATAAAAGCACTTAGAAGCAAAGATGATAGGGTGAGATATGTATCATTCTCCCGTAACTTCGGAAAAGAAGCTGCTATTTATGCCGGATTAGAAGCTTCAACCGGCGATTATGTAGCTATGCTGGATGCCGACCTTCAAGATCCCCCACACTTGCTTCTCGAGATGTACCAGACTCTTCTGGAAAAAGAATACGACTGTGTAGCTACTCGACGCGAAGACCGTAAAGGAGAGCCTGTTATCCGTTCATTTTTTGCAAAAAAATTCTATCAACTCATCAATAAGATATCAGATACCGAGATTGTCGATGGCGCCAGAGATTTTAGATTGATGACTCGCCAAATGGTAAACTCAATCCTTAAATTAGGCGAATACAATCGATTTTCGAAAGGTATTTTCGGATGGGTTGGATTCAATACCAAATGGATTGCTTACGAGAACGTAGAACGTGTAGCCGGGCAAACCAAGTGGTCATTCTGGGGGCTGTTCTTCTACTCACTCGAAGGTATTATTGCTTTCTCTACGCGCCCCTTGGCTATTGCTTCTATTTTCGGGTTTGTATTTTTCCTTATCTCCCTTGTGTGGATTTGCATGATTATCACCAAGACATTGCTGTGGGGCGATCCCGTTCCCGGTTATCCGTCTTTAGCATGTGCCATATTTTTCATCGGAGGTATTCAATTATTATGTCTCGGTATATTAGGACAATACTTATCCAAAACATATTTGGAAACAAAAAAACGTCCAATCTATATAGCTAAAGAAACCGAACAGGATGCTTGATACAAATAAGATATATAGTTATAAAAACTACTTAACTGCTACACTCAACAAGGTGGATAGTTTTTTCAGTAAGCCTCCTGTTAAGAAAGCATGCTTTGGGTTCATTATCTTCGTATCTTTTATTCTAATATATATACTCAATATTCTTCATCCCATATTCGGAGATGATTGGAATTATTGTCTCCTTCCCGATGGGCATACCAAAGTAAAAAGCTTCTCTGATATATTATATACTCAATACGAGCATTACTTTACATGGGGAGGGCGTACTGTTGTACACATTATAGCACAAAGCCTGTTATTGGCAGGCATATCCATTGGCGATTTTGTTAATAGCCTGGCATACGTAGCATTTACTTTGGTAATCTATTATATGGCTAACCAATCGAACAAAGTAAAACCATCGCTTCTGTTAGGCATTAATTTACTTATATGGTTCTTTCAACCCGCTTTTGGTTCGACAATACTGTGGATTACGGGAAGTGCTAATTATCTGTGGGGAACGCTCATCATACTCTGCTTTCTTTTTCCATATACAAAACAAGTTCTTACTCCCGAAAATAAAAATAGCTATGGACGCTCAGTACTATTCTTCATAGTTGGTATTATTGCAGGTTGGACCAATGAGAATATGGCAGTAGCACTCATAATTATGTTAATCGCTTTTATCGGCTACCACAAGGTTAAGCAGGGGAAAATACCATTGTGGGCAATTACAGGACTTACAGGTGCTATTATCGGATGTGTGTTGATGATTGCTGCTCCTGGTAACTATGCACGTATGGGTAATGTTTTATCACAAGAGCATGGCAATGAATCATTCGTTGTTATTTTTATCGGTCGATTTATTGCTGCCATAGCAGGGTACTATTACTTTGTATTAGTGCCATCTTTTATATTTACATTGACACTGTGCTTTTATCGAGCATTTGGAAAGAAGACAGATAAACCTGTTTTGTTTGTAGCCTTTGTCTTTATTTTGGGCGCAATTGTGGCTACTCTGGCAATGTCTGCATCCCCTATCTTTCCTGGAAGGGCTGCATTTGGTATTATCACCTTATTTTTTGTCGCTACATCTTTTCTGTTTGCTAATCTTGATTTTTCAACAAAATTGGTTAAGCGAATAACTTACGCAACTATTGTATTTGGATTACTTCTTTTTGTAGCCGATTACTACAGAGGCTACAGAGAACTTAAAGATGCTGATAAGATATTACAAGCTCGAGTAGATATTATTGAGATAGGAAAAAGAGATGGCATCAAAGACTTTGTATTCGATAATCGTATCTTTCCACAGGGACGTTATTTCCACTATTTCGAACTATCATACGATCCTAATGACTGGCACAACAGAATGTTTTCTGCATATTATGATATCAATTCGGTAATTGTAAAATAAAAAAAGCTCTATCAAATGATAGAGCTTTTTTCATATAATACAGATAAGACTTTATTTTTTAAGAGTTTGAATCGTTTCCTCTATTGTCTTGATCTTACTTTCTGCATCTGCTTGTTTTTTGCGTTCAGCATCTACAACTTCAGCCTTAGCATTAGCTACAAACTTTTCGTTGCCTAATTTTTTCATAACAGAGTTTAAGAAACCTTGCAAATAAACCAACTCTGCTTCAAGCTTTTCAATCTCAGCATCAACATCAATGTTATTACCCATTGGTATAGCAAACTCTGTTCTGCCAATTAAAAACGATATTGCATGTGGATTCTTTTCGCTAACATTTTTTATTTCAGTAATGTTGCCCATCTTTGAGATAACAGCATTATATGCCTCATTATATTCTCCAAGAACCTCCAAGTCCAAAGCATCCTTATTTGCGATATTCTTTTGTAATCTAATAGTACGAATACCTGAAATAGTTTCTTTTACTTTCTCAAATGCACTTAATAGATCAGTATCCACATCACTAGCTTTAGGCATAGAAGCAATCATAATACTTTCTCCTTCCTTTCTTTCGGAAAGTGCCTGCCATAATTCTTCGGTAATAAAAGGCATAAAAGGATGTAGAATTCTCAATAACGAGTCAAAGAAACCGAGAGTTTCCTGATACGTTTTTGCATCAATCGGCTTTTGATATGCAGGTTTAATCATTTCCAGATACCAAGAAGAAAATTCATCCCAGAATAGTTTATATACAAGCATCAATGCATCTGACAAACGGTATTTTGAGAATAAATCGTCAATTTCGGTAATTGTCTTTGACAGTACATTATCAAACCATTTCACAGCAATAGCTGCCGATTCGGGTTGTTCTATTGAATTATCAACCTCCCACCCTTTTACTAAGCGAAAAGCATTCCATATCTTACTGTTGAAATTTCGACCTTGTTCGCAAAGCGCTTCATCAAAAGGAATATCATTTCCTGCCGGAGCTGTAAGTAATAATCCCATGCGTACTCCATCAGCACCATATTTGGCGATCAACTCAAGAGGATCAGGCGAGTTACCTAGCTGTTTAGACATTTTACGACCTTGTTTATCCCGAACAATTCCTGTAAAATATACGTTCTGGAAACAAGGCTTCTGACGATATTCGTAACCTGACATAATCATACGAGCTACCCAAAAGAAAATAATATCAGGACCAGTAACCAAGTCACTAGTTGGATAATAATACTCTATATCCTTATTATTCGGTTGATTTATTCCATCAAATACAGATATTGGCCACAACCATGAAGAAAACCAAGTGTCCAGACAATCTTCATCTTGACGTAGATCTTCTATCTTTAGGCTTGGATTCTTCTTTTGTGCTTCAGCTAAAGCCAATTCTGGTGTTTCTGCTATTACATAGCCGCCTTCAGGTAAATAATAAGCAGGTATACGATGTCCCCACCAAAGTTGACGGCTGATACACCAATCTTTGATGTTCTCCATCCAATAACGATACGTATTTTTATATCGTGCCGGGTAGAATTTTATAGTATCATTTTCAACTGCCTCTAAAGCCGGTTTTGCCAGACCTTCCATTTTCAAGAACCATTGCATAGACAGCTTTGGCTCAATGGGTACATTGGTACGCTCCGAGAAACCCACTTTGTTGGTATAAGGCTCAGCTTTTTCTAACAGACCTGCTTCTTGCAGATCTTTTTCGATTTTCTTACGAACATCGAATCTATCCATACCCTCGTATTGAAGGCCATGTGCATTGAGTGAACCATCATCGTTGAAGATATCAAGAGCTTCCAGATTGTGTTTCTCACCCAGCATATAATCATTCACATCATGAGCCGGAGTAACTTTTAGGAAACCTGTACCAAACTCCATGTCGACATAATCATCTTCAATGATTGGTACAACACGATTTACAATAGGTACAATTACTTTCTTACCTTTCAAATGTGCTGTTTTTTCATCATTCGGATTGATACAAACAGCTACGTCTCCAAAAATAGTTTCAGGACGAGTCGTTGCCACAACAGCAAAACCATCCTCTCCTTCAACCTTATATTTCAAATAATATAATTTACTATTCTCTTCTTTGTGGATAACTTCTTCATCCGACAAAGCCGTTTTCGCAGCAGGATCCCAGTTCACCATGCGCACACCACGGTAAATTAACCCTTTATTATAAAGGTCAACAAATACTTTGAATACACTTTCAGAACGCTTCTCGTCTAGTGTAAAACAAGTACGATCCCAATCGCAAGAAGCTCCGAGCTTACGCAATTGTTGAAGAATGATTCCTCCATGCTCGTCTGTCCACTCCCAAGCATGTTTAAGAAACTCGTCACGTGTAAGGTCTGTTTTATTGATTCCTTGCGAAGCCAATCGACCTACTACTTTCGCTTCCGTAGCAATAGAAGCATGGTCAGTACCCGGAACCCAACAAGCATTTTTACCCATCATACGTGCACGACGGACTAGTATATCCTGAATAGAATTGTTCAACATGTGCCCCATATGCAGAACACCTGTAACATTGGGAGGTGGAATGACGACAGTAAACGGCTCGCGACTGTCTGGTTCTGAATGAAAAAGATTATTTTTCATCCAATACTCATACCACTTATCCTCTACTTCTGCAGGATTGTACTTACTTGCAATTTCCATAATTAAAAAATATTGTTCGAACTGCGAAATTACTAAAAATGTTTGTACCTAAATAAACTCTCATATCTTTTTATTACTCGAATAATTATAATGTCTAGTCATAATTTTCGTTTTTTAATATAATTTTATTTTTGCTTTTACTTACCACACCTTCTTCTGCTTTTTGTTTACGTCATTTTTTATTCTATATTTGATTCATAATAATATAACAAAAAACATATATGGAATATTCGGAATCAAAATCATCTATCGATCTAGCCAGAGTGAATTTGTTCTTAGCAACAAATGGTAAGAAATTTACACCTCATCAATTAAATCAGATTACAGCTGAGTTACCTAAATTAACCGAGGCTCAGTTCCAAGCAATATTATCTCAAGACTTTAAGGACCCTACAATGATGTTGATAATATCTCTTCTTGGAGGTCCGTTAGGTATCGACCGCTTTATCCTTAACGATACAGGTCTAGGTGTTCTCAAACTTCTTACTTGTGGAGGTTTCTATATATGGATGATTATTGATTGGTTTATTATTCAAGACAGAGCTAAAGAATATAACTACAACCTGTTGATTCAAACTGTCAATAGTACTAAGTAAGATAAACTTGAAGTTTCATACTCTGGTAATAAAATCACGCCAATACCCTTTCAATACAATTATAGCTATACTAGCTATTGTGGGAGGATATTTGGCGTTATTATTCATGGACTACAATCAAAGCCATGAACATATTACGTCGTGCCCTTTTAAATTATTGACCGGCATTCCTTGCCCCGGATGTGGTATGGGTCGTGCTACTGTTGCATTATTCTCGGGTGATATACTACAGTCTCTTTATTATAACATTTTATGCATTCCAGTTAGCATAGTAATTATAATCTCTTTATGCTGGCTATTATATGATTTGACAAGAGGTCAGGAAACTTTCTTCAAAACAATCAGACGACCTGTAAAATTAAAATACCAGATTCCAGTTTTTGCGATTCTCGTCATTACTTGGATTTTAAATATCACACACCGAATATAGGCTACTTTCTATTCTCGTTTAACTAAAATTCATCTTCTATTTCACTAAATTTGTGTGTGAGGAAAATCATTCACATAGATATGGATGCTTTCTACGCTTCTATTGAGCAGAGAGACAATGAGGAATATCGAGGCAAGCCTCTTGCGGTAGGATATGCCGGCAGTAGAGGTGTGGTTGCTGCCGCCAGCTACGAAGCGAGAAAGTATGGCGTTAAATCTGCCATGCCTTCTAAAACAGCTTTAAGAAAATGCCCCCATCTCATTTTCGTTCCTGCCCGCTTCGATATCTATAAATATGTCTCAAATCAAATTATGGATATATTCTTGGAGTATACAGATCTTGTTGAACCCCTCTCTCTGGATGAAGCTTTTCTGGATGTAACTGAGAACCACAAAAATATTCCTTATGCTACGCAGATAGCAAAAGAAATAAAAAAGAAAATATATGAGGCCACATCACTAAACGCTTCGGCCGGGGTTTCGTATAATAAATTCTTATCTAAAATAGCATCTGATTACAAAAAGCCCAATGGCCTATTTGTAATCAAACCTAAAGATGCTGAAGCTTTTGTTGAAAGCCTACCTATTGAACGCTTTTACGGAGTAGGCAAAGTTACTGCTCAAAAGATGCACCAACTAGGAATAAAAAACGGTTTAGAGCTAAAATTAAGAAGCGAAGGCGAATTAATCTCCAATTTTGGAAAGGCTGGCCACATGTATTACCTAAACGCTCGAGCCATAGATAATCGCAAAGTAGAACCAAACAGAGAACGCAAATCTGTGGGAGCAGAGAATACATTCGGCAATGATATCGATTCGCTTGATGAACTTGCCATAGAGCTTGATGAAATAGCCAAAGATGTAATTAAAAGAGTTGAAAAAAGTGGATTTCACGGACGCACTATTACACTGAAGGCCAAATATGCAGACTTTAGAATAATTACACGAAGTAAAACCTTAATGTCAGCAGTTAACGACTATAGTACATTATACAATACAGGGTTTGAATTAATGAAAGAAATTGATATTTCGGCCAAAATACGCTTGCTGGGCTTAAGTATAAAAAATGTAGATAACATCACTGAACACAATGCAATACAACTGTCTTTAGAATTTAAGGATTGGGATGATATTAACCTACAGAAAGAATAATTCCGTTTTCTTCTGCCATTTTTCGAATATTCAAAATTGCATAACGCATTCGTCCTAAAGCAGTATTAATACTTATACCAGTTTTTTCAGAGATTTCTTTAAAGCTTAATTCTTGATAATATCTCATTTCCAACACTTCACGCTGGCTCGGAGGTAAGTAATCTATCAACTTCTTCACATCCTCCAATATCTGACTATAGACAAGTCTGTCCTCAATAGTATTATCACATAAACTGGCATTATTCAGTAAATCAATCTCTGTTTCATCGTTAGAAACCGTATTTTCACTTCTTTCTTGCCTGAAGTAATCTATTACGAGATTATGAGCAATACGCATTATCCATGCTCTGAATTTACCATTCTCGGTGTACCGACCTTGCTTTATAGTTGTAATAGCCTTAATGAATGTTTCCTGGAAAACATCCTCCGCCATTTCTCTATTTCTTATTATGAAATATATGTAATTATATACATTCTTCTGATGACGAAGTAGAAGTTCATCAAAAGCCAGATTATTACCAATCGAATAAGAAATAACTAATTCTTCATCAGTCATGTCCTTTAATACATCCATTACTATATGTCTAAGTTACTATGAGTAATGATTTTTCGATAGGCGTTGTAGTTTTGGTTTATAACTAAATACAAATTAATAGCATTTATCTCATATTTGCAAATCTTTAACAGCTATTTTATTGATAGCCCCTCAACCAGACTTCTTTCATAAGATATTACGGAGCTAATCTGTTAATTTTCCAGTCACCCTCCAGATGAGTGTACTGAATTCTATCGTGTAGGCGGCTTTTCCGTCCTTGCCAAAATTCAATAAGCACAGGTTTGACCAAATAACCGCCCCAGTTTTCAGGTCTTTTTATATCAACACCTTCAAATCTCTGTTCAAAATCAGCAACTAACATTTCTAAGTATTCACGGCTAGGAATAATTGTACTTTGAGGGGAAGACCATGCACCCAATTTACTACCAACAGGACGCCTTTCAAAGTAAGCATCAGACTCCTCCGGATATATTTTTTCAGCCCGACCTTCAATCCTTACTTGCCGCTCCAGTTCATTCCAAATGAATGTTAAGGCACAATTAGGATTCTCTGCTATCTGTTGAGCTTTTCGGCTATCGTAATTAGTAAAGAAAACAAATCCTTCACTTCTTATTTGCTTTAACAACACTACCCTCGAAGATGGTTTGAGATCAAAACCAACCGTTGCCAAATTCATTGCATTGGGCTCTAATACCCTTGCTTCAATACTTTCCTGAAACCATACTTCAAATTGTTGAATAGGGTTTGGTAAAACATCCTCGGCATCCAAAGTTTTAAGTGTAAAATCTCTTCGTAAATCTGATATATCAACCATAATATCCTATGTTATAATTACGTTTTCATTTATTTTATAATAGCCTCAATCTAACTATACAAATATAGAAAACAAAAAGCCGATCCAAAAGTTGGAACGGCTTTCCTTTATTAAGTCTTTTTTCTGAATTACTCAGCATTCAAACTAATACGTTTAAACTCAACAACTGTTAATTCTTTATCAACAGATTGAAGGTATTGTTCGATATTTTGTTTTGGGTTCTTAATAAATTCTTGTTGAAGAAGTGTAAACTCCTTATAGAATTTAGTTAATGCGCCTTCAGCAATTTTCTCTAAAAGGTTTTCTGGCTTACCTGCTTCGCGAGCTTTTTCTTTAGCAAGATTCAACTCTCTTTCTTTTATTTCTGCAGATACATGCTCAGCTTTCAAAGCAACAGGATTCATTGCAGCAATTTGCATAGCTACATCTCTTCCTACCTGAGCATCTACATTAGCTTTGTTGAAGCCTACAATTGTAGCCAATTTGTTTCCTGGGTGTACATAAGCAACTACAGATGGAGCTGTAATAGTTTCGTATGCACCAATTTCCATCTTCTCACCGGTTACACCCATACGGTCTGTAACAACATCTGCAATTTTACGACCTTCAATTTCCAAGTTATTCAATGCATCCGAATCAGCAGGCTTATTTGCTAATGCAGCATCTAGAATAGAAGTAGTCATAGCAACGAACTCTGAGTTGATTGCAACGAAGTCGGTTTCACATCTTACTGCCACAATTGCAGCAAAATCATTATTTGTACCAGCAAGTACACACCCTTCAGATGCCTCACGATCACCACGTTTCGCAGCAAAAGCTTGTCCTTTCTTACGGATTACTTCAATTGCTTTTTCAATATCACCTTCTGCTTCTGCCAATGCATTTTTACAATCCATCATACCCGCACCTGTTCTTTTACGAAGGTTTTGGATATCAGCCATAGTAACTGCCATATCTTTATATTTTTTTGATTATTAATATTCTAGGTCTAAAACCTTTTTATTACTTTGGCAAGTATAATCTCGACTGACAGTTATAACTTTCAAATACGACATTAAATACTTGATTTTCTTAAAAAAGCAAAAGGTCAAGAGTCAGCCCAAAAGATTAATCCTTTAGTACTTACTCTTAACCTTCAGTATAATAATTATTCTTCGTCTTTAACGAATTTGCTTGTAACAGCAGCCTTCAAAGCATCATCATCATCTTTAGATGTACGTTCTTTTTTAGCTGTTGTTCTTTTGCGGTCTTTTTTAGCACCGTCTTCTTGTGCTTCAGCTGCATTGCTGTCTGCTTTTTCTACTTTTCTTTCTTCTAAACCTTCTTTGATAGAATCGCAAAGGTGAGATAGAATTACTTCAATAGATTTAGAAGCATCATCATTTGCAGGAATAACAAAATCAATATCAGAAGGATCTGAGTTTGTATCTACCATAGCAAATACAGGAATACCCAAACGTTGAGCTTCTTTTACTGCGATATTTTCTTTCAATACGTCAACAATAAACAAAGCAGCAGGTAAGCGTGTTAAATCTTGGATAGAACCTAATGTTTTTTCCAATTTAGCACGTTGACGAGTTACTTGAAGTTTTTCTCTTTTAGAAAGAGTATCAAACGTACCGTCTTTGATCATTTTGTCGATAGTCGACATTTTCTTTACAGCTTTACGGATAGTTGGAAAGTTGGTTAGCATACCACCTGGCCAACGCTCGATCACGTAAGGCATGTTTACAGAAAGTGCTAAATCTGCAACAACTTCTTTCGCTTGCTTTTTAGTTGCAACGAATAAGATTTTCTTACCAGATCTTGCTATTTGTTTCATTGCAGCAGCAGCCTCATCGGCTTTTGCCATCGATTTATAAAGGTCGATAATGTGAATGCCATTACGCTCCATAAAAATATAAGGAGCCATTGCCGGATTCCACTTTCTTTTTAAGTGTCCGAAGTGTACACCAGCTTCTAATAATTGGTCAAATTCTAATTTTGCCATTTTTGTTTTTTTAATGCGTTTACTTTCTTTTTCTGTAATTGAATTGTCGGGTAGCTCTATCTATGAAGTCCCGCCAATTTAGATACTAAACGTAACTTTTGACCGATGCATCACCTGCATCTATATTTCTATACTCGCCTGAGAGTCTATGCAACCAAAAGCATATATCCAAGGGAGAAAGCCATATCCAAATTAACGTTTTGAGAATTGAAATCTTTTTCTTGCTTTAGGTTGTCCTGGTTTTTTACGTTCAACAACGCGAGGATCACGAGTCATAAATCCTTCAGCTCTTAGAGCAGGTTTATCATCTGCATTGATCTTTACTAGAGCACGAGCAATACCCAAACGAGCAGCTTCTGCTTGCCCTTTGTATCCGCCACCATTCAAATTGATCTTAATATCATATTTTTCAGCAACACCTAATTTATTTAGAGGCTGATTTACAACATATTGAAGAATTGTTGATGGAAAATAGTTTGCTAGTTCTCTTTTGTTGATAACAATTTTTCCAGTTCCTTCGCTTAGGTATACGCGAGCTACTGCAGCTTTGCGTCTTCCAATTGCATTTATTACTTCCATTGTTATTATTTAAGAGTGTTAATATCTATTACTTTTGGCTGTTGAGCATCATGTTTATGCTCTGCTCCACCGTATACATAAAGATTTTTCAACAAAGCTGCTCCTAATTTATTTTTAGGCAACATACCTTTCACCACTTTATGCATTAAACGGTCAGCTCCTTTGCTCATCAAAACTTGAGGAGTTGTTTCACGCTGTCCACCCGGATAACCTGTATATCTCAAATACACACGATCAGTCCATTTGTTACCTGTAAGAACTACTTTATCAGCATTAATGATGATAACATTATCTCCACAATCAACATGGGGAGTAAAACTTGGCTTGTACTTTCCTCTCAAAAGCATAGCCACTTTTGAAGCCAAACGGCCTAAAGTCTGACCTGTTGCATCAATCACAACCCATTCTTTGTTTGCAGTTGCTTTGTTTGCAGAAATGGTCTTATAACTTAAAGTATCCACTTTCTTTATTTTTTAATTTGGTTAATGACTTTTATTTGACAACATCGGTTTTACTTATTTACTAAGGACACTTGTTTTAAGCAAACAATCCGCTATATATCAAATATTTATATTCACATTTATAATAATCGGCTCGCAAAGATACAGATTTCCTGCGAATTATCAAAGAAACTATATTATTTTAGAGACATAAAATAAATAAAGGCCTGCACAATGCAAGCCCTTATTTCGGTCAAACTATATAAGTTACGATTAATTTGATTTAGAATATAATAAATATCCGGCATTTTCGATATACGTTAATGCATATCCGGCATCAACTTTAGAATCTTCTCTCATTACTCTGAACCAAATACTTTTAGTCACATCAGTATCTAAATTAGAAGGTTGAAGAGCTCTTCTTAAAGAAGACATATCAGTAACAATCATTTTATCCTCAGTTTTTGTGGTCGTCCCAACAGCTGTTCCACTTTTAGTCAAAACAACATCTACAATAGCGGCATTATCAGGTAGAGCTGTTTTATTCTTCCGCACCTGCTTAGTTGCATCATAATAGAATTTGGCTGTTAACACCTCTCCTTCTTTCAATCCTGCGGTATAATTAAATAACCATCTGTCTGAAAAGAAGGTATTTGAAGAATATTTATTCAGATTAAATGTTTTAAAAAATGCAGAATTCGCCTGCTTTGTTGTATCTACAACTTGAATATTAATATTTTTTTGATCAGCTACAGGGAACGACTCTCCTTCTGCCACTGTAGCATATTCAGCCATCAACACATTAGTTCCAGATATGATATTATTAGTATTAATTTTATAAGTCAATAATACTGCATCATCCTTACTATATGCAGAAATGCCATCCCAGCTAATATATGTTCCACCTAATCCGCTACCTACTGCAGCATATTTTACCCCATTATCAGCAATATTTATGACACCAAACTCTCTGGTTCCTTGATAGGTTGACTCATTATCACCCAAACACGAAGGTAAAATAATGGCTAACATAGCCACTGCACACACATATAAAAATGTCTTTCTCATGATTAATTAAGTATTTTATTATTATTCATATTATTTATTCTTAATACATCGTACCTGCATCTCTAAAAACCAAACTTCAATCCAAGATTAAAATTAAACAGCCACTTACGATCCGAAAATATAGTTTCATACTCATTATTAGCCTGAAAATAGTAAGCACCACCGAACGTTGTATAAACAGATAGTTTATTATATAACGGATAAGAGACACCCAGCAATGCCGTAGCCGAAAACTGAGGTCTACTCTGAGATATATTACGCTTCGAAGACCGTTCCGAATTTAGCAAATCATCAATACTACTCTTGCTCTCTATCCGTCCATAGAAATCTTTCTGAATCATACCTCCTAATGATGTATAGAATTGAGCTTTCTTACATTCAGCAAGTTTATAATTTACAGATAGTGGAATACCGAAATAATGAAAGTATTGCTGATCATTCTGATTGTATTCTGACTGCCCCTCCATTCTTATTCTGGCAGAGACATAAGTATAAACAATACCACTTTCAAGAGATATTCTATCTGTAATCCTCTTATTAACGGCTATCCCGAAAGAGACCGGCTGATTGTGTTCCAACTTAAATCTCTGACTTCTCAGTGTATAAAGTCCATCAGCAGCAAAAGCACTATTGGCATATCGAAATGTATTTGCCACATCATCTGATTTAGAAAGGCCGCCTCCACCTCCAATACCAATAGCAATACCTTTAGCCCCATCACTCTTCTTGGATTTTAATGGGGTATTATTATCTGCCAAAACATTCTTCGATTCATCTCCTGCGGCAGCAAATGCGGCAATTTTAGATTTTAATTCACGCTCGAAATCAGGATCTTTCGGTTGGAAGTTTTCTTGACTTGCAGCATCAGCAACATAAACATCCGATACATCTTCCGATCTATTTTCAGCTATTACATTCACATCCGGAGTAACAATCCCCGAAGATATACTGCCGGATACTGTCTCGACAGGCAAAGAAGACTTGTTCTTGGACACAAACTTACCGGAAGTCGAAGCCAGTAAACTCAAAGTAGCCTGAGCTTTTACCGGTCTAGCCAAAAGATCATGGGAGTCATTTTTATCATTGGCAACTTTAAATTGGGAAAAAGAACGGCTCCTTTGAATGTTATCATGCTCTATCAACTTCGCTGTATAAACATTCTCTGTATCTTGAGGTATAAAGTACAAAATAGTAAAAATCACAGCAGCCGCTGCTGCTGTCCAGCCCAAAGCCCTATAGATTAATTTTCCAGGAACTTTTTTTATAGGAGTTTGCATCGGAAGGTCTGCTTCAATTTTACTCCACAATGACGGAGGAAGGTCTGCCTCAAAGCCTCTCAGCTTCGAAGAAAAAATATCCTTTATGTGATCTTTGTCCGTTTTCATTGCTTCTTTAAATATGCTTTAATCTTTTCCTGTAACAATAATCTCGCTCTAATATACTGCGAACGGGATGTTCCTTCGGCTATCCCCAAAGCTTCACTAATTTCTTTATGTGAGTATTCCTCTATGGCGTATAAATTAAAAACAGATCTATAACCCTGAGGTAATTCCTGTACCATCTTCATTAACTCTACCTCCGATATTTTATCAATATCATCATCTGATCCATCTCTTATTTCATCTGCATCAGAGATATTTTCAATATCCTCCGAATATTGTTTTTTTATCTTATCTTTTCGAATTGTTTCCAAAGCCAAATTTATAAAAATTCGCTTCATCCACCCTTCAAATGAACCTTTTCCTTCGTAAGATACAATATGTGTAAAAACCTTTATAAATCCATCATGCAATAAATCTTGGGCAGTTTCAGCATCAGACGAATAACGAAGACATATTCCATACATCACACGCCCATATCGTTCATAAACGATTTGCTGTGACCTACGATCTTGTTTCTTGCATCCCTGTATTAGCTGCAATTCTTCCATCCGGATTTTTAGGTTCAATTATTAGATGAATACAACCTTAGAATGTTGCTTCTTGTTGTTGTATTTTTATTAAATTAACAAAATATTAAGAATTAAGGCTTCGGATTTATTCGTTGATTCTAACTAACACAAACTCCCCTCCCCTAGCTTTTTCCTGAAAATACGATTTTAAATAATACCATTTACAGGAATTCATCCGGCAAATTTACCAAATAAAGTTGTTTTGAGGAACGGGTTAACGCAGTATATAGCCAACGGTAAAAATTAATACCTAAATGTTCTTCGGTAATATATCCTATATCAAGGAAAACATTTGTCCACTCGCCTCCCTGAGCTTTATGACAAGTTACTGCATATCCATACTTTACCTGAACTGCATTATAGAAAGGATCAACCTTCATTTTCTGCATTTTGCCATTTTTGGTTGTTACTTCACTATAATCCTCCAATACATTATAAAACAACTCTGCATTTTTTTCTTGCGAAAGTCCTGTTGTTTCGGAGTGCAAGGTATCTATAAGTATTTTTATTTCCAACTCTATATCATAATCAGGATGCTTTACTAAAACATCACAAAACCTAAAGCCATAGACCTCCTGTGTCCTTCTCACCCTTAGAACTTCGAGGAGTTCGCCATTTGCCAGAAAATCTACCTGCTCAATGTTCTCAGTCCAAAAATAATTATTTTTTGTGACCATCAACATATCTCCCGATGACAATTCTTCTTCACGATACAATATTCGATTGCGTACTCCTTCATTATAAATATTAGCTCTTTTATTAGAACGTGATATAATCATCGTCTCTTCAATACCATCTCTGTCGTAAGCCGCTGAAATTTCATCGATCAAATCTTCGCCTGAAACTTTTCGGATATCCTCAAAGCCATCCAACTTTAGTTTTGGAAACAATTCTGTTGTATTTTCAAGTAAAGCATTACGTATTTGAGTCGCATTAAATAATATCCCCGAGTTTTGAGCTTGTCTCACAATCTGGGTCATTGTAGTACTTGTAACATCAAGTCCATACCCCTTTAGTATATCAATCTGTAAAGCCGGACTCGATTCCTGCATCACTGGTGGCAACTGAGCTTCATCCCCAATAAGTAACAGGCGGCAATTCTCTCCTCCATATACATAATGAACCAAATCATCCAGAACACGCCCCGAGCCAAAACTAAATGAATCAATACCGTCATTACTAATCATGGATGCCTCATCTACAATAAATAAAGTATCTTTGTGTAGATTATCCATAGGAACAAAACCTGAGGCTTCTCCCGAAAATCGTTTCTGCCTGTATATTTTCTTATGAATAGTAAATGCCGGATGACTTGAATAACCAGAGAATACTTTTGCTGCACGCCCTGTAGGTGCAAGCAGAACTGTTTTTTGCTCAAAATCGGTCATCGTTTTTACTAAAGCACCAATCAACGAAGATTTACCTGTTCCGGCATACCCTTTCAAGAGAAATATACTGTCAGATACCCGAGAAAATAAAAAATCGGTAATCAGATCCAAAGCTGCCGCCTGTTCGACAGTAGGTTCGAACCGGAAATTCTGTTTAATCTGGTTTAAAAAGAAAGTATTTAAAGACATGTATTATATAGGAATTAAGAGAAGCCTTTTTGTTGCTGTTGTACTTAGAGATATTGAGCTATAAAAATAGTACATAAAGTTTCTTTTTCTAAATTTGTAAACATTAAATAAGATATTATGTTTTTACCTGACAATATTGATCTCGGAAAATCGGAAAAATATATCCTGACAATCCGTATAACGCCCAATGGTTTAGCGTTCTCTATACACGAACCCTGCATGGGGGGAAATTATTGTTATCGGGAAAAATCTTTTTTGAACGAATCCGACAGGCTGGGTAATATACAACGTATCGTATTCGATTATAATTTTCTGACACAAGTCTTCAAACAGACAAATGTGGTTTTTGTTTCAAAAGAATATGACATTGCACCTCAGTATCTGTTTGAAAAAAACAAAAAAGAAGCCCTGTACAACTTTACGCACCAAGAAAAAGTAGAACAGGTACTGATAAGTCCCAATACAATACAGCAGAATATTACTCTATTTAATGCGGATAAAGAGATATACAAGTTTCTGGTACGCAGCCTATATAACCCTCAGTTTTTTCACCACTCCAACTTATTGATGAAATACATTGAAGGAAAGAACCGTATGGCTGAAAAAAGGTCTAAGATGTACCTCAACTTTCATAACGAATTTCTAGATATATTTTGTTATGATGAAGCGTCACAGCTTCTGCATGCAATAACTTTTCAACAGGAAAACGAACATAACCTAATATACTTTATTCTAAACATATGGGATAAGTGTAATTTTGACCAAAATCTTGATTACCTTTATATACTTGAGAACTTTGCAGGCTCCGATAAGTCTGTTACTCCTCTTCTTCGCGATTATATCAAACGTATAGAAACTGTAGGTGTACCAAGTGAAGTTGAATTTATGGGAGCAGACAGCCGGCAAACCCCTCTTGATTTATTAATATTAGCAACCTTATGAGAATTGTTAGCGGACGATATAAAGGTCGTAGATTAGACCTTCCTAAAAATTTTAAAGCCAGACCAACTACCGATTTTGCTAAAGAGAATTTATTCAACATACTGGGTAATTCGATTGACTGGGAGGATGTAAAAGCTTTGGACCTATTCGGTGGAACAGGCAGCATAAGTTTCGAACTAGTATCGAGAGGATGCCCACAGGTTACTTGTGTCGAAAAATATCCTCCAAATTACTCTTTTATAGAAAAAACTAAAGAGCTGCTTAATGCTCAGGAATTGCGAATCTTCAAGATGGATGTATTTAAGTTTCTCGAAGTATCAAAAGACCAATTTGATTTTATATTTGCAGATCCCCCTTACGATTTACCTTTTCTTCAAGAGGTTCCAAAACTTATTATAGAAAAAAATCTACTTAAACCGGGCGGAACTTTTATTATGGAACACTCTAAATCAGATGATTTTTCTTCTTCACCTTTTTACAAAGAAAAGAGGGTATATGGAAGCGTCAATTTTTCTATTTTTGAAAAAGAAGAAAACGGTTAATGATTTCAATATGTATTCCAATATATAATAATGATGTTACCAATCTGGTCACAGACCTATATATGCAATGTGAGGCTCTAGATTGTGAATATGAAATTATCTTGATTGACGATGCGTCGAGGCTGTATTTCCAAAAAATCAATCGAGCATTATCAGAGTTTGACAACGTATCGTACGAGGAACTCTCTGAAAATATCAGCAGATCTGCTATTCGCAACTTATTCCCTCAAAAAGCATTGTATCCTTACCTAATTTTTATTGATAATGATGCAATAATTTCATCCTCCAAGTATATTTCGACGTATCTTAAACTATGTTCAGCAGGAGTTGTATGCTATGGAGGCTGCGAATATCTTCCTTGCGATAGTGAAGAATATTATTTACGGTGGCACTACGGTGTCGAAAGAGAAGCTATTCCAATAAAAAAGCGCCTACTAGATTCCGACAAGTTCTTTTCGACCTTTAATTTTATGATCGACAGGAAGTTATTATTACTCTATCCTTTTAATGAAGATATCGAACAATATGGATATGAAGATGTGATGTTTCACTCTACAATAATAGAAGCGGGATACCATATTACCCAAGTTGACAACCCTCTGATTCATACGGGACTCATATCTAATGAAGAATTTATGGAAAGGATACGAATATCTATTAAAAATTTGCACTCATTACAGATATACGATGTAAATAGTAAGCTTAATCTGGCAAATACAGTAAAATTGATTCGAACAAAGAAAACAATAGATAAGCTTAAATTGAATAATATAGTTTCCATTCTCTTTAAGATGTCAGAAAGAAGCCTTATTAAAAATCTTTTAGGAAAGAAACCCAGCTTATTTATTCTAGATCTGTATAAACTGGGTTATCTTTGCAATTATTCTATATTATTTAAGTGAAAAAAGAATGCTGATAGCCAAACAAAAGAAAAACGAAAATATTGCAGAATACCTGTTATATATGTGGCAGGTAGAAGATATTATCAGGGCACACAAGCTTGATATAGAATCTATTCAAGAGAATATTATAGACAAGTTCGAACAACCGGATGATATAAAGAATGAGATCAGGAATTGGTATGAAGGTTTGATCGAAATGATGAAACTCGAAGACAAAACAGCCAGCGGGCATCTCCAGATCAATCAGAACATAATTATCGACCTTACCGATCTTCATCTAAGGCTACTTAAGTCACCCCAAGAACCGGAGTATATCGCCAGCTATTACAAAACTCTGCCATTTATTGTAGAATTAAGGTCTAAATCGGAGGATAAAAGTACCCCTGAACTCGAAACTTGTTTTGCTGCCTTATACGGATTCTTACTATTGAGATTGCAACAAAAAGAAATTTCGGGCGAAACGCAGGCTGCAATATCTCAGATAAGCTCTTTTCTCAGAATGCTATCGAATAGATATCACTTAGACAAGGAGGGTAAATTGGAAATATAAGTTATCTCTATCAAAAGATATCAACTAACAATAAAAACTAACGATAATGGCATTTTTCTCAGGAAATAAACAAGCTGATGACGAAGACAAATCAGCAAAAAATATATTTGTTTTTCAATTAGTACCAAAAAATGTATTGGTTACAGGAGCCAACGGTCAATTAGGAAGTGAACTTAAGCGCGCAACTGCCGACCATGAGGCTAATTTGAATTTTATCTTTACTGACGTTGCCGAATTGGATATCACGAATTTAGATTCTGTGGAGCAATTTGTTAAAGACAATAATATCAAATACATTATTAATTGTGCAGCTTACACCGCTGTAGATAAAGCCGAAGATGATGTTGAACTTTGTTATAAGATTAACAAAGATGCCGCACGCAACTTGGGGATAGCAGCAACTAATAATGAAGCTAAGGTTATCCACACTTCTACAGATTATGTATTTGATGGTACAGGCACTCGCCCTTATCTGGAAACTGACCCTACCAATCCCAAATCGGTATATGGAAAATCGAAACAAGAAGGTGAAGCTGCTTTACTTGAAGTATGTCCCGATTCTATTGTTATCCGCACAGCATGGTTATACTCTATCTATGGCAACAATTTCGTGAAAACAATGATTAAACTGGGTAAAGAAAGAGACTCTCTGAATGTCGTTGCCGATCAGACAGGCAGTCCTACAAATGCTGCCGATTTAGCCAAAGCAATTGTAAAAATTTTAGATCATAGTGAATCTCATAATCACTTCAAAGCAGGAATTTACCACTATACAAACGAAGGTATTACCTCGTGGTATGATTTTACTGTAGCCATTCACAAATTTGCCGGTATTACTACTTGTAAAGTGAGTCCTATCAGCACTGACCAATATCCAACAAGAGCAAGCCGTCCGAATTACAGCGTATTAGATAAAAATAAAATAAAAAGCACTTTCGAGTTAGAAATTCCCCAGTGGGAAGACAGCTTGAAGGTTTGTGTAGACGAGTTGATTAAATAACACTACATCAAAAATAAATATAAAAGGTTGTACTATCAGGTGCAACCTTTTTTGTAATATTGTATTATCAATTCTCATATTCAAAATAAAGCATAACAATGGATATAAATTTCACTCAGATACTCAGTGTATTTGTTGTATTATTTGCTCTGATTGATGTATTAGGCTCAGTTCCTATTTTTCTCAATTTTCAGCAAAAGGGCGAAGATGTTAATCCAAAACAAGCTGCTATCTATTCTTTTGTAATAATGACTGCATTTCTGTTTGTAGGTGATCTGATCCTTCAACTATTTAATGTAGATGTATCTTCATTTGCAATTGCAGGAGCATTGGTTATATTTATTATATCTGTAGAAATGATCTTTGGAATAGAAGTATTCAGAAATGATGCACCGGCAGGCTCTACGACATTAGTCCCTATCGTATTTCCGTTAATTGCCGGCCCCGGTACATTCACTGCATTGTTATCCATGCGAGCCGAATTTCACGTCAGTAACATCATAATAGGACTTTTACTGAATATGATAATTGTATTCTTGGTCTTAAAAAATTTGAAATTTGTAAAGCGGCTTTTGGGTGTAGGGGGTGTTTATGTAATGCGTAAATTCTTTGGTATCATACTTATGGGAATTGCAGTTAAACTATTTACATCTAATTTGCATATTCTATTACAGTCGTTTTCCGAGTAATAAATAAATGCATCCATCTATAAATCTAAGCTTTTCATATAAAATTTAGTCTTAAAAGTAAAACGTATTTTTTTTAAGACTTGTTACTTTTTTCGAATCGTATATTTCAGATCTGAAAAGAAAGTAGAATTTCCTTTATATACCTTATAACCATCTTCTGTAGCTTCTATTGTATAGACTAAATCTGTAACCGAATCCTCATCATATACCTTAAATCCTTTTCCATTGGCTTTTACTGTATATAATAAATCTGAAGAAAATGTCCCACTTCCATCATATACTTTAAATCCATCATGTTTTTTTTCAACAGTAAATCTAAAGTCACTAGTGAATGTAGATTTTCCTTTGTAAACTTTATATCCTCCACTTGCTCTAGATTCTAATGTATATTTTATATCGAAGGTTGATGATGAATTCCCCTTATAAACATAGTAATCTTGAGAATATCCGCTCAAACTCAAAATAAATAAGATTACAATTAATACATTCGTTTTCATAGTCAATATTTTAATCATGGTTAATGTTCTGAATCAAAAAATATGGGGGCTTCCCCCCACATTTTCGTTCATTTAATTATCTTTTTCTAGTTCTATCAGTAAATCGCTTTTACTTGTCGTATCACCCACTTTCACAACGACTTTCTTAACTATAGCTTTCGTACTTGCTAAGATGGCATTTTGCATCTTCATCGCTTCCAAGATTACTAAAGTATCGCCGGCTTTTACTGTATCGCCTGTTTTCACCAGTACATCCAATATCTTACCGGGCATAGGTGCTTTAAGTAAAATTGTAGAAGACTCACTGGCTTGAGAACTTAGTATCTTTCTTCGCTGCAAAGAGAATGGGGTCTCTACCGAAAAACAATAGCTAATACCATTAATTAGAATTTCGTATTCGTTTTGCTTCTGAGCAACTATTTCTACCGGATAACTAACTCCATTGACATTCATAAAAGTAAATCCATCGGAAGTCTCTTCCATGTATGCGTTTAGCTCCTTATCACCGATTGTATATGTATTGTTTTCGCCTAGCTGAAACCCGTATTCTTTAGAATTATCTAGATTAAGAGCAATCAATTGTTTATGAGTTGTATTTTGTTTGTTCATTATCATTCAGGATTACATATTATTAATTCTGTTTCTCAAAGACCACATATCCAATACTTGCTTTTCTTCTTTGATCGGCTCATTCTCTTTTCGATAATTCGAGATCGCTAATAAGGCAGCAAAAAGAGCTTCATCTTTTTCATGATATACAAGAGAATCCATATCTTTTTCAATGAATGAGGTATCGAAACTACCTCCTCTAAAAACTTCATTATGAAGAACTGCCTTACAGAATGGAATAGTTGTTTTAATTCCCTTAATATGGAATTCATCCAAAGCTTTCAACGTATCTTCAATAACTGTTGGACGATCTTTTGCATGTACAATCAATTTAGCAACCATCGAATCGAAATAGGGAGTAATTTCAGAACCGGCTATAACCCCTTTGTCTACTCTTATACCTTCACCTTCAGGAATTCTCAAACCTTTTATAATTCCTGTACAAGGAGAAAATCCTGATTGTACATCCTCTGCATTTATACGGCACTCAATAGCCCATCCGTTTAGTTTCACATCTTCTTGACTGATTGGCAATTTTTCGCCATTGGCTATCCGTATCTGCAATTCGATCAAATCAAGACCTGTTATCATTTCCGTAACAGGATGCTCTACCTGAACACGGGTATTCATTTCCATAAAAAAGAAATTACCTTGTTTATCAAGCAGAAACTCAACTGTCCCCAGACTGATATATCCTGCACCTTTCGCTAGAGAAACGGCAGCGGTAGCCATTTTTTCACGAAGTTCTTCGGATAGAGCAGGCGATGGAGCTTCCTCCAACAGTTTTTGATGTTTGCGTTGTACAGAACATTCACGTTCTCCGAGATGGATTACATTTCCGTGTGAGTCACCCACTATCTGAAATTCGATATGTTTGGGATTCTCCAAAAAACGCTCAATAAATACCGACGGATTATTAAATGCATTTTGGGCTTCAGAAGAAGCTGAGAAATACATCTGCTTCATTTCCGATTTCTTATAGACCACACGCATACCACGTCCACCACCTCCGGCAGAAGCTTTTATGATAAGTGGGAAGCCAATCTTTTCAGCAACATCCAAAGCTTCTTCGAGTGTATCAACACTTCCGTTGCTTCCTCCCAACATGGGAACATTATTCTTAGCAGCTATTTCTTTAGCTATCACCTTATCACCCATATTTTGAATGATACGGGGCGAAGGTCCTATAAATATAATACCTTCTTCGGTACAACGAGTTGCAAACTGTGCATTTTCAGACAGATAACCATATCCCGGATGAATAGCATCGATATGATTTCTTTTGGCTAATAACACCAATGATTCTATATCCAGAAATTCGGGAATACCGCCATTATCTATATCGGGAAAATCGACAACTTTATCTACTGCCGACAAATAAAGTGCATTGGGCTCTTTAAGTGTACGAATACCCACCGCAGTAATCCCCATTATTTTGGCAGTCTTAGCTATGCGAATAGCTATCTCACCACGATTGGCTATTAATATTGATTTTATCTTACTCTTTTGTTTCATCTTATTTCTTATCCAAATTAAAGAGGCATATTGCCATGTTTGCGTTTTGGCTTATATTCGGTCTTTCTTTCGAGAGTCTTTAAAGATCTGATTATTTTATGGCGGGTCAGAGCCGGATCAATAACCTCATCTACAAATCCTTTTTCATCAGCAATATAAGGGTTGGTAACCTCTTCCCTGTATTTCTGAGTCAGTTCCTTTTTAAGCACCACCGGATTCTCCGATTCGCTCAACTCTTTTCTGTAAAGGATGGCAATTGCTCCATCGGGTCCCATTACTGCAATTTCGGCTGTAGGCCATGCAAAACTAAAATCGCCACCAATACCTTTGCTATTCATTACGATATATGCACCACCGTAAGCTTTACGCAAGATTACTGTAATCTTGGGGACTGTTGCATAAGTATATGCATACAGTAATTTCGCTCCATGACGAATAATACCATCATGCTCCTGATCTGTTCCGGGTAAAAATCCGGGAACATCTTCCAGTGTTATAATAGGTATATTAAACGAATCACAGATATTGATAAAACGAGCTGCTTTTATAGACGAGTCAATATCCAATGTTCCAGCCATCACCTTAGGTTGATTGGCTACAATACCTACCACCTGACCATCCAAACGGGCAAATGCTGTAAATATATTGGCTGCATGGTTTTCGGCAACTTCCAAAAATTCGCCTTTGTCGACAATCAGCTTTACAATATCTTTTACATCATAAGGTTTATCAGGATCATCGGGTACGATATTTCTCAGGCTCTCCTCTACCCTGCTGATCGGATCTTCCGATTGTATGAGTGGAGGATTCTCCATATTATTGGATGGAAGGTAAGAAAGAAGTTTCTTTACTCCTAAAATTGTATTCTCATCGTCATTGTAAACAAAGTCTGCAACACCCGATTTAGTTCCATGAACAGATGCACCTCCTAAATCTTCGGTAGATACAGTTTCATTCAGAACTTCTTTCACCACATTAGGGCCTGTTACAAACATATAGCTTGTGTCGGCTGTCATAAATATGAAATCGGTAAGAGCGGGAGAGTATACTGCTCCACCGGCAGCAGGTCCCATTATTACCGAGATCTGAGGGATTACTCCCGATGACATTACATTCCGTTTGAAAATATCAGCATAACCATTCAAGCTGCTTACCCCCTCTTGAATACGGGCACCACCCGAATCAATAAGCCCGACAACAGGTGCTCCGGTTTTTAGAGCCATATCCTGTATTTTTACAATTTTAGCGGCATGCGAAATACCCAATGAGCCTCCCAATACACTAAAGTCTTGTGAATAGGCATAGACCAATCTTCCGTTTACAGATCCGTATCCGGTAACTACTCCATCGCCTAAAGCTTCAACCGATTTACCAAACGAACCGCCTCCTACCGGAGGTGTATAAGCATCTGTTTCTTCGAATGTTCCTTCATCGAACAATAACAGAATACGTTCGCGGGCAGTTAACTTTCCTCGCTGATGTTGTTTCTTATAGTATGCTTCACCATACTGCTTATTTAATAGCTTTTCTCGAGCTACAAATTGTTCGTAAATTTTTCTCATCTTATTACTATAAAGGCTCTAAACCTATTTAATATATTCACCAAATAACACACTTATTATTAAACCAATACGACATTTTACGGTTTAACAGGACTCTATATTTATCCAAAATTAGCGGTACAAGTTATAAAAAAGAAGAATTATAATTCTCTTTCAATCCACAAAATGACAATATGTAAAGATAATGACAGAATATTTACCAATCGTAAACATCTATAGCTAAGATTCTTTGCTTTGTTTCCCGAAAGCATCCGAATTCATTTATTTTGGCAGGTCTTCTGACTTACTTCATCCTGAACATCCTTCCCGTTTCATATTAAGAAACAGTGGTATAGAGTATTGCTCGGGAACTATTGGCGAAGCTTACAGCAGCGGGTCTGTTCCCGATTTTCACAGGATTCCCTTTTCATTATTCTTTCAGCAATGTGACCGAATAACACCAAAACGATGCTACAAATATAAGTCATTTATTTTATCTATATCTCCTGCTGAGTTCTTTCTGCTTCAGCAGCCAACACTTTCATGCAAACCTACGACTTTGACTAATTGGCCTTTGTCGGCAAATGACGAAAGATAAACCGTTGGTCTATAAAGATTATAGTGATATGTAGTATTCAACACCAAATCTGGAAAGCCATCATTATCAATATCACCAATGAGTAAAACTTCAAACATAGCATCTTCAAAATAAGGAGCTGATGCCAGCAATTGATTTATTTCTTTTCCGTCCTTATTCCCCTTGATATATAGTTTATAATTACTTACAATCATTTCATCTTTATTGTACTCAGCAGGTTTTAAATCGCCTGTTGAATATAGCGTATACGATGAGCCATTATACGTAAATGTCATTTTCTCATTCGGTTCAATAAAATCTTTGTCTAATGGTATTGTCTTTATCTCGTGAGATGACAAACGAGGCGAACTACTTATCAAGACCAAAGAAGTATCAATATGAGAAGTCTTAACTTCCCACCCTGTCCACTCTGATGAGTTGTGTTCGTTTTCATCCAAAACAACATCAAAAGCTTTTTGAATACTGAGAGTGGTAGGTGCAATATAATATCGCCCTCTATCCCGAAAAATACCAAACCAGCCTTTATGTATCATTTCGGGAGATGTTTCATCTCCATGAAAAACACCTGTCGATAATACAAACAAAGGTAAATCTTTAGTTTTAGGATAAAGCTCTTCATCTATCCATTCCATATTATTAAGAAGGGAATCCGAACCTGCAATGCTGTCTTTTACTGCCAGAGCATCTCCTGCCATCTGAATATCACTTTCATTCTTCGTTTTTGACGTCTCTTTACAAGCTATTAACGAGACACATGCCAATACCAGTACTATTATTTTTTTCATTATATTACCAAAATTATTTTAAGCAATAATCCGAATCAGTTATTGAATTATTTTATCTATTTATATAAGGATCAGGGAACAGCTAGACAAAGAAAAAAGAACTCGTGAAAAAATTGTAACTTTTGTAACTTTTGTAACCTTTTCAACTATTAATCACTAATAAACAACGAATTAACGAATATAAAAAAGTAACACTCAGTAGTCACCTTTGTCACCTTAATTGTTTACTTTTGTAGCTAATGACACTTTTTCATAACACTATTCAGTTACTGATTGACATTAATAGTAAATATATAATGCAACGTTATTTAAGTATAACACTTAGTTGCACTTATGCTTACCAGAGTATAACAAAAGGTCTAAATCCTTAAAAAGCATTTTAGACTACAAAAGTATTTCAATAAACGAAAAAAAGAAGTATTTTTGTTACGCAAACGTGAAAAGTAAAATTTAGGACATATTATTTATTCAAACTAAAATAAACAAACATGAGAATCGAACGTATTTTCGGACGTGAAATCTTGGACTCAAGAGGAAATCCAACAATCGAAGTTGACGTAACACTAGAGTGTGGTGCATTTGGACGTGCTGCTGTTCCTTCAGGAGCATCTACAGGAGAGCATGAAGCTCTTGAACTTCGTGACGGAGACAAAAAAAGATACTTAGGTAAAGGTGTACAAAAAGCTGTAGAGAACGTAAACAATGTTATCGCTCCTGCACTTATCGGAGACTGTGCTTTGGATCAAAGAGGTGTTGACCTTAAAATGATCGCTCTTGACGGAACTCCTACTAAATCTAAATTGGGTGCTAACGCTATTCTTGGTGTTTCTTTAGCTGTTGCTAAAGCTGCTGCCAATGCTCTAGATATTCCATTGTACCGTTATATTGGTGGTACTAATACGTATACTCTTCCTGTACCTATGATGAACATCATCAATGGTGGATCTCACTCAGATGCTCCTATCGCATTCCAAGAGTTTATGATTCGTCCGGTTGGTGCTGCTTCTTTCAAAGAAGGTTTGAGAATGGGTGCTGAAATTTTCCACGCTCTTGCAAAAGAATTCAAAAGCAGAGGTCTTAGTACTGCTGTTGGTGACGAAGGTGGTTTCGCTCCTAAATTAAACGGTACCGAAGATGCTCTTGAATCTATCCTTAAAGCTATCAAAGCTGCAGGATATGAGCCAGCTAAAGACGTAACTATCGCTCTTGACTGTGCTGCTTCTGAATTTTTCGATAAAACTGCTAAAGTTTACGATTATACTAAATTTGAAGGTCCTAACGCAGCAAAACGTACTTCTGCTGAACAAGCTGCTTTCTTGAAAGAACTTTCTGAAAAATACCCTATCGATTCTATCGAAGATGGTATGGACGAAAATGACTGGGACGGATGGAAAAACCTTACCGATGCTATCGGCGACAAAGTTCAACTTGTTGGAGACGACTTGTTTGTAACTAACGTTGATTTCTTGAAAAAAGGTATCGAACTAGGTTGCGCTAACTCAATCCTTATCAAAGTTAACCAAATCGGTTCTCTTACTGAAACATTGGATGCTATCGAAATGGCTCACCGTGCAGGTTACACTTCGGTAACTTCTCACCGCTCAGGTGAAACTGAAGATGCTACAATTGCTGACATCGCAGTTGCAACTAACTCTGGACAAATCAAAACCGGTTCTTTGAGCCGTTCTGACCGTATGGCTAAATACAACCAACTACTTCGTATCGAAGAAGAATTGGGCGACAAAGCTGTATATGGTTACAAACGTGTACAACGCAAAAAATAAGAAGTAATTCTTATTGACTTTATAACAAAAGCCGATATTCAAATTGAATATCGGCTTTTATTTTATCCTATAAAAGGCATTTTATATCCCGCACATATTAAAATACTCATTATAATCCTCTATCGAACGTCTTATAACCTCATAGGCCACATCAACATTATATACATGAGTTAACACACATTTACGCTCGGTATCCCCCGGAATATCTTTGTAGGTAGTAAAGTAATGCTTCAAACGATCAATAACAGCAAAAGGCACATCACTGATGTCACGATACGAGCTATAAATGGCATCATTATCCAGAACCGCAATCAATTTATCATCGGCTTGCCCATGATCTATCAGACGAAAGCCCCCTATCGGACGTGCATTTACAATAATATCTCCATGTGTAATATCTTTCTCGGTCAATACACAAATATCTATAGGATCATTATCTCCAACTATATCGGTTCGGTCAAGTCTATCATTACTCAGTTCTGCGACCCGAGGGCCACTTATTGTCTGAGGTAGAAATCCATATAGTGCAGGTATGATATTCGAATATTTCTGAGGACGATCTATACACAAATATCCCGTCTGCTTATCCACCTCATATTTTACGGTATCCGTAGGAACAATCTCAATAAATGTTCTTACTACTTCAGGGGCTTCGTTTCCCAGTGAGATACCATGCCAAGGGTGTGATTTATATTTTTTAATCATTCTATTATATGAATTTATTCGTTCTGCTTTATCAAAAGTAAAAAATCCATAAGGATATTTCAAATATAGAAACTATATTTTCTTCTTTTTATTATGTGTTATCATTATTCTTTTCACAAAAGGAAAGAATTATCGTTTATCTATATTTCGCGGATGGTGCTCGATTATCTCCTGGCGAAGGTATTCCCGATCCAAATGAGTATAGATTTCGGTAGTCGTTATTTTTTCGTGTCCCAACATTTGTTGTATAGCCCTTATATTGGCACCACCTTCCAGCAAATGAGTGGCAAATGAATGCCTGAAAGTATGGGGGCTTATATTTTTTTTGATTCCTGCCTGATCTGCATATTGTTTTATAAAGTGAAATACCATAATACGAGATATCGCGGTACCTCTTTTACTAAGAAAGACGATATCTTCCGACCCTTTCTTTACATCAATAAGTTTCCGGTCGAGCAGATAATTACCTATTTCTTTTATCGCAGTATGGGAAATAGGTACCAGACGTTGTTTACTACCTTTACCTTCGACCCGAATAAAACCATCATCCAAAAATAGATCCGAAAATTTAAGATTGGTCAACTCAGAAATACGTAATCCGCAACTATAAAGCATTTCAATTATAGCACGGTTACGCTGTCCTTCTTTTGTTGAAAGATCTATTATGGATATAATATTTTCTATTTCCTGAAGACTCAAAACCACAGGAAGCTTAAGCCCAATCTTAGGTGTTTCCAACAACTCTGTCGGATCGTTCTGGATATAACCATCTAAAATCAAAAAGTTAAAGAAAGACCTCACTCCCGATAAGATACGTGCTACGGAACGGGCATTAATTCCTAAATCGTACAATTGTGTTACAAATTGCTGAAGATCCTCTAAGTGGATTTGCTGAAGTTTCAGATTTTCAGTTTCAAAGTATTGGAGCAATTTTGTCAAATCATCGAGATATGCCGCTATAGAGTTCGGCGAAAGTGCTTTCTCTAATAACAAATAAGACTTATATCTAGATACTATACTGCCTGATTTATTTATGTCTTCTACAGATGCCATAAGCTTCATTCCTTAAATGAGATCTTATATCTCACCAATACAAAAATACACCTATTTATCTATCATCTGATTAAATATCTTTATATTTGTACAATATTGACTTTTCGAATCATTCAGATATGGAACAATTAAAAAGAATCGGAAGATACATCCTGCGGAAATTCAGCAAAATACAGTTGACTATAATTGTCGTTCTGATTATCTGTTGCTTTGTTATCGGAGATAGCAATATCTTCTCTCGTTTGAGTTACGATCTTGAAATCCGAGATTTGAAAAATCAAATCGAATATTACCAAGAAAAAACAGAGACGGACAAACGCAAATTAAACGAACTACGTTCTGACAAAGACAATATTGAGAAATTTGCAAGAGAAAATTATTTGATGAAAAGAGAAAACGAAGAAGTATTTATAGTCGAATAATTTCACAGAACTATTACTTATGAACAAAACCAAAGATTTTATATTTAAACTGTCGGCTTTATTGATTCTCGCAGCTGCCATATCATATCTATTCAATCCGGTAGTTGCTGCATATATAATGGCAGTAGGTGTAACCGGTTTTGCGGCTATAACATTCACAACTCCCTATCCAGGTAAAAGCTTAAGAGGTAAAAGGCTTTTCAGCATACAAATATTTGGAATTGTTTTTATGGCTATCGGAACATATTTGATGTTTGCTCAAAAGAATGAATGGGTTATTTCAATGCTTGTAGCTGCATTCTTACTTCTATATACTACATTTATGCTTTCAAGGGAGTACGAAAAAGAGAAGAAGGACAAAGAATGAATCCTCAATCTATTGAATAAACATAAGTCGTTATTTGGTACATTTTCCGTTTTCGTTTTCTAAGTTTAGCTGCAGTAAACCACGCTTTCGGATCACTTAAATTAAGCCCTCCAATTATTACAGCAGCACCGCTATATGATGGCGGAGGTGGAGCAACCAACATATACTTAAGTTCTTCTTTAATTGAATTATTTAAGTAGTCTATCGAATACTTTTCTTTACCAACCTCGTACAAAGTTTTATAGTCTGCATACTTATCTATTGCCTGAGGATGTTTTAAATATTCAGTCTCAAGCACAATATTCATTTTCAATTGTAGCTTACGTTCATCTTTCAACCGGCTTTTAGAAACCTCCAGACTTTGACTCCTTACACATAGGGTTAAGGATAATAATATGCCAGGAATAAAAATAAACTTAAGGTTAGAAATTCTTTCTATCATCAGTCAGTTGTGTAAATAGATAGTATTAATAGTGCCCTAAAATAGCTATTCTTTCGTTAGAAGACAATATGATTAACACTATATAAGACTTATCATTTTAGAAAAAGATTTAATAATAAGATTATTAAACCAACTTCTAGTCTTCAATAAAAAGCTGGAGATTATGCTTTCTAAAATCGGTCTTTTTAACTAGATTAGTCTAATTTTATTGGTACATTTGCACATAGATTTATAAAAGTCTTATGAAACAGATCAACATCTATTTAGCGATATTGTGCGCAATTGCAATGTCTTTGTTTTCTTGTAATACGAAGAAAACACCAACTCGTGATAATATTATTGAATTTGACACAATCCATTCCGTACAAAACTATTACTGGGACAATGATTTTACTCAGCCTTCATGCAATTTGAAACTGACCTTTATCTATCCTGTATCTTATGATGATAAAGCTATTTTAGATTCATTGCAGCGTATCTTTGTATCTTGTTTCTTTGATGAAACATACGGTCTATACAATCCCAAAGATGCAGTAGCAAATTATGGAAAAGCATATATAGAGAATTACAAAGAGGATGTAAAAATATTCTCCGAGAATAACGATTCGCATGACGATAGAGAAGAATTCTTCTCTTATTATGAAACAACATCTAACCAAATTATATTTAACCAGGCGGATATTCTTGCATTTCAGGTTACTCAGTCTAACTACAAAGGTGGAGCCAGTTCCTATGAATTTCTAAAGAACTATGTGATCAACCTAAAAACAGGCAAGCTGATTACCGAAGATGATATTTTCAAACCCGGATATGAGAAACTTTTAACCCCTATTTTTAAAGATTATTTGATAAAATCGAACAAAGTTCAATCCGTTAATGAACTGGAAGATTTAGGATATTTTGGTATTGACGAAATGGCTCCTAATGACAACTTCTTATTAGATACAAAGGGAATCACTTATGTATTCAACAAAGGAGAATATTCGGCCTACAAGCTCGACGCTATCAAAGTTTTTATTCCATTCAATGAGATAGATCTCGCTTTGAAAGATGACTCTCCAATCTCACAACTTATCACTAAATAAAGTCTACGGTTTTATTTCTTTGAAGCGACAGTTATAACAGCATTAAACATTGCATATCATTTAAGTACTGATGGATATACTATTAAAATATTTCCCGACTCTTACCGACTTACAAAAAAAACAGTTTGGAGCATTATACGATTTGTACTTCGATTGGAACTCTAAGATAAATGTAATTTCAAGAAAAGATATAGAGAATCTCTACATACACCATGTTTTACATTCCTTAGGAATAGCCAAAGTAATTACCTTTACCAAAGGCAGCCAGATTTTGGATGTGGGAACAGGTGGTGGATTTCCAGGTGTACCACTGGCTATACTTTTCCCCGATTCTCATTTCTTATTAGTAGATAGTATCGGAAAGAAAATCAAAGTGGCAACAGAGGTATCGAACGCGATTGGTCTCGAAAATATTAGCTTCAGGCATTGCAGGGCAGAGGAAGAAAAAGGCAAATTTGATTTTGTCGTTAGTCGTGCCGTAATGCCTTTAGAAGATCTGATAAAGATTACCCGCAAGAACGTATCACACGAGCAAAAGAATCCTCTACCTAACGGACTTATTTGCTTAAAAGGTGGAGAGCTTGAAGGAGAGATTCACCCGTTTAAGAAATATGCAGAGGTGGACGATCTAAAAAACTTCTTTGAAGAAGACTTTTTTGAAACTAAAAAAGTAGTATACGTTCCTTTATAAGTAAAAATAAATATAATAAGAGATACTTACTGACAAGTTAGTATTTAACTTCACAAATTTAGAACAGAAAGACCTACTCTATTTTTAGAATTAAATTTCGCAATTATGAAGATTAAGACTTTTGAATTTAACCCAATAGCCGAAAATACATATATATTGTATGATGACACAAAAGAATGTGTTATCATTGATGCGGGAGCTTTTTATCAAGATGAAAAACAAGAGCTACTTGACTTTATACTTGATAATAACCTAATTGTAAAGCATCTACTAAATACACACCTGCATTTCGACCATGTATTTGGAAACAGTTTCATTTTAGAGCAATTCCATTTACATACAAAAGCTCATCAGGCTGATGAGTTTCTATTGGAAGGAATGCCTGCTCAAATGAGAATGTTCGGATTCCCAAATGCAGAATCAGCACCGGCAATAGGAACCTATATAAAAGAAGGAGATACTATTGAGTTTGGCAATCAAAAACTAATCATCCTTGAAGTTCCCGGACATTCACCCGGCAGTGTAGCTTTTTACAGTGAAAAAGGCAATTGTGTAATAGTAGGTGATGCTCTGTTCAGAGGCAGTATCGGTCGTACGGATTTAGCACGAGGAAATCAGGAACAGCTTCTTGAAGCTATCCGACAAAAACTATTTACCTTACCTCCCGACACAATTGTTTATCCCGGTCACGGTCCAGCAACAACGATCAAAGAAGAAATGAGAAGTAATCCGTTTTTTGCAGGCAGATAACCTTCTACTTTTTCAAATTACATAAATAAAGGTCCTTAGCCTTAAAATAAAAAGAGATTGCCTATAGGTAATCTCTTTTCTGTATATATCTGTCGAAATTTATCTTATCTAATTCTATTCAATGACTGAACCAATCGCTCGTCTGCTTTGATTTTAGTAAGTGCCAGTACCATTACTATTAATGATATTGCAGGCAATGCCAAGCCATATTCTACTTTCGAAAACTTCGCTTCCAAAGCTATCTGTCCTGTGTATAAGTAAGCAGCAAATGCAGCATAAAAAAGAATAATGAAAACAATCGAAACATAAGACATTTTTATTTGCAGCTTTCGTTTCTTAAACAAGAATATGGAAACAAAACTAATCAAAGCGCTTATAACTGCACAGACAGCTATACCCCAAGACGGATATACGAGAGTTAAGTCATTCTCAAAAACACCCATACTTTTAAAAAGATAAAAGCTATCGGATGCCCCAATCAGTACAGCCAGAGGTGTACATACAACTACAGCCATAAGAATGGCTGCAATTAATAGATATACGGATTGTATACGTTGTATCATTTAAAAATTGTCTTTGTCCTTATTAGGGTTTCTATAGTATACTTTGCCTTCAGTATATTCCTGAGCTGCAATTAAAGCAGCTTTTGGCAATTTTTCGTAATATCTCGAAATCTCGATTTGTTCACGATTTTCGAAAACTTCCTCTAAGTTATCGCTGTAAGAAGCAAACTCCTGAAGCTTTCTATCCAAATCCTGTTTCATTTCCACAGCTATTTGGTTTGCTCTCTTTCCAATAATTCGTACTGTTTCGTAGACATTACCTGTATCAGCAGACAAGCTCATCATATCTCTTGTGATTGTATTGCTTGGTGCATTTGTCTTCTTGTAATCCATAACTTTATTCGCTATAATGAATGTGATGTTTATTTACTTTCTAATTTTTTCTCGTTTTCCAGTTCGTCATCTGTCAAACCTTCGACCTTAAGATCCAATGCCTTCACAGCCTGCCTGTAATATCTGTTGGCTTCCCTTTTATACTTTCCTTCGGGGAACATATTCAAGTAGTTATAATGTTCATCAACCACGTCTCTCAAACGCTCGGCTGTACGTTCGGCAACACTCTTCCAAGCCAATTCGTGGCGAGATCTCAGAATTAAAATCTGGAATTCCTCGTTATATTGTGAATAGGGATACGTTTTAAGAGCCTCTCTCGCTGTTACAACGCATGACTCATAATTATTTCCCATGTAATTTCCTAAATTATAATACAAACGACATGCTAGAAGTTCTTTTAATGCCAACTTTTCCTGCATCTCAAACAAGTAATCCTGTACCAATTGTACTTTATCACTCTGAGGGTATATTTCTAGGAATGTTTGAAACTCCTGCATTGACTTATACGTATTGGACTGATCCAATCTTACATCGGGAATATCCAGATACAAGCCATAAGCAGCATTATATCTTGCCAACTCTGTAAACTCCCCTTTGGGATAAGTTGTATAATAAGCTTTAAAATACTGTGTTGCTGTCACATAATCTTTATCGTAAAAAAAACTCTGAGCAAGTAAAAACAGAGATTCTTCCGCATGAGCTGTACCTTTGAATATTGGAACCAATTCTTCCAATAGTGTGGATGCTCTACCGTATTTCTTTTCATCAAAATACTTCTTTGCGTAAGTGTACTTCAATTCATAATCGGTGCTTTTAAGTATTTTGTTGTATTCGCCACATGAAGTAGCTACCAACAGCGTAAGTACAAATACTAAGAGAATTCTTATTTTCATTAGTTCAGAATGAGATTTTGAGTCACAAATTTAAGTAAAGCTTTTAGATTTTGAAAATAAAGTTTTTTTTTTAAGTTATTTTGAGATACTTACCCACAAAGTATATCTCATAAAAGCAACTTAATTCTCTTTCAGTCCTAAGAAAATCAACATTTTATCTACATAATCCCGATTATTGGACAATCGGGGAACTTTATTTTGGCCTCCTGCTTTTCCCCTATATTTAAGCCAATTATAGAAACTGTCCTTTGGTAAGACTCTAACAACCGGATCTTTTAAAGATAAATTATAAGATCGTTTTGCCTCGTAATCTGAGTTTACCTTTTTCAAAGTATTATCCAAAGTAGCTCTAAACAAATGCATATCGGTAGGTTCAACATCGAATTCGATCAACCACTCATGAGCTCCGGCAGAATTATCTCCAAAATAAATAGGTGCTGCTGTATACTCTACAATGTGAGCCCCCGTTACCGCACAAGCTTCACTCAATGCACTTTCGGCGTTATCAATAATAACTTCTTCTCCGAAAGCATTTATAAAGTGCTTGGTACGACCTGTTATCTTAAACAAATAGGGTTCGGTAGATGTAAATTCGATAGTATCACCAATCATATATCGCCAAAGCCCACCATTTGTAGTAATAAGTATTGCGTAATTCTGACCAATCTCCACCTCCTCTAAGGTAAGCGTAGCCGGATTCTCCGAATCCCATTCAGACATCGGCATAAACTCATAATATATATTATTATCGAGCATTAATAACATCTCCTTTGAATCAATAGAATATTGAGAACCAAAAAATCCTTCTGATGCATTATAGGTTTCCCAATAAATCATCGAATCTTTCCTAATCAATTTTCTGTATTGATCTTCAAAGGGATTAAAACTAACCCCTCCATGAAAAAAAACCTCTAGGTTAGGCCACAAATCAGTCAATTCCTCACCTGTATCTACAGTTATTTTCTTCAATAGAACCAACAGCCAAGAAGGAACCCCCATAAAGGCTCTGACATCTTTTTTTATTGCATAGTCGGTAAGCTTTTGCAGTTTTGTTTCCCAGTCGGGAATTAAAGATATGCTTTCTGGTGTTCTACTGAATTTTGCCAGGAAATTTAAATTCTTAATTAAGATAGCCGAAATATCTCCCGTAAAAATACCGTCGCCAATATTATTTACTTGCTTACTTCCACCCAACACCAAAGTTTTCCCCAAGAAGAACTTAGCTTCCGGATTATTTTTCGCGTACAATGCCAGCATTTGTTGCCCGCATTTATAGTGACCTTGCGTAAGGGATTCTTGTGTTACAGGAATATATTTGCTCTTATCATTGGTGGTCCCAGAAGACATGGCAAACCATTTTACAGGTTTATTCCACAACACATTCTGTTTTTTATCAATAAGGATTTTCTCCAAATAAGGCTTGAGGTCTTCATAATGAAACACCGGAACCATCTTTCTGAAGTCATCTTTATTCTTGATAGATGAGAATTTGTATTTAGCTCCAATAAAGGTATTAGCACCTGATTGGATAAGATAGTTAAGTATTTTTTCCTGTGTAAGAAACGGTTTATTAATAAATTGCTCAACCTCTTTGTACTTAAAATCTAAATATTTGTGTACTATAGATGAGATCATCCGATTTTACTAATTTTTCGCAGCCTATCCTCGTCTATTATTTTGATTTTTCTACCATCCAAAGCAATTATATGCTCATCGACAAAAGTCGATAATGTACGGATAGCGTTCGAAGTAGTCATATTGGATAGATTCGCCAGATCTTCCCTCGACAAATAAATACTTATTGTGGCACCATCTTCTTCCAAGCCATAGTTTTCGAGAAGGAAAACTAAAGATTCAGCTAACCTTCCACGAATATGTTTTTGGGTAAGGCTTACAACTCTTTCGTCTGCAATACCTAAATCTGTAGATAATTCTTTTATAAAATACATAGCAAATTTAGTATTTGCCATGACCAACTCTTCGATAAGCTCCATAGGTATAAGACAAATTGTAGAAGCTTCGAAAGCCGAAGCATTTGTCACATAAGGTTCTTTAGCAAAGTAAGCCCGATAACCAAAATTCTGGACAGGTCGTATCATCCGGATTATTTGGCTACGGCCACCAACCCCGTTCTTAAAGATTTTGACCTTGCCTTTCAGCAGACACATCAAATCTTTTGGAATCTCTTCTTCACAATAAATTATTTCATTTTTTTTGAGGTGGAGAATTTTCGCTGAAGCTTTAACCAGTTCACGTTCATTCTCTTCAAGAAGAGCCCACATACCAGGGATGCTAGCTTCGAAGCTGATTACATCTCCCTTGTCTTTTATCATATAACGCCATTTTTACCAAGCACCTAAAATTAAGGCACCAAATATAGCAGCAAATATAAATATTTTTTATTCATTATTTGAGTTTTTTGTAAGATAAAAGAGATATAGAGCACTTGAACACCAAAGCCCCCTATGTTCATTTAACAGAGAAACGGCAAAACAATAAATTCAAATTCAATAAATTAACAATATAAATACCAGAATAAACTATTGCATAAATGAAAATGAGAAATAAATTTGAATATTGGAAGAATAAAAACTATTTTTGTGCCACTAAAAATTTATCTTTATTCTGAATTAAAAGCACTACGGCTTTAATTTAGCAAATCGACTGAATTAATTACATAACAATATATAAATATAAGCCAAAGATGGATACATCTCTTATTAAAGTAGATAGCGTAAATGCTATACTTAAGGTAGACGTAAAGAAAGCTGATTATCAAGTAAAAGTCGATGAGGCTATAAAAAACTTTCGTAAGAAAGCCAACGTACCGGGCTTCCGTCCGGGAACTGTACCTGTAGGTATGGTAAAAAAAATGCACGGAAAATCAATCCTTGCCGAAGAGGTAAACAAATTGGTTGGTGAAGGTATCTATAATTATATACAAGAAAACAAACTTAATATATTAGGTGAACCTCTTCCAAATGAAGAAAAACAACAACCTGTTGATTTTTCTAAGGAAGAAGATTTTGAGTTTTTCTTCGATATCGCACTTGCTCCTGAAGTAAAACTAGCATTGAGCAAAAAAGATAAGATCAATTATTACAAAATAGCTGTAGAGCAAGAATTGATCGACAAACAAATAGCTTCATATAAAGCTAACTATGGCAAATATGAAACTCTTGAAGAAGGAGCTAAACCAACTGACTTATTAAAAGGTGAAGTTGTAGAACTAGAAGGTGGAAAACCTAAAGATGGCGGTATTCGTGTAGAAAATGCAGTATTAATGCCTTCTTACATGAAAAATGAAGAAGAGCAAGCTAAATTTGCTGATGTAAAGAAAGGTGCAACTATCGTATTCAATCCGGGTAAAGCCTACGACGGCAACGAAACTGAAATAGCATCATTCCTACATATCGAAAAAGATGCAGTAGAATCTATTGCTGCTGAGTTCCAATTCTCTGTAAACGAAATCACTCGTTACAAAGAGGCTGATTTAGATCAAGCCTTATTCGACAAAGTATTCGGAGAAGGTGCTGTAAAAGATGAAGCTGAGTTCATTGCTAAGGTAAAAGAAACTCTTCAAACACAATTGGCTCCTGACAGCGATTACAAATTCTTATTGGATGCACGTGTATTACTGGAAGAAAAAGCAGGAAATCTTGAATTCCCCGATGCATTCCTAAAAAGATGGTTAATGGCAACAGGAACCGACAGAACCGCTGAATCTTTGGAAGCTGATTATCCTCAAATCATCAACGATTTGAAATTCCACTTGATAAAAGAGCAATTGGTAAAAGAAAACGATCTTAAAATCGAAGAAGCTGATGTTCGTAACGTAGCTATCCAAGCAGCACGTGTACAATTTGCTCAATACGGAATGATGGGTATGCCGGAAGATGTTCTTGCAAATTATGCAAACGAAATGTTGAAGAACAAAGAGACTTCTCGCAACCTGGTTGACAAAGCAATGGAAGAAAAAATCGTTGTATGCTTGAAATCTCTTGTTACATTAAACGAACAAGAAATGAGCCTTGATGAATTTAAAAAATTCTTCGAAGGAGAAGCTGAAGCTTAATAAAGACCCAAGCTTATAATATTGCAATAAAAAAATAAGGTCTATACGAAAAGACCTTTGCCTCCAATCTTAAGAAAGACAAAGCTTTTATTTGTTGGTTTCCAATAATTATTTATAACTTTGTTTTAGACTAAGCATCAATGGCAAAGGTCTTTTTTATTTACTGAAAACATAGAGCTTAAGACCTTTTTATTGCTCTGAATAAGTAATTGATAACTGTCGGTTATAATTGCAAAATAATAAATTAGACAGTTATTCATACTTACCATTAAGAATTAGGCATAGAATTTGCAGTCTCCTAAGTGAATTAATAATTAAAGATATAAACAACTATGAATGATTTCAGAAAATACGCAACCAAACATATTGGTTTGAACGGATTGGCTCTCGATCAATACATGAATAGTATAACCAGCAGCTATATTTCACCAACCATTATCGAAGAACGTCAACTAAATGTTGCACAAATGGATGTATTCTCTCGCTTAATGATGGACCGTATCATTTTCTTAGGTACAGGTATCGACGACTATACTGCCAACGTTATTCAGGCACAGTTACTGTATTTGGACTCTGCTGATTCGGGTAAAGATATTTCGATATATATAAACTCACCCGGAGGGTCAGTATATGCTGGATACGGAATATATGACACCATGCAATTTATCGGAAGCGATGTATCTACAATCTGTACAGGTATGGCAGCTTCTATGGCAGCAGTACTTTTGGTTGCAGGACAAAAAGGCAAGCGTTTCGGATTGAAACACTCACGTGTAATGATACACCAACCGCTGGGTGGTGCTCAGGGACAAGCTTCTGATATAGAAATCACTGCCCGTGAAATTGCAAAGGTAAAACAAGAGCTATACACTATAATTGCCGATCACTCAGGACAATCAATCGAAAAGGTTGCTCAGGATTCGGATCGCGACTATTGGATGAACTCTGCCGAAGCTAAAGACTACGGTATGATTGACGAAATATTAGTTCGTACTAAATAATGCATACACTACTGCCAAGAGCTTAATAATTGGCTGCTTATTATACCTAATAGGCAGTCAATTATTTATTTGTAGGCAGAGATAACAGATAGATTTCGAAACAGGTCTATGACCTAAAACAAAAAATATGGCAAAAAAAGGGACAAACGATTTTTGTAGTTTCTGTGGACGACCAGATAGCGATGTCAACTTATTAATAGCAGGAATATCTGCTCATATATGCGATAAATGTGTAGATCAGGCATATCTTATCGTAAAAGATTCATTAAAGTCCGAGAAAGGTATAGAAGACATACTTGACAAAAAGAATCTACCAAATCCAAAACAGATCAAAGAGTTCTTAGATCAATATATTATCGGACAAGATGATGCTAAACGTTATTTGTCGGTTTCAGTATATAATCACTACAAACGATTACTTCAAGAAGTGGGTGAGGATGACATTGAGATCGAAAAATCAAACATAATCATGGTAGGCCCTACAGGAACAGGTAAAACACTTTTGGCACGTACCATAGCTAAACTATTACATGTACCATTCGCCATTGTGGACGCTACGGTATTAACGGAAGCCGGTTATGTAGGAGAAGATATCGAAAGTATTCTTACTCGTCTTTTACAGGCTGCCGACTACGATGTTGCTGCCGCCGAACGTGGCATTGTATTTATTGACGAGATAGATAAAATCGCCCGTAAAGGAGATAATCCGTCTATCACACGTGATGTAAGCGGTGAAGGTGTGCAACAAGGCTTATTGAAATTACTGGAAGGTTCAATAGTGAATGTGCCCCCACAGGGAGGACGTAAGCATCCGGACCAAAAAATGATCGCCGTTAATACCAAAAATATCCTATTTGTATGTGGAGGAGCTTTTGACGGTATTGAAAGAAAAATTGCTCAGCGTCTAAATACGCGTGTTGTCGGATATTCGGCGGCTCTAAAAAATTCGGATATTGATAGAAATGAATTATTGAAATATATAACACCTCAGGATCTAAAATCTTTCGGGTTAATTCCTGAAATTATTGGTCGTCTGCCTATTCTTACTTACCTGAATGCTTTAGATCATTCGGCTTTAAGAAGGATTCTTACAGAACCTAAAAACTCAATCATCAAACAATACTTGAAATTATTTGCGATGGATAATGTTGATTTGACTTTTGATGAAGATGTATACGACTATATAGTCGATAAAGCTGTTGAATATAAGTTAGGCGCCAGAGGACTTCGTTCAATAGTAGAAACTGTGATGATGGATGCCATGTTTACTGTCCCCTCGAGTGAAAAGAAGAGCTTACACATCACAAAAGAGTACGCTGTACAGCAGTTAGAAAGCTCGAATCTGGACAGGCTGAAAAATTCTTACGAATAATTCTCATTTTTCTATTAAAAAAAAATCTTTTTCTATTGTATTTTTGACTTAAGAAGCTATCTTCGTAAGATATAATTACATTTTCAGAAATAACTAGTGTAGGTTATGGCTATTTTTGATATTCCATTTATGCGATTTAATTAACTATGTCAAAACGAGAAGATCTATTAATTGAAAATCTGAAAAAACATTTTGGGTTTGATAAGTTCAAGGGTAACCAGGAGGCTATCATACAGAATGTTTTGGAAGAAAAAGATACTTTTGTTTTGATGCCGACAGGAGGAGGAAAATCTCTTTGCTATCAGCTTCCTGCAATATTGATGGAAGGTACTGCCATTATCATATCGCCATTAATAGCATTGATGAAAAATCAAGTTGACGCCATGCGCAACTTCAGCGAAGAAGATGGTATAGCTCATTTTTTAAACTCATCCTTAAACAAGGCATCTATTGAGTTGGTAAAAGCTGATGTGATATCGGGAAAAACAAAATTATTATATGTTGCTCCCGAATCTTTAACTAAAGAGGAAAATATTGACTTTTTACGACAGATAAAAGTTTCGTTTTACGCAATTGATGAGGCTCACTGTATATCGGAATGGGGACACGATTTCAGACCTGAATACAGACGCATAAAGCCTATTATTATGGAGATTGGCCAGCGGCCACTTGTAGCGTTGACAGCAACAGCAACACCTAAGGTACAGCATGACATACAAAAGAGCTTGGGAATGCTGGATGCTAAAGTTTACAAGTCATCGTTTAATCGTGAAAATCTCTATTACGAAGTTCGCCCAAAGACAGACAAAGTAGACCGGGATATTATCCGGTATATTAAATCTCAGGAAGGAAAATCAGGAATTGTATACTGCTTAAGCAGAAAAAAAGTAGAAGAATTTGCCGAAATTCTGCGGGCAAATAATATAAATGCGCTCGCTTACCATGCCGGCTTAGATGCTTCGACCCGTGGTGAGAATCAAGACTCATTTTTGATGGAAAAAGTGGACGTCATTGTAGCCACAATAGCCTTCGGTATGGGTATCGACAAACCCGATGTGAGATATGTCATACATTATGACATGCCCAAAAGTCTCGAAGGATATTATCAGGAAACAGGACGTGCAGGACGTGACGGAGGTGAAGGCAGATGCGTAGCATTCTATTCCTACAAAGACCTTCAGAAACTCGAAAAATTCATGCAGGGTAAGCCTGTTGCCGAACAAGAAATTGGTAAACAGCTTCTTCTTGAAACAGCAGCTTATGCTGAAACAGCTATGTGTCGTAGAATTGTTCTGCTACACTATTTCGGAGAAAAATATAATCAACATAACTGTGGTAATTGTGACAATTGTATAAACCCTAAAAAACAAGTGGAAGCTCAAGACTTATTATTAACAGCGATAGAAGCTGTATTAGCATTAAAAGAAAAATTCAAAACTGAGTACGTCATTAATTTCCTTAGAGGAAAAGAAACGTCAGAAATTGAGACCTATGGTCATCAGGATTTAGAAGCATTCGGATCTGGAGAAGATACCGATGAAGACACCTGGAATGCCGTAATTAAACAAGGTCTGATTGCCGGTTATTTAGACAAAGACATAGAAAACTATGGTCTGCTTAAAATCACAAAAAAAGGAAAAGACTTTTTAAAGAAGCCAGTTTCATTCAAGATAGCTCAGGAAGAGGATTTTGATGATGAGAGTGATGATGAAGTGGTTATCAAAGGCGGGGGCGGAAGCTCGGCTGTTGACCCGGTATTATTCTCTATCATGAAAGACCTCCGCAAGAAGATGTCTAAAAAATTAAATGTTCCTCCCTATGTTATTTTCCAAGATCCTTCGTTGGAATCGATGGCAACCATCTACCCGACAAGTATCGACGAATTACAGAACATACCAGGTGTAGGGGCAGGTAAAGCTAAAAGATACGGAGCAGAATTTGTTGAGATTATCAAAAAGCACGTAGAAGAAAATGAGATTGAGCGTCCAGAAGACTTAAGAGTAAGAACGGTAGCTAATAAATCGAAATTAAAAGTAGCTATAGTACAAAGTATAGACCGTAAGGTTGCTTTAGATGATCTTGCAGAATCGAAAGGTATAGAGTTTCCCGAATTACTAGCAGAACTAGAAGCTATAGTTTACTCAGGAACTAAAATAAACATTGACTATTTCCTAAATGAGGTAATTGATGAAGACCATATGGCAGATATCTTTGATTATTTTCAGGAAGCCGAATCAGATGACCTCGAAGATGCAATAAACGAACTGGGTATGTATACCGAAGAAGAAATACGTCTGGTAAGAATTAAGTTCATCTCCGATATGGCAAACTAAGGTCTAATGACCTTTTTATTATAAAAAATGAAGAGAGCTATTTTTCCGGGCACATTCGATCCTTTTACAATAGGACATGCATCGCTGGTTCGCAGAGGATTAAATGTGGTAGACGAGATTATAATATCAATAGGAGTCAATGACAATAAGAGGAGTTACTTTTCTTTGGAACAACGAATCCATATGATAGAAAAGTTGTACGCGGATGAGCCTCGAGTTTCAGTAGGCTCGTATGATTCATTGACAGTAGACTTTGCGAAAAAAGTAAATGCAGAATTTATCATCAGGGGAATCAGGTCGGTAAATGATTTTGAATACGAGAAAACAATTGCGGACATGAATCGCAACATATCGGGAATCGAAACATTAGTGCTTTTTACAGAGCCTGAACTGACTCATATTAGCTCTACGATAGTCCGCGAACTTTTGCGATACAAACATGATGTAAGTAAATTTGTACCGGATGGTATTGATATTAATACAAACTAAAACAGTTAAACGGAAATAGAAGAACTATTCAAAGAGTCAAGTAAGAACCTTTGCTTGACTCTTTTGTATAATTTAAAGGGGCAACCCCTACATTGATAGATAATACGAGCAAAACTGTTAATTACAGCCTAATAATAACGCATAAAATACTTGCCGTTACTAAAAAGAAAATATAAGATGAGAAGAAAGACATTGTTATTGATAATAACCTGTACATTCATTTTTGTTAATACCATTTCAGCACAATACGGGATGAGTCAAGGAACTAAGAAATTAGCTACTACCATGACTCTAATCGAGAGGATGTATGTTGATACTGTTAATGATGAAAAATTGGCAGATGATGCAATTGTATCCATACTAAAAGAACTCGATCCTCACTCTTCATATCTAAGTGCCGAGACTGTATCGGAAATGAACGAACCCTTAGAAGGCAACTTCGATGGAATAGGTATATCATTTAACATGATGTCTGATACTCTTTATGTTATCGAAACAATTGCCGATGGTCCATCCGAACGAGTAGGTTTACTACCGGGCGACCGCATAATATCGGTGAACGATACTACCATCGCGGGTGTTAATATGAGTACACGTGATATTATGAAACGGTTAAAGGGTCCGAAAGGAACAAAGGTTACTGTAAAGGTTCTTCGCCGAGGTATTCAAAAACCTATAACTTTTCAGATAATACGTGCCAAGATTCCTATTTATAGTCTGGATGCAGCCTATATGATTGATGATAAAACAGGGTACATTCGTTTGAGTCGCTTTGGAGCTACCACCGTCGCTGAATTTAAGGAAGCTCTAATTAAACTAAACGCTGAAGGTTTGCAAAACCTGATTCTGGATCTTGAAAGTAATGGCGGAGGTTATTTGAACGCCGCAACTGAACTCGCTGATGAATTCTTGGATAAAGATAAACTCATTGTATATATGGAGGGAGCCCATCAAGCAAGAACGAGTGACTCCTCAACAGAAAAAGGTTTATTCGAGAAAGGGAAATTAGTAATATTAGTAGACGAAGGATCGGCTTCTGCCAGTGAAATTGTATCCGGTGCTGTTCAGGATTGGGATAGAGGACTAATAGTTGGAAGACGAACATTTGGTAAAGGGCTTGTACAACGACAATTTCCCCTACCCGACGGGTCAATGATCCGCTTAACGGTAGCTCGCTATTACACACCGACTGGTCGCTGTATTCAGAAACCATATACTCATGGAGATCAGGATTCTTATAACAGAGATTTGATAGCAAGATACAACAGGGGTGAAATGATGAATGCCGATAGTATCCATTTCCCTGATTCTTTAAAATATAAAACACTGGTAAATGAGCGTATTGTATACGGTGGGGGAGGTATTATGCCGGACTATTTTGTTCCGATAGATACAACGGAATATACCGAATATAGTGGACGTATTAATGCAATGGGCATTGTTTATAAGCTTGCACTCAATCAAGTAGATGCAAATAGAAAGGAGCTTTTAAAGAAGTACCCTACTATTGAAAAGTTTAAAGATGAGTATGAGGTATCGGATAAAGTACTAGCCGAAATGATACAAATGGCAACCGATGAGAAAATAGAATATAAAGAAGACCAGTATTTAAGATCGAAAGAGCAATTTAAAAGAAGAATAAAAGCTTTGATAGCCAGAGATCTATTCAACACGGCTGCCTATTTTAAGATTATCAATGATGAAAGTGAGATCTTCAGAAAAGGTTTAGAAATTATAAATAACGATAGCGAATATCAAAAGCTACTTGGTAAAGAGTTACAATAAAGAATCAGGTTTAAATATCTATAAATTATGACAGCAAGAAAAGTATATAAAGAGATTTCAAAAGTTCTAACTGAAGCAATTAACAGCCTGAATGAAGGGTATACAGGCAGTTCTTTGACTGATATATTTCTTGTTGTAGATAAAGACAGTGGAAACCTATCGGTGTTCGATGACGAAGAAAATTTATTATCTCAGATTATAATAGAAGAATGGGCATCTGAAGATGATGACCAAGTAATAGCTCGTCAATTGAGAGAAGTTGTTGAACAATTTGATATGGACAATAAATTCGACACTCTGGATGTATTTAAACCATTTTCTATTAATATTGCAGACGAAAATCTTATTGTCCAAGAAGAATTACTGGTAATTGAAGATGACTCTGTCATCAGAATCGAGAATGATTTTTTAAACCGTATCGACAAAGAATTTGATGACTTTCTAGATAAATTGCTTAAAGAATAAGGTAAATCCACCTTATTTACACAAGCCAATCTAAGATAGACTATTAACAATGAAACAATTAAATATAAATATAAAAAACAAACGGGCTACTTTTGACTATGAGTTGCTTGATACATATACAGCAGGTTTGGTATTAACCGGAACCGAAATTAAATCAATTAGATTGGGGAAAGCCAGTTTAGTTGATACCTTTTGTATATTCGAAAAAGAGGCTTTATGGGTAAGAAACATGAACATAACTGAATATTTTTATGGCTCATATAACAATCACGTAGCACGCCGCGATCGTAAATTACTTCTTAATAAAAAAGAACTCAAAAAAATTCAACGTTTAGTTAAAGAAACAGGATACACAATTGTTCCGACACGACTATTTCTTAATGACAGAGGTTTAGCTAAATTAAACATTGCTGTTGCGCGAGGAAAAAAACAATACGATAAGCGACAATCTCTTAAAGAGAAAGATGATAAAAGAATGCTTGATCGAGTGATGAAAAAATAGGGTATTCAATCCAATATCGCCTACATAAAACACAGTAAAAGTTCATAGATTTCATATGGTTGATTACTGGCCACGTCTAAACTTACACATTAATGCGGATTAAAAGAGATGGATAATAATAAAGCAGGGATAAAAGAGAATAATACAAACAAGATTATTCTGGGCTTATTCCTTATTATTTTCTTCATTTTAGTATTCTTACTAAATAGATTATATCCCATCCATTCTGACGATTGGATGTACTCTTTTATATTCAACGAGAGTCCGCCACAACGTATTAAAAATGTCCTTGATATTATTGTTTCGCAGTATAACCATTATCTATATTGGGGAGGACGTAATATTGTACATTTTATTGATCAGCTTTTACTATTACTAGATCCTCTTCTAAGAGAAATACTCAATAGCCTAGCTTATACAGCATTTGCTTTTATTATATATAGAATTGCAAACAAAGGAAAAGCAACAAATCCTTATTTATTTCTTCTCGTTAATTTACTAGTATGGGTATTAACTCCTGTATTTCCACAGACAGTAATATGGATTACAGGTAGTAGTAATTATTTATGGGGAACACTTATAATACTGGTATTCATATCGTATTACTACAGTTTTTATGTAAACGAGAAATCAAAAGACAGCATTCTTAAAAATATACTCTTCCTATTCGGAGGTATTATTGCCGGATGGACAAATGAAAATTCGGTAATAGCACTAATTTCAATATTATTCATTCTATTTCTATATTGTAAGATAAGAAAAATCAAAATACCCAGATGGACTATATATGGCTTTGTCGGTGTTTGTATTGGATGTGCTGTTATGCTATTAGCTCCGGGTAATTATATCAGATCGAAAGATACCCATGCAGCTTTCAATTTAGTTGATAAACCTTTTATGGAAGTTTTAAAGTATAAAGCAAGAAACATATATTGGATTTATAAATATGTGAATTCCATAGGCATACTCATTCTTATATATGTCTGTTTGAACTTTGTGTTTTTCTGTCAGAATAAAGATAATAGAAACTATACTGCCTGGTTTGGCTCACTACTGTTTTTTACTGCTGCCCATATTTCGGCGTTAGCTATGATTGCATCACCCATATTTCCACTCCGTGCTGCTTTTTGCTTGTCTAGTTTTATGATTATATCTATCTGTATACTCTATGCAAATGTTAATATGAGTAATTTAGCAATGAAAATCATAAATATTTTGATATTGACAGCGTTAACTGTTATCTTCGCATTTACCTATTCAGAAAGATACCGAGTACTTGTATCTCTGGCTGAAAGGTATGAAAGAAGAGAGTTATATATAGAAGAACAAAAAGAAATAGGTAATAAAGATATAGTTTTAGAAGAACCTCCTATTATACTGCCTGCCGAGTTTGATTTTGAAGATATTTCGAACGATCCGGACTCGTGGCGAAATGGTATCTGTGCAGACTATTATAAGTTAAATTCGATAAAACGGATTAGTCCGTAAGCACTACTAAAACCCGAGTGAAAATGAGAGAATATTACGAAAAAGTCATCTCCGGTTATCAAAAACTAGATGCAGCTCTTTCGACAGAGAAATCAGCCAAATGTATTTTGCTGCTGCTCTCTCTATCATTTGGGATTCTTATCCTTTTGCTTAATATCATATACCCATTATATGCCGATGATTGGGGATATACTTTTATAACAGGATCTGAGTTAAGCCAAAAGATAACCGGATTTTCTGATATACTAAATTCTCAATATCAACATTACTTCCTACATGGAGGAAGAACAATTGTACATATCATAGCAGAATCTCTGCTTCTCCTCAATGGATATTGGACTGATGTAATCAACTGCATTGCATATGTTTTATTTGCTTATATTATTTATAAGATTTCGAATCTTAATAAAAGAGCAAATCCGTCACTATTTTTCTTTATCAATATTCTTATCTGGTTTTTCCAACCGGCTTTTGCTCAAACCATATTATGGATTACAGGAAGTGCTAACTATTTATGGGGAACATTAATTATTATATCGTTTCTATACTTTTTCTGCCAATCATTTATAAAAGAAGATAACAAGAACACTATCTATAAATGTATCATCTTTTTTCTTTTTGGTATTATTGCCGGATGGACAAACGAAAATACAGCTATCGGTATGATAGTTCTGATATGCCTGTTAATGGCATATCTTAAGTATACACAAAAAAAGATTCCAGCATGGATGATTATCGGACTGGCAGGTGCTATTATTGGTTTTATAATCATGATTGCCGCCCCTGGAAATTACCTTAGATATGAGAATGTTATCGAAGGTAATACACTCCTTCAACAATCGAAAGTGAAATTTTATTTATCCCGCTTACTTCCTGTAATAGGTGATTTTTATAAATTCGCCCTCCCTCTTGTTATGATATATTCATTGACATTAGTTACTTATATTTATTTTGACAAAAAGCGGAATACAAGGGTCATATACCTATCGCTTTGTTTCTGTCTCGCCGGTCTAATGGCAGACTTAGCAATGGTAACTTCTCCTGAATTTCCACCACGAGCATGGTTTGGAATTATAACATTCTTCATTATTGCAATTGGAATTATATATGCTAACCTGAAAACAGATCATATATACATATCAGTAATAAAAACACTTTTAATATTTTTCGCGTCCATATATTTCATACTGTCGTATCAAAGAGGCTTCAAAGATTTATATGCTATAAATAAAATATTCGAGAAGCGAGAACAGATCATAAATAAGCAACCCAATAAAACAGAGTTTGATTTTGTGACTCAAGAATCCATTAATCCTCAAACAGGATTTCCGATGATAGATGAAATCCCATCTAAACCCAATCACTGGATCAATATGTTTTATCTGAGATACCACAATATCAAATCCTTTAAAATAGAATCCGACAAATAAACAAGAATACTAATAATGCCACAGATTAAAAATATACTAAAAGAAAGAATCCTTATATTGGATGGTGCCATGGGTACCATGATTCAGCGATATAAACTTACCGAGGAAGATTTTCGTGGAGACAGGTTCAAAAATTCAACGACACTTCTTAAGGGTAATAATGATTTGCTATGCCTTACCCGTCCAGATGTTATTGAAGCTATTCACTGTGAATATCTGGAAGCCGGGGCCGACATTATAGAGACAAACTCTTTTAATGCCAACTCCATATCTATGGACGACTATAATATGTCCGATTTGGTAAAGGAAATGAACATCGCAGCTGCTCGTCTGGCTCGTAAAGCTGCAGACGAATATACCAAACGTACGCCAGATAAACCGCGTTTTGTTGCAGGTTCAATCGGTCCGACCAATAAGACTGCATCCATGAGTCCTAAAGTCGAAAATCCAATCTATCGCGCTGTTACTTTCGATGACCTTCATCAAGTGTACAAAGAGCAAATAGAAGGCTTAATTGATGGTGGTGTAGATTTACTTTTGATAGAAACGATCTTTGACACGCTAAATGCAAAAGCTGCGCTCTTTGCAGCTGATGAAGTACGTAGAGAAAGAAATATAGAGATACCTATCATGATTTCGGTAACGTTATCAGATAAAGGTGGACGTACCCTTTCAGGTCAAACAATAGGAGCTTTCTTAGCATCAGTGAGTCATATCGATTTCCTTTCGATTGGTCTTAACTGTTCGTTCGGAGCATCCGATATGAAGCCTTTCTTAAAAGAATTGGGAAGACTTGCTCCAACATCTGTTTCTGCATATCCTAATGCCGGATTACCTAACCAGTTTGGAGAATACGATGAGACTCCCGAAATTATGGCTAAGCAAATCAAAGAATATATAGACGAAGGTCTTGTTAATATTCTGGGAGGATGCTGCGGAACTACTCCCGATCATATAGCCCAATATGTAAGTTTAGTAAAAGGAGCAACACCTCATAAGCCTGCCGAAAAGCCTAAGTATATGTGGCTTTCTGGTTTAGAGTTATTAGAAGCTAAACCTGAAATAAATTTCATAAATGTAGGAGAACGCTGTAATGTAGCAGGTTCTCGTAAATTTCTCCGTCTTATCAAAGAAGAGAAATACGAAGAAGCGTTAACTATTGCCCACCGACAAGTAGAGGACGGTGCTCAGATTCTTGATGTAAACATGGACGAAGGTCTACTCGATGGAGTAAAAGAAATGACTACTTTCCTTAATCTTGTAGCATCTGACCCCGATGTTTCACGTATTCCCGTAATGGTAGATTCTTCTAAATGGGAAGTATTGGAAGCCGGTCTTAAATGCCTGCAAGGTAAAGCTGTTGTAAACTCAATCTCTTTAAAAGGTGGTGAAGAAGAATTCCTTCGACAAGCGCGTATGATTAAAAAATATGGAGCAGCGGTTATCATAATGGCATTTGATGAAACAGGACAGGCTGACAGATTCGAGAGACGTATAGAGATATGCGAACGGGCTTATAAACTACTCGTAAATGACGGATTCAATCCGATGGATATAATATTCGACCCCAACATATTAGCAATAGCTACAGGGATTGAAGAACATAGAGGTTATGCTGTAGACTTTCTAAAAACTATTGAATGGATAAAAGCAAATTTACCTCATGCGAAAATAAGCGGAGGGGTTAGCAACCTCTCATTCTCGTTCCGTGGCAATGATTATATACGTGAAGCCATGCACTCGGTATTCCTTTATTATGCTATCCAAAAGGGTATGGATATGGGTATCGTGAATCCCGGACAATCCGTTATATACGATGACATTCCCACAGATTTAAGAGACCTCATAGAAGATGTTATCTTCAATAGGAGAGAAGAGGCTACTGACGAGCTTATTGATTATGCTGAACGCATCAAAAATGAGAAATCAAATCAGTCTGAGCAGAAAGTTGAAGAGTGGCGTAGTTATGAATTGGATCAACGTTTAGAATATGCTCTTATAAAAGGAATAAGCGACTTTATGGAGGAAGATTTAGAGGAAGCCCTAAAAGTATATCCTAAAGCCGTAGATATTATAGATAAGCCCCTAATGTCGGGAATGAACAAAGTAGGTGATCTATTTGGTTCCGGAAAAATGTTCTTACCTCAAGTGGTAAAAACAGCACGTACAATGAAACGTGCTGTAGCTATACTTGAGCCGACTCTTGAAGCGCAGAAAGATTCAAAATCTGTCTCTAACAGTGCGGGAAAACTGGTTATTGCAACTGTAAAAGGGGATGTTCACGATATTGGAAAAAACATTGTAGCTATCATTCTGGCTTGTAATAATTATGAGGTTATTGACCTTGGAGTAATGGTTCCACCGGAAGTAATTATTCAAAAGGTAATAGAGGAACAACCCGATATATTATGTCTTAGCGGACTTATCACGCCATCTCTGGAAGAAATGAGTATCGTAGCTCATGAGATGGAAAAAGCAGGATTCACCATCCCTCTGATGATTGGAGGAGCTACTACATCTAAGTTGCATACAGCGATCAAGATTGACCCCAAATATAACAATGGATCGGTAGTATATGTGAAAGATGCTTCGCAAGCACCGTCTGCTGTTGCAAAATTGATTAATCCGGCTTCTAAAGAGTCTTTTATTCAGGAAATAAGAGACGAGTATCAAGATCTGAGAGATTCTATGGAAAGCAAGAAGGTAGAACTTCTTCCTATTAATGAAGCCATAAAGGACTCATTTAAAGTCGATTGGGAAAACTATACCCCTTCAACTCCAAATAAGCTGGGTCGTCATGTTATTCCTCATATTCCAATAGAAGATATCCTACCTTATATCGACTGGAAATTCTTCTTCCACTCATGGAATCTTTCTGCACGCTATCATACGGTACAACATTTAGATGGTTGTCCAAGCTGCGATGCCGAATGGTTAAACTCTTTCCCTGAAAAAGAAAAGGAAAAGGCACAGGAAGGAATGAGCCTGTATCGTGATGCTAAAAAAATGTTGGATCATCTTATTTTTACAAAAGCTGAGTATATAAAGGCTGTATATGCAATTCATGAGGCTTATGTAGATAATGAATGTATTTATATCAATGGAATTTGCTTCCCGATGTTGAGACAACAAAAGAAAAATGATAAGGGTATATATCTTTCTCTTTGCGATTTTGTCCTTCCTAAGGATAGTGGTAAAAAAGACTATGTAGCCGGATTCACTGCTACTGCAGGAGTAGGCTCTAATGAGTTACTTAGCAAATACGAGCACGAAGGAGACGAGTACAGTGTATTGCTCCTCAAATCAGTTTTAGACCGCTTGGCTGAGGCTACAACTGAGTACCTGCATGCTAAAATAAGAAAAGAATATTGGGGATTTGCTCCCGATGAAAATATTACAATAGATCAAATGTTTTCGTTAAAATATCAAGGTATCCGCCCGGCTGTAGGATATCCTTCGATACCCGATCAGTCTATCAATTTCCTTTTGAACAGTGATTTGTTACAATCCAATGAGATAGGTGTTGAGTTGACTGAAAATGGGGTCATGCTACCTAACGCTTCGGTAAGTGGGCTTATTTTCGCTCATCCTCAATCTAGATATTTTAATATCGGGCAAATTTCAGAAGAACAAGCTGAAAATTATATAGAACGCAGAGGTGAAAAAGCCGAACTAACCAGAAAATTTCTGGCTGCTAATATGATGTAAAAATATACTGGCAATAATAATTCTATATGCCACATAAAAAGCAGAAGAGCCGATGAGTATAATACTCATCGGCTCTTTTTATACTTTAGTTATTATCCTATTTCAGGATAATAATTTCTTTACCGTATCTGAAATTGCTTTTCCTGGAGCTAGCCCTGCTAATTGTTTTGTAGCAACACCCATTACCTTTCCCATATCGGCAGCACTTGCAGCACCAACCGAAGCTATAATTTCTTTCAATTTAGCTTCTAACTCTTGCTCCGACAATTGTTTTGGTAAATAGTGTTCTAATACCGCTATTTCAGCCAATTCTTTTTCAGCCAATTCGGGGCGATCTTGTGACTTATAAATATCGGCACTGTCTCTTCTTTGCTTTACCATTTTTTGAAGAATTTTAATAGCTGCGTCATCAGCCAATTCTCCATCACCGCCTTTAGCTGTCTTTGCTTCAATAAACTCTTTTTTTGCGCCACGCAATGCTTCTAATTTGATTTTATCTTTAGCACGCATTGCATCTTTAATATCTTCACTTACTCTTTCAAACAAGTCCATATCTCGTTCTATTTTTTGTTGTAAATTATTCTCTATATTGTTTTATTCCAAAATGAAGCGACCCCTTAATTAAATAAATCTGTCGATTTTTTGGATTCGGGTCTATAATCATTAGGATTAAAATCTTCCCCTCTTTTAAAAACAGGAGTATTTTCTAATGCTTCAACTATCTTATCGTCATCCAGCTCCTCCGTAGATAAGATAATCGGACGAGGAGTAAAGAAGGATCTCACATCCATTGTCTTAACACCATCTTTTCCATAATGTTGCTCAATCATAGTGTTGATACGGCGTTTTTCTTCTTCCTCTTTGATGAAACGTTCTTCTTCTAAACGTTGCTCCTCCTCAGTCATTTCTTTCAAATGATCTCCGATACCGGGTATACTCGACATACCGAAACCTGTAGCCAATAAAGTGATCTTGACCTTACTTCCTAGACTTTCTTCTGTAGCAGTACCCCAGATAACTTCAATTTCAGGACCAAAACGTTTCATAAACTCAGATACCGACTCCATCTCTTCAACAATAAGCGGAGTATTTTCTCCTGCATAAATATTGAATAATATCTTTTTTGCCTTGAAGACATCATTATTGTTTAATAATGGTGAATGCAATGCATTTCTAATAGCTTCTTCTACTCTATTCTCTCCCTCTCCGATTCCGCTACTCATAATTGCAACACCACCATCTTTTAAAATGGTTTTAACATCGGCAAAGTCGAGATTAATATGACCATGCACAGTTATAATCTCAGCTATACCTTTTGCTGCTATTGCCAGCGTATCATCAGCTTTGGCAAAGGCATTGGGGATAGTCAGATCCGAATATATATCAATCAGACGCTCATTGTTTATTACCAGCAAAGCATCGACATTCTGGGCAATATCTTCTACACCTCTAAGAGCCTGAATTATTTTTTTACGACCTTCGAATACAAATGGGATGGTAACAATACCAACAGTAAGAATATTCATATCCTTTGCAATACGGGCTACAACAGGGGCTGCACCGGTTCCGGTTCCCCCTCCCATACCTGCAGTGATAAATACCATCTTGGTACCATCTCCTAAAAGCTCCTGAATATCCTGACGGCTTTCTTCTGCCGCAGCCTTAGCTACTTCGGGACGGTTACCTGCTCCAAGACCTTCGGTTGTACGTCGCCCAAGTTGAACTCGAGTTTCGACTGGAGACTCATGTAATGCCTGATTATCTGTATTGCAGAGAGCAAACGATACGTCATGTATTCCCTCATTATACATATGATTCACGGCATTTCCACCACCACCACCTACGCCTATCACTTTGATAATCGTCTGTGTTTTGCGCGGAAACTGAAATTCTAATATCTCGTCATTCATATAGCGTATCTTCTTTTTTTATTGGAATAGTTGACTATTAAACAAGCTAATCAATAAACAAACACTGTTAATCGGTTAACTTGTAAACAGTATTTATTTTTAATCTTCGTCTTTAAACATGGTTCCTCCCAAGTTCTGAATTTTCCCGAAGAAATCAAAAAGACCCGGTGATTTTTTATCCTTCACTTTTTTTGTTTTTTTAGGTCTTTCTTCGTATTCCGGTTCTTCTTCCTCTTCGTATTCGTATTCATCATTTTCAACAACAGGTTGTTCATGATGTGCAGAAGCATTTTGGCTTCTTTCAGCAGACTCCGAATAACTTCCACTTTGTGCATCGAGTGGACGAGGACGATTGATGTAATCTACTTTAGGAGCTTCCACCTTCTCGCAATTTTCATTTGCAAAGAGTAATAATCCTAAACACTGTGCATAAGCCGGATTTTGTAATAAATCGGCAGCATTATTAATATATAAACGCTTGGCTGCACCTTTTTTAACAGGCATTTGTGCTTTTTCTTCCAAAAACTCCGGTAAGCCTGTCAATTGAGAAGCTCCGCCGACTATTATTATTCCGGCATCCAGTTTACCTGCATAACCCGATTCTTTTATCTGGTTGAGAATATTTAAAATAATCTCTTCCTGACGAAGCTGGATTACCTTATTTAATTCTTTTACATCAACTTCCGAATTATTTGATGAGTTGGCTTGTTTATTCTTATCCTTACCTACCCTTCCATATTTTATTTTATATGCCTCGGCAGCTGTATCTATAAAGCCAAGTTCTTTTACATCCTTGGAGATAGTACGTCCACCAAATGGTATAACAGCCATATAACGCAATAAACCTTCTTTGTATATAGACAGTGTAGTTGTACCCGCACCAAAATCAACAAGAGCACAACCAGCCTGCTTATCAGTTTCATCAAGGACAATTGCACCTGCGGCAACCGGTCCGACAATAAAGCCGGCTATATCTAACTGATTTTTATCGGTTATACATTTGATTAAGTTACTTTTAATATTGGGACGACCTACTATAAGACGGTAACGCCCTTCTACTAAGGTAGCCATCTTTCCGATAGGATCTTCCTCCGGATGACCGTCCAAAAATATTTCGGGAGCAACAACACTATAATTTGTCAAAAAATCAGGTTTATTCTGACGGGCTTGTTGTTCCATTTGGTCTATCACCGCAAACGAAACTTCCGACTCGTCTATAAGATCCTTTGTTAAAGTATATTCTATTGCACGTAAAGATTTTCCGGCAACCGACACGTATATTTTTCCTATTTTACGACCCGACTTGTTTTCTAACAAGTTTATCAACTTCTTTATTTTTCCTGCCGCTTCATCTATATTGTAAACCACTCCGTGTTTTACGCAATTATCAGATGGGATAGATTCTGATGCGAGAATAGATATCACTCCCTGCTCATTTTTCCGTCCTAACAATCCTACAATTTTCGAAGTCCCTAAGTCGATACCGACAATAAAACCTGATTGTTCCATATCTTCTTTTCCTGTATTAAGGCCTTAGACCTATTATAATCCTCTGGCAAGTACAACAATCCTAGTCTTTTTTACAACTTAAAACAGATCATTAAATACTTTTATTTTTCTATATAAATACTAAACGTTCTTTTCTTCGAATTATTTAGTATTAAACTTTTATATTCAACGCTTTGTACCTACGACTTGTTTGTCGTATTTCAAATTTATTTTTGTATATCTATTCCATCCTGTAGCAGGCAAGGCCTGAGTATAGAATTTTTTGAGACGATCAAGCTTTGACTCAACGTTGTCTAACTTTCCCATAAGTACCTCCTGATTACCGATACGGGTTATTAAAGTTACTTCATCTTTGGGCTGAACAACAATCTGTTCGATCTGAGCATTCCAAAATTCATCTTTACACAAAAATAGTGCAAATTTATATAAGTCGGTCTTTGCAAGCTCATCTTTTATTTCACCCGTAGCAATCGGTAAGTATGCTGTATTATGACTCGAGAGGGGCATTTTCTCTCCATCCTTATCAATATAGTAACTTTCTCCTGCTGAAGGAATTACTCTAAGAATAGGAATCCGTTCAATAATAACGGCTCTTATCCCGCCCCCACTAGTTATAAAAACTTCTGCCGATTTAATCAGTTTATTAGACAATAGAGCCTCCTGTATAGCTAAAGTATTAACTTCTTTTAGTTGTTTTCCGTAAGGATTTAAGCCTTTCGAATCTATATCTTTCTCCAGATCGGCTATCTCTATAAATCGGTCTGTATCTTCATTGTTTACCACAATCTCAAATTGATTGCATATCTTATCTTGTGGCTTTTTCTCAAAAAAGAAAGCCGCAAAAATCAGGTATCCACCTAATAAACATAATCCGATAATAACTAATATTTTCTTTACCATTCAGTATCTTAAATCTTCTAATATAAGCGAGCTTCTAAAATATCTTTGATAGCCGGTAGCAACCTGTCAATATCTCCGGCTCCTATCGTTAATAATACTTCAATATTTTCTTTATGTTGCAGCAAATCTAATAATTGTTCTTTCTTACAAAGCGTTTTTTCACAAGTAACTTTATCAAAAATTAATTCTGAGGTTACTCCTTCAATTGGTTTTTCGCGAGCCGGATAAATATCTAACAATATTAATTCATCCAGTAAGGATAAACTTCTCGCAAACTCGTCTACAAAATCTCTGGTTCGAGAATATAAATGAGGCTGGAATATGCCTAACACTTTTTTGTCAGGATATAATTCTTTTACTGAAGAGATGCTTGCCGATAACTCATCGGGATGATGTGCATAATCATCAATCATAACCAGATTATCGGTTTTCAAAAGAAAATCAAACCTACGTTTTGCTCCTTGAAAAGTAGCCATTGCACGTCGTAATTCTTCATCTGTCGCTCCATTCAACCAGGCCAGAGCCATAGAACCTATACCATTTTCTATATTGATACGAACCGGAACTCCTAATTCAATATTTACAATTGTCGTCTTAGGTGTCACAAAATCAAAGCGAATAGTACCATCACCGATCTTTATGTTCTCGGCATGAAAGTCTCCTCTATCAATAGAATAAGTATATAATCTAACACCTTCTACTAATTTTGGCGAGAGATTTATATTGTGCTTCATAACCAAAGCACCTCCGGATTGGATCAAACTGGTAAATTTTTCGAAACTTTTCAAATATTCGGCTTCCGTCCCATATATATCCAAATGATCGGGATCTACAGAAGTTATCAGAGCCATATAAGGATGCAACCAATGGAACGATCGGTCATATTCATCGGCTTCTACTACTGTAAATTCACTTGTATCGGACAGCATCAAATTGCTGCTGTAATTCTTAAGAATTCCACCTAAAAAGGCATTACAATCGAGGTGGGAACCTTTCAGAATATGGGTAAGCATACTCGATGTTGTAGTCTTACCATGAGTACCTGCACAACATAATGCTTTACTGTTTTTAGTTATCAACCCCAAAACTTCTGCACGCTTTTTCAGATCGAAATTGTTCTTTTGAAAATATTGCAATTCATCGCTGTCTACGGGTAAAGCGGGAGTATATACAACTAATGTTGAATCTTGAACTGTAAAATCAGCAGGAATATTATTTACATTATCATCATAATGAATACTTGCACCTTCTTCTACTAAAGTTTGTGTCAGCAAAGTTTCAGCCCGATCATATCCGGCAACCTTTTTTCCTTTAGAAAGAAAGTAACGAGCGAGATTACTCATTCCGATACCACCTATGCCTAAAAAGTATACTGACTTTATATTTTCCATAATTCTCCTATTGTTTGCCTTTGTTTACCAGTTTTTCTATCTCATCCACAATATCTTCTGTAGCATTTGGATGTGCCATAGTCTTTATATTTTTTGCTAACATAGCAAGAATATTATCATCCTTCACTAACTGCAATGCCGTTTTAAGAAGCTCTGCGGGTGCATCTGCATCTTTTACTATTATCGAAGCATTTCTCTCAACCAATGCCATTGCATTCTTCGTTTGATGGTCTTCTGCAACGTTCGGAGAAGGAACCAATATAGTCGATTTACCCAATATGCTAAGCTCGGAAATAGAACTAGCTCCGGCTCTTGATATTACAAGGTCTGCCGCCTTATATGCCAAGTCCATCCTATCTATAAAATCATATAAATAGATATCTTTTGCCTGAGGTTTATCCGATAATTCGATGGTCAGATCATACTGGTAACGTTCGCCGCATTGCCAAAGGATTTGTACTGCCGAGTTATCTAAAAGAGACAGATTTCTCATTATACTCTGGTTCAATGTACGTGCACCTAAACTACCTCCAAGTACAAGAATCGTTCTCTTCATCGGGTCGAGCTTAAAGTACCGATAAGCCTCTTCTTTTGATACCTCGGATAGCAGATCCTGACGGCAAGGATTACCGGTCAAAACTATTTTCTCTTTAGGGAAAAATGTTTCCATCCCCTCGTAAGCAACACAAATCTTGGACGCTTTCTGAGCTAATAATTTATTGGTTACTCCGGCATATGAATTTTGCTCCTGAATAAGTGTCGGGATTCCTCTTCTGGATGCCACTTTTAATAGTGGACCGCTGGCATATCCACCTACACCTATCGCAATATCGGGATTAAATTTTTTTACTATGTTATTTGCCCTGAAAAGGCTTGTTATCAGCTTTTTTATTACCGATATATTTTTTAATAAATCTTTTCGGTTGAAGCCTGCTACTGGAAGTCCTACAATTTCGTATCCTGCTTTCGGTACACGGGTCATTTCCATTCTATCCTCTGCTCCAACAAAAAGAATAGCTGCATCGGGATAACGCCTTTTTATAGCATTTGCTATAGATATGGCTGGAAAAATATGTCCTCCCGTACCTCCCCCACTTATAATTACCCTCATTTGTCGTTCCATAGATGCCCCCTTTTACTCGTATTCTACATTTGCAATATCTTCATCTACATCTTCATGCTGATCTTCTTTGGCATTAGAACATGCTAGTATTATCCCAAAGTAAATGCATGTAATGATAGTAGATGTTCCTCCTCGGCTAATAAGCGGCAAAGGTTGCCCCGTAACCGGAATAAGATTTACTGCAACAGCCATATTAGCTAGTGCTTGTACTGTTATGATTAGTCCCGCCCCCAAAAGGAGGTAACGGGGAAATAATTTCTCACATTTAGATGCCAAAACACCTGCACGAATCATTAGTGCCACATACAAAAGTAATGTAAACAGACCACCCAACAATCCCATCTCCTCAAGAATTATGGCAAAAATGAAATCAGAATAGGCCTGAGGTAGAAAATCTCGTTCGTTGCCACTTCCGGGAAGACCTATTATCTCTCCGTTGGCTATTGCTATTTTTGCGTGTGATACCTGATAATTATCGTCAGTTATCTTGTATTCTCCGGGAGAACTAATATTATTCTCATCATCCTGCTCCGAAGAGTGCCTGTCAATACGGGCTTGCCATGTTGCAAAACGGTCGGGTAGATAATCCTTTGCTGTTGACTTAGGTATAAGAGTAAGAGAGCCTATTAATAAAACTAAAGCGCCAATACCACATAAGGCAATCATTCCCAATTTCTTAAAACTAACCTGTCCAATAAACATCATCAGATAACATACTCCAAACAAAAGACAGGCAGTAGATAAATTCTCGGTAATAATCAGACCACAAGTAATTAATATCCCTCCCATTAATATCTTAAATAGAAAGGACTCATTATCCGGTTTTAATTTACTCAGGAAAAAAGCGACAAAACCCACCAAAGCCAACTTCGCAAACTCCGATGGCTGGATGGTAAATGCTCCAACCCCTAACCATCGTTGCGCTCCGTTCACATCCGTTCCCATAAACATGGTCATCACCAGTAATACCCACGAAACAGGTAATAGTAACAACAATGCAGCGAAATATCTTGTTGCGACCCTCTGAAGAAACATTACTGCACCAAAACCGATCAAAAGAAATACAGCATGGCGTAATATGGGCCCCCAGTGATTATGCTGGCGATAAACAATAGTACTGGATGCACTAAATACTTCCAGCAACGATATGATACATAATGCTATAAATATGCACCAGATGGTTTTATCCCCTTTAAATATCCGATCAAAGACGTTCATATAGCTTATAGTTACGAGTTACAAGCCGAGTATACTCATTAACCCGTTTTTATTTTTTTCTAAAGTTTTCTGACCCAATATTTGAATTGGTCTCCTCTATCTTCGTAATTTTTGAATAAATCGAAACTTGCACAACAAGGCGATAAAAGAACCGAATCTCCCTCTGCTGCTAATGTATAGGCTTTGTTCACAGCCTCTTCCATAGAACCGGCATCAGCAATCAATTCGATTTTTCCATCAAAAAATTTATGCAATTTAGAATTGTCTACTCCTAAGAAAACCAAAGCATGTACTTTTGTTTTCACAAGTTCCTCTATTTCCCGGTAGTCGTTTCCTTTATCTTTTCCGCCCAGAATAAGTACAACCTTTGTTTTCATGCTTTTTAGAGCATACCAACAAGAGTTTACATTGGTTGCCTTAGAATCATTTATAAATTGAACTCCTTTTACCGAAGCAACCTTTTCCAAGCGATGTTCAACGCCTTTAAAGTCACTCAACGACTGTCTTATTTTTTCATCTTTAATATCCAACAACTTAGCTGCAATAGCCGAAGCCAACGAATTATATAAGTTGTGAGTACCCGTTAAAGCCAATAAATCTTGCTCCATGGTGAATACTGTTTTTGGTGTATTAATTACTATCTGATCGTTATCCGCATAAGCCGACACACCATCCGCTTTATGCTCCGAGAATGTAAACAACCTTGCTTTTGGTTGCTTTTGGCTCACTTCTTTACTTACAACAGGATCTTCTGCCCAATAAATAAAAGCATCTTCTGCTGTTTGATTTTGAGTAATACGCATCTTTGCGTCTACGTATTTCTGAAAATCGTGATCGTACCTGTCCAAATGGTCGGGTGTTATATTGAGTAATATCGCAATATCCGCTTTAAAGTCGTACATATTGTCTAACTGAAAACTACTCAGCTCCAATACATAATAATCGAAACTATTTTCGGCAACCTGCCTTGCAAAGCTTTTCCCAATATTACCTCCCAATCCGACATTTAAACCTGCCGATTTAAGTATGTAATAGAGTAAGCTTGTAGTAGTGGTTTTTCCATTGCTTCCTGTTATACATATTTTTTTTGCATCGGTATATCTGCCTGCAAATTCAATTTCCGAAATGATAGATATTCCCTTCTGTTTTGCCTCCTGAATCAAAGGAACTTCATCAGGTATACCCGGACTTTTGATTATTTCATCGGCAGAAAGTATATTCTCTTTGGTATGTCCTTTTTCTTCAAAAGGGATATTCTTATCGACTAATTCAGCCTTGTATTTATCTTGCAAAGCTCCATTATCAGATAAAAAAACCTCAAATCCTTTCGCTTGAGCAAGTATAGCCGAACCGACTCCACTTTCACCACCTCCGAGTATTACTATCTTTTTCATTTCATCTAAAATATTTATTCTTTAAATATCCAGCGAACGTAATTCTACTTTACGAATTATCGCATTTTCAATGTCGCCAAAGTTACAGCAGCCAAAATAATTCCTATAATCCAAAAACGAACTACAATCTTCGATTCCGGAACGGGATTAAAAGGTTTCTGTATTAGTGCCTGTATTCCCGAATTACCTGCTTTTTGGAAATGGTGATGCAAAGGTGTCATTTTGAATATCCGACGACCTTCGCCGTACTTCTTCTTGGTAAGTTTAAAGTAAAATACCTGCATCATTACCGATAAACTTTCAACAAAGAAAACGCCACATAATATGGGTAATAGTAATTCCTTATGGATAATAACGGCAAAAACACCAATGATTCCACCTAGGGTTAAACTTCCTGTATCACCCATGAATACCTGTGCTGGAAAAGAGTTATACCAAAGGAAACCGATTGTTGCCCCCACAAAAGCAGCAGCATAAACCACCAACTCTTCACTACCGGGAATAAACATTATATTCAGATACGAAGCAAATTCGACGTGCCCCGATACATACGCAAGAATACCCAGTGTAACACCTATAATGGCAGAACTACCGGCAGCCAAGCCATCCAATCCATCAGTCAAATTAGCTCCATTAGACACGGCTGTCACAATAAATATAACTACAAATACAAATAATATCCATGCAGCAGGAGTTGTATACTCTCCAAGAAAAGATACGAATGATTCGTAATCCAGATTATTATTCTTTAAGAAAGGAATTGTTGTTTGAGTCGATTTCACTCCCTCTACGGTATATGTAACTCTCTCAATCACATTATCCTGATTTCGTATTTCGGTATTTTCACGGACAATTACGGTTGGACTTAGGTACAGGGTTAATCCTACAATTAAACCCAACCCAACTTGTGCTATGATTTTAAATTTACCTTGTAATCCGTCTTTATCCTTCCTGAAAACTTTGATATAATCATCTAAAAAGCCAAGTGTTCCCAGCCATAAAGTGGTTATCAACATTAATATAATGTAAACATTTTCGAGACGTGCCAACAATATAACCGGTACTATAATTGCTATGATTATTATAATACCTCCCATAGTCGGGGTACCCTTTTTACTTAACTGCCCCTCAAGTCCAAGATTACGCACAGTCTCTCCAATTTGCAAAACCTGCAATTTGTCGATAATCCGACGACCTATAACAGTGGATATACCCAAAGAAAGTATAATAGTAATAACAGCTCTAAAGGATACATATCTAAACATCCCCGCACCGGGAAAGTCTAAGGAATCCAAATAATTAAAAAGATAGTATAGCATTATATAATATATTTTTTATCGACCCAATAAAGTCTTCTATTAATTCTTAATCTTTACTTATAACCCTAGTAGGTTTTTGACAATTTCTCTATCATCAAAATGATGTTTCACACCTCTTACATCTTGATAATCTTCGTGCCCTTTACCTGCAATCAATATAACGTCACCGGGCTTCGCAAAAGTACAAGCGGTTTTTATAGCCTGCTCACGATCTACAATGCACAAGGCTTTTTTCATTTGTACAGGGTCTAGTCCTGCCACCATATCATCTACTATTGACTGAGGTTCTTCGAATCGTGGATTATCAGAAGTCAGAATCACCTGATCGCTTAATGATACAGCTTCACGTGCCATTATCGGACGTTTTGTTTTATCACGGTTGCCACCGCAACCAACCACTGTTATTACGTGACCTCCACCCTCAAGCACATCATGTATAGCATTTAAAACATTCGTTAAAGCATCGGGCGTATGAGCATAATCTACGATAGCGGTAAATCCTTCTTTGGAACGAATTGTTTCGAAGCGACCGGCAACCGATCGTAATGTGCTTAATACGATCAATACTTTTTCAATATCCTGCCCCAATAAAACCGAAGCACCGCATACTGCCAGAAGATTATACACATTAAAGACTCCGACAAACTGAACTTCGAGTTCTTTTCCATTTATTTCGATTGCAGTACCGTCGAAATGTTTTTCGAGAATACGAGCTTTGAAATCCGCTAAAGTTCTCAAAGAGTATGTATATTTTTTGGCTTTGGTATTCTGCAACATCACCAAGCCATTTTTATCATCTACATTTGTTAAAGCAAATGCTGTAGAAGGAAGATTATCAAAAAACGCCTTTTTGGCTTTCAGGTATTCCTGCATGGTATGATGATAGTCCAAATGGTCTTGAGTCAGATTCGTAAAGATTCCTCCCTTAAATTCGAGACCACTTATTCTTTTCTGATGAATAGCATGTGAACTAACTTCCATAAAGGCATACTCACAACCCGCTTCAACCATCTTCGCTAAAAACTCATTCAACGAAATTGGATCAGGAGTTGTATGGGTTGCCGGATATTGATCTTCGTTCACATAATTACATACAGTAGAAAGCAATCCTGCACCATATCCTAATTTACGAAACACATTATACAAAAGAGTAGCCGTAGTGGTTTTGCCATTTGTTCCGGTAACTCCTACCAAATTCAATTTCTGCGAAGGGTTACCATACCATGCCGAAGCGATTTTCCCGATAGCGTCAGCTGCATCTTTTACCTTTACATAAGTAACCGATGAGTCTGATGTATCTATGTTTTCTTCAAAAACGATAACCTTTGCACCCGACTCTATTGCTTTACCAATAAATTCGTGACCATCCACCTGCACACCTTTGAGTGCTATAAACGCATACCCTGAGGTTACTTTGCGCGAATCGGAAGTAATACCTGTTACATCTATATCTTTAGTACCAAGTATTTCTACTATATCTTCCGGTAATATATTTGATATCAAAGCCCTTAATTCCATACTCTTTTCTATTAAGTATCTGCTATTATATTTATTTCTTTTATTTAAGACTCAATGTGATATATGAACCTTTAACTACCCTGCTTCCTGCAGGAATAGACTGAGAGATTACCGAGCCATACCCCTGTAGAGAAACCCGAAGTCCGGCTCTTTCCAATACATACAAAGCATCTTTTGCTCCCATTCCGCGGACATCAGGTACTAAACCGTTTTGAACCACATTTTTACTCAACTCTATTTTATTTTGCAAAGTACTTGCCATCACCCATTCTGCATCCCCTACAGGTGGAGTAAATGGTATATTTAATTGTTTAAAAACAGTTTGCATATCTTTCAATGATCCATTCTTCACATAAGGCATAAGTACAAGTACCGAGTCGGGTTTACATTGGTCAGGAGATACGAAAACATTTCGGGCATACACTTCCTCGGCTATTCTTTTAAATACCCCTCCCGGCATAAGCCCTCCCGAAGGAATACCTTTCGGGCGTCTAATACCGACAAAACATGTATATAATGGTTTGTCAGCCGGAAAATATCCACAAAACGAAACATAGTGGCCATTGGCATAATTACCACCGCTAGCGATCTGGGCTGTACCTGTTTTTCCCGCAATCTGAAATGACTTTGATGCTACTGCTTTACCTGTACCCTCATTTATAACACCTATTAGCATCGATTTTATTTCATCCAATGTTTTCGGTGAACATAGCGAAGGGTTAATAACTTCTGTTTCGAATTCCTTTTCAACAGTTCCATCTTTAATAAATGCCTTAGTGATAAAAGGTTTTATCATTTTACCCCCGTTAGCTATGCCATTATAAAACATAAGTATATAAATAGGTGGAATCTGAGTCTCATACCCAAATGACATCCAAGGAAGCGTAGTTCTCGACCAAGGATTCGATTTATCATTCGGATGGCGGATAACCGCAGTTCCTTCTTTTCCGCTCAAAGGCACATCCCATTCTATTTTTTTTGTAATCCCAAGATCATATAAACGCTGTACATACTTTTCTGGGTTACTCTCATATCCTTTCAATATTGTTTTTGCGACCACAATATTAGACGATATATACATACCTTCGGCTACTGTCAGATCTCCTCTGTCTTGTCCTTTTTGCCAATAATGATCGCGAATCCAACTCTTTCCATATTGGAACAGTCCATTTCCTACATGAAATTTATCCGTCGGAGTTACCACTCCATCTTCTAAAGCAATCATAATGGAAAGTGTTTTGAAAGTTGATCCCGGCTCATTCATATACGAAAATGCATTGGGATTACCTTCGGCATAAACGCCTTCTGAGATTCTATCGAGATTCGAGATTGCTTTGATTTCACCCGTAGCAACTTCCATTATAATAGCCGTCCCCGACTCTGCATCTGTTTCTACCAGTTTAGAATACAATGCCCTTTCGGTTATATCCTGAATATCTACATCCAAGGTTGTTTTTACATCCCACCCGTCTTCGGCCGGCACTTCTACAATATCAATCCAACGACCTTGTACTTTCTGACGGCTCTTAACTCCCGGCTTACCTCTCAGTATCGAATCGTATTTCATCTCGATACCACTGGCTCCGCCCTTTGCCATATCTTTATAGATAGATCCCACGGTACGTCCGGCAAGTCTTCCAAAAGGTTTTTCACGCATCGTTCTTTCCTCTACAATCAGCCCCGTTTTATTGGATCTCTGATTAAGGAATGGATAAGTACGTAATTCTTTCAGTTCTATATAGTTTACATCCCGTTTTATAATTCGGACATATCGGCTTTTTAGTGTAACTTTCTTTTTAGAACCACTTTCTTTATTTCGTTCTATTTCGGCAAGCTCCCTACGACTTAGCTCCCATCCATTAAGTATAATGTTTTTATATTGAGCTGCAGTCCTATCCGGAAATTTCTTAGATAAAGCAACAGACAAATCACCTACATACTTCATCAAGGTATCTTTACGTATACCTTCCGACATAAAATCCATATACACCCCATAGAGAGGTTCGCTCGTTGCCAATAAGCGACCATCGTCAGCATATATATTACCCCGATTGGGCTTAATCTCTCGATCTTTCTTTACAGTTTCTTTTATACCTAAAGCCCGCCACTGTTCGCCTTCAACAAACATTATACGGATGATATAACCGAAGATAACAATAAAAACAATCAGAAACAGAATCACGATCAATCCATATCGATTGATTATCGTACTCTTTTTCTTCTTGATGTTATCCGCATCTTTTGACATGCTTCTACTTTAATATATATGGTTATCTTACTCTTGTTTCTTTATTTTATACGCAGGTACAGATGGTGTCTGTAAATCGAGCCCGTTTTTATCTATAAGCGTTTGTACCTGAGTCTGCCTACTGATTCCTGTCAAGTCTGACGAAATAGTCAACGACTCGTATTTAACATCCTTAAGTTCCTTTTTCAATGACTCTATTTCCGCCATTTTAGATATGCAGCTATAACGATTGCTGATATAAAACACCATGATAATAAACACCACGAGCATAAAGCGGGTATTTTTCAAGAAGAAATCTTCCGTAAGAATAGTCCCCCCTAATACGTGCATTATATTTTTCTTTATGTCTTTAATACCGACACGCATACTTAAAGTAATATTAAATATTCATATTTCCAAATGCAACGACTTACCATTAAAGCAATAAGAAAGTCTAACTTTATTTTTTCTCTGCAATTCGCAACTTTGCACTCCGAGACCGTGGATTCATATCTTGCTCTTCGGAAGAAGGAGTTATAACCCGGTTATTCACTAACACAAAGGGAGTATTTATATTTCCATAAAAATCCTTATCCACATCTCCCTCAAAGTTTCCCGTCTTAAAGAAGTTCTTAACTAAACGGTCTTCCAGCGAATGGTATGTAATAACAGACAATCGTCCCCCCGAAACCAAAACATCCAATGCCTGAGTCAGCATATCCTTTAGAGTCTGCATCTCCTGATTTACTTCGATACGAAGAGCCTGAAAAGCCTGAGCCAGCACCTTCTTTTCTTTCCCCCCTTTAGTATAGGGAGTTAAAATAGGCAGCAAATCCTTTACTTTCTCAAAAGCCTTTTCTTTACGCTGACGAATAACTGCTGCTGCAATCTGCCTCGATGGTTTTAATTCACCATACAGATATAATATATTTGCTAAATCTTCTTCGGCATATTCATTCAATACTTTGGCAGCCGTAAGATCCGATCTTTGATTCATTCTCATATCAAGGTACCCTTCTTCGAAACGAAAAGAGAAGCCCCGTTCGCTATCATCAAAATGATGGGATGACACACCTAAGTCTGCCAATATCGAATTCACCTCTATTACATTATGATATTTCAAGAACGTTTTCAGAAAGCAGAAATTACTACGTATAAAGGTTTGTTTTTTATCGTCTGTTATATTTTGAATAGCATCTTCATCCTGATCAAAGACATACAAATGCCCGTTTGCTCCTAAACGGGATAAAATCTCACGGGAATGACCACCACCTCCAAAGGTAACATCCACACAAATATCATTTACCTGAATATTCATACCATCAACACTTTCCTTTAACAGAACAGGCACATGGTAACCATCAGCCGTCACTACTTTTTTCTTATCTTTAGCCATATCAATCTTCTCCACTCATTATACGTTGAATCTCCACTCCGAAATCTTCGGGAGTAACCAGAGTTTCATTCAATTGATTTTTACCCCAGATTTCTATTGTATTATCTACACCCAGAAACTGAATTTCGGACACTACGCCAATCATCTGTAAATAACGTCTGGGGATAAGAATACGCCCGCTTGCATCAATCTCCAATCTCTCGGCATCAACTACAAACTGACGAAAAAGCTGCTGTTGCGACTTATCCCAACGACTCAATCGCTGACGCAATCTCTGCACTTCACTATCCCAGACTTCTATCGGATACAACACAAGACAGTCCTGAAAAATATCTTTACGCAATATCAATACAGATTGAGCTTCTGCTTGCAAAACCTTCCGGAAATTCGCAGGCACAAACACACGCATTTTTGCGTCAATCTTTGCATCTATACTACCTAAAAACTGCATTCTTTCTCAATTAAGGCATAAGCCATTTGTTAATCTCGCGGATATAAAACACCTTGGTCACACTCTAAAACCACACTTACACTCCTTGTACTCTATATAATAGTGCGTAAAGGTATAAAATTATCCACTTTCCCCCACTTTTAAACACAAAGTTTTAGTAAAAAGTTTTCAACATACTCATTTATATTAAAATCAACCTATTACAACGCAGTAAATCGAGACTAAATCATAAAGTACACAAACCATTCCAATATAAAATTGAGAATAATAAGATAACTAAATCGTGACTTTGTATAAAATAAATTATCTTTACAGTTTCAGAAAATTCAGAGTATAAGTAATGGGAGAAGCAGTAGAAAAAAATAGTCCAAATTTAATTGATTTGGACAAGGTATTTATGAATAAGGCTCCTAAGCTTTATGCAAAAACACCTGCTTTTGCTCTCAACTACATAAAAAGAAAGATTCATCTGAATGAGCTGAATGAAATCCTAACAATTTACGCCGACAAATATGGTGTCGACTTCATGGATTCAGTTGTTCAGTATTTCGATTTACAACTTGAGGTCAACGGGCTGGATAATATTCCGAATGACAACCGATATATATTTGTATCTAATCACCCACTAGGGGGACTTGACGGCATTTGCCTGTCATCTATCATTGGAAATAAATTTGACAAGAAGATACAATATCTCGTAAATGATGTACTGTATTTCATTAAGAACCTACGTCCGATATTTCTTCCGATCAACAAATATGGAGCTCAGGCAAAAGAAAAAGCTAATCAATTAAATGAAGCTTATGCTTCGGACGATCAAATTATCACATTTCCGGCAGGTTTATGTTCTCGAAAAATAAACGGACGAATATACGATTTGCAATGGCAAAAATCGTTCATCCAAAAAGCCATACAAACCAAACGCGATGTTGTTCCGATTTATTTTGACGCAAAAAACTCAAATTTCTTTTATAGATTTGCAAATATTAGGAAGAAACTTGGAATAAAATTCAACATTGAAACATTTTTTCTACCCGACGAAATGTTTAAGAACAAACATAAGACATTCTCTGTCACCTTTGGAAATCCCATACCTTGGGAATCTTTTGATGAAACTAAGTCTCATCAACAATGGGCAGAAACAGTAAAAGATATAACATATAATCTAGCAAGAGGCAATCCGAATGAAAATCTCTGATTATTCCTCATTGCTTCGATTAACAAAATAACGATTCGACGTTATATTATTACAAAACAAATATTTGACGTTACTTAAAAATATGGAAAGTATTATTCCGCCAATTGATAAAAAACTTTTAATAGCCGAGCTTACAAAAGATAAATTCTTACGTAAAACCAATAAGGCTAATAATGAAATTTATATCATAACTCATCATAACTCTCCTAACGTTATGCGTGAGATTGCACGTTTGCGCGAAATTGCATTCCGTTATTATGGAGGCGGAACAGGTAAAGAGATAGACATTGACGAATATGATATGATGGACAACCCATACAAACAACTGATTGTATGGAATCCTGAAGCCGAAGAGATATTAGGTGGCTATCGCTTTATTTGCGGTCCGGATATTCAGTTCGATCAAAATGGAGAACCCGAACTGGCAACATCCCATCTATTCCACTTTTCGCCCAAATTCATCAATGAATACTTACCTTACACCATAGAACTTGGACGGTCATTTGTTTCGCTTGAATACCAAAGTACACGAGCCGGTTCGAAAGGTATTTTTGCCCTCGACAATCTTTGGGACGGATTAGGTGCATTATCCGTAGCTGAACCAACAATGAGGTACTTCTTCGGCAAAGTAACTATGTACGATACATACGACGCTAAAGCCAGAGATATGATTCTATATTTCATGTTTAAGCACTTTCCTGATCCCGATAAATTGGTTTACCCTAAGAAAAGCCTCCATATCACTACTGACTCCAGAGTTCTGAGAAAGCTTTTCACCGAAGATGATCTCAAAACCGACTATAAGATATTAAATACATCAGTAAGAAAATTAGGTATTAATATTCCGCCACTAGTCAATGCCTACATGGGTTTATCTCCTCAAATGAAAGTTTTTGGCACAGCGGTAAATGATACTTTCGGCAATGTTGAAGAAACAGGAATACTTATTGACAAAGACGAGATTCTCGAAGAAAAACGCAAACGCCATATAGAATCATACATTCTGGATAAACCATCCAAACGCTTTCTTAAAAGATTACGCCAAATGATCAACTGGAATTGGAGCACATACCGTACAAAATCAACCCGAAGGATCAAATAGTGCTGCATATGCGTTTGTTGCCACAAGCTGCTATCAATCACTTTAATTTAATATTTATAAACTTTGAAATTAGCAAGCTTACCCAAGCGGGCTTTTTCTTATCTTTGTCATACAATATATTTATTATATACTCATGAAATATCAAATTACAGCACCTAAAAGTCCGATATATACAGATATAAAACTTCCTGCTTCAAAAAGTATCAGCAACAGAGCCCTTATACTAAAAGCTCTTAGCAATAGCTCTTTCCCAATCGAAAACCTTTCTGATTGCGATGACACCCGAGTTATGGTAGAAGCATTTTCTTCAAAAGATAATATTTTCGACATTGGTGCGGCAGGAACCTCCATGCGCTTTCTTACAGCCTATCTCTCTAAGAAGCCGGGAGAATGGATAATTACCGGAAGTGAGAGAATGCAACAACGCCCTATCAATACACTGGTTGAGGCTCTTAACACGCTAGGTGCACATATTGAGTATTTAAAAAATCAAGGATTTCCTCCTCTTAAGATCAAAGGAAGTGCCCTGGACGGCGGTGATATCTTTTTATCGGGAGGGATAAGCTCTCAATTCATTTCGGCGTTATTGATGATTGCCCCTACAATGGAAAAAGGCTTAACCCTGCACCTTGAGGGAAACATCATTTCGGTTCCCTATATAAAACTAACCCTTCGTATGATGGAGCAGTTTGGTGTAAAATGTGATTGGGAAGGTAATGTTATTAAGATATTCCCAAATGAATATAAACCGATACCTTATTTAGTGGAATCAGATTGGTCTGCCGCATCTTATTGGTATTCAATTGCCGCATTAAGTACAGATGCCAGAATTGAACTGAAAGGATTATTTAAAGATAGTGGACAAGGAGACTCTAAAGTTGCCGATTTATTTATGGATTTGGGAGTTGAAACCGAGTTTACACAAGAGGGTGTTATCCTGACCAAAACCAATAGAATTGCCAAGAAGCTATTCCACAATTTTATCAACGAACCCGATCTTGCCCAAACCTTTGTAGTTACCTGTTGCATGATGGGGGTACCGTTTCTTTTCACTGGGCTTCAAACTCTAAAGATAAAGGAAACTGATAGAATCGAGGCTCTTAAGGCTGAAATGAAAAAATTAGGCTACATCATTACAGATAGTCAAAACAGCATTTTGGAATGGGACGGAGAAAGATGCGAACCCGATGCTAATCCGATCATAGCTACTTATGAAGACCATCGCATGGCAATGGCATTTGCTCCGGCAGCACTAAAAATCGACAATTTATTAATAGCCGAACCAATGGTTGTTACCAAGTCTTACCCCTATTATTGGGAAGATTTACGCAAAGCAGGATTCTCGGTAGAAGAACAATAAATGATATGGGGATACTCTTCATCTTTCTGGGTATTATAGTATTCTTTGTGATTGCCCTGTTTGTATGGAATACATACCAACGCAAACGAGGTAACACTGAACGTGCCGAGATCATAAAGAGTACTGCTATAGATAGTACATGCTGCGGGCAACATGCAACATGTGAGCAAGATAGTTTACTGAACTGCTTCGTAGAAGAAGAACCTGACTATTTTGATGACGAAGAATTAGACAAATACAAAGGGAATTCTGAGGTAGATTATGCCTCTGACGAAGTAGATGAATTTCGTGAGATATTTTATACCCTACTTGATGAGGACAAGCCTCGTTGGGTAAGAAGTCTTCAGCAGCGAGAGATCACTATTCCCAATCAATTAAAAGACGAAATATTACTTATAGTAAACGACTTACGCAGCACTCCCAAAAACAAATAAAGCTTAAATGGACTTTTTCGAACTATTTCGATACGACTTTTTCACCAACGCACTTATCGGCGGGATATTTGCGAGCATTGCCTGTGGCATAATAGGAACATACATCGTAATAAAACGTCTGGTCTTTATTAGTGGAGGTATCACACATGCTTCATTAGGAGGATTAGGTATTGGCTTTTACTTTGGCTTTAACCCTATCCTTTCGGCAATGGTATTTTCGGTTCTTTCGGCCTTTGGTATAGAATGGCTATCAGGAAGAAAAGGTGTCAGAGAGGACTCTGCAATCGCCTCCTTCTGGTCATTCGGAATGGCTATCGGTATAATATGTATTTATCTGAAAGCCGGATTTGCCCCTAACTTATCCGAATACCTTTTTGGTAATATACTAACCATCACAACTACCGACATATACGCCTTTGCTACATTATCTGCAGTACTGGCAGCTATATTCTTCTTTTTTCATCGCGAAATTCTGTATGTAGCATTCGACTCTGACTTTGCTAAAACCCGTAATTTCCCGGTTAAGTTTATAGAATATGCCATGATGTTCTTCATAGCTGTATCTATTGTTTTAACCATCCGTCTGGTAGGTGTTGTTTTATTAATGTCATTACTTACAATGCCTCAAATGACTGCAAACCTATACACTGCAAATTTTACAAAAATGATATTCCTTTCGATTATTTTCGGATTAGTAGGATGTATCTCAGGGCTTATTCTTTCAGCATTCATAAATGTTCCTTCGGGAGCTTTTATTATATTTATTCTTATAGCTATCTATTTTATTTGTCGGTTAGTCAATCTGGTATTTAAAAGAGACACTATTACCGCCAATTAAAACCCTTTTGGGGGACATATCCAAGCTATCATAATAGCTGCACTTTTATTGTATAGATAAAAAAGAAAAAGCCTGAGTAATGAACTCAGGCTTTTTCTTTTAATATTTTTGATCGTATACGCTTTACTATTAATTCTTAATAGTAAGCTCTTCTATCAGACGTGGGCAGTTCATAATCTTGTCGATAGTGTAAAGCACATAACGAATATCAACACTAATAGTACGTTGCAATTGAGGCTCAAATACAATGTCACCACTTAAAGCTTCCCAGTTTCCATCAAATGCCAAACCAATCAATTCGGCTTTACCATTAAATACAGGACTTCCCGAATTACCTCCTGTTATGTCATTATTAGAAAGGAAACCTACATGCATAGTTCCGTCAGCATCGGCATACTGCCCCCATTTACCTTCGCGAAGGTTATCTAATATATAATCCTGCACTGCAAATTCCGGATCGTTAGGGTTTTCTTTCTCCAAAACACCTTTACTTGTCGAGTAATAATCATACTCTATAGCATCAGCAGGACTGTAACCTCCTACCGAACCATAACTAAGACGTTGAGTAAAATTAGCATCAGGAGAGAAAGCTTTATCCGGCTGCATTTCCATTAAAGCTGCCATGTATTTACGAGCATTCTTATCTATTATCGGATAGATTGGCGACAAATCATCAACCAATTTGAGACGACCGTCTGCTACCGATTTTGCTAAAATCATCGCCGGGTCTTTGTCTAAAGATTTCAAGCCGCCTTCGCCTATTGCAGAAGCCAAATCATCTATATTCGTAAACTTCGTATTTTTATAAACCCACTCGGCATATTTTTCATAATCGCCTTTAAATTTCTTATCAATTGTTTCGTATATACTTGGCAGATATTCAACAGGCACTCTTTCCCTGTAAAGTTCAAGCAAAGCAGGCATCAACTGTTTGTCCAGTTCGGGCACATAATCCTTGTAAGTATCGGTTAACTTTGCTCTTACGTAAGCCATCAATTCTTCCTTATCCGCAATATTAGCATTATTAACAATATTAGCTAAACGAATAATTTCTATCCCATTATTAAATGTTTCACCAAAATATGTTCCTATTTTCACCGACTCCATAGAATTCGTATAAGCTGACTGAAGGCTGGGTAAAACATCTCCATACTTTTCAGTAGATTCAGGAGTGCTCAATATCCAGTCTGCCAATTGAGATTCAAGAGCTTGTTTTTCTTCTACCACATTCAGTTTTTTCAATGCAGCATTCATACCCATTGCATTTTTCCAATAATTGGAACTTCTGCTGAATTTTACCGAATACTTGATACGTACTGCATCATCGGCATTCATAGCCTTTCTCCATATATCTTGTTTCACGGTACGAACCTCGATACGTGGAATGTTTTCTGATTCCATCATCTGAGTAATTCCCCAAGATGACAAATAACGCTCCGTACTTCCCGGATAACCGATAGTCATTGCATAATCTTTATCCTGATATCCTTTCACTGAAACCGGAACTGAGTATTTCGGCTGATAAGGGACATTATCAGCACTATAGTGCGCTGCCTGATTATCTTTATTGGCATATACTCTGAATACCGAAAAATCACCTGTATGGCGAGGCCATTGCCAGTTATCGGCATCGCCTCCGAATTTGCCGATTGACGATGGTGGGGCAAAAACCATTCTTACATCCTTAAACACCTCATATACTACCAAATAAAACTTATTCCCTGTATAAAAAGGCACTATACGTGCATTCAAGAACTCATTATCCTTGTATTGATTCAATATTTGAGTAGATAATGAATCTATGATATGGTTTCTATCCTCTTCGGAAGTAGCATCGGTTATACCTACAGTTACCTGATCGGTAACATCTTCGGTTTTTTGAAGAAAAGACACAGTCAAGCCTTCGGTATATAATTCTTCTGGTTTCGACTGGCTTACAAAGCCATTCTTCAGATAGTCATGTTCTACCGAACTATGTTTTTGAATGGCATCGTACCCGCAATGGTGATTCGTAAAAATCAAACCCTCTTGAGATACAGCTACACCTGTACAGCCTCCACCAAATATCACTACGGCATCTTTCAACGATGCATTTTTTTCACTATAAATACTATCAATAGGAAATGTAAATCCCAATTCTTTCATACGAGCTGCACTTTGCCTGTTTAGCTCTTTCAACAGCCACATACCCTCATCAGCTTGCACAGAAGCCAGCGAGAGTAAAACGCCTAGCAATAAAAAGATTTTCTTCATTTTCATTATTTAAATTAAGGTCTGAGACCCATTTGTTATTTCGAGATACATACCAGATCAATAAGTGACAGCAGGTGACAATAAACTTACTAACCGGTTACAAAACTCACATTCGGCAACTTAAAAGTGTACAATTTCGTCACTTTCATAAACCATTAAAAATCAACTATTAAAATAGAAAAAAATTACAAAGGTGACAAAAGTGACACTTTTTTTTACGTTTTTATTCTTTCTTCTGTTTCTATCTGTTTTGCACAACTACTGTCCTCGCCTACAGCTTCATGGTATAGATAAATAGCCTCAGTAAAAAAATATTATTTTTTCTGTAGCACTTTACCTATAACCGGAATTTCGGACAAAGGCAAATCACGCTTGATAAGAACAAAAAAGAATATACCGAATAGAACCGTATTAAAGGCTAAGCGTAAGGCTTCGGAGTCGAAGCGTACATAACAACTTATCGCATACAGAACTATAGCCAAACCAAAATACAAACCGATTGCTTTAAAATCGTAAGGCAGAGGTCTGTATTTTCGTTCGAAATAATACGAAAGAAGCATCATCACCAGGTTACAGATCAACGTAGCCCATGCACTTGCCATATATCCGTAAATAGGAACAAATATAATATTCAGCACAATGGTAATTACACAACCGGCAATAGAAAATATAGCTCCAAAATAGGTTTTATCGACCATCTTATACCAGAAAGACAGATTGAAGTAAATTCCAAACAGAATATATCCCATCATGACGATAGAAACCACATCCAATCCCTCATAAAAGTCTTTACCTATAAAATGTTTTATTATATCCATGTAAAACATAACACCGAGGAAGATAATCAACGAGAAGATAATAAAGAACTTCATCGCCTCAGTATATGCTTTATCATTATTAGCATCCTTATTTTTTGCAAAAATAAATGGTTCGTAAGCAAAACGGAATGCTTGGGTAAACATCATCATTATGATGGCTACTCGCGAACATGCTCCGTAAATACCCAATTGACGGAAAGCCTCCACCTTGTCTTCGAATAATAAGGGATATATTATCTTATCGACCGTTTGATTCAATATACCCGCTATACCAAGTATCAAGAGAGGAAAACAATATTTAAGCATCCTTCTTAATAAATTAGTGTCCACAACATATTTAAAGCCTGTCAACTCGGGAAGTAACAATACAAGTGTTATTGCCGAACCTATCAGATTAGCCACAAATACATACCCTTCTTTATAGTGTGGATTGTAAAACCAGTCGATTAACGAAGGATTTGAAGCATAAATTTTAGGACAGATAATCAAAAAGAATATAGTAAATGCGATGGTTATAAAAATGCTCAACAACCGAAGTGTTGCAAATCGGATAGGACGCTTTTTATACCTCAGATAAGCAAAGGGAATAGTCATTACGACATCTATTCCGACAACCACAGCCATAATAGCAACATAGTCGGTGTGACGCCCATAATCTAGAAACTCGGAGATTGGAGTCAAAAAGCTAAAACAAAAACCAACAAACAGAATAGAGGTTGCAGCAATTGACAATAAAGTGGTCGAATATACCCGCATAGACTCATCCTCTCCTTTATTTACAAAACGGAAGAAACCTGTTTCCATACCATAAGTAAGAATTACAGCCAATAAAGCCGTATAACTATACACATTGATCATCACACCAAACTCTCCGGTGGTCAAAACCCGTGTATAAATTGGTACAAGACACCAACTTATGAATTTACCCAAGATACTACTCACACCATAAATGGCGGTATCCTTGGCCAGACTTTTCATCCCTCCTGCCATATTTCTGATTTTTTTCGGATGCAAAGGTAATACAAATCATATGTATATTGTAGTTAATATTAACGAAATACAAGACTTTTTCATGCCCATGTTACCACAACAACTAATGTGTAGACAATTATAAAAATTATGCTATTAACATCAATTTATGATTTATTAGCTAACTTTGTAAGATCTCAGATGTTTTTATTGCATTGGCTTGTAAAACAGTGACAGTAAGTTACCTGAGAACATAATATTAAATATCAGCTTCTACTGTCATACCTCTAAAGCCTGAGAGAACTTTATATATGACAATCAGAAGACATTACCATAAGTAAAAAACATAAAAATGAGTTACTACCATTTAGCCGAATTGGTGCACAAAAGAGCAGCCAAATACAAGTCAAGCACAGTTCTTAAGTACAGAGATGCCAATGAAAAACGTTGGAAAACCATTTCTTGGACGCGTTTCTCCGAATACGTCATGAAAACAGCATGGGCTATGGCTGAGGCAGGAATAGATACTCAGGAAAATGTCGGAATCTACTCTCAAAACATGTATCAGTATTTGTTTGCCGAATTTGGTGCTTTTGCAAACAGAGCCGTTGTAGTACCCATATATGCAACAGCATCGCCACATCAAGTAGAATACATTGTTAATGATGCCCAAATTCACACCTTGTTTGTCGGTGAACAATTTCAATATAATAATGCATACAAAGTACAACAACAATCGGATAGCCTGAAGAAACTGGTCATTTTTGATCAAAATGTAAAACTTCACCCGGAAGACCGTACTTCCGTATATTTCAGTGATTTTATGGCGTCAGGTGAAAACTCTGATGCAGAAGTAAAAGTTACAATCAGAATGAAGACAATCCGTGAAACGGATACTGCCTGCATTATCTATACCTCCGGAACTACCGGAGAGCCTAAAGGTGTTGTCCTGCTTCATTCTTCGTTCCTCGAAGTTTTTAGAATTCATGACGAAAGGTTACCTCAATTATCAAACAGAGATCTTTCAATGAACTTCCTTCCTTTGGCACATATCTTCGAAAAAGCGTGGACATACTATACCATACATAAAGGTATGACGATAGCTATTAATACCGATGCCAAGGAAATACAAAAATCCATCAAACAGGTAAAGCCTACAGTTATGTGTAGTGTCCCTCGTTTTTGGGAAAAAGTATATCAGGGAGTTTTCGAGAAGATAGAAAGTTCTAAAGGATTAATGAAGTGGCTATATACCGATGCAATTAAAACAGGAAAAAAATACAATCTCGACTATAAGAATAATGACATAAAGCCTCCGATTGGCAATGCCATAAAATTCCACTTTTATAACAATACCATCTTCCGTGTATTGAAAATGGTAATTGGTATAGAAAAAGGAATACTATTCCCATGTGCAGGATCTCCATTATCCGACGAAATAAACATATTTCTCAAATCGGTAAATATCCCTATCATAGTCGGTTACGGATTAACAGAAACAACTGCTACAGTAAGTTTTTACCCTCCTGTTCATGTGAGAATTCACTCCGTAGGTACAGTAATGCCCGGGTTAGAGGTAAAAATAGACCCATCGAACGACGAGATATTAGTCAAAGGTCGTACAGTAATGAAAGAATATTACAAAAAACCTGAAGAAACAGCTAAAGTCTTTACCGAAGACGGCTTTTTCAGAACGGGAGATTCAGGCAAACTCTTAGATGATAATGTAATTGTACTGACCGAGAGAATTAAAGATCTATTCAAGACCTCTAACGGGAAATACATTGCTCCCCAAGCTATAGAGACTATCATTGCCAACGACAAGTTTATAGATATGATAGCCGTTATTGGCGATGAGGTAAAATTTGTAAGTGCACTGATTGTACCAAACTACGAAGCCATAATTAAATGGGCCGAAGAGAATCAGATACAATACGATAAAATGGAAGATTTACTTCAGAACAGAGATGTTAACTCTATGATATCGGGACGTATAGAAATGCGTCAGGCTGATTTAGCTCCTTATGAAAAGGTAAAACGTTTTACGCTTTTACCTGAGCCATTCACAATGGAAGCAGGCGAACTTACAAATACCTTGAAAATAAAGAGAAAGGTTGTTGTTGAAAAATACAAAGACCTGATCGAGAAGATGTACGCAGAACAATAATGGCAGGTATATATATACATGTTCCTTTCTGTAAAACAAGATGCATATATTGTGACTTTTTTACAAGAACCGACATGAAACAAAAAAATCCTTATGTATCATCGATATGTAAAGAAGCTGTCCTTCGTGCCGGCTACCTAGGTGAAGAAGTTATCGAGACTATTTACTTTGGTGGCGGAACACCTTCGCAATTAACAATAGAAGATTTACAATCAATACTTCATACGCTTCGAAATACCTTTGCGATAAGCCCACAAGCCGAGATAACTCTCGAGGCTAATCCCGACGATCTGAATGAAACCTATATAGGTCAGCTCTTAGTATCGGGCTTCAACCGATTGAGTATGGGTGTCCAAAGTTTTGATGATGCACAACTAAAGTTTCTAAACAGACGGCATTCAGCCCAAAGAGCAGTGGAGGCTGTAAAGCTGGCTCAAAAAGGTGGCTTTAAGAATATCAGTATAGACCTTATGTATGGTCTGCCCGACCTGACAATGGACATCTGGAGAGATACCCTTAACCAAGCGATCGAACTGAATATACAGCATATATCGTCTTATCACCTTATATATGAAACGGGAACTAAATTGTATCGATTACTGCAAAAAGGAGACGTAAGATCGGCTGATGAGGAATTAAGCCTTGATATGTTTTCTCTATTAATCGAAAAACTGAAAGAGGCAGGTTTTATTCATTACGAAATATCAAACTTCGCCAAAGACGGACTGGTTTCGCGTCACAATACCTCCTATTGGCTCGACAAAAAATATCTGGGATTAGGTCCTTCGGCACATTCTTACAATCAGATAAACAGATGTTGGAACGTAGCCTCCATACCCAAATTCATTGAAGGAATAAAGAGCGGTAAGCCTGATATTGAAGAAGAGATTCTGGATGCTCAATCCCGCTACAATGATTTTATTCTGACAGGCATGCGCACCATGTGGGGTATTAACCTCTCTGTTCTAAAAGAAAAATTCGGACAAGAAATGCTCGATTATTGTGAAGACAATCTTAAAAAGCATTTACAATCAGGCAATGTAATTCTCTCTGACAGTCATTACAAGATAACACCACAAGGTATATTTATTTCAGATAGCATCATGAGCGATCTCATGTATGTACAATAAAAAAGGAGCTTGACAGATATCTGTCAAGCTCCTTTTTTATGTAGTTCTTTATCAAAAATCGAAACCTATTTTAAAAGTAATAGCTCCAATATTTATATGGGTAGAAGTATAATAATTTTCATATATTTCGACTTGTTGCAATGTATATGCCATAGTAAAATTAACCGCTAGTCCACTACCAGCAACAAAACGTGCCCCTATAGATGGAGAAATATAAAGCCCCTCTACATACTCTCCAAATGTATACCCGCCTTTCAAATCAATAAAAGGAGAAACCTTTCCTGTACTGAAATCGACTCTGGGATTAATAAATACAGGAAAAGATACAGTAGAAGGTACAGCCTTATCATAATAAAAGCTTGCCCCACCACCAATACCTAAATACAAATATGGATTAAACTGATAACCATGTGAAGTTGAGAATTCCAATCTGTTCAATTCAGCAGCATCTACACTAACAGAATATCCTAAGTCAAACATTCCACGATAACCGGCATTTAAACTATAGCTGTCAGAAGAATAGTAAGCGGGCTCAGCAAATTCGTCTCTGGATCTTGATGTATATGAATCTGAATAATTTGATACAGGACGTGCTTTATCGGCTGATACTTTAGCTGACATATTTTTTTCGATACGCAGCACCTCGCTCATTTGATAAACATACACCTTACCATCTCGAGATTTAATTTCCAGTGATTCGTCAGGAATCATCTGTATAATTGTACCTCTAATCAGGTTACCATTCTTAAGATATACTATTTCGGGCATATCTTGGGCACTTAGCGAAAAGCCGACAAATAAAAGCAGTGTTAATAAAATTAGTTTTTTCATCTTGTTCAGATATTTATTATTTATAGATATTGTAGAATTCTCTCAGCTTAACATATAAGTAAAAGAAAAAATATTTAATGATACCTTTAAAACTGTAACTAGCTCTCGTTGTATTACCGACTAAACCGACAAATAGCCATACATCCTTAAAGTATGCAAAATAATGTAAAATTAACTTATTTTACAACAATATCAAAATATACCAACATATATTTTAGAGACTCTGTGTTTTATTGAAAACAAAGCTGTTAAAGGAGTAGAAAAGACTATTCTTTCTCCAGATTTTCGATTTCTTCAATCTCTTTATTCAGCTTTTTAAAACGTTCAAAAATTGAATATCTAAACCTGTAATATGTTGATGCGATAAAAACAAGTAGTATCAAAAGCAACATTATTACCGATTCTATATTACATACAAACTTCTCAAAAAATATAAGTAAAGCAGCTAATATGGCAATGGGCATTAACAGATGGCGTATTTTTGATGTTCTGATTGTATATTTTTCAAGTTGAGCAAACCTCTTTTTTATTGTCAGAATCGTATCTGAAAAATCAATCTTACGAATCAACAGGAAATATTTGATATCCCAAACATAATTGATTAAGTATACGGGTATAAATAACGCCAAGCCAATATAAAAATTAAGTGTCGGACGAAACTGAAAATCAACTATTAGCAACACCATAAAAAGCAGTACCGGAGAAAGTACCCTATATATGGCTTTGACTTTCATCCAACTTAATCGTCTCTCCGGCTTCACCAATAGCATTCTTTTCAGAATTTCTTTATTTAAACGGGTATTATCTGCAATCCTTCTATCGGAATCTCTCCAGATATTTTCTAATTCAGTTAGTTCCATAATGCTTAGATTTTTGAAATTGCTAAAGTTCTGATCTGTTCCTTAATTCGGCTAATTCGCGTACCGACATTTGTCTTAGAAATGCCCATTATTTCTGATATTTCATCGTGCGAATTACCATCCAAATAGAGTAAAATAATTGCTTTATTAATTTCACTCAATTCGTCTATACAACGATACAAGATCTCTAATTCCGATGAATTATCCTCATTCGACAGCCACGAGCCTATATCTTTTTCTTTTAAATCATTGAATGAGGAAAGCAACGTGCCATTTTTATTTTTCCGTTTATAGTTCATAGAAGTATTCAGCGCAACCCGATAAATCCATGTTGAAATCTTAGATTCTCCTTTAAAATGCTTAAATGATTTCCACAGTTCAAAGGTAATATCATTAATTAAGTCCTCCCTATCCTGCCTGACTTGTGCATAGGCTCTCGAAATCTTAATAATCATCCCTATATTCTTTTCTAAGAGATATAGAAATTGTTCTTGAATATCGTCCATCACTTATTATTCCTTTTGAAAAATCAGTCAATTAAAACACACTCTATCCGATTAGTAACATAGCTTATTAAAAAATCACATACGCAACCTCTGTTAGTTATAAAAAACAAGGAGAGGCTGTCTTTAAAAGACAGCCTCTCACAAATATATCAATAACAATTTCTTTACATTAAAAAATCTTCACCCTACACATCCGCTCCAAACTCCATCAAGAAAGCTTTGATGAAACCATCAATATCGCCATCCATAACAGCATTCACATTCGATGTCTGGTAATTGGTTCTGTGATCTTTTACACGGCGGTCGTCAAAAACATAACTGCGAATTTGTGATCCCCACTCTATCTTTTTCTTTCCAGCTTCAACCTGCGACTGCATACGGCTGCGTCTTTCCAATTCGATATCATAAAGTTGCGATTTCAGCAAACGTATTGCATTATCTTTATTTCCAAATTGAGAACGGCTTTCCGTATTTTCAATAACAATCTCTTTTTCCTCTCCCGTTTCTTCGTCTTTGTATTTATAGTGCAGACGAACTCCCGTTTCTACCTTGTTTACATTCTGACCTCCTGCCCCGCTTGAACGGAAAGTATCCCATGTTATGCTACCCATATTGATATCAATTTCGATAGTATCGTCAACCAAAGGCACCACAAAGACAGATGCAAAAGAAGTCATACGTTTACCTTGTGCATTGTATGGAGACACACGCACTAGACGATGTACACCATTCTCTGACTTAAGGTAACCGTAAGCAAAATCGCCTTCAACCTGAATGGTTGCAGTTTTGATTCCTGCCTCATCACCTTCCTGAAAGTTGGTAATGGTTACCTTATAACCTTTTGATTCGCACCAGCGTTGATACATACGGAAAAGCATCGAAGCCCAATCTTGCCCTTCGGTTCCACCGGCTCCACTATTCACTTTAAGTACCGCACCCAGTTTATCTTCTTCACGGCGAAGCATGTTTTTAAGCTCCATATCCTCCAATACTTCGATTGTATGGTTGTAGGCTTCGTCAACTTCTTCTTCTGATGTAATTCCTTCTTTATTAAAATCAAAAGCCAACTGCAATTCTTCAACTGCTGCTTTTACTTTATTATATCCGGACAACCATCCTTTCAGCTCTCTGATTATTTTCATCTGCTCTTCGGCAGCCTTATTATCAGACCAGAAATCTGGGTCCTGCGTTCTTATTTCTTCTTCCTCTAATTGGATTATTTTCGCATCGACGTCAAAGGTACCCCCTCAACGCTTGCTCGCGCTCCAACACTTCTTTGAGTTGGTCTACATTAATCATGTGTTATGATTGTTTAATTATTAATCTTAAATTTTCAGTTGGCAAAGTTAATTAATTAATCTATAAATTTTAATTCAATTGCTCTATCAAGTTTGAAGGAAGATAAAAAGTATCGTTTTTATCAATATAAACTACTACCGAACCAAGATTTATTTCTTTTCCATTAAGATATGCAACCGATTTAAAAGCCGGAACAACCAATGTTTTCTTTCCTTTTTTCACTGTCAACTGAGCAAAATCAGTCGACTTATCAATTGAATATTGAAGTCCCGAAAAAACATCCTGATGTTTTGCAAAAACCTCTTTTGTCATTTCAGGTAAACTTTCATCTAACCCCAAAACATCTGACAAATAATTATTGATTTGAACATTGGTATTCATTCCCAATGGAACATCTCCCTGAGGATGATAAGCAGCCAAGAAAACCTCTTCGCCTGTATGACCTCCTGTTGTAAATCCAAAATAAGTGCGGCTATTCATGATATCTACAATAGCATGCCCCATATTAGGACTATCTGCTTTTTTCATATAATCGGCCTCTTTGTAATTTTTAGAACTCAACAGGCTAGCTAATTCGTCTTCCGTCAAATCGATATCGGTATATTGTTTAAATACAGCTTTAAAATTTTCGGGTTTCTCTTGCAGTAATATTCGCTCCAACCCTTCTCCTGTTTTTTTATACTTGGAAACATTCCCAAACAGTTGTTCAAAAGTTGCTTTATCATAACTTTTCAAATCTCTGCGACCGATAGTAAATCCGCTGTTTCCATGATCAGGAAGGATAATCACCGCAGTTTCTCCATTTTTCTTCGCAAAATCAATTGCTGCACCTACCGCCCTGTCAAAAGCCAAATATTCGGTAATGCAGCCCACAGCATCGTTACCATGTGCTACCCAATCGACTTTACTACCCTCTACCATCAGGAAAAAACCGTTGTCATTTTCAGACAAGCAATCAATTGCTTTTTTTGTCATCTCCTCCAAAGATGGAATAAGCGAAGGATCTCTGTCCAAATCATAAGGCAGCTCCCGGTCTTGAAATAATGCCCAAACTTTGTTATCTCCCTCAAATGACCGGAAAGCATTTATATCATTCTGAATTAAAGTCGTATTATTTTTCTTAAAGTGATCTTTTATGTCATCGGTCAATATAGAATTGCCTCCGCCAAACATTACATCCAAATTATTATATGCTATCTGTGGTGCTATATATTCGTATTTGCCACGAGCATAATAATGAGACGAACAATCGGCAGGAGTAGCATGAGGAAACTCAACTGTAACCACCATTCCCACAGCTTTATTTTTTTGGATCTTTGCAGCTTCCAAGATAGTAACCAGTGGTTGATAAGCCATTTCAGGATCAACCTGTACTAAATCGTTCTCAGGATCGGCTACCGGATAAATCGCCACATTGCCCGTACGCTGAGGCATACCTGTCATATAAGCAGAAGTAGTGGGTGCAGAATCTCCGATAGGAGCATTGGACGAGAAAGTCTTCACCGTACCACAAATATAAGGATCAATATTTAGGTTCTCGCCTCCCAACTTATTGTATATCTGATACCATCGGGCAGCTGATACTACACCGATAGAAGTTCCATCGGGAATCATTACTATTACATTTTTCACAGGTCTCACCGGCTTATGGTATTGTTGAGTCCAAGCCGCACTAGTGGACAAAAGAATCAGAAGTAAGGAATAAATAGATTTTTTCATAAGAATGATATTTAACAAAACGTTGTATTTAAGGACTAAGACCTTATATAATGAACAAAAGTACAGATTTTAGATCAATATTCCTCTTTCAAAATTGTATTGAAGTCTTTCAGTAATCACTTAATCTCTACGAAAATATTTCTGTATCTTTGTAATTCAATGTAAAAATATAGAAATTATAAGATATGTCTGGAAAGAAACCATTAATACTCATCACTAATGACGACGGCTATAAAGCCAAAGGTATAAAAGCGTTAACACAATCATTAATCGGACTTGGCGAAATAGTAGTTGTAGCACCCGATGGACCCCGTTCGGGAATGTCAAGCGCCATTACCTCGATACAGCCCATAAGGTACTATTTAGCCAAAAAAGACATCGAAAATGACATTACTATTTATGCCTGTACCGGAACACCTGTAGACTGTGTAAAGTTGGGTATAAGTGAAATATTGGACAGAAAACCCGATCTTGTTGTTTCGGGGATCAATCACGGCTCCAATGCTTCGATCTGTGTTATTTATTCGGGAACAATGGGGGCAGCTATCGAAGGATGCCTTTACAAAGTGCCATCTATCGGGTTTTCGTTATTAGACCACCATTATGATGCTGATTTTTCTCACACCAACAAGATAACCCGCACTCTGAGTGAAAGCGTATTGAAAACCGGATTGCCTAAAGGTGTTTGCTTAAATGTAAACATACCTCATTCGACAAAAGAATTGAAAGGAATCAAAGTTTGCAAACAAGCTCCCGGTCAGTTTGTCAAAGAATTCAAAAAATCGGCAGACGGTGCTGATAACGAAATATATTGGTTAACAGGATATTTCGAGAATGATACACCGGACGACAGATCGACCGACGAGTGGGCCTTAGCCAATGGTTATGCATCCATCGTTCCTACCAAGGTTGACATGACTGCACATGAGCTGGTAGATCAAATGAAGAATTTAGAAGACTTGATATAATTATATGAAATATTTTCTAGTTGCGGGAGAGGCTTCGGGCGATTTGCATGCTTCTAATCTTATGGCTGCATTGAAAGCTACCGACCCTGAAGCAGATTTTTGTTTTTGGGGGGGAGACCTTATGCAGGCTCAGGGAGGAAAGCTTATTAAGCATTACAGGGAAATGGCTTTTATGGGCTTCATTCCCGTTTTGTTAAACCTGAGGACTATTCTCCGCAATATGAAAATGTGTCAACAAGCCATTGTTGATTATCAACCAGATGTAGTTATACTGATAGACTATCCCGGGTTTAATCTTAAAATTGCGAAGTTTGTTAAAACCAAAACCCATATTCCAGTTTATTATTACATTTCGCCCAAAGTATGGGCATGGAAAGAATACAGGGTAAAATCGTTCAAGAAATATGTAGATGAAATGCTCTGTATATTACCTTTTGAGGTTGATTTCTTTAAGAAACACAATTACAGAGTAGATTATGTAGGTAATCCGACCGTAGATGCAATAGCCGATTTCAAGGAAAAAAATAAAGGTGATTCGCGAGAGAAGTTCATACAAGAGAATAATCTGGCGGAGAAACCTTTCATTGCCCTGTTAGCAGGCAGCCGCAAGCAAGAAATAAAAGATAATCTCCCGACTATGTTAGAGGTTATTAAAAAGTTTCGCGACTATCAAGCCGTTATTGCAGGGGCACCGGGTATGAATCCCGATTATTATAAGACGTATACAGCCGACAGTAACTGTAAAATTATATTCGATCAAACCTATCGCCTGCTTTCTTATTCGGATGCAGCACTCGTGACATCAGGCACAGCAACTCTCGAAACATCTCTATTCAGAGTTCCACAAATAGTTTGTTACAGAATGCCCGTACCTCATCTTGCACATTGGGCATTTAAAAACATTTTACATACACCTTATATTTCTCTTGTGAATCTTATTGCCAACAAAGAAGTGGTTAAAGAGTTATTTGCTAAATACTTCTCGCAGAAAAATATCGAGGAAGAATTAGACAGGCTTCTGAATGACAAAGTATATAGAAATAATATGCTGGAGGGATACGATCATATTATCAATATACTAGGGGAAGCTGGAGCTTCAAAGAAAGCTGCCGATATTATTCTGAAAAAGCTGCATGCTCAACCATAAATCCTTAAAACTTCTCAAAAGCCGATTTTAGAGGAAAAACCTCCTTAAAGCTTCGCCTCAAAGTATTTTTCGCCCTTTTGAAGTCTAAAATCTCCACACTATCATTCAGGCACATTATATCGTATTCCCGACGTACAATCTGGTCACATATATGAAGTAGCGAATGGTCTGTCAGATCCACACAGGTAGTATCTTTTACCGTATTATACGGGTGAAATTTTCCCGCAGCCAACTGCCAGTAACGGATTAACCATTGGTTTACATCCGAATTAGACCTGAATTTTGACCGGCAAGTAAGATGTAATTTAGGAGCTGCCTGTGACCAAACATCATCATAGGTGGATTTTAGAAAGGCATTAGGTAAATGCGGATCGATAAAACCCGAAAAATCGCGCCATGGATATAGTAAAAGATTACTTAAAAGTTTCAATCCGTAATTCGGAGAGAACCATTTTCTCCAATACTTTCTGATCTGCTGATGCTTATTAAAATAAGAATCCAGCACATCCAGATCGTTAATAGCCATATGGATAATACCTCCGCTCGACGGTTTAGCAGTCATTACACCATAATCGCAGGGCAATCCATTTTTAAAAAAGCGCGACGGTTTCAGATGGTTCAATATATACAAATCATCATTAAAGTATATGAAATGCTCCGACAAAGATTCTATGCGATGCAGATTGAGTTCTATAGTATTTGCACTGAACGTTGGCAGATATTCGCCCGGAATAAATTCTTCGTGTTTCACCCAGTTCAATTGGGGATGATCAAGATTGAGCCACTCCGGAATATGCCCCGATGTTACAAAGTGAATTTTATTGACCCATGGCATAAATTTCTCTATCCCTCTGAACCAATAACGCAGCAAATCCCAGTCTCTAAAACGGATTGCATGAGTATCTCCTATAAGTGACTGACTGGCATATTGTCGAAAGTTTTGCTGCCACACTTTATCTTGTCCATCCACCCAAGGCAATACAATATCGATACCTGATGTATTCATTTAATCTTTATAACGTACCAGAAAGTACTTATTCTTACATTCAATATCATTGCAACCACTCACTATGATTACATTTTAACAAATAGAACAAAAGTATATACGTTTATTCTGCTATAAATATAAACAGAATAATTTTATAAAAGTTTATACCTTTGTTTACAGATCATGCAATACCCAATATTAATTGCTATATTTAAAAATTATAACAACTTACTGGTATTACACTTACCTTAGGGATAAAAAGGTCTAAGACCTCAATGAAGACTTAAATGAAAATACTTTTATTAGGAGAATACAGCAACCTGCACTGGACTTTAGCTCAAGGCCTGCAAGCTTTGGGACATTCGGTTGTAGTAGCTTCTAATGGAGATCGTTATAAAAACTATCAGCGAGACATTGATATTACCCGCAACAGCAACAACTTCGTTGATACAGTTAAATATATCTATCTTCTCGGAAAAACTTTCAGACAATTTAAGGGATACGATATAGTACAAATTATAAATCCTTTTTTTCTTGATCTTAAAGCAAGTAAAAACCTAGCTGCGTTTAATTATCTAAAGAAACACAATGGTAAGGTATTTATGGGAGCATTCGGTAACGATGCTTATTGGCTGCAAGCTTGTTTAAATAAAAAGACATTCCGCTACTCTGAATTTGACATCCCGGGTAGGACAGAATATCTCGGCTCTGCAAAAGAATTGATTCGTATATGGTCAGATAAAGATAAAGTAAAAGTCAATCGTGAAATCGCAGAAAAATCCGATGGTATAATTGCCTGCCTATACGAATATTTCGTCGCTTACGAGCCTGAATTCGGAGAGAAACTCACTTACATAGCCGCACCTGTCAACACTTCCGAAATAATTTTCAAACAAAGAGGCAAAGATGTTACTAAAGTTGCTTTTTTCATTGGTATACAAAGACTGAGAAACGAAATAAAAGGTGCCGACATTTTATACAAGTCTTTAAAAGAAATACACTCTAAATATCCGCACGACTGCATCATCCATAAAGCAGAATCAATACCCTATCAAGAGTATATAAAGATGAGAGACACTTCCGACATATTGCTCGATCAACTATACTCGTACACTCCCGGCATGAATGCACTCACAGCCATGGCTCAGGGTTTAGTAGTTGTTGGAGGAGGAGAACCTGAGATGTACAACCTCTTAATCGAAAAAGACAATCATCCGATTATAAACGTACAACCTTCGGAACAAGACGTTTTTGAGAAACTGGAAAATATCATTTTAAACAAATCAAAAATTGCCGAGTTATCCGGCAACAGCCGTTTATTCATCGAAAAACACCACGACTATATAAATATAGCACAATCATACATAGATATATGGTCAAAAGAATAACTCTTTTAAGATAAAAAAGACAAGATTAAGCCTTATTTCTTTACCTTTGTAACATTAAACAAGTAAAAGTACTTAATGTCGTCTTTCAAATCAACAATAACCACTCGTCTTTGTATTTGGATCGACTGTAAAATAGGTCTGAGACCTTAAAAAGAATATAATATGAAGAAATTTTTTGTCGCATCGGTTGCCCTTTTGATAGCTGTATCAACATGGGCACAAAAAGATAGTACGGCGTCATCCGGCTATCAGTTCTCTGTAATAAAACAAAACCCTATTACCTCTATCAAAAACCAAGGAAGCAGTGGTACATGCTGGTCATTTTCGGGTGTCGGCTTTTTAGAATCCGAATTATTAAGAATGGGGAAAGGCGATCTGGATCTTTCTGAAATGTATATTGTACGCCGCAATTACGAAGATAAAGCTGTAAAATATATCCGCTTAAACGGAAGTCTAAACTTTGCACAAGGAGGTTCTTTTGCAGATGTTATCGAGACTATAAACGAGTATGGTGTTGTGCCCAATGAAGCTATGCCCGGACTAAACTACGGCGAAAGCGGACATAAACACGGCGAAATGGCAGATGGCCTTACCGGCTACATCAACGGTGTTATGAAAAACGGCAACAAAAAGCTTTCTACAGCTTGGTATAATGGTTTTACAGGTATACTTGACGCTTATCTAGGAGCTAAACCCGAAAATTTCACCTACAAAGGAAAAAATTACACCCCTCAAAGTTTTGCTCAGGAATTAGGATTGAACAGCAATAACTATATATCATTCACATCGTTCACGCATCATCCGTTTTATGTACCTTTTGCTGTAGAAGTTCCCGACAACTGGCGTTGGGCATTATCATACAATGTTCCGTTGGATGATATAACAAAGATTATAGACAACGCCATAGAAAAAGGATATACAGTTGCATGGGCTTCGGATGTAAGTGAAGTTGGTTTTTCCCGTAACGGAATAGCAGTAGTGCCCGACGAAAGTGCTCCCGAAAATATTGGTTCGGATCAGGCGCACTGGCTGGGCTTATCTGCTGCGGAAAAAACATCAACCATCAAAAAGAAAATCGAGGAAGGTCCTGTAAAAGAACTAGTCATTACACAAGAACTTCGTCAGAAAGGATTTGATAATTACGAAACAACGGACGATCATGGCATGCAGATTTTCGGTATGGTAAAAGATCAAAACGGAACTAAATACTATTTGGTAAAAAACTCTTGGGGCGAAGCCGGTGCATATAAAGGAATATGGTATGCATCCGAAGCATTTGTAAAATACAAAACAATCAGTTTTGTAGTAAACAAAGAAGCTGTACCTAAAGATATTGCTAACAAATTGAAGTTTTAAAAGACCTTTTCATAGCAAAAAAACAGAGGTCGGAATGTAGCATACGCACATTTCGACCTTTTTGTTCATTTTATTGAGTTTTTTTACATATTTTTGTAGCCGTTTTTCCAATTTATTCTAGTCATTATGAGTTCAAAAGTAAGGGTGCGTTTTGCCCCCAGCCCCACAGGTCCATTACACATCGGAGGAGTACGCACAGCTCTCTATAATTATCTTTTTGCTAAACAGCAGGGAGGAGACTTTATTCTCAGGATTGAAGATACAGATTCCCAGCGTTTTGTTCCGGGTGCCGAACAGTATATCATAGAAGCGCTAACCTGGTTAGGGCTTAAATTTGATGAAGGAACTCATATTGGTGGTGAATACGGTCCATACAGACAATCGGACAGAAAGCATATATATAAAGAATATGTAGATATTTTGCTACAAAAAGGAGCTGCATATATGGCGTTCGATACACCTGCCGAATTGGAAATGAAAAGAGCCGAAATTGAAAATTTTCAATACGATGCTTCAACTAGAGGTCAAATGAGTAATTCATTGACTCTTTCAAAAGAAGAAGTCCAGGCTTTAATTGATAAAGGAGAAAATTATGTAGTTCGTTTCAAAATAGAACCGAACGAAGATGTTGTTGTCGAAGACCTCATCAGAGGAAAAGTGGTCATAAACTCTTCGGAACTGGATGATAAAGTGCTGTTTAAATCGGCCGATAATCTGCCCACATATCACCTAGCCAATATTGTTGACGACCATTTAATGCAAATATCGCACGTCATAAGAGGCGAAGAGTGGTTACCATCTGCCCCCCTCCATGTATTGCTTTACAGAGCTTTCGGATGGGCCGATACCATGCCTAAATTTACCCACTTGGCCTTGCTTCTGAAACCTGATGGTAAAGGTAAATTGAGCAAACGAGACGGAGACCGTTTAGGTTTCCCCGTATTTCCACTCCTTTGGACTGACCCCAAAACACAGGAAGTATCTTCCGGATACAGAGAAAGCGGTTATCTGCCCGATGCGGTTGTTAATTTCTTAGCTTTATTGGGATGGAACCCCGGTAACGATCAGGAAATTATGTCTATGGAGGAACTTACCAAACTATTCACTATCGAGAGATGCAGTAAGAGTGGAGCTAAATTCGACTTCGAAAAAGGCAAATGGTTCAATCATCAATATATCCAATCTACATCAAACGAAGAATTGGCTAAATTATTTGTGCCTATTTTACAAAAACAAGGCATCGACACTAATATTGAATATGTAGAGACTGTTGTAGGACTTATCAAGGAACGTGCAAATCTAATTCCTGATTTGTGGGAACAATCTTCGTTCTTTTTCAAAGCCCCCGTCAACTATGACGAAAAAGTAGTCAAAAAACGCTGGAAAGAAGATTCTCCTGCCCATATTAGTGAATTATGTGAGGTGCTTAGTGGCATTTCCGACTTCTCGGCACACAATCAGGAAGAAATTGTAAAAAAATGGATCGAGGATAAAGGATACCACTTAGGTAATATCATGAATGCTTTCCGGCTAGCTATTGTAGGAGAATCGAAAGGCCCTCATATGTTCGACATAACAGCAACGATAGGCAAAGAAGAAACTATTGCCCGATTGAAAACTGCCGTATCTAAGATTGTATAAAACATACAAATATCAGATAATCAGACACAACAACTGTCTGTTATAAATCCAAAACATAACATTAATATTCTTTTACTTACAGAGCTTAAGCATGTATAATTTTGTCATAGGCCTTTACGCTTTTATCGTATACATCATATCACCTTTCCACAAAAAAGCACGACTGATGGTTAAAGGGCACAGAGATGTGTTTAAAAAACTTGAAGCCGAAATTGATCCAAAAGCCAAATACATTTGGTTGCATGCTGCTTCTTTAGGAGAGTTTGAGCAAGGAAGACCCATTATTGAAGATATAAAGGAAAAGCATCCCCATTATAAGATACTTGTAACTTTCTTCTCTCCCTCCGGATACGAAGTTCGTAAAAACTATGAATTAGCCGACATAGTATGCTACCTGCCATTCGATAGAAAAAGCAAAGTGAAACGTTTTCTTAAACTTGCCAATCCTTATATGGCAATCTTTATAAAATATGAGTTCTGGTATAATTATGTCAATCAATTAAGTAAGAGAAATACGCCTATATACATGGTTTCGGCCATATTTCGCCCCAATCAGATATTTTTCAGATGGTATGGTAAGCTTTATCAGAAGATACTCCATTTTTACTCATGTATCTGTGTACAAGACGAAAACTCCAAACAATTGCTCAACAATATAGGAGTAACCAATGTTGAAATCTGCGGAGATACTCGCTTTGACAGAGTTCTCGAAATAAAAAACAATGCCCAACCAATTCCCATTGCCGAAGCATTCAGCAAAAATGCAAATGGTGAAAAACAGATGACTCTGGTTGCAGGAAGTTCATGGCCTAAAGATGAAGATATATTTATCAAATATTTTAACGGTACTCCTGAGCTGAAATTAATTATTGCACCTCACGAGATACACGAAGCACACTTAAATTATATCGAAAGTATATTGAAACGACCTTACATTCGTTACTCTAACGCTACACTTGAAAACGTACATCAATACGATTGTCTTATTATAGATTCATTCGGGCTATTATCATCACTATATGGATATGGTGAAATTGCTTATGTAGGTGGAGGTTTTGGTGTAGGTATCCATAATATACTCGAAGCTGCCGTATATAGTGTTCCTGTATTCTTCGGACCTAATTTCAAGAAATTCAGAGAGGCTCACCAAATGATAGAAGAAGGTGGAGGATACCCCATACAAGACGAAGAGAACTTTTGGAGCCTAATGAATGAATTTCTGGAATATCCACAGGTATTGACTTCTGCCGGCAATCATGCAGGAAGATATGTTCAGCAAAATGCAGGTGTAGTAGCCAAAGTAATGCAGGTTATTGATCTGCAAGATTAAAGATCCACTTATAAACTTTAGCTTCAAATCTATAGTTATAAAACAACCGATCTAAATAAAGTCGTAGATCTGCTACGGGTGAAGCTGCTTAAAAAAGTCCCAGATAACAATTCCTGTAGTTACAGAAACATTTAACGAATGCTTTGTCCCATATTGAGGAATCTCTATGCATCCATCACAAGCATCTACTACGACTTGTTGTACACCTTTTACTTCATTGCCCATTACTATGGCATATTTCTTTTGAGAATCTAATTGAAGGTCACCCAACATAGTACTGTTCTCGACTTGCTCGATAGCATAAACAGTATATCCTTTTTCCCTCAAATTCTCTACTGCATTTACAGTATCTTCAAAATATTTCCACTCAACAGAATATTCTGCTCCAAGTGCCGTCTTATGAATTTCAGGATTGGGTGGTGTTGCGGTTATTCCACACAGATAGATAGATTCGACCAAAAAGGCATCCGAAGTCCTAAACACAGAGCCAATATTATTTAAGCTTCTAATATTGTCTAATATAACCACCAATGGAATTTTAGCAGTTTCTTTAAACTCATCGGGGGAAATACGGTTTAATTCGGTTATTTTTAACTTTCTCATAATTCACAAAATAGATCTGCAAACTTTAATCAATAATCATTACACTGGCATATTCGACCTGACCTCCAACAGGAGGGTTTCGTTTCGAGATTTTCAGTTCTATTTGTTCTATTTTAGGAAATGTATTTTTTAACACTCTGATGATGCGTCCGGCAACATGCTCCAGCAGTTTTGACGGAATAGCCATTTCTTTTTTCACCAGATCAAAAACCTCAGCATAGCTGACTGTTTCGCCCAAATCATCTGACTTAGAAGCACTTCCAAAATCGACTTTCAGTTTCAAATTGATAATAAAGAGATTACCAACGAGTGTCTCCTGAGGAAAGACTCCATGATTGGCATACATCTCAACGTTCTCAAGCAATATGTAAGTTTCCATATCCTAATATATATTAGTAGAAAAATAGAGGTGCAAAGCTAAGTTTTTTTTTTACATTTGTTATCTCATATAATCTCAATTAAGGTTTCAACCCTTTTTATTACTTTAGTAAAAGTAGTAATCAGAGACAATTATGATTATAAAATCCAGCAATAAATATTTAACGTACTTATAATTTGAAATATGCTAAATCGTAAGGAAATTGCACCTGCCCCCAGTGGCATGCATAATGTATTGTCAGCAGGAACAGTCCTGACCGGGAACCTTGTAACGCAGGATGACATTCGTATCGATGGAGTTATCGAAGGAAATATCATCAGCCGCGGAAAAATCATCATTGGCAACAATGGTCATGTTTCGGGTGATGTTGAATGTCAAACGCTCGACTTATTAGGCAAGGTATCAGGTAATATATTATGTGAAGATACAATTGTACTTAGAGTTACAGCAAACCTTATAGGAGATATAACCACACAGGTTATAGAAATAGAACCGGGAGCACGATTTACTGGATCATGCAAAATGAAGAGTTAAAACCAAACATCTCCTATAGTCCAAACTCACCCTTCTGCAATTAGAAATCAATAGTTTTATGATAGCCCCTGGCCGAAATAAGTAACATCAATATTTATGTTATAGCTACTTTCTGCAATTGTGTCTATTATGGAACAAATAAGATGAAATTTTAGTTTCACGACATTTAAACAGTACAAATTATGGCAAACTCAATACAACGCCATCTGGCTTCGCTTAGAAAATTTCTGGAAGAAAAACAATTACATGCGTTTATAATCCCAAGCACCGACCCACATCTGAGTGAATATCCGGCTGATCATTGGGCTTCAAGGGAATGGATTAGTGGATTTACAGGATCGGCGGGTACTGTCGTGGTTACACGAGATAAAGCCGGTTTATGGACTGACTCACGTTACTTTCTTCAAGCAGCAAAACAACTCGATAACACGGGTATCGACCTCTTTAGGGAAGGCTTACCTACGACTCCAACTATTGAAGAATGGTTAATATCGGAACTCTCCGAAGGAAATAGTGTCGGTATAGACGGTAATGTATATGCTGCGAGCGAAGCTTTCCAATTAAACGTCAAATTAACAATGAACGGATTGCATCTGATAACAGACTATGATCCTTTTGCTGAAATTTGGAAAGACAGACCTCAGATTCCAACCAATACTATTTTTGAACTTCCTGTAAAATACAGCGGAGTTGAAGCGTCTAAAAAAATAGCACTAGTTTGCTCTACAATAGAGAAACAGGGAGCAGATTCGCTTCTGGTAGCATCGCTTGATACTATTGCATGGTTATTTAACATCAGAGGTAATGATGTGAAGTGCAACCCCGTAGCTGTTTGCTTTGCTTATGTTTCAAAAAAAGAGACAGTTATCTTTATCAACCCCAAGAAATTGACTCAGGAAATGATTCAATACTTCGGGCAACAAAATATACAAATTGCAGACTACAATAAAATATTTGATTACGTAAATGCAATTCCGACTCAAACCCGAATTTGTTTGCAAAGTTCAAAGGTTTCGTTTGCATTATATAACAAAATACCGAAAACAAACCGTATCATAGACATTCCCTCTCCTGCCGATCTGATGAAGAGCAGAAAGAATGAGACTGAGCAGGAAGGCATTCGCAATGCTATGCAACGCGATGGTGTTGCTTTAGTAAAATTCCTCATGTGGTTCGAGAAAGCTGTACCAGCAGGCGAAGTCGAAGAAATGACTATCGTAGATAAGCTAACCGAATACAGAAGTCAACAGGACTTATATGTAGGGGAGAGTTTTGATACCATCGCAGGATATGGACCGAATGGAGCTATCGTTCACTATCATGTAACTCCCGAAAGTTCAGCAAAAGTAAAACCCGAAGGGCTTCAATTGATAGATTCAGGGGCACAATATTTTGACGGAACTACCGATATTACTCGTACCGTTGCCGTAGGACCTCTTACCGAGCAAATGAAAAAAGACTATACTATGGTACTCAAAGGTCATATAGGTATAGCAACTTGTAAATACCCCGAAGGAACACGAGGCAGCCAAATTGATATATTGGCAAGAAAAGCGTTATGGGATAACGGACTCAATTATTTACACGGAACGGGACACGGAATAGGTCACTTCTTAAATGTACACGAAGGTCCTCAAAACATTCGTATGAATGAAAACCCGACTACATTACAACCGGGTATGGTAACATCTAACGAGCCGGGATTGTATCGTGCAAATCAATATGGTATCCGTATCGAGAACCTGATATTAACAAAAGAAGATTGTGTAACCGAATTCGGAACATTCTACTCATTCGAAACACTTACACTTTGCCCGATAGATACTACACCGATAATTAAGGATATGCTTACGACTGACGAAATATCTTGGTTTAATAATTATCACCAATATGTATACGATCGTTTATCGTCCGGTCTTTCTTCTGAAGAAAAAGAATGGCTGAAAGATAAAACAAAAGCAATCTAAGGGCTTTGACATTGAAATACTCTAAACAGGTCTCAGACCTCACAAAATAAGATAAAAAATGGCTTTAGTAAAAGAAGTTAGAGGATTTATGCCTCAGATAGGAAAAAATGCTTTTTTGGCAGATAATGCAACAATTATAGGAGATGTAATCATGGGTGACGATTGCAGCGTTTGGTTTAATGCTGTACTTCGTGGTGATGTAAACTCAATCCGCATAGGTAATCGTGTGAATATTCAGGATGGTACGGTTTTACATACCCTGTATCAAAAATCTACTGTTGAGATTGGCGATGATGTATCTATAGGTCACAATGTAGTAATACACGGAGCTAAAATAGAAAGCGGTGCTTTGATCGGTATGGGAGCTATTGTTCTCGATCATGCGGTGGTAGGCGAAGGTTCTATCGTAGCTGCCGGATCGGTAGTATTGAGTGGAACAATCATCGAACCCGGTAGTATTTATGCCGGAGTCCCTGCTAAATTTGTAAAGAAAGTTGACGCTGAGCAAGCTAAAGAAATGAATCAAAAAATAGCTAAAAATTATTTGATGTATTCGGGCTGGTTCAAAGATGAGGAGTAAGAACTCTGATCTTAATTATACTAAAAACATACATACGAAACGGAGCTTTTTTATTAAATTGGCTCCGTTTTCATCACAAATAAAACACTAAACTAAGAAAAAAATGAAAGCTAAACTTCTACTCTTACTTTGCATAGCAGGTTGTTCATATTTTGTAAATGCCCAAACAATGACTGTGGCAACATACAACATACGCAATGATGCCAATTCGGACGATGCTAAAAACGGAAATGGATGGCAACAACGCCTCCCTGAAGTTTGTAACCTGATAAAATATCACGACTTTGATATTTTCGGAACACAGGAAGGATTATATCATCAATTGGAGAATATGAAAGAACAATTGCCTGAGATGGACTATATTGGCGTAGGTCGTGACGATGGTAAGCAAGCAGGAGAATATTCTGCTATATTCTACAAAAAAGATAAGTTTAAGTTACTCGATTCGGGTAACTTCTGGCTGTCAAACAATTCATCCAAACCCAATATGGGATGGGATGCCGTATGTATCCGCATCTGTTCGTGGGGTAAATTTAAAGAAAAAACATCCGGAAAAGAATTCTATATGTTCAATGTACACACCGACCATGTAGGAGTTAAAGCACGTAAAGAAGGAGCTAAACTTATTCTCGAAAAAATAAAAAAGATAGCAGGAAAAAAACCTGTTATATTGACCGGAGACTTTAACTCCGACCAAAACAGTGAAAGTTACATGTTATTGAATACGACTAACCAACTTCGCGATTCTTACGAACTGTCTCCTATTAAGTATGCTAACAACGGTACTTTCAACTCGTTCAACTTAACCAGAAAAACAGATGAACGTATAGATCATATATTTATCAATAACGATTTTAAAGTGATTCGTTATGGCATTCTGACCGATATCTATTGGGATAGAAACAGTGTTCCCAGAGTTGCGTCGGATCACTATCCGGTAGCAGCCGAACTTGAATTTAAAAAGTAAAGGTTATAAACCAGACATGAAACAGAAGATCAAAGAGTGGATAAGCAGATATAAAACTGCCAAACTTAAATATAAGATAGCCATTCCGGTATGTAGTATTTTAGTTATCTGGTATATCTTTTGTCTACCTTCCCCACTCTTTGATGTTCCATACAGCACAGTTGTTTCCGATAGAGAAAATGAACTATTGGGAGCACGTATCGCCAACGATCAGCAATGGCGTTTCCCTTCGGTTGATTCCGTACCCGAAAAATATCGTGTTTGCCTTACACAGTTCGAAGACCAATACTATAAATTTCATTGGGGAATCAATCCTATATCTCTTTTCAGAGCTATTAAGCAAAATATTACTCAAAAACGTATCGTAAGCGGAGCTAGTACCATTACGATGCAAACAATCCGACTATCGAGAAAGGAGAAACGAACTTTCGGCGAAAAGCTTATCGAAATGATATTGGCTACCCGTCTGGAATTTTCCTACTCCAAAGACGAAATAATAAACCTATACGCATCACATGCTCCTATGGGAGGCAATGTAGTTGGAATAGAAGCAGCATCGTGGCGTTATTTCGGACATCAACCATCAACATTATCATGGGCTGAAGCCGCTACTCTGGCTGTATTGCCTAACTCTCCGGCCATAATGCACTTCGGGCGAAACAGGGAAAAGCTCCTCAACAAACGAAATGCCCTACTTAAAAAGCTAAAAGAAAAGGATATAATTGACAAAATAGACTATGAACTTTCGATAGCCGAGCCACTACCTTTCGAACCTTATCCTTTACCTCAGATTACACCCCACCTTGTCACCAAAATATACATGGAACAAGGAGGTAAGCATATACGATCTACCATCGATAAACGCCAACAGTTACTTGTCGAAAACATTTTATCGAGATGGAATGCCGAGTTTGCACAGAATGAAATCAAGAATATAGCAGCAATAGTTATTGACGTTGAAAAAAACGAGATTGTCGCTTATTGTGGCAATGTTAATTTCGACAAAAGCATCTCAGCCAATCAGGTGGATGTTATTCAAGCACCACGAAGCACAGGAAGTATATTGAAGCCATTTCTCTATTGTGCCATGCTCCAGGATGGGCAATTACTACCCAATCAGTTATTAGCTGATATACCAATCAATATAAATGGCTTTAGTCCTAAAAATTTCAGTTTGAATTATGACGGAGCTGCACCAGCATCCGAAGCATTGGCTCGTTCGTTGAATATTCCTTTTGTTGTATCACTGCGTAAATACGGAATACCTAAATTTTATACTTTATTGAAAGATGCATGTATGACAACTTTGTCACGTTCGCCTGATACTTACGGACTTTCGCTTATTCTGGGAGGTGCCGAAGGTAAATTATGGGACATTACCTCGATGTATGCTCATATGGCACAATCTTTGAACGATTACAATCGGGAACAGCGTTACTGGAAGTACAAACCGATCTCGTACATCTACAACGAGGACAATAATAAACCGATTGAACGTATTACGAGACCGCTATTTGAAGCCGGTGCTATCTGGCTGACCTTTGACGCTCTGACGAATGTAAATCGCCCTGAAGAGATTGACTGGAGGTCGATACCATCCATACAGAAAATTGCATGGAAAACAGGTACAAGTTTTGGGTTTCGCGACGGTTGGGCTGTAGGAGTCAACCCCAAATATGCCGTAGGTGTATGGGTAGGAAATTCTGACGGAGAAGGTCGTCCGGGATTAACGGGGGCACGAACTGCCGGAATGGTAATGTTCGATATATTCAACTCATTACCTGCCTCCCGTTGGTTTGCTACTCCGGAAAATGATCTTATAAAAGCCGAAGTGTGCAAAGAAAGTGGTATGCTGACGGGGGTAAATTGCCCAGAAACATCTGCCGACACGATATGGATTACTAAAAAAGGAACGGAAACCGATGCTTGTAATTTTCATATCAGGATAAATGTATCTGAAGATTATAAATACAGGGTATATGAAAATTGTGCCGGAAACAGAGGCATAATACAAACTTCATGGTTTGTATTACCTCCTTCGTGGGAATGGTTCTATAAGGAACAGCATCCATCTTATCAGATGCTACCTCCATTTTCGCCCGAATGTATGGATGAAGATCAAACCAAAACAATGGAGTTCATATATCCGTTTGCCAATGGAGCAGTAAGCATACCCAAACAATTGGACGGATCGCCCGGTAAAGTGGTTTTTGAGTTGGCACATCGCAACCCACAGACCAAAGTATTCTGGCATCTGGACGACACTTATGTAGGCGAAACTCAAAATTTTCACAAAAAAGAATTAGCCCCTAATCCGGGTAAACACCGTTTAACAGTGGTAGATGAAACAGGCAATTCTCTGGTTCTGAACTTTACTGTAAAATAATTACGTAAGCATGCTTATTTTGTAATCTATTGAACGAATAAGTAACCTAAAATGTTAATAACATAAACTAAATAAAATATGGCATTTATTGATTATTACAATGTACTAGGGGTAAAGAAAGATGCCTCAGCTGATGATATCAAAAAGGCATATCGAAAATTAGCACGCAAATTTCATCCTGATTTGAATCCGGATGATAAAGAGGCACATCAAAAATTTCAGCAGATAAATGAAGCTAACGAAGTATTAAGCGACCCCGAGAAAAGAAAAAAATACGATACATACGGTGAACACTGGCAACATGGTGAAGAATACGAAAAAGCCCGCCAGCAACAAGCTCAAAGTGGAGGTTTTGGTGGAGGATTCGGGGGTTTTGGCGGCGGTGCAAGCTATAGTTATTCCGGCGATGACAGCGAATTTTCGGATTTCTTTGAATCCCTATTCGGAAACAGAGGAGGTGGTGCACGCTCCGGAAGGTCTCACGGATTCAAGGGACAAGACTATACAGCCGAACTGCATCTCAGCCTAAAAGATGCTGCGGAAACCCATAAACAGACTCTTGCCGTAAATGGCAAAAATATACGAATAACCGTTCCTGCCGGTATTGCCGACGGACAAGTTATTAAACTGCCCAAACAAGGTGGGCCAGGAGCAAACGGAGGTCCCGACGGCGACCTGTATATAACATTCGTTATAGCAGAAGATCCTGTATTCAAACGTGTAGGGAACGATCTGTATGTAAACGAGTCATTAGATCTATACACAGCCGTATTGGGTGGCGAAACCCTTATTGACACTTTGTCGGGAAAAGTCAAACTGAAAGTTAAACCCGAAACTCAAAACGGAACTAAGGTTCGCTTGAAAGGAAAAGGATTTCCTGTATATAAAAAAGACGGACATTTCGGTGATCTCTACATCACTTATAATGTACAAGTACCAACAGGTTTGAATGAGGAGCAAAAAGAACTCTTCAAGAAACTGGCTAGTTATCAATCAAAATGATATTACGATGAAAACAGAACTAATTATAATACAAGAATATTGCCGTAACTCACAGGTCGAGCCATCTTTTATTGACTTGTTGGAAAACGAAGGATTAATAGAATTGGAGATCATCGAAGGTGAACAATATATAAGAGAGTCTCAGTTACCCGATTTGGAACGTTTTGCAAACTGGTATTATGACCTGTCGATCAATATAGAGGGTATAGATGTAATACAGAACTTATTGAAAAAGGTACAGACTATGGAGCAAGAACTCTATACTTTACGGAAATTACATTCGGCCCATTTCAATGATGTATGGGAAGATATAGACGAATAAAAAAAGGCATCGATTGATGCCTTTTTTTATGAAATAGAGGTATAAACCCTTAATTCTTATTCGAGAAATATAGTTTTATATTGTCTTCTAAAAACAAGATTGCAATTAATACTCCAAATATAACCAGAGTACCAATACCCGGTTCTTTTGATATAACAAAACTGGCAATCCAAGATCCTGCGACCGCCAATATCAAAAGAAAACGCCCTAAAGCTTTGCCCTTCAACAATAACAAACCTGAAATTAAGATTAGCGGTCCTGCAATAAAATTCTCAATTATAACTTGAGTTATTAAATCAGGGTTCTCATCTAAAAAACCTCTTAAGCCAATCAAGCCTAAAGCTCCGGCAACTAACCTGATAACTCCCAGTACTATCAATACTATACTTACAACTTTTAATGACTTTGGTATATCCATTTTTTTTATTTAGTGTGATTAAAATCTATATGGTTGCTTTTTCTGCTGCATCTTCAATATTTTTCTCAGCTTCTTTACTTAACTCCGGATAGGCTATGCGGGAATGATATATGGTCATCAATTTCTCCTTGAATATATTCTTGGAAATTTCAATATCCCTGAAAGTAATAGGCGCATTCCTTAATAAGCCATCATGCATTTGAGAGTCCACCAGCCTGTCTACCAAATGAGATATAGACTCTTCGGTATACTCCTTCAAGCTACGGGATGCTGCTTCTACAGTATCTGCCATCATGAGTATAGCTGTTTCTTTGGTAAATGGGTTAGGACCCGGATACGAGAAATCGGCTTCGCTTACATCCTCATCCGGATGTTCGTTTTTATAGGAATTATAAAAGTATTTTACTTTTCCCGTTCCATGATGAGTGGCTATAAAGTCTATTATCTGTTGAGGCAAATTATATTTACGGGCAATCTTTATTCCCTCTGGCACATGGTTAATGATTATTCTTGCACTTTCTTTATAGGAAAGCCCTACATGAGGATTCATTCCCGGAATTTGATTTTCAGTAAAGTAGGCAGGATTTGTCATTTTACCGATATCATGATATAAAGCTCCTGTACGTACCAGCGGTGCATTTGCTCCGATACGAGTAGCTACCGCGGCCGCCAGATTGGATACCTGCATAGAGTGTTGAAACGTACCCGGAGCCACTTCCGACAGTTGTTGCAGAAGGGGTTTATTGATGTTGGATAATTCAATCATACTTACTCCCGAAATAAAACCGAATACTTTTTCGCAGATATAAACCAATAAGTATGCAAACATTACAAACATAAAGTTAATTGCAAAATACAGGAACATCAAAGGATCTATCTGCTTAATATCGCCCTTAAGAGCTAAAGTAACACCGATATAAAGAGAGGCATACGTGAGCAAAATAAAGAAAGAAGATTTAATCAATTGTGACCTTTCGGATAAATCTTTCAAACTAAAAATACACATAAATCCTACAGGGATTTGCAATAAAAGGAATTCCTGAGGAAAGGGCACCATCAACGAACATATAATAGCCGTTATTAGGTGTGTAAGCATGGCTGTACGAGAATCAATAAAGGTACGTACCATTATTGTTGCCATAGCATACGGAATGATATATACATTGAACCCGACTTTTATAAATACCCCTGTCAGCACACACAATATAACAATCATTGTCAACATAAAGAGGACATTACGCCTATCGTAATACTCTCTTGGACGGAAGAATATCAGATATGTCATGAATGCCATTATAAGTGCGGCAATAAGTATAATATCACCTACCACCATCCAATTCTTACGGGTTCCAGAACCTTCTTTCTGCTCGGTTATTTTTTGTAAGGAGTTAAGGATATGCACCGTTTTTGATGTTACAATCTCACCTCTATCTATAATTTTCTGCCCCGAAAGAACATTTCCTTCTGCAAAAGGCACCTTCATCAACAGTTCGTCTTTTGCTTTTTTTGACAATTCATTATCCGCTATCACATTATCATACAGGTAATTATTTAGATTTAGAGATTGAATAACATACAGTTGCAAATTATCCGGAAGATCATTTATTAGTTTTTCGTAAGCCAATTTCGAGGTATAAAACGAATTTACATTGCGAATCGTGGCTACATTATCCTCATTAATCAGATACAGTTGCTTTAAATTACTGTCTTCCAGCTTATCATAATCTGTTGCAGAAATCAATCCTGCCTGATAAATCTCCTTCATTTTCCGCTGTACATACTGAATATATGCAGCAGGAGTTTCGGCAGCCTGAGCATCATTCGTAAAAAGAGTTATTGCTCGCTCCGATCTGAATTTATCAACACTGTAATAGGGTATATATTCTTTCAGAATACTATCACGCTCTTGTTCAAGCTGTGCTTCGTCCTTATAAATAGGAAAGTCAAAAGGAGCTGTCACAAGTCCATATCTCCAAGGCTTACCTTCACTTTCATTATAACTTACCTTGCTTTCCCGGGGCGAGAAATAGGCAATAAGTATAATTGCAAATATAAAAAAGGTCGGAGTTGGTATTCTTAGTTTCTTATTCAAATATCCCATATTCACACAATTAAGATTTCGAGTTCATTCACAATATTACATTGCTATATGTTGGCATCGACTTAGATAATAACGCATATATTACAATGCATACTTATATGTAACTATTTACATGAAGTTTTAGTTCAGATTGACTAGAAAATTAAAGTCATCTTTTGATGTCAATTCATAAGGCTCTTTACCAAATTTAAATATTCGAGCTGAACGATCTCCTATTAATGACAATTTTCCATTCTCAAAATGCAGAATAGTAGACTCTCTCAAGCCCACCACATAGATATCCGGGTTTTCGATAATAAATTCATTTATTCTCATTTCGCGCGTTTCACCACCATGATTTTCGGGATGAGCATCCAAATAGTGCGGATTCAACTGAAAAGGGACTAAATTCAATGTATCGAAGCTTAATGGAGCAACAATCGGCATGTCATTGGTCGTTCTTAGAGTAGGACATGCGACATTAGAACCTGCACTCCATCCTATATAAGGTGTACCCATATTCACTTTCTCGCGAATAAGGTCTATCAAATCGTTTTCCTGAAGCATCCTAGTTAATTTCCAGGTATTTCCGCCACCTATCATAATGGCATCAGCGGTACGGATTGCTTCTTTTGCATTCACAAAAGTATGTATTCCTTTCACCTGGATACCTACTTCTTGTAAGCTCTCATTTACTTTAGCAGCATACTCATCGTAAGAAAAAGTTACTGCTGCATAAGGTATAAACACTATATTGAGAGGTTTATCTCCTAAAAACTGCTTGATTGTTTGTTTCGGATAGCCCAGATATGGCTCTCCCGGATTAGTTGAATTGCTTAGTAATAATAATTTCATCATTATAATTATTGGTAATTTCTATACAAATTTAAATATAATATAGTTGGTGCAGTGTATATTGCATAATAAAGTTTATTGATGCACTTCAATTTAAGCTATCAAAGAGTATACAAACTCATCAGATTAAACTCTTCTAATCATTGTTTTTCTATATATTTGCTTATTAATTATCCAAAAAACACTAGATAATGGTTAAACATATTGTATTCTGGAAACTAAAAGAGGAAGCTCACGGAAACAACAAAGCCACCAATGCTTCATTAATTAAAGAAAAGCTAGAGGCTCTTAACGGTAAAATCGAAGGTCTTGTTAAAGTTGAAGTTGGTATTAATTTTCTTGAATCAGCAGCCAATTACGACGTAGCACTCTACTCGGAAGTTGCCTCTAAAGAGGCGTTGGATTTTTATCAAAACCACCCTTTACATCAAGCAGTATTGCCTTTTGTAAAAGAAGCCGTAAATAGTAGAATCGCTGTAGATTACGAAATTTAAGAAATGCAGGACGAAATTATCAGAGATATCCGCAAGCGATGCCGTATGGCTATGAACGGCATTGCTTCGGCAAGTATGAGAGGATACGGGCTTAATTACAAGCTCAACTTTGGAGTATCTATCCAAAAGATTAAAGAGATTGCTGCCCGTTATGAATCAGATAAAGATTTAGCCGAAACTCTTTGGCTTGACGGCACTCGTGAATTGAAAATATTAGCTACTCTACTCTATCCTACCGAACAGTTTACTATTGAAACTGCCAATCGATGGGTTGCACAGATTCCTAATCAAGAAATAAGGGAGCAAATTTGTGTAAACTTGTTTCAAACGACAGACTTTGCCGATGAGGTAAGTTTAGAGTGGATAAACAGTGAAGATGACAATGTAAGGTCTACAGGATATTGGCTGCTTGTAAGACGTTTACTCACAAAAACATTCAATAATACCATACATCTAGATACATTTAAATACATTTGGAAAGATATCTCTTCTGAAAATGTATCGCTAAGAAATGCAGCAACTCTGTTTTTGAAAAATACGGGAAAAGTTACTCCTCAATTGGCTGATCAAATTCTGGAAAAGGTTACCGTATTTAAAAATTCGGAAAGCCCAATCCAAAAGGAGATATATGATAGCCTGTCATTCGAGTTTGAGTTTTTCTATGGTAACTAAAGAATATATCGAATCTCTTTAAAGCCAAATTTACGGATTTCGCCTGATTCCAATCTTAAGACTAATAGACCGGAGTCTTCTACATCGTGTATTTCTGCTGCAAAAGTAGTATCTGCATCTCCAAAAAGGTGAAGTCCCTCTTTTCTAAATAGCGATTGCTTATATCGAGATTTTATTATTTCAGGAGATTGTAGTTTCTCATAATAGAACATCAGTCGCCCCAAAACCTGTCTCAATATATCTTTTATATTATAGGAACTACTTGTGATTTGCTTCAATGATACAGGATTAGGAGCATTGCTTACAAAAGCCGTTTGATTCAGATTAATGCCGACTCCTATAATTACCTTATCTACCTCATCGCCCATAATGTCATTTTCGATAAGAATACCTGTTATCTTTTTTTCTTTCCAATAGATATCATTAGGCCATTTTATAGATATATCAGCCGTGTATTTTTCAAGCACATCTTTGATAGCCACCGAAATTATCTGAGATACGATAAAAGAACGGTCAGCTTTCAAGCCGGTAGGATACAGAATAGTACTGAACATCAGATTTTCTCCCCTAGCCGACTCCCACGAATTGCCCTTCTGTCCTCGTCCGGCAGTTTGAAAATCAGTATAAACCGTACTTCCATTTGGTAACGATTTTACATTACTGAGGTTTTTCATATAAAGGCTTGTAGATGTTACTTCTTGCAAAGAAAGTAATAAAGGATTTTTCATGTATATTATTTTTCTATTGATGCATATGCTGCTTGTAACTTTCTCGGTAGTTTCTTAATAACCTCATCTACCGAATGTAAAATAAGTTCTTTTATCAAGTCATCAGGGACATCGCTTTCCAAATACACAGAATTCCACGTCAATGTTTTAGTATGCTGCCCACTCACAATACCTTCATACTGTTCTCGCAAGATTTCGGTTTTACCAGGATTGCATTTCATACTTACTCTGAACAATGCATCTTTAGGTTCAATATTTACGTAAGCAAACATCTTACCCATCACCTTAAAGACTAGTATCCTGTCGTCAAAGAAGGGGAAAGATTCGTCAGCACCTTTAACTGATAAACAAAACTCTCGAAAATCTTCTATATTCATACATTCTCCATAGCAGCATATTCTGCTTGTTGCTTCTTAGGGAGTTTTTTAATGACTTCATCAACCGAATGATTTATCCAATACTTAAGTTCATCGTCGGGCATATTCTGTTCTATAAAAACCGAATTCCAATACTTCTTATTGGCATGGTATCCGGGAAATACACATTGATACTTTTCTCTCAACTCAACAGCCTTTTCGGGATCACATTTCAAATTCAGCATAAAACCTTCGTCTCTCCGCTCCAACCCCATATAGGCAAACATCTTACCCATTACTTTAAAAACAAGAGTTGTTTCATCGAAAGGAAAGCATTCTTCCGCTCCTTTTATCGAGAGGCAATATTCTCTTACATGTTCTATATCCATATTATATGAGTAATATTAATTATGTATTACTAACTTAAAGGTGCTAAGAAAGCATCTTCAATATGCTCTATATCCATATGATTTTTGTTTATAACAATAGCTATTACATCGAATCTCACCGGTTTATTTATATCGTTCTCGTTCAAATAATGATCTGCGGCAGTAACAATCCGTTTTATTTTCATTGCAGAGACAGCTTCTTTAGGATCTCCCCAATAAGATGTTGAGCGAGTTTTAACCTCTACAAAAATAATAAACTCCGAATTAGAAGCTATTATATCAACCTCATTTCTATTATAGATTCCGTTCCTCTGAATAATTCGATAGCCATTTTCTATAAGATATGCCTCTGCCAGGTCCTCTCCTCTCTTTCCGAGTTCATTATGTTGAGCCATTTATTAAATTTTAGAATTAAATTCTCAGATCTCATTATCATTTCGATAAACATAATCCTATAAACAAGTCTGTGATCTCAAATATAAATAAAACACGGGAATTATATATTATAATTCCCGTGTTTACTGTTTTAGCTAAAACTAATATTGTTACAAATAGGCTCTATATCTCTTAGAAGTTGTATTTTACTCCAAACTCTACTGTAAATGGGCGAATGTATGTTCCCGACATTATAGTATTGTATTTTGTTTCTGCTGCCTCTGCTGTCGTAATCAAATCACCATCAGGAATAGAACCCGATGCACCTCGCTGATTAAGCAAGTTTACAACAGTTACATTAAAGTCCAGAAATTTATTCAATTTATAATTCGCTCCCGCAAAAGTTTCCCAACGACCTTCCAAATCCAATGTATTGGGTTTATTAAAGTACTGTTTGCTGAAATACCTTGCACTTCCCCATACTCTCAGATTCTGCCATGTATAACTTGGATCGATTTCCAATAAGACTTTAGATACTCCGGTTACAGTTTTGTCACTAAAATCATATTCTGCGATTGTTCCATCGGGGAATGCGACCTTACCCGAAAAGTTCTTATATTTTGGAGACTGAACTGTTACCAATAGGTGTAAATTAAATCCTTTGAATGGAGAAGCAAGAATATCTGTAGTCCACCCCAAAGTCTGAATATCATAATTAGTAATCTCTCGTCTTACATCCGTTGGATTATTGGGGTTCGAGAAGTTTACAGTTGTTCTGTACTCGTCGCGTTGAATGTAAGTAGCTTTAGAAACCAAGCTGATCATCGGATGGTTGAAGTATACTCCAAAACCTGCTCCGGGAATCTTCGATTGTTTGATTTTAGGATCTTGTCCCACATTATAGTTCTCAAGGTGTCCTCCTTGTTCATTATAATTAACCTCTCCCAATAACCCAAATGAATTAGTCATTTTATAAACAGCATTCAACATAAAAGCTTTGTTCAGCCAATCTTTGTTGATCTTTATCTTAGGACCATTCAAATTATCCAGATTTAGCTCACGGTTCTGATAATCTCCTCTTAAATTCTGATATTCAAGTCTCGCTCCCAGACTTAACGAGAATGCATCTGCTACGTCCCACTTGTCAGTGATAAAAAGAGCTGTTTTATTTTCAGAACCATTGTGGTATTCTAATCCGCCTGACATGTTACCATATTCGTTTACCGGGGATCCGGCTTTTATCAGTTTTCGGGGATTCGCTGCAACTTCCTGATAATAGATTGCTCCTTCTGTAGCATATTTATTGATTTGGTAGTTCCATTGATTCAAGCCAATATTCCAGTCATGATTGCCAGATTTCTTACCAACTTCGAATGTAGACATCAATGATTTCAAAGGTCTTCTCTTCGTAGCCAATATAAGTACTCCTTGTACATCGCTTCCGGTATAAGCTTCGCCGGTATCAGCATATGTATATTTGTCATTTCCGACTGTATTCACACCTGTCATAATAGGTAGATAATTACCTACTTTTGCGGTATGATAACGCGAAATCATATTCAAATGTAAGCCGTTATCGAGTGTATTTTTCCAAATAAGATCCAAAGAATGAGAATCTGATCCATAATCCTTTATCACATCGCGATTTACATATTTTCCTGTAAAAGCATCTTTCAGCGTGATTCTTCCGGTATTTTCATAGTAGGAATCTCCTCCCATTTTAAATCCGTCAATTTCTTCAACCTTCCCTCCTTTTTTATACATAAAGGGTGCATAGGATTGACGCAACCCTTCTGTATTAGTATATTTATACATGGCTGTAATTGTACCTGTACCTCCCTGGAAAGAATAATCTTGGGTTAAAGCCCCCTTATACATTTGAGTTTTATCAGAATAATATTTGGGTAAACCTTCAGCCTTAAAAGTTCCCGGATCATAATTCAAGTAAGCTCCTACCGAAAATTTCAATCCTTTTTTATTTAATGGCCCACTCAAATTAATATCTCCACGTAACAGCCCGAAATGATTCGAATTTAATGTACCCACTCCACGAAACTTGTCAGTACCCAAATTATCAAACGTGCTGACCGAGAAACCAACATCTCCAATCTTTATGGCTGTTTGTCCTAAATCGAGTAGCTGAACTTTATTGATCATTATATCCTGACGCCAAGCCTTGGTTGGCAACTCAGGCCAGAAAAAATAAACGACAGGTAATCCATTCTCAAGAACGGTTGTTCCTCCGACCGATGCGGGAAGACCAATATTCACATCCCTTGGTCCTGTATTGTTGGCTGCATTCAACATTACATTACGGTCACTTTTATGATCTTCATTGGATGTTTTCACTTTTATAGTATCAGCAACAGCTTTCTCTTGTGCAAATGCAGTACCACCACTAAGCAGTCCCGCTAGAGCCATTAGGGCTCCTATTTTTCTATAATCTTTATTCATGGCTAGGTTTTTTATATTTTAAAGATGAGAGTATCATAGATCGAAGACAAATAAAAAATCTCTCAATGAAAAGCTACAATATTATTTCTATGATACTCTTTCTCCTTGTTTAGTTAGTATGCGATTATTTCAATCCGTATTTCTGTGTACGTGCATCGTTTATTACTCCTTTCCAATTAAGCCCGTATCCAAAATTATATAAATTGCCTTCTGTATCTTTATGGCACTCCATATCAAAAGGTACATCTTCGTATTGTTTTTCAACGGCAGACATACTTGCAGGCATTTGCATAGGCAGTAAGCCCGAAGGTTCGGATTTTCCCGATATAATATCCAAAACCGGTTGCTCCGACACACTGAAGCGAACAAGAATACCATCCACTTTATCTTCAAATTCATTGAAGATCATACCTCTTGATACATTGGCTACAACGATAACCGGTTTATCACCCATCATTTCTTTGGTATCAAGTACCGTTTTCAAATCCATAGTATTGGATGCTGTTACAGTCTTATTTTTATAAGAACGGTTTGTTATCGAAGGATCTACAACCGGATCACCTGCGGCAATACTATGCTCACGAGCATCGGTTGCAGTGTAAGTTCCATATTGCAAGGTAATAGGCACATATCCATTACCACCTGCTTTGCGATCATTCTTATCGTATCCACCACCGTCATTATTACTATATGGGCTTGAAATAAATACAATGGCAAAATCGGCTTTCGAGGGATCCTCTGTTACATTATAGTATTTTTCCAATAACTCAGTATTCACGGGACTTACTAATCGTGGTTGAGTCCAGTTACCCCACCAGTCTTTTACTGCCGGAACAAATGTTTTTGGAACAAATACCGTTTTCTTTTCAGCAATCGGCAATACATTATTCTTATTTTTCAACATTACAATAGACTTCACCTGTGCATCATATCCTGCTTGCATAAATTCAGGATTACCTACTATTTTAGAACTTTCCTGAGGATCCAGGTATGGGTTTTCGAACAATCCTAAACGGAATATATTACGAAGCAAACGTACTGCTGATTGTTCAAATCTATTTCTGATGAATGCTTCTCCTTTATCCTTCTCACCCATCTTATAAGCTTCCAAGATAGGAGCAATTTCATTATTACCTCCAAATTGATCCATTCCGGCCATAAGAGCTAAATAATGTCTCTCCGCTACTGTGAGAGCTTCTGCCCCCCAAGGTTTACCTTCAAAATCACCGGGTGTTTTACCCTCGTTTTTTGTAATGCCCCAATCTGTACATACAACTCCATCGTATTTGTATTTATCCCTTAACAGATCTGTTATAATATATTTGCTAAAGCCGTTCCCATAGTTGGTTCCGTCCTTCGCCTGATTATATGATATAGTATAATAAGGCATTACAGCAGACGCCATACCTGTTTTTCCATCTAATTTAAATGCCCCTTCTGTAAAGGGTTTTAGATGTGTTTCGAAATTACTGCCCGGATATACAGCAAATTTACCAAATGCCCAGTGACCATCGCGACCACCCTCTTCAGGTCCTCCACTTGGCCAATGTTTAACCATGGCATTCACACTCTTATATCCCCAGCCGTCTTTGATTTCATCAACTCCTGTTGATGTCTGAAAACCATCGATATAAGCACGAGCCATATCAGTCGCCAATTCAGGACTTTCGCCAAATGTCATAGAAGCACGATACCAACGAGGCTCTGTTGCCAAGTCGATTTGAGGAGAAAGTGCTGTTGCTATCCCTAATGCTCTATATTCTTGAGCTGCAATATGTCCGAATTGCTTCACCAAAGCAGGATCAAATGTAGCTGCCATTCCAAGCCCATCAGGCCATACCGATATTTCGCCTCCTGCACCGGCATTAAATTCGGCAACAGTAGAACCGGTCACCTGACCTGAGTGGCGTGGGTCGGAACTATTATTCGCCGGAATTCCCAGACCAATACCTTCTACATATGCTTGCATCTCATTATTCCATTTGGCTGCAACTTCAGGACTCTGCACCCCTACAATTAACACATGCCTCAAGTTATCATCTTTCAAGAATTTCTTTTGGGCATCCGATAAAGCCCAGGGTTGAAGCCCACTTTCTTTAAATGTTTTACCATTATAAGTTCCGGCTGCAAAGCCTTTAGCATTAGCAGGTATTGCCTGATGACCACTATACAGCATCAAACCTGCAATTTGCTCTACCGACATTTGTTTTGCTAAATCTTTAGCTCTCACATCAGCAGGCAAGCGCCAATCTTCATACGGATCAAGTTTACCATTTTTATTGAGGTCTTTAAATTTAAGTCCGTTAACGGTAAGAATTGTTACTCCTGAATTTGGAGAATATCCCAGAGTAGCTCCTTTTTTGTTAGTTACTACCTCATAACTATTTTGGGAGTAGCCAAGCGCTAACATCGAGATACCCAAAATGCTTAGATATAATTTCTTCATGATGTTTGATTTTAAATATTAAGGTTCCATTCAATTACTATGTCGCAAATGTATAATTTTATTTGCGTCTACAATACGCATGAGGCGTTATTTTGACGCAACATGTTTTATAACATACATATTTTAACAAATCATCATAAAACATAAATAAACACAAACTCCTTATTATTGCAATCTTGAATAAGCTTTTACACACATAGTATATTATAATCTGACAAAAAGTATTAGTTTTGCAATTATATATTTACAACAAAGCTGTAAATAAGCCGACTCCATTGGGGTAAGCCTATTTACAATAATATATTTACGGTACTTAAACAACAAAATGGTAAAATACAACCGGATACTGCTTAAATTAAGCGGTGAGTCCCTGATGGGAGACAAACAATATGGTATAGACGAGAAGCGTCTATCGGAATATGCCACACAAATCAAAGAAATAGCCGAAATGGGTGTGCAAGTCGGTATTGTTATCGGTGGAGGAAATATTTTTCGCGGATTGAGTGGTGCCTCGAAAGGCTATGACCGTGTCAAAGGTGACCAGATGGGAATGTTAGCAACTGTAATTAACAGTTTAGGATTAAGCTCTGCTCTGACTGCTATCGGGCAAAAATCACGTGTCTTAACAGCTATAGGTATGGAACCTATCGGCGAGTTATACTCTAAATGGAAAGCCATAGAGGCTTTAGAAAATGGTGAAGTTGTAATTATTTCGTGCGGCACAGGTAACCCGTTCTTTACCACCGATACAGGCTCTGCTTTACGTGGCATCGAAATTGAGGCAGATGTAATGCTAAAGGGAACACGTGTAGACGGTATTTACACCGCCGATCCCGAAAAAGATCCTACCGCCACTAAGTTCGAAAATATATCTTATGATGATGTATACAACAAAGGACTTAAAGTGATGGATTTAACGGCAACTACTATGTGTAAAGAAAATAATTTACCGATTGTTGTATTCGATATGGACACAATTGGTAATCTTGCCAAAGTAATGAAAGGCGAGAACATTGGAACTTACGTTCACGCATAAGTAAGAATAAAACAAATATACTTTTTGCAAATAGAAGATAATATTTAAATAGGTCAGAGACCTTAATTTTCACGAAAAATGGCAGACATTAAAGACTTAGAAAAAAAAGCTGAAGCTAAGATGAAATCGACTATCGAATTCTTAGAAGAAACTTTGGCTCACATACGTGCAGGAAAAGCAAATCCTCGTATTCTTGATGGTATAAAATTAGATTATTACGGTAGCGTAACTCCTCTTACAAGTGTTGCATCAGTAAACACTCCCGATGCAAGAACCATTGTGATACAACCGTGGGAAAAAAACATGCTTGGTGAGATAGAGAAAGCGATTATTAACTCAGATTTGGGACTCAATCCGGACAATAATGGAGAAATGATCCGCTTATCTATTCCTCCATTAACAGAAGAACGCCGCAAAGCTTTAGTAAAACAATCGAAGCAAGAAGCTGAAGAAGCTAAAATAAGCGTACGCAATGCCCGCCGTGATGTTATTGATGCTGTAAAAAAATCAGTAAAAGACGGTACTCCCGAAGACGTGGCAAAAGATGCTGAAGCCAGTATCCAAAAGATACATGACAAATATATCAAATTGATAGACGAGTTATTTGCCGATAAAGAAAAAGAAATCATGACTGTATAAGTCGTATACTTTTTATAAAGAATAGAGAGTAAAGAATTTGGGGAGATAATAGCCTCTATTCTTTACTCTTTTTGTATCTTAGGGAATTGATTCAACAAAATAAGTTCGTAGAACCTTTTACTGCTTTAACAGGCAAAATTATAGTAGACAATATATTTATTAAACGTATCATTAAATAGTTGACTTTACTTAATTATCCATGAAATAAAAACCATCTATCAATACCAATTAAAAAAACACAAAATCATGGCTACAATAAAACCTTTCAAAGGGCTACGCCCACCCAAAAGCATCGTCCAAGAAGTTGTATCACGCCCTTACGATGTCCTAAATTCGCATGAAGCCCGTTTAGAAGCCGAAGGCAATGAGAAATCACTTTACAGAATCATCAAGCCTGAAATAGACTTTGACGAACAGATTGACGAACATGATCCCAAAGTATACGAACGGGCATTGCAAAACTTCAACAAATTTCAGAAGAAAGGATGGCTCGTGCAAGATGAACAAGAAAATTATTATGTATATGCTCAAACCATGAATGGCAAAACTCAGTACGGACTGGTTGTCTGCTCTCATGTGGATGAATATATGTCGGGCAAAATAAAAAAACACGAGCTAACACGTAAGGATAAAGAAGAAGACCGCATGCTACATGTTAATATAAATGATGCCAATATAGAGCCTGTATTTTTCGCTTATCCTGATAATAAACAATTAGAAGACATAATCACCCGAGTAATATCGTCACCAACAGAATACGATTTCACCACCCCCGATAATGTAGGGCATCATTTCTGGATCATCGATAACAACAAGGACATTCGGTATATAACAAATATCTTCGCCCAAATTCCCTATTTATATATAGCAGACGGACATCACCGATCTGCAGCAGCAGCATTGGTATGTGCTGAAAAAGCCAAGAAAAACTCCAATCATACAGGAAACGAAGAATATAACTACTTTATGTCTGTTTGTTTCCCTGCAAGTCAATTGAACATCATTGACTATAATCGTTTAGTAAAGGATTTGAATGGATTGACTCCTTCTGAATTTATAAACCGGCTCGAAACCTCTTTCATCGTTGAAGAAAAGGGATCTGACATCGTTCGCCCAAACTCATTGCATACTTTCTCGGTATATCTTGATGGTAAATGCTACTATTTAACAGCTAAAGAAAACACTTATAATGATAATGATCCGATTGAAGGGTTAGATGTTACCGTTTCATCAAAATATATTCTGGATGACATTTTGGGTATCAAAGACTTGAGAACTGACAAGAGAATAGATTTCGTAGGAGGCATCAGAGGATTAAACGAATTAAAGCAACGGGTAGACAGTGGAGAAATGGCTTTAGCTATTGTTCTTCATCCCGTTACAATGGAGCAATTGATGCGGATTGCCGATTCTGACAATATTATGCCTCCTAAGACTACTTGGTTTGAGCCTAAACTAAGATCGGGATTAGTCATTCATAAGTTGAGTTAAGTAATCATACAGGAACAAATCATTGTTCGCACATAATTTATACCTTTACAGACGAAAAGAAAAGTATAGACTGAATTTTCAACAGGTAGTAGTTTAAGGTCTCAGTCCTATTTCTTACTTTGGAAAGAACAATAGCAAGAGACAGTTATATTTATAAAATGTGACAATAAATATTTAATGCTACTTATTTACTTAATTCATCTATAGATAAGACAAATTTAGGATTAAAAAATAATGAAGAAGTTTTAATGAAAGGATTGGTTATAAAAAATACCGGAAGCTGGTATCTTGTGCGCACGGATGAAAACAAAAACGTAGAATGCAAGATAAAAGGCAGCTTCAGGCTAAAGGACATAAAAAGTACCAATCCCATAACAGTAGGCGATATAGTATCCATCATCATGAATGAAGATGGAACAGGCGTTATTACTGAAATACAAGATCGTAAGAACTATATTATCAGACGATCATCCAACTTATCGAAGCAATCACATATCATTGCTTCGAATTTAGATTTATGCTTTTTGATAGTAACAGTCTGCAAACCTATCACGACAACTGTATTTATAGACCGTTTTTTAGCCTCAGCCGAAGCCTATCGTATACCTGTCAACCTACTGTTCAACAAAATAGATGTATATGACGACGATGAAACCGAATACATGGAGGCCTTGATAAACTTATATGAATATATAGGATACCCTTGCTACAAAATATCCGCGAAAAATCATACCGGATTAGATGTATTGAACAATAAGCTAAAAGACCGTATAACATTATTCTCTGGACATTCGGGAGTCGGTAAATCAACACTCATCAATGCGATTGTACCCAATGCTGCATTGAAGACAGGCGATATCTCAAATTATCACGGGAAGGGCATGCATACTACGACCTTCTCCGAAATGATGGAACTTCCACAAGGCGGCTTTATTATTGATACTCCCGGAATTAAAGGCTTTGGGACAGTAGACATGAGTCCCGAAGAAATAAGCCATTATTTTCCTGAGATTTTCAAATTCTCCCACAATTGCCGCTTCAACAATTGCATGCACATAAACGAACCGGGATGCGCTGTAAGAGAAGCTGTCGATAATCATTATATAAGCGAAAGCCGATACAAATCATACATTAATATCTTAGAAGACGAGACTGATGAGAAATACCGGAAATAAGACCTCCATAAAATTTAGGCTCGATCTTAAATCTTTCTTATGTTTTTTGCTTATATTTGTTATTGAGGTTATTATAGCATTGTTTGTAAGAGATAGTATCATTCGCCCTTACGGGGGAGATATCTTGGTCGTTATTCTGATGTACTATTTTTTTAAAAGCTTTGTAAAGATGAATCCCCTGCCTCTAGCTTTGGGTGTTCTGCTCTTTGCATATGCTGTAGAAATCGGACAATACTTTAACCTTGTAGAAATTTTAAATATGCAGGATAATGCTATTATGCGAATTGTAATAGGTTCGTCATTTAGTTGGGGCGATATTTTTTGTTACACAGTGGGCGCTATCATATGCTTATTTATAGATAGAAAAGAAATGAAAGCAATTTCGGATTAAATGATTCAGCAAAGAAAAAAAGATTATTTACAAAGACTTATTGAAGAATTCTTTGCCAAGTTACATGAACTGGCTAATGAAAATAAGAATTCAGATTCCAACTCTACGGAAAAGAAACGTATTGTAAGTGAGTGTTTTTTTCTTTTCAATAATGATTTTAATATCAGTCAGGAAGATTCATCTGAAACCATCTTAATAAAAATTGGTGACAATGACCTGATAGAGCAATATGCCAAACTTTTACAAACCAAATATGAAATAAGTGATATAAAAGAAATATATCAACTCCACACAGCTCTTGACCTCATAGAGTACCTGGAAGCTACGGACACAACATATTCATGGAACAGAACCATCTTAAAGGAAGATATACTTAGACTACTCGACGCATGAAACATTTAATGGAACTTTTTTCCGCAAACAACTTCATCTTAGTATTTCAATTGCTGTATGTACTTACGGCAATCGGAGTAGTAATTGTGGTTATTTCGGAAAACCGAAATCCATTAAAAACAATAGCATGGGTACTCGTTCTGTTGCTTTTACCTTTAGTAGGGCTTATTTTCTACTACTTTTTCGGAGAAGACCATCGTAAAAAAAGGTTGATATCCAGAAAAATGCACAAAAAAATAAATCGGAAAACGCTCGAGCGGATCGAATTATTGGAAACCCTCAATCCTCCTGCTGAGTATAAAGGTTTAATCAATCTTCTTAATAAACTGAAAGATACCCCTCTTTACGGAGGTAACAAAATAACTTTCTACACCAACGGTACTGATAAATTTAATGCTCTTATCGAAGAGATAAAGAAAGCTAAAAAATACATTCATCTACAGTACTACATCTTTATGGATGATACGATAGGAACAAAGATAAAAGATCTTCTTATCGAAAAAGCCAAAGAAGGATTAGAAGTCAGAGTTCTTTATGATGATGTAGGTTCGTGGACTGCTAAACGAAAGTTTTACAAAGAAATGGCAAAAGCGGGTATACAGGTTACCCCCTTCCTGAAAGTTGCATTTCCACTATTAACCAGCCGTGTAAACTACCGCAACCACCGTAAAGTTGTCGTTATTGACGGCGAAGTGGGTTTTATGGGTGGAATGAATATTGCCGACAGATATATCAATGGAGCTAATGGCGGAGTATGGCGAGACAGCCACTTTAAGCTTGAAGGAAAAGCCGTACATGGCTTACAGACTTCTTTTATTATAGACTGGTATGCATCGCGATCAGAGTTTCTGGTTGCCAATAAATACTTTCCTACACTTACAGCCGCAGGGGATAACCTCATGCAGATTGCAACCAGCGGACCTGTTGGCGAATTTAAAGAAATACATCAAGGTATATTTCAGGCAATAACCAACGCCAAAGAATATGTTTATATACAAACTCCTTATCTGATACCCACCGATGCCATTATGCTTGCCATACAAACAGCAGCCATGAGTGGTGTGGATGTACGTATTATGATCCCTAAAAAATCGGATACTACATTTGTTAGTATTGCCTCTCAATCGTTTATTAAAGACTTTTTGGATACCAAAGTTCAAATCTACTTCTTTACCGGTGGATTTATTCACTCCAAACTTATTGTTATAGATGATGCCCTTACCATAACAGGATCGGCAAATATGGATGTACGAAGCTTCGAGCATAACTTCGAGATTGATGCCTTTATTTACAATAATGAGACGGCTTTAACTGCCAAAAACATTTTCTTTGATGATATGGAATCTTCTGAACTGGTCGACCCCGAAATATGGGAGAAAAGATCACGTGTCAGACGTTTCTTCGAATCTATTTTCAGACTCTTTACTCCTCTTCTATAAAATGAACTATCAAGAAACCCTACAATATCTGTATAGCCAGCTTCCCGTTTATCAAAACGTAGGAGGAAGTGCATACAAAGAGGGCTTGGATAACAGCCTCGCTTTAGACAAGTACTTTAATCATCCGCATAAAAAATACAAAACCATACATATTGCAGGTACTAACGGGAAGGGGTCAACCTCTCATCTTTTAGCTGCTATACTTCAACAGGCAGGGCATAAGGTCGGACTTTACACATCGCCCCATCTTGTTGACTTCAGAGAGCGGATACGGGTAAACGGCAATAAAATATCTCAGGATTATGTTGTAGATTTCGTAGCGAATCACAAAAGCCACTTCGAACCTATACATCCTTCATTCTTTGAACTGACTATGATGATGGCTTTTTGTTATTTTGAAGAACAGGAAGTAGACATCGCCGTGATTGAAGTGGGCTTAGGAGGACGATTGGACAGTACAAATATTATCACTCCCGAACTATCGGTTATTACCAATATAAGTCTCGATCATACGCAGTTTTTAGGAAATACTCTCGAGAAAATAGCCAAAGAAAAAGCCGGTATTATAAAACCACACATCCCTGTCGTTATTGGTGAAGCCGAAGGCGAAGTACGTAAAGTATTCGAAGAAAAAGCTCAATCGGTTAATGCACCTATCATATTTGCAGAAGATGAGAATTGGATATATGCTGCCGATAAACTGGACAACGGTTCGTGGTTGTTTCAAACAAATGCTTTTCCTAATCTAAAAGGCGAATTGGGAGGTTTACCACAGATAAAAAATGCGGCTACTGTACTTTCGTCTATTGACGCACTTCGCAAAAGAGGAATACATACTACCATGCAATCGGTTTATAGTGGTTTTGCTATGGTTACCGAATTAACCGGACTTATGGGCAGATGGCAGATCATACAACAAGAAAATCCTAAAGTAATTTGCGACACCGGGCATAATGTAGGAGGAATTAAATATGTATCGGAACAACTCCTTTCTGAGACGTACAATCGTTTACATATTGTAATAGGCATGGTCAATGACAAAGACATAAGCCATGTATTAGAGTTATTACCTAAAGACGCAGTTTATTATTTTACAAAAGCACATATCGCAAGAGCCTTAAACGAAAAAGAACTTGCAGAGAAAGGTGCAGCTTTCCAACTCAATGGAGATACCTTCGAAAGTGTTGAACCAGCCGTTAAAGCGGCTCTTGCCGATGCTCAGCCAGATGACCTTGTATTTATCGGAGGAAGCAACTTTGTTGTGGCAGAAGCTTTGGAATGCTTCTAAACCAAATTCTATCTATACAACTAAACATTTCACTCTCTTACGTTATCAAGCCTTCGTAGAATAACAACACCTATGAAGCCATAAAAACATCCGTTTTGTAGCAAAATTAAATTTGTTACATTTAACTTGACATGTACCATTTACAAACTTCTCGAATATCAATCTCCTCAGAAACAAAAGCTTCTGATATCTGTTTAATAAATGTATAGAGTTTAAATCTTAACAACATTCTTAACCATTTCGTAACATTTCCTTGACGTCATTGTTGCAATTCTCCCATAATATTGCAACAAATAAAGGAAACTAAAGAAAAAAGAAATATGAAAAAATTACTATTTATTCTAGCAGCAGCTATTTCATTGACAGCCTGTAACTCAAACAAAGGCGAAACTGCAAAACTATCAGGAGCGGGAGCAACATTTCCGGCACCATTTTACAACATCGTATTCAAGAAATTTTCTGAAGCATCAGGTAATAATGTTACTTACGGAGCTATCGGTAGTGGCGGAGGAATCAGAAGCCTGAAAGATAAAACTGTAGACTTCGGTGCAACCGACGTATTTTTATCGGATGAAGAACTCAAAGAAATGGGAGCAGATGTAGTTCACATTCCTACAGCATTGGGAGCCGTGGTTTTATCGTATAACCTACCTGGAGTTACTGATTTAAAACTAACTTCGGAAATTATATCAGACATTTTCAGAGGAAAAATAACCAATTGGAATGATGCTAAAATCAAAGCTGTTAATCCTGATTTGACATTACCAAATAAAGAGATAACTGCTGTTTATCGTTCGGATGGCAGTGGAACTACTTCAGTTTTCTCCGAATACATGGCAAAAACCAACGAAGCATGGAAAAATGAAATCGGTAGTGGTAAATCATTGAAATTTCCGGTAGGAGTAGCAGCCAAAGGTAACCCCGGAGTAGCCGGTATCATTTCAGGAACAGAAGGTTCTATCGGATACATCGGTTCGGAATATGCATTGGCATTGAATATTGCTTCGGCATCGGTTCAAAACAGTTCGGGCAATTTTATTGTAGCCAACGATAAAAGCATCTCTGCATCGGCAGAAGCTGATCTTCCTGACGACACAAGACAAATTATTACCAATTCATCTAACCCTGAAGCATATCCGATAAGCACTTTTACTTGGATTATTGCTTATAAAGAACAAAGCTATAACAAAAGAACCGAGACACAAGCCCGTGCGTTAGTGGCATTATTTGATTATGTTATCGGTAGAGAAGGACAGGAAATCGCAGTAAAAACGCATTATGCTCCCCTACCTGCTAAAGCTTTAGAGAAAACTACAGCAATCATAAAATCAATGACATTCGACGGCAAGCCGATAGAAGTGGCTCAACCTGTTGCACAAAACTAATACAGAGCGAAAAATTTCTCGCCTGAGTTTTAGACGGGCGTATAACTATACGCCCCTATAAATAACAGAAAGTACTAAAGACATCAACAAGTCGGAATGAAAGACAAGATTTTTAAATCAATATTATTTATAGCGTCATGCCTCATTTTGGTTTTGACAGCAGGGGTTATTTATGCTCTGGTCACACAGAGTATAAGTGCTTTTTCTGCCTTTGGATTATTCAATTTCATTGGTTCGAGCAACTGGGATTCTGTGAATAACGACTTCGGAGCTCTCCCTTTCATTACAGGTACACTTATCACCTCGCTTCTGGCACTATTTTTCTGTATACCCTTTTCCCTTTCTATCGCATTATTCAATGGCGAGTATTTCAAGAAAACCAAGATAGCAACCGTAGTTAGTTCTATTGTTGATCTTCTGGCAGGAATACCCTCGATTGTTTTCGGTTTATGGGGATTTTATGTTCTACGCCCGATACTGATCGACATGGGGTTCAGTGCACAGGGATTCGGCGTATTGCTGGCCTCCATAGTTCTTGCTATAATGATTATTCCTTACGCATCGTCACTCAGTACCGAATTTATATCGATGGTTCCGAGCGAACTGAAAGAGGCTGCATATAGTTTAGGTGCTACCAAAATGGAAGTTATCAAGACTGTTAGTTTACCCGTGTCTATGTCAGGAATCTTTGCAGCTTACATTCTTGCACTCGGTAGGGCTTTAGGTGAAACAATGGCAGTAACCATGCTTATCGGAAATACCAATAATATACCTACTCATCTATCGGACACAGGAAATACAATGGCAAGTATTATTGCCAATCAATTTGGAGAATCGGATGGTTTGAAATTAAGCTCACTCATGGCTATCGGGTTATTGTTATTCCTGATAACAGCAACGATCAACTTTATAGCCAAGTATATATTGAAAATCGTAAACAAATGAAAAAGACACTATTTTCAACCTCACGATACAGACAATTAAAAAGTAAATTGTTTTTTTACACTGTTTGTACTTTTTGCGGAATCACCATGATTCCACTATTCCTTATCTTATGGGAATTAATAAAAAGAGGATACAAACAATTCAATCTAAGTTTATTTACAGAAGTATCTCCTTCTTCGATGGATGCCATGCTCGCAAAAATCAGTGGAGAAGCTATTCCGGGAGGTATACTGAATGGTTTAACAGGTACGCTGCTTATTCTCGTATTAGCAATGATAATAGCCATTCCGGTAGGTATTCTGACCGGAATATATCTGGCAGAAAATCAGAAAAAAACATTCAGTAAACTGATACGAAGCTTATCGGATTTATTACAAGGTATTCCGTCTATTGTTATCGGTATCATTGTATATGTATGGGTGGTAAGACCCATGCACGGATACTCCGCCATTGCCGGGAGTATAGCTCTTGCTATAATGATGTTACCCATGATTATACGAGCAACGGAGGAAAGTATCAAGATGTTACCCACCTCACTAAAAGAGGCAGGATTAGCACTAGGAGGTTCGTATACATCTGTTGTATTAAAAATTCTTGTACCTTCAGCCTTCGGCGGTCTCTTTACCGGTTCACTGCTGGCAGTATCGCGTGTGCTTGGAGAGACAGCTCCTCTACTGGTTACCGTACTGGGAGCATCTACCGTTAACTGGCATATAACAGAACCCACCAGTGCAATTTCATTGCTTATCTGGGAATTTTATAACGACCCCAATCTGGCACCGCTGGTATGGTCATCGTCACTATTACTTTTGTTAGTTGTATTAGGTATAAATCTTTTTGCTAAAAGCATTGCTAAAAAATGGAAAATTCAATAAATAACGATAAATACATTCTCGAGTTAAAAGATGTTTCGGTATCTTACAATCCCGAAAAAAAAGCAGTAAAAGATGTAAACGTTGCTATACGCGAACATACGGTTACAGCTATCATGGGACCTTCGGGATGCGGTAAAAGTACCCTTCTTAGAGCGATAAATAGAATGCACGAACTGTATCCCGACATTAAAACAACGGGAGAGATATTACTCAAAGGCGAAAACATTTTCGACATGAATCCGATGCGTGTTAGGCGCCTTGCAGGTATGGTATTTCAGCGTCCAAACCCTTTCCCTACCATGAGTATTTACGACAATGTTCTGGCAGGATACAAATTAAATAATATAGGACTCAGCAAAACTGAAAAAGACGAAATTGTAGAGAATAGCCTGAGAAGTGTTGCCCTTTGGGATGAAGTAAAAGATTCGATGACTCAAAAGGGGAGTTTCCTTTCGGGAGGACAACAACAACGCCTTTGTATTGCCCGTGCCATAGCCCTGAAACCTGAAATACTGTTGATGGACGAACCCACATCGGCTCTCGATCCTATATCTACAAACAGAGTTGAAGACCTTATTCTTGAGTTGAAACAACAATATACCATAGTAATTGTTACACACAATATGTCGCAGGCAGCCCGTATTTCGGACAACTCGATGTTTATGTATCTGGGGGAATTGATAGAGTTCGGGACAACAAAACAAATGTTTACCAAACCTAAAGATAAACGTACCGAAGATTACTTAACCGGGGTATTCGGGTAATTGGCAACAGCCGGAACTGATTATATACTAAGTAACAAAAGCAAGAAAGATATGACTATACTTAATAATGAAGATATGACAACCAATATAAAACTAAAGCAGCTAAAGGTATTACTTAACGATTTTGAGTTACTCTCGCGTACTGCCTTATTGCAAATGCAGATTGCCGAAAAAGTATTGCAGGACTCAAGCCTAGATGCTCTTTATGAAGAAGCCGAAGCCAATGAAATTATTATGGACAGGCTCGAAATAAAGATCAGGGAGGAAGTTGTTTTTTCGATCTTCCAGTTCTCTCCTAAAGCCGCTGATCTACGATTAATCATTACCTATCAGGATATAACTACAAACCTTGAAAGGATTGGTGATATGCTGCTCAATGTAATCCATTACACCAAAACAACCTACCAGCAGCAACCTGAATTTGAGGAGGAGAAAAAACAAATATATAAAATGATTAAGCTTGTAGACGAGATGCTTCGCAATGCAATTTTTTCATTCTCGAACGAAGACACTCGCCTTGCTTATCAGGTAATAAAGGACGATGACAAGGTAGACCATCTTTTTTATCAGATCAGCGAATCACTACAAAGTTCTTTTGCCAACAAGAGTTTGACTAAAGAACAAATAATGAACATCATGCACACCAATGCTATCTCGCAAAATCTGGAACGGATTGGAGACAGTGCGACCAACATTGCCGAAGCCACAATATATCTAACAGAAGGTAAAGACATCAGACATGGAAACAACGAATAAAGATATTTCGATACTTATTGTTGATGATGAAGTAGATATCAGGGAAATTTTACAGTTCAACCTCGAAAACGAAGGCTATAAAATAGATCTCGCAGATTCTGCAGAAGAAGCTCTTAAGAAATTAACTCCCGACCACAAGCTTATCCTACTTGATGTTATGATGGGAGGAATATCTGGTTTCAAAATGGCCGATCAACTCCGTAAATCAGGTAATTATACACCCATCATATTCCTCACGGCAAAAGATACCGAGAACGATATGCTCACCGGATTCTCTATCGGAGGTGACGATTATATATCAAAGCCATTTTCGATTAAAGAAGTTATTGCACGGGTCAAAACAGTATTAAAACGTACATCATCACCAGTCCAGTTAAGTCAAAGTCAAGTATTGGTTATCGGCAATCTCAGCATCGATATGGACATGAAAACAGTGACCGTAAACGGCAAATCGATAGATCTCACCAAGACCGAATTCAATATATTGACTCTTTTAGTAAAAAATACAGGAAAGGTATTTTCGAGATCGGACATCCTCGCTAAAGCTTGGGAAGGAGACGGTATTGTCCTCGAAAGAACAGTAGACGTACATATAGCTCGTTTAAGAAAAAAAATAGGTATATATGGCGATCGTATTATTAACCGGACAGGTTATGGGTACAACTTTGTATCCGAATGAAAATTGTGCATTACCTATACACCTATAAAACAACGAGACGCTATGAAACTAAACTATAAGCAACGAATATTTGGGTTTATGTTCATCTTATTTGCTTTCTTTTCGATATGTATTATTGTATCGGAACAAAAGCAAGAGAAAAAATACAGAACGGAAGCCCTTGAATCGAAACTGGACAGTTATGTAGAAATCATTCATCAATATATTGCACTCAACCAGTCGGGTGATGGCAATATGTCACATATAAATGAACTGATTAAAATCTTACCGAAAGAAATAAGGGTTACTATTATAAATAACGAAGGAAACGTTCTTTATGATAAAGATGTTGCAGACGTTAGGACTTTGGATAATCATCTTAACAGACCTGAAGTAAGAAAAGCACAGTATCAGGATTTCGGAGCTAATATTCGCATGTCATCATCCACTCAACACGAATATCTATACTATGCTAAATACTTCCAAACTTATTATATCAGAGTTGCCTTACCTTACAATATAGAAACCCAAAGTGCACTGAAGGCCGATAACTTATTTATATACATAGTTATATGCTTATTTATAATTGTTTTATTCTTAGTTAATATAGCTGCTAACCGCTTCGAGAAATCAATCACGAAGCTGAAAGACTTCACCTCAAGAATAAAAACAGGCAAACCGCTTCCTGAGGATACTAAGTTTCCGGATGATGAGTTGGGTGACATAAGCAAAGAGTTGGTACATATATTTAATGAAATAGAGAAAAACAAACGGAATGTTGAAGTAGAACGTGAAAAACTAATCCAACACTTTCAATATTCGGAGGTTGGACTTTGTATATTCAATGCTGAATTTCAGAAAATATATGCCAATACTCATTTCATTCAGTTCCTAAACCTTATAGCCAATCGTCCGACGTTTGATGTTAATTCATTATTCGAAAACGATGCATTTAAACCTGTATTGGATTTTCTGAATACAAGACGAAAAGATCAGAATTACTCTGCATCACAATACGAAGTAGGCGGAAAAATCCTGTCGATACAAGTGATTGTTTTCGATGACAAATCGTTCGAGATAACGATCAGAGATATAACCAGAATAGAAAAAAACCGTCTCTTGAAACAAGAGATGACCAATAATATCGCACATGAGCTCAGAACCCCTGTGACAAGCCTGCGTGGCTATCTCGAAACTTTAAACGAGCAACATTTACCCGAAGATAAGCAAACATTCTTTATCAGCAGAGCCTACCTTCAATCTGTCCGCTTATCCAACCTCATCGAGGATGTAAGCCTTATCAGTAAAATAGAAGAAGCTCCTGCTCAATTTGTGATGGAACAGGTAAACCTTTCTCTATTACTTGACGAACTAAGAATAGACATGGCAAGCAAGCTAAAAGAAAATAATATAGCCCTTTCTGTTTCCGTAGATAAAGATCTCATAATTCACGGTAATTACACATTACTATATTCTATATTCCGCAACATGATGGATAACTCGATAAGTTATGCCGGATCAAACATAGAAATACATATCAATAACTATATGAAAGATGATAAGTATGTGTATTTCTCTTTTTACGACACAGGATGTGGTGTTCCTGAACAATATTTGGGTCGATTGTTCGAACGGTTTTATCGTGTAAACGAAGGCCGGACACGCGACTCAGGAGGTTCAGGACTTGGATTATCTATCGTAAAAAATGCGGTACTGCTTCATAAAGGCGAAATTCAGGTTAAAAACCGATTGGATGGAGGTTTGGAATTTCTGTTCACTTTGAAACGATAAAAGCGATCTATTTATATCTTTGCTTTTTATAACGATAGAGACGTAATTAATTGCGTCTCTATTCTAAATATAGAATCTATGATAATAACTATTTCACCCGCCAAAATACTGGATTTTGAAACTCCTGCCATAATAGAGAAAAAAACAAAGCCTCATTTCGAAAAAGATGCTGATTATTTAAATAACATACTAAAGGATTTATCAGCTAACGAAATAGGGACTTTAATGAATATCAATCCCAAAATAACACTTGATGTATATCAGTATATACAATCTTTCGGTATGGGTAGAGCTCCTAAAAAACAAGCTGCTCTTGCCTATAATGGAATGGTATATCTGGGATTAGACAGTAAAACCTTTAGCGAAAGCGACTGGGAGTTTGCTCAAAAACACCTCACTATCTTATCAGGATTATACGGGGCATTGAAGCCTTTGGATGTGATACACCCTTATCGATTGGAGATGCACACCAAAGTGGTTAACGACAGAGGTAGCGATTTATATGCTTACTGGAAAAAGACTTTGACCGAGTATCTGGCTAAACAACTTAAAGCCAATGGTAATATATGGTTAAATCTGGCTTCAAATGAGTATAGCAAAGCCATTGATAAAAAAGCTCTTGGTAAAGATGTCCGCATAATTACACCATCTTTCAAACAAGATACTCCGAAAGGCTACAAACAAATAGTAATATACGCTAAAAAGGCAAGGGGACTGATGAGTCGCTTTGTAATTCAGAATCAGATTACAACGATTGAAGATTTAAAACACTTCGATACCGAAGGATATTCTTTTTCGCCTTCCTTATCGAATGGTGATGATTGGGTATTTATCCGCTAGGGTCGCAGACCCTTTTGTGGCTCCGCATCGTATATATGGGACTCTGTAAATTAATAAAAGGGTCTGCGACCCTTAGCGTTTGCTTTTGAAGAAGTCTTGCATCAATTGGGCACATTCCTTTTCGAGAACACCCGATACAATAGTAGTTTTAGGATGTAAAGATTTTGGGGAAATTAACGAGTATCCTCTTTTAGGATCAGTAGCCCCATACACAATACGGGTAATCTGTGACCAGCCCAAAGCCCCTGCACACATCGGACATGGCTCTACTGTTACATAAAGAGTGCAATCAACAAGATACTTTCCACCCAATACATTGGCAGCCGCAGTGATAGCCTGCATTTCAGCATGAGCCGTAACATCATTTAATGTCTCGGTAAGATTATAGGCTCTGGCTATAATTCGATTCTGACATACAACAACTGCCCCGATAGGCACTTCGTCTTTTTCGAATGCGTATTTAGCCTCATTAAGAGCCTGACGCATAAAAGACTCATCGTTTAATATCGTTGTCATCGGCGCATTTCATTTTCTCCGAAAAGAGTCGGATAATCCAGTTCGAGATTCTTGAGAACGTGAGCCAACACAGTTTCTCGCAACCAGCGCGATTTATTGGATATCTTATACTTCTTGATGTATAAAGATATCAGATTATACTCTTCGTCACTCAACGAAAAGTTGGCTTGCTTGGTACGAACCGAAGCTATCTGTTTCTGTTTTGGCTTCATAGATGCAAAAATAGCTTGCTTTAAGCGAATATAAAAATAAATAGAATACTTTTACTTATATCTTTACGTATAATATATTTTAAGCTGATGAAAAGAGGACATGCCGATTTACCACTGCACTATGGAACTGTACCACCCTGGCTTGCTCAACGCATGAGCCATCTGGGTGGAGCAATCGTGGAAGCTATTGTTATTGAATACGGCCGCACAGCCTTATTACAAAAGCTCAGCGATCCATTTTGGTTTCAGTCCTTAGGATGTGTGCTGGGCATGGACTGGCATTCATCAGGAATCACGACTTCGGTTATGAATGCTTTAAAGAAAGCGATCAATGTTCGATCAGCCGAACTCGGTGTATATATCTGTGGAGGCCGGGGAAAATCTTCACGGCAAACTCCAACAGAGCTATTAGCCGTAGCCAATAAAACAGGATTAAACGGAACAGAACTGGTTACAGCCAGCAAGCTATCTGCCAAAGTTGATAATACTGCCATACAAGACGGATTTCAATTATATCTTCATTCGTTTGTAGTAACTGTCGAAGGCGAATGGGCAGTTATACAACAAGGAATGAACCCGAATGAGAGGATGGCTCGCCGCTATCACTGGATGTCGGAAAATGTAAAATCTTTTACCGAAGAGCCTCATTCCTACATTTATGGAAAGAATCAAGGCTTGATACTAAATCTGACGGACAAAGATGCACGCCCTTTAAAATCGGGTATATTAGATTTGACTAAAGAAAACCCTGATAAATTAATGAGGGAAATATCTTTGATTATGCCCAATCATCACGAGGTACAAGCAAAAGATATCAACCTGAAACGATTGGGAGCAGCTCTTGCCTTAGCACATGAAACCAATGTACAAGATATAGAATCTCTTTTGTTATTAGAAGGTGTAGGTCCTCGTACTGTACAATCTCTGACTCTGGTGAGTGAGGTTATACACGGATCACCTTCACGATTTTCCGATCCTGCGCGATTTAGTTTTGCTCATGGAGGTAAAGACGGTCATCCTTTTCCTGTTCCTTTAACTATATATGACGAAACTATCGAGGTTTTTGACAAAGCAGTTCATCAATCTAAGCTGGGAGAAAAAGATAAATCGGATGCTCTGAAAAACTTATCAAAAATAGCTCAGGAAATGGAACGTGGATTTACCCCCAACAATAATTTTGATGCTATCATTCAAAAAGAAAGAGACGAATCATACCTTTACAAAGGTAAAACGGTCTTTGGTGATGCTAAAAAGCCCGATAAACCGAAAGGAAATATCCAGCTCAACTTATTCGATTGACCTGACTTACAGCCTTTATACTTCGTCTAAAAAAAGGATATTCATTTTTGATGATTTTTTTCAAAGAAACATCTTGTTGAAGTAAAAAAAATATATATCTTTGCACCGCAAACAAAATGGTGATTGTAGCTCAGTTGGTTAGAGCGTCGGATTGTGGTTCCGAAGGTCGCCGGTTCGAAACCGGTCATTCACCCTTAGTATAGAAGCATTCTTGATTCATTTCAGGAATGCTTTTTTATTTCACTTTTTTTACATACGTTTGTAATAATAAACTCTATCTTACTAAAGATCACAAACCTTTTAATTGCTTTCTAAGCTCTGAAATTATTGTCACTAAAAAAACATCACATATGACTAAAAAATTACTAAACCTGACTAAAGTAGCCTTATTAATATTCTCAATTTCTTTTTTATTGGGATCATGTACGAAGGATAACTATATAGATAATCCCACTCAATGGGATGTTAGAGACTTTGTAGTTAGAGAAAATATGTGGCTATGGGATCCTGTTGATGAATGCTATTATTGCGAATTTACACATAATCAGCTAACTAATTTTGTTGCAGAGAATGGGGCAGTAACTGCTTCAACTCTTATCGATGGGACATTCAGACCATTAGCGTTTACAACTTACTTTTGGGATGAAAAGTCCCATTATGTCTCAGAAACAATAAATTTCGAATACGGTGCTAATTTTATCAGATTTAATATTACAGCTTCTGATTTATTCGACAATGTAAATGTTAATACATTTAAACCAGGAGAGTATATATTCAAAACAACTTTAATTTGGTGAAAAATATTTATGATTAATAAAAAAGTCCTCTCTAACTTAATAGAGAAGACTTTTTTATTAAATAACAGTATAACAAACTCCACTTAATAAACAACCAGGATATAATTTAACTTAAATAATTTTCATTATCTTTGCTTTTAAGTTAAATTTTAATGCAAATTTTATGAGAAATCTATTTTTATTAGCTTTATCTATTTTCTTTTTTTCGTCATGTTCAAACGACGATACGATTCTTTCTAGCACTAATTTAAGTAATGAATCTGCGGATTTAAAACCTACATTAAGAACAATAGACTTTATCTATAAAGGCAAATCCTATTCTGCTGAATATTATGAAAAAGGAGATTCTGTGATTATTTTAGACTATGAAACACAGGTAATTTATAATAACCTTAGAAATAATGAAGATAAATTTATAGTTGTTAGTGAAGATAATAAAATTACCTATTTTGATAATGAATCTGAGTACCTAGAAATTGAGAAGACAAAACCTCAACTAAGATCTACAGAAACAGCACCTTATATAAAAGTTGTTGTAAGATTGTATAAAAACATAGATCCATTATTTTATTCTACAACGACTATGTTAATAGAAAAAACTTATACTCGCCTATCTACTTATTTAGAGAGAGGAGAGGAAAACTTATCTTCATTCCCTGATTTAAGAGTATATAATCACAATGACAATATCTCAATGGCAAAAGTTTCTTTGTATTTAGGTAATATGACACCCGATTTTAATTTTAGAGGAGAAGCGGCTTTATGGATGTATGAACACATAAACTATGGTGGTGAATCTTGTGCAGCATATGCTGCTACCGCATGGAATGATTCTCAATATGGACCTATGAAACTAGGTGAAGAGAAAGGAGAAACTACTCAAATCGTGCTTAAAGCTTTCAAGAAATATAATGGAGATAGCTTTGATGACAGAATCTCATCATTAAAGATCCAATTAACATATACAAACATGAATGAAAAGACTCGTAGAGAATCTGGAAATAATAATAGAGATTCTTCAAGTAGTGGCACATCTACTAGTGGTGGTAGAACTGGAGAAGGATCTAGAGAGTCTGGTAGTATTAGAAGCTAGTCTTAATATAGCCGAGAAAAAGAAAACGCCTGTAATTTTTACAGACGTTTTCTTTTTCTAATCCAATTCTAATCTTGCCTTAATAAATATCTAATACACCTCAAAAACGCCTCTAATCTTAGGACGATATATTTGCAACACAAAATATTGATTCCAAAAGATGAGAAAATACCTATTACTACTAGTAAGCATTTTAAGTCTAGCCAATAGCTACGCACAAGAACAGCAAGTGCTAAAACTTTCAGCCGAACAGGTCGAAGCATTATTCCTAAAACAAAACCTGCAACTTATAGCCGAGCATCTGAATATCGATTTGGCAGATGCCGCCATTATACAAGCTAAATTATGGGATAACCCCGAAATATCCGTAGGATCGGTCAACCTATGGACTACCGATAAACAACGTGAAGGCGAAAAAGAAGTTATCCCCCCTCTGTTTGGTTCTTTTGCCCGAAATACTCAATTCTCAGTAGAACTGAGCCAATTGATTCAAACCGCAGGCAAAAGAGGAAAACTCGTGAAACAAGAAAAAATTTCTAAAGAAATAGCTATTCAGGAATTCGAAGAAGTTTTCAGAGGACTAAAAATTGAACTTCGTAAGTCAATCAATGAAATAATTTATTTGCAATCCTATCAAAAAGTTCTTACACAACAAGAGCAGTCTTTAGGGCAGCTAATTTCAGCTTATCAAAAACAAGTAAACCAAGGTAATATAGCCAAAAGTGAATTACTAAGGCTACAATCGTCTCTCCTAGAATTAGAGAACGAATCAAACGATAATCAGGTAGCCCTCAATGAACAGCAAAAAACTCTTAAAACACTACTTAATATCTCTCCTTCGGTTGTCATCGAAATAGAAGATAACGCACAAACTGTACAAGACCCTAATAATTTAACATTGGCAAATCTGCTAGATATGGCTTCGGAGTATCGTCCCGATGTAAAATCTTCAAGATTACAGACGCAGTTTCACGAAAAATCGCTTGCCTACGAGAAGGCACAGCGCATCCCCGACATAACCCTTAGTGCCAGTTATGACCGCTATGGAGGTGTATGGAAAGATTTTATCGGATTTGGTGTAAGTTTCGATATCCCTTTCTTCAACCGTAATCAGGGAAATATAAAAGCTGCACGTATCAGCCGAGACCAAAGTATTCATTTGGCAGAACTTCAACAGAACCAGGCTCAACACGAAGTAGCCGAAGCATTCGGTAACTATGCCTTAGCTTATCGCTTCTATAAGCGTGTCAGCGAGAATAATCTACTATCGGAACTTGATGGAATGCTAAGCGTATACACAAAAAATTTATTAAACAAAAATATTAGTATGCTTGAGTTTATCGACTTTATGGATTCTTATAAAACCAATAAGGAAGTCCTATTGTCGGCTCGTAAAAAAGTAAATACACAATTTGAAGAACTACAATATACAGTAGGGTCGGATATTAAATAAGCCTATAAGTAATCGAAAGAACTAAAACATATGATAAAGAGACAAATTACATTTACCATTGCAGCTTTACAGATACTGCTCCTTGTTTCCTGCGGAGGCAAGTCTGATATAAATAGCGGAAATAATAAGCTGGAAGTTAAAGAGGCATTTCTAAAAAATGTAAAAACAACAAAAGCTGTATTAAGTAATCAAGAGGAAGAATTAACCCTAACCGGTAAGGTCGAATATGACCCGGACAAGGTTATTAATTACGTACCTATGATAGGGGGGATTATAGAGCGTTCGTATTTCTCACTAGGTGATAAAGTCCAAAAAGGACAAACGCTGATCGACATAAGGAGTACTGAATTAAGTTCTTTACAATCGGAACGTGTTGGGCTTGAATCGGATTTAAAAATTGCAGAACGCGAATTAAAAACCGCCAAAGCCATGTTTGACGATAATATGCTTTCTGAAAAAGAACTCATGGAAGCACAAGCCAAACTCAGTCAGGCTCAGGCTGCATACAGCAAAATACAAACCGACATGTCGGTATTCGGTTCCAACAAAGGAAACGGAACATTCTCAATCAAAGCTCCTATGAGTGGATACATTGTCAGCAAAAATGCTTCATCGGGAAGTACTGTTTCAGCAGACGGCGACCCTTTATTTATCATTGCAGACCTGAGTACTGTATGGATTACAGCGAATGTATATGCCAGTAATCTGCTATTTGTTAAAGAGGGACAAGAGGTGAAAATCACTACCCTATCCTATCCCGGAGAAGTATTCAGTGGCAAAATAAATTCCTTATCACAGGTATTCGATCCGGAAGAGAAGGTTCTTAAGGCTCGTATCGTAATGCCCAATAAAGACTTAAAATTAAAACCTGAAATGTCTGTTGTGATTAAATTAAAAAATGAAACACATAACAAATTGGTTTCTATTCCATCCGAAGCTCTGGTTTTTGACAACGACCGCTACTATGTAATCGTTGAAGAATCTCCAGATAATTTCGTATCAAAAGAAGTTACCCTCAGTGGGCATCATAATAATACGACTTATGTTTCCTCGGGAATATCAGAAGGCGAAAACATAGTTATAAAGAATCAATTATTGATATATACCGGTCTTAAAGATTAATCTATAGAACCGCTTACATATTCCGTCAACCATAACAACAATAAAGTTGTCAGAGCTTTTTAAGCTATCATAAAAACATTACTAGATATCTATATAGTATGCACAAATTTGTAGAAAATATAATAGCATTTGCCCTACGTAATCATATACTTGTACTCTTTTTAACAGGTATATTATTTATAGCAGGTATTGTATGCTACTTAAATACGCCTATTGAGGCCTATCCGGATGTAACAAATACCCGTGTTAAGATTATTACTCAATGGCAAGGGCGTAGTGCCGAAGAGATCGAAAAGTTTGTAACATTACCCATCATGAGGGAAATGAACACTATTCCTCGTAAAACAGATGTACGCTCGACTTCCTTATTCGGATTATCAGTAGTATCTGTTGTTTTCGAAGATGGAGTAGATGATTTTTACGCACAACAGTATGCATCTAACCGTATGCAGGGTTTAGAGCTACCGGAAGGAGCTGAAGCCGGTATAGAACCACCATCAGGTGCTACGGGAGAAATATATCGTTATGTCATAAAAAGCGACCTTCCCATACGTGAAATTGCAGCCATTAACGAATGGGTAATCCAAAGAGAGCTGTTGTCTGTACCCGGAGTAGCGAGTATAGCTAGTTTTGGTGGAGAAGAAAAAATGTTCGAAATAAAAGTAAATCCGGCTGAACTCAATAACTACGACCTATCTCCTTTACAAGTATTTGAGGCTGTCTCAAATAGTAATATAAACGTAGGTGGGGACATTATACAAAAAGGTAGTCAGGCTTTTGTTGTTAGAGGAGTGGGGTTGCTTGAAAGCGTAGCAGACATCGAGAACATCCTTATCGAAGTAAAAGGTGGAACTCCTATCCGGGTAAAACAAGTGGCATCCGTAAGTGTTGCCTCAAAACCCCGATTGGGGCAAGTGGGTCTCGACGGAGATGACGATGTAGTTCAAGGAATTGTAATTATGCTTCGGGGACAAAACCCAAGTGATGTAATTGTTAATCTAAAAGAAAAAATAGCCGAACTTAACGATAGAATTTTACCGGAAAATGTAAAGATAGAACCATTTCTCGACCGCACAACTTTAGTGGATTCCACTGTACATACAGTTATCAGAAATTTGCTTGAAGGCATAATCTTAGTTTCTATAGTGGTATTTATTTTCCTTTTCAACTGGCGAACAACGCTAATCGTAGCTACAGTGATTCCACTATCGTTTTTATTTGCCATCGTTATGTTACGCATACAAGGCTTACCGGCTAATCTTATATCCATGGGGGCTCTCGATTTCGGCTTACTTCTGGAAGGAACACTGGTTATAGTTGAGATCATCTTTGTCGAAATGGAAAAACGATCTGCTTTACTTCAAAGCAGGTACGAAAACACATTGAAAAGCGGACTTATAAAGAAAAGTGCAGGTACTGTAGCTTCTCACATTTTCTTTGCGCAATTGATTTTGGTTGTAGCTTTATTTCCCATTTTTTCATTCCAAAAGGTAGAAGGTAAAATGTTTTCTCCTCTTGCATTTACATTGGGATATGCACTTATGGGATCACTTATTCTTAGCTTGACTTACGTACCTGTAATGTGTAAAGTTCTACTGACAAAACCGTTGAAAGAAAGGACTAATTTTATCAGCCGTTTTTTCACCTCAACCCTATATAAAATATATGAATTTGGAACACGATACCGTAAAGGTACAATTATTGCTTTTTGCATTTTGTTGTCTTTGTGCGTTGCCAGATTCTGTTATTGGGGTACTGAATTTATCCCGAGTATGAACGAAGGTGCCATTTACATTCGTGCTACTTTACCCAACAGCGTAAACCTGGATGAATCGGTAAAAATAACAAAGGAGATGAAAGCTAAACTGCGGAATTTTGACGAAGTTGAATTTGTCCTTTCGCAAACAGGTCGCCCTAATGATGGAACCGATGCTACAGGATTTTTTAATATAGAGTTCCATACTCAATTGAAACCAGAGAAAGACTGGAAGCGAAAAATTAAGAAGGATGATCTGATTAACGAAATAAAAGACTCACTTGATATATATCCCGGTGTTATCTTCGGATTCAGCCAACCCATACAGGATAATGTCGAAGAATATGTAGCAGGAGTAAAAAGCTCATTGGTTATCAAAATATTCGGGAATGACCTACATCAGTTAGAGGATCTTGCCAATCAAACGGCAACGGCGATTAAAGATGTAAAAGGGATAGAAGATGTGAACGTCTTTAAGAGCATAGGCCTTCCCGAATTACAAATTAAACTAGACGAGGCACGTATGGCTCGCTATTCCGTATCTATGGCTGATGCACAAGCGGTTGTTGAAATGGCAATCGGCGGAAAGTCGGCTACAAAGTTCTACGAAGATGAACGTACTTTTGATGTCAATATACGCTTTCAAAAAGAATATCGCGACAATGAAGATAAAATAGGTAATATCTTAATCCCTACTATGGATGGGAAGCAAGTGCCCCTAAAGGAGATTGCAGATATTACATTCATTACAGGCCCTACATTTATTTACAGGGATGGCAACAGCCGGTATGTAGGTATAGGATTCAGTATACGTGATCGTGACTTGGGTTCTACCATCGCAGAAGCTCAAAAGAAAGTAGCAGACAATGTACAATTAAAACCTGAGAATAAAATGCATTGGGCGGGTGAATTCGAAAGTCAACAAAGGGCAACCAAACGTTTAATGGTCATTGTTCCTGCCGCATTACTGTTGATATTATTTCTTCTTTATATGAATTTTGGTACTATCAAAGATACCCTTATTGCAGCCAGTGCGATGCCTTATGCCTTTATTGGAGGATTCATATCGTTATGGGTGACAAATACTACCTTCGGAATATCAGCAGGAATAGGCTTCATTATTCTATTTGGTATAACAGCAATCGATAGTATTTTGCTGATTGCATTGATGAAAAACAAAATGCAGAGGAGCCATAATCTCCGATTGGCCATTGACGAAGCTGTACACAGTCGAATCAGACCCGTACTAATGATTGCCCTAATGGGGTCAATGGGATTATTTCCTGCAGCCATGTCAACCGGAATGGGTTCTGAAATACAAAGACCGCTGGCCATTATGATTGTTGGAGGAATATTAATCTGTATGTTACTATCGTTTACGGTATTACCACAGGTATTCTACTTTGCTTATCGACGAGACAAAAGATTGAGAAGATATTAAATTAATTCTGGATTTTAAACTAATATAAACTGCTTATTGTTGTATTCCATAGTTATAGTTATCTTTAGCTACTATACTTATCAAAGCAATAAATAGGTCTGAGACCATTAATCAAATGGCTGTTTTATGGAGTTACTTCTCGTCGAGGATAATATACGCATTAGCGAGTTCATGGTTAAGGGACTTGTCGAAAGTGGTTTTTCAGTTGTATTGGCTGAAAACGGAACAGATGCACGAAGCCTTATTAGTCAACGGGAATGGGATTTAATTTTACTGGATATTATGCTGCCTGACATCGATGGCATAGAATTACTACAATATACCCGTTATAAAAAAATAAACACACCCATTCTCGTTGTCAGTGCTTTGGGGGAACCCGATGATAAAGTAAAAGCTTTAGATTATGGAGCTGATGATTATTTGGCAAAACCTTTTCACTTCAAAGAACTGATCGCACGTATCAATGCTTTGACTCGCAGGGCCAGGATCAATTATAATACCCCCTCAGAAATACTTGAATGCGATGATCTGAGACTTTACATAGATGAGCATCGTATAGAAAGAGGCAATACTGAGATAAAACTGACCCTTCAGGAATTTAAATTACTTAAAATTCTGATGGAAAATAAAAATAAAGTGCTGCCTCGCAGCCAGATTCTAGATTCGGTATGGGGTATTAATTATGATTCCAATACAAACGTGGTCGATGTATACATTTCGTATCTGCGCAATAAGGTTGATATTGAAGGTCACACCAAACTGATAGAAACAATTAAAGGCAGAGGATATATGATCAGGACACATAACGAATAAATTATCTGGCCTTTCGATACTATTACATCCGATACGTATTATTTTCTTACATATGAAAGTACAAACTCGTTTAAGTCTGTTTTGCTCTATTGTATTCGGAGTGGTTTTTGCAATATTATCCCTCCTTATCTATGGGTTATATTACAATAATGTTGAGAAATCCATTTACCAAGGCTTAAAAAAAACGGTTCAAATCACAGCTCTCTTTTATCTGGAAGAAGATGAACTAAACAGCAAAGAATTCGCTAAAATAAGAAAGCAATTCGAGGAAGCCGTTTCAGATTCTTATTACCAGATATATAACGAAAAAAATCAAATTAGCTATGGATCTCAACTGACAGATGTTCCACCGGAAATACTAGACCGCATACGCAACGAAAAACAATTATCTTTTTCAACTGAAAATTTTCTATGCAATGGTATTTTCTATGAAGATAACCAAGGCGATTTTGTTGTTATCACTAAAAAGAAGAAAGAAGATCTCAATGAGCAGGTAACTCAGCTTTTATGGGTGCTTTTAGCTGCTTTTATAATAGGGGTATTAGCTATTATAGGCTTAAGCAGATGGGTTTCGCATGTAGCATATCGCCCATTCAAAAAGATAATAGATCAGGTCAATAACATCTCGACCAAAAATCTGGATGTTCAAATAGAATCGCCGCAAACCAAAGATGAATTGCAAGATCTCACTGATACATTTAATGCTCTTTTAAATAAGCTATCCGAAACATTTATCATACAAAAAAACTTCGTGAGTTATGTATCTCACGAATTTAAAACACCACTGGCTTCAATATTAGGTAACCTTGAAGTATTCTCAATAAAGGACAGGACTCCTGACGAATATAAATTACTCTCAAACAAACTTATACAACAGATATATCAACTAGAAGAAATACTGAACATTTTGATTGTTATATCCGATCTCAGAGAAGATTCGGACATTAGAACACAAATACGTATTGATGATCTCATCTGGGAAATAATAAGTAAAATATCAGATCGATATGCAGGGTCTAAAATCAGAGTAAATGTGGATATTCTACCGGGAGATGAACAGTTGTTGTCTATAAATAAAGACAGGACACAGTTACTTATGGCTATGTTTAACCTGATAGAGAATGCTGTGAAATTTTCTCAAGGAAATACAGTGGATATTCAACTCTCAAAAAAAGAGGATAATTTATGTATAGCTATTGCTGATAAAGGTATAGGAATACCTTCCGATCAACTGACCAATATTAGTAAGCCTTTTTATCGCGCAGACAATACAAACAAAATACAAGGCAGTGGTATTGGACTATCCATAGCACTTCGGATTCTTGAAAAAAATCAAATCAGATACGAAATACATTCAGAAGAGAACAAAGGAACTACGATTACTCTTATTTTTTCGGGAATTTAACCTTCATTTCTAGATTTGAAATGAAAGTAATATTCTCTAAATTTAGATCAAATCTATAGTGGAATCAAGACGATAAAGATCAAAACCTTCCGCCCAATAATCCTTAACGATCTCCCTTATTTTCAATCCGAACTTTTCGTAAAATGGATAAACTAATTGGGAAGTTCTGACTGAAATAGTTTTAATGGTATCAATCTCTTTCATTTTTTCGATCCTAAATTTTGTTAGTATACTTCCATATCCCTTACCTTGATACCTAGTATCGATAATATCCCACGAAATTCTGCCGGTTTCTCCATCTTCCGACAGATTGAACCCTCCACACCCTACTATTATAGTACTGATCTCTAAGACATAATAATTGTCGGCATGATTATCTAAATAATATACAAGATCTTCCTCTTCATCAGGGGAGAAATACTCCGGCGTATTTAACCTTAATAATTCCAAGATTCGTTCCCTGTCCGACTCTCTATGTTTCCGTATATTCATTTCATTCTTAGCAATATTTGAGAGTAACCTCTAAGAATACAAAAGTAAAAGTTTATCCATAAAATAAAGCAGTAAAAAGATAGTAATGAATAAATAAAAGTACATCTTTGTGCTAATTAAAAAAAGAGACCAGACGAACCATTCGATATGATCGTTTGTTCTGTTCTGGTGAGTTATCATAATTATGAATAATTTTATCTGATTAAAATAGGATGATAGAGAAAATAAAAAAATATCAGGTAATCAATTTACACTATCTTCTTTTCTTATGGCTTTTGCTATCCAACTTATTAGCCACAGCACAAGATGCACAAGAAACCAGGCAAATAATTCAGAACATTCAAAACTTATCGAATAAAGAAAACTTTCCAGATGCTCGTGATCTTGTATCAACGATGATAGAAGAATATAGTAAGCACACCTATAAAAATGAGCCTTTTTATTTTTACAACCTTTATCGCAAAACATCAGTTGAAGCAGTTATGCATAGAGACTCTATCGATGCTCAACTGAGCCACCTAAATAATAGTTCGGATCTCATATCTAAACTGGTAATACGTCCATTTGATTTTTCGTTTAAATTCGCACGCTCCAATGGAGATTCGGACGAGGCAAATGTAACAGTTTTATTATTTGAGGATTATAAGTCTATATTTGCCGATAATCTCAATAATAAAAAAGGACAAACAATTCATGCTTCAAAAGACAATGGTATTTTTGAAACTATAGGACACAAAAATATCTCTTCATTTCTGGATGAGATATTTGGAGATATAAACCTCTTTAAGGAAAATAGCCATATAATGCTACTTTCATTTAAAGGTCCCTTATATAAATCAAATACTCATATATATACATACAAACTATTGGGTCAAGAAATTGAGAATGGAATCCCATGCTATAAAGTAGCATTCTTCTGCAACGATATGAAAGAGAATGCTTTTGCCGGAAACCTATATATATCTACCGACAAAAGCCCTAAACTTATTAAAGCTGAATTCACATTTAACAACCATGAAAATACAAATTTCCTGAAAGATATCCTTTTAATTCAGAGGTTCAACTCCAAAGAGTCTATCATTATGCCGTCAAAACAAGAAAGCATATTATTAGTTGGAGATGATATAAACAGAATGATGGTTGCTAAACGTACTGATATTTTTTTAAACTATCGTTTCGATAAACAATACTATAACTTGAAATGGAGAACAAACCGAGAGAGAGGTTATTTTAGAAGAGACTCTTCCTACTGGGCAGCGATAAGACCTGTTCCTTTGACCGAATCTCAGCTGCAAATAGGTAATTTGGAACAAGCTGCCGACAGCAGTAAAAGGTTTAGACGATTAGAAAGAGTGATTTCTCTAGTATTAAGCGGATCATATAGCTTAGGAGGGATAGGAGGGCCTGTCGAATTAGGACCTTTGACTCATTTTTTGAGCTACAATGATATGGAGGGATTAAGAATAAGGATAGGAGGAAATACGACTGTAAGATTTTCAGACCGCCTTCAATTAGGTGGTTATTTGGCTTATGGAACCAAAGACTCAAGAGTTAAACATCAGGCAAACGTAGTATATTCTTTTTCTCCGAAACAAAAATATCTGTGGGAATATCCTAAAAAGCTAGTCTCTTTCACCTATGCTTCTGATCTGAATATTCCGGGACAGGACATGCTATTAATGAATCGAGACCATTTCGCACAATCTTTTACTCATGCTCCAACCAATAATATGTCCTTACAAAGAATAGGATTATTGACATTTGAAAGTGAAAACAGTAATAATATAACTTACAAAACAGGAGGTAAAATAACCTACGACAGACCCTTAGGTGTTGTGCAATATATGAAGGCAATTAGTCCGACAGACACTACCATCATCGATAATATAACGAGCAGTGATCTTATATTATCTTTTCGTTTTGCACCGGGAGAAAGGTTTATTCAAAGAAAAGAAAAACGGACAGCTATTCGCAGAGCTGCTTTCGAACTTGATGTGACCTATCGCAGAGGCATTAAAGGTTTATTCGGTGCCGATTATGGATATAATGCTATTAACTTTAGTCTTTTCAGAAGATTTGACTTTGCACGAAATATCGCTCAAATAGATACCTACTTAACAGGAGGTAAAATTTGGGGACATGTACCATTCCCATTGTTATTTATACCCGAAGGAAATCAAAGTTATGTATTTAACAGCAGGGCATACAACGTGATGAATTTCTATGAATTTGCTACAGACCGTTTTATAGCCGGCAGCGTTAATTCTACATTCGATTGGTCTCCTATACGACTATTTGCCCCTCAAAATAAAATAAAAATATGTGTGGGTTCAAAGATAATATATGGACCGCTTTCTGAAGAAAATGACCCAAGATATCATTCCGACCTTTTCATTTTTAATAATGGTATCAGAGCTCTGGGCAACACGCCTTATGCCGAGTTTAACATTGGCTTGGCCAATATATTTAATATGATACGTATTGATTATTCTCGCAGATTAACATACTTAGATTCGCATGATACTGAAAAAGGAAATAAGATCACAAAAGGAACTATTTTATTTTCGGGAAGTTTCTCTTTTTAGTTTTTAATGGTAAAAACGATCATATGAGCTATAAATAATTTCGAAATTTACCATTCATCAAGAAAAGCATTCCATTCATCAAATTAATTTGTTCAGCAATCTTGACCGTACTAGTTTTGAGCATATTTAAAATAAAGAGAATATGCGCAGATACGATTTAGATAGCCTGAGGGTTATTGTTTTTGGATTACTTATTTTTTATCATGTAGGAATGTTTTTTGTTCCATGGGAAAATCATATCAAAGATGTACAAACCTATGAAGGGTTGGTCTTCCCCATGCTATTTGTTAATCAATGGAGACTATCAATCCTTTTTGTTATTTCAGGTATGGGAACATATTATGCATTATCAAAAAGAAGTGCAGTAGAATTTGCTAAAGAACGAATTAGAAGATTACTAATTCCATTGATTGTGGGAATGTTATTTATTGTTCCTCCTCAAGTGTATTATGAAAGATTGGATAAGGGGCAGTTCTATGGAAATTACTTCGACTTTTGGCCTATGAAAGCATTTATCGGTACGTATCCCGAAGGCAATCTCTCCTGGCATCATTTATGGTTTCTACCTTATTTATTAATATTTTCACTCATATTAATACCTGTGTTTTTATACTTGCGAAAACATCCTGACAACTGGGGGATCCAGAAGTTACAGCTTATAAGCTCAAAAAGATTCGGATTATATATCTTTGCCATCCCCCTGTTTTTATGGGAGTTTACATTGGCCCCTTACTATCCATCTACACATGCATTGTTTGGAGATTGGAATAACTTAGTTGGTTATTGCACACTCTTTTTCTTTGGATATTTATTAATTTCGTTGAAAGATGTATTCTGGGATACGGTAATAAGAAATAGGCACATATATCTCTTTGGTGGTCTCATAGGCTTCCCACTGCTTATGATATTATGGTTTAATATCGACGATTTTTCGGGTAAATTATACATATCAGCACTTGTTAAAGTATTTAATCTATGGTCATGGATTCTTGCAATTTTCGGATATGCGGCCACCTACCTAAATAAGCCAAGCAGGACATTAGCCTATGCTAACGAGTCGGTATATCCTTTATATATACTGCATCAAACGGTAATTGTAATTTTAGGATATTACCTCAAATATACAGACTTAGGGTTCTTTGCTAAATTCACATTAATGGTAATCGGAACATTTGGTTTCAGCTGGCTTATATACGAATATGCTATAAGACCGTATTCATGGATAAGACCTCTGTTTGGCTTAAAAAACAAATAAAAATTTAAATTACTATTTTGCGAATCAGAACATTCGCTTATTTTCGGGATATTTACATAAAAAGAAATACATGAAGCCCTTTTACAGATGGTTATACCCCTTTTTTCTCGGACTAGTAATGTTCAATACATTACGTGCTGTTACCGACTTAACTAAAGACGGAGGATTCTGGGTAGGCTCACTTAAACTGCATATAATTGCTCAGACATTCGTTATTCTAATGTGCTATACATTCGATATCAAATGGCGTAAAGATTTACAAATAAAAAAATACAGGCTCAACATCAAACAATCACTTATAAAAGAGTATGGGCTTGTATTTTTATATTCATTTATACCTCTTAACTTAGCTTTAATTACAGGGCAGATTGTTGGCTTTTTTTATATGGGAAATGGCATTATAGACTACATGCTGATTAATGTAGTATTCATGCCTCTTCTATTAATCTACTATGCGATGATTTCCTCAGATATAATGAATAGAAATTATGCGAAACAAATATTACAACTGGAAAAAATAAAAAATCAGCAACTCGAAACCGAGCTTAGTTTTTTAAAATCTCAATACCATCCTCATTTTCTCTTTAATGCTTTAAATACTGTATATTTTCAAATTGAAGAAGACAATAAACAGGCAAAATATACAGTGGAACTCTTATCAGAACTACTGCGTTATCAATTATACAACGTTAAACAAAAAGTATATTTATCACAAGAGATTAACTACTTAAATGCCTATATTGAGCTTCAGCGACTTCGAATGAGCGAACGATTGGTGTTAAGCATAAATTTCGACACAACCGCTAATGGCAAAAAAATACACCCATTATTATTTCAGCCTTTGTTGGAAAATGCGTTTAAATATGTCGGTGGGGAGTATTGGATTAAGGTAGCTCTAGCATCCGAAGAGGACAAAATACGATTCACTGTGGAGAATTCAATCTCAAACGAGATTGCAGCTAGTCCGATAAATAATGGAATCGGATTAGAAAACCTGAAGAGAAGATTAGAATTATTATATTCTGACAAACAAATACTGAATATCGAACGAAAGCTAAATTCGTTTATAGTCGAATTGATAATTGAAATAAATTGATATGGATATTAGATGCATTATTACAGATGATGAGCCTATTGCGAGAAAAGGCCTACGTAGCTATATAGACAAAATTCCGTTTCTAAAACTTATAGGTGAGTGTGAAGATGCAATGCAACTGAATTCGATGCTGAAAACAGATCCAGCCGATTTAATTTTTCTCGATATAGAAATGCCCAATATGACAGGCGTCGAATTACTGTCAAGCCTAAAGAATCCTCCTAAAGTCATTATCGTCTCTGCATATGAACAGTATGCAATAAAAGGGTATGAATTGGATGTCGTAGATTACCTTCTTAAGCCTGTAACTTTCGAACGCTTCGTAAAAGCAGTAAACAAAACACACGAGTTATTAGATCAAAAATCAATCATAAGACCTCATAAATATATTTTCGTAAAAAGTGACAAACAGCTAAAGAAGATATTACTCATAGACATTTTATTTATTGAGAGTATGGAGAATTATGTTACCATTTATACGACCACCTCAAAAGAAGTTATTTACTCGACACTGAAACAAATGCAAGAAGCACTCTCCTGTGAAAATTTCATTCAAGTTCATAGATCATATATAGTAAATATTGAGAATGTGCAAGCTATAGATGGGAATCTTCTGAATATCGGAGCACATAAAATTCCTGTTGCACGTAATTTTAGAGATAAAGTATTAAGTGTTATACTGAATAACAAATTAATTTCAGGACAAAAAAGATAAAATATTGTCTGGCAAGGAAAACCCTAAAATCCTCTTAGCGGTTATTAATATTCAAAAGTCTGTTAAATAGAGAGTTATTGGATACAATGATATTTCCCGAACCTTTTAACTCCGTATATAGTCCCAGTTCCTCTGAAAAAATAGCTATAGGAATATCAATATCAATCCTGGCTTCTGATCCACCATCTGCAATTGGATATATACGAACAACCGTTCCCTCAACTTCTTTTCCAAGACTATCACGAGATCCTTGCAATTTTATTTTTACGCTTTGTCCGGACTTTACCTCATCTATCTTTTTGCTATTAATATAGCCTGTTGCATATAGTTTCTGATCATCTGGGATTACAGCCGAAATAATATCATCTTTATACAAAAAAGTGTTTCCTTCACAATTTGTTATTAAAGTACCCGAAGTCTTAGAATGTACATCCTCCAAGATTCCATCCTTGGTTATCAAAAAACCAATTATTTGACCTTTTTCAATATGCCCCAAAGCGATCAATTCAATAATTCCAGTGTTCGGAGCTTTTATTATCTCATTTTCAGGCATCCCTATAACATTTACCCTAAGAGGTATAGTTTCGGGAAAAGTCAATAAGTTAGCTATTGCAAAAGCTACAGCTATTACAAATGTAATAATTGCTATTCCTTTTCGTAAAAGTATTGGGGGCACTTCACCTATGATACTCCTTACTTTCTCGCTACGCAATTCTACACTTTTTCTTTCTGATAGATTCTGGTTCATGTTAATTACCTAATTCTAATTGATTCTTGACTAATTGGTAATATCTTCCTCTCATTCGGGTTAATGTTTCATGATTGCCCCGTTCTACAACCTCTCCGTTATCGAGGACTACAATTTGATCGGCATTTTTAACTGTACTCAATCTATGAGCTACAATTACCACTGTTTTCCCTTGATAAAATTTTTCGAGATTCTCTACTATTTCTTTTTCATTATTTGCGTCCAATGCATTTGTGGCTTCATCGAAAAATAAAAACTGAGGATTTTTATATACTGCACGCGCAATTAACAAGCGTTGTTTCTGACCTTGGCTCAACCCCTGCCCTTCTTGTCCTACAACTGTATTATAGGATAAAGGTAGTTGAGTTATAAAGCGATCAATATTTGCAACTCTTGCGGCATGCTCTAATTTCTCAATATCAATTTCATCATCAGAGACAGCAATATTTCGGGCAATAGAGTCTGAAAATATAAAACCATCCTGCATTACTGCACCACACTGGTTGCGCCACCAGGTAAGATTAAACTCATTTAAAGGAAAACTACCTATGGTAATACTACCTTCGGTAGGGGAATAATTACTTAATAAGAGTTTTATTAATGTTGTTTTCCCACTTCCGCTAGCACCTACAATTGCTGTAATTTTCCCTTGAGGTATCTCTAGGTTAAGACTATTTAATATTTTTTTAGAGTAAGGCCCTTCGTATTGAAATACAACATTCTTGATATGAATTGTTTTTTTTAACTCATACGAAGTGTTTAAGACTCTTGTTTTAGTATTATTCTCTTCGTCTTCTTTATTATGGATTTCATTCATCCGCTCCAAACTTATACTTACATCTTGCCATTGATAAATAAAATTCATAATCTGTTCGATAGGTGAGTTTAATTGTCCGATTATATATTGAGTCGACAACATCATACCCAATGTTAATTCGCCATGTATAACAGCCGTTGCTGCCAGAATTGTTATCAGTATATTCTTCGCTTCATTGATACAGATACTCCCTGCTTCTTGCGTCTGTTGCAATGACAAGGATTTAAGATTTACGTCAAAAAGATCGGCTTGTGTATCTTCCCATTCCCAACGTTTCCGTTGTGCACATCCCTGTAGTTTGATCTCTTGCATACCATTAATTAATTGGTATGTTTTACTGCGATTGATCGCTTGTTGCTCAAAATATTTGTAATCTAATATCCTTCGACGTTTAAGAAAAAAGAATATCCAAATACCATACATAATACTGCCAATAGCAAAAACGGCAAATATCTCCAAACTATACACCAGTAAAACGATTCCGAATATAATAAAGCTAAACAACGAAAATACGAGGTTCAATGTTTGTGCCGTTAAAAAACGCTCTATACGATTATGGTCGTCAATGCGCTGCAAGAGATCTCCCAATAATTTAGTATCGAAGAAACTCATCGGTAGTTTCATTAGTTTGATAAAAAAATCAGAGACCAAAGATATATTGATACGAGTACTTATATGAAGGAGTATACGTCTGCGGATAAAATCAATACTTGCACGTCCCAAGAGTAACATTAGCTGAGCGAGTAGCACCAACCAAACAAAGCTTATATCACGATTGCCGATACCGGCATCTACAATTGATTGTGTTAAAAACGGAAATATAAGCTGCAACAAGCTCCCAACAAACAAGCCTATAAGCAGTTGAGTAAAGAACCTTTTATATTTCAAGAAATATTTACCTAGAAATCTTAGTTTATTACTCGGGGTTATCTTCTTTTCAGTGGCTTGTTCATAAAAAAGACTGGTTGGCTCCAGCAATAATGCAATACCTTTTTCTTCGCCGTTAGATTGTGTACTCACCCAATGACGGATAAACTCTTGTTCTGTATATTGTAGCAATCCCATGCCCGGATCGGCGACAAAAACAGTATATCCTTTCTTTTGTTTCTTTATTTTATGAACAACTACAAAATGATCCTGATTCCAATGAGCAATACAAGGAAGAGGGGCTTTTTCGGCAAGCTTTTCAAAGGTAAAACGCCCTCCGAGCGACCGAAATCCTATTTTTTCAGCAGCTTTGCTAATTCCCAAAAGGGAAACCCCGTCTCTACTTACAAACGTACTGCTTCGTAATGTTTCCAATGATAAGTCGCATCCATAATGAGAACTAATCATCTTTAAGCAAGATGGACCACAATCCATGGCATCGGGCTGAATATATATAGGGAATTTTTTCATTGGAATTTAATGTTTAATTAGAATCTGTTGATCTCATCTTTAGCTGCGCTTGCTTTTCTATATTTATTTTTATAATTATTAAACAAGTAGGTAATCGTCAACATTCCATACCTCGTTTCCCTCTTTTTATTTTGGTCAAAAGAAATATTATTCACTTTCATTATATTTCGCTCCTTCACCCAATCGAAAATATCTCGCACCTCGATATTTAGTTTTAGTGAGTTATTAAATAGCGACTTTCTTAATCCTAGATCTATTCTTTCGTAATGCTTCATATTTGTTAAGTAGTAACTATAGTTACTCTGATAACTGAAGTTAATCGACAAAGTAAAACCATTAGGCAAAACAAGATCATTATAAGTTCTAAAAGACAAATCTGCTTTATTATTGTCTTCTTTTTTCCCTAGAAAATCTACCGAAAAAAAAGGTTTTCTTCCTTTTATGGTAGAATTAGATTGCCAGAATGCAATAGTATGACTAAAGTTTAATGTAGCATTTAGTTCTTGATATTTAGGATAATTAGACATCGTTAATAAGATAGACTCTGTATTATCTTTTTGTTGGTTGTAAAAAGTAAACGGGTCTTTCTCATATGTATAGCCAATGTTTAAATAAATCATTTTATAGCTTGTCTGTAAATTTAAATCATAGATTTTAACTTCCTTGAGATAAGGATTCCCTGTTTGTAATATAAAACGATTTACATAGACAGTATTACCGCTAAGGTGAGTAAAAGACGGGCGTCGTACCCGTTTACTCAGGTTAAAGCTTAATTGTACTTCTTTAAATTTCTTAGATAAAGATAAGTTTGGGTATAAAGTATGACTAAACCTATTAGTATTAACTACTTTCAAACTATCCTCCGTCGCTTTTTCATGAGTATATTCATAACGTAACCCTAAAGAATATTTAAGATCTCCAATTGAATTTGAATAATTTATAAAACCGGCAGCTTTTCTTTCTGCTGTTGTATATACATTATTTTTTGTATATCCTCCTTTATTAAGAAGGAAACCACTACCATTGATAGTATTAAACTCTCCACCAAAATCTATCAAACCGGTACCGGATTTATAACTATTGACTAGTTCTGCTGCATAAAGCTCATAATCTGATTGACTAAATGTATTTACTAATCTATTTTCCAGACTAGAAGTCTCTTCGATCTCTTGATCTCGATGACCATGATTTTTCAGGTAATTAAAATCAATCTGTGAAGAAAAATGGTTATTGTAAGTTCCCTTATAAAACAAATTAACTAAATGTCTATATGGTTTTTCTTTTATAAACGAATAGGATGTAAATTCATCAAAAAAGATATTGTTCTTATAGGATGTCCCATACATATCTGACTTATTTTTCGATGTTTGGAAATTATATTGATATTGTCCACCAATTGTATGCAAATCATCCACTACCCAATCCAAACCGAATGAAACTTGTTGAGTCTTATTTGTTAAACTGTATGGTGATGCAATAGAATGTTGCCAAATATCATCAGAAGCTATACGTATATCCTGATTTTCATCAGTTTTCGTTTTTCCATACATATAATAATATAATGCAAATAAGTTCAATTTTCGGGTCGAATAGGAAAGGTCTACATTTGCGTTATTCCCCAAATAAGTCCCTTGCGTAAGCCGCTTAGTCAGTTGTGTAGAAAATCCACTCTGTTTCGTTTTAGTTTTAATTATAAGCACCGCCCGTCCTGATGCATCATATCTTGCGCCCGGATTGGTGATTAACTCAATCGTTGATATTTCAGAGGATTCCAGTTTTTCCAATTCTTCATTATTATTCAATCTTCTACTATTTATATATACAATAGGGCTTCCTTTTCCAAATACCGAAATATTGCCATCATTAACAGCAACACCCGGTATTCTTTGTATAACATCATTTGCGGTTCCGACACTATTCAATAGTGTTGTGCTGACATTAGTTATGATGCTTCCATTATTTCCGGTCTTAAAAGGGACTTCTTTTGCAGTGATTACAATTTCATTTAGCATTTTAGATGAAGATTTCATATGTATTTCTCCCAGATTGTCTACAGTTGTAATTTTATCAAAATAAGTATCATAGCCAACAAAAGAAACCTTTAAAATATGTTCATCTTCAGCTACATTATCTAATCTAAAATATCCCTGCTCATCGGTAATTGTTCCCATTACGAAAGAAGAATCTATAGCAGAAAGCAAGAAAACATTTGTATACTCTATTGATTCTCCGGTTAACTCATCTATTACCTTTCCGGATAAATCCCTTGCGTTTATATAAAGTGGTATTATAAACACAAAAGCAATTAGTATTTTATTTATTTGGAACATAATACTTTGTTAATGGGATAAATAAATCTCAGGTTAAGCATCTACGGCAGAAGTCATACCTAAACAATGAGGAACCGGATCTAAAAAGTTATATCCACTGTAAATTGCTTTTAATCTACAACTTTTCAGTTTACACCGACTTTTAAGGTTACAAGAGCTGCACTTCGATAAATCTTCAATATTTAAGGAGCCTCTAAACACATCTAGTTGACGATTATTACTCCATATATTTAGTAAACTATCTTCATTCAGATTGCCAACAGGATACTCTTTTACCCCTCCTATACCAAATATGCAGGGATATACCGCAAGATTCGAATCGATTGCCAAAAGATGAGTTCCTCCTTTGCAATACACTTTGTTACCCTTAGCATTCAGCTCATCAAGCTCGGTTGTTGTTGATGCAAATGCATTATTATCACTAATAGTTATGTTAAGACTTGATGATATTGCTAATCTATTTATCTCTCTCTTTATCTCCTGAACTTCCTTCTTACCTAAAGAAAAAAGATCTTTGTCATCTTCTTTTGCTCTGCCATGTTTTTCGACAAAATTAAAACCGAGCTCTCGTATTTTGAAATTGTTCTCTATCAGGGATATTACATCCTGCACCTCATGTTTGTTTGTATTGTTGATGGTAAACATTATTGCATAAGAGATATTGTATTGTGTAAATTTGTGTAAATTTTGAATCGTTCTATTAAATGCACCTTTACCCCTAATTACATCATGAGTATCAGGCGTTGCTCCATCTAATGAGATATTTAAGGTAATATTTTTATGGGCTAATAAATTAAGCCAAGCTTCATTTAAAGGTATCGTCGCATTTGACAAGATAGCAATACTAATACTCTTTGTGACACCATACTCTACTATATTAAATAGATCTTTACACAAAAAAGGTTCTCCACCTGTTATTTTTAGTTGAAATACATTCAATTGTTCCATCTCATCCAAAAGGCGATATATCCGCTCTAAATTTAAAGGGTTAAGGCTATCTTTTGCGGTAGAATTTCGGTAACAATGTGGACAACTTAAGTTGCACCTGTTTGTGATCAAAAAATCTATACTCACAGGCGTATATTCCTGAAGTTGGTGTTTGTTTATACTTATATGCTTATATATATCTTCAGTTTTGGTTGGCAAAGAATCCGTTACCAACAAATTTTTAATATAATTTTTATCTTCCAACAATTGGTTGACATTTGATATATAATTAGGTATATTATTATCAACAAAATATTTTTCTATTTGGGTAAGGTTTGTACAATTCTTTTGAAACAGCCTCAACACATTATAGAAATAAGAATTTATTGTATATATTTTTTGATAACGAATATCATAAATCTTATACTCTGTATTTGACTTCCTTAATATAAGGCTTCTATTTAAGGTAAATTTCCCCTCATAGTAATTATGGTTTTTCATATCCTGTTTTTTTATTTGTTATCACATATAGTTCTGTAGTTCTGGTTCTGTTATAGCAAGAAGAAGTCATCACCATAAAAAACATAAGTAAAAATTATGATTACACTAATGCCTCTTATATAATCCAACACTCTTTGTAAAAAGAGAATCAACAAGAGGACTTTGATTTAGTTCATTGTATATAGTATTGAATAATCCAATAAAGATGTCACTCTTTCCTTTCGGAAAGGTAACATCTTTATTAAGTGAACCTTAGCAACATCCGATAGCACCAAAGTTACTAGGTGAATCGATTTCGTTTTGGCTTAAGTGCTCTCTTGCACCGCCTTTCAATTCTGTTTGTTCTAGCTCATTAAGAGTTTCTGCATCAAGTTCTAGGTTGTTCAATTCTTGCTCGTTAATTTTTTCAGTTTTCATAATGTTTGTTTTTAATAATTTAGGTTACCTACTCTTTCAAAGCTTTTCGGTTTTCGCTTATTTATAATTAATTATAGTTTTTCTTATTAGAAGTGTTTAAGAAGGAGAGCCGGCGTTTCATTATAAAAAATGGAATGTTTTTTTTCTTCTCTTTCGTTAGTGGTTTCTCTACGCCATCCACCCTTCACGACACCCATTTCCATTTCCTGAAGAATATCTACATCAAAACTGGTTAAATCTTTTAGTTTCATAATTATATTTTATTATTTGTTTCTATTCAGTTATTTGATATGACAAATGTAAATTGCTTAAAAAAGAAATCAGGTTATCCAATTGCTATCTTTATGTTATCTAAACGTTAACAAGATTAATTGTCAATATAAACAGCCACTCCATCAACAACAATCCAGTATCCACCTCCTCTTATCTTTCCTAATTCTTGATTATTTAAGATTCTCATTTGAGTATTTGTAAAATTGAGTTTCATATTCTATAGATTTTATCGTTTGTTATTTGATATTACAAAGTAAGCCTGATAGATTTAAACAATATGTTATCAAAAACATATATAATGTTATCTTATTGTTATTATATTTGTATAGTAATAACCACAAACTTTACTTATGGGAAATCAATTCATAAAAATAATAACAGGTATTGCTCTTATTTCTATACTCATACTTCAAATTATATGGCTATACAGCACTTATAATCTACTTGAAAAAGAACTCGTTGGCAGACTAGACAAGGTTTTAAGCAGATCTATAGAAAAGGAAGTTTATATACGTTTTGATTCTCCCGGAAGGCATAAATCAAATGGAAAAATAATAAAGGGAGCCCAGCCAAAAAATGATCCGGATACAAATGCACTTGCCTTCCAAGAGTTTCTAGCCACAGAAGGAACTCCATTAGATTTTACACAGTTAGATAGTATCTTCAGAAGTGATTTAAATAAAGAAGTGGGTAAAATTAGCTATTCATTAAGAATGATTGATTCCTCTGATAATGTCTTAATATCTAGTGAATACGGCAGTATTCAAGATATTGAGTCTGCTTTTTACACCAAAAAGATGCCTGTAAGAATGGATAATTCTGTTTTCATTCAAACAATTATAGCATCACCTTACAAGGTTATTTTCGAAAAGATGCTCTTGCTTCTTATAGCATCGGGGATAATCGCAATCATTATAGGCTATTGCATATTTTTACAAATAAAGATTATCATACGGCAGGATCGAATTGCTGAAATCCGGCAAGACTTTACATATGCCATGATACATGATATGAAAAATCCACTTACCACAATCTTGATGGGAACTCAAACTCTAAGAACTGGAAAACTGGACGACAAACCGGAACTGAAAGACCAATATTTCAATATTCTTATTGACGAGAGTAATCATCTTCTGGCTCTATCGAATAAGATATTGACTATTGCACGGTTAGAACATGATAATATGAAGTTAACAAAACAGCAAGTCGACTTACCTAAAATAGTAATGAGTTTGCTTGATAAGTTTAAGATTGAACAACGCAAAACTATTATCTTCAATACTAATTTCAACGATGTAGAGTATGTATACGCTGATCCCGAGTACTTATCAGAAGCGATCAGAAACCTAATCGAGAATGCAATTAAATACTCAAAAGAGTCTGTAAATATTAGTATTACCTGTATTGAAGAAAATCAATATACAAAAATAAAAATTCGAGATAACGGAGTCGGGATTTCATTAAAGGATCAGAAAAAAATCTTTGATAAATTTGAACGCGCAGCTTTTACAAATAATTCTACCGGACCTGCCGGCTTTGGTTTGGGTCTTAACTATGTATACCGCGTAATATCAGCACATGGTGGAGATGTTACTGTAGATAGTATATTAGGATCTTTCAGTGAATTTACAATTAGCTTACCTAAAACTGATGAATATGATAAAACTACTGTTGGTTGAAGATGATATAAATCTCGGCTATATTATTAAGGGCAGTCTTGAAGAGATAGTAGGAGGATACGAAATTATTCTCGCACAAAATGGAGAAGATGGATTAAAAGCATGGAAGGAACATAATCCAGACCTTATCGTCTCAGATGTAGAAATGCCGGTTATGAGTGGACTAGAAATGGTTCGGATTATCCGGCAATCTGATACTGAAACTCCTATTATATTTGCATCAGCCAGAAACTCATCCAAGGATGTTACTTCCGGCTATAGCTCCGGAGTAAACAACTATATTAAGAAGCCTTTTTTGCCTGACGAATTAGATGCTCACGTAAAAGCTTTGATGAATTTAAAAAACAGTACTAAAACAAAGTCTGTAAATAAGGCATACAATCTTGGGCTATATTGCTTTGATCCCGAAAGGTATTCTCTGGAGTACAATTCGCAGAAACAGTTATTAACATCTCGAGAATCCGGAATATTACAAATGCTTTGCGAGAATAAAGATGAAGTTGTTAAAAGAGATGATATTCTTCTGAAGTTTTGGGGCACCAACGACTTTTTCACATCAAGAAGCTTAGACGTATTCATTAGTAAAATGAGACGCTATTTATCAAATGACCCATCTATTTCGATAAAAACAATCAAAGGAGTTGGCCTCATCCTTTCATGCACATAAAATCATATTCTAAATTATATTAATTGGCTACTACCTAACAGAGTTTTAGACTTTTGCTGTAAAGTTTTTTGTATTGACATGTTTACAAACGAATCATAATACAATAGCTTAGCCAGAAGCCTGATTTTAAAGTGTAAATTATCCCCAAAAAAGTTTTCCTCTAAAAATGCGAGGATATCTGCTGTATCATTGTGATAAAAAAAGAATTTATCTTTACCAAATGCCAGCAAGTAAACTTGTTCATAAAATTCTATTTCATATCTCCTATCTAACATCGGATCCGGTTTTTATCATTACTACGTTATTGCAAAGGAAAGCAGATTAAACCAATTAGAATGTTATTGGAATGTTATTTAAAATGAACTTAAGGTTATTTCAATACTCAATTTCAGACAGACTAAAGTAAACTAAAAGATATAGAACAAATTAGATCGAATCAAATATTATTTGTTATTATTTAGTAGATACATAATACGACTACAGGCTGAATTTTATCATAACAGACACAAGAACTATAATACCTATTTACAAAAACATGAACCTTATCTCCTCCATTTAAATACTGTAAATATATTTAACCTGCATTGTATAATAATTTTACACTTAAAGGATTCTATATTCTACTAGAATTCTATTGATCAACAGCTTATATTTTTGGCATAAATTTGGTATTCTAACCGACAGAAGATCTTTTATACAAAAAACCATGACAGCCATATTTCGCAATTTCCTATATGTAATAAAGCGGTTTAAAGCAGCATCCGCATTAAATATACTAGGTTTGTCTGCCGCATTGATAGTATTTACTATCTGTGCGATCCAAACCTATTACAATTTAACGTTTAACCATAATCTTAAAAATGCAAATAAGTTATACCAGCTTTCCATTTATCAAGAAACGAATTATGGAAGATGGTCTGATTTTAAGATGTTTTACAAATACTCTGAGATTATCAGAATGAATCAACCCCTATTTAATACTTCCAATATGGTACGTGTGCTCAACTCCCCGGACACGAGAGTGAAGTATGAAAAAAATGGAGCAACTATAAGTACTAAAATACCTATAAGCAATGTAGAACCACAATTTTTGAATATTATAGGATTAGATATTATTCAAGGCAATGGCTATAGTGCACTGGCGGATATAAACAAAGTAATCATTAGTAAAAAAACAGCCAAACAGCTTTTTGGAGAAAAGAATCCCATAGGTGAATTCATATCTATTTCTATGCCTACAACCTTTGAAATAGAAGATGGGCTAAGCAGTTCACGAGAAGATATTGTCATGCCTATATATGCTGTTTACAAAGATTTCCCTACAAATACAAGCTTTGAAAACGGAATATTTACTCGTCTGGTACCGGATAGATTCGAGCGATTTAGCTCTAATGGTGGCAGTATCCAAATAGATGGTAATTTCAATACATATTATCTATTAGATAATAATATGCAGCCTTGTGATCTGGATAGTATCTTATCTGATAAGAAACTACTTGACCTAATTGATCTAAATGCTCCCCGAATAGAGAATATTAAAGATGCTGATGGAGAAGGAAAGCTTGAGGTTATAAAGAAAGGTCTCACACTAACCCCTTTGTCAAATATACATATCAGCAATCCAGAAACAATACCACAGAAAGCTAAAAGTTGGTCTGGTATTTTGGCTCTCATAGCTATAGGTATGGCCACATTATCAATTGCCTATATTAACTTCATGAATTTTATTACAGCTATGGCTCCTATAAGAATCCGCTCCATTAATATTCAAAAAATACTGGGGGCAAAACGTAGTCTGTTACGAACTTCGATTCTTCTAGAGAGTTTACTATTCACCTTCATTTCATTTACAATAGCTATATTTGTTATCTACTACATCAGCACTAGTAGTATTTCAGACCTTTTCACGGCAAGTTTGTTACCTAAAGACAATCTTGGACTACTTTTCGTATTAACTATCGTTCTTACCCTAATAAGTATATTAGTTGCGTTGTATCCTTCATTCTATTTAACATCATTCAATCCGGTGTCCAGTTATGGCGGTGCCGGAATTGGTAAAGAAGGAAAATTCATGAGAAACATACTTACAACTATACAATTTACGGCTGCCAGCGTACTAATACTTGTAACCCTCTTTATTAGACTGCAACATGAATACTTTAAATCATACGATTTAGGTATGAACACAGAAAATATACTAGTAGTAAATAACAGCAACTTAGACTTCGAGCCTCTGATAAGTAATACTGACTCTTACATGAAAGAAGTTACCGGAAAAGCCGGTATTATAAACAGTACTGCCAGTAGTTTCCGCTTAGGATCAGAATTACCCAGATATGGATTTATGGCTGGAGAAAAGCAGATATTATATTCTGTAATTGACGGGTCTAAAAATTTCCTGGATTTTTTCGGTATAAAAATATTAGAAGGAAAAGATAATTTAGAAAATAAAGAAAAGGAAAAAACTAAAGTTGTAAATCAAGTAATGCTAAATCTGTATGGCGCCGAAATTGTAGAAAATCAGATCACAGGTGGGAACGTTATTGTAGTCAGCGATTTCAATTTCAGACCTCTCTATGAAGATATATCACCATTAAATATTGTACTGTATGATGATCCTCAATATTCGAATATATACTTTAAAGTAAGTAGCGAAAATACAGACCAATCAATTCAATACTTAGAGAGCATATGGAAAAAATTCACAACGGCTCCTTTCGAATATCATTTTATGGATGAGATAGTTGATAGTCTCTACAAGCAGGAAAGTGATCTGGCTTCGTTGCTTTCCATCTTCTCTCTGACAGCTATCCTCATAGCAATTATGGGAGTATATGGTTTGATTTCATTTAACTCAAAATACCGTGCTAAAGAAATAGCCATCCGAAAGGTACAAGGATCCACTATTCAACAGATCATGCTACTACTAAATAAAGGAATGCTCAAACAGTTTGTTATAGCCTTTATCATTGCCACTCCCATAGCTTATTTTATTGTCGAGAAATGGCTGGAACAATTTACTCATAAAACCCCAATATACTGGTGGATATTTTTATTGGGAGCATTAGTAGTGTTGGCTGTTACTATTCTGACTGTGAGTATGCAAAGTTATCGTGCAGCATCAACAAATCCTGTTAAAGCATTAAAAAACGAATGAACATTATATAATGAAAGCCGTATTATTTAATAATTAAATAAATATAGCGACTTACTTCGGCTAAAAGTCAAGGCCCAATTAATGCATTATTTTGAATAATAATTCACGCAAAAGCTCTCCATCAGGAGTCGACGGATTGTCTACGCCTTTACACTTGGCATCATAGGTTCTTAAGAGGGACATGATCTCCATAGTTTTAAAAGCATTGTAACGTTTAAGTGCTAATACGTAGTCTTTTGCCTGATAACTGTTTCTAAAACCAAGTTCCGCAGCAATACCATTCTCCGTTTTATCTTTTGCCCAATAGCAGATCATCAGGTTACTGAAAAAATTAAACAGTACGACTAAAGTAACTATCAATGGATTGTTTTTAGGATTTTTCTCAAAATAATCAGCAATCTGGTTCGCTTTAAAAGTATCTCTCTCTACAACTGCTTTTAAAAGCTCGTAATTATTAAAATCTTTGCTTATTCCGATATTTCGTTCTATCAGTTCGGCTGTAATACGCTTTTCTGTAGCTGATAATGACAATAGTAATTTCTCAACTTCATTTACTACTTTACTAAGGTCATTACCTAAAAAATCGGTCAGCATTTGAGCAGATTTCTGATCAATTCCTAATCCCTTTGTACTAACAAATGAGGTTATAAACGCAGGCATTTTATAATCGGGAATCTTTTTTGATTCAAAGACAACGCCACATTTTTCTATACCTGCATATAGTTTCTTACGTTTGTCTATAGTGCCATTCTTATAGTTGAGCACCAATATGGTACTTGCCAAAGGATTTTTCAGATATATCTCTAAATCCTCAATCTTCTTTAGCCCCTGTGCCTCTTTTACAACAATCAATTGATGGTCGGACATCATCGGAAAACTTCGAGCCAGTGTTATTACTGTAGCCACGTCCGTTTCCGGTCCGTAAAGTATTGTCTGGTTAAAATCGCGCTCTGTCTCCGGAATTACACTTTCTAAAAGAGCGTTTGTGAGATCATCAATATAATAAGGTTCATCCCCCATCAAAAGGTAGATGGGGTGAAACTTATGTGACAGTATATCTTTTTTTATTTGTTCGAATGACATCTTTTATCAAAAGTCTTCGAAACGAAGATGTTTTACTGTAGATCCGTTATTTATCAATGTCGTCAAAGCTTTAATTCCGATCATTACATGTTCGTTCACAAAGTTTTGGGTGACTATACTATCGCTCTTTTCGGTCTTTACTCCATCCGAAATCATAGGTTGGTCAGATACTAAGAGCAAAGCCCCTGTAGGTATACCATTGGCAAAACCACAAGTAAATAAAGTTGCTGTTTCCATATCAACAGCCATTGCTCTGATCGAACGCAAATAGTCTTTAAATCTATCATCGTGCTCCCAGACTCTACGATTGGTTGTATATACGGTTCCGGTCCAATAGTCCTTATTAAAATCACGGATATTTGATGATAAAGAACGAAGCAGGTTAAATGCCGGTAATGATGGTACTTCAGGTGGGAAATAGTCATTTGATGTACCTTCTCCACGTATAGCGGCAATAGGTAGGATATAATCGCCCAATTGATTATGTTTTTTTATACCTCCGCATTTTCCTAAAAACAAAACTGCTTTTGGCTTTACCGCACTTAATAAATCCATAATAGTGGCGGCATTCGCACTACCCATACCAAAATTGATGATAGTAATCCCGTTGGCTGAGGCATTGGGCATATTTCCATCCAAGCCTAATATCGGAACTTTAAAATGTTCAGCAAATATTTCGACATATTTCGAAAAATTTGTAAGAAGAATATGTTTTGTGAACTGCTCTAGTGGTCGTTTAGTATACCGAGGTAACCAATTGTCTACAATTTCTTGTTTAGTCTTCATAATAAACCTATTTTTGTTTTATACAAAGAAGTTCTATTTCCTCTACGGAAGAGATCACTTCTTATGGTGTTATTACCAAACAAAGATAGCAAAAATGTTAGAACTAAATTTACCACCCTATACTCCAAAGATAAAAAAAAACGACAAGCTATACATTTGGGATCAAATACGCTCCAAATATGTAGCTCTTACACCTGAGGAGTGGGTAAGGCAACATTTTATTAACTATCTCATAACAGAAAAACAATACCCGGCATCCCTTATAGCAAACGAAACCCAGATATCCCTTAATACGCAACGAAAAAGGTGTGATTCGGTTGTATACGATAATAAACTCAATCCTCTTGTCATTGTAGAATATAAGTCTCCCGACGTAAAAATAACCCAGGAAGTATTCGATCAGATTGCCAGATATAATATTGTTCTTAAAGTCAAGTATCTAATTATATCGAATGGAATGGAACATTATTGTTGCTGCATCGATTATGATAATCTTAGCTTCGAGTACTTATCTGAAATACCTCTTTATACAGCTTTAGAAAAAAGCCTCTAAAAAGAAAATGAGGCTACTCAAAAGAATAACCTCATGCTTTCTTATAGCCCACAGTTGGTCTAATCTAAAGGAAGTAGAGTACTTACACCTATTCGATTCCATGCATTGATAGTTATAATTGCCATAATAACCTCTGCCAGCTTTTCTTTGCCAAGTAGTGCTTCTGCTTTTTGATAAGTCTCTTCCGAAACTCCACCATCGCTTATCAATGTAATTTCTTCTGTCAAAGTCAGAATGACCCTTTCACTTTCTGTATACAACTCAGTTTCATGCCAAACATTCAGCAAATAGATACGCTGTTCTGCTTCCCCTAATTTCCGTGCATCTCTCGTATGCATATTCAAACAATATGCACAGCCATTTATTTGTGATGCTCTGATCTTTATCAGTTCTTTTTCAATTGGAGACAACGATGTACCATGCAAATATGTTTCTAATTTAAGCATCGCCTTATAGGCTTCCGGAGCTACTTCATGTATCTTTATTCTTTTCGATTCCATAATTATTTAGTTTTGATGAAAGCAAAGTTATAGCTATTGCTGTCTGATAGAATTAAACTGGTTTAAGAAAACAATATTGAGTATAAGTTTAACAATTTAGAACAAAAAAGCGATTATCCCTCAAAGGATAACCGCTCTTTCATTTATTGATTTTATCTGATCTTTTTATTTCACAGAAACAGGTCTGTCAGCTTTATCAACTCCGAATGTTTTTGAAGGCTGAGGTCCCATTTCAAATTCTAAAGTACCACCTGCAACTACATCTTTATGATTGATATAAGATTTAGTATAAGGCTTACCGTTCAACTTAGCACTTTGAATATATTTATTCTCTGGACTATTGTTAGCAGCAATCACTTTAAACGTTTTTCCGTCTGCCAATTTTATTGTAGCTTCTTTCATCTGAGGGCTGCCAAAGATATAATCGCCTCCGGCTGGAGCCATCGGATAGAATCCTAAAGCCGAAAGAATATACCATGATGACATCTGGCCCACATCTTCATTACCGCTCAATCCGGCAGGTTTATCGAAATAAAGAGTAGTAAGTACTTCACGTACTTTTTCTGCTGTTTTCCATTGTTGACCTACAAATGGATACAAGTAAAGGACTTGATGGCTTGGCTCATTTCCATGAGCATATTGCCCAATCAATCCGCTAATGTCAGGAGAAGCTTCTGCACCCATATCACCTTGTATAGTGAATAATGAATCAAGTTTTGTTACGAAAGCCTCTTCACTTCCAAATAAGCTAACCAACCCATTTACATCATGAGGAACCAACCATGTATATTGCCAAGCATTACCCTCTGTATAATCATCTTCGCGATGAGTAGAGTGCAAAGGATTGAATGGCACGCGGAATGTTCCGGTTGAAGAAAGACCTCTCATAAATTGAGTTTCTTTATCGAAATAGTGCTTATACGACTCACTTCTCTTGATGAAATAATCATAGTCTTCGGTCTTACCCATTTCTTTTGCAACCTGTGCAACACTCCAGTCTGCGATAGCATATTCTAGGCCTTTAGCAACAGACTCAAATGTTTTTTCCTTATCGTAAGGAATATAGTCATATTCTTTCAACCAGTTAAGACCTCTTTCGTCCAGCATCATCGAAGTCTTCATTGCCTCATAAGCAGCTTCTTTATCTTTATCGGCAACAAAGCCTTTCAAGAATAAGTCTGCCAGAACAATAACTCCCGGATTACCCACCATACAGTCGGTTTCGTTACCCATCAAATGCCACACAGGTAATTTGCCTTGCTGTTTGAATATCTCAATGAAGGTACTGGCTACATCTTTTGCCAATTCCGGATGGATAATAGTTTGTAATGGCTGAGCTGCACGGTATGTATCCCAAAGCGAGAAGGTGGTATAATTAGTGAAGTCATTGTTGGTATGTACTTTCTTATCAGTTCCCCAATAATCGCCATTCACATCCGCAAATACCGATGGAGCGATCATAGAGTGGTACATAGCAGTATAGAAATTACGTAGATCGGTTTTGCTATCCGATTTAACTACTATCTTATTTAATTCTTCATTCCAAGCCTTATCTGCATTAGCAACAGTTTTCTCGAAATCCCATCCGGGAAGCTCTGCTTTCATATTCATCTTTGCATTCTCGATACTCACAGGAGACAAAGCAACCTTAGCATATATTTGTTCTCCTACTTTGGTCGGGGCAAAGAATACCTGGCCATAGATTTTACGCATAGGTGTTTTAGATCCTTCGTAAACAGCTGTAGTATCCGATAAAACAAATTTAGATATCGGCTTCGAGAAAGTGGCTGTAAAATAAACGCGCTGATCGTTTGCCCATCCCTTAGAGAAACGATAACCCGAAATTACACTGTCATTTTCCTGAATCAAAGCAGCATCTACAGGCATATCCCAACCTATACCGTGCTCCAGGTCAATAATAATTTTAGGATCCGAAGACTCCGGGAATGTATATTTATGGAATCCCACTCGTTGAGTTGCTGTCAACTCTACATCGATACCAAATCGATCCAAGTGTACCGAATAATATCCAGGTTTAGCTGTTTCTTTGTCGTGTGAAAAATAAGAATAAATACCTGTAGATTCGTCAGGAAGTGTACCTCTTGTTAATTTAACATCTCCAACGGCAGGCATGAATGAAATATCACCTAAATCGCCAATACCCGTTCCGCTCAAGTGCATATGTCCGAAGCCGATAATGGTAGAATCGCTGATATGATATCCCGAACACCAATCCCATCCCTGACTATATTGTGTCGGACCTAGTTGTACAAACCCAAAAGGAACATTGGCTCCCATAAATACGTGTCCATGATCGCCCGTACCAATGTAAGGATCAACATACTGTGTCAGATTTTCAAGTTCAGATTCTTTTTGCCCTTTTTCAGAACAAGCAATTGCACCCAGCATCAGGCCTGTACAAATACTCAATCCGAGAGCGTTTCTCATGATTTTTTTTGTTACCATACTTTAGTTAACTTATTTAAGATTTATGTCAATTACGCTTATTCGCATTATATTAAGGTCTCAGACCTATTTATTGTCCATCCCAAGTATAACATTGATAGTTATTGCTTTAGAGTACGATATTAAATACTTTCTTTTACTTCTAATTACGGAAAGAACTGCTATTTACGCCTTTTATTATGTTCTTCCGTAAAAATAGTAATAATTTTCCAAACAGAATTATAGTTTAAAGCCTTGACTATACTTTCATTTCTTATGGTTTGCTTAACATTCACTTGTACTGAAGTTACAATAGCTACACAATTAAGCTACAAAGGTTACAAGATATAGTAGACTTATGTCACCTTTTAAAACACCTCATAATCAATCCATAAACTCATAAAAGGTGACAAAGATGACAAAAGTGACACTCTTCATGCTCTTTATTTATTTCTCTTCAATCGACCTATAATCCGAAACTGTACTCTTACCTTTATAGATAAATCAGATTCTCATACCTCTTTACAAATTAGACAAATACAGTATAATTATACCCTATATAATTCAAGCTATGATTTGCCATCGTCTCTTCACCATAAAATTATTCGAAACAAAACACTTATCAGGCTTATAAAGCAGTTTGTTGATTTACTTAAAATGCAGATTTAAAACTACTATTTCAGAAATAGTCCCTATTCTGTATTGGGGTCCGGCAAGCCCTAGTCCCGAAGTAACATAAACATGCGTATTATCTTTCTTTTTATAACCATGTCCAACCTCGAATATCAGGCTCATCAATAAATTATTTGGAAATAATTGCCCGTTATGAGTATGCCCATAAACAGCAAGGTCTGCCTGTTCATCCGATTCTTCAGATAGATTCTTTGGTTCATGATTCATCACAATTACAGGCAATTTCTTATCAACATGCTGCATCAGGTCAGTTAATGGTTTTCGATTCTCGGCATGATCGTCTTCCCGACCCACAATATAAAATTTATCAGCTATATTTATAGTAGTGTCTCTCAGCATGGTCATTCCTGTTTCGGAAGCCAGCCAGGCTATTTTCTCTTCGGAATTTAGTCTGTATTCGTGATTACCCGTAGTCACATATACTCCATAAGGAGCTTTTAAGCGCTGGAATTCTTCATTCATTTTCTGATCCACTAATGGAGAAAGGTCATAATCAATAATATCACCAACCAATAGGATAACATCCGGTTTTTGCGCCATAATTTCATCGACATACATGCTTAAAACTTTTTTATCGATCAAATGCCCTACATGCATGTCTGCTACCATAACAACTTTAAGGCTATCAAGCCCATCTACTTTCTTGTCAATAGTTAAATCCATTGTTGTTACAACCGGATGCCAAAATCGATAATGCCCATAAGACATTGAGGATATCACAATAACTAATGATATAGTAATATATATTCTTCTGAGTGGAATTTTTTGTAAGTTCAATCTACGTATCGGATTAATCCAACGTCCCAGAAATTTCACTAAATCATAGATCAACAGCAAAGCTGAAGTATATCCAATAAATACCATCCATGAAGTTCCTATTAACAAGATAGGCTTTAAAATAACAGATGATAAATTAACGTTAAAGATCAATCCTGTCAGGTATACAAGAAGCTCTATTCCAAATAGTGATGCATAAGGAATTCGATACGCTTTGCTTTTGGGTAAAACTTGCCATCCCCGAATAAATACGTATACATTAAATATAAGATGCACTATAAGTGCTTGAAATAAGAAAACTTTCATTTGGTCTTTAATTTAATTACAGCATATTCGGACTGTGTGCCTATGCGAAATTTTCCACCCCAAAGCCCCATACCCGAACTTACGTATATATTTGTATTTCCTTTTTTCAAATAACCATACGAGTTTTCATAAATCATATCGGTTATTAATGAAATAGGCCATATCTGTCCACGATGTGTATGCCCTGAAAACTGTATATCTACACCATTTTTCTCCGCCTCTTCCAAATTATATGGTTGATGATCCAATAATATTACAGGCTTAGATTTATCTAAAGAATCTGTTATCTCAGCCAAAGGCTTTCTGTTTGGATTTGACTTATCGTCACGTCCAACAACATAAAACATACTGTCAATTAAAACTGCAGAATCTCTGAGCAGGCTAATACCCGATTCTTCTATAAATTTCGAAGATGCTAAAGCTCCACTAATATATTCATGATTCCCCATAACAGCATATACTCCATATTTAGACTTAATCTTTTTCAGGTCGTCCGACATATTCTGTTCAATCAGCGGTCTCACACTACTATCAATAATATCCCCTGCAATGAGTACAATATCAGGGTTTTCTTTATTTATAAGCTCTATCCATTGTTGCAGCTCACCCTTACCGATGCCATATCCTAAGTGCATATCACTAAGAGCCACTATCGTAAGAGAATCGCCTGTTCCTATGGCCTTATTAATTTCTATAGGCAGATCAACACGTTCTTTAATACGGTATTTCAAATATCCGCATAACATCAACAAACCGATAAACCCGATAATGAAACCGAAACTCAACCAATTATCTTTAGTGTACTGATTCAATGTATCTTTAGGAACAAGGTGTGATACACGAATCAAGTCTGTCAGCAAATTGAAAATTAAGAAATACAGGAAGATAAAGAACCAAGAAGTACCTATTTTGTACAAAACTGAAGTAACCCCAATCGGGAAGTGCTCTCCTGCCAAAAACAGCAAAAAGATAGAGCCTATTAATACTACAGCTACTCCTATCAATAACGAACGCGTTACTATACTCAAAGGAATAACCGCCCAAGCCCTGTAGAAAACATAATAATTACCTGCTAGAAAAACTAAAAGAAAAATGATAAAAAAAAGATATCTCATAATTAGTTAGAGCTTGAGTGTAAAAATAAAACCTGATACAATACAGGTATTTATATATGTACTATGAAAAAAAAGAGTAACATTATAGTTACTCTTTATATTTTAGAGGAAGATGAATTATCTCCTGCTTCCCAATGCAATAAAGATATAATAGATAAGAGTTGCTAAAGATCCTAAGGCAGCAACAACATACGTATAAGCAGCCCACTTTAGTGCATCTTTTGCTTTGTCTTTATTAGAATCCCTTACTATACCGGCTGTATTAAGCCATACTAAAGCACGGTTACTGGCATCTATCTCGACAGGCAATGTCACAAAACTAAAGATAGTAGTCATTGCAAACAGACCGATACCAATCCATAGCAATATAGGAAAAGTATTAACCATAAATATACCTGCCAACAATACCCACATAACCCATTTCGAAGCAAAGCTAACAGTTGGCACCAAAGCCGATCTTAAAGTCAAAGGCCCGTATGCTTTGGCATGCTGTACAGCGTGCCCGCACTCGTGTGCTGCAACAGCAGCCGCAGCAACACTATTACTATGATAAACACCCTCACTTAGGTTTACGGTTTTGTTGCCCGGATTATAATTGTCCGTAAGCATACCTTGGGTCGAAACTACCTGCACATCAAATATACCATTGTCATGCAACATTTTCAATGCAACATCCCGTCCTGTTAATCCACTATCTAATGGTACCTTTGAGTATTTTTTGAATTTGCTTTGTAGCGTTGCCGAAACAATCCAGCCAACTAAAGCAATTATACCGAATAAAATCCAACCGAAATACATAATCTTATTATTTTAATTAATAACCTTCTTTACCTTATAATTATCATTATCAAAAGATATGCCAAAGATATACATATTAATTGTTTGTAAATTTGATAATTACTTAAAAAAGGCTAATCGGGAATTATACGAAATATTGACGTTTGATAGTCTGATCACGGTCAGGCCCTACCGAAACAATACTGATCGTTACACCCAACTCGGCTTCCAAGAAATCGACATAGTCTATAAATTCCTGAGGAAATTCTTCTTCACTCTGCATTTTTGTCATGTCGAGATTCCACCCAGGAAGTTCCTTATATACAGGTGTTACATTATCACCTATTTCAAAAGGGAATTCAGTAGTTTCTTTTCCATCAATTTTATAGGCAACACATGCTTTAATAGTCTCAAATGTATCTAAAACATCACTTTTCATCATGATTAGCTGGGTCACTCCGTTTATCATAATGGCATAACGCAGCGCAACCAGATCAATCCAACCACAACGGCGTGGACGCCCTGTTACCGAGCCGAATTCAAAACCTAATTTACGGAGTTTATCACCCGTTTCATCAAATAATTCGGTAGGGAAAGGACCACTGCCGACACGTGTGCAGTAAGCCTTAAAGATACCAAAAACCTCACCTATCTTACTGGGAGGAATTCCCAAACCAATACATGCTCCCGAAGAGATCGTATTAGATGAAGTTACAAAAGGATAAGACCCGAAGTCGATATCCAGCATAGTACCCTGTGCTCCTTCTGCCAACACTGATTTGTGTTTTGATAAAGCACCATTTATATAATACTCACTATCTATGAATGTAAATTCCTTTAGTTTTTCGACACCATTAAACCATTCTTTTTCGATTTCAGCCAACGCACTGCAATCAAAGTTATATTGTTTTAATATATCCAAATGCCTGCTTCTTACTTGTTGGTACTTCTCTTCGAAGCCGCATAGAAGATCTCCTACTCTCAAACCTCCACGTCCAACTTTCTCTGTATATGTCGGTCCTATACCTTTACCTGTAGTCCCAATTTTAGAGTCTCCCTTAGCATTTTCATAACAAGCATCCAATAAACGATGTGTAGGTAAAATAAGATGGGCTTTTTTCGATATTAAAAGGCGTTTTGTTAAATCATGCCCCGATTTTTCAAGAGACTCAACCTCTCCTTTAAATAAAGCCGGATCCAGCACCACTCCATTTCCGATAATATTTACTTTATCTCCTTGGAAAATTCCAGAAGGTACTGACCTTAAAACATATTTCTCACCCTCAAATTCTAAGGTGTGACCGGCATTAGGTCCTCCCTGAAAACGGGCTACGACTTCATATTTTGGAGTCAACACATCCACTATTTTGCCTTTACCTTCGTCACCCCATTGCAACCCCAGTAGTACATCTGCTTTCATTTCTTTTTATTGGTATTTATTTTATTTTCTTCTGATTTCTTTGATTTCTTCTCGCTTTGTTGCTTTTCCTTCAAACATTTGGCACATGTTCCGTATATATACATACTGTAATAACCAATTTTAAATCGGGCAAAGCGTTTTTGCTGTGTTTGAGTAAATGGCGTTGCATTTTTATATTCCTTCACTTTTCCGCATGTTGTACAGATTAAATGGTCGTGGTTTTCAGCTCCATATATACGTTCATACTGAGATATATTTGCTCCAAACTGATGTTTTACCAACAGCCCACAGTCCAACAACAGCTCAATTGTATTATACAATGTAGCCCTACTCACCCTCATACTCTGGGTATTCATTGTTTGAAAAAGGGAATCGACATCGAAATGTCCTTTTGTAGAATAGATATGATCAAGTATCGCAAAACGTTCGGGGGTCTTGCGGTGTTTATGCTGATTGAGGTATTCAGTAAACTTACTTAAAACTTGTTCTTTTATCTTCTGATTATCCATTTTACAAGATCAAGAATAACAAATATACACTTTTTTTGGAAGATTAATCATATTATCTCCGGAAGAAGTAATCATAAAATAAGGAGCTGTCAAAATTTGACAGCTCCTTATTTTTATTTACTCTTAAAAGAATATTCTTATTTAAATATCTTTATTAGTTGTTTGCTCTGTTTGAGGAATAGGCCAGATATAACCAGAATCAGTAGGTTTCACAGTAAGTGATCCTTTTTTAAATGACTCACCTTTTCTTAATATATCTATACCTCTTATTCCTTCTCCAATTAACTCTAATCGTCTTTCATTAGAGATTGCCTCTTTTAGTGCATCTCCCGTTAAGGCGTCTACATTTAGAGGATCATCTGATGGAATAGAACGTGATCTAACTTGTTTCAGGTAACCTTTAGCTAAAGTTTCATTTGCTTCACCACCCAAATTAGCATAACTTTCGGCTAATGCTAACAATGTTTCTGCATACCTGAATATTGGCACCCATTCTAGTTTATTAGTCAAATCTACATATTTAAGTAGCTTTTTGTCTTTTTTAGAAAGGAAATTTACTATACGAGCATCATTTGGCAATGAATAATTAGCCTTAGACATAATACCATTAGTAAGGTCTACTAAAAGAATTCTGCCATCTGCATAATATTCAGCTAAACTTTGTTGCGTATTAGGAACGTTTGTTGTTGCCATAGGCAATGAAAAGATTGACTCTGTTGAAACAAAAGGAGTCTTGTATATAGTGGCTACGTTTGAAACCAAAGAATAACCGGTTACAGCTTTTGCTTCCACAATTGCTTTTTCCCATTCTCCCATCGACATGTAAACCCTCATTCTCAACATATGAGCTGCACCTTTTGTAGCTCTGGTTACTGCATTATAAGAGTTCGCACCAGTAGACAAATCATTAATTACAGCATCATCAAGATCAGCCAAAACTTGGTCATATACTTGTTTTACTGTTGATACTGCCAGATTATTATTGCCATTAACTGTTTCAGCTTTTAATCTCAAAGGCACAGATTTCGCATCTTTGTCCAAAACATAAGGCATAGAATATAGGTTATTCAAATAATAATAACATACAGCTCTGATAAAGAGAGCCTCTGCTTTGAATTGAGCATATTTTTCATTACCCAGTATATCTTTAGCACCTTCAATACCGTCTAAAAAGATATTAACACGATTGATCGCTAAATATGAAGCTGTCCAGAAATCTTCATTTTCTGCAGATACCGGTAAAATTCTCATGTTATAAGTATCAAACAGAGTAACCAAGTTATTGGAAATATTATTTAAATCATCACCTCTATTGTCGAATACTAAATAACCTTTACCTCCTAATAAGGATTTAGAACTATTATTTGTATTGAAATTCTTAATTGTACCATACAAACCCAGCAATGTATACTCTATCCGTTGTGGTGATGAATAAATCTCACTATCTTCTAGATACAATGGTGGTTTTTCTTCCAAAAAATCGCTACAACTTCCGAAGAATAGTAATCCGGAAAAAATAACATATATATATAATATTTTTTTCATGTGTTATCTTCTTTTATTATTAAAATGTGATATTAACCCCAAATGTATAAGTTCTAGCTTGTGGCAACGTGTTTTTATCAACACCTCCTGCAAGGTTAGGTTCAGTTACATTGGTTAGAGTTTCTGGATCAAGACCAGAATATCCTGTGATTACAAATAAGTTTTGAGCTTGAGCATATAAGCGTAAAGCCGAAATTCCTAATTTAGAAGACCATCCTCTAGTATCGAAGTTGTAACCAAGTGAAATATTCTTCAATCGTAGATAATCACCTTTCTCAACCCAGTCACTAATAGGCATTGCAGAACCATTTGAATAATTATCACCATATATAGGAAGAGCATATTCTGCATTTCTTCTATCTGGAGTCCAATATTTAGCTAACACGTCTTTGCTATTATTCCAATAACGCATATCACTGGTAGTAGCTCTGGTTCCGTTATAAATCTTATTACCTCCTGAGAACTGGAAGAATAATGACATATCAAATCTTTTATAAGAAAAATTATTACTCCAACCTCCAAACCATGTTGGTAATGTTCCGCCACAGTCTACTTGAGCAAAATCTCCCTCATAAGGTTTTCCATCTTCAGTAAACCAGTCTCTTTCTTCATATTTGTAAATAGTACGTTCTCCATTCTCTCCGATAAAGATTCTTCGTCCTGTTTCAGGATCTATACCAGCAGTTGGGAATAGATACAAACGTCCTATAGATTTCCCTGCAACTGTAATATTTGTTCTCTCAAGACCCGAAGCATCTCCTCCATAAATTTCATCAACACCCGGAGCTAGTTCTGTAACTTTATTTCTATTAGTTGTTATATTAAAACTTGAATTCCATTTAAAATCCTGATCTTTCAATATATCTACTGATAAAGTTAGCTCGATCCCGCTATTTTGCATTTTTCCGGCATTCATAGTTATCACATTTTCAGGAATACCTTTAGACGGTGCTTGAGGAACATTTAGTATCAAGTCATTTGATTTTGTCAAATAATAGTCAAAATCCAAAGTAAATCGATCTAAGAATGTAGCATTAAACCCAAGATCATATTTAACAGAAGACTCCCATTTCAAGTTTTCATCTCCAATTTGTCTTAAGCTATAAGATGCTGAATTACCATAATAATAACCTCTATAAAAAGTTCTTGATGCATAATCCTCAATATTAGTATTACCTACAACTCCATAGCTACCTTTAATTTTAAGGTCTTCAACTATTGATTTTAGAGGTTTAAAGAATTCTTCTTCCGAAACTCTCCAGGCTGCAGAAAAACCACCAAAGTTACCCCATCTGTTTTTTGGGCCTAATGCCGAATATCCATCACGTCTATAGTTCAAAGAAAGGATATATTTATAAGCATAGTCATAATTAACACGTCCAAAGAATGAAAGTAATGAGTTATTCAGTATATTACCTGATGCTGTTGCATCTAAGAATGGGCCTTCAAACCCTGTAAATCCACTATCAGATAGATTCTTACGTTGAGCAGTCCAGTATGAGATTTTCCGTTTAGATGCTTCAGTACCACCCAACAGATTAAAATGATGATCTTCGCCTACTTTAAATGTATAGGTAGCAGTATTAGTCCACGTCCATTTATTATTTGTTCCGGCATAATTATTAGCTAAACCGTTGCTACCTACACCATCTCCATGTATCGGAGACCAAAAACGGCGATCTTCAGTTCTTGCATAATCCAAACCATATTGAGTTCTCAAAACAAGACCTTTAGTAGGGGTAACTTCACCATAGAAACTAGCCATTAAACGATTTACATCTGTTTCTATACCATTACCTATAGACAAAATCTTTGCAGGGTTTGAGAAAGTACTGAAAACAGTATTAGGACCATAACCTATACCTCTTGTCTCAAAATAAGGCGATCCGTCTTCATTGAATGCAGGGATATTAGGTGCATTTACTATTGCTAAACGAGGAAACCCTCCAACAGAAAAATTCGACCCGTTACGGGCAGCATCAACAAATGATGTTGTACCTGTTGTGGCATTAGTATTAATTCCCAATTTAAGCCAATCAGTTGCCTGAGCATTCACATTTGCTTTTAATCCGAGTCTATTATATTTATCTCCTTTAACAATACCCTCTTGAGTTACATAGTTAGCCGAAAGATAATATTGTACTCTATCACTACCTCCTGTAATTCCTAAAGTTTGGTTTTGAGTAAAACCATTTTTGAAAACAGTCTTACTCCAGTCTGTATCATAATAACCACCATTGCCATTAGGCATCATGTTGAATGCTTTATTTCCATAAGGAGAAACATAGTCTTTAGTTAAAGACCTTTCATCTGTACCATACAAGTTCTTAACAGCCATATTCTTGAAATCCACATACTCTTGGGCATTCATCATATCATAAAACTTGGTTTTAGTAGAGAATCCCATAAAAGCATCATAAGAAACTTTTATCTTTCCAGCCGAACCTTGTTTTGTTGTTATCAATATAACACCATTCGCTGCTCTTGATCCATACATTGATGCCGCAGCCGCGTCTTTCAAAACCTCCATTGAAACAATATCGGCAGGGTTAATATCCGCTAAAGCATTTGCATTACCCATATTAGCGATATCTCCTGATTGAATAGGCACGCCATCAACAACATACAAAGGAGAAGTACCTGAAGTAATAGAGTTAACACCACGTACACGAACAACCGGAGGCTGTCCAACACCAGCAGATGGAGTTGTAACACTAACCCCTGTAGCACGTCCCTGCAACATTTGGTCGAAACTCACACTAGGTACATCTTTAATAGCACCCGCTTTTATTGAAGAAATCGATGATGCTACTGTACGAGCTGACTGTGTTCCATAAGCAACTACAACAACCTCATCCATTAGCTTTGAGTCATTTTCCAAAATGATTCTCAAATCTGTTCCGGCTGCGACCTCTTTGGTTTTCATACCGATAAGAGAAATCACCAACGTTTTCTTATCAGATGGAATATTCAAAGAAAAATTACCATCGATATCGGTCACTGTTCCCACAGTTGTACCCTTAGCTACGACTGAAGCTCCAATCACGGTTTCACCGGTATCATCTAAAATTGTACCCGAAACTCGTGTTGTTTGAGCTACTGATAACCCGACACTTGCAATTATACAAGCCAAAATCATTATCAATTTTTTCATAAACACTACTTTAAATTACTCAATTATTTCAATATCAATCAATTATCCAAAAGTCCAAGGGAATTCTTTTACATTATTTCACAATGGGAGTCGCAAATGTATATTTTTTTCACAAAATACACAAAATTTGTTATGTTAAATGTTAGTTTTTCTTTATTTTAAAAAGATTTTAGATACAAACAAATACTCACAGCCCCACTCAATCTCTCCAAAAAATGAAAAATAACATCAAATTGTCAAGAAAATATCAAATGTATATTTATACAAACAAAAAACCGCCGATCCAAAGACCAACGGTTTACAAATTAATAGATTACTCTACAATCGTTTATTAAAGACTCTTTTGAAAGTTAAGAGACAACAATATAAAGCCTAATATTTAATATTTTTATACAACAATCGACACTCATAAGCTTCATTTAGTCGGAGTAGAATTGATTCCCGATTAAAAATATCAGATATATCATTTGGATAAAAGACTGAATAAATAGACAATAGCGATTCATCATCAAAAGATTCAATAGCTGCCTGAAATCTCTCTTTATCTCCATTCTCCATATATAATAGTGCTAACTTCTTATGAGATTCTTCCGACTCTGTTATCTCAAACAATCTTTCCTGACACTCAATAGCATTTAGCAACTCATCTTTAAGAAGATATACCGAAACAAGTTTTTCAAGAACTTCTTCTGCATTTTCTTCATTAAGAGTCAGGGCTTTTTTATAAAAAATCTCAGCTCCCGACGGAATATTTAATTTCAGGTACACTTCTCCTGCAATCATATTCACGTCAAAAGAATCAGAGTCAGCATTCAAAGCACTGTCGATGAACTCTACCGCCTCGTCAATCTTTCCTTGTAATAAATAAACATGTGCTTTTTTTGCCATTGATTCAGGTGTTTCACCAACCAAGTCTTCATAAGATGCAAGAGCCAACAGGACATCTTTATATAATTCAAGACTCATATAGCATTCTGCCAACGAGAGATACAAAAGACTCTCATCCGGAGACATCCGAATACATTCTTTCAACATTTCAATGGCTTCTTCTGACCGCTCAGACAACAACAGACAATGAGCTTTTAATTTCAGAATATTTATATTCGTCTCGTCCAAAGCTAAAGCAAAATCAAAAGCATCAATCGCTTTCTCGAAGTCTTCCTCCAGAGAATGCAACTTGCCCAACATTATCCAGCTATCTATTGAGTAAGGATCTATATCTAATATCTGATTACAAACTATAATAGCGGATGCAAAGTCGGATTTAACCTCATAGGCATATGCCAAATCATTAAGCACTTCAATATTATTGGGATCATACTCTAAACTCTTCTCAAAATACAGAATGGCTTCATCATAATATTCTGCTCCTGCATACAAAAAACCCAATTCAGACAATATCACATCCAAATCAGTATCTTCGTCACTTAGTATCTCCGCTGTTAACTCATAGGCTTCTGCATATAAATCCAAGTGCAGCAAACACTCTATCTTCAGCAGATAAAGTTCAAAATCATAGGATGAGAACCGAGAATTCAAGTAGTGTAAAGCGGTAGTATATTTGGCATCATAAACCAGATATTTACCAAACTTCAACATTAAAGACTCATTATCGGGATGAATGCTGAGCCCAAGATCAACAATTTCACGGGCTGTTTCAATATCATCCAATTTATCATAGTACTCAGCCAAATCATCATATTCATCGGCATCAAAGTACATACTCTTACCCGTCAGAAGCATTTGCTCATAACGGGCTAGTAAATCAGAGATATCACGTTCTTCCATAAACAATATATTTACTTATCTTTCATTTTACTCCATGAATCTTTCAGTGTAACAGTTCTATTAAACACTAAATGATCGGGAGTAGAGTCAGGATCAACATTAAAATATCCAATCCGTTGAAATTGAAAATGATCGTAAGCTTTAGCCTCTTTCAAATAAGACTCTGCCTTACATCCTGTTTTCACGATCAATGATTCGGGATTCAAAAAGTCTCTGAAATCACCCTCTTTTTCATCTCCCGGATTTTCTGATAGAAAAAGGCGATCATACAAACGAACATCCACATCGATGGCATCTTCCGTTGACACCCAATGAATCGTACCTTTTACTTTACGGTTACTTTCTGCCATACCACTTTTGGTCATCGGATCATATTCCGCATATACTTCTATAACGTTTCCGGCTTCATCATGTTTACAACCTGTACATTTTATTATATAACCATGTTTCAGGCGTACTTCTTGTCCGGGAGTAAGACGGAAATATTTTTTAGGGGCATCCTCCATAAAATCATCTTTCTCGATGTATAATTCACGAGAAAACATTACTTTATGGCTTCCCGAATTTTCATCTTCAGGATTATTTTGTGCATCCATTATCTCAGTTTGACCTTCGGGGTAATTCGTCAATATCAGTTTTATTGGATCAATAACAACCGACACACGCGTTGCCCTTTTATTCAGGTCTTCACGAATAGCATATTCCAACAAAGCAACATCTATTACACCATCGTATTTGGTATAACCAATTCTGTCAATAAAGTTATGTATCGATTCGGGCGTATATCCTCGTCTTCTAAATCCGCTAATGGTAGGCATACGAGGGTCATCCCAACCATTTACCAGCCCCTCTTTTACCAATTGTAACAGCTTGCGCTTACTCATCATTGTATAAGTAAGATTCAAACGGTTAAATTCATATTGAGCCGGACGATAATCACTATTAGCCAATTGGTCTATAAACCAATCATACAGAGGACGGTGAACCACAAATTCCAAAGTACATATAGAATGTGTAACACCTTCGAAATAATCGCACTGCCCATGTGCAAAATCATACATCGGGTATGCATACCATTGATTTCCTGTACGATGATGTGCCTGTTTGATTATTCTATATATAATAGGATCTCTAAAGTGCATATTAGAAGAAGCCATATCTATCTTGGCTCTCAACACCATACTCCCCTCTTCAAAAACTCCCTGATTCATTTTTTCAAATAAATCCAGATTCTCCTCAATCGGACGGTCTCTGTATGGGCTATTAGTTCCGGCTTGAGTAGGAGTTCCTTTTTGTTTTGCAATTTCTTCTGCCGATTGCTCATCAATATAGGCTTTACCCTCCTTAATCAGTTGGATCGCAAAATCCCATAACTTAGGAAAATAATCGGATGCATAATATACATTTGCCCAATCGAACCCTAACCATTGAATATCCTCCATGATAGAATCGACATATTCTACATCTTCCTTCACAGGATTCGTGTCGTCGAAACGAAGGTTACATATACCGTTATATTTCTGCGCCAAACCAAAATCTAAACAAATTGCTTTTGCATGCCCTATATGCAAATAACCATTTGGCTCAGGTGGGAAGCGCGTTTGAATACGTCCTCCGTCTTTTCCCTCTTGCAAGTCTTTTTCAACTATTACTTCTATAAAGTTTAGACTTTTCTTTTCTTCTGTTGGCGTAATTTCTGACATTTGCTTATTCTTAGTTATGTTTTTTTTAATTATTAGGAGTTAAATCGGCTCCGGAACCGGATGATACAGATTCTGATTTTTGATCTTCTAAAGCTGCACTTTCCTGCAAATAACTACTATATAGCTGATAGAATTCATCAAACTTACCATTCTGCCTGTATTTATTCATAATTTCCTGGGCTTCATTATACAATTTTCCGGCAGCTCCCAAGTCATTCTCCATAGCTGAAACATTCGATAATCTCGACAATTCAGCCGCTTTCTGAGCATCTTCTTGTATGCTAGGCTCCGAACATGCCATAAAAAACAAACTGAAAAAGATACCAAACAACAAAACTAACTTAAATCGATTCATTTTAAATTTCTTTTTGACAAAGATAAATAATTTCAATACAAACTATACACAATTATAAAAGTGAAGTTACAAAGCTACAGACCTTTTTATAATTTCAAGAAAATGAATATGTCTAAAAAGTGATAATTTAAAGATAAAATAATGACATATTTCATATATGTCTATATTATACACATCCCAAATACCTAGATTAAGCTATAATTAATACTGAATATCATTATTTATTGCGATTGATATAAAAATCTCGAATCTTGATCTTTGCAACTCTTTTCTAATTTACATCAATTTTAACTAAACCATAAATAAAATCATGTTCAAAAAAATTAATTTTTCACTTTTATTGCTTTTCATATGTGCAACATATGCCTCAGCACAAAGAGTGAGAGGTAGTGTTTATGACGAGAATGGAGAACCACTCGCCTCAGCAACAATTGTAATCGAAGGTACCAATTATTCGACTCTTACCAATGAGAATGGAGAATTCAGATTTAAAAATCTACCTAATGGTACATTTAAAATATCCGCCAGTTTCATCGGGTACGATTCAAAAAAACAAGAAGTTACAATAACGGATGACTCCAGACAGACGATACGTTTTGATCTAAAAATAAGCAATACACTAAGTGAGGTTGAAGTGTTTGGCGAACGCCATAAACAACCTGAAAAACTGGAAATTATTACTCGTATGCCCTTACGTCCAAGTGAGCAAATACAGACCATCTCGGTGATCTCGGAGAAAGTGATTGCCGAACAAGGAGCTTTAACCCTTACAGATGCCTTACGAAATGTACCTGGGGTTACTCTATTCGGTTCATACGGTGGTGTAAAGGAAAGTATGTCAACTCGTGGTTTCCGTGGAATACCTGTATTAAAAAATGGGGTAAGAATGGACTCCCAATTTCAAACAGCATCGGGTATAGTAGATATGCAAGGTGTAGAGAGTTTACAAATGATAAAAGGGTCTGCTGCAGTAACACAAGGAGTTATTACTGACTTAGGAAATGCAGGCGGTGTTATCAATGTCGTAACCAAAACCCCTAAATTTGTAAATACAGGTGAAGCAACCCTTAGAGTAGGCAGCTGGGGGCAAGTACGACCAACCTTTGACGTACAAACTATTTTGGACAAAAACAGAACTGTTGCTTTCCGTTTGAATGGAGCATATGAACGCGCAGATAACTACCGTAAATATGTATCATCAAGCCGGGCATATATAAATCCATCTTTAGAGTGGCGTCCCGATGATAAAACTACGGTAAATCTTGAACTGGATTATCTGAATGAAGATGCAACTCCGGTAACAAGTACCGTAAACCTTGCTGATATTGGTACAGAAGCTTTATACGAAATGCCCTTTGATAAGTTCTTAGGATTTAAAGGCATTGATAATGTGAACACAAAGATGATGACATATTCGGCTCGGGTAAACCGCATGATTAATGACAAGCTGAGTATTAGAGCTGCTTATTTTAATTCATCTTATAACTTCGACAATACATCAACAGGGCTTTCAACAGTATCTGAAAAAGGCAAACCGATTGATTATGATATAAGACAGCGTACTATATCCCGATCTCAAAGAGATGATAAAAATACAACATTCCAATTAGACTTCATAGGAAGGGATGTATATACAGGTTCAATTAAGCACACTTTTCAACTAGGATTCGATTATCGTATGGCTAATGCCTTCACTACAAGTCTAGGGTCTATGGTGGTTGATACTATAAACGTTTTAAATCCGGTAAACAATACACCTCCTTCTGCCGATAAAATAAAGAAAAGCGGATTAGGTAAGGAAGCTGCTCCTGTAAGATCTAAATATTCGACTTACGGTTTAATGGCTCAGGAAGTAATGACTATAAACGATTATCTGAAATTAATTTTAGGCGTACGTTACAGCTCTATATCGAACCTAAATGCTACAGCAGGAAATGAGACAAGAGATGCATGGAACCCGATGGTAGGAGTAATGGTGACTCCGATTAAAAATGTAAATGTATTCGCATCTTACACAACAAGTACAAGCCTAAGAGGAGCAGCAAGTATACTTACCGACAGCATTACAGAAGCAGGGCCTTCTGTTACTAAACAATTTGAAGTAGGATTCAAATCTGACTGGTTGGGAGACAGACTTCGCTTCAACTTTACTTATTTCGATATCATTACTGAAAATCTAACCAACAATGAGTATATCCCCGGAACAACCAATACTACAGGCTATGTATACAAAGCTGGTGATTTAAAAAGAAGAGGTGTTGAAGTTGAGTTAAACGGACGTATATTAAACAACCTGCAAGTAATGCTAGGGTATGCTTATTTAGATGCAAAATATGAGAACAGCCCTTCATATGTAAACGGATCGGCACCAATGAACGCTCCAAAACATACTGCCAATGGCTGGATATATTATACTGTAGACAGAAGTACATTAAAGGGCTTATCTATAGGTTTAGGAACATACTATGTTGGAAAACGCCCTGTTAATGAATTTAGTACCGCTTATGATGGACACATCTATGCTCCGGGCATTAAACCATTCGATATGCCTGCGTACACTACAGTAAATGTTCAGTTAGGATATACAACAGGTCCTTTCACAGCCCGAGTATTTATGAATAATATATTTGATGAGCTAGGCTATAATTCTTATTTCCGTGGAGGATACATCAATCAAATTGACCCTCGTAATTTTGCTGCTATGGTGGCATATAGGTTTTAATCAAGATTACTTTTTCTTGAATAATTTACTAAAAAGGTTTCGCTCAAGAGCGAAACCTTTTTAGTTCAATCACTATTTATGGTGATTGAGCCCTCACAAATTCATCATTAATTGCGATTGTAGAGTAAACAAGTTACTCCTACCTTTGCTAATGTTATAATATAAATATTTTGACTTTAAATATAACTTACTGACTTAATGACAAAGTGTATCCGATGTTTTGAATAACAGTTCAGAACATCGGTTCATTTTTTAAGAGTCCCAGAATTTTTTATTGCTTTAGTGCAAATAGGGCATAGTCCATACATCCAATTCTAATTTTTACTTAAATTCAATGACAACTCGAAAATTCTTCAAAAAAGTACATCTATGGCTATCTCTGCCTGTCGGCTTAATAATTACAATAATCTGTATTACAGGTGCCATCCTTTCCTTTGAAACAGAAATTCTTGAGGCATATTACCCTGAACGCTATTTTGTTGAAGAAGTAAAAGATAAAAAAATACCTATCGACCAATTAATTCCAATAATAAATACTCAACTCAAAGACAATACCGTTTCCGGAATAAAAATAAGTTCCGACCCCAAACGTACATATATCGCCTCTCTATCCAATGGATTCCGCATCTCGGCTTTTGTAAACCCTTACACAGGAGAACTGAAAGGAACATACAGTTTCAGAGACAGCTTTTTCTTCACGATGATGTCTTTACACAGATGGCTTATGGACGGGTCTCGCACTTGGGGGAAATACACCGTTGGTATAACTACTATATTATTTGTATTTATCCTCATCAGTGGACTTGTATGGTGGGCTCCTACCGACAAGAAGAAGCTGAAAAGCCGCTTTACAATAAAAACCAAATCAGGGTGGAAACGTTTCTTTCATGACCTTCACGTTAGTCTTGGAATATATGTATGTGTTTTCCTGCTCATTTCTGCACTTACTGGACTGATGTGGTCTTTTGAATGGTATCGAAACGGGGTATGTAAATTATTCGGAGTAGAAATCCCTGCCGAAAAAGGGGGACACGGTGGCGGCGAAAGAGAAGGCAAAAAAACAAAAGAAATAAATTACCAATCGTGGCAAACGGCTTTAGACAATCTGACTGAGCAAATCCCCCAAAACGAATACATTACCATATCAGATGGTTCTGCAACTGTATTGGATAAATCGGCTCCCCATTTAAGGGCTACCGATAAATATACTTTGGATAATAAGTCGGGAGAAATTATCAAAGCATCTCTTTTTTCGGAGCAAAAATCGGTCTCTAAAATTATGTCATGGGCTTACGCCCTGCATGTAGGTGCATTCGGAGGGATTATTATACGTATCTTGACTTGTCTGGCTTGTATCATCGGAGGAACATTACCACTTACCGGATATTATATATTTTACCTAAAAAGTATTAAGAAAAAACCAAGAAAGAATAAGTCAGCACCTCTTGTATCCTAAGCTTTTATAAAACTGAATCAATCTTTTGTGATATTTGATTGTTTTTGATTACTTTCGCACGGTTAAAACATTAATCGAGAAATTGATTTTCATTTATGTTTCGAAGATTAAGGTCTATTGCTTGGAGCGATAAAATAACCCGAAAATGTTATATTTATCAGAAGTAGCAATAAATACTTGAAATTATTTATATGAGCAAACAGGATAACAAAAAAGGAAAAGATTCAGTAAAGAAGTCCAATAAGATTGTGAAATTACTTTGGATAATATTTATTACTGTAATATTAGTTACGGCTACTGTATTTACTCTTATAGCCAGTGGAGCTATAGGCTACACACCACCTATCGAAGATTTAGAGAATCCTATCGACAAATACGCATCGCAAGTATACTCTGCTGATAATGAATTACTCGGCACCTATTCCCAAAGTAAAGAGAACAGAATATATTCGAGTTACGATGAGCTGTCTCCCTATTTGGTACAAGCTCTGGTAGCTACCGAAGACGCCCGCTTTTACGGACATTCGGGAATTGATGTATACGCAGTAGGGCGTGCTGTTGTTAAACGCGTTATTTTCCAACAAGAAAGCGGAGGAGGAGGTAGTACTATTTCTCAGCAATTAGCAAAACAGCTTTACTCACCTCCTGTAGATGATGTTGTAGACAGGGTGCTTCAAAAACCAATAGAATGGGTTATTGCCGTTCAATTGGAACGCAATTATACCAAAGAAGAAATTATTAATTTATACCTTAATAAATTCGACTTTCTTAATAATGCGGTAGGAATTCAATCGGCAGCCAAAGTGTATTTCAACAAAAAGCCGAAGGATCTGACCATAGAAGAAGCTGCAACTCTTATCGGGATGTGTAAAAACCCGTCTCACTTCAATCCTAAAAGAAGACCCGATGCAACAAAAGGGCGTCGCAATGTTGTGCTGGAACAGATGTATAAAGCAAATTACATAACCAAAGCCGAATTGGATTCGTTAAAACAATTACCGCTTGTTTTGGATTATGTAAGGGTAGATCACAAAGATGGTTTAGCCCCCTATTTCAGGGAATATCTGCGCGTGGCAATGACGGCAAAAAAACCCGACCGTGACAATTATGCATCTTGGCAACAAGAGCAATACACACTCGATTCTATTTCTTGGGAAACCGATCCATTATACGGATGGTGTAACAAAAATAAAAAAGCTGACGGAAAGCCATATAACTTATATACTGACGGTCTAAAGATATATACCACCATAGACTCTAAAATGCAAACCTATGCAGAGGAAGCTATGAAGGAGCATTTGAGTAAAGATTTGCAACCTTTATTCGACAAGGAGAAAAAAGGACGTTCATATGCCCCATTCTCATCCAGTGTTGCCAAACAAGCAGATTCTTTAATCTACAAATCAATGAAGGTATCCGACCGATATCGAAACATGAAGAAGGAAGGCTACTCTGAAAGTGAAATACTTAAAGTTTTCAAACAACCTACCGACATGAAAGTATTCTCTTGGTCGGGTGATGTCGATACAACCATGACTCCATGGGATTCGATACGTTATCACAAAAGTTTTTTACGTGCCGGATTCATGGCTATGGAGCCTCACAATGGCCAAGTGAAAGCCTATGTAGGCGGAATTGATTTTAAATACTTTCAATATGATATGGTAAATGTAGGACGACGACAGGTCGGTTCTACCATAAAACCATTTCTGTATACATTGGCAATGGAAGAGGGTATGACGCCTTGCGACCAAATGCTCCATGTACAACAAGTACTTATCACGGAAGATGGCAAAGAATGGTCGCCCCGCAACGCTTCGTCTTCACGAGTAGGCGAGATGGTGTCTATCAAGTGGGGATTACAAAACTCGGATAACTGGGTAACTGCCTATCTGATGAAACAGACCTCCCCCTACTCTTTTGTGCGTACCTTGCATTCGTTTGGTATTACAGGAAAAATTGATCCCGTAGTATCTCTGGCTCTGGGCACCCCCGATGTATCTGTATCCGAAATGGCTGGTGCTTATACAGCCTTCGCTAACAAAGGAATCAGAGCATTGCCAACATATGTTACCCGGATAGAAGATGCGCACGGAAATGTGATTGCAACATTCGAACCCCGACTGAAAGAAGTATTTAATGAAATAACCTCTGTAAAAATGCTTGATATGTTACGTGCCGTAATGGACGGAGGTACAGGTAACAGAGTTAGGTATAAATATAACCTGAGGGCTCCGATGGGAGGTAAAACCGGAACAACCCAAAACAACTCGGATGGTTGGTTTATGGGATTCACGCCTAAATTAGTTACTGCAACTTGGGTAGGCGGTGAAGATCGCTCCATCCACTTCGACCGAACAGCTCAGGGACAAGGGGCAAGTATGGCTCTTCCAATATTCGGATTATTCATGCAAAAAGTATATGCCGATCCGACCTTAGGCTACTCAGTAGACGATCAATTCAGTAAAGTGACCGGCAACCCGAATCCTTGTGCAGGGTCAACTTCAGAGGGTGAACCTCTTATGAATGCTGCTGATATTCAGCAAGGAGGTGGTATTGACGACATGTTCAACTTTTACTAAACTCCAATGTAATGAATGAGATCGCGATTCTAATCATAGCTCATAAAAATCAGCCACAGCTCGAATTACTGTTAAGTAATTTAGCCGATGATTTCGATTTATATGTTCATATTGATAAGACGTCAGCGATAAACAAAGAAGAACTTACAGTTAAGTATCCTAAGATTCGGTTTTACTCGGAACTTCATGTCGTATGGGGAGGGTATAACTTATCAGCATGCTCTCTCTTTCTCTTCCAACAGGCTTATAAAGGAAATTATAAGTACTATGCTTTAATTAGTGGGCAGGATTTACCATTGCTCCCAAACGAAGAGATAAAGAATTTTATCTATAAAAATGACTCCAGCTATATTGTTTCTGACAAACTGCCAATAAAGCATTGGGCTTATAGCGGAGGAATAAACAGGTATGAGCTTTATTGGGAGCATGACATAACAGGCAATAGCCTTTGGGATACCTTTCGCAGGAAGCTCATTGGCAATATCCGTAAGATTCAACTAAAATACAATATAAGAAGACCTTTCTACAAAGGAATGGATGTTTACGGAGGATCGAACTGGGTACTTCTAAAACAGGATGCAATGGATTATCTGATCTCTTTTATTGACGAAAATCCACGATTTATGAAAAGGCTAAAATATTGTTTCTGCACCGATGAGCTATGGATGCAAACAATCTTAGCCACATCGAACTGCAATATAAAAAACGAACATTTCACTTATCTTGATTGGGGCACAGGACCTGAATATCCTCGAACTTTAAGAATGGAAGACTATAATAAGATAGTAGAAAGCCCCTACCCATTCGCCCGAAAGTTTGACAGTGAAGTAGATAACGAGATCATTGAGAAATTGCTGGATTCACGCAATTCTACCATATAAAAAAAGCAAAGGACTGAGACCTTTGCTTTTTATTTTTGGTTAAACCATTCATAATGATTTGCTTTATTTTACAGGTTTCAAACCTAACGCATCTGCTTTTTCAACCAAGTATTTATAGGCGGCATCATATTCATTAGGTATTACACCATCCAATATGGCATCCTTTATGGAAGATTTAAGACGACCAACCATAGCTCCCTGAGGAATATTAAAAATCTCCATAATTTCTTCACCCGAAATCGGAGGCTGGAAATTACGCACATGATCTTTTTCCTCAATATCCTTCAGCTTCTGACGAACTATTTCGAAATTCCTTAAAAAACGGCGTACTTTATCCGGATTCTTCGAAGTTATATCGGCTTCACATAAAGTCATCAAATCCTCTATATCATCACCGGCTTCAAATAACAAACGCCTGACAGCTGAATCCGAAACCACATCTTCGACCAACGCAATAGGACGCATATGCAAACCAACCAACTTCTGAACATATTTCATCTTCTCATTCAACGGTAATTTCATTTGACGAAATATACCATGAGTCATTTTGGCTCCTACAAAATTATGATTGTGAAAAGTCCAACCCAATTTAGAATCCCAACGCTTTGTTGCAGGTTTGGCAATATCATGAAGAATGGCAGCCCAACGCAACCAAAGGTTATCTGTTTTTCTCGAAATATTATCCAACACTGCCAGTGTATGATAAAAGTTGTCTTTGTGCCCTATCCCATCCTTTGTTTCAGCCCCTTTAAGAGCAACCAGCTCAGGAAAGATAAGTTCTAACAAGCCAGTTTTGTCTAGTAACAAAAAACCGACAGACGGCTTGGGTGACAATACTATTTTATTTAATTCATCAATAATTCGTTCCTGAGAAACAATACTGATACGTTCCCTATTAGCTCTGATAGCATCAAAAGTACGGCCTTCGATATCGAACCCGAGTTGGCTCGAAAAACGTATTCCACGCATCATTCGCAAAGGGTCATCACTAAAGGTTATATCAGGATCAAGAGGTGTACGAATAATACAGTTCTCCAGATCGTCCAATCCGCCGAAAGGGTCGAGCAGTTTTCCGTAATGTTTTTTATTCAAACAGATAGCTAATGCATTTATCGTAAAATCACGGCGATTTTGATCATCTTCGAGTGTACCGTCTTCTACAAAAGGTTTGCGCGAACCTCTTTCGTACGATTCTTTCCGGGCACCTACAAACTCTACCTCTATATCTTTGTGCTTCACCTGAGCAGTTCCGAAACTCTGAAAGACCGATAACTTAGTGGGGCGACCCAAACGTTTGGCAACAGCTTGTGCCAAATCAATCCCTTTACCTACTGTTACCACATCTATGTCTTTCGATTTGCGATGCAGGAATATGTCTCTCACATACCCACCGATTGCATAGCACTCCAATCCCATTTCATCCGCACATTCACTGATTATATCAAATATCTTTCCCGAAAAATGCTTCTCTATATATTTATTGTCTAAATAATTCATCAAGTATCCTTAAATATGTATTGTTCTGTTTTTTTAGCAGAAGCATAAGCGCATATCTGCAACAAATAGAAAAGGTCTGCGACCTATAATGCAAAATTACAACAATAAGGCGTACTTGCGGCAAAATAATATTATTTTTGTAAAAAACACGATAGTTATGAAGAATACTAAATATACACTTATACTATTCCTTATTGCTCTTACAACAATCTCATGCGGTAACAAGAAAGACCCTCAGGCAATTCAATATCTTGATAATATACGATCATTATACGAAAAGGGTGAATACGAGATAGCTCTGCAACAAATAGATAGTATTCAAACCTTATTTCCAAAAGCATTTCAAGAGATAAAAGATGCATTAGCACTAAAACAAGATGTAAGAAGGTCTTCTGACGAAAAACAAATAAACAACTGTGATTCTCTGATTATTGCCTATCAGCCAAAGATTGATTCTATAAAGAAGCTATTCACCTACCGAAAAGAAAAAGAGGATGATTATGGTGTATATATTCCTAAAACTATTTCGGGCAATACACCTAATGCCACGACCTTACGATCGGGCGTTAATGACAATGGTTCGATGTATATCGAAAGTGTATATATCGGTGGACAGATCCACAACAGCATAAAGGTAAATACCAAGGATGGTAAATTTGCAGAAACGTTACCGATTGAAGGTGATGGTTTTGTATTCAGATTTAACCATATGGGCAAACAATACGAGATAGTACAGGCAACATCGGTTCATGATAATGGTCTCGCCAATTTCATCTTCGCTTATGCAGATAGTCCACTTACTGTAACTCTTAAAGGGAAAAATACAACATCATTTGCTCTTCCCAACATTCAGAAGAAAGCAATTGCAGACTCTTATCAGTTATCTAGATTGATGCTTCAAAAAGACAGTTTAGCTACAGCCAAAGACAAAGCACAGATGCGTATAAAATATTTAAATGCCAAAAGAGACAGTATTCCTGTAGTATTACCTAATTCACTTCAGGAAAAGAAGTGATTTTACTTTCGCAATCTTTTCATCATCGGGCAGAGTTGAATCTATCCAATGAATATCGAGTCCTCGTTTTTCCATGCCCCTAAACCATGTCATCTGACGTTTGGCAAACTGATGTATGGCTATTTCGAGCTCAGAATACATTTGTGTATAAGAGATTTCTTTGAGAAGATATTGAGTTAAGAACTTATACTCCAATCCATAGTATAAGATATCTTCGGCAGGAATACCTGCATCAAGTAGTGATTGTACTTCTTCGATCATACCTTCTTCGAATCTCGCTTTCAATCGGGTCGAAATTCGGGTACGTCTTAGCTCACGATCAATATCAACTCCTATAATCAGGCTGTTCAATGGAGGATATTCATTACAATCGGTCTCATTTACTTTTTTATATTCCTCTATTTCAATAGCTCTGATTGCTCGCTGAGCAGTATCAACATCCGTATTATTGTGTAACGATTTATAAGAGGCAAGTATAGTTGTTAATTCAACTAAAGACTTACCGTCTAATCGCTGACGAAGCCCTTTATTCTCAGGAACATTTATCAAATTATACCCTTTGAGTACCGATTCGATATACAACCCCGAACCGCCGCACAAGATAGGTAACTTATTCTTTTCTTTTATCGATTTATATGCCTCCTGAAAGTCATGCTGATATTCGTATATATTGTATTTATAGCCTGCATCACGTATATCTATCAGGTGATAAGGAATCGGTTTACCATTAATAACATAGTCAGATAAATCTTTACCCGTACCAAGGTCCATTCCGCGATATACCTGACGCGAATCGCCACTAATTATTTCGGTATCCAAATCATATGCCATCTTACATGCCAGAGATGTTTTACCGGATGCAGTAGGTCCTAATATTGTTATTAAATCGAATAAACTCATGTTGTAAAATTAGTCAGCTTTTATGATACTGACCAAAGGTATTTATTTTCCTTCGTATCATAAACAGTTTAGCTAATTTAAGTCTATCAACGGTAGGGATCGAATTAATCAATACTTAATAATCTAAAAGAAACAACCAAAATACCCATATTCTTTATACGACGTTAATCCCATTAGACCCAACTTAATAAAAAAACAGTTATATTTGTACCTTAGTAGGTTTCAGATTTCTTTCATTACTTTTTTCAGCATAACAACTTAATTTTGTCATACTTAAAACAGTAATATTAAACTAAAAACAATTGACTTTCAAATAATGAATGACGTAAAAAATTTAGTGAATCACATAATTGCTGCTTGTCAGGATAAAAAAGCTAAAAACATAGTAACTATCGACTTATCGGAACTCCCCGGTGCTATTTGTAAATATTTTGTTATTTGTGACGGAAACACTCCGATGCAGGTTTCAGCTATTTCGGACGAAATAGTAAATAGTATCAAAAAGAAAATACAGGACAGACCTATTACGACTGACGGTTTGAAAGAGGCCAGATGGGTAGGCATTGATTATGGCACAGTTATTGTTCATGTATTTATTCCGGAACTTAGAGACTTTTATGACTTGGAGCATCTGTGGGCTGATGCCAAAATTGAGCGGATTCCCGACATAGACTAAATTCCAAGAATGAACAATCACTTTTTTTAGATGTTATTTCAATACACGGAACAAAGTAGCATTTAAAAAGACTAAACAATTAGCAAGTTCCTGATTTTATTGTATGGAAAAAAAAGATAATAAAAATTTACTTCAGAAGGGTGGAAAAGGGCCTAAAATTCCTGTTTCGAGCTACTGGATATATATCATTGCTTTAGCGTCTATAATTGGGATATACTTCTTCTCACAAGATGCTGTAGTGAAAGAAGTCGGATGGTCTGACTTTCAAAAATACACAGAAAAGAACTATGTAGAAAAAATTGTAGTATTCAATAAAAAGAATTCACTGCAAGCTTATATACGCCCCGATTCGGCACAGTATATCTTTCAGGAAGGAGCTGCCAAAATGGGTAAAAATCCTTCTATCATAGTTAGTATTCCTTCGGCTGACAAATTTTCTGATTTTTATGATAAGGTCATAGCTAACAATCCGTACAAGATTGATGTAAGCTATGAGACTGGAAGTGATTTTACGGATATTCTCGTAGGATTATTGCCTTTTGTTCTGCTTATCGGACTTTGGATATATATTATGCGCCGTATGTCGGGAGGTGGTTCCGGCGGAGGTGGCGGAGTATTCAGCGTCGGGAAATCGAAAGCTCAACTATATGACAAAGGTTCACCCGATGCCAAAACGACATTTAAAGATGTAGCAGGATTAGCAGGAGCTAAGGAAGAACTTGAAGAGATGGTTGAATTCCTGAGGAACCCAACAAAATATACTGAAATTGGTGCCAAAATACCTAAAGGAGCTTTACTTGTAGGTCCTCCGGGAACAGGTAAAACCCTATTAGCTAAAGCTGTGGCAGGCGAGGCTGACGTACCTTTCTTCTCTATGTCAGGATCTGACTTTGTGGAAATGTTTGTGGGAGTAGGAGCTTCTCGTGTAAGAGACTTATTTAAGCAAGCTAAAGAAAAAGCACCTTGTATCATCTTTATTGATGAGATCGACGCTATAGGTCGTGCCAGAGGAAAGAACCCGAACATGGGATCTAACGACGAGCGCGAAAACACATTGAACCAATTACTTACTGAAATGGATGGTTTCGGTACTAACAGTGGAGTTATAGTACTTGCTGCAACCAACCGTGCTGACATCCTTGATAAAGCGTTGCTTCGTGCAGGTCGTTTTGACCGTCAGATTTATGTAGATCTACCGGATATTAATGATAGAAAACAAATCTTTAAAGTTCACCTTCGTCCTATTAAAATAGACGATTCGGTTGATCTGGATTTCCTTTCCCGCCAGACACCCGGTTTCTCCGGTGCTGATATTGCCAATGTTTGTAACGAAGCAGCTTTGATAGCTGCACGCAACGGCAAAAAGGTAGTAACAGAAGGGGATTTCACTAGTGCTATCGACCGTATAGTTGGAGGACTTGAAAAGAAAAGTAAGATAACAACTCTTAATGAGAGAAGAACAATAGCTATTCACGAAGCTGGACACGCAACACTAAGCTGGTTCCTTGAACATGCTGATCCACTGGTAAAAGTTACCATTGTACCACGTGGCAAAGCACTAGGGGCAGCCTGGTATCTACCTGAAGAAAGACAAATCACAACCAAAGAGCAAATGCTGGACGAATTGTGTGCTTTGTTAGGTGGACGTGCTGCCGAAGAAGTATTCGTTGGGCATATATCTTCGGGAGCAATGAACGACCTAGAACGCGTCACCAAACAAGCCTATGCTATGATTTCATATATGGGTATGAGCGATGCACTTCCTAATATTTGCTATTATGATTCTTCAGGACAGGCTTATGGATTCACTAAACCATATAGTGAGGAGACATCGTTATTGATAGACAAAGAAGTACAAGCAATGATTAACTCTCAGTACGAAAGAGCTAAACAGCTTCTAAGAGAACATTCAGAGGGACATAACAGACTTGCAGATTTGCTACTGGAGCGAGAGGTAATATTTGCTACCGATCTAAAAGATATTTTTGGAACACGACCATGGATATCCCGTTCTGAGGAAATTCAAAAAGAAGTGGAGCATAATACTGCTAAAGCCGAAGAAAAAGAAAAAGAAAAAGAAAAAGAAAAACAGGAACAAGAATCAAAGTTAACTGAAATTTCATCTTCTACAGGTTTAGTTGCCGAAGAGGATCAGTCCGAGTAACTTTTTTTAGAATAAACAAAAAAGGTATAGTTTTCACGAGCTATACCTTTTTTATTATATTTGCAGTCATAATGCACAAAAACGTGATTATTTGAGAGGCTACTAGCATAGCATATCAGATATCATAGTTAAAAGTATAGCATAATATTAGATTGCAATTTAATTACATACCACAAAAACTATCATATAAGTGTTGAATATAAAGAATCTTGGAATCCGCATTGCCACAGGTATCGTATTTATAGCTGTCTTAATGACGGGAATTTTATATAATCAATACTCTTATCTGATCGTATTTTCACTCATTACCACTTTAGCCTTGTGCGAATTCTACGGGCTGCTTTGCAAAACTAAAAACGCAGAGTTAAACAGGGTACTAAATACTTTAGGAGGCTTATTTCTGTTTATTGGCGGATATTTCTTCTTCTCATCTCCCGATAAGCAACTTATTACTCTGGTTCCTTATGGAATCTATATACTTGCATTGTTCATCTCCGAACTATTTCTGAAAGGTACCAACCCTATCCAATCATTGGCTTATGCAGTATTAGGACAAATATACTTAGCAATTCCATTATCATTACTCAGCTATCTTGCTTTTGGTTATAATATGGATAGCAGATCATACCATTATGCATTTCTGCTTGCTCTATTTGTTTTTATATGGGTTAATGACTCTTTTGCCTATCTCACTGGATCGTTGTTCGGAAAACATCGTATGTTCGAGCGAATTTCCCCAAAAAAATCTTGGGAAGGTTTTATCGGAGGTGCTGCATTCACAATTGCCGCATCGGTTATTTTCGCGAACTATTTTACCCAACTTCCTCTATGGGGATGGATTGGCTTTGCAATTGTGATGATCATATTCGGAACACTCGGCGATTTAGTAGAATCTCTTTTCAAAAGAACTCTTAATGTAAAAGACTCCGGTAATATACTTCCGGGGCATGGAGGTATTCTTGATCGCATAGATAGCGTTATTTTTTCTATCCCAGCTTTATTCATATATGTTGAGATCATATCTTTCTTCATCCACAGATAGTATTTCTAAATCAAAAGCTGTAATATAAAATTCCCATATATAAGTCGGCAAATGTTTAATGTTTCTTTAATATCAGAGAAGTTAATCTTACTTTTACTTACTGCCAACTCTAAACACCTTTAAATATCACGGATCATTTAATGTTGAGATGAAAGCGTCTCTAATTTTAACATCAACAACGAAAATAGGTTCTATTTATGTGCTATCAATAAAAAAAGATCTTCGTATTTTTGTACATTCGCACACTTATTCATTTTATACACCATGATCATGAAAAAACTATTCATCATCTCATTTTTTCTTTTGTCGTTTGTGGCTTTATATAGCCAGGATTCTGACACAACCTTACTTCGAAAACTAGTAGAGAAACAAGTATTAACTCAGCAGGAAGCTGACGAGATAATGCTGAAAAATCAACCGAAGACTCAAAAAACTGAAGCCGGATTAATACCCCACAAGATAAGAGAGGCTTTTAATAGTCCTTATATCAATTTTGGGGGTTATGCACTATTAATGTACAAATACAGTGATGCTTCACATATAAAAAACGATTTGAATCCCCGTCTTGTTTTCATTAGTATGAATGGGAAACTTAATAATAATATAGGCTATACGGTCTTATTCGACTTTGCAAATCCCCTTTTACATGAACTTTATGGTATATGGGCTCCATCTGATGCCTTCAACCTGAAATTGGGACAAATGAAAGTTCCTTTCACGATTGAGAATCAATTTTCATTGACTCAATTAGAAAGTGTTTATAACACCAGATCTATTTCCAGTCTTGCCAGTATGGCTGATGATGTTATGAAACTACAGAATGGCAGAAATAATGGAGGACGTGATATCGGTATCAATGCTTCGGGTAGCTTAATTAAAATGAAAGGGTATAATTTACTCGAATACGGTATCGGAATGTTCCAAGGTTCCGGTATATCTTCTCCTGAAAAAGATAACTACAAAGACTTCTCGGCACAAGTACTTTTACAGCCCATAAAAGGATTTCGGTTTGGAGGTAGTATCTATTCCGGACATGCAACTTATACTTTGGACAAAGACATAGCCCCTGTGCCTACTCATGTAAGAGACCGCTGGGCATTGAGTGCCGAATATAGAGGTGACAGATTTTATGCTCGTTCGGAATGGCTTCATGGTAATGATGGCGGAATAAAAAAAGAAGGACTTTACGGAACTGTTCTTTATAATGTAGTTCCAAAGAGGGTAAACGTAACAGGTAAAGTAGATTACTTCAACAAAAACAAAGATACCAATGCCGAAGTTATAGATTATACTGTCGGAGTTAATTATTATTTCTACCAACAATGCCGTGTACAACTGAATTATATTTATTCAGACTATTCAAATCGATGGAATGCACGTAATTCCAATACAGTCTACGCTCAATTTCAAGTTGTTTTCTAAAGAAAAATTCAAACATTTATTATAATAAGCAAGGGTAGCATCCGCTAATGAGTGATGCTATCCTTGCTTATTTACAAACAGCAAAAAGAGCTATACAGATCAATGATTATTTACTACTTTTGTGTTCAAACAAGTTTACAGACCTGCCTATCGATTCAGCTAATGTAGAACAATAGATAGCTCTGGCTTTTAAATAGATCATTAATACTTTAATCACTCAAAAGGGTAAGCTTCGATGAAGAAATTCTGGAAATGGGTTCGCAATATCGTTTTATGTCTTTTCGCATTTAGTATACTACAAGTGTTGGTATTTAAATTCATCCCGGTATATTATACACCATATATGGTATCCAATAATATTGCACAGCTATTTACCGAAGGTAAAATCGACTGCGAGCATACTTGGGTGCCTCTTGAAGAAATTTCAAAAAATTTACCATTGGCTGTTGTTGCTTCAGAAGATAATCTATTCATGGATCATTCAGGCTTTGATTTCAATCAGATTGAAAAAGCGCAGGATGAAGCAGAAAAAGGGAAACGGGTACGAGGAGCAAGTACTATTACCCAACAAACCGCGAAAAATGCTTTTCTTTGGCATGGTAAATCCTATATAAGAAAAGGATTGGAAGCGTATTATACAGTACTGATAGAGTTAATATGGGGTAAAAAACGCATTATGGAAGTTTACCTCAACTCTATAGAAATGGGTGAAAACATATATGGAGCAGAAGCTGTCGCTCAAAAGCATTTTAATAAACCAGCCAGCAAACTTACCGCTGGAGAATGTGCATTGATTGCAGCAACATTACCCAATCCTAAAAAATTCAATTCGGCAAAACCATCCAACTATATACTCAAAAGAAAAGCGAAAATACTTAGTTTAATGGGAAAGATTCCACCAGTCAATTTCGATTAAAATTTCTTTGTCGCACAGTATTTAACAGTAAATAGTTCGACATTAGAACGAAGCTTTTATTTTTCGATATAAAAAGGCCTGCATTACGCCACGCATACCCAAATAAAATATAAAAGCAAACCAAAGAGCATTATTTTGCCAATTGCTGTATAAAGAATAATAGATAAGGAAGAAGCAGGCTGCAGCCACAAACATAGAGTTTCGCATCTGTTTGGACGCGGTAGCACCAATAAAAACGCCATCCCACAAGAAAGCAGAAAATCCTACAAGAGGAATTAATAACACCCATACTTGATACTCTTTACAAGCGGTAATCACATCCACTTTATTAGTTAGCAATTGTAATATCTCATCTGTGAAAAAGCCATAAATACATGTAAAAAGGATGGCAAGTATGATGCCCCAAAGAAAAAGATATTTAATTAATTTACTTAAAACATCGTATCTCTTAGCACCAATAAATCTTCCCGTCAAAGCTTCTGCTGAATATGCAAATCCATCCATAATATATGAAAATAAAGTGAACATTTGCATCAACAAAGCATTTGCTGCTAAAGTGGTATTGCCCATCTTTGCTGATGATGATGTAAAAAAAGTAGTAACGGCTATAAGCAACATTGTGCGCAAAAAAATATCAGAATTGACTCTAAAAAATGGTATGAAAGCATTAATATTATTCAATCTCCCAAAGTCAAGATTTAGCCTTACAACTTTATATTTAAAATACCAAATAGTAAAGGCAATCAGAAAACCCATAATTTGAGCAATAGTCGAAGCCAAAGCAACACCCTCAATATTCATATTTAGAACATAAACGAAAATCAAACTCAAGCTAATATTAATAATATTGACAGCTATAGCAATATACATAGGGGTACGGGCATCCTGCATTCCGACAAACCACCCGGAGAAAGCATACATACCCAATACTGCTGGTGCTGCCCACACATAAATATGAAAATAATGACCGGCATACAATCGCACATCACTACTTGCTTTAATTACCTTAAAAGCCAGATCAAATATTATATTCTGAAACATAACAATCAATAAGCCGGCAACAAAGGCAATTAGCAAAGATCGCAACAAAACGGTAGCTGTTTCTTGGTTATTGTCGGCACCATACGCCTGAGCTGTAAAGCCACTGGTTCCCATTCTTAAAAAGGAGAAACTCCAGTACATGAAATTAAAGATGATACTGACTGTTGCTATCGCTCCAATATATACTTCGAGGCTCAAATGCCCTACAATAGACATATCGACCATACTTAGAAGAGGTACTGTTATATTGGATATTATATTGGGTATGGCAAGCCGTAGTATATTTTTATTCATCTATCAAAATAGCAAGGTCGGTGATATAGTTTGTTTCTACAAAAAGAGAAGCAACTTTATATTTTTACAAATTTAGTATTTTATAATAATTTTCCTATTTGTTAAAAATTAAGATTCGTTGTAATAGCTTATATGTCAAGACCTGAATAATTCTCGAAAAATCTTAATATCTTTGTCTCCGGATAAAAGTTTAAAGTCTCAGACCTGTTTATTGTCTACTTAAGTACAAGAACTATCAGTAGTTAAAACTTTAATATGACATTAAATACTCCTGTTACTTAATATAAGGTCTGTGACCTTTTATTATTATTGAATAATCTTGTTATAATAAATTACCACTCTTAATTTTTATCTGATTTAATTTATGAATACAATTAAATGTTTCGTCACACTACTTCTCGTTTTGTCTTGCTCTATTGCATACGGGCAATCTGATCCAATATTGATGAAGATCAATGGTAATAAGATCACTAAATCCGATTTCGAGTATGCCTATAAAAAAGCCAATAATGAGGCATCAGAAGATCAATCAGTCAATCAATTTCTCGAATCGTTTATCAATTATAAATTAAAGGTAGAAGAGGCTAAATCGTTAGAGCTGAACAAGGATGAGATATTCCTCAAAGAATACTCCAGGTATCTAGAACAATCACAATCTCCATACATAACAGATAGTATTTCTCCGGAAATAGTCGCACGAAAAATATATGACAGATTAGGTCAAAATGTCCAAATGAGTCAGCTATTTGTTGCTTTCCCTACAGAAGATATCTTGCCTAAAGATACTCTCAAGGCATATAATAAAATAGTATCTATAAGAGAATCAGCAATAAAAGGAGATGACAAGGAATTTGAAGAATTAGTTATTAAGTTTTCGGACGATAGCGTAAGCAGAAAATCTAGCATACCAGGATATCTAGGTTGGAAAACAGCTTTAATGCTCGATCCGGAAGTTGAGGAGGCAATGTATAGTACCGAATTGGATTCTATATCACAACCTATAAGAACAAACAGAGGATATTACCTCATAAAGGTATTTAACAGACGTCAGGATTTAGGTCAAATAAATTTATCCCACATCTTCTTTCCTTACCCATACGAAAATTCCAATACCGCTCAAAAAGACAGTGTTCGCAGTCAAGCTCAAAAAGTATATGAAGAGCTGATGTCAGGAGCAAATTTCGCTCAGGCTGCAACACAATACTCTCTAGATCAACCAACCGCATCAAGAGGAGGTGCCTTAGGATGGTTTGGGGTAAGCAACCCTTTACCGCCGGTATTTGAAGAGCCTCTTTTCAGCCTAAAGGAAGGAAATATATCGCAGCCTTTAGAAATGGATTACGGTTTCCATATCTTTAAAATAGTCAATAAAAGATACCAGTTACCATGGGAAAATTTAAAAGAACAAATAATCAAAGCTATTTCTCAAGATAACAGAAATGAGCAAATTAAAGAACTGAAGAGAGAAAAGCTAAAAAAAGAGTTCCCTTATAGCTTAAACGACTCTGCATATAATCAATTAGAAACTATCGCCGGAACTTATCACATAGCAGATTCGATTTTTTTCGAGAAGATAGCACCCTTGAATGATCTCTTACTTTTATCTACTGGGAACAAGGAATATAAAGTTATCGATTTTGTGCATTTTTTAGCAGAAAATCCTAATACTAACTTTGCTTTATCTACAGATATTCTTTCCCATAAAGTAAATGACTTTATCCTCCAGAAACTACAAGAGGAGCAGAAAGCAAGTTTAGATGAAAAGTATCCGGAGTTTCATCACTTGACAACGGAGTATTATGACGGGATTCTATTATTCGATGTAATGAATCAAGAGATATGGACTAAAGCCCAAAATGACACAAAAGCTCTACAGCAACTGTTTACTGATAACCCATCGAAATACCAATGGGAAACCCCCAGGTATAAAGGATATGTTATACATGCTAAAGATAAGAGTACCCTTAAAAAGGTAAAAGAGTTAATTAAAAGGTACCCGAATCAAGATACTTTAGGACAAATTTTAATACAAGAATTAAACTCCGATTCGATAAAAAACATTTACATAGAAAAAGGTCTTTGGGGCAAAGGTGAGAATGGATTTATTGACAGAACGATATTCAAAACCAAAAATAACAGAGAAATCATAGGATATCCTGAATTTGTAATCTCAGGAAAGTTAATTAATAGTCCTGAAACTTTCGAAGATGTAAGAGGACTGCTAATTTCAGAATATCAAACTATCTTAGAAAAGGAATGGATAGAGTCCCTTCGCAAAAAGTACAAGGTAGAAATAAACGACGACGTTCTCAAAAGCATAGAATAAAATAATAGTTTTTTATCGTTTCATTGTAAGTAAACTGGTAAAGTAAGCTTTAATATACAATTTCAAAACATATAACGATCTATTATAGTTATACTTTAATGATCCATAAAACAGATCTTCGCTCTTTATTAATATAAAGTATTATATTTATACATCTAAAAAAACAGCAAAATGATCCAACAGAGAAAAAAGATATCACATTATGTACTTACGGCATCTATTACACTCTCCATATTTGCTGCCTGTTCCTCTAAAAAAGAAGCAAATCCGGATAAAGCCAATAACCCGATAGTATCCGTAAATCAAAAAACATTATACCAATCCGATATAGAAACTGCAATTCCCCAAGGACTAAATTCGGCTGACAGCACGGCAGCTGCAGAGGCATATATTAAAATGTGGATTAATGACGAATTGATTTACGAAAAGGCAAAGCAGAATATAACCGATCAAGATAAGATAAACGAATTGGTAGAAAACTATCGCCAGTCACTTACTGTGTTTACTTATCTGGAGCAACTTCTAAAAGAAGAATTATCAAAAAAAATCTCAGATAAAGACCTCAAAGAATATTACGATCAACATCCTGAAAGTTTTAAACTAGAATCAAACCTTATCAAAGGTCTATTCTTAAAAATACCACGCTCGTCTAACGAAGTCAACAATTTTAGGCAATGGTATCAGTCAACATCCGAAGCATCCAAAGAAAAAATCGAAAAAGCTTCTTTCCAAAATGCCGTTATCTACGATTATTTCTATGACCGCTGGGTCAATTTCGATGATATCGTAACAAACATACCTACTCCGATTAATAATGTTGACCAATTTGTGAAATCCAATAAAAATTTCGAGACACAAGATTCGTTATATGTTTATCTCTTGCATATCGAAGAATACGCACCATCGGGGACTACAGCTCCTTATGAATATGCAAAACCTCAAATAACGGATATTTTAATCAATAAGCATCGTGAATCTTTCCTAAAACAGATCGAAGCCGATTTGTATAAGAAAGCAACAGACAATAATGAGATAAAATATTACGAAAAAAAGGACGAAAAACCGAAGAAATAATAAGCAGGTAAAGGCTTATAACTTCTTTTAATATATTCGAAATATAACTTCAACCTATTATTGCTATATTTACGCCTCTTTTAATAATATACAAGGATGACCGTTTTAAAGAAAGCAGTACTTTTTTTTAGCTTATTAAGCTTTATTTCATTTAATTTGAAGGCGCAAGACAATGTTATTGATCAAGTGGTTTGGGTAATCGGAGATGAAGCTCTTCTTAAATCTGACGTAGAGGGAGTAAAATTACAGATGCAACTTGAGAAAGAGCATTTTGATGGTGATCCATATTGTATAATCCCCGAACAATTAGCCGTTCAGAAATTATTTCTACATCAAGCAAAGGTAGACAGTATTGAAGTTGGGAACAACGTAATATCAAGAACTGTAGACAGACGTATAAATAATGCTATAGCTTCTTTGGGATCGCAAGAAAAACTCGAAGAATATCTTGGAAAATCAATCAATCAGCTTCGTGAAGAATGGAGGGAACAAGTTCGTGATAACGAAATTGTAAGTGAGGTTCAAAGAAAAATTGTAGGCAATATAAAATTGACCCCTTCCGAAATCAGAAATTATTACACACAATTGTCACAAGACAGTTTGCCTTTCATAAACACAACGGTAGAAGTAGAGATCATCACGATGAATCCGACTATACCTATTACAGAAATAGATGCAGTTAAAAATCGCTTAAGAGATTTTACGGATCGCATCAATAAAAAGGAATCTAGCTTCTCAACATTAGCTTTACTTTATTCGGAAGATGTAGAATCTGCAAAACGAGGAGGAGAACTAGGATTTATGCCTCGAACTCAATTAGTTCCAGAATATGCCAATGCGGCATTTATGCTGAATGATCCAAACAAAGTCTCTAATATCGTAGAATCCGAATATGGCTTCCACATCATACAGCTTATCGAAAAAAGAGGTGACCGTATAAATACTAGACATATCTTACTTAAGCCTAAAGTTCCGGCTGAAGAATTAAAGAAAACTACTGTCCGTATGGATTCTTTACTGCTTGATCTTAAAGCTAACAAATTCTCTTTCGAAGATGCTGCAACCCATATTTCGGCAGATAAAGATTCCCGTAATAACAAAGGGCTTATGCTAAACAAGAGTGAATATAGTAATTACTCAGGTACAGCTCATTTCGAAATGAAAGATTTACCTCAGGAAGTAGCCAAAGTTGTAGACAAAATGTCTGTAGGAGATATTTCGCAACCCTTCACAATGCTTAATAACAATGGAAAAGAAGTAGTTGCGATAGTAAGATTAAAAGAAAGAATTGATGCTCATAAAGCCAACTTATCGGATGACTATCAAGTAATGAAGTCTATTGTTGAAGGAAAGAAAAGAGAAGATGTTCTAAAGAAATGGGTACAAGAAAAAATAAAAACTACCTATGTCAGAATTAATGACGATTGGAAGAATTGCGATTTTCAACATGATGGCTGGATTAAATAAAACCACACTTTTTTATATAGAACTATAATCGATTAAAAAAGTATAACATCAATATCTCCCATTACCAAAACTAGAGTAAAAAAGATTAGAGATCTTAATTTACATCTTTGCTACAAAAAGAATAACCTTCTTATAGCAATCACCTGAAAGATGAATAACGATACAAAGAATTCCCCAAGAAACAGGCGCAAAATGCACATAGCAGCAATTTTGTGCCTGCTTATTATATATGTTTCGGCGCAGGCTTGGGTACAACAAAAAAATCCCCAACATCCTATTGGACCGCAAACGGCAGCATCGGCAGGTAATAAGAAAATTATCCAACTAATAAAAGCCGTAACTCTAGATAAACGTATTGGTTTTGATCCTCAAATATTGATCGACAGCGTAGTTCTATTCCATGACGGTGCATTTATGTATTGCGACAGTGCCTATCTGGACGAAGCAACCAATCAGTTTGAAGCATTCGGGACTGTTAGGGTTGAACAAGGAGATACACTCTTCCTTTATGGAAGTTATCTCCAATATGATGGAAATACTCAACTCCTAAAAGTAAGAAACAACGTACGCTTAGTTAATCGTGACGTAACTTTGTTTACTGATAGCTTAGATTACGACAGGCTTAATAACATAGGATATTATTTTGATGGAGGGATGCTTGTAGACTCCCTTAATGAACTGACTTCGTATTGGGGACAATACGAGCCATCAAAACAACTTGCCTTATTTAGAGACAGTGTAAGGCTTACCAACTCTAAATTTGTAATGTTTACTGATACCCTATTATACAATACGAATAGCAAAATTGCGACTATTTTAGGCCCTACCCGAATAGAATCTGACAGTGCAATTATATATTCAACAAAAGGCTGGTATAATACCAATACAGAAGAGTCTCTGTTATTAGACCAATCGAGAATTGTCAATAAAGAAGGATACAGAACGCTTATAGGTGATTCGATCTCATATCATAAGAAAGAAGGATATGGTGAGATATTCGGAAATATGTTCCTACAAGATACAATCAAGAAGATCATCCTGACAGGTAATTATGGCTTTTATAACGAAATTACAAACTATGCCATGGCTACCGACTCGGCTCGTGCCATCGAATACTCTCAGCCTGACAGCCTATTTCTTCATGCCGATACCTTAAAGCTTATTACAGATTCGGTATACAGAGAAATTAAGGGCTATTACAATGTTCGTTTCTACCGTACCGACTTGCAGGGAGTATGCGATTCTCTGGTATTTAAAACCAAGGATTCTATTCTATATATGTACAAGAATCCGGTTCTATGGAATGAAACAAATCAGATATCAGGAGATTCTATTAGTATCTTTTTTAATGACAGTACAATTGACAGAGCTCATATAAGACCTAATGCCTTTTCGATAGAACAGAAAGATTCGACACATTTCAATCAACTCAAAGGACGGAGCCTCAAAGCCTTTTTCGAGAATAAACAAATTAAGCATATTTTGGTTGAGGGCAACGCTGAATCGATATTCTACCCCGAAGAGAAAGACAAATCTATGATGGGAATGAATCAGACCGAAAGTGGTTACCTGTCTATTGATTTCAAAGATAAGAAAATACAAAAACTAAAGCTCTGGCCTCAATCCTCCGGAAAAATGATACCTCTCTCCGATTTGAAGCCCGATCAGGGCAAACTTAGGGATTTTGAATGGCTGGATTATATACGCCCTCTTGACAGGGATGATGTATTCAGAAAGGTCAAAAGAAAAGGAGGAAACAGCCCCGGTAAACGACGATCCAACAAACCTGTCGAAACCGCCGAGTAAGTTCTGACACCGGCTGGACAAATCCTTTTAGAAAAAGGATGTTATCTACACAGGGTATAATTCATTATGGACTATGTGCTAAATAACGAAGCAAAGCTAAACTCAACGACTAAAGCAATGAATGATATTATACATTTACTTCCCGATTCGATAGCTAACCAAATAGCCGCGGGTGAGGTTGTACAACGCCCGGCGTCTATAGTCAAAGAGCTTCTCGAAAATTCTATTGATGCAGGTGCGACCAACATTCAACTTATAATAAAAGATGCGGGACGCACACTCATACAAGTAATAGATAATGGAAAAGGTATGTCTGCTACTGATGCACGACTAGCCTTTGAGAGACATGCAACGTCAAAAATCCGTACAGCAGAAGACCTGTTTGCTTTGAGAACCATGGGATTCCGTGGCGAAGCTTTACCATCTATTGCAGCTGTAGCACATGTTGAGCTAAAAACAAAACGTAAAGAAGACCAAGTTGGGACTCATCTGATCATTGCAGGGTCTACCGTCGAAAAACAAGAAGAAACAGCTTGTGCTGATGGCAGTAATTTTGCTATTAAAAATATCTTCTTTAATGTACCTGCACGTCGCAAATTTTTAAAATCGAACGAAACCGAACGTAAAAATATACTTACCGAACTTGAGAGGGTTGCAATGGTAAATTCGGATATTGAGTTTTCGTTTATCGAAAACGATATCGAAGTTATCAAATATCCGGCGACAAATCTTAAGCAACGTATTATAAATGTAATCGGTAAAAGCTTCAATCAGCAACTGATTTCAATAGAAATAGAAACAACTATTGCCAAGATACATGGTTTTGTAGGTAAACCCGAATCTGCCCGAAAAACCCGTGCTCAACAATATTTCTTTGTTAACGGGAGATATATGAGGCATCCTTATTTTGCCAAGGCTATTACTTCGGCATATGCTCCACTGATTCCGGTTGGGGAAAATCCCAACTTCTTCATTTATATAGAAGTTAGCCCTGACACTATCGATGTCAATATACACCCGACTAAAACAGAAATTAAATTCGAAAATGAGCAACCTATCTGGCAAATACTTGCTGCTACAGTAAAAGAGGCATTGGGAAAATTTAATGAAGTCCCTACTATTGATTTTGATACATTAGATGCCATTGATATACCGATACATAATCCGAGTACCAATGCTACCCGTCCACGGATAAATGTAAACCCTACATATAACCCTTTTAAATCGTCATCAGTAGGACAAAGCTCAGTCAATAACAGTACCTATCAGCGCCCTAATTTTGATTGGGAAAGCTTGTATAAAGGATTCGAAACCGATACTACGATAGAAGGCTCTGAGGTTAAAGAAGCCATCGAAATACGATCAGCAGAGTCTGATCTGTTTGAAGAAAACTCAATCTCATTACACTATCAATACAAAAATAAGTTTATCCTGACATCGGTAAAATCAGGACTGATGATGATCGATCAGCGTAGAGCCCACGTACGTATATTATTCGATCAATTCCTCCAAAATATAAAACTTAAAAAAGGTATTTCCCAACGAACCTTATTTCCTGAGATTGTTGAATTTTCATCATCAGAAGCAGCTATGGTTCCCTACTTATTAGATGACATCGAGGCTGTGGGCTTCGACCTTAGTAATCTGGGAAATAATTCATACGCTATTAATGGTGTACCTTCGGAAATAGACAAAATCAATTCGGTTGAACTTATCCACAATATGGTTTCTAAAAGTATCGAAACCGGTAGTGATGTAAAAGAAGAGATACAAGAAGCATTGGCATTATCATTAGCGTATGCTGCGGCAATTCCTTATGGACACCGCCTTACGAATGATGAAACAAGCGATATTGTAAATCGTTTATTAGCATCTCCGTCACATAAATATACACCTGATGGAAAGCTCATAATTTCAATTTTAGACGATATTGAAATAGATAAAAGATTTAAATAATTTTTCGGCATAATATAAGTAAAATCAACTATTTAATGATATGCTTTAAAGATATAGCAAGCTTTCACTGTTTTGCTTGCCAAAGCAATAAATAGTTCTGAGAACTCAAAAGCATCTATCTTCAATTGAAGATAGATGCTTTTGTATTTATAAACCTGCATATCATTATTCCGATAACTTATAGTCTTGAGCATTCACAACTGTAGCATAGAAATAATTTAATGCTGCAAGAAAAGCATTGTGTACATTTTCGCCGTCAACCACTTTTCCGTTAATTTCCAAGTTGGGAGCCGCACATGCATCACCTATTACCGTACAATTATAACCAAAATCCTTGGCTGCACGTGTAGTTGCATCAACGCACATACTTGTCATCATTCCACAAATAACAAGATCCGATATACCTTGTTCCTTCAAATACGCCTGAAGCTCTGTTTCTCGAAAGCTATTAGGAAAATGCTTTGTGATTACTTTCTCGCTACTAAGAGGAGCTACTTCCGAATGAATCTCTACACCTTGTGTACCAGGCACAAAAAATGTAGCACCCGGACGATCCGAGATATGTTGTATATGTATAACCGGCAATCCTTCCTTGCGGAATTGCTCTAATACTGATTTTGCATTTATAACAGCTTCATCACTCCCAACTAGAGGCATATTTCCTCCCGTAAAATAGTCATTTTGTATGTCTATTATAATCAATGCTTTTTGTTGTGCAGTCATCATTAATGTGGAAATTAGTAATAATACAATTAAACCTATCTTTTTCATTTCAATCTATTCCCAGTGTTAATTTACAGATTTCAATTTCTCTTTCGTTACCTGTATTCTTACCCATAACATCCGAAAGCTTCACTGCTTGTAAAAACTCTCCTTTAGGATTCGCTTTTATAGCTGATAACTTAATCACTATATTCAATGGTTTGACACCTACATCATTGGTAAAATAAGTACCGATTCCGTATGTATCGTGTACACGGTCTCCCACAAAGTCTTTGATTCGTTTTACTTCTTCCAAATTTAGCGAATCACTATACACTATGGTTTTAGATGCAGGATCAATCCTATTTTCTTTATAAAATTGAATTGCCTTTTCTGTAAATTCAATAACATCACCGCTATCGCAACGCACTCCATCGAATAGTTTAGCCTGTTTCAAGCTGAATGATTTGAAGAAAGAGTCTGTTGTATACGTATCGGTCAATGTAATCCCTAAGCTTCCCTGAAAGACCTCTACCCAAGCTTCGAGAGCCTTTATGTTTGCTGCACGATAACCGAATAATGCACCGTGATACATAAACCATTCATGCGGCATAGTACCGATAGGTGTAGTATTGTGCTTCATCGCCAGATATACATTACTTGTTCCTTTGAAGTACTCTCCCGAATTTTCGCGAAGTGTTCCTACCACTTCATCGTGTACATCGAACGAGAAACGACGGCGAGTACCAAAATCCGAATAATCGGCCTTCATTGCCACCAATCCTTTGGCTTTCTCTATAGTCTTTTCCTTTACACCCTGCGGAGCCTGTCCCGTCATTATAAAATACAATTCCGAGATCATTGCCATAAGCGGCACTTCCCAAAGAACGGTACGATACCAATAGCCTTCGATAGAGACTTTCAAATCGCCACCTTCTTGTGTTATCAGAACTTCATCCGGATTGTATTGATATCCTTCGAGAAAGTCTATAAATGCCGGATCGAAGAAATAACAACGTCTTTCGATATATCGCTTTTCTTCTTTGGTCATTTTCAGCTTTGTCATTGCTACAACCTCTTCTTTAAGACGTTCGGCAAAACCTTCCGGAAATGCGGTATGACCTCTATTTATAAATTCGTACCTCACATAGGAACGTGGATACAGCTTTTGTATAGCAAGCATTACCGAGAACTTATATAGATCATTGTCTGTAAAGTGTTTTATAATCATAATGACAGTATTTATTGTATAAGTAAACAAGTGCAGGACTAAACAAGTTCACCGGTCACATTCATTTGAATACCCGTTCCTCTATTCAGGTTCTTAACTTCGAATATTATTTCTTAATCAATAAAACTACATTTTCGACATGATGCGTATGTGGGAACATATCCACCGGTTGAACTTTCGCCACCTTATATTTAGCATCTAACAGATTCAAGTCTCTTGCCTGAGTTGCAGGATTACAGCTCACATAAACTACACGTTCGGGTTCTGCAAACAAAATAGCTTCGATAACATTATCGTGCATACCTGCACGGGGAGGATCGGTTATGATCACATCGGGCTTACCATGTTCATTGATAAAATCCTGTGTCAAGATATCCTTCATATCTCCCGCATAAAACAAGGTATTTTCTATTTTATTATTTTGAGAATTGAATTTTGCATCTTCAATAGCATCTTCGACATACTCTATACCTACAACTTTGCGGGCATTGCGAGCCACAAAGTTAGCTATCGTACCCGTTCCTGTATATAAGTCATATACAAGTTCATTACCTGTCAATCCGGCAAAGTCACGAGTTATTTTATACAGATTATAAGCTTGTTCACTATTGGTTTGATAGAATGACTTAGGTCCTATTTTAAATTTCAGACCTTCCATCTCTTCATATATATAGTCATTGCCTTTCCATGTCAACACTTCCTGATCGGTGATTGTATCGTTGGCTTTCTGATTGATAATATACAATAAGGACGTTACTTGTGGAAACTTTTCTACGATAGCATTTAGCAGGTCTTCGTGTTTTTCTTTTTCATCATCATAGAATACCACAATCACCATTAGCTCTCCAGTAGTAGATGTACGAATGATTAAGGTACGCATCAATCCTCCTCTGTTTCTCAGATCGAAGAATGTATATTCTTTAGCATAGCAATATTCACGTACAAAATTACGCAGTTGATTAGACACATCGTCTTGTAACCAACATTTATTAATCTCTAGTACCTTATCAAAACAGCCGGGAATATGGAAACCTACAGCATTCATATTATCAAACGTTACCCCTGACTGAACCTGCTCCCAAGTCAGCCATTTTTTATTGGAAAAAGTGAACTCCAACTTATTTCTGTAAAATTCGGTTTTCTCAGATCCTAGGATCGGTTGAATCTCCGGCAAATCAATTTTACCGATGCGAGTCAAATTATCCTCTACTTGTTTATGTTTGTATCTTAGTTGTTCCTGATATGGAAGAATCTGCCACTTACAACCTCCACAAACCCCAAAGTGTTCACAAAATGCTTCGGTACGCATATCTGAGTACTTTTCAAAGCAAACAGGCTTTCCTTCAGCATAGTTTTTTTTCTTACGGCTCAATTGAAGATCAACAATATCACCGGGAACTACGAAGGGAACGAATACGATCATGTTATCGATCTTGGCAATAGCCTTACCTTCGGCAGCAATATCTACTATCTCCACTGATGGATATATAGGTTGGGGTTTTCTTTCTTTTCTCATTTCTATTTAGGTCTCAGACCTTTTTATTTATTTTGTAGTTGATGACTTTACTTATTCATAGATAAACAATGTGAGATTCTATTGTTTAAGCTTATGCTGCAAAAGTAATATAAAATATTTTGTATCTTGGATTCCAAATGATTTCAATTAAAAAGCATTATATACTTCACTTAACAATGAAAAACAAAATTACAAAAGTATCGGATCCTGATTTCTTACTTCATGAAGAACATAAAACATTAGAAAATTATGAATATCAGGCAATTCTAACACAGAAGCTAGATAATCCTAATGAGATTTTCACCCAAGAAACAATTAATGAGATAGTACTTTGGAAAGTGAATAGATACGCAAGACTATCAGACGATATTCTTTTAAGTTTAAACTCAATAAAATTAGAAGATCGAAAGCTTAACAAAGAAAAAACGTTTAAGATATTGAGTTTGCTTTTGAACCAACGAGGCATCCAACTTCCAATGGCATCAACTATCTTGCGATTCAAAAATCCTTATATCTACCAAATACTAGATCAGAGAATTTATCGAATTTTATATGGAATTCCTCTTTCTGAAATAATGAAGAAAAACAAAAAAATCGAATCCCAGATTGATCTTTATATAGATTATCTTAAAAAACTACAGAACGCCTGTGAAACATTAAAGATAAATTATAATAAAGCCGATAGAATATTATATATGGAGGACAAATACGGAGTAAATAAAGGCATTAATCTCACAAATTATGGAACTAAATAAAGAACATCACTCTTGAAAGTATATTAAAAATAAAAATCCCCAAGTAAAACTTGAGGATTTCTATATATTATGATTATGCCATTCCGGCTTTTTCGGCGTCCATCTTTCGGGTTATCTTCCCATAGATAACAAGGGCAATAGCCGAGACCAGTCCTATACCAAAGAAGAAAAACCAGATATAATGTGCATGCTCTGTAGCTGCTGCATATGCTTCGGAAGATGAAAACCCTTTCGGATCGGGGCAATACCTTTGCAATAAAAATCCTGAGATACCAAACGCAAGCAATGAAGATACAAACGAGTGTAAATGGCTAAATCCTAAGTAAAGCCCTTCTTCTCCTTTAGGAGACTGCAAAGAGAAATATTCCAGAAAGCGGGGCGAGATAAAACATTCTGCCAATGCCTGAAATGCAATACCTACAATCATCATAAACGTTACAGGGTGAATGGTACCGAACAGTAAATCATTACCCATCATAGAACCTCCCGCCATGATAGCCGCAGATATCGGGATGATAAACATACCCACTGTCATGGATGCCAGAGCCGAACGCTTTTGCATCAAGGTAGTTACCAAGTTGACCAACAGGAATACCACCAACGGATTTACGTTTGCGATCCATCCGGGTGAAGCCTCCTGACCTACCAAACGAATCACATATTTAGGCATCGTGGCATACATTTGTTGCTGCACCATCCAGAAACCACTGACAATAAGGATAAGAACAATTAAGCGTCCATTTTTACAAACTTTAATCAATGCTTTAAATATATCGGAGAAAGTTTTGCCTTGCCCTGATGTATTTGAAGATTGATAAAAGAAATAAACAGCTACCAGAGCCAATAATGTCATCGAAGCTGAAAAGTAATTCAGGTATACCAAACCTACATCGCCCAAGCTCTTACGAAGCGGGTCTACTACGGTTTTTCCTGTAAAAGCTCCGATATTTACCATCATATAGAATATGGCAAAGCCTCTTGCACGGGTACTCTCTGTTGTTTCGCGAGCTACCGTTCCCGATATTACCGATTTTATAAATGCTCCACCAATCACAATTAATAAAAGGATAGGAACAATAGCCCATCGCTGAGAGCTATCTAACAGTCCTGTAAATGTGGTATCACGTCCAAAGGTAACAAAGCCCCTTTCTTGAAAGAAAGATGAAAATATTCCATCTCCTGTTCCTGCACCATAGCTAACCAAACCGGCATTCTCGAACATCGTTGGGAATATTCCCAAACCGAAGTACCCAACGGTAAGAAGTGTGAAGGCTATAATAATAGATGTACGGAATCCTATTTTATCGGCGTATGCACCGACAAATGTAGGCAGGAAATAAAGCAATGCGGAAAATGTACCTGAAATTAAACCCGATTCGACATCGGTAAATCCCCAAACATTGGACAGGTAAATAGTAAGAACGATAAAGACGGCATAATAAGCCAGCCTTTCCAACAATTCGACGGAGTTGGCAACCCAAAAGGCTTTAGAGAATTTAGTCATAATAGTCTAGAGTCTGTTTTATATTTAATGTTATTGATATTTAAGACATTTAAGGTATCAGTTCCTAAGTTGACAGCAGGCTTACAAAGCTATACAATCTCATTACAAAAGATGACAATCGGACTATAAAAAGAGTACACTTTCGCCACCCATACAAATAATTGAAAATCAATCACAAAACCCTAAAAACATTACAAAAATGACAAAAGTGACACTTTTTTCGCCTGTTCTTTTTTTCTCGGTCTGTAACTTTCAGCAGTGTAATCATTCCCTTAATATATAGATAAATAAGAGAGTCTAAGTATTGATGATTTCCACCTTCTTTCTTTCAGCAATAAAAAACAGAAACCTTAAAACGGTTTCATGTAGTAGGTGGCAGCTATAGATATAACTCTGTTGGCCGACCTCGAAAAAGGATCTGTTTTATGACTGCTGTAAATATCCGAAAATCCCATATAATAGCGTCCCTCTAAGGCGAAATTACCGGCTCCCGTACGTAGTTCAAAACCCAGTCCGAAAACTAATCCGTAATCGAATTTATTCTGAACTTTTTGGTTATATTGCTCCCATGCTTTTGATTCATCATAATCTGATGTTGATAAATCCTTTGTTTTTTGCTCACCAACCAAAAAGCTAATCTGAGGTCCGAGATTTACAAAAACACGCTTTTTTCCACCAAAATAGATATGGGTAAGAAAAGGGATCTGTATATAAGCCAATTTTTGTGTAAATCTCGAAGAATCTGTATTCTCTACAGGAAACTTTTGCTCATACCCCTGCTGGCTATAATTTAACTCGGCTATAAAACCTAAATTTTTCTCCGAAATATATCGCACCGACACTCCTCCTTTATACTGCTGCAACATTTTAGTGTCCAAGCTCTTAGATGGATCAGTTGTTACAAAACTCATATCAGATAAATTTACCCCAAAATTAGCACCAAAGTTCCATTCGGGAGTAAATTTTGTTTGAGAGTATCCTTTAACGCATATCAAAGCGAAAAGTAAAACAGCCAGAGTTTTTTTTATCATTTATTGTATTCTATTTTATCTATGCTACCATTTGGTTTATAATGAATTATAAAAAATCCATTATTCATAAAACCGCTATTTGCATTTGTTTTATCAAAAATAATAGGAGTTTGCAAGGCAGGTACTGATATTGAACTTACAGCAGACTCAAAATTCTTTCCGTATTTAAGTAGTGCCGTAAGAAAATAAATACCGGTATCGTAACCTAACGCAGCGTATTTGGGATATGTATTAATCAACGATTTATTATTATACCATCTCTGATAGTTCGACACAAACTGTTTGGTTTTATAATCATCATCAGATAAATAAAACGGAGTAAATATATAGGTATCGTTTTTATAAAAATCAGTAAAGAACTGAGCATAAGTCTGCCATTCGGTATATCCGAATAATGAAAAGCTTGTAGTGGGTTGCTCTTCTCTTATCGAATTGAGTGCGGGCAACAGATTTTGCAGCAATTGAGCCGACCCCGAAGTGGCTACTATGACATTTTTACGATTACGATCCATAGCCAAAGATAAGTTGGATGTCAGATTTTGATTGGCTGCAATCGAATTAGCCTTCATTCCTCTTTGGTTCAATTGCATATTTAAGGCCGAAACAAACTCTTTTTTGTCATTGTCTCCACCACTTTCTGTTATATAAATAACATTGGCATTACCAAATATATTTGCAAATGCTTTTGCTGCATTGGCATACAATGTCTCATGGGGTGAGTTTAATTGGAATATTTGATTATTTTTTTGAGTTTCGTCTGTTTTTGTAGGAAATGGAATAGCATATTTTATTCCTTGTTTTTTGGCAAAATTAGAAATTACATCTATCTGGTCGGGAGAAACCCCACCGATAATAAGATCCAAGTCTTTCATTTCATATGTATCCAATAAACTTTTCAGCTTAGTCGTCCCTGTTTCAGATCCCATATCAAAAACATATACATTTGCCGAAAGCCCTTTTGCTTTCATTTCCTCCAAAGCCAACAAGAAGCCTTCGTAATATTCAATAAAACGGGCACTTTTGCCTTGCGACTTATTCAAGAAAGGAAGAACTATACCTATCTTAATTGCATCAACATCTCTCAATGTACTCACCGGAGCTTGACCGTTTGGAGAAGATGAGACACCGCTTCCGCTTTGTAAAGTTGGTATGAGAATAGTCATTCCCTGCTTCAAGCCGTCTTTCAATACAGGATTAAAGTCCGTTAAAGCTTCGGGAGTTGTATTATATTGTCTGGCAATGCCATAAAGCGTTTCCTTTGCAGCAACATTATGTTCTATAAAATGGCTTTTAGCAGCAGGTACTAAAGGTGCTTGTGCTGTATATTTTCCGGTTGGAATAACCAATGACTGCCCTTCGCTTAATGGTTTTACTTTCAGTTCGGGATTGGCATTTACAAGGTCATCTACTTTTATATCGAATTGTTTAGCTATCGAATAAAGTGTTTCTTTCGATTTCACTAGATAAGATTTGCCCGAAGTACTCGCAATTTGTGTTGCCGGAGAAGAATTTGTAGGTATCTTGATCTCTTCACCCAATTTAAGTCCTTTCTCTGCCTGAGGATTCAAAGCATAAATGTCTCCTACCGAAATATTATATAAGCGTGCTATAGAATAAGCTGTATCCCCTTTGGTTACCGTATGTTTTTTATACTTGCCATTATTTTGCGAAACCTCGATTTTCAAAGCCGATGTAGCAATTCCTTCCACTACTGATGCGGAAAGCGTAGTTGCGATAGCCAGATAACAACCTGCAATAATGGATTTAACGTATTTAAAATTCATTTGAGTGTGTATTTATTATTGTAGAAACAAAGGTATAAAAATTAGTGATATTTTTCAGTAAGGTATATGGCCTATTTGTATTTATCCCAAAGAGCTGATTCTATTACATTACGACTTTTTGCTATCAGCTCGGGAATATCAGCTTCGGTCATCCCTGTAGTAGAAATAGGATCATGTATTACTATTTCGAGTTTTTTTGCCGGATGCATCAGTCTCGAATGTATTTTCAACACATCGTAAGGCCCGTTCAAGGTTATAGGAACAATAGGCAATTGCATTTGGGTAGCTATTACATATGCCCCTCTTTTGAACCGTCCCATTTTACCTGTATACGTGCGTTGTCCTTCGGGAAATATAGCCATAGAAACACCTTCTGCCAATTCGCGCTCGGCCTTATCTATTGTTTGGGTCATGGCACGTGTATTCGAACTGTCAACAAAAACATGTCCTGCTATTTCCGATGCCTTTCCGACAAACGGGATCTTCCGCAACTCATACTTTTGCACCCATTTGATATTCTGACCTAAGTACCCGTAAGTCAAGAATATATCAAATGCCCCTTGATGGTTAGCCACAAAGACATATGATTGATTAGGGTCTATTTTGCTATTGTGCCGTACCTTTATTCGGCACAGTGCAGCCCTACAAACTATTTTAGACCAGTATTTAGGAGGGACATATCCCCAAAACTTATTATTTCCGATAGTGCAACCTAGCATAACCAGAATTGCTGTAGCAACGGTGGTCACAACAAGAATCGGAATAAATATCAGCCATTGATATAAAAAAGAAAGAACAGCTTTCATGTTATTCTAAATCTAGATGTTTTCATTCAAATAAACAAAAATACATTTTTTTAGTCTTTCCTGAAACAGGGACTCATACCTTTTTATCACATATAGCCGCATGAGGCATAGTTGACAGGATATTCCATATATAAAATAGTCGTTATCCCGATCAGTGGTTGATATTATATGTTCAATTAAATTATTCTTCTACGCGCAATCGAAGATTGCTTGTATTCCTTTTGCCCAAATCCGCAAAAGGAATCAAAAAGGCTTTGTGCTGCGTGGCTCGCCTGTCTGACTAAAGCTTACAGGCTAAACTAAACCTACTCCTATCGGCACGTTTAGTTTTACGCCTGCTTCGCTTGTCAGCCAACGGCTGTGCCACTGATGCACCGGGGCTGACGCTCGTATTTTTTTTGTCCGTCAGGCTTCCCGACCTTGCCGATTGCACGGGGTACCCGCAGGGCGAAGAAAGCGTTAAGAAACAAAAGGATATCAACGATAAATGTTTTTCTTTTGTTTTAGCTTTCGAGTCCATAGCGGGTCGGGCAAAGAGGCTCAGTCTTGATCTTTTGTTTCGTTTTGCATCAAGGCAAAATGAAAAACAAACCCAAAGGGTGCGTTAGGAAAATTGAACATATATTATAAATACTGATTCACATTATTTACTGCTATTCAATAAAAAGCAGATTGGAGATCACCATACACAGTTAAATTCTTACATTTGCCATGTTTTTCACACTCATAATCATGGAAGAAGATTTAAAGAAACATAACCCCGAAGGCTCGGAATTACGAAACTTACAACTCAAGATGCTTGATATTCTGAGCACTGTAACATCTATTGCCGATAAGCATAATATACCTTATTGGTTGAGCGGAGGCACACTCTTGGGAGCAGCTCGTCATGGAGGGTTCATACCTTGGGACGACGATATTGATATTGAATTACTTCTGCCTGATTACAAAAAGCTACTGAAAGTTCTTCGTAAAGAGCTTCGCGAAGACATGTATCTGCAAACTCCTAAAGATAAGGGCTACCGCTTGCTATTTTCGAAAGTAAGAGATCGTAACTCTATTGTATATGAAGAGGATGATGCCCTCGATAATTATACAGAAAAAGGCATCTATATAGATATTTTCCCAGAGGAACGCAGCTACAAACCGCTAAAAAATATTGTTGATTTTTTTTACGGAAGAGCTTTTCGCAGACTAAAACGAGGAAAACCATTCCATTCACTTACTTACTTTTATCAGTATAGCTTATCTCTTATTTTATACCCAATCGGAGTCATATTAATGGGATTTGCCCGCGGTTTATGTGCAATTACCCAACCTGATAATATCCTTCATAGTTATGGTATTGGTAATACAACCAATCATCACGCCCGTTATATGTTTCCTCTTAGCCGTATCGTATTTGAAGGAAAATCATTTTCGTGTCCGGGCAATACCGATGCCTATCTCACAAAACAGTACGGAAATTATATGCAGATTCCACCTAAGGACAAAAGGGCAACCCATTTACTAAAAGTAAGCTATATAAACCATTAAACTTTATTGGTTCAGAAGTTTATCTATGGCACTCTGAATTAAAGGCTTCATGATGAGATATCCCTCTCCATTGGGATGCACCCCATCCTCACTGTATATGGGGTTAAAAGCGCCATTTTCATCAACTAGATGAGAATAATAATCTACATAAGTCAGGTTGTTTGCTTCTGCATATTGGCGAATACACGAGTTTAATGATTTTACCTTTGCAGGTGCACCTTGCACCTTCTTGTTCCAATCGAATGTTACAGCCGGAAGTACAGAGGTAAGAATCACTTTTATATTATTTGCTTGTGCCAAATCGACCATCGAAATAATATTATCTACCGTACGTTTTTCGTCATATTCGCCTGTATTTTCGGCAATATCATTTATGCCTCCACCGATAACAACGATGCGAGGGTGCAGATTAATTACATCTTCTCTGAACCGGCCTAGAATTTGAGGTGTGGTTTGCCCGTTAATTCCTCTATTGACATACCGGTTGGACGTAAAGAAAACAGAATCGAATTTCAGCCAGTGCTTAGTTATAGAATTACCTATAAAGACAACCCGGTTAGAATCTGAAGGTTCTTTCAACAACGCGTCATTTTCTTCTTGATAATAATGAATTAAAGCCCATTCCTTCGCTTGTTGCTTTCTTCGGTCTTTCATAAAAAAGAATCCGCCAACTAAAACCAATACACCTGCAAATATCAACAAATAAACAATAGAACTCCTTTTCATATACAACTCAAAACTATTGGGCTACTTAAAGCTTCTTCAATACTATATTTCTTTTTACTGCTGCAGTTATCTGAGCAAAAAAATCTTTCACTTCGGTGTATTGAGAACGGTTATATCGTCCGGATATTATATCAATATCCTGAATATAGATGATTTTGTCTCCATCGACCGTTGTTTTTACCTTTATTGAACCGAATGTTGTGTTTACATCCAGATCTTTTGGCAAGGCCTCCGAATATACGAAAACTAAACATACAAAAGATACTAAGAGTAAATATAAATAACGACTTCGCATAAATCACATAGATGAAATTCCATTCTTAATAGATAAAATATCATCAATTATTTCTATATTTGAAGATCACTCATTTATAAAATAGTTTAATATGATTTATGCAATAATTTTAATTGTGCTGGGGCTCATTGCTACTTTATTCAATAAAAAGCCTGTAAATAAACAAGCAATAACCGTCAAAGCTTGGCTTGCACCCTTGTTTATTATCTGGGGAACGGTAGGAATTGTAATTCTGAATACTATCAGGTACAGTGTGATTGATGAGAATGCAACGTACTGGGCTTTGCTAATTTTAGGTAGTTCGATCGAAATAATTATAGCTCTGTTCTTTATTTACAGATCGATAAAATTAAAGAAGAACCCTCAGCCAGATGATAAGCTTTTTCTACCCCAAAATATTCTGGGTATTCTTGCCATCTTGACCGGTATAGCAACCATCATCGTTAAATAACGATATAACGGCATAAAAATAAAAAGTCCCTTAAGTATTACGCTTAAGGGACTTTTTCGTATAGATCAGAATGGTTTCTCGACGTGTGCATAAGGTACTTTGGCGACAATTTTCCAGGTACCATTAAATTTAAGCAACGAAATATAATCAGTAGCAATCAATTCACTATTTCTGAATAACATGACTTTAACGGCGGCAGCATTACCCGTAACATCAACCGACGCAAAATCATAGGTTAGTGTTCGCAATTCAGGATTTCCCTTATTGTCAAGCTTGTAATCATCTACTGCTTTCTTCCATTCCAAAAGAGGAAACCTCTTCAATTCCTCACCATCTGCCGAGAAGATTGCAAAATCAGGATGAAACAACTCCAACATCTTATCTGTTTCCAGTTTATTGGCAACCGCATTGATGTATTTCTCTTCTAACAGTTCTTTAATATGTTGTTTTTCCATATCGTTTATAGTTTCGGTTTGTTGTTTCGCTATCAGGGGTGTCATTAATAACACCAGAGATAGTATTGTTAATAGTTTTCTCTTTATCATTATCTTCATGTGTTTCGAATTATTTACTTAATTAGTTGTTAATCCTCCGTCTACAGCCATTATTGATCCGGTAATCCATTTGGCCTGTTCCGAAGCTAAGAATAAAGCAGCTTCTGCAACATCCTCTGATTCCCCGATTGTTCCCATAGGATAGATAGTTTGGATCATTTCCTTAAACCGTTGCTGTTCATGAGGCGAAAGCTTTTCGATATTCAGGTTTAACTGTGGAGTCTGGATGCTTCCCGGTGCTATGGCATTTACACGGACTCCTTTTTTACCTATCTCGAAAGCGAGCGATTTTGTAAAAGAATCTATTGCTCCCTTAGTTAAGGAATAAGCTGTAGAATCTCTTCCCGATAGCATCCTGTGAGAGAAATAAGATGAAATATTGATTATATTTCCTTTTGTCTCAATCAGTGATTCCAGTAAATATTGAGTCAAAAAATAAGTCGCTCTGATATTTAAGTTCAGGTGCATATCTAATGCCTCTTCACTTGTTTCCGAAAAAGGAATAAAGCGTCCAATCCCTGCATTATTCACCAATATATCCACGTGTGGAATTGCTTTCAATATCTTCTCCGATACAGTTTTAACGGAAGAAAGTACACCTAAATCAGCTGCAAATATGTGTACTTCTTTTCCGATTGCAAATAATTCGCGTTTTACTTGTTCCAGTTTATCCTCATTTCGGGCAATAAGTACGATATGAGCTCCATTGACTGCAAATATTTTAGCAATCGCTAAGCCAATACCATCGCTTCCGCCTGTTATTACGGCGTATTTATCTTTTAAAATTTGTCTATCCATTTTATTTATTGTTATTAAGTCATCAGAACTGTCTATTGCTTTGGCAAGCAAAACAGCAATAGATTGTTATGCTTTTAAAATGCATCATTAAATAGTTGATTTTACTTATATTACCTCTTTATGATGAGTAGCTGATACAACCTCAAACAATCCTAAAGAGAAACACTCTTGAGTATATTCACTTTTCATATGTAGATCGAGAGATGCTTCGTCTTTAAATATTTCCCAAAGGATAAATTCGTCCGGCTGTGCTTTATTTTGAAATATCTTAAAGATTTCGCATCCCGCCTCTTTTACGGTTTCATGTACCAATTGAGAGACTGCAATCTTAAATTGCTCTATTTTATCTGCTTTACATTTCAGAACTACTGTTGATTCTACTTTTCTGTTATCCATTTTTTTTAATTAAATTACATTGTAAGTTTTTTATCGACAATTATTGTAAATAATCTACAATTGCAAATTAAGGATATATTATTTAGATTTGCAACAATAATTGTAATTAATTTACAAAATGGAAAAGAAGACAGATTTATCCTTTGATTTTGAGTTTCTTGACAAATTAATTGTAGGCATCGGCGAAGTATCTCAGATAACGGGTATTCCTACAAGGCAAATCAGGTATTGGGAAGACAAAGGTATCATTACAAGCCTTACTGAGGAAGAAGGGAAAAACCGCAGATACGATTATAAGAACATCAAAAGAATGCTCTTAATTAAAGAATTGCTCGACGAGGGATACACTCTTGATGCTGCAACAAGCAAAATTCAGAACCGAATGGAAATGATAGAAGAGACTCTTAAGAAACTAAAGAGGTAATATTCAATAAAAATATATCCAAACGGAAAGGCTTTCTTCCATTTAATTCAGTAATTTTGACGACTTAATTAGGATATCATCTTTATTTCAAATACACTATGGATTTTCTTGAACTCGCAAACAGAAGACAAAGTACCCGCAAATACGATATAAACAGACCTGTAGAGCCTGAGAAAATCGAACGAATTATTGAGGCTGCACGCTTAGCACCTTCCGCATGCAATGCACAGCCGTGGCGTTTTGTGGTAGTAAACGAAGCCGAATTGATGGATGAATCTATTGATGCTATTTCAAATCCAGCCGAAGGAGAAACCCAGCCAGTACACTTCGTCATTGTTGATGAATCGGAATTAAAGAATAAGGTTGCCGATGCGGCTTCTGCCCGATTACTTGGGATGAATCACTTTACAAAACAAGCTCCCATACACATTCTTCTTGTTGAAGAAAAAGTCAATCTCAGTTCCGGAATCGGAGGTGTAATTAAAGACAAGCATTTTGCTTATGTCGATATAGGTATTGCAGCTTCTCATATATGTCTTGCTGCCGAAGCCGAGGGATTAGGCAGTTGTATACTGGGCTGGTTTAATGAATCGAAGATTAAAAAGCTATTGAATATACCCGATTCGAAAAGGGTAATACTGGATATACTGATAGGTTATCCTGCTCAGGAATTAAGACCTAAGAAACGTAAATCTATAGACGAAATAGTATCATACAATACATATAAGAAATGAAACTTTCTCAAAAGCAAGCAGGGCATATAACTATGTTCTGCGTTGTATCTTTCTTTGCGATCAATATTCCGATCAGCAAATATTTACTTCAAGCAGGATATATCAGCCCATACGGATTGACTATTGCCCGCATGGTATTTGCAACTATTGCTTTTTGGATAGCTTCGCTTTTTGTTACCAAAGAACGTATCGACCGCAAAGATCACATCACCATTTTTCTGGGAGGACTTTTGGGAATTACCTTCAATCAGGGACTTTTCATTTTCGGGTTGAATAATACCTCTCCCGTCGATGCATCCATAATCACTACAAGCACTCCGCTTTTCGCCATGGTTATTGCTGCCCTTGTTCTAAAGGAACCAATAACAACAAAAAAAGTTTCAGGCGTATTATTAGGCGGAATCGGTGCTATTTTTCTGGTTTACACAAGCCATCATGGAGACGTATCCACTGATTCGAGTACTATAGGTAATATTGCCGTAGTATGCAGTTCGCTCAGTTATGCTTCTTATCTGGTTGTAACACGTCCTTTGAGTGCAAAATATTCGTCTATTACACTCATGAAATGGATGTTCTTGTATTCTACCATCATATTACTTCCATTTCTTTATAAAGATTTGCTGAATGCTCCATTGTTCTCGCAATCCGAAACATTGCCTTATATTCTTATCAGCTATACATTGTTGTTTGCAACATTCATTGCCTATACACTTATCCCTGTGGCACAAAAGAGGATCAGAGCAACTACCATTTCGATGTACAACAACCTGCAACCTCTTATTGCATCATTTATAGCCATTGGTTTGGGGCAAGATCATTTCTCAGGAACTAAAGCCATATCAGGAATTATGATTCTGGTGGGTGTATATCTGGTTACTCAAAGTAAATCGAGAGCCGATGTGGAGGCCGAACAACAGACAGCAACTTCAGAAAGTAAATAAGACTCTTTACTACTCTCACCCCTTCTGATATTCGCTAGGTGTAATATTAAATTCGGTTTTGAAACAAGACGTAAAATATTTCGGGTCTGAGAACCCAACGGAGTAAGCAACCTCCGAGATCGAGATAGATTTATCTTTAAGCATCTGACAAGCATGCTTCAAACGGATATTACGTATAAATTCTATCGGAGACAATCCGGTCATGGTCTTTATCTTACGGTACAGAGACGATTTTGACATATTCAAATATTCAGCAAAGGTATTCACATCAAATTCGCTTTCCGAAAGATACCTCTCTATAATTTCTATTGCATTCTTTAAGAACTGTTCGTCAAGAGTCGGATATTCGAGAGTCGAGATGTTTATCTCCACATTCGACTTAAATTCCTGCTGCTTGTCTTTCTTGTTGGTTATAAAATTATTGATTCTTGCCTCCAAGACCTTCAAATCGAATGGTTTCGAAATATAACCATCGGCTCCTGCGTTATAACATTCAATACGATCGTCCACACTATTCTTTGCTGTAAGCAATAAAATTGAGATGTGGCTTGTTTCTATATTCCTCTTCAATGTACGGCAAAGTTCCAATCCATCCATTTCTGGCATCATTACATCACTGATAATTATATCTATATTCTCTGTTTTCAAAACCTCCATTGCTTCAACACCATTTGAAGCTGTAAGCACATGATAGCGACCTGATAAAATTTTGCTCATAGTATGCAACAAATCTTCGTTATCCTCAACAAGCAATAGATTGGCATTACCCTTGTTGCTATTCGGATTTACATCTTCCCATTCTTCTATCGGAGGTAAATCGAAACTTTTTTCTGCAATAAGTACTTGTGCCGATTCTACCAATTCGAAGTCTTTAAAACTCTCTCTATCAACGGGAATCTTAACAATAAAGCTTGTTCCCTCATTTAATCGGCTTTTCGCAGAAATAGTTCCATGGTGTAATCCGACCAAATCTTTGGTCAGCGAAAGCCCTATCCCATTGGTTTCGCTTGCATCGGTTCGGCTATTGTAATAGAAACGGGTAAATACATTATTCAGGTCTTCGGGAGCAATCCCCACCCCACTGTCACTGATACTGATTTTCAACCACTCGTGGTTATCTTCTTTCTGAAACCGTAGTTCCACTTTTATATTCCCATTATGAGGTGTGTATTTAAAAGCATTTGATAAAAGATTAAATACTACTTTATCAATCTTATCTGCATCAAAATAAGCTTGCTTCGAATTTACCTCCGACGAAAAAGTAAAATCAATTTTCTTCTTCTGAATCAACGGAGAGAAGTGCGTATAGCAAACATCTTTTATAAAGGTTACCACATCACCGCTTGTTATTTTGAGCTTCATATTTCCGCTCTCCACCTTCCGAAAATCGAGAACCTGTTGTAATAAACGTTTCAAGCGATTCACATTCGATCGCATAATCGCATACTGCGGCATCTGCTTCCTGGATGATGTTTCGATATCATCAATCAGGCACGAAATTATAGTCAGAGGAGTAAGAAAATCGTGTGAAATATTGGTAAAATAGCGTAGTTTGGTTTGAGTAAGCTCCTCCGATTTTTCTTTTTCAATCTGGGCTATTTTCAGTTCATTACGCAATTTTAAACGATTCTGAACAATCCGCAATGCCCAATAAAGGATTATTAAAACAAGAATGCTATATATTAGATATGCCCACAAGGTTTCATAAAATGCAGGAAGTTTCTCAATCTTAAACATAGTGACTTCACTACTCCACAACCTATTTTCGTCTGTGGCTTTTACATAAAACGTATACGATCCTTTTCCCAATTGATTATACGTAGCAAACTGGCGGTTGTTGCCCGTATATACCCAATCATCGTCCACGCCCTCCATTTTATACGCATATTGTATCTTTCCCGGAAAGGTATAGTTGAGAGACGAAAAATCAATTTCTATATTTCTGTCATCGGGATAAATAGTCAAAGTCTGAGAAATTGCATTAAACCGTGAATCGGAGAATCCTTGAAGTACCGATTGATTTTGAATCTTAACATCAGTAATCAACACTTTTGATGGCTTGGGATTTTCCGATAATTTATCGGATGATGCAAAAGAGCTTATCCCCCGATTACCTCCAAAATATATTTTATCGGAACCACTCTTAAAGTACGAACCTTTCAGAAACGAGTTTACAAGCAATCCATCCGAAACCGTATAATCTCTCGAAGCTCCATTTTCGGGATTATATTCGGTAATCCTCTTGTTAGTAGATATCCAGATACGATTATAATTATCCACTACAATATCAAGAATAGCTTCGCCAAACATTCCGCACGACTTCGTATAATCCGTAAATGAGTTTTTACTTTTATCATATACTATAATATTCCCCTCCTTGGTTCCAATCCATATCCGATTACTACCATCGGCATATATCGACTGTATATTATCACTGATCAGGTTATCCGATTTTTCATTGTAGTTTCTTATTTCAGATTTGCTGTAATCAAGACCATCAGCGGATGTGAGTTCATACACACCACTATTCTCGCTACTAACCCAAATAGAACCGTCACGATCTTCGGTTATACCCGTCAATGCCCCGAAAGAACTGTCTATATGCACAATTCTATCCTGACCAAAAGGTTTCATAAACAGTCCGCCCGAAGTAACAATCCATATATTCTTTTTCCTGTCTTCAAAAAACATTCGGGGAAGACCAGGGTTAGACTGATATAATCCCAGATTTATCTCCTTCTCTACTGTAACTACTCCACCTTTCCGATTCAATACATATATAATAGGTTCGTTCTCTAATCCTGCCCAAATATTATCAGTACTTGTAAAGCCTTTTATACAAGACGTATTTCGAAACCCTTGAATATCTCGAAGCCGGGGAAAATCGCTAAAAAGTTTTATTTCTTTCTGCTGGGGATAATAAAGAACCAACCCCAATCGGTTTTGATTTAACCACATCACCCCATCACGATCTTCATAAATCGCAGTCACATTGGGAACTACACCCACCTTTTGAGTTATGACCTTTAAAGGATAATTATGAATCTCTGGCTTATTGAAATTTATAGTCAACGCCCCTTCACTGAAAGCCCCGATCCAAAGATTACCACTTCGGTCTTTTATAATTTCACTGAATATATTATTTGTCTCTTTAAACAGGTGCGATATATCAGCCTGCTTTACCGATCCGTCATTTGCGTATTCGAGAGCATACAATCCTGAAAATGACATCGCCCAGATATATCCTTGCGAATCGTCCTGCACTATACTGAAGAATGTATCTTCGGGTTGCTGCCGTTCCTTGTTGAAAATCTTCTGACTTACGTACATATCCTGTCCGCTTCTGGAAGGATAGAATTTATAAATCCCATCGCCCCATGTACATATCCAATATTGCTTATGATTATCCAGAAATATCCGAAACGGATTATTGGTTGTTCCGATATTGGGATAATGAATAAAAGAATCGTTCGTTTTATTGTATTTATGGAGTCCGCCTCTCCATAGTAATACCCAGATATTCCCCTCCGAGTCTTCTGAGATAGAATTCACCCCGTTAGAGGGTAGCGAAGCGTTTGTTGCATCCGACGTATAATGCTTTATCCTTTTAAAATTAGAATCATATCTATAAATACCATTACCCACGCCCACCCATATCGTACCATCGGAGGCAGTCAATATAGACCGTATATGTTCTCGCCTGATAAGGGAGTCCTTTAAATGAACAATCTGAAAAGTTTCCCTATTCAGAATATTCAGCCCCTCTCTGGTTCCTATCCATAAGTTATTATTTTTATCTTCCGAAATACAGGTAATCTCATTATTTGTCAACAGATTCGGATTATTCAGATTCGACCTGAAGGTCAATAATCGGTAGGCATCATATCTGCATAAACCATCTAAAGTGCCAAACCAGATATACCCGTCCTTATCCTGAAAAATCCGTTGAACCGAATTTGAAGGAAACTGAGCCATAACCGGTATAGGATTAATAGAAATGGGATTGGAATATAAATCGGATATTACTCCCAGAATAAAAAAAACGGCAATAAAAACAGACTTGTGTCTTCGGTTTAAGGTAAACATGGGTAAGGGGATTTTTGATAAAGGTTATCACAATATTAGAAATAATTTTCTTGAAATAGTATATAGATAATTCAAAAAAGGAGACCTTTATAGGTATAAAGCCTTAATTGACCGATTTGTTATCCTTCGAGTGAATGATTTGTCTACCTCTATATAAAATTTTGGATGTATTTTTGTTTATCACTATATTAGATGTCCAATACTTTCTACTGTTTACCGATAAAACCAAGAATCAAAATTGAAGTTGTCAAGATATAAAATACTTTAAATTATTAAACCATGAAAAAAAACATCTATCTGCTTCTATTTGCAGTCATCTGTGGTAATTTATATGCCCAGAACAATATACCTGACTGGGAGAACCCGGAGGTATTTGCTGTAAATAAAGAAAAAACCAGAGCTACCTCCCTGCCATTTGCAGACGAAACTTCGGCTCTCAAAAATGAGTTTACATCTTCACCTTACTTTCAATCGCTGGACGGCATCTGGAAATTTTATTGGGTACCCAAAATCAGCGAAGTACCTGCCGGTTTCTACAAAGAGAACTACGATGCTTCGAAATGGGCTGACATGAAAGTTCCCGGAAACTGGGAGTTTAACGGATACGGCATCCCGATGTATGTAAATGTTGGATTCGGCTTTAAAGCGAAACCTCCTCACATCGACAGAGAAGATTCCCCCACAGGAGCTTATCGCAGAGAGTTTACAATTCCCGAAGACTGGGATGGTCGCCGCGTATTTATCCACTTCGAAGGAGGAACCAACTCGATGTATGTATGGGTGAATGGCGAAAAAGTAGGATATACCGAAAACGCAAAAAGCCCTGCCGAATTTGATATTACAAAATACATCCGCAAAGGAAAAAATATCCTCGCTTGTGAAGTACACAAATACAGCGATGGTTCGTATCTCGAAGATCAGGACATGTGGCGTTTAGGCGGTATCAACAGAAGTGTATATCTATATTCAACAGATCAAACACGTATCTTGGATTTCTTTGCACACCCCGATCTGGATAAAAATTACAAAAACGGATTATTCTCTTTAGACCTTGTATTGAAAAACTATACCAGTTCGGCAAAAGATCAAACCGTAGAAGTTTCCATCTTAGACAAAAATGGTAAAAAGGTATTTAACAGTAATCAGAAAGTAAATATTCCTGCCGATAATACAGCAGAGACTACCATCAAAGGAACTGTTTCGTCTCCCCTTAAATGGACGGCAGAAACTCCTAATCTGTACACTTTGGTTATAACATTAAAAGATAACAAGGGCAAGGTTATAGAATCGACTTCTCACAAAATCGGATTCAGAAAAATAGAAATCACCGACGGACAAGTTTTTGTTAACGGTAAGAAAGTATACTTCAAAGGTGTAAATCTACACGAATTCAATACTCAAACAGGACAAGTCGTAAACCGTGAGGTGATGATGCGTAATATTCAGTTGATGAAAGAACTAAACATAAATGCAGTACGCACATCACACTATCCTCAACCTCCCCTTTGGTACGAATTATGCGATCAATATGGTATCTATTTAGTAGCCGAAGCAAATATGGAATCGCACGGTTTGGGGTATGGACCTGATAATGTATCCAATCTACCCGAATGGCTGGGTGCTCATATGGATAGAATAATCCGTTCGGTTGAAAGAGACAAAAATCACCCATCCGTAATATTCTGGTCGTTAGGAAATGAATCAGGTAACGGCAAAGCCTTTTTCGAGATGTATAAATGGGCTAAAGAAAGAGACAACAGCCGCCCTGTTCAGTACGAGCAAGCACATCAGAAAGATCCTAATACCGATATTCTTTGTCCGATGTACCCATCTTGGGAATCTATGAAAAGGGATGCCGCCAAAGATTTAGGACGTCCTTATATCATGTGCGAGTATGCTCATGCCATGGGTAACAGTATGGGGAATTTCCAGGAATATTGGGATTTGATGCGTAGCAGCAAAAATATGCAAGGTGGTTTTATCTGGGAATGGTACAATCATGGTTTCAAAACTCAGGATGAACAAGGACGTCCTTATTGGGCATACGGTGGAGACCTTAAGGGATACAACAAAATGAATGATGGTAACTTCTGTATTGATGGTATCATAAGTCCCGATCAGAATTACCTGCCTCATACTCATATTGTAAAGAAAGTATATCAAAATATTCTGTTCGAACCTAAAGATTTGAATAACGGTATTGTTACTGTAATCAATGACTTTAAATTCACAGACCTTACCAACAAGAATTATACTTACAAATGGGTACTTCTTAAAAATGGAAAAGTATTCGGTGAAGGTAATTTTGATGCTGTAATCCCTGCTGATACTCAAAAAGACATCAAACTGAATCTACCAACAATCACACCCGAAGCAGGTGCAGAGTACTATTTGCAAGTATTTGCTTATAATAAGGAACAAACACCGTTTACCCCTGCAGGATTCGAGGTGGCTAAAGAAGAATTTGCATTCGATTCGAATAATTACTTTACACCTGCAACTTATACAGGTTCTCTAAACATAGAGAAAGGGGAAGATAAGATTATTGTAAAATCGGGTACAATCAGCTACGAGTTCTCGACTAAAAACGGTAAGAGCCTTCTATCAGTAGAGAATGACGGAAAAAGAGTATTTCGTGAACTTCCTCGCTTGAATTTCTGGCGTGCTCCTATCGATAACGACTTCGGATCGTGGGAACAATACGCTTTACGTGTATGGGATGCAGCAGGACAGAACGTTATTTATACATACAAAGGGTCTCAGGAAAACGGTGGTGCCATATCATTCAATTATGAGGCAAAACTCAGAGGCATTGAAGCAAAAGTTGATTTCACTTATACCGTAAATAAAGACGGTAGCCTTACTACTGATGCTCATTATAAAGCCTTATCGGATGACCTGCCCGAAATGATGCGTTTCGGTATGCTCATGACTCTACCCCAAGAATACAATGACTTCACTTGGTATGGTCGTGGTCCTTGGGAGAATTATGTAGACCGAAACGGCGATACCTTTATGGGCGTTTGGAACGGTGCTGTTGAAGATCAGTATTATCCATACATCCGTCCTCAGGAAGGTGGTAACAAAACCGATGTACGCTGGTTATCCTTAACAGACAAATCGGGTAAAGGCATCCTTATAAAAGGAGCACAACCTTTATCGGTGAGTGCGACCAATAATCGACCCGAAGACCTCGATCCGGGAATGACTAAGAAGCAACAACATGCTTCCGATGTATTACCTCGTAAAGAAGTAGTTCTTTGTGTTGACTTATTCCAACGCGGAGTTGCCGGGCTAGATTCTTGGGGAGCAAAACCTCTGGATGAATACCGATTCAGTGATAAAGAATACAAGTACAGTTATACAATCAGTATTTTGAAGTAAGGTATCAGACCTTTCTGATAGGTTATCTATTTCTTAAAGCCTCACTTCAAACAGTGAGGCTTTATTTATAAAAATGGCGGATTTATAACTATGAATTAATTATACTCCTCTTTTGAATTATTCATACACTATCTGTTATTAATGTCTTTCACATCTTTGCTTCAATCAAAAAGACAATAATAAAAAGGTCGGAGACCTTAACAAATAGACACTATGAGAAAATTCAGAACATTTTTTTTATTTCTTATTCCTCTTTTTACTTTCTCCTATATAGGATGCAGTAATAATAAAACCGCCACACGGTCAGAATCGAACTTACCCACCCGAACTGAGGTTGTCGAAATCATTCAAAAGGTAAACGGAAACTGGCAGGCATCACACCCCAATCACGAAAATTCATTCTGGCATCGGGCAGCCTATCATACCGGAAATATGGCAGCTTACGAGGTTACCAAAATTGAGGATTACAAAGCTTATTCCAAAGCATGGGCTGAACATAATCTTTGGATGGGGGCTCAATCGAACGATACTTCGAAATGGAAATACAGTTACGGCGAAAGCGACGAATATGTGCTTTTCGGAGATTTCCAGACCTGTTTCCAAGTATATATCGACTTATACAACCTGAATCTCGATGAAAAGAAAATAGCCAGAGCAAAACAGGTAATGGAATACCAGATGTCAACACCCAACAACGATTATTGGTGGTGGGCAGACGGTTTGTACATGGCAATGCCTGTAATGACTAAACTCTATAAACTTACAAATAACGAGTTGTACCTCGATAAATTATACGAATACTTTTCGTTTGCCAGAGACTTGATGTATGACTCCGAAAGTAAATTATTCTATCGGGATGCCAAATATATTTATCCGAAGCATAAAACTGATAACGGACTAAAAGATTTTTGGGCAAGAGGTAATGGATGGGTTTTCGCAGCCATGCCCAAAACACTTGAAAATCTCCCTGAAACCAATAACCATAGAGCAGAATACATCAAAATTTATCAGGATATGGCAAGTGCCATTGCAGACAGCCAACAGGAGGACGGTTCGTGGACACGGTCTATGCTCGATCCTCAACATGCACCGGGCCCTGAAACCAGTGGAACGGCTTTCTTTACTTATGGCTTCTTATGGGGGATAAACAATGGAATCCTTGATAAAGCGACCTATTTACCTGTCGCAGAGAGAAGCTGGAAATATCTATCGGAAACAGCTTTACAACCCGATGGTAAAATTGGGTATGTACAGCCCATTGGAGAAAAAGCAATACCGGGACAAGTGGTAGACGTAAACTCGACTGCCGATTTTGGTGTAGGAGCATTTCTTCTGGCAGCCTCCGAATTAGTAAAATATCTGGATAAGCAGCAGTAAACAACACAAAAATTCAACTTACTATGAAAAAGATTCTCACCTTACTTTTTTTCGCTTGCACCTGTTATTCTGTGCAGTTACAAGCAGCAGAACCAACTCCCGACCGCACTTATTGGGCAAATCTGCTTTATAAAATATCCGAGCCAGTATTGAGCAATATGAGTAAAGGCGAACTCGTAAAAAATATGCAGGTAGAAGTAAGCCCCACGTGGGATGGTCGCCGTACCAGAGTGACCTATATGGAAGCTTTCGGACGCCTGATGGCAGGTTTAGCACCTTGGCTAAGTCTGCCCGATGATAATACACCCGAAGGGAAACAAAGAAAGCAATTGAGAGAATGGGCTTTAAAAAGTTATGCACATGCAGTAGACCCCGATAGTCCCGATTATCTGCAATGGGATAAAGAAGGGCAAGCTCTTGTAGATGCAGCCTATGTCGCAAATAGCTTTTTAAGAGCTCCCAAGCAATTATGGGAACCTCTGGATGAGGTAACAAAAAAACGCTACATAAAGGAATTTCAAAAACTACGCTGGGTAGATCCACCTTATACTAATTGGCTGTTGTTTTCGGCTATGATAGAAACATTCCTCCTGTCAATAGACGAACAATACGACGCATACCGCATCCACAGTGCCATTCGTAAAATAGAAGAATGGTATGTGGGAGACGGATGGTATGCCGACGGAACCCATTTTGCATTCGATTACTACAACAGCTATGTTATTCAACCGATGTATGTTGAAGTTCTGGAAGTATTGGTAGCCAAAAACAGAATGGTAAAACAAGAGACTTTAGGTATTGCCCGTAAGCGCATGCAGCGATACGGACTTATTTTAGAGCGTTTTATATCACCCGAAGGATCATTCCCTGCTTTTGGACGGTCTATGACATACCGCATGGGAGCTTTTCAACCGTTAGCGTTATTATCGTGGCGACAAGAATTACCCGAAGAGCTAAGCGAAGGGCAGGTTCGAAGTGCATTGACATGCGTTATGAAAAGAATGTTCGAAACTAAAGGCAATTTCAATGAAAAAGGATTCCTACAATTAGGATTTGCCGGACATCAACCCAATCTTGCCGATTGGTATACCAACAACGGTAGTCTGTACCTGACCTCCCTCACATTTCTACCGTTGGGCCTACCTGCTGATCATTCGTTCTGGACATCTCCCGCTGAAGATTGGACTGCTAAAAAAGCTTGGTCGGGAGAAGATTTCCCAAAAGATCATGCTATCGGATTTTAAGGTTTTAAACCTTCACGACCATATTATAGCAACAGATTTTATTCTCTACTAAACAAAAAAGGAGTTGATCTATAATTCAACTCCTTTGATCTGATTCTCCCCTATTTCCTTTATTCCTTTTATCTAGTTTTGGGAAAATTAACCTTAAACCTATACTGTAATGCTGCAAAAATCAACCCCTATTTTGGCATTTCAAAACAGTCAGATATTATATATCAAATACCCAACCATTCGGTTCTACTCATCTGACAGTTAGTAATACATGTTACCTGAATCTAAATACACATTCTTAAAAGTTACCTAATATTTATCCTTTATTTTAATATCATGAAACAAATAACCTCTTCAAAATCTAAAGACGAGACTGATGTACCTCGTGCATCAAAGATGTTTTTCTTATGTATGATGCTCTTGGGGATCGCTCTATTCCTTCCCCTTGGTGCATATGCTCAACAAAATTCTATTTCGGGAGTGGTTTTGGATGCTAGATCCAAAGACCCTCTTGTTGGAGTTTCGTTAGTTGTAAAAGGCACTACAACAGGAGTACTTACCGATCTGGATGGAAAATTTTCTATCTCAGCCCCTGCGGGTTCAACACTTGTTATTTCATATATCGGTTTCGAAAAACAAGAAGTTGCCATTCAAAACCGGTCTTCGATAAATGTATTACTTAAAGAAGACAGCCATGTTCTGGATGACGTAGTAGTTGTAGGATACGGTGTACAAAAAAAATCAGACGTTACAGGTTCCGTTACATCCGTTTCCAAAGACCGTCTGGCAAAGATCCCCGTAACCAATATTCTGCAAGCGGTGCAAGGATCAGCAGCAGGAGTAATTATTACTCAACAATCTTCTGTTCCGGGAGATGCACCTTCGGCACTGGTCAGAGGACAAAATTCGATTAACGCCAATTCAGGTCCCTATATTGTAGTTGACGGTATTCCAATTTCGAAATCAGGAGGAACCCTTAACGACATCAACCCGAGTGATATCGCCTCTATGGAGATTCTGAAAGATGCTTCGGCTGTTGCAATTTACGGTACAAACGGAGCAAATGGTGTAATTCTGATTACAACCAAACGAGGAATGACAGGTAAACCTGTTATTCGATATAACGGACATGCCGGTATAGAGTCGATGGCTCATATTTTAGAGCCTCGCAACGGAGAAGAGTACCTTCAAAAATTTGCCGATTGGATGAAACAAACCGGGCAAACCCAAACAAGTCCTGTTCCCAATTATGGCGAAGAAGAAAATTACAAAGCAGGTATTACTCACGATTGGATCGACATGGTTTCTCAAACCGGTATTATACAAGATCACAATGTCAGTATATCGGGTGGAACACCTGAAGTCAAATATTTCTTATCGGGTGGATATATGGATCAGAAAGGAGTTTTACAAGGTTACAATTATAAACGAACCAGTATTCGCTCTAATCTGGATGCTGATGTAACCAAATTCTTAACCATAGGAACTTCTTTATTCTTAACAAACCACAATAGAGACGGAGGACGTGTAAATCTGCTTAATGCTTCGGCCATGAGTCCTTTCGGACAACCGTTTAATCCCGATGGCAGCTATAAAATATATCCGATGGAACCTGAGCAATTATTCTCGAACCCATTCTTAGGACTAACCACAGACAGAGAACGTCGTTCTTTCAATGTGAACATGAATGGATATGCAGAAGTCAGATTCTCGGGAGTATTAAAAGGATTGAGATACAAATTCAATGCAGGATATGTTTATCTGCCTACTCGCGAGTCGAGCTACACAGGACGAGATGCCAACGACAAGCTGGGGACGGCAAGTATACGCAACTCCGAAACAAACAGCTATACTATAGAAAACATTGTAACATATACCCGTGATTGGGATAAACATCATTTCGATTTTACGGGTCTTTACGGTGCTCAACAGCGTAAGTTCAACGAGTCAACGGCAGGAGCTGTAGGCTTTGTAAACGACTTACTTTCGTTCAATAACTTAGGAGCAGGAGCAACACAAACCAGTAAATCGTATGCCGACAAATATTCGGCGAACTCTCAAATGGGACGTATCAATTATTCGTATGACAGCAGGTATTTGTTTACTTTAACTGTACGCCGTGACGGCTCTTCGGTCTTTGGAAAGAACACTTCAAAATATGGTACATTCCCTTCGATAGCTGCCGGTTGGAACATCAGTAATGAAAATTTCATGAAATCGGTTACTGCCATAGATAATTTAAAAGTCAGATTTTCTTACGGTAAATCGGGTAACGAAGCCATATCTGTTTACAAAACTATTTCGACAGCCTCGAACAACAAAGTACCTTCTAACGGAATCGGTGAAACGGGAATGCTTTTAAGCAATCTCGGAAACTCTGATCTGGAATGGGAAAAGACAACCGGAGGAAACATCGGAATTGATTTCGGTATACTTCGGAATCGTATTACAGGAACCATCGACATGTATAAAAGTAATACTACCGACCTGCTATTGTTACGGTCGATACCGCTTGTTACAGGATACACTCAGGTATTCGATAATCTTGGGGAAACTTCGAACAAAGGGATAGAATTGACTTTAACTACACGCAATATAGAAACACGTGATTTCGGATGGGAAACGACAGTTGTTTTCGCCGCTAATAAAAACAAGATAGTAGACTTATACGGTGATAAAAAAGATGATTTAGGCAACAGGTGGTTTATAGGACACCCCATCAATGTAGTATACGATTACAAAATGGAAGGGGTATGGCAAGAGGATGAAATCAGCGCAGGGCTTCACAAAAAACAAGACCCGACAGCAAAAGCCGGTGACCTGAAGTTTGCCGATCTGAATGAAGACGGACAGATAACAGCCGAAGATAAAACCATATTGGGACAAACTGCTCCTAAGTGGACCGGAGGTTTAACCAATACCTTTCGCTATAAAAACTGGAATATGAGCATTTTTCTTCAAACTGCTCAAGGGATGACCAAAAACAATGCCGACTTAAATTATGTGGATGAAACCGGAAAAAGAAATACACCGCGTGAAGTGGGTTACTGGACTCCCGAAAATCGCAGTAATACGAGACCTGCCCTTTCATACAATAATACAAGGGGCTATGGATATGCTTCTGATGCCGATTATATCCGAATCAAAGATATTACGGTAAGTTATGTATTCAATCCCGGAGTACTGGATAAATTTAGTATCAGTGGTTTGACTGTTTATGCCAGCGGGCGAAATCTTCACACATTCACGAAATGGATAGGATGGGATCCCGAATCCCGTCAGATTACCAGAGGATCGAGTAGCTGGGATAGTAATCTGAATGCGTACAGAAGTTGGGAAGATAATTATCCGGTAGTACGTAGTATCGTATTCGGAATAAATATCACGCTTAAATAATCTATCTGTAAACTTAGTCTAAATTACTCAAAAAACATTATTATGAAAAAATGTATAATATTCATCATATCAATACTATCTCTTGCCTATTCGTGCAGTGATAGTTATCTGGACGAAACTCCCTACTCTTCTTATACGCCTGAGACTTTAAAAGACTCATTAGGAATCGAGGCATCCATTATCGGGCTTCATAACCTGTATGGCACGATCTGGACTTGGAGCGATCAGCAAGGGTGGTTAAGTGTATGGCAGGTGGGAACTGATGTTGCCAGTGCTGCTCAGGAACAAGGTATCGAGATTCCATATTATGATTATACAAAATTGACATCGTCCGATAGAGCGGCTTCTTTTATTTGGGAAAAGTGCTATGCTATTATCAATAATTCCAATAGTATTATTAACGATATGGAGAACTCGTCATCATCGGTAAAAGGTTTGAGCGAGGGAGGTAAGAAAAGAGTCAGTGCCGAAGCCAAATTCTTCAGAGGATATGCATACAATATGCTTGCTACCCTTTTTGGCGGTGTTCCCTTGGTTACAGAACCTACTACCGGAGCCAAAACCGATTATGTGAGAGCATCGTTGGACGCCATAAATACGCTTATCGTTTCAGACTTAACATTCAGCACACAATACCTGCCCGATATAGAAGCTGTGCCGAGCAATTCGGGAGGTAAACAATATGGAAGAGCCAATAAATATATGGCTATGCAATTATTGGGAGAAGCGTATATCAGAATTGGAAAACCCGAACTGGCAGAACCTCAACTGCAAACAATAATATCGAGTAGAAGGTTTAAGCTGATAAAGAACCGCTACGGCTCTAAAACCGATCTTCCGGGTGATTTTTATCACGACATGTTTATATATGGAAACCAACGGAGATCTCAGGGAAATACCGAAACATTATGGACATTTGAAGTGGATAATACCAGCACTGTTCCGGGTGGATATACCGGTGCTCCTCAACAAAGACGTGTTTGGACTTCTGCCTATTACAACATCAAAGGAATGGTATTATGTGATTCTTTGGGTGGGAGAGGCTTGGCTCGTTTACGCTTAAGCGACTGGACTAATTACAGGCTTTATAAAGACGGTGATATACGTAATTCGCAATATAATATCAAGCGGAAAATGTATATCAATGATCCGGCTAATGCTAACTTCGGCAAAGAAATTCCATATGTAGGAACCGATACTATTTACAACTTATGTCCGCATACTACCAAATGGGGTGCTTTTGATCCGAATGACACTTTCGGATGGGCTACGGTTAAAGACTGGATTTTGATGCGATTGGGAGAAACTTACCTGCTACTTGCCGAAGCTCAGTTTAAGCAAGGTAAAACAACGGAGGCTGCCAATACAATCAATGTGCTTCGCGAACGTGCATTTCCTAATTATCCGGCACAAGGAAAAGTTTCGGCATCCGATATTACACTCGATTTTATACTTGATGAACGTGCCAGAGAGCTTATCGGTGAAGAAAACCGTCGCATGACATTGATGCGTACAGGAACCCTGGTCGAACGGGCTAAATTGAATACCACCAAGTATAAACCGATAGTGGGGATAAGCAAAACAAATCTTCTACTGCCTATACCTCTGACTGAAATTCAATTGAATAAAGATGTTGTATTGGAGCAAAATCCGGGATATGATTAAGCCGTTAAATAAATAAAAATGGTACAGGGGTTTCTCTTCACCAAAAAGAGAAATCCCATTCCTTAAAAACTATCCCTCTCAATCGAGACTTTATTCTCTTAAAGAATAATCAATATGATAAAGTTAAAATATCTCTTAGTAGCCTTCCTTTTTATTCTTGATGTAAATGTTCCGTTTGCCTCTACTTCTTATATAGAATCTGAACACCAATCATTCCAACCCGGAAAAATATGGATGGATACAGATGGCATCCACATAAACGCTCATGGTGGAGGAATGCTTTATCACAACAACAAATACTATTGGTTCGGAGAAAATAAGGGAGAAAAAAGCAATAACGCCTTAGTAGGTGTTATGTGCTATTCGTCAGACGACCTTTACAATTGGATAAACGAAGGAGTTGTCCTTCCCGTTGTTGAAGGTGACGAAAACAGTCCTATTGCCAAAGGCTGTATTATAGAACGACCTAAGGTCGTGTATAATGAAAAGACAAAGCAATTTGTGATGTTCTTTCATCTCGAACTGAAAGGCAAAGGATACGAAAGTGCCCATGTAGGAATAGCAACAAGTGATAAACCAACCGGACCATTCCGGTTTGTGAAATCATACCGCCCCAATGCAGGATATTATCCTGTAAACATGTCTGATAATCAGAAAAGCTCTAACATTATACCTGAAGACTTCCGCAAGTGGTGGACTAAGGAATGGACTGCCGCCGTAAAAGACGGAATGTTTGTTCGCCGTGATTTTGAAGGTGGGCAAATGTCACGTGATATGACCGTATATGTAGATGACGATGGCAAAGCCTATCATATATATTCGTCGGAAGAAAATCTGACTATACAATTAGCTGAACTGACTGACGATTACCTGAGCCACACAGGCAAATATATACGGATAGAACCCGCAGGTCATAACGAAGCTCCCGCTATCTTCAAGAGAGACGGACGTTACTTTATGATTACCTCAGGATGTACAGGCTGGGCCCCTAATGCTGCACGTTTACTTGTTGCAGACACTATCTGGGGGCCTTGGAAATTATATCCTAATCCTTGTGTATGCAAAGAATCTGAACTGACTTTTCACTCACAAGGCACCTACATACTACCCATTGCAGGCAAAAAAGATGCTTTTATTTTTATGGCAGACCGATGGACACCCAAAAATCCGATAGATGGCAGGTATGTATGGCTACCTATTCAGTTTGAGAATAATTTACCTGTATTGAGATGGTTAGATAACTGGACTTTAGATATCTTTGATTTATGAAAAACCTTATTATACTTATTCTCGGATTATTACCTCAACTTATTTATTCACAGCAGTTAGTGCCTGTTGGCGATGGATGGGCAAACAATTCGGTGAATGTAACCGTATTCCGAAAAAATTCGCTCGTCACATACAAAGACACACAATTCATAGCCTACTATGATAATGATGGATGCTTAATCTTAGGTAAGAGAAAACTTCCTAAAGGAGAATGGATTCTAAATAAAACTCAATATACGGGTAATGTAAGTGATGCCCATAATTCTATCAGCATTATGGTTGATGGCGACGGGTATCTTCATGTGTCTTGGGATCATCACGGGCACCCTCTGCGCTATGCTAAGAGTATTGCACCTCTATCTTTAGAATTAGGCGATAAGCAACCGATGACACGGGAATTGGAGGAAAATGTAACTTATCCTGAATTTTACAAAATGCCTAATGGCGATTTAATATTTATATATCGGGATGGTCAATCGGGAAAAGGAAATCTGGTTTTAAACCGCTACAACGTAAAAACCAAGACATGGAATCAGTTACAGAAAAACCTGATCGATGGCGAAGGCAAGCGAAATGCTTATGCCCAATCGTGCGTAGACGATAAAGGTGTTATCCATATTTCGTGGGTATGGCGTGAGACTCCCGATGTCGCAACCAATCATGACCTATGTTATGCAAAATCATTAGACGGAGGTATAACATGGATGAATTCAATGGGAGAAAAATATACATTACCGATAATTGCCGAAACATCGGAATATGCAGCATTGATTCCTCAAAACTGCGAACTGATCAATCAAACGGCAATGACTACCGACAATAAAGGTAATCCTTACATTGCAACTTATTGGAGAGAAAAAAACTCTGATATCCCACAATATCATATTGTTTATAACAAGCATAACGAATGGAAGGTGATGAACCTTAACTTCCGAAATACACCTTTCTCTCTTAAAGGGGGAGGAACAAAACGTATACCTATTTCACGCCCTCAACTGATAGTTGACACTAAGGGTAAAAATACAAATTTATTTCTACTGTTTCGGGATGAAGAAAGAGGGGGAAAAGTCTCGATGGCTGTTTGCAAAGACATTGATGGAAAGAAATGGACTGTCCGTGATTTAACTGATTTTTCGGTCGGTTCATGGGAACCCTCTTTCGATACAGAACTATGGAGAAACAAGAAACAACTGCATATTTTCGTTCAGAAAGCAGATCAGGTAGACGGAGAAGGCAAAGCTGATATAGCACCTCAAAAAGTATATATACTGGAAAATAACCTGTTATATTAGTTATATACAAGTCTTATACATAATGAACAATAGAGCTGTAAGAATGTTAAAAACATAGGGAGTATGAGAATATTTATTCTTTGGAATTGCCCTGTACCAAGTAAAAACTTAAGGTTGGACGCAAAGGTAAAGATGATAAAGAAATTTGTATCTTTGTTATTCGGTCAGCTAATCGAATCCGATTTCGAATGAGATATCGATTTCATACAGCTAGACTTGTTGGGATTATTATTAACATCAAATAGAGAAAAAGAACTATGAAACCTACATTATTTGTACTGGCAGCCGGAATGGGTAGCCGATATGGTGGACTAAAACAGCTCGATGCTTTGGGTCCTAATGGGGAGGCTATTATGGATTACTCCATATACGATGCATTACAAGCAGGATTTGGTAAAATTGTATTCGTCATACGGAAAGCTTTTGAAGAGGAATTCAGAAAAAAAATTCTTTCGAAATATGAAAAATCAGTACCTGTAGAAGTAGTGTTTCAGGAATTGGATGACCTGCCCGAAGGATTTACTCCCAACCCCGAGAGAGAAAAGCCATGGGGTACAAATCATGCGCTATTGATGGGTAAGACAGTTATCAATGAACCATTCGGTATTATAAACTCCGATGATTTTTATGGAAGGGAAAGCTTTCAACTTTTGGCCGGACAGCTTAGAAATATGGTGGGTAAAACTGCACATTATTGTATGATGGGATATATGCTTGGCAATACATTGTCTGACAGCGGATCGGTAGCCAGAGGTATTTGTGAAGTAGACAAAGACAATGTCCTTTTGAAAATAGTAGAGCGCACCGAGGTTAAAAGAGCCGAAGGTATTCCTCAGTTTAAAGACGAGGATGGTACTTGGAAAAATCTGACCGATACAACGCCTGTGTCCATGAATATGTGGGGATTTACTCCTGATTATTTCGACCTTTCGGAAAAGTATTTCGTCGAATTCTTAAAAGAGAATAAAGACAAGGTGAAGGCCGAATTCCTGATACCGACTCTAATAAATACGCTGATCGAAAAGAAACAGATCGAAGTAAAAGTATTCAACACACCTTCAAAATGGTTTGGAATTACTTATGCTAAAGATCGTCCCGAAGCTATTTTAAAAATAAAAGACCTTGTAGCAAATAAGGTATATCCTGCTAAACTTTTCAGTTAAAATAAGAATACAATATAGAAAAGAGGCTGAACCCAATTATGGTTCAGCCTCTTTATGTAATGATAGTGATTCTTTTAGAATTGTATCTATTGTTTCCAGATCGATATCTTTGGTTGGATCAACCAATAGGATTTTCATCTTTACCCTGTTTTCTCTGAGTAATTGAGGATGATCCAGTAGTCCACCATTTTCAATACCAATATAGGGTTGCTTGAACTTTTTATGTATCCAGAAATAGCAAAACGGCTTCTTCTTATAATAGTAGAAAGGCAATTGATACTTCCATGCTTCGGTTATATTCTCATCGAAATTAAGGATATACTCTCGCAGAAATTGCAGGCAACTATTAGTATTCTCATCGTGTTCTAAAAAAAATTCATCAATGGGTCGAAGCATAACGAGTCATGTTTGATTGAATTATTTTATCTTTTCAAAGTTTATCTAAAACATTCTCCGAGCGTAATTTTATTCACTCCAAATACCATTTTTAAAAAGTTGAAACCATTTATCAACATAATCTCCATCAAATTTTAATTCCTCTAAAATTTTTTGGGCAAATTCAATGGGAGCGATACCATTTGCTGTAATTATCTGATTATGAGATACAGCCAATTGGTTTTGATAATATTGTTCCCCTTTATACTCGGGCGCAACCATTTTCAGGTAGTTTAAATCGTTACTGGTATGCTCAATATTATTTAAGTACCCCTTGCGTGCCAAATAAATTGTAGCACCACAAATCGCAGCAATGGACTTTTTATTCAGATAGACTTTTTCCACTAAGCAATCAACGTTAATCTGGTCGGGATTATTTGTTTCCCATATAAAACCACCGGGTAATAATAACAGGTCGATACCGGATATATCAATATCGGCTGAAGAAATGTTTGGGATTACCTCCAAACCACCCATCGAAAAAACAGACTTACCTGTGTCTGAAAATGTTAATAGGTTGATTTCTTTATTCTTCTTCAGCTCCGGTGTCAGGTAAGCAATTTCCCAATCCGAGAATCCATCGAAAAGGTATATATAGACATTCTTTTTTTGCATAAAATTACAGGTGTTTGGTAGACTATTTTCTCTCTTACATTACTTCACTGATATAAAGATATCAACCTCGGCATTATCCATATCCACAGAGCGTTCTCCATAAATTTCGAAGTCGGCAATATACGTTCTATCCAAATCCGATTGCCAAATTTCTGTCCATTTGTTATACACAATATCATCAGACATTTTTCCTTTTGCGGTATATTTCTCATAATTGGCAGTCTCGATAGTCAAACCGATAAACCCTTCAGGAATATTATCCAGCGACTCTACTTTACAACCCAGTACAGTAGTATAGGGTTGAGTATAATCTCCTTCGTATTCGGTATATATTCCATAAACATCCCTGCTTATTTTAGCGGGTATTTTAGATTCAATGTCTTCTGACATGAACCTTTCCCAAAGCTGGGGAATATCTTTTGCAGCCTGCCCTCCTTCGTTTGTTGTTCTTACTGAGATACCGATAACGTAGAATTTCTCGATTGTTGTTTTCATTTTTCTTTCAATTTTTATGATTCACTGCAAAGAAAGCCTATCGTTATGACAACCCTGTGTCAAGGGTAGCCAGATATTTTACTTTGCACTCCTCGAAATAATCCTGAAAGTTAAAATTATGAGGCTCGAATGTTTCTGATAATACCACCAACTCTTGTATGCGATCTATCCGGAAGGCTCGTTTTTCTTTTCTTAACCTGCAATGAGCTATCAGTATCCAGTTTTCGTATGTACTGTATAGAGCCAACGGTTCGATTATCCTTTCAGTGGCTTCACTGCTTTCCGAAGTATATGAAATATCTATTAATTGAAGGTTGGTGATTGCCAACTGTAGCAAAGATAAATAATCGCTGGTAGCCTTTCCTTCCGAATTATTACGGATCTGGATACGTTCCGACAGCAATTCGGCTTTACTCTTGGTATTGTGCTTCAATACTGCTTTTATTTTCGTGATTGCCTCCGTATAGTTCTTAACAAACGATTGGTCTTTGTTTGTTTTTACAATCTGCTCTGCTGTTATCAATGCATTCGCTTCACTCTCGCTAAACATCACAGGAGGTATGGCATACCCTTGCATAAGCGAATAACCTTTGCCTTCTTCCGTAAGGATGGGAACTCCCGCTTCTTCCAAAGCTTTGATATCCCTATAAACGGTACGTGTGCTTATACCGAATTTATTGGCTATAAATGTAGCCGTAATTATCTGACGCGATTGCAACAATATCAGGATGGAGGTTAAGCGCGATAGGCGCGAAGTATCTTGATTTAGCATTTCTAATTATTAAAATTTACACGACCCGAAAATAGCTGTATAAAGGATGTACCAATCCTGTGGGCTCATAAAATTCGGTAGTAAAAACCTTGAATCCCAGTTTTGTTAATAACTTACAGGAAGATTCATTTTGTGGATGATGTCCTGCGAAAATATTCTTTGCCTTTAATATATCCAAAGCATAGTTAAGACTAAACCGGGCGGCCTCCGAAGCATATCCCTTACTCCAAAAGTCAGGCAATAGTTGAAATCCAAGTTCGTAGATATCAGTTTCTTCATGATAAGGCTTTAAACCGCAACATCCTATAAATTCTGACGTTTCGAGATTATAAAGTTTCCAGTACTGTACACCGTATAGTTTTTGGTTTTGTATTTCTCGTGTCAATCTTTCGGCAATTTGCCCAGGGGTATATGTTCCTGTAGCAGAAAGCAACCTCATTACATCACGGTGACTCCACAGAGACGTTGCCACCTCAGTGTCACTTTTGTTCCACAGGGAAAAGCCCAGTCGTTCGGTCTTAAAAATATACTGATCCATAGAATCTTACGTATCGGATTATTATTTCTTTTCGAGTCTAAAAAGTGACAACAATTACATATTATTTAATAATATCTGTAAAGTATGTCACCACTCATTTTCAACACCTTACATCCTAAAAGATTACAAAGGTGACAAAAGTGACATTTTTTTGAGCTCTTTTATTGTCACTTTATATTTTGGTGGTAATCCCTTGTCTTAGTAAAGATAAACAAATAGTACTACTTTTCTAACAATTAAAAAAATAGAGCCGCTATTCAGAAAAGACATTAATCCTTAAAACATTACTCACTCAGGTATTTTTCGTATGCCTTTACCAAAGCAGCTTTTTTTGCAGGGTCTTTTACAAACTCATAGATGGGTATCAAGCCATCCTTATTTCTGAAATTTACCAGTGTGAGATTAGCATCGGTAATAGTATTCCACCCATTGAATATGATTCTTTCCCCCTGAAAGTTGGTAATATCCACCATCCAAGTATTAGGGTTGGGAAGTGTACCATCAACCGCTTCTATATACAAATTTTCCTTTAACGGAGCATCCTCTTCGGGAGTATTTCCCAATGTTGTCGTACCATGAGAAAAATAGCGATATATATTGTATACAAACCAGTTATAACTATTTGATTTTTTATCTTCAGCATAGCGATACAAATAATCCATTCTTTCTCCAATCAAAACGCCTCTCAATATGTGTGTACCATACTTTCTTATGATTTCTTCGGCAGATTTACTCTCCAGATCTGCTTTAAATTCATCCGTCAGATATTTTGTCTGGAACTTTTCCTGCATAGAACTCATATAGAGAAAATATAGATGGTAAACAACATTTACTTGAGAAGTACCATAATAGGAATAGGATAATTGGGGAAATGACGAGTCGTTTTTGAAAGGAGAGTCAAACTTTGCCTTGAACAGATTGGTATATTTTCCAATTTCAGCATCATTGAATCCGGCTTGCCGTCCCATATCTTCTATACATTCGCGTTGCGTTCCGTCAATAGCCAATTCGGGACTGCTTGAGGTACTTTTGACAAAATTTACGGCATCATTATCCGCATCATATTTTTCTATATCTATAACCTTATTCCTTATGGAAGATGGATGAGCATATTTACCTGTGGCATCATATCCATATCCAAGCATAAGAAATGTATCATCCATACCTTTATTTTCCCAAGTAACAAGACTCGACGTAGATAGGTCTTTACCCGTTTTATACGGATTCTGCTTTTCGCCTCCGCCATTTGGGTCGGGATCGGGGTTGGAATCATTATCGGAACAAGAGATACATGCGAAAATAAATACAAACAGTACAGGTAATAAGTTTTTCATCGAATATTGCTTTAATGTCAATATTCAAAAATAAGCAATAGATCTGACAAATAATTACAGTAAGCCCGAAATCTGATTAATACCTGTCTGATTTTTAATTTGCTAATACAACCAAAGATTCTTTCCTCAAACGCTAAGCCCTTATTCCCAGAAATTGAAAAAATGATGCACCGGACCATGCCCTTTTCCAATCTCGTATTTTGCTCCGGCTTCAATGGATTTAACCATATACTCTTTAGCTTTCTTGACAGCATCGTTCAACGGCAGCCCATGTGCTAAAAATGCGGCAACAGCCGACGAAAAGGTACAACCCGTTCCATGGGTATTATGTGTTTGTATCCGCCTGGATTTAAGCTCTATTACCTCATCGGTTTCAGCATTGTAAAATACATCAATTAATTCATCTTCGGTCAAATGACCTGCTTTCAGCAAGACTGATACAGACCGATTAAAAGACAGATCTTTTACGATCAAAGGTAAATCGTGCTGACCGGTAATTTTTTGTCCGATCAAAATTTCTGCTTCGGGAATATTGGGTGTTATCACCCGAACGTAGGGTATCAATTCGTTTTTAAGAGTCTCTATAGCTTCGTCTTGCAATAACTTATCGCCCGAAGTGGCTACCATTACAGGGTCTAAAACTATATTTTTGATATTGTATGCAGACAGAGTTTCTTTCACCGCACGAATTAGTTCTGAATCATGAAGCATCCCAATCTTAATAGCATCAGTTCCAATATCATCCAAGACTGATTTGATTTGTCCTGAAACAAAAGATGACGGAATGGGATGTACGTCGGTAACCCCAATTGTGTTTTCGTCTACTACAGCCGTGATGACCGTCATTCCGTAGCATCCACATGCCGAGAATGTCTTCAAGTCAGCTTGAATACCTGCACCTCCACTCGGATCACTACCGGCAATAGTTAGCGCACGTTTATATTGTTTCTTCATTTGTTTATCTTATACCAATTAAATGAATTTATATTTGCCACTGTTCTTGTTTATAAGCACTGTCCCAAAACATCCATTCCATTTTAGAACACATAACAAATGCTTCTGTCATTGCATTGCGCTGCCCATCTGTACAAGTTTCGGCTACTTCGTCACATATCGAAATTGCTGTTTTAACCGATTCTGAAAAACCTTCGCCACCATAAGCATCTATCCAGCTTTGATATGGATTATTTTCTTTGATTTGATTAGCAAGAATATAGTCTCCTATCTCTTTATATATCCAAAAACATGGAAGTACTGCTGCCAAAGCAACTTCAATGGGAGAATTTGCTAATTGTTTCATCAGGTAAGAAGTATAAAGAAGACAGCTAGGTGAGGCACTCACTTTTGTTTTCTTATCTAATACTCCTAAAAAGGATTCATGCAATGCTTTTTCGACCCCAACGCTCTCTCCTGCAAAATGAATAAAAGCACTCATATGTGCAGGGTTGGTCAGCTTCGATGCGATAACGGTCAATACTTTAGCATAATCACCTAAATAGATAGCATCCTGTTGAATGTAAAAAATGAATTTATTATTATCCAATGTACCGTTCATTAGTTCTTTTATAAACGGCAAATCTTGTATTTGTTTATAAATAGGTTCTATTGCCTTCCATGCTTGGCTACTCCATCTCATATTATATATTTATTTTTTGAATTATACTTTTAAGTTCTAATGCCGATTCTTTCGGATCGATGGCCGACATAATGGCCGATACTACCGAAATACCTTCTGCTCCTGCCGAAATAACCTCGGCTGCATTGGTTTTATTAATACCTCCGATCCCTACTGCGGGGTGCCTGCTTATTTTCACTATTTCTTGTACACCATTTAAGCCAAGTGCCGGAGCTGTATCGGTTTTGGTTGGCGTACCGAACACAGGAGATATACCAATGTAGTCAACATCCAGTTCGTTTGCATTCACAGCATCTTGTATACATTCTACAGACAGGCCGATAATCTTATCTCTACCGAGTAGTTTTCGGGCGATATCGTAGGGCATATCACTTTGCCCTATATGTAAACCCTCGGCATCACATGCCAGAGCAATATCCAAGCGATCATTGATTATCAATGGAATATTATAGGGGTGTAGACATTTTTTTAAAAGAATTGCCTGTTCATAAAACTCTAAAGTAGAACAGTCTTTCTCTCTCAATTGTACCATTGTTACGCCTCCTTCTACGGCCTGTGCCACGACAGACTCTAATGATCGTCCTAAAGAAAGGGAACGGTCTGTAACCAGATAAAGACTCAAATCGAATAGTTTCATTATAACTTAATTTTATTTTTGAGTGTATTCCCTGTCATATTGAACAATTCGTCCAGAAAGTTAACCTGCATACTTCCATTTCCGTTCGATTTACCTGCTGCTATTTCTCCCGAAACACCCATCAAAGCCATTGCGTGAGTTGCAGCTTCAAGCATATTCGAATTAATAGCAGCAAATGCACCTACAACTGCTGTTGCAGTACAGCCCATTCCTGTTACGGCAGACATTAATGTACTTCCGTTGGATACTGTTTCTATCGTTTTACCGTCAGTTATATAATCTGTTTGTCCACTAATAACAACTACCGATCCGGTTTCTTGAGATAATATTTTGGCAAAATCCAATGCCGATTCGGAAGAGTTAATACTGTCAACTCCTTTCGTTTTTACATTACTGCTAACCAGGGCCATAATTTCCGAAGCATTTCCTCTTATTATAGATGGTTTACACTCTTCCAATATTTGCAGACATACTTTTGTCCTATATGAAGTGGCTCCTGCCCCTACAGGGTCTAAGACAATAGGTATTCGTTTTTCGGCAGCTGCTTGGCCGGCAATAAGCATTGCTTTAACCCACTCTGCATCTAATGTTCCTATATTGAGAACGAGGGCAGAGGCAATACCTGTCATTTCGGCAACTTCATCTACCGAATGTGCCATTACAGGAGATGCGCCGATTGCTAACAGGGCATTAGCTGTATTATTCATTACCACATAATTGGTTATATTATGGATAAGTGGCGATTTTTCTCTAACCAGATTCAAATCTCGCTCTAAGTGTTGAATATTTATCATAAATATTAGTGTATAAATGAAAAAGCCGTTTCGTATTGTACGAAACGGCTTTATAAAAATATATCAGTTACGATTATTCAAAAAGTCTACCATTTCCCTACGATGTCAATTACAACATATCAGGTTCAAGGGTTTAATCTCAGCTCTTTCTTCGAAAGAACACCCCCAACAGTGATAGTTACAAACTTATAAAAAATATTTGAACTGGGAAGATTTATTCTTCAAATAAAAATTGATTTAATAAATTGTATTTTTTTTGTAACGGTGTTGAACAAATATAAAAATATATGCTCACATTAGATGAATTATCGAAATAAAAATGTCTTGGAATCAAGATATAATAAATCAGGTCTTAACATCATGGGAAATATCATAATAAGAAAGGCAGAGCAGGCAGATTTGGATGCGGTTTATGTGTTAGTTTGCGAATTAGAACAAACGGCATTGGATAAAGGTGCTTTTACACACATTTATAACAGACAAATTTTCGATTGTCACCATTTACTCATAGTAGCAGAGTTAAATCAGTCGGTAGTTGGATTTTTATCCCTACAAGTAAAAGATCACCTTCATCATGCAGGGAAAATAGCAGAAATAATAGAGTTAATCATTCATGAGTCATCTCGTAGCCTGAGAATCGGAGATACACTTTTTCAGGCGGCTAAAAAGTTTGCTAAAGAGAATGATTGTTTACAACTCGAACTTTGCACAAATGTCCGGCGATTGAGAGCACATCAGTTTTATGAAAGAAAAGGCATGAATAAGTCCCACCACTGCTTTACAATATCTCTGTAAAAGAAGTTAGAGAAACCAAATTAATATTGATACGAAATGGATAGAATGAAAAAGCTTATTAATACCTAAACGAGGAAAGATATTTCGACACAACTAATTTTCAAAAAAATTAGAAGCTTGACCCCAATAATATCCAAAGACATAACAGGATGGAAAGAGACAAAAAGATAAAAGACATTCAAACCTGGATAGAGATCTACAGTTTACCGTTGCTCAACAGAGCTGTCTATCTGGTGTCTGATGAACAAGATGCTAAAGACTTGGTACAAGATGTTTTCTTAGCAGCATTGGAATCGTATGATAGCTTTAAAGAAGAAAGTAATCCAAAAACATGGTTGACGGGTATCTTGAATAATAAGGTTGCCGACTTTTACCGAAAAAAATATAGAACTACCGGGCAGATTCGTTTAGACTATTTTTTTGACGAATCAGGAGCTTGGAGACGAGATGATGTACTAAATGGGTGGGTCGATAAAGAAACCTCATTGTTAAATGATGACGAGTTTAATGGTACGTTGGAAAATTGCTTGGATAGTTTACCTTTAAAATGGAGAATACCTATAAAATTATATTATTTAGAAGAAAAAAAAACAGATATGGTTTGTCAGGAAACGGGGATTTCAACTACTAATTTATGGAAAATTCTCCAACGTGGTAGATTGCAATTGAGAGAGTGTTTAGAAAAAAACTGGTTTAATACACTTTAATTTTTGTATTATGTTTCGTAAAATAATTCATTGGTTAATTATGCCATGCTCTAAAGCTACCCAAGAAATTGAAAAGCAAGAAGGCGGATATAAAATGTCTTTGTTTCAAAGACTGAGGCTACAAGCCCATCTGGCTATCTGTAAATGGTGCTCTGCATATAGGAAAAAGGTTGTTTATTTAGATAAAAAATTAAGTACAATCATTCGAAAAGAACAAAATACACTTTTAAAAGATATTGATATACAAAATTTTAAAGATAACATAAAAGAAAAAATCAAAAAATGAACCTCTTTTTGTCAGGATTTAAAAGAAACTGCGACTATGTATTAAAATAATCCGAATTTTAATATAAAAAATTACAGCAATGAAATTAAATCGCACAAAAGACTATTCTCAGGCAGGGTATTATATTTCTTTGTTTGGCTCCGTAGTTATACTACTATGGATTGGCATATTCAAGTTTACTGTGACAGAAGCAAACGCGATAAAGCCACTAATTGAAAATCATCCTCTTTCATTTTGGATGTACAATGTTTTTAGTGTACAAACAGTTTCTAACATTGTCGGCACTACCGAACTCTTTGTAGCTGCACTACTTCTTTTGACTTTAAAATTCAATAAATTGAAGGTATTTGCAGGCATTGGTCTATGTATCATTTTCTTGATGACACTCAGTTATTTATTCACAACTCCCGGTATTTGGAGAGTTGTAGATGGAGTCCCTGTTACAGATTTCTTTATACTGAAAGACATCATGTATCTAGGCTTTGGAGTCACACTTGTTCTATCATTAAAAAATAATTAGTTATGAAAAAAATATTGATTATTGGGGGACTTGTTTTTACGAGTATCCTGCTCGTTAGCTTTAGCTGTACAGCTAAAGTGGATAGTAGTACAAAAAATAAAAACGAAAATATTATGAATGGTAAAGGGAATGAAATATATTTTGCGGGTGGATGCTTTTGGGGAACAGAACATTTTTTTAAGCAAGTAAGAGGAGTCACGTCAACTACAGTCGGTTATGCAAACGGAAGAACAGAAAATCCAACTTATAAAAATGTAGTTACAGGAGAAACAGGCTTTGCTGAAACAGTAAAAATAACATATGACCCTCTAGTTGTAGACTTAGGTTTATTGATCGATTTGTATTTTAAGACAATTGATCCTACCAGCCTGAATAAGCAAGGCAATGACAGAGGTACTCAATATAGAACAGGAATCTATTATACCAACAAAGAAGATGAAGATCTGATAAAGGAAAAAATTGATAAATTGGGAAAACAAAACGAGAAAAAAATAGTAGTAGAAGTAAAACCTCTACAAAATTTTTATGATGCAGAATCTTATCATCAAGACTATTTGGATAAAAATCCGGGGGGCTATTGCCATATCCCATCAAAATTATTTGATGTAGCCCGTAAAGCAAATATAGAGGCAAAAAATATTTATGTAAAAAAAGATAAAGCTGAGTTAAAGAAAGAATTAACAGCATTGCAATATGAGGTTACGCAAAACAATGCGACAGAAAGACCTTTTAGCAATGAGTATAACGATGAGTTCAGAGAAGGTATATATGTTGATGTAACAACAGGAGAGCCCTTATTTGCATCATCAGATAAGTTTGAGTCGGGATGCGGTTGGCCCAGTTTTTCTAAGCCTATCAGTTCTAAACTAATAGAAGAGCGGTATGATAATTCTTTAAGAATGGTTCGTACGGAAGTAAGAAGTAAAACAGGAGACGCACATCTGGGGCACGTTTTTAATGATGGGCCCAAGGATAAGGGTGGTTTGAGGTATTGTATCAACAGTGCTTCTCTAAAATTTATTCCTCTGGATGAAATGAAAGCCAAAGGCTATGAAAAATACATTCATCTGGTAGATAAGAAAAAAACTCATTAATATACACGGATTTATCTTATTATAAGAAGCAGAACCTACAAGTCTAAAAGCTTGTAGGTTTCTGTTTGGTATAACTCTTTCGGCTTTCATCGCAAAAGCTTCGCTTCGCATTAAAACAATATAGACAGGTGATTACCTTAAGTTGTTATGCAACTCTAAAGGTTTGCCTTCCATTGGCTCTTGAATGAGCAATATAGCAAATAAAAATATTTTTTTAATTTTGATCACATCAAAACCTCTTCAATTCATTTTTCTTGAATCTCAATTAAAATTGATTAGTTATCATTTGCCTACTCAAGAGTAAAAGGAAAATCTTACTATTTGGGATTTGATATTATCATGTTCAAAAGAGGGCGAATGAGTAACGTTTAAAATGAATTGCATAGGCAAGGTGCCCATAAAGAAAACCTTGCCTATTTTTTAATCAATCAGCAACTTTGTCACAACTGCCGTATTCATAGCCCATTGCATAGTGTAAGATTCGTCAGCATTTTCAGTTTCTACAATATCTATATTCTGAGCCTGAGCTTTTATTTCCAGCAAGTTACCTATAGTAGTCTTACTTTTCAACTTAGCGATCAATGCTTCTACATTTTTAGCATCCATATTGGCAACAACCTGTCCTCCGAAAGGCATCTCCAGCCAGATAATCTCACGCGTAGCAACTTCAAGTACTCCAAATACCAAGCCTTTTGATAAACCTTTTGATACTCTTACCTGATGTTGTACACAGGAGGGATCATAGGCCACGCCTGTCTTCTCGGATATCTTCATCGGATAAACCGAGTTCATCCATCCCACTACCAAGTTAGGCGATATAGCCCCATTACTGTAGGCGTTGCAAGTAAAGGTTACATATTGAGCACCTATACGAGTTAGTTCATTTATATCCAGTTCGATGTATTCTGCTGTCCCTATCTTGTAGGGAATACTCCTTATATCTCCGCTATGCTTTGCTCCCAGAGCAGTTAGGTTATAATATGAGCATACTTCTGTGGCATGAGGCAAAGCTATATGACAGCTCAAGTCCATATCCAGATGTTGTGCAGGAAGGTCTTTTCCCCATTGCATGAACAGTCTGACCGCATTCCCTTCCACTGATAAACGAGTTCCCATCAATGCGCAGGAAGTATCTTGTATTGTTTCACTTCTATCGCCAATTGACAATGGAATATTAAACAGCATTGGGTCTATATACATTGTTTTACTCTCTGTTGGGATCTTTTTAAAGCGGTTCGAAACTGCTTTTATACATAAATCCTCTATTTTGGATATCATGACTTTCAACTGATCTTCTGTGTATATGCTAACCAATTTATTGGCTCCGATTCTCTTTGACGTTCCACCCAAGGGTTTTACCATACGCTGCGCATTTGCGTCAAAATAAGTCTGTGCATACATATTCAACGTGAACAACAGTCTCATTGGAACTTTATCCATCACTTCCTGAAAAACAGATAGTGTTTCATCATCTCCAAACCAAAGCATATTAGCGAATAAAGAACGTGCAAACAATCCCGGTCTTTGTTTCAACAAATTAAATGTCTTCTCTGCGTCTAATTTGATACGTGATTGTTCAACTTCTCCCTGATATACAGTATATGCCTGATTGTAAAATATATCCAGTAAATCTTTCAGATACCCAAAATTTGGTCTCTTTGCATATTCTGCCAAACGCAACGCCCTAATAAAGCGTACCCACATTCCTCGTTTAGGATGCATTATCTCACAGGCTTTTTCTACATCCATATTCAGGTTGTTAAGCCATATAGCAACCGCTTTACATTGGGCACGATTATATTTCAGTTTCAGTTCAGTTTTTGCATCTGTTTTCGCTTTCTTGGATTTATCCAAAGCAGACGTCATATGTGTATTATTCTGACCTGTCCTTTTTATAATCGTTTTAGGCTCTACAATTTGTAGGAATCCTGTTTTCTTATACCACAGATAGCGTAGTATATCGGCAGGAGTAGAGATAAACTGTTGTCCTTTCTCATATTCTCCTTTTTCCACAAGTGTATCCAATACCACAATCTGGATTTCTTTCATTGTAATCTCGACATCGGGTAGAGAAAATTCTTCGACCAATATCTTTAGACTGTCCATCTGAGTTGCATCCAATGCTGTATGCGATACCAGCAAATCGTTGAAATATTTTGTAAGATCATCTTCAGTCCAAAGCTCCAGCACTTTCAGTTTACTTCCTTGTGAGTAATTCTCAATCTTAGTCAATTGGAACGGAGTACCACAGAATGGACATCCATTATATCTTTCCATCGGAAATGTATTTTCCGGAATCAGATGACCGCACTGCAAGCGTAGTCCCTTATTGCTTTTAATGATATTGGCAAATAAGGTTATAATATGGTCGAGCCTTGTTTCTCCGGTCGGTGTATCCCAACCTTTCACCAGAGGAGCCCAGTTTTGGTTCACACCCAATACTTCTTTCATTGTATCGAAGATAGTAATTGCCTGATTTGGAGACATGCTGTTCATAGCATGCAGCAACTCTTCTGATACGGTATAACCAAGCTTTCTCAGATTGGCTGTCAAAGCTAATGTCGTTTGTGTTAGGTTTTCTTTCGATGCAACTACCTTATCTGTTGGGATAAAGATAGCGTTCTGTCTGATCGAAATTTTCAGTAAATTAGTTTTCATCACAATTAGTGTTTTGAATTAATAAATACGGTAATTAAGAGACTGAGACGTTTAAAGTGTTTTTGAAGTAAGCCTCTTTTGACCATTATCTAAGTGGAGTAGGTTGGATTCGAACCAACAGCCTCATTATCCCAAAGGAGTAAACCTTAATTGACCTTATGGGGATAATTTTAAAGTTTCACAGTAATGTGCTCTATCCAGTTGAGCTACTACCCCGATTTTGTGAAGCAGGCCGGATTCGAACCGGCGACCCAGGAATTAGAAATCCATGAAGTAAACCCAGATTGACCTTCTAACCGATAATTTCAAAACGTGTGGATTCGAACCACTTCGCCAGAATTGAAGTATGCCTTAATTGACCGGTATTATAAAGTAATTTCATGAGTTGCCTTGCTCTACCAACTGAGCTACTGCTTCATATAAAGACAGGTAATTGTATCAGTGATTTACCTAATTTGAAGTAACTCGTACTTGACCTGTCTCTATTTATTGTTTCAAATATCGCTTTTCTTAGTTTGATGTTACAAAGGAATATATCCGATGTGCAATCTTTCTGCGTAGCAGGAAATAATTTTAATTTGCTTTAATATTCAATATCGGTTTCACCGTATCTAAGATAACTGCCGTATCCTGAATCGCATTAATAATCACATCCTTGTCTTTATATGCCATTGGAGCTTCGTCGAGAGTCGATTTGCAGACAGATGTTGAGTAAACTCCCTCCATCTCTTTCTCAAACTCTTCCATATTTAATGTTTTGAAAGCTTGATTACGAGCTAATATTCGTCCTGCTCCGTGTGGGGCCGAACAATTCCAGTCAGCATTACTTTTCCCTTCGCAGATTAATAATCCGTCACGCATATTGAATGGAATGATCATTCGTTCTCCTTCATAAGCCCGGATAGCTCCTTTTCGGATAACCCAGTCTTGTGGATCGATAAAGTTATGCTTCGAATGTATCATATCAACGGCTTCCACATCACGCAACCCGACAAAGATAGAGTGAGCCATAGCACGATGATTAAACTCAGCATACGTTTGAGCAATCACCATATCTACCAAATACTCGAACATATCATTACCTTTCAATAATAACTCTTTTTCACCAACTCCATGACGTTCGTTCAACTCCGCTAACTTGATGGGAATATCTGATGTCGGAATCGTATTCAGAGTGATATCCTTAAATTCATCGTGATACTCTTGCGGTCTGAATTTGGCTGCTACCATTTTCTTAGCATGATAGTTGCATACTTTCAGTCCGAAGTTTCGGGAACCCGAATGAATAGTCAGATAATGAGAACCATCATTTGCTGATTCTCCGATCTCAATAAAGTGATTCCCACCACCAAGTGATCCAACAGAGTTATAGAACATCTTTTCCCCTGTACCTATTTTTTTACATAGTTCGGCGATATATTCCCGATCAATAGCCATTGCAGGCTTATTATCAGAAAAACGAGTATTCCACTGAGCGATGAACTGATTCACATTATCGGTAACGGTCTGCATATATTCATCTACCCACCAATAATTGAAATCTCTACCTTTTCGGATATCATGTCCCATTGGTACAGCTTTTCTAATCTTCTTATCTATTTGCGGAAGATCAGCTAAATCGAATCGTTTATTTAATTTATAGCTTGTCACGGAACAACCGATATCTACCCCAATATAGTTAGGGTTCACCATTGTAGTCATCGGCATGGTGAATCCGATTACAATTCCTTTTCCCACATGTGTATCGGGCATAATACGGACTTGTACCCCTTCGGATATCTCGTGATTCAGTATATTTTGTACTAATTCAATAGCTCCTTCTTCAACTTCTTCTAAGAATATTTTACAGTTCTGGTTATATTTTCCTTTTAATTCTATCATAACTTTATACTTTTATTTTCTTTGATGATACAAAGTAAAAGAGGTGATACGCAGTATTTTTGCGTAGATTGATTTATTTTTATTTTTTATAAAACTTATATTTAGGATACTCTTTTTCAATGGCTTGAATTATATCCTCTCGTTTACTAATTATTTCAACAGACGAACTATCGAAAGCTACGATCTCAATTTCAGCAAGAGGATGTTGCATTTCTACAATCTCATCGAGTGTACGGATTCCCTCTGAATATGGCAACTCATATTTCAGGGTTTCACCTAAAGAAATATGTTTGGGAATCGCAGAGAATACGCCCCAGATAAATTGTATTTCGTTAGTATTAACTATATCTAAAAACTCACTAGGTGATATAAAAAGATAGTCTTCTTCATAGTTTATTCTTTTATCTGGACAATGATTACACTCGATATCTGTGATAAGAAAATTATAATCTTGTAAATATTCTTGTATTGGATTTAGAATAATGGACATATCTGTATAATACTCTAAACCTCTATTTATAATATATGTTTTCATATCTTCTTATCTTTATTTATACAATTCTTCTCTCATTTCTATCAATACCCTTTCAGCTAAATCCTTATCAGGTGCATCATGTAAAATAGACGTTAAACAATACGATTCTATACTCTCTATCAACTTATCAGCCATAGCCACTAAATCATCATAATCCATATTTCCGGATTTTATATCAAGTAGCTGTTTTCTGTTTGGACGCTTTACATTCAATTTCTGATCTCGTAATATCTCTTCTGCCACTTGTAACAAGCGTATGGTGTGCATCATATTCTTCGAATCATAATTCTTCCCATGATTTAAATTTGTCTGATAGCGATTATCATTGCGTTCTTCCACCCAATCCCAATATTCTTTGTATTCTTTGCAATAGAGCGAATAAGCTTCCATATTCCAAAATAGGTAGGCAAGAGCTTGTTGTCCTTTAGGTATGGAGGATAGTGATACTTCGTTAGCAGTATCTTTCACAGCTATACCATGATAACCAAATTTATTTTCAGTATCATAAAATAGGGTATACATTCCTTTGGCATGAGAAATAGAACTAAGTCCACATTTTTCTTGTATATATGTGTGTTTGTCAAGCCATTCTTTTACAGGCACGGACTGATAACTATCCATTATATAACAAAAGTCCAATATCGTCTTGCGCTCTTTCTCCATCGGATTCACAATCTTCTTTTTATACCCTCTTGCCTTCCGTATCTGAGTTAGGGCATATCCCGCAAAAGTATCTTTACATAATTTAGACAAGAACATATCTATATGAAGCTTGTCCATCAATGGGTGTTTATATAATATACATTCTTCGGGAGAAGCCAATAGTTCAAGTAGGTTTGGATTGTTCTTGCAAAGCAACTCCACAAAACGACCTAGCTCATAATACACCTCGTCATTAGTCTCATTACTTATCTGAGGTATATATTCCAATCCATAGAATTGATCTTTTGGTAGATAGAATACCCCTTTCAAGTCAGTATCCGACTGTGGAGTATCCAATCCGTATGCTTTGCTGCCACTTACACATTCAAAAAGTAGCAGCCCTTTATCCTTTATCTCTTGTATTGTCATATCCGTATCGTTTTTCTAAAAAATTCATCAGCTATTTTGGGGTCAAAGTCTCTCTTTGTTAGTTGCAAAGAAGCTTCCATACAATAATCAAATGTCCGACCTATCCACGTTCTTATATCTTGATTTATCTCTATCAAATAACTTTCATTTGCTGTTGATTTCAATTCTATCAAAGATAAAACCTTTTTACGCAAATCATCTGTCAATAAATCCATTAATGGAAATACACTCATCGGGGCTATTGTATTCTTTTCTACACACCACAAAGCAGCAAGTATTGGTCGAAGGACATAAAATAGTTTCTTTATTTTTATATCTTCTCTCTGTGCAGTTTCCATCGCTCCACGTGCTATACCCAGATAATGATGTATGTTGCTGCGAGGGCAAAAATAGCTTTGACAAAGTGTCCATAGATCATCTTTGAATATGGCATCCTCTTTGTAAACCACAGGAGATTGCAACCACTCGAATGGTGTAGTGTTCGACTTAGTTGTCAGTTGTAGGACTTTTGATATATCCCAACCATATATATCTAATTCATCATTTATCGGAAAAGACAGATGATCTTTTTTCGGATGTATTGTCAGATAATCATTTAATGAGCGAGTATATATAAACCGCACATCATAATCGCTATCAGGTGAAGGAAATCCCCATGCACGACTACCGGACTCACAAGAATAAAGTATTTTTATTCCGTAGGCTTTTTCTATTTCAGTTAGTTTTTGTTGTATAGTTGTTTTCATTATTTACTTTCCAATTCATCTATAAATGCTTTGAACTTACTTAGCGCATATTCTTCTCTTTTTATTCCTGTTAACTCTTCCAATTCATCATACAGGAAAAAGAAGTTAAGATGCTTACTTAAGTAATATGATGTATTGTAAATTACCTCAGTCAATAGATATATCGTTTCGTCTAATATTAAAGGATTATTGATTGAGGCTTTAATATGATAAATTAAATAAAAATCAAGAAGGTCTTTTTTATTAATATTTGAGTCTATGTTTAAATCGTCAATTACTTTTTTGAAGTAATTATCAATGTTCCAACTATCATTATCCTCTAATCCAGCCAATATGTATAGATTTTCAGAAGAATATCCATTTTTTATAAGGAGTAAGGTCCAATCAATGATATCGGAACCATTGCTATAGCCATCTATTATTTGCTTTGCTAACAATAGATTAGTCTCTGTCTGCAAATCTAACTTTTTCATAATCTTTTATTTTAGTACCCTTGATGAGATTCGAACTCACATTTTTCTTTCGAAGCAGTACGGCTCTAAATGCGCTTCCCTACTTACAAATTAATGCTTTCGGTGCATCTGCAAATTCTACCCGCAACAACGTGAAGTCAAGAAACGGGGATATCCGTACACTCTACGGCTCGTTCAAAACTTTTTCCGTAGGCTTTTCCTTTTAAACTACAAGGGCATGATGTTAATGATCTCTTTGTTTGATGATACAAAGTAAAATATAGGATGCGCAGTATTTTTGCGTAATAAAATATATTTTGATTATTTTTGAGAAAAATATTTAGAATCAATAATATACCATGCCAGTAAACCGTAACGCCCTCATCCGCTATAAAACAATAGATACCTGTCTACGTAATAAATACAGACAGTGGACACTTGAAGATCTGATAGATGCTTGTTCCGATGCACTATACGAGTATGAAGGAATAGACAAAGGTATCAGCAAACGTACTGTGCAAATGGATATACAAATGATGCGCAGTGAGAAATTGGGTTATAATGCTCCTATTGTTGTATATGACAATAAGTACTATAAATACGAAGATGAGGAATATAGTATAACCAACACACCACTATCAGAACAAGACTTGAAAACAATGTCTGAAGCTGTTGAGGTTCTGCGCCAATTCAAAGGTTTCTCTTATTTTTCAGGTATGGGCGATATCGTTAGCCGATTGGAAGATCATGTAACTTCGGCAAAACAGAAAACTATACCTGTTATAGATTTTGAGAAAAATGAAAGCCTAAAAGGATTGGATTATCTTGATACTATTTATCATGCTATTGTCAATAAACAAGCGCTAAGTCTGAAATATCGTTCATTCAAAGCCCGGTCAGCAAATACATTCTTATTCTATCCATACTTACTAAAAGAGTATCGCAATCGATGGTTTGTATTTGGTCGTCGAAAAGGAAATCTGATTAATCTCGCATTGGACAGGATACATAGTGTAGAGATAGCTGAAAAAGAAAGATTTGTAGAAAATAATTTATTCGATCCTCAGACTTTCTTTGACGATTTGGTTGGGGTGACCAAGAATGTAGGGATGAAAGCCGAATCTGTCCGTTTTTGGGTAAATAAGGAAAATGCACCTTATGTGGAAACAAAACCTTTTCATAAAAGCCAGAAAATAGTGGAGGAACATGAAGACGGTTCTAAAGTATTCGAGATTAATGTAGTTATCAATCAGGAATTACAAAGGGAGTTCTTTGGATATGCTGATACTATAAGAATATTATCCCCGCAATCTTTAGTCGATTTTATGGGATGGAAATTTAGGTTGGCCAAAGAAAGATATGAAGAAGATATATAATCTACAGAATTAGTAATAAATATTTTACTATAGTTTATCTGAAAATTTTGATGCTTATGGAAATAAGGCTATGAATGAAAAACTAGACCTCTAGGGGGAAATATTTAGAAGCAAATCGCCCATTTTTATTAATATTTATTTGATAATATTATCTAAAATTATCAAATAAATATATCTCTAAAAAGCTTTCAATTAACCAATATTTACATTTATCGTAGTTAACTTATAGCAAAGCTACTCCGATCATCTCCTTAGTTACGTTACTAATTCGTTACTAGCTTATTATGAAAACCTCTTGAATCCCTCTTCTGAAAAGAGATACAGACTCAGGGTTCGAATCCGTTATTGATCACCCTATTCTTAAATTATTGAATATGAGCTAGGTATAATATTATATAAATTTAGGAATATAAAAAACAAAACACTGTTATTTGATTGAATAACAGTGTTTTATTTTTATACAATCAGATAAAAGAGGGTAGATTTGTTACAAAAAACGACTCTTTTTACAATAGATTCTCGAGGTACTTTTTCTTGTATATATCTCACAAAATCAATCATAAAATACAAACTAAATAGAATGAACAATAGATATAGAGTCCTATTTTTTATAAAGAAAAATGAACCTAAAAAAAATGGATACTCTACTATAATGATCCGGATAACCTTTAATAAGGAGAGAGTACAATTCAGTAGCGGTTTAGAGGTGAATCCTACTATATGGAATCAGAAGGCAGAGAGGGTACTTGGAAAAAAGCAAATAGCGAATCAAATAAATAACCGTTTGGATATAATAAGGACAAAACTATTCACCTCTTATTTAGATGCATCAAATAAAGGGAAATTAATATCTGCTAAGTATCTAAAGAACGCTTTTCTTGGGATAGATGATTCCAGAGAATTAATGTTGGTCTATCAGTTTAAGAAACAACTGAAATTTTTTAAGACCAAGACTGGCTTTAGACTTGAACAAAAAACTCTAGATCGCTATGAATTAACATTAAGTAGAGTTATTGAATTTATGAAGAGTGAACTTGGCACAGATGACATTCATATACAAAAGATAGACTTGTATTTTATAGAGCGATTTTATTTCTTCATTCGAGAAAAATACAGTTGCACCAACAATACAGCTATAAAATATGTACAACGTCTGGCATTCATTGTAAACTATACCTGTAAAATAGGATTAATAGATAAAAATCCATTTTTACTGTTCAATTATCGATTGAATAAAACTAGTCCAATATATTTAAATGAAGATGAAATTAATAGAATTTGGTGTAAAAAATTTCTCAGCAGGAGATTAGAGCAAATCAGAGACTATTTTATATTCAGCTGCTACACCGGGTTATCATTCATTGATATGTGTTCGTTAAAAAGTGAGGATATAAAGGTTGGTCCAGATAAAAGATTATGGATTATGATATTGAGACAGAAGACAGGTCTGGAGTCGAATATACCATTGTTGAAAGTCCCTCTTGAAATCATAAAAAAATACGAAAAAGAGAATCCCTCTAATAAGAACTTATTTCCGATAAAGAGTAATCAAAAGACCAATGAATATTTGAAGGAAATTGCCGATTTGTGTAATATTAAGAAAAATGTGACTTTTCGAGTATCTAGACACACATTTGCCACTTTGGCAATCAGTAATGGTGCATCCATTGAAGCAGTAAGCCAGATGCTTGGACACACTAATGTCAAGACAACTCAGATTTATGCTCAAATAACAAACACTAAAATAAGCAAGGAAATGGCAATTTTGGAGGCACAGTTGTCGAATTAAATCGTGACTATTTCAGATTAATATTTTGCAAACTTTTCCCTTTCAGAATAGCTTTCAGAATATTCTTTCGCACAGATCTGATAGCCGGACATAACTCCCCTTCCATCATCTCAAGAGTAGTTTTTAACTCTTGGTTTAACTCTGGAATAGTACGACAGAGTTCGTAGGCTATTTTCATACAGAGAGATTGAACACCCGGTAATTCTTTAACTGAGAGCATTCGCTCCAGACAGAAATCCAGAAAATTAACCCTCGGAGGATCTGCTAGCGGCTGTTTATAAAGCAAATTAAGGACAACCCTCCGTTTACCTCCATGCTCACATACCATCACTTCGTCAATAAGCTCATCTTGCTTTTGATACAGCCATTTATTAGCTTCTGGAGAAAAATGAGTGAAAATCCAAGCCGCATGATATCCTATTTTTTCATCTTCTCCCATCATTAAGTTATACAATTCTTGTTTTCGTTTGTTACTTTGTTGGGTTAACCGAAGTATCTCATGGATATCATCCATACCAATTCGTTCCGATAATTTAGCTTTAAAATTTATCATTAATTATTCTGGTTTATCAGATTCACAATAACCTTTACCATAATATCTTTCTCTTCTGTCCGACTTTCCGCAATCATCAAAGTAAGTGCAACAAGCGTATTGTTTTCAATAAGCCTTGTGCTATCACTTTTATACAAAATGCCGTTTTTCTCTAAAAACCAAAGGAATAAGAATGCTGCAATTCGCTTATTCCCATCACTAAATGAATGATTTTTAGTCACTAGGTACAGTAGCATAGCTGCTTTTTCTTCTATACTGGGATATAATTCTTCTCCTCCAAATGTTTGATAGATGGTACTGATTGAGCTTTTGAAAGACTGATCTTTCTCATTTCCGAACAAACCTCCACTTCCAAACTTATCTCTCAATAGATAGATAGCTTCCATCGCATTGTCATAATTCGCTCTGAAAGGTTCATCGACTGTCGTTTTTTCAATCTCAAGTTTTTGATAATCGTATCTATCTAAAGTATCTAAAGCGTAGGCATAATCGGCTATGACCTTTAATAAGCCTGTCGCTTCATCAGCAGATAGTACTTTAGAGTCTATTACGTTGGAGAGCAATTTAACTGTTTTCTTCAAATCTTCCAGCTGTTCTGCCTTTGCATATTGATTTACAGCATAGCCTTTGATCAGGTATTCTTTCAGAACACTATTTGCCCAGATGCGGAATTGGGTACCTCTTTGAGATTTAACACGGTAGCCAACCGATATTATTACATCAAGGCTGTAATGTTCTATATTTCTTTTTACAGATCTGTTACCTTCTTGACGAACTGTCAAGTATTCTTTGACAGTTGCTTTTTTATCAAGCTCACCCTCCTTGAATACATTATTTATATGCAGACTAATATTTTGCTTTGTAGACTGAAATAAATCTATCAACTGTGCTTGTGATAACCAAACAGTTTCATTTTCAAGTTTTACATCTAACTGGGTTCTGCCGTCAGGTGTTTGATAAATTATAATTTGGCTATTGCCAATCTTTAGTTTTTCTTTATTCATAATATTTTATTTAGCAACGTCTAAGGGGTAAACTTGAATCACCTCGTCTCATATCAGCAAATTTCCAAGCTTTATCTTCTATCTCTCTGTTTGACAAATGACAAGACTGAATGGCTATTGATACCACTATTAGAGCAAGTAGTTTAATTAATATTTTGTTCATTTTTTTATCTTAAACTTATTTTATTAGCCGATTCTCTTTTCTTTGAACTAACCAAATCTGCATATATCTGAGTTGTAGAAACGTTTTTATGTGTTAGCATTTTGCTGACAGTATAAATATCTGTTCCTAAGGTGATTTGCAAGGTAGCAAAAGTATGCCGAAAGCAATGGAATGTGATATGTTTTGTTATTCCGGCACTAGCAACCCATACTTTCAATGGTTGCTGAGTCATGCTTCGTTGTAGGCCTTTGAAGACTTTTCCTTTTCCTCGTTTGCCACATAAATCCAAAGCCTCGTCGCTTATAGGTAAGGTTGTTTCTGTTTCAGTCTTTTCTGTTCGTAATCGCATGCAGTAGCCTCCATCCGAAGCTGGCTCTATTTCTTTCCAATCGAGTTTCAATATATCACTGATTCGCAATCCAGTCATACAGGAGAACAAAGACGCAGTTTTCAATATCGGGTAATCATCGCATGGGGTGTTGGCTAACAACTTGACTTCATCCAATGTTAGATATTCTTTTTTTACGTCAGTTGTTTCTATTGAATCAAGAAAATCATTCAGATTCTCTCTAAAGAATTTCTCTTTATAGGCGACTTTCAATAATACTCTGAAGGTAGAGAAATATCCGGACGCTGAATTCTGCGATATCCGATAGTTCTTGTTTTTCAATTGCCTAGCATCCTGTAGATAATCTCTAAAACGATTACATAGCTCTACAGTGACTTGTCCGAAAGTACATTTACCTTTGACGAAGTTAGAAAAATGTAGATACACTTTCATCCATTTTTGATCCTTCTTTTCCGACTTAGTTTTGAAGTAAATAAGAAAATCCGCTTTCGCTTTATTCTTGTCTAAAAATCCAAATTCCTCATTAATGATAGATTGTACCCTTATGCTTCTGATGGCTTCGGCTTTCATCAACATTTCGTTGTTGAATTCTTTTTCGAATTCATTTTTAGCCTTTGCATAAATGTAAATACCCAAATACTCACGCCGTGTCATTTTCATGGAGTGGGGATCACGAATTGCGGGGTAATAGTCTAAATAAAGACTTATTCTTCCTCCTGTTACATCTCGTTGCCTGAGATGAACTCTCGTCAGTGTTGCCATATTATTCTTGTATTATAGGGTTAAACAAATTGTCGAGTTCGAGCTTCGATACCTTGATGTATCGGCCATCCTTCACTTTGGGAATGTTGTGATACTTTATATAATGGTATAGTGCATCACGAGTCAGGTTGTATTTTCCCATAGCTTCTTCTGCAGAATAATATTCAGGCTCCTTAGGTTTTTCATATCCCTTTGCCACATCGAAATCATGTTTGGAATATAAAACCATTCGTCCGTCCTTCTTCTTGGGTATTTGATTCTCTGATACAAAGCTGTATATTGCATTGAGAGTCAACCCATACTTTTCCATAATATTCGCAACTGTGTACCATTCTCTAATATCTTGATAATCATTGATGCCTTTCTTTTCAAAATATTTATCAATATGCTTCTTGCTAAAATAGGATTTTCCCCGAATCAGAGTTTTTGGAATATCATTCTCCCTAGCTACTTTGAACAACCACGATTCTTTAATATTGAACTTCTCTTTGATTTCAGCTACTGTATAGAATTCGGTGAGCGGTTTTGCTTCAACACTCGGTCTGGCCTTTGATTCGTATTTTTCAGCATTGTCAAACATCGCATCAATATCCGAACGGCGGATAAAAGTTTTTCCATCCATCCGGATTCCTTTTAATTGTCCACGATGTAGATAGCGATAAACAGTGGTTCTCTCAATACTTAATAGAAAAGCTGTTTCTACCACGGACAGAAACTCTTTATCCTGAATTTCTTCGAAGCGGTCACTGATCCGTTCTATCTCCTGCATAACAGCATAGTTGATACCTGCTACCTTTCTCTTCTTCTTACTTTCTTTATAAGCCCTTGAGTTACATTGGTGAGAGCAATAACGGGTCGTTGTTCTCTGTGCTACGAATCTTTTTTCACAGTACTCACATTTTTTTATAATCTCTAATTTATTGCTCATAATTCTATCCTTATAACTTCGCTAAAATCTGTTGCCTCATGTTGCACTTTGTATCACAGTGTTGCTATGTGTTGCAAATATGTACAATCTATGCTTCAATTCCAAACGAGAGTGCAATTTTTTCGATGATCGGTACAAAAATGACATAAATATCATCAAAACAACCATAATTATTGGTTAGCAAAGATAGAATAGAGAAAAAGAAAAGTCACTATAAAATAGTGACTTTGTGATGATTGATAATTATTTTCGATTAATGTTAATCACTTATTACTTTCCGATACAGAACTTACTGAAAATATTACCTAAAATTTCATCTGTAGAAATTTGACCCGTTATTTCGCCCAAATAATGCATACACTCACGAATATCCTGAGCAAGAAAATCACTGGACAAACCAGATTCCATGCCCTCCGAGACACGAGTAATAGCATCTAATGCATTTTTTAAAGCTTCATAGTGTCTCATATTGGTAACAACCACATCCTGCTCACCGAATTCGGGAATATTAGCAGCTTCCACAAGAATTTCCTGTAAATTATCTGTACCCTGATGGTACTTTGCCGAAATAAAAATTCGATCAGGAATTAAGTCCTTTAATAATTGCTCTTTATGCTCTTTACGAACCGCAGGAATTATGTCGACTTTATTAAATACCAATATCAGTTTTTTTCCTTCTGTTAATGGAAGTATCTTCTTAGATAAAGCAATAGTGCGTTCATCTTCTGTTTCGGCATCAATAACCCAAAGAACTATATTAGCCTGCTCCAATTTCTTGAAAGTACGCTCTATACCCAGACTTTCAACCACATCATCCGTATCACGGATACCTGCAGTATCAATCAATCTAAACAAAAGCCCCTCAATATTTATAGTATCCTCTATGACATCACGAGTTGTTCCATGAATATCCGAAACGATAGCTTTCTCTTCCCTCAAGAGCAAATTGAGCAGCGTAGATTTTCCGGCATTCGTTTCACCTATTATAGCCACTGGAATACCGGTTTTCACGACATTACCTAAAGAGAATGAATCTGCCAGCTTCTCTATAACCTCACGGATATGGTGCGCTAACTGTTTAAGGTTATCCCGGTTTGCAAACTCAACATCCTCCTCTGAAAAATCCAACTCCAATTCTATTAAAGAAGCAAAGTTTAGTAAGTCAGTACGAAGCTCAACTAACTTATTACTAAATCCGCCTCTCATCTGATTAAGGGCTAACCGATGAGTAGCCGCAGAAGTCGATGCAATAAGATCTGCAACAGACTCGGCTTGAGACAAATCCATTTTCCCATTCAGAAATGCTCTTTGGGTAAATTCTCCTGCTGCTGCCAAACGTGCCCCTTTCTCTAGAAGCAATTGCAAAATACCTTGCTGTATATATAGAGACCCATGGCATGAAATCTCAACACTGTCTTCTCCCGTAAAAGAGGCTGGATTATGAAAAACACTAATTAATACCTCATCCAAGGTAGTATCATCTTTGATAATAGAACCAAAATGAATTGTATTGGCTTTCTGATCTATTAATTTCTTGCGGGATGGAGAACGATAGACCGAATCCACTAATCCGATACACCCTTTACCCGACAAACGAATAACAGCAATTCCACCTACCCCGGCAGGAGTAGAAACAGCTACAATAATATCCGACTGTTGCATCATACGTTTAATCTTTATCAGTTATTATAATATTCATTCTTATAGCACCACAACAAAAAAACCATCAAACCATCAAGCTGGAATTATGATATTGAAGATAAAAATCATAAGCTTTCCGTAAAACTAAAATAAACTAATTAACAAACAATTAGAACATCCTAAATACTCTACACCAATAGAATAAGCATAAAACTCAAGTGAGTTATAATAAAAAGACATTAGCTTGTTAGCCTTGATAAACTTTGACCGCATACCAAAGGTAACAATATTATTGAAATTTCGTAATGAGATTAGTACTTAATACAGAATGCCTCTAAACGAGTAAAAAACACAAACAATACAGCACTTACACAAGGAAGGGATGAATGTCATTCATCCCTTTCACCTCACGTAACCAAATAATCTAATTACCTAAAAATTTTCCTGAACCTAAAAATATCTTTATTCTCCGAAATATTCTATCAAACAATACAAGCCAAAACGGCTAATTGAATTTAGAATTCGAGGACTATTACATCTCGTGGAGCAATAGCCAGTGAAGAACCACTGACATCAATTGTTTTTCCGGTTATAACATCTTTCGACTGAGTCTTTGGCAACACCTCTCTATAATTTTCCAGATTCAATGTCTTCTCGCTATCAGAGCCACTCAGAAATACTACTACCGACTTACCATTATATTTACGTTCGTAAACATAAACTCCGTCAATAGGTACGTAATGCTTAAGAGAACCTTTAGCTATTACATCATTACCTTTACGCCATTGAAGAATTTTTTGTGCAAAATCATAAGCGGCATTTTGTTTATCGGTTCTTCCGGCACGTGTAAAAGCGTTTTGTTTATCACCAGCCCATCCACCAGGAAAATCTTCTCTAAGAGTTCCATCTCCATTGGCTTTATCGGCAGCCATAAGAATTTCCGTTCCATAATATATTTGCGGAATTCCTCGAGTGGTCAACAAAAAGGTAAGAGCCTGTTTATATTTTTTCATATTATCGGCATCCTCATCCGTTTTAAAGAAGCGAGAGGTATCATGATTATCTAAAAATATCAACAAATTCGAAGGATCGGCATATACAATATCCTGTGCCAAATAATCATGCAAACGGGCAACACCTTTATCCCAGTTACTCTCTTCATCAAAAGCTGAATTCATAATTCCCATTAAAGGGAAATCCATTACAGTTCTTAGATTTGAATTGAGAGGATAAGCCAACTTACTGTCTTTCTGCCAAAACGAAATACCAACATTACTGCTCAACCATGTTTCACCCACAATATTAAAATCAGGATACTCCTCAGTCACCTGCTTACACCATTCCGCCATCATATCGAAATCGGCATAAGGATGTGTATCCTGACGGATTCCGTCTATTCCACCATGTTCTATCCACCAGATACTATTCTGAATAAGATACTTTGCAACATGAGGATTTCGTTGATTCAAGTCGGGCATAGGCTCTACAAACCAACCGTCCAAAGCCATTTTCTTATCATGGGCAGATGTATATGGATCATATTGAGTAGTTGTCCTGTAAGTTGTTTGCACATATTTATCGGAAAAGTTAAACCAATCTTTTGCAGGCTTGTCTTTAAATAGAAAATTCTCGCTTCCACAATGGTTAAAGATCATATCCATAACCACCTTCATTCCTTTGGAGTGAGCTTTATCAACTAATGCAACAAATTCTTCATTTGTCCCAAAACGTGGATCTGCTTTATAATAATCTGTAATAGCATATCCATGATATGAACCATGAGGCATATCATTTTCTTGGGTAGGATTTAACCAGATAGCTGTAACTCCCAGATCTGCTATATAATCCAAATTATCGGAAATCCCTTTAAAGTCACCCCCATGGCGACCATATTGGTCATTACGGTCAACCTTATTATCAATCATGCCTTTTATAGCATCATTCGAAGGATCGCCATTTGCAAACCGGTCGGGCATAATTAAATAGAGAACATCACTTGTATTAAAGCCCTCTCTTTCTGCCGAACCTGCTTTTCGCTGCTTTAGTTCGTAGGGTATTATCTTTTTTTCTTTTCCTCTTTGCAGAACTATATCGAATTTTTCAGGTTTAGCAGCCGATAAATCTACGTATATTAATAAATAATTGGGATTATCAAATCGTACCAATTCTTTTATCTTTGCACTTTGCGAAGTAATCTCGGCGTCACACTTGGCAATATTATCACCATACATTAATATTTGCAGTTCGGTATTTTTCATTCCGGCCCACCAAAATGCGGGCTCAATTTTTTTCACATCAATAGCGTTAGCTGCTCCGCAAATTAAAACTGTCAACAGTAAAATTAAATACGATTTTTTCATCCTTTTTGGTATTAAGATCACAGATTCTTTTATTTCTTTGATTTTCAAACAATCAAAGTAGCCTGATTTTTAATTTAACAAATACACAGAATATCTGATACTAGCAAAACTAGACAATAAATAACAATTTTTTATTGGGGATTTTATTTTTCACGACAAAAAATATTGCAAACGATTGCACAAACAAACTCCTTTTCACTGAAAATCTGCTACAAGCTTATATTTATAAAAAGAAAAACACAGTATATTTACACTCATGAAAATATTTGAAAACATTAATGATTTCTACATAAGACAGCAAGCCGAATTTTCGTCTCAAGACAAAGGAATACCACCCAAATATGGACATTTCAACGTTTTTGAGAGAAAATATTGCACAGGAAATTCGGGCTACAGCAGACGCGATTTCTACAAGGTTTCTTTGATTATAGGCGAAGGAAAAGTCTTCTATGCAGATAAATGGGTTTTGATAGACCGCCCTGCACTTCTATTCTCTAACCCTCTGATTCCGTATGCGTGGGAAGCTGTCAGTGAAAGGCAGGAAGGATTTTATTGTCTTTTCACAGAAGAGTTTATACAATCATCGGAACGAAATGGCAGCCTGGCAGATTCTCCTTTATTTAGGATAGGCGATAATAAAATATTTTTTCTGGATGCTAAGAAAGTAGACGAAATTTCAGCCATATATCGTAAGATGATAGAAGAAATAAACTCGGAATACATCCATAAATACGACATCTTACGCAATTACCTTCACCTGATTATCCATGAGGCGATGAAAATGAAGTCTCCTAACGAAGACACCTTTCAAGGCACAGCTTCAGAACGAATATCCGGTTTGTTTTTGGAACTCCTTGAAAGACAATTCCCGATAGATATACCCGAACATACTCTTAAGATGCGATCTGCAAACGATTTTGCCCGTCAACTTTCGGTACATGTAAATCATCTGAACCGTGCTATTAAAGAAGTTACAGGAAAAACAACATCGGAGCACATCGCCGAAAGAATAGTCAAAGAAGCCTATGCGCTTTTGAACCACACAGACATGACAGTAGCTGAGATTGCTTTTGGTCTGGGTTTCGAACACCCCAGCTATTTCAACAACTTCTTTAAGAAGAACACCGGAGTATCTCCCGGCTCAATACGCAGCAACAACAAATAGCTCCATTATTTGAATTTTATAATATCTTCTTTGAATTTCGCAGCTACAAAAAAATGATCTGACTGTACCTTTGCAATATCAAACAAGTAAAAAAAACAGAAGATTATGAAGTACAGAAAACTTGGAAAAACAGATGCACAACTATCCTCTTTAGGGTTAGGATGCATGGGCATGAGTTATGCTTATGGACCTACAAACGAAAGCGAAAGTTTAGCCACTTTACATAAAGCTTTGGATCTGGGCATTAATTTTTGGGATACTGCCGATGTGTATGGAGCAGGAGCAAATGAAGAACTTATTTCAAAGGTTCTGGTAGACAACAGAGATAAAATATTTATTGCTACCAAATTTGGATTCAGATACGACAAAGAAGCTAAACTAGGAGCTGCAGATGTTGATTGTTCTCCAAAATGGATCAAGCAAGCTGTAGAGAAAAGTTTAAGACGATTAAAGATCGATACAATAGATCTTTATTATGCTCACCGAATAGATGTAAATATCCCTGTTGAAGAAACTGTTGGTGCAATGGCTGATTTGGTAAAAGAGGGTAAAGTTCGCTATCTGGGACTCAGTGAAGCATCAGCCGAGTCTATCCGCAAGGCAAATGCAGTACATCCTATTTCGGCTCTGCAATATGAGTATTCGGTATTAACCCGCGATCCTGAACGAGAGATATTGCCTACAGCTCGTGAACTGGGAATTTCACTTATACCTTACTCTCCATTGTCTAGAGGATTAATTACGAACAGATTGGATGTTTCTAAAATGGATCCGAACGATGACTTTCGCAAACATCTCCCCAGATATCAGGGTAAGCACCTCGAAAACAACAATAAACTTGCTGCCGCATTTGCTGAGTTTGCCGAACAAAAAAATATCACGGCTTCACAACTGGCATTAGCTTGGGTATTGGCTCAAGGCGAAGATATTATACCAATCCCGGGAACAAAAAGAATTAAATACCTGGAGGAAAATGCCAAAGCAGTAGATGTTGTCCTTTCAGAAAACGATCTGCAAACAATCGAAGATATAATAGCTAAATATCCCGAAGTAGGTGATCGATACACCAGTGAACAGTTGAAGTACACCAACCATTAAAGTCAATCTATATTGAAGGACTCCTGACTTTAGCCGGTAATTATATTAAAAGCACGTAACCCAATAAGTACGTGCTTTTGTTTATCTTATCAGTTTCTTTGGAGTGTTCTTTAATATATTTATCTATCTGAGGATAAACTTTCATTAGACCAAACTCCTGACTTCTGACTCATAGGGAACATTTAGGACGTGCACAATTACGAATAAACTCTCTTGTGATGCAATCCGTATAAAGTTCATTAGTATCTGTTATCCCTTAAATTCGAACCGGTAGACATTTGTATCCCTTAGCTCGAAACCTAGTTTTTTATACAAAGCATTAGCAGCAACACGATAGGGACTTGAGGTTAAATCAAGCTTACTAACTCCCAACTGAGTATTGGCATATTCAAGGGCAAACTCAATCATTCTTTCTCCGATTTTCTGACCTCTCATACTTGCATCAACAACAACATCCTCAACACTGGCTTTAGCCCCTGTCGGTATTTTATATAAGACCAAAGAAAATGTACCTACTATTCGATCTTCCTGCGTTGCTACAAACAAAAATATATTAGGCAAATCTAATATCTCTTGAAGATATTCTCGCGCTAAAGGCTTACAATCGGGAGCCAGTTGAATCATTAACTGTCCTAAAGATTCTACAACAGTATCCGATACTCGTGTTAGTCGTTCTATTTTCATATCTATCATTTTTTAGGTTCTAAACTTCTGTATTAATTTGATGATAAGGTAACCATGCAACTACAAACATAAAGGTATAACACTGCTAGTTTTCACTCCTTATTTTATTTCGACCGGCTCTCCTAAAAACTTAGGCTGTTTATTCAACAGAATATCTACAAAGACTTTTACCCGGGCAAATTTTTCCCTAACAATTGTTTTATACGATACCCGCCCCAAGGCAACATCTTTAGCATTATAACCATAAGCTGTAAATCCATAATACTGAGCTAAAAACACAGCCCGTTCGTTATGAAATTTTTGAGATACCACTATAAATGAATCCTGCCCGAATATAGCATTCATCCGAACAACCGAATCTAATGTACGAAACCCTGCATAATCAAGGTATATTATACTATCGGGAACACCCAATGCCACAAGTGCATCTCGCATATCTTCAGGCTCACTATATCCTTCGCGTCCATTATCGCCGCTCATTACAAAAGCCTTAACCTTGCCTGCTGTATATAGCTCATAAGCGGCTTGGATTCGATTATCGAAATATGGATTAGGGAAACCTCCGCGTATATATTTAGATGCTCCCAGTACCAAAGCCGTCTTTTGAAGCGGTATACTATCCACATTGTCATGTAACCAAGTTTTTGTATCATTAGGAATCTTCCAGTTCACAAATAATAACATAGCTACCATAACAAAAAGAGCAGCAGTTAGAAAAACGGCTACTCTTTTAATTCTCTTTTTTAACTTCCGTTTATCCATCAAATTCGATCAAGTACCGTTTTTATCAAATCTTCTATTGATCCTTTGTAATTAGAGTTAGACTCTCCGGCTAAACGATTGGCTATAATTGTGCAAACCGTCATGGCTCTATGACCCATAAGTCGGCCCAGACCGGCAAGAGGAGCACTCTCCATTTCGTAGTTGGTTATAACGTCCGATCCGAATTTAAAGCTTTCTATACGGCTATTCAGATCCGGATTTGCCAATGGTATACGAACAGTACGACCTTGAGGTCCATAAAAGCCTATTGCCGAAATAGTAACTCCCTTTATCATATCATGACCGATCTGCTCTACCAGAGATTCGTCTGCTTTTACAACATAAGGAGCACAATGCAGTGGAGACCAGTTTACATGTTTCTTGAAAGCCTCTTCAAAATCAAGTTCAGCTACAGAATTTCGCCCTTCGTAATAGTTTAGAACTCCGTCGAAACCTATTGATTTTTCAGAAACTACATATGAACCGATTGGGCAGTGTGGTTGTAATCCTCCGGATGTACCGACACGTACCATCGTGAGTTGCTTAAAGTCTTTTTTCACTTCACGGGTCTTGAAATCTACATTTGCCAATGCGTCAAGTTCGGTAATTACGATATCGATATTATCGGGACCTATACCATGAGACAAAGCCGTTATACGCTTTCCTTTATATGTCCCTGTTATAGTATGAAACTCACGGCTTTGCACTTCACATTCTATACTGTCGAAAAAAGAAGCCGTAAGTGTAACCCTATCCGGATCACCCATCATGATAATCTTGTCGGCAAGTTGTTGTGGGGTTATATGCAAATGGAATACACTACCATCATTATTGATGATTAATTCCGATTCTGGTATGATACTCATTTCTATTACTTTTATACGTTTAAATACAAATATACAGATTTAGATGGATGTAAAGCCCTTTTTTGTAAACATTCTGTCCATGCGATATTTGTTTTTATTGCCTAGTTAAGCTTAGACTACACAAAAAAAACAGTGCCAAATATTTTTTATATTTTCAAATAACACACCTTTACAACCTCCCTATAGCAACCATCTTTCAAATACATAATGTTCGTATTTAAAATGGCTAAAAGTAAAATCTCTCGATATAAATAAAAATGCAAATGTTGCGACAGCCACACTCTTTATCACACATTGTCTGTAATAATCTTAAAACAAACGAATTGTACATTTTGGAAATAATTTACAATTTGACCAAGAAAACCAACTCCCGTTTTTATTATCTGCCTAATCTAAATATACGTATTGGTAAAACTGAGCAAAAAAATCATATTTAATTTGCAAAAAAAGTAGAACTTCAGATTATACTGTTAGCATTCTAAATATCATTTACACATTACTAATGTATACATGCCTATATCTTTCGAAGTGGACAGTCGAACTTAAATAAATATAAATTACAATGAAAATACTCTTATCACTAGCACTAGTACTAATCACTTATACACAAGCCTATACACAGGTGGGTATTAACACCGAAAATCCAACAGAGATGTTAGATATAAACGGAAATATGCGGCTTCGTAGCTCGGTTAACCTTGATTCGATATCAGACCCTTCTGATTATACAAATATATTAAGGATGAATTCAAGCGGAGTTTTTGGATATGTTAAAGAGAAAAAGACTTTGGGTGGGTATACATTTTATGATGTATATTCTCAAGAAATGTCGGTTCCTGTTACCAGTACACTCACCAATGGATCTATTCCCTTAAATGTATCTATCAGGGTTCAGGTTCCCGCCAACTCTTCTGCTATATTTTTCATTGACTATAATATTCCTATCAGTGCCGATAAAGCTGCAAATGTATCTATTGAGTCTTTTCCGCTAAGTTATTTAGGTATTACACTGTTCAAAACAGGTAATATTGAACTAGAGGAGGGATCTCGTAAATTTACGGTCTCTAGACCGGCAAATGGGACAACTTCAGCCATTGGAATGCCGGTTTTGGGTAAATCGGTTCAGAAAGTCAAAAACTCCACAGATGAAATAATGCATATAGACTATTATTTGAATGGTTATATCGAAGGGAACACTTCCAATACAACTATTCGTTTCGGGATGTACTCGCCTACAGGCAGCAACTTTAACTGGGGCAGAGGATTGATGACTATTATGTCTTATGTAAAAGACATTGAATAATTTATATTAAATTACCAACAATATCATTATCACTGTTACGGAGGACATAACGGATGTAAAATGAAATCTGAGTAGATTCTAAAAAGTCGCGAAAGAATATTTTCCTTCGCGACTTTTCTCTAGAATAAATATTTCTTACTGTATCATTTATCCCACCACACTCTGGAAGTCATTTTATCACCTCCCGAAAGGTTGGCTACTGCCGCCTGATAATTTGCTGCGTTTATAGTAGCCTCTGATGTCGGATAAGTAAATCTGCGGGGAATAGTACCATTGGTTGCATTACCAAAATAGTTGATTTCCTTCAATACAGGATAACCCGATCGTCTCCAGTTGGCCCAAGACTCGTATTCATCCAAGAAAGTCACCACCCAATACTGGGTATTGATTTGATTTAATGCATCTGCATCATTATAAGGATTATTTGCCAAATAACGGGAAACTTGCTCCGAAGTGATTCCTCTCACCCCATAATCGGCAAATTGTTCCATAGCAGCTTTAACTGCTGCCTCGTAATACTCTTTTGCACTACCACTGATCCAACCTCGATAAGCTGCCTCTGCCATTAATAATAAATTTTCGGCATGAGTTATTACAAATGTAGGTGCATCTAAACGAGAATATGTATAGCGATTAACAACCGAATATTTATCAATATCGCCGGGCCAGTTAGGTGCTTTTGAAATATCTGTTAAACTATTTGCTCCTAATTGATCGTACCCGTTTGGCATACCCAATTGTTTTACAGCAGTAGTATCTCCATACTCAAATTTAGGATCAAGAACTCCAAATTTTGGGTTTTCGCATACAGTTGCAATATAAGGCAGACGCGGGTCTTTACTGTTTCTCAAATGATCGATAAAAGTTTGGCTAACACGCGATGCATCCGGATCAAGATAACATAGTACTTTCCCTGTGGCATCCGATGCATCATCCGTTGTTGCATCATGCTTTATAATTGCATTATCGGCATTACCAGTATACAAGCCTCCATCAACTGCTTTTTTCACCCACTTTTGAGCTTGGGCAGGATCTACTTTCGATAAACGCATACCTAATCTCAACATAAGCGAATAAGCTGTTTTCTTCCAGAGATCAACATCTCCCTGATACATGATATCAGCCGATTTGATATTATTAGGCTTAGTGGCATCCAAAGTTTGAGCCGCCTCATCCAACTCCTTCAACATATCGGCATAGATACTTTGCTGAGTATCGTATTTAGGGTATTTGATTCCTGAGATATACCCCTGCCCTGCCTCTGAATAGGGAACATCACCATACATATCGGTCATACGGTGCATTAAGATAACTCTTACAATACGAGTCATCTGAAACTCATTAACTCTGGTTGCATCATCCTTCCACGCGAAGTATGTTTCCATCAACGTTTTTATACCCGAATCATACGAATCGAAATAGGCTGCATTATAACCCGAATTATAGGTGTACTTGTCTCCTGCCCAATATCCTTGTGTTGAAGACAGATGCTGCATCATGGTACTGCAATATATCAAATTATTTCGCCATGCAGCCCAGTCTCTTCCGGCAATAAACACCTGTGCACCTGTAAACATCATTTCGAATTTCATCTTATCTCCTGTCACGTGCTGGGGATCGTTATTTACATCACCAAAATCTCCGCAACCCGATGAACCGAACAACAAACTGACTGCGGTCAGTATATATACTATTTTATTTTTCATATTGTTCTTATTTAAAACTGTTTTGAGGTCTCAGACCTTTTAATATTCCGGTAAGTAAAACCATGCTTTATTTTTAAATGCCTGGTAGTACTTACTAAAATCGGCTATTCAAGTTTTTTAGAATTTCACATTCACATTAAAACCAATGCTTCTTGTTGGTGGATAACCATTTAATTCCAACCCTTGTCCGTTTGTATTATTGTAAGCAGATTCGGGATCAATATTAGGAGTATGCTTTAACAATGTCCATAAATTACGACCGACTAATGACAAGCTCAAGGCTTTTACAAAAGAACCGCGAATAAACGATTGAGGAACACGATAGCCTACAGACAGCTCTCTCAGTTTGATAAAGCTCGCATCATATACAAATTCTTCATCAATTGCATTCTCGGATGAAATGCGTTTCCAATACAGTTGAGCATCTACAGCTTTTGTATTGGGTGCCCATACCGGATTATCGCTGGTACCTGTATTCACAACACCTTTACCCACATAACCACCTTCACGTCCACCTAAAGTTTCTTTATGCAGTCCGGTTGAATATAAATTAAGGTTGGTTCCCGAGAAAATTTTTGCACCAAATTTATAGTCGAACAATAATGATAAAGAGAAATCTTTGTATGTAAAGTCATTACGGAATCCTCCGGTTACTTTATAAACACCATTGCCTAATACTTCCGGTTTATCGGTGCGGATAGGATACCCGTCTTTATCATAAATCCGATCTCCATTCTCGTTCGTCTTATATTTATATCCGACAATTTGCCCGTAAGGATTACCTACGATATTACTTATTATTGCATTTCCGTTACGAGCCTGAGCCCCTTCAATAGAAAGAGATTCAACTCCTCCCAGATACAATATTTTACTGTTGTTATTAGCAATATTGAACGAAGTATTCCACATAAAATCTTTCGTTTTTACAGGAACGGCATACACCATTGCCTCGATTCCCTTATTCTGAATCTCTCCGATATTCATTACCGCACCATAATATCCTGATGTATAGCTGGTAGTTACAGTTGTAATGTCATCTGTCGTCTTCTTTTTATAAACTGCCATATCAAAACCCAAACGATTATTTAGGAACTGAACATTCAAACCGGCTTCCCATTCTTGTATCTTAACAGGTTTCAAGTCTGCATTCGGAATATTCCTATTAGTCACTTTTCCGACCGATTGCCCTTGAATCTTGAAGGTTTCAAGCGAATACGTCAAATAGTTCTGATAAGGGATAGTACCGTTTGAAGCCTCAGCATAAGATGCCCTGACTTTACCTGAATAAACCCAATCGGGCATTTTGAATGCTTCACTAAACATAAAGCTGGTACTTATCGATGGATAGAAATAATGATTATTATCCGGACTAAGAGTCGAGAACCAGTCGTTGCGACCTGTAAAATTCAAAAACAGATAATCTTTAAACCCAAAGTCTGCAGTTCCGTATACCGAGTTTACCCTATATTCCGAATATGTTTGCGTATATGGTCTGTTAGCTACGTTATTAGCTGAATAAAAATAAGGAATGATAAATGGCCCTATCATGCCATCTGTTCCGTACGATTTATTCACCGTTCTCTGTATATTACCTCCAAATGTAGCATTGATGGTAAATACTTCATTCACTTTTTTATTAAAGCCAAGCAAATAGTTACCATTCAACTCATAGTAGTTTCTCTCCCACTCTTCGATCTTTCCACCGGGATCAGCTCCCGAACCTGTAGGAATTATCAATTGATAATCCATTATATAACCATCGCGTGTTACTTGCCCCTGAGCATATAACCAATCGGTTATATCGTATTTAAGCGTAGCTCCTGTAGTTAAACGGTTACGACGGGTCGAGTTACTACGGTGGCGGGTTAAGAAATAAGGATTATTGAAATAAACATTATTTCCGGGAAGCAATTCAGAGCGATCGCTATCAACAGCCGGCTTTAACCACCTTACATCATACGAATTAGCTAAATAGAGTAAAGTCGCATTTACGTTGGCATTACCATCCGAAAGATTCGCTCTGTTTTTGACCTTCTCGAAAATATAATTGGCAGTAACTGTAAGATGCAGCTTTGGTGTAATATTGTATGTGGTGTTCATATTAACACCCTGTTGATTCAAGCCCGAATTAGGAATAATCGAGGCATCCGTAATATTTGAAAAACCAATACGGTACACAATCTTATCCCCTCCTTTTCCACTTAAGGCTACCGAAGTTTGATTTGTAACACCTGTATTATAAAAATGCTTCCAATTATCTACCGGATTATAGGCATATTCGTTACCCAGAAAATTAATGGCTTTACCTCCATCCATTTTTTCTCCCCAGCTAGAAGAATACGACTCTATAGCAGCACTTTGAGACAGAGGTCTACTCTTTTGAGTTCCTTGCCCATAAATCTTTTGAAATTCACGGTGATCGTAAATACTATTGAACGTTAAGTTATTATTTACTTCAACCCCTATACCTTCGGACGCTTTTGAACCGGATTTTGTAGTAATAAGTATAGCTCCGTTACCACCCCGGTAACCGTAAAGAGCCGAAGCGGCAGCACCCTTCAAAACCTGAATATCTGCAATATCATCGGCATTAATATTTGATAGCCCATCTCCCATTTCGGCACCACCCCATGTTCCGGCATTACCTTGAGTACTATTGTCAAAAGGAATTCCGTCTATTACATACAACGGCTGGTTATTTCCGGTCAAAGATGCATTACCACGAATTACGACACGGCTGCTTCCTCCGGATCCGGTTGAGTTATTCGATACACTTACTCCGGCAATCTTTCCGGTTAATGCATTTCCCAAATTTATATCCCGGGATTCCGTAAAGTCCGAACCCGAAACCTGAGTAGTAGAATATCCAATAGACCTAGCCTGACGCCTGATTCCTAGAGCTGTTACCACAACCTCATTCAGTACCTGGGCATCTTCGTTCAAGGTGACATTTATAGTCGATTTTCCCCTTACAGGTATCTCCTGTGAGGTAAACCCTAAATAACTAAAAACCAAAATAGTATTTTGATCCGGAACATTAATTGAATAATTTCCGTCCAGATCGGATATTGTTCCGGTAGTAGAACCTTTGACTGTAACAGTTACACCTGACAATGGTTCCCCTGCCTTATCTATTACACGCCCTTGTACTTTACTGGTCTGCTGCTGATTGCTAATCGCATTTCCTTCAAGTATGTGAAGCGAATTTGGAGCTGCATATAGAAAATCTCCGACACAACAGATAGACAATGCTATAGTTGCCAATGCAGTCCGTTGAAAACATTTCCCCAAAGAGATATGGGACAACTGAAATTTGTGTTTCATAAAATGAAGAGTTTAAAAGTTTTTCATGTAATTGTTTTCGAAGCATCTCTCACGTTCATAAAAACATATACTACTAACTGCAACATGAAGAGACATTTCCGTTGACAAGAAGTCACCCTAAGAAGTATTTATCATGATTTCCATAACATTAAGAATTTACGTATATGATTTACATGTATCTCTCTACATATAAAATCATACATTTAGTTAACAAGTACAAATAAAACAATATTTTCTCTAATTTACCAAACATTTTAATACAAACACGTCAATAAAACGCCAATCAACAAAATATCAACACATTATAAATAATCACTTATTAAACAATAGAATAACCCTAATTCACGCAATAGATTAGAAAAAAAAGAGAAATATTACAGAATATAAACATTGACATTATGTCAATATAAACAAACTTAAAAAATGGCTGAAGATAGAAATATTGTAAAAATCGACCCTATATACATCAGGTAGAGTATAAAGAAAAAACTTACTTTTGCTTCTTAATTCTTAAGAATATGAAAATAAGTCTTCTTGTTATAGGAAAAACCGATGCCGGATATTTTGTGGATGCCATCCGTGAGTATGAAAATCGCTTGGGACATTATATACCATTTGAAATGCAGGTAATACCGGACATAAAAAACACAAAAAGCCTTACTGAGGCCCAACAAAAAGACAAAGAAGGCGAACTGATTATCAAACATCTACAAGCCGGAGACTATCTGGTATTGCTGGATGAGCGAGGTAAAGAGTTTTCGTCACTGCAATTCGCAAACTATATCGAAAAAAAGACACATACTGTAGCTAAAAGACTCGTTTTTGTCATTGGAGGCCCTTATGGTTTTGCCGAAACAATATATAACAGAGCATCTGAAAAAATCTCATTATCAAAAATGACTTTTTCTCATCAAATGATCCGCCTTATTTTCATAGAACAACTCTACAGGGCAATGACTATCCTGAATAACGAACCCTATCATCACGAATAAACTCAATTACAAGCCCTCCGGAATGTTAATTATTTTAGCTTATGGGGAATTATTTTATTATTTGTTTAGTATTAATTATAAAATACCTTACCTTTGTCATTCATTTAAGCTATTTAAAATCTCATGTGGAGCGATCTCTCCCGGAAATATATTTTTTTATTATTTAGATCTCTGATTACCAAGCGAGTCTATAATCTCGGGCACCCGAATAAAGGTGCAATTATACCCAAGTTTAAATTTCATTATTATTCTTATTGAATGGATTGCTTGAGGAAATATAAAAACACAAATATGGTTGAGCACGCTGCATCTCAACCCCTCTTTCTGGAGCATAAAAAAAGTCTATTACATTATATAATCCCTAAACTATCAAATTTTATCATGAGGAGAAAACTATTTTTTCTGCTTTTCGCTATTTTATTTGGTTCGATATCTGCCTTTTCACAAAATGTGATAAAAGGTGTAGTAATCGACAAAGACACCAAAGAGCCTTTGATCGGCGTATCTGTTTATTCGGAAGAAAGTAAGGTTGGGACTTCAACTGACCTAGACGGAACTTTCAGCCTGAATACATCATCACTAAAAGGTAAAATTGCATTTACTTACGTAGGATATAGTCCTTTAAAATTAGATGCAAAAGCCGATTTGGGTACAGTTGAGTTGGAAAGTAATGCTATAGGTCTTAAAGACGTGGTAGTAACATCATCTGTCGCTATCAGACGTAAAACTCCCGTAGCAATTTCGATCATTGAACCAGAAATGCTTGAAACTAAATTGAGTTCCCAGGAGTTTCCCGAAATCCTAAAATCCACACCGGGTGTATATGCTACAAAACAAGGGGGAGGTTATGGAGATTCCCGTATCAACTTACGTGGATTTGAATCTGCCAATATCGCTGTAATGGTGAACGGTGTTCCTGTCAACGATATGGAATGGGGAGGTGTTTACTGGTCTAACTGGGCAGGGCTTCAGGATGTCACCCGCTCATTACAGGTACAACGTGGTCTTGGAGCATCTAAAGTTTCGGCTCCATCGGTAGGAGGTACAATTAATATTGTAACCAAATCAACCGACTCTGAAAAAGGAGGAGCTATTTTATATAGTATGGGGAATGACGGATACAACAAAATAGCATTTAATGTGTCAACAGGTCTTAGTAAAAACGGATGGGCTATGAGTTTTCTTGGTTCAAAGACTTGGGGAGACGGATATATTTTAGGTACTGAATTCGAGGGTTACAGTTGGTTTATCAATATCTCTAAAATAATCAACGAAAACCACCAACTGTCTTTTACCGCTTTCGGTGCACCTCAATGGCACAACCAACGCTATAATGGTGACAAGATGTTGATTACCGAATGGCAACAACAAAAGGATAAATATAAATTTAATCCGACCTATGGTTTCGATGCACAAGGGCAACGTGTGGAAGCAAACCGCAACCGTTATCACAAGCCTCAACTTTCATTAAATCACTTCTGGACTATCAACGATAAGTCGAGTTTATCTTCTGTTGTATACATGTCTATAGGAGATGGTGCAGGACGTGCTTGGAGGGGTAACTCTTCTGTATATTCTAACTTGTATGGAACTGCAACTGCTACCGGAACGCTTAACACAAAATACCGTGACCGCTTAACCGGATATATGGATTATGGTATTTTACAACAAGAAAATGCGGACGATCCAAATGGTTCTCAAGCTGTACTAACTGAGTCTCGTAACAATCATATATGGACAGGTTTGATATCAACGTACACAACTAAATTGACTAATGAGATTGATGTGTATGGAGGTGTAGACCTTCGTTACTATGCAGGATTACACGACGGAAAGATTGTTGATCTTATGGGTGGACAATTTTTTATAGATCCATCACGTGCCAAGATAAAAGAAGCTAACAGACCCGGACTTACCAATTCGTTTATCAATGAAAAACTAAGAGTCGGAGATGTTGTATACCGCGATAATACCGGTTATGTAGTTCAAGAAGGTGTATTCTCTCAAGCAGAGTACAATAAAGACAAACTAAGTGTATTTATTTCAGGTTCTGTATCTAATAGTACTTACTGGAAAATAGATAGATTCTATTACAGCAAAGAAAACGAGAAATCGGAAGTAAAAAGCTTCCTTGGATTTAATGTCAAAGGAGGTGCTAATTATAACTTAACTGAAGAACATAACGTATTCTTTAATACGGGTTATTTGTCTCGTGCACCATTTATGAGTGGTGGTTATTTCACGTCTATACATACAAGTAATGCGGTAAATAAGAATGCGATTAATGAAAAATTATTTTCTGCTGAGTTGGGTTATGGCTATCGCTCCAGATTTTTCACTGCCAACCTGAATGTATATTATACAAAATGGATGGACAGAACAACTGTAAGATCTTTCGGAAACGACCAGAATGCATTCGTAAACCTTAGCGGGCTTGATGCACGCCACCAAGGGATAGAGCTGGATTTTGTTCTTAAACCTACTCACAGATTAGAGATAACAGGTATGGTATCTTTAGGGGATTGGATATGGGATAGCAGAGCTCAAGGATTTGTTTATGATTCTTACGGACAACCTAGTGATGGAAATTCTCCTGTTGCACCCGAAGACCAAAAACCTATTACTATTGATTTGAAAGGTGTGAAAGTGGGTAACTCGGCACAAACTACATTTGCAACAGGTGCCAGCTATCGATTATTAGATGGTCTTACCGTAGGTGCTGATTTCACTTTTTATGCTGACAACTATGCTGACTACGCTATCGAAGTGCCGGATATTGGCGGAACTTATAAATACAATACTCCTTACAAAGTTCCTAATGCCGGATTATTAGACCTAAGAGCTAACTACCGATTCAAAATCGGTCCGTTTGATGCCAATTTGATGGGTAATGTAAATAACGCTTTAGACCAAGTATATATATCTGATTCAAGAGACCTAAATCCTCGTACAGAAGGAGCTCACAGCTGGAAACAAGTTGCTGTTATGTATGGTTTCGGAAGAACATATACTACAACTTTGAAAGTGAAATTTTAATTCGAAATAGAATATAAAAATGAAGAAATATATATTATTACTCGCAACAATACTCACAGCAACATTTTCAGGTTGTGATTATAACGAACGAAACTTCGATGGTTTTGAGGAGCTTTCGAGACCGCATAATGTAGCTACCTACGAATATACTTTTACTGATGCAGATATAGCAACTATTGTAAAAGCTTTAAATGCCAATAAAAATGCACAGGATTCAGCTACTGCTAAAATTCTGAATGCAGACAAAATGTTTTCGGCCTCTGCTGAAGCCAGTACACTCATTCCATACTTTTTGACAACCAAATATTATGCAGCAGATGTCAAGTCTTCCGCAAAGGTTACTTATAAGTATAAAGAAGGGCGTAATGAGGTTGTTACCAACCTGTCTACAGCACCCTATGCCCTTACTGAAAATGATTACAAATTAATATGGGGCGAAAATGTAGTGACATCTCTTACTCCGGCTAAATCACCAGAGAAGTCAATTCCTACCATTCTTGCCAAGAATATAACTTCACCAACTGAAGGTATGTTCAGGAATGTAGAATATTATTATTCAAAAGAAGAGCCAGTTAGCTCTACTGTAGAAAACGAAATTATTGAAGAAGACTTCGAAGCTTATCCTGCCGGATCAGGAGTATTGGTTGCCATAGACGGATGGATTAACAAGGATTTGAAAGGTAATATAGGCTGGCAAAACCGGGTTTACTCTAATAACAAGTATGCTCAAGTTTCATCTTATAACAGCAAAGCCGTAAATGATGTGAGATTGATTACTAAAGTTATTGATTTAACAAAGACCACCAATCCTAAATTTACATTCGATATTGTGGTCGGAAATTTCACGGCTAACTGTTTATCAATCGAGATATCAGAAAATTTTGACGGAAAAGAAGCCAATATTACAACCGCAACATGGAAAGATGTTACTTCCAGCTTTACAATACCTCAGCCAGCGAGTGGATACAGCACATGGGCTAGCGCAGGTATATTGGATCTAAAAGCATATAAAGGCAAGAGAATCTATATTTCATTCAAATACTCGGGAGATGACACTTCTACTCCTAAGAAAACCACAACTTATCAGATTGATAATGTAAAGGCATACGATGAAATCATAGGTCAAGATGTAAAACATAAAGAGCTTCAATATGCTGCATACGAATACAAAGCTTCTAAATGGCAGCTTGCATCTTCTGTTATATCTCTTCAACCTGCCGATTACGATGCAATGGGTCTTAAGTTCTTAACTACAGCTCAAGCTCCTAATTACCTGCCTGCATACCTGAAGCTTAAATTCCCTTTTGCACAAGCGGGAGAAAGCAGAACAATCGTATATAAAACATCTGCTACAGCTTGCTATGCCGATGAATATGTATATACTGACGGTAAATGGGCAGCCAACACTTTCATTGTGGATAAAACAGACCAATTTGTATTCTCAAATAAAGGATGGGTATTTGATCCGACTTTACGCGTAATAATGCAAAAAGGAAAAGCCGATACAGATGGCTACATGATGATTGTGAATTATGTGAAAGCTCATCAGGCAATAGATAACCCTGCTTTAATAAATAGTTATGGAGACTCGGAGTACTATTATGGTTTTAGTGCCAATTATGGTAATGTAAGCTATCGGGACAAAGACAGATCTCTTGATACTACATATCCAAAATCGGGAACTATTGCAGAGAAAGCTGCATTTATGGATCAACGAACTATAGAAGCGATAAAGTTATTTTTAACGATGAAATATCCGGATGCACAACCTCAGGTAAATGGTATTGACCAAATGGCTGAAGTTACTGTATTAATTTATTCCAACCCTGTAAGCAACAACACCAATGAAAACTGGACGTATACAATGCAGTGTGTTGGCAATAAAGAATGGAAATATATACAACGAGTGTCTGAATACGGCACAACAGAAAAAGCCGGAGAATAAAATACTACTCCAAACTATATAATAAAGAGCTTACCCTAGTAGGGTAGGCTCTTTTGTTTTTCATATTTTATTCGTTATACATCAAGAAAATTATATTCCTTTGTAAATTCAATTTGCAGAATCGTTTACTGCTTTGACAAGCAAAACAGTAATAGTCTGGTACAACAGTTAAATATATTCTTTTTACTTTTCATCAAGCATGGAACGAATTAGCAGTCTACAAAATAGTCGTATAAAAAACATTGTAAAATTAAGTAAGGCTAAAGAACGAAAAGCCCAGAACCTTTTCATACTCGAAGGAGCCAGAGAACTTATGCTTGCTTTATCCGCAGGATATATTGTTGATTCCGTTTTTATATGCCCTGAGCTTTTTGAAAAAACAGACTATCCGAGAGTACTCGATACTGTAGCAGGAAATCTTCAATATGAAGTATCACAACAAGTTTTCGAGAAAATAGCCTACCGCGAAGGATCAGATGGTTTAATAACTCTGGCAAAACCCAAGTCACATACATTAGATGATCTTAGACTGAATGATAATCCATTTATTATAATACTCGAAGCAGTGGAAAAACCCGGAAATCTGGGAGCGATACTTAGAAGTGCGGATGCCGCGCAAGTAGATGCCGTCATCATTTGTGACCCGTTGACAGATATTTACAACCCGAATGCAATCAGATCGAGTGTCGGATGTATATTTACTGTACCCACTGCTGTTTGCTCTTCGGAAGAGGCCAGAATGTGGCTGAAAAAAAATAAGATTAAATCTTATGCTGCCGAATTGAAAGCTTCAAATTGGTACCATGAGGAAGATTATACGCAACCCTCGGCTATTATTATGGGAACCGAAGCTGATGGGCTAACGTCATTCTGGCTGGATAATGCAGACCGTAGAATAAAAATACCGATGAGAGGCAAAATAGACTCATTGAACGTATCGGTATCAACTGCTATAATTACATTCGAAGCAATGAGACAAAGAGGTTTCTAGTCTATTTTAAAGTAGACAATCGACAATAATAATAGGATATTTTTACGGAAAGCAAAAAAGAGGAAAGCGACATTTACGAAGCTTTCCTCTTTATATTTTTAGAATCCTGATTACTTAATTAATTAGCTGGTTCAGGAGTTGTAGATTCTGGTGATTGAGGTAATTGTGGTACAGCAGTTGGCTGTGGCGATTGCATATCCGGAGCCTCAGTATTATCAACCGGAGCAGTTAATTGTAGAGGTTGTCTGTCTTGTGCATTACTTGTTATTACTTTGGTGCTAAGCATACTTAGAACGATAACAGTTCCAGCCAAAACCCATGTTGTTTTTTCCAAAACATCAGCTGTTTTAGGAGCACCCATAAATTGGTTAGATGAAGAGAAGTTTGAAGATAAACCTCCACCTTTTGATTTCTGAACTAAAACAACCAAGACCAAAACAATAGACACTATAATGGTCAAAATAGAAAGAACAATTTCCATATCTTTTATTTATTTTTTATTCGAATTTTTTATTACTTTCTCCAAGAATGATAATTGGTCTGCAAAGTAAATATTTTTTTCGGGATAATTCAAGCTCAAACGCTTAATAATTTCATATGCGCGATTATATTTCTTTTGTTTAATATATATATTAGCAAGAGTTTGCGTAAAAAAGAAGTCATCGTCTAATTCTTGTTCTGTTTCTTCTTGCAAAGGAGTATCATCACCGTCATATAAATTTTCCTGAACCGATGGATCAAAGGTTATTCGTAAGTTTTCTTTATCCTGAGCTTTTGTTATAAAGTTATCAATAATACTTTGATGCTTTAGCTGAACCGGTTCCCCAATCGGCTCCACTCCGTCTCCGGCTTCCAATTCATTTTCGACCTCTACTGAAATAACCTCTTGGGAATCTCCATAATGTATATTGATGTCTTCTATCGAAAATGAAGGAATACTATCTACATTCACTTTGGAGTCAGAATCCGTATTTTCCGATGATTCGAGATAAGAAAAGTAATCTAAGGATGCCATGCTGGAATTTACAATCGCATGCTCCAACTCACGTTGCATATCAGTATTATCTAGTGTTTCAAAGAAAGCACTGATAAGTGCCTCTGTCCTACTCTCGGGCAAGCTATGCCCCGACTGTTTTTGAAACTCTTTATACTCCGCACTCATTACGTAATAGAACAACGCCTTTCTGTCCATAATGAAAGGAGCCAATCTACTGAGTTCCGATTGAAAGTTATCAGACTCATTAATGTATAAGCACTTAATATAGGTATATAGTCCGGCTTGAAAAAATGGATATTTCTTTGTAAGAAGTTGCAACTTAAGGAGCATCGATGCATCCGGCTCCTTTTTCAACTCAACCAATTCGTAAAAATCCTTTATATTCATAGCCTATTCTTATTTCAGGTTCTATAATTACCAATTTGCCATTGTAGCATTAAATATCTGGTCTACAATTTCCTTATTCAATTCTTCAACCAACTGAGCCTGTATATTATCTAATATCTCGTTACTGTTGAAATTCTGATATGCCGAGAATGTTTCTTCTTTATCTTCTTGCGGGTTTACGTTATTACGAAAACGCATCCGCACCGTCATCGTCAAGCGTGTTTGTGAGGCAAACTGCCCTTCCTGCACAGCTAAAGCCATAAGGTCATAACCTATGATTTCTCCTTCTATTTCCAAATCTGCCCGACCGTTATTAACTAATTGCAATTTTGTATTCCGAAGAAACACATCCCTCATATGCTCACTAAACATCTGGGACAATGGAGGATAAACCAGCCTTGCCTGATTCTGGAAGTCCTTAATCTGAATTGTTTTTACTTTACTATAATCTATCGAGGCTCCATTAAATTGATACGATATACGACACGACACAACAATAAGTAATATAACTAAACAAGAAATCAGTTTTCTCATAAATTCTCTAAATTGTATTCTTTGATTTTTCGATATAATGTGCGTTCTGATATTTTAAGATCTTGGGCTGCATATTTACGTTTGCCGCTATGTCGTTCCAAAGCTTTCTTGATCATATCTTTTTCTACATCCTGAAGTGATACTGCCTCTTCCTCATAATCATTCGAATCTATATCTTCGGCATCCTTAGATATTGGAAGAGATGACACTGAAGGGGCTTCATTGTATTTGACCGGAACAGTTATATTTGTATTCGTATCTTTATCAATTACCGTAAATGCAGATGATGCAGGGATCACGGAATCACTCTTTAAATGCGGAGCCTCCTTACCTGCAATTAAATCATGTACGACCTTTTTCAAATCGTTCATGTCCTTTCTCATATCAAAAAGTACCTGATAAAGAATCTCTCTTTCAGTATTAAATAACTTCTGATCGGTCGCCCCTGCATTAATTGTCCCTATCGGAACTATACCAACTTCATTTGCCGGTAAATACAACTTCAATATATCGGAGCTAATCTCTCTTACTTGTTCAATAATAGAAATTTGCTCTGTGATATTTTTCAATTGCCGAATATTTCCCGGCCATCTGTAATTTTTGAGTGTTTCTCGTGCATCATTGGTTAATGCAATAGCAGGCATTTGATATTTTTCGGCACATTCGCTTGCAAATTTTCGAAATAATAAGGGAATATCATCTTTACGCTCACGCAATGCAGGTACACGGATAGGCACTGTATTTAACCTATAATACAAATCTTCACGAAAACGTCCGTTTGCTGTAGCCGTTACCATGTCCAGATTAGTTGCAGCAACTACTCTGACATCGGTTTTTTCGACTTTCGAAGAACCTACTTTCATATATTCACCACTCTCTAAAACACGCAATAAACGTGCTTGTGTCGACAAAGGTAACTCCCCTACTTCATCCAGAAAGAGTGTTCCGCCGTTGGCAACTTCAAAATATCCTTTGCGTTCTCCCGTAGCTCCGGTAAAAGACCCTTTTTCGTGCCCGAAAAGCTCCGAATCGATAGTTCCTTCGGGAATTGATCCACAGTTTACAGCAATATAGGTACCATGTTTACGACGACTGAATTGGTGGATTATCTGAGGAAAACTTTCTTTTCCCACCCCACTTTCTCCTGTTACAAGTACAGACATATCTGTTGGAGCCACTTGCAAGGCTATATCAATAGCCCGGTTGAGATCGGGGCTATTTCCTATAATACCAAATCGTTGCTTTACTTGTTGTATATCGGGTTTTGCCATATTTTCTTTCGTATAAATTGTGGTCTTTGACCTTTTTTAGTCCTTTGGTTAGTATAACAGAAACAGATCGTTATATTATTGAAATACGACCAAGTAATATCTCGTTACTTCATATGTCAGCTATACTGACAAATTTACATATTTAATTTGATCTCGAACAAACGAACGATTAAAAAGAATTAATGTTAGCATATCGAAATCTATTCCCCTTCCTTGGCAAGAGCATATGTTTTATCTTTCAGGAAATTACCAAGCTCTTCCAGATCGGTATGCTTTGCAATTTCATCAGGCATAATTGGTTTGCCAAAAACCACACGGATTGTTTTTCCTTTTTTGTTATACACCTCATGCCCCAATCTCAAACTTCTTAATCGCCAGTCAACTAAATCAAGGAAGTTGAAGAACCATGAATTCTTTCCACTGAAATACATTGGTATAACAGGAACTTTAGAACCTTTAATCAACTTTATAACCGACGGTTGCCACTCTCTATCTCGAACGATCATTTTTCCTTTATGTATTTTGGTCTTTGAGACCGCTCCGGCAGGAAAGAAACCTAGCGGGTGACCTTCTTTCAGGTGGGTAATACATTGCTTTACTCCATCGAGACTTGATTTACTTGCCAGCTTTCCACTCTGATAAGGATTAACGGCAATAAAGTGCATTGACATAGTATCTATCATACCCAAAATAAAGTTAACCATCATTTTATAATCGGGACGAATAGAACCTACGACATCAATAGCTGTAATACCATCAATATGACCGTATGCATGATTAGATACAGTTATAAAAGCCTGATTGTCGAATTGCTTCAAAACATCAGCATTTTCAACTACGACATTTACACCAACATCTTTCAGGAGGTGATTGCAAAACTCAACTCCTTCGTATTGCTTGGATGCGTCATAAACCCGGTTAACCTTATTCAAACCTGTCAAATTCATTGCCAGTTTGATAAGTATATTTCCAAAACGTCCTCTGAATATAGGATGCATGCTCCGAACTTCGTCTGCACTTATTAGTTTCTCTTTCATCTGATCTAATTTAACCTAAGGCCTCAGGCCTTATCTATTACCATGACAAATATAAATATAAATCGCGGTCCTTTCAGACAGAAAAATCGACTTGCATCATTTTATAATGATACAAGCCGATTCTATTTCATCTTTTTGAATTCTACTTCGTAAGCAATTTTATAATTTCAATAATCTCTGCTCCTGCTATTTCGGCATCTTCCATAGTCGAAGCTTCCGAATAGATACGGATAATAGGTTCGGTATTTGATTTTCGTAGATGTACCCATTTATCAGGAAAGTCAATTTTCACCCCATCGATATCTGTTACATCATATGACGAAAATTTCTCTTTAACCGCTTTCAATATAGCGTCTACATCTATATCGGGAGTTAACTCGATTTTTTGTTTTGCAATATAATACTCCGGATAAGTTGCGCGCAACTCACTTACGGTCTTCCTTTCGTGTGCCAAATGTGACAGAAATAGTGCAATACCTACCAAAGAGTCGCGTCCATAATGACTGGCTGGATATATGACCCCTCCATTGCCTTCGCCTCCAATTACAGCATTGGTTGCTTTCATCTTTGTTGTCACATTCACTTCACCTACCGCAGCTGCATTATACTGCATACCATAGCGATTGGTCACATCACGTAATGCACGGCTCGAACTTAGATTCGAAACGGTATTGCCGGGGGTATGCTTCAATACATAATCGGCAACAGCCACCAATGTATATTCTTCTCCAAACATTTCGCCTTTCTCGTCAACAAGCGCCAAACGGTCAACATCCGGATCTACAACGATGCCGACATCCGCTTTTCCTGACTTCATCAAATCTGAAATTTCAGTCAGATTTTCGGCTAAAGGTTCGGGATTATGAGCAAAATTACCTGTAGGTTCACAGTTTAGTTCTACTATATGATTTACGCCTAATGCCTTAAGCAACTTAGGTACTACAATTCCTCCTACTGAATTTACACAATCTATTGCCACCTTAAAATTGGCAGCTTTAATAGCGGCAACATCAACCAGTTTAAGGTCAAGCACTGCTTGGATATGTGCATCTGAATAATCTTTATTTGTTACTTTTCCCAAATTATCAACATCTGCGAAAATAAATTCTTCAGCCTCTGCTATACGAAGCACCTCCGCTCCTTCTTCTGCATTGAGAAACTCTCCGTCCTGATTCAGCAACTTCAAAGCATTCCACTGACGAGGGTTATGACTTGCTGTAAGAATAATTCCTCCGCAAGCACCTTCCATAGCAGTAGCCAATTCGGTTGTAGGCGTTGTTGCCAACCCTATATTTACAACGTCAAAACCTATTCCCATAAGAGTTCCGACTACAACCTGCTCCATCATGGCTCCGGAAATACGGGCATCACGTCCAACTACTATTTTATTACTTTTAGAAGTTGCATTTTTCTTAATAAAGGTTGCATAAGCCGAAACAAATTTAACAGCATCAAGTGGATTGAGTCCTTCACCCGCAAGTCCACCGATAGTACCTCTGATACCTGAGATTGATTTTATTAATGCCATAGTATAAATACATTATAGATTATTAGTTAATAATTCGTGTATATTGCAATTGGGTATAATACATAGCTTTAAATGCAGCCAATTGAAAATTAGAGCCACTTGCAAAAGGAACGATTAATCTTACCCTTGCATTTTCGCCCACATATTGTAAAGGAGCAGTTATCCCTGTAGATAAATAATAATAATCAAAACTACCGACATTAGAATTACTGTAAGTGGCTGTTATACCATAAGTAAAAGAGATGGGTTGCGATCCAGGCAGATTATTAGTTGTCGTATCTGACTCATTTGTAGGGAGTGTCATTGCTCCATCAAATCTCACATTCACTTCCGAACGTTTCGAAACACTAGCTCTATTTCCATTACCCGAATCAATTACGTTTATATAGACACCTGTTAAGGGATCTCTAAAGTATTCATTTTCTTCAAAAACGCCACTGGCAGGGTATTGATTCAAAACAACAATATTATGTTCATTGATAAAACGGCTAATATTTTTGCGCTCATTCTTCAATTTGTCTGCATATGTTTCACTACTGCTACATGCAGCAAAGGCAACGCACAAACCGATAATAAAACAAATCAGTCCTAATACTTTTCTCATTTTTTCTCCAGGTTATTTTTATTATTTATCAATAAATCAGCATATTCGGGAAGGGTATTTTCAAAAAGAGCCATTGCCTCTGCTAATGAACCATAGAATTCACCACCCGAAGCATTCAGATGTCCTCCTCCATTAAAACATTGAGACGAAAATGTATTACAAGGAAAATCGCCTTGCGAACGAAGTGATATTTTTATCATATCATCGTCTTCTCTCATAAATACGGCAAAGGTTACACCTCTTATATTTAATGGTAAATTAGCAAAGCCTTCGGTATCTCCTTTCTGAGAGTTGAATCTCTTCTGATCTTCATTATCTAACCAGATCAGGCTAGCTCCATACTCTTCATATATTTTCATACGTTCCGACAACATATGTCCCATCATACGATAACGGTCAGCCGTATAGCTATGGTATACTTTGGAGTATATATAATCTTTATCGATACCTTTATTTAAAAGCTGAGCAATGATATAATATATCTGTGGATCGTTCGAGTTATATGTAAACGCCCCTGTATCTGTCATCATTCCCATATAAATAGCTTCTGCCGAATCTTTACTCATCATTTCAAAATCTCCCATACGACAGATCAATCTGAAAATGAGCTCACTCGTAGACGATATCTCAGGGTGTGAAATACAAACATTGCTGAAATCCGATGGATAAGGATGATGGTCAACCAGTACTTTTTTAGATTCGGAAGCTTCTACCAATGGTCCGATTTCTTTAATACGACTTAGCACATTAAAGTCCAGACAAAATACAAGCTCGGCTTCTCTGATAAGCTTCTCTGCAAAGTCCGGATATTTTTCATAAATAAGAATATCTTTCGAGCCTTTCAGCCATTTTAAAAAATATGGAAATTCGTTAGGCACAATTACAGTAACATCCAAGCCCTGATCAATCAGATAATGATATAATCCTAAAGAAGAACCAATAGCATCGCCATCGGGAGAAACATGAGTTACAATAACCGCTTTGTCCGCTTTATCAATTAGGTCAGCTACTTTAGTTATCTTATCCTGATCTATTATTTTTGTAAACATTTATTTAATATTGGGGACTCAAGCCCATTTTATATTTAAACTCATATCATGAACATGCAAAAATACTAAAAAAATATCCGTAAAACTCCATTATCCGATACATCGTAATAAGGAATTCGTAATTTTTCACATTCTAACACAAATCTTTGTAGTGTTTTCTTTGACAAAGAACCGTCAAGAATAACCTTATCTATTTCAAACACATGATTAAGAGAATATAATGACAATGAATTATTCTCAACTAAATGAAGATAATCAACTTTCATTTTTTGATTAGGGGATCTCCCTTTCCATGTATCATTTGTTACTATCAGATATTTTGCCCCATTCAACCAGATAAGTTTGTTGTCTTTCACTTCAGTGATTTCCTCCTTATGATATCCTATTTGATATACAATTTGTGTTGACTCCGGTCTGTTATAAACCATCAATGTATCTTTATTATTAATAATTGTTCGAAAACTCATACCTATAAAAAACAAAGTACAGACTAATGATACAATCAGATTCCATGGCTTCTTTTTTAAAAGAAAGGATATAAGTGATATAATAATTAACCATAGCAGAATCAATCCTACCATAGATGGTTTTAGATTCTGTAGCGAAGCGTATGGTAAATTCTCGAAAAACAAAGACATATCGGTTATCGCCTTTACCAATAATTTAAATAGGTTAACCGGTACATATTGGAGATATGTTACAAGCGAAGGTAGAAAAACACCCATAACCTGTAGAGCGAAAATAATAACTGCACTGTAAATAGCCAGTGTTGCCAGTGGAATAATAATCAAATTACTTATAAAAAAATAAACAGGAAACGTACCGAAGTAATATAAGCACAGAGGAAATATGCCCATCTGCACAGATAAGGATACATTGAATATATCACGGAAATATCTTATATATCTATTTTTCACAGGCATTGCATCCGACAAAACAGGCATAAGAAGAAGCATGGATAATACGGCGAGAAAACTCAACTGGAAACCCATATCAAACAACCACAGAGGATTCCACACAAGCATTAGGAAAGCCGTCATAAATAAAGTATTATAAGAATAACTCTTGCTTCCGAACAATGCAGCAACACAGAGGGCTGTAAGCATAAGACAAGCCCGAAGTGCCGAAGGAGGAAAACCTATGATAAATACATAGATCCAGAGTAAAAGAATGATAATGATTTGCTTTATCCAATTGTATTTTGAGTGACGGTGTACAAAGCTCACCAGAGAAGATATAACTACAAAAATAATCCCCACGTGCATTCCGCTGACTGCCAGGATATGTGCGACACCCGTAGCCCTGAAAGACTCTACAGTTTCATCAGACAAGGCATCTGTATATCCTAATGTGAGAGCCGAAAACATACCATATTCTTCCGTAGTCAGATCTAGTGATTTATATAATTGAAGTATATATTGCCTACTTTGTGCTGCCTTAATAAATAAATCAGAATTGGACACTTGTTCTTTCTGCCATCTGTCTGATCCGACAAATGTCATCCCCGAATAGCCTTTGTTATACATATAACGGGCGTAATCAAATTCACCGGGGTTGCCTCTGCTTTTAAATGCTTGTATTTGAGAAAAGAAAGTAAAGGTATCTCCTACTTTTAAATCTTCTAAATTATCCTCTTTCGAAAAATAGCAAACAATCTGTTTATTACAATTTTTCAGTTTAACACGATAGGCATACGAGCTTGGTTTTTCCTGAGGTATATCGACAACAGTGGCTGTATAGGTTTCACTGACATCTGGAAATGTAAAGGCCGACATTTGTTGTCTCAGCATAGTCGAAATAACTCCTACACCTAACAATATAAAACAAACGCCATAACCAAATCGGAATTGGTGACCTAATATTTTAGATTTTGGCACAAAATACGAAAGGAGTACAATACCAAGCCCTAAAGCTATCGGAATTATACTCCATTTTCCTATATGGCAATAATATTGAATTACAATACCTAAAAGAAGAGGTAACAATAGTCTAAAAAACGGAGCTTTCGTAATTTTCTCCATACCTCAACTCACAGATATATCTTATAAGTTTTTCAATTCATAGATCATTTGAGTAGGATTCGGTGCCGAAAAGACTGCATTACCCGCTACAAGGACATCTGCTCCGGCATCGAGTAAACGTTTTCCTGTTTCGAGATTCACTCCTCCGTCTACTTCTATTAAAGTAGAGAGGTTACGCTCTTCGATCATTTTTCTTAAACGCGATACTTTAGATAATGACCTTTCAATAAACTTCTGCCCTCCGAATCCCGGATTGACAGACATAATCAGCACCATATCTAAATCTTCAAGAATATCTTCAAGCAATTCTACCGGCGTATGCGGATTTAGTGTTACCCCTGCTTTCATTCCTGCATCATGAATAGCCCCAACTGTTCGGTGAAGGTGTGTACACGCTTCATAATGGACAGTCATCATATAAGCATTTATATCCTTTACCTGCTGGATAAACTTTTCCGGTTGCACAATCATTAAATGTACATCCAGAGGTTTCTTGGCTATTTCTTTAACACGCTCCAATACAGGAAAACCAAAAGATATGTTAGGAACAAATACTCCATCCATTACATCACAATGCAACCAGTCGGCTTCACTGTTATTTAACATTTCAATATCTTTTTGCAGATTCAAAAAATCGGCAGAAAGAAGCGAAGGTGATATTTTATGACTCATAATACAATTTTATATCCTAAGGTCTAAAGACCTCTTCTAATTTACAACTGATTGCAACAACAAACGCTAATATAATTTTGCAACAGAGCCTTGACTTATACGCTTATTGTTGTAAGCAAAGATAATAAAAAAACAGTCTTTCCTTTTAAATAAGGAAAGACTGTTATCTCTTAGATTTTTAATTTATTGCTACAATCCTTAATTTAAACATGTAGCTCTAATCTCTTCCGGCAATGATGGTTCGGCATAGTAACTATGTGCAAACATCTTCAAAAAACTTAAAGTCTTTGATGATGGTCCATGTTCGTCTGTCAGCATCTCCAATAATTTTTCATCGCCTGTTACTTGTGTAGATTTCTCATCCATAGGCTTTCCCCTTTTAATAAATACTTTTGATTTCCCTTTATTACCTCTTTTTACATTTATAAACGTTAGTTAATTGAACTTATTATGTCTGTCATGCGTTTTTATGCTAAATTTGTTCTTAATAAAATATAAATTTGTTCGATTATGAAAAAGATTAGTTTTGCCATCTTGATGGTGATCATAGCAATCACTTCTTGTAAAAAAACACAACAAAACATTCCGGCAGGTGAAAAATGGAAGTTCGACAAGCTTAGTCTTGAAAAGAAAGTCTTTTTAGATAATGACTCTACAAAGGGAGGTATAGAGTTAAGTTTCGAATTTAACTATCCTTCTAAAATCGGCAACGATTCTCTCCTTTCTATCATACAGTCGAATTTCGCAATGGCCTTTGCCGGAGATGATTATAAGAACCTAGACCCTCAAAGTGCATTTGACACGCTAACCAACAGGTCAATCAACGAAAGTCTTGATATTGCAAAGTTAGCAATTAAAGACCGAAGCGACCTTTCCGATTATTATAAAAATGTTACAACATCGGTATTTGACACTACCGACATGACTATTACAGCCAGAACCGAAACCAATGAATATATGGGAGGCGCTCACGGCTCACAATATATTTCTTATTACAATATTGATACCCGCAATGGTTCTGTAATAAAAGGAGATAAACTATTTAAAAGCGGAAGTCAGGACAAGCTTACTCAATATATTAAAGAAGATTTAGCTAAGACACTAAACTCGCAAGGAGATACTATAACACTACTTGATCCTGAATCAATTGTACCCAGCGAAAATTTCTACTTTAACAACCAAGGTATTGTCTATGTATATAACAGTTATGAGGTTGCTCCTTATTCTGACGGATTGGTAGAAGTTACACTTCCATATGCTAAAATCAAAGACATGATTACAAGTGAATATTTACCAATAATATCTTTAAAGACTAAAGAAGGAACGAAATAAAATTAAACTTATACAAAAGAAAAATCCATCGGATAGTCAATCTATCCGATGGATTTTTTATATCCTCAACATTATTTTACAACTTCATCAAAAGATAGTCTCTCCAATAATAAAAACATACACAATTGAGAATCAAAAATATGGGGATCAGTATCTGAAACTTTGTATGCTTTGTCTTATGACGAAATATATTCATTCCCAGAATAGCTCCGATTGCTCCAAAAAACAAAGAGCTAAGGAGAAGCATTTTTTCGCTGATCCTATATTTATGGGCTTTTGCTTTTCGTTTATCAAGTCCGTATAAAAAGAATACGATGATATTCCAGATAATTAAGAAATAAAATATATACATATATTAAGTAACAGAAAACATTTAATGACATATTTAAAAACCATAAATAGCTATCGCTTTTTCACTTGCCAAAGCAATAAATAGTTATGCGAACTTAATTATGCGAGACCTTAGCTCATTCTGTTTTTATAATCTGTATAATCAAACTCTCTATATATTTCAAGTTGGTTATCCTGACGCCACAATGCGATAGCCGGATGTGATATTCCATTAAACATGGTTGTTTTCACGATAGTATAGTGAATCATATCCTCAAATACAATTTTATCCCCTATAGCTAAAGGTTCATCAAAAGACCAATCGCCCATAAAATCACCACTCAAACAGCTGTTACCACCCATCCGGTATGTTGGTTTTCCTTCAACAGGATCATGGTATGCACCTCGTATCTTTGGCTTGTAAGGCATCTCTAAGCAATCGGGCATATGACAGGCAAACGAAACATCCAGAATAGCTGTTTTTATTCCCTGATTTTCTACTACATCTATAACAGAAGACACTAACACGCCTGTTTGCCAAGCAAATGCACTTCCGGGTTCCATTATAATTTCGAGATGTGGATATTTCTCTCTTAAAGAAAGTAGCAATTCAACCAGATGCTCTACATCATAATCGTCACGAGTCATTAGATGACCACCACCCATATTCAACCATTTAGCCTGTTTAAGCCATTTATCGAATTTAGTAATTACTACATTTAGAGTTTTCTCCAGATCAAAAGAAGAAGATTCGCATAGTGTATGAAAATGCAGTCCTTCAACACCTTCGGGTAATTTATCTCCCAAAGCCTCGGGAGTTACTCCAAAACGTGATCCGGGTGCACATGGATTATACAAATCGGTTTCCACCTCCGAATACTCGGGATTAATGCGAATTCCACACGAAACCTTATTTCCATCCGCTACAACCTGAGGGTAAAACCTTTCAAATTGCGTCAACGAATTAAAGGTTATATGATCGCTATATTTTAAGAATGTAGGGAAATTCTCATTGGTATAAGCGGGTGAAAAGGTATGTGCAGGACTTTTCATTTCCTCAAAAGCCAATTGTGCTTCAAACACCGAACTGGCTGTCGAATAGGGTATATATTCGCGGATAATAGGGAAAGATTTCCACATGGCAAAAGCTTTAAACGCCAATATAATATTAACGCCGGTACGATCTTTTACCGATTTTATCAACGATAAGTTTTTTCGTAACAATTCTTCTTCCATCACAAAACATGGAGAAGGTACTTTATGTATTTCTATCATCTTTTTACGTCCTTATTTGAATATACAAAGATATTAATAAAAAAATTGCTTTATCCTTTTGATCGGATAAAACAATTTTGAGTTATTCAGGAGGTCTAAAAACCAGACCTTATCTCACATTGGCAATACTGATAATATCAGAAAACACACCCGCCGCAGTTACACTTGCTCCGGCACCATATCCTTTTATAATCATCGGATACTCATTATAACGCTCGGTTGTGATCTGAATTATATTGTTGCTGCCTTCCAGTTCATAAAACGGATGACTCATGTCAACTTCCTGCAAACCTACTTCACATTCGCCATTTTCGTATTTGGCTACGAAACGGAGGTGCTTTCCTTCGGCTTCCAGATTTTGGCGACGATCCTCAAAGCCTTTGTCAACCTCGGCAATACTACTCCAAAACTCATCGAGTGTTCCATCAAAATATTTCTGAGGAACAAATAGCTTTACTTTCACATCTTTTTGCTCGACTTTATATCCGGCTTCGCGACTAAGAATAACCAATTTACGGATTACATCCTGTCCACATAAATCAACACGTGGGTCGGGTTCAGCATAGCCCGCCTCTTTTGCCAATTGTACAGCCTTACTAAATGGAATATCTTTGCTTATAGTATTGAATATAAAGTTAAGTGTTCCCGACAATACCGCTTCAATCTTGATGATTTTATCCCCCGAGTTAGTAAGCGAGTTCATCGTGTTAATAATGGGAAGACCTGCCCCCACATTCGTTTCAAACAAGAACTTCACGTTACGCTCACGAGCTGTATTTTTCAATTTCAAATAATTGTCGTAAGCCGACGAAGCGGCAATCTTATTGGCAGTAACTACCGAAACATTATTTGCCAATAAACTGTCATATAATGAGGCAATTTGTTCACTCGCTGTACAATCGACAAAAACAGCATTGAATATATTCATATCCAAAATTTTGTCTTGTAATATGCTGGGAGAACTTGCAATACCTTCTTTGTCGAGAAGCTCTCTGTAATTATCCAGATCAATACCTTCTCTGCAAAACAAGGCTTTACGTCCGTTGGCGATACCTGCAACATTTAACTTTAAAGAATACTGTTGCTTTAATTTCGGTTGTTGCTTTTTGATTTGTTCGATCAAATGACCACCGACAATTCCCGTACCTCCAACAATAAAAAGATTCAGCACCTTATATTCTGATAAGAAAAACGAATCGTGAATTGAGTTCAACGCCTTTCTCAAATATTTATTTTTGATAACAAAAGAGATATTTACTTCCGAAGCTCCCTGAGCACAAGCAACAACACTGATACCACTTTTACCCAGTGTTTCGAATAATTTTCCGGCAATACCGGGAGTATATTTCATATTCTCACCAACAATAGATACTGTTGCCAAGTCACGCTCCAACTGAACCCTATTGATACTACCGAGAGCTATTTCATTGGCAAACTCTTCTTCCAGCACACTCGCAGCCAGATCGGCATCTACTGAGCGTACTCCGATAGAGGTACTATTTTCGGATGAAGCCTGAGATACCAAGAACACACTGATGGCATTTTTAGCCAATGCACGGAATATCCGGTAATTGACCCCAATAATACCAACCATACCCAACCCCTGCACGGTAAGCAAACAAGTATCATCTATGGATGAGATACCTTTTATCAGAGCTTTCCTCTTATTCTCACCACCATCGTGGGAGATAAAAGTTCCGGGCAATTCAGGGTGAAAGGTATTCTTGATACGGATGGGTATATTCTTATGGTAAACAGGAAATATTGTAGGTGGATATATAACTTTTGCTCCAAAATTGCAAAGCTCGGTAGCTTCCGTAAAAGTCAAATGCTCTATCACATACGCTCCGCTGATTACTTTCGGATCAGCCGACATAAAGCCATCTACATCTGTCCATATTTCTAAGACATCGGCATCTAAAGCCGAAGCAAATATGGCTGCAGTGTAATCCGAACCGCCTCTTCCCAGATTGGTAATCTCATTTCTCGATTTACAGGCAGAAATAAAACCTGCCACCAATACTTTGCCAGACGATGTTGCAAAAGCATTTTTAATCAAAGAGCTCGACAATTCGATATCAGGGGTATGTTTTCCGAAAGCCGAATTAGTCTTTATTAATTGAATAGCATCCAGATGCTCGAAGTCACTTAATACATAACTTACAATAAGAGACGATAATCTCTCGCCATAACTTACAATTTTATCAGACGTACGTTGCGAAAGGTCGTTTATTAAAAAAACACCTTTAAATATATTACTAAGTTCGTCTAGCAAGACATTGATTTTAGATAAAAGGTCGGATTCTGTTTTCTTGTCAAAATTCAAACCTTCTATTATCGAAAGATGGGTATCAATAATTCCCTTAAAACTCAATTCATAATCGGCATTCCCGTCGGCAGCAAGCAATGAGGTTGCCATCAATTTGTCCGTTATTCCTCCAAACGCAGACGCTACAATAACCAATGAGCCTTTTTCGGCATCTATTATCTTTTTTACATTGAGTATATTTTGAGCCGATCCCAGAGAGGTTCCGCCAAATTTCATTACTTTCATAGCTATGTCGGGTCTAAAATTTATTGTTTTTCGTTCGAAGGTCTCAAACCTTTTTTTATTATCATTTATGTATGACGTTAACCTACAAATATAAAGATTTAATCTTTGTTTACAAAATTAAGAAAATGATACATGCTTAAATACAAAAAGTGACGGAATCTGTTTAGATTCCGTCACTTTTCTATTTTACGATCCTATATTCTTATTATTGTAGATCTACCATCGTTTCATTAGCTCCGATTCTGTTTGATAAAGATGTTTTCAGTTCTCTTTCAAATCCGGTCGATCTTGTTTCTACAGATAGCGTTGATTTTGCACCGCCTATAGTTGCTAATATTTGAGAGAGGATAACCTCGTCTTTGGTACCCAGCTCTCCTAAAAGTATCTTCTTTTCTGCAGCAACTTTAACTTCCTGAATTGGAGTATTAGGAGTAAAACCTGCCGTATAGTTATAGTTCTTATTAACGTCAGCCATATACAGATATGCCAAAGTCAAATTCCATTTACCGGCTGTTCCATTTTCAGTCGTTCTTGCAGTTGCAATATTGCGTCCTTTTGTTTTCTCCCCAACCAGTACAATATCATTTGCTCTATATGCTTTAATAGCATTGATTAGTGCCTCTGAAGCACCCGCTGTCGTTTGCCCTGTTATTATATATATCTTACCCAGTTGATCTCCCAATGTAGGAATAGCCACTCCTTTACCTTCCGCTGTTTTATCTTGAAAGTTCAAGGGTCTAACAGGTGTTGGCAGATCCGGACGGTATACTTGTTGAATAAATGCTTTATTTGTATCACGACCTTTTACCAAAGCACTACCCAATGCCTGAACTCCGCTAAGACTTCCTCCCGAATTATAGCGTACATCAAATACAAGATCAGTTACTCCCTGATTTTTAAACTCGGTCAACTTAGCAGCTAAACTATTGTCATAAGCATAATTTGCTCCTGCTGAAAAGTTATTGTAGGCAATATAACCAACCTTCTTAGACCCTGCAGGCAAGATGCTTGACGTATGCATTGGTGCCTCCACATAATTTGCTACAGGCGAAAACGACACAGATTTTTCCTCTGTAATCATAGGGGTTCTTATAGATAGTGTTATTTTTTCACCTTTACTATATGCACTTGCCAATAGAGTAGATGCATTAGCTGCAGTAACAGCAGTACCATTTACTTTTGTGATATACAATCCACGTGCCATAAAGTCTTTCGCTGGGGTATTAGGCTTTACATACAAAACCACATAATAGGTCACCCCACTGATATAATTATTAATAGCATATTCAAATCCCGGATCGTATACTGTTACAGCCGGTTCGCTTGTTGATGAGATTCTTGAATAATTATACTTATTTCCTCCGTCGGTGTAAACATCATTGGCACTTAACAACGACTTGAAAAAAGCCGGAGTTTCTTGTTCTAAAGATACATTATTTGGAGTCCAGAGGTAGTTATTTTTCATAACTGTTAATATCTGCTCATTGGTTTTCGTATCCACCGGTGGTGTGGGTACAGGATCGTCTCCACCACAAGATACCATAAACATAGTGCCTAAAACAACAGACAGTATTGTAAAAAGTCTTTTTTTCATATTTTCGCTACTTAAGTATTATATTAATGTTGGTGCAAAATTAGATATTTTATTTATTTCTACCAAATTAGCTCCCCTTTGCCTTGCCGTACGATAGTAGGCTCACCGTCTGTACAATCGACTATGGTTGAAGCTTCGAGACCTCCATATCCCCCATCAATAATAAGATCTACAACATTTTCATACTTTTCCTCCATTAATTCGGGGTCTGTTGTATACTCTATGATCTCATCATCGTTTTTAACAGATGTTGTCAAAACAGGATTACCTAGGATTCTAACAATTTCCCTGATGATATTGTTGTCCGGTATCCTGATACCAACTGTTTTTTTATCTTTATATATCTTAGGCAGAGAGGATGTTGTATTTAACAAAAAAGTAAAAGCTCCGGGTAAATTCTTCTTCATTAATTTAAATGTAGAAGTATCTACCTTAGCATACTCACTGATATTGCTAAGATCATAGCATATAATCGATAGATTACTCTTTGCCGGATTTATACCTTTCATCTTACAAATTTTCTCTACGGCTCTCACATTTAAAGCATCACAACCAATTGCATAAACAGTATCGGTAGGATAGATAACCAGTCCTCCATCTTGAAGAACCTTCACCACTTTATCAATTTCTTTTTGATTGGGATTTTCCGGATATATTTTTATTAACATAATTATTCCTAAACTTTTTCTTTGTACAGAAGAGTGTATCCTATTCTATTTATTTGTGTTTCTTCAAAACACGACAAATATATAAAAAAAGAGACAGAAAACTCTTGTTTTCTGTCTCTTAAGACTTATAACCTTTTATTCTTTTTCCTCACGAATAAATTCGGCTTATTTATTTGCATTAAACTCATCCATCACGGCTACAGTAAGTCCCATATTAGAGAAACCTCCATCGTGAAATAAGTTTTGCATGGTTACTTTGCGAGTCAAATCCGAGAACATAACAATACAATAATCGGCACACTCCTCGGCATTGGCATTACCTAGAGGCGACATTTTTTCGGCAAATTCAAGAAATCCGCCCATACCTCCGATACCTGCTCCGGCAGTGGTCATTGTAGGGGATTGTGAAATTGTATTCACACGTACACCTTTATCACGTCCATATACATAACCAAAGCTACGACCTATCGATTCTAACAACGATTTAGCATCAGCCATATCGTTATATCCTGCAAAAGTACGTTGTGCTGCAATATGAGTAAGAGCTAAAACCGAACCGCCTTCAGCAATCGCATCCATTTTTTTCGCAACCTGCATCATTTTGTGAAAAGAGACAGCCGAAATATCTAATGTTTTATCTAAAAATTTATAGTCTAAATCATCATAATCGCGTCCTTTTCGTACGTTTGGAGACATACCTATTGAGTGAAGAACGAAGTCAATCTTACCACCCAGAATTTCTTGCGATCTTGCAAAAACAAGTTCAAGATCTTCTACGATTGTAGCATCTGCAGGAATGACTTCTGTCTTTAATTTGTCAGCCAATGCATTAGTTTCTCCCATTCTCATTGCCATAGGAGTATTTGATAATGTAATAGTTGCTCCTTGCTCTACAGCTTTTTCTGCAACTTTCCATGCTATTGACATTTCATTTAGAGCTCCAAAGACGATACCTCTTTTGCCCTTTAATAAGTTATGACTCATTTTTATTTTTCTATTAGTGAATAATATTCTTTTTGATTGTTGAATGGCACAAAAATACTAAAAATGTGCAATATCCATATTCTTTTACCTAAAATTTCCCAAAAGTAAAAAATTCCCCTAAAAATTCCCCAACACGAAAACCATCACAACAAACTGATTACAAAAACATTAAAATCAACATAAAAGAAAAAGACTACACATTTATTTAGGAATATTTCTAACTTCATTTTTTAATTTTGCTCTTCTATATCATCTCCTCACTCGCATCCACCTACATTTTATAAAAGACTATTTATTGTTTGGGCAAGCGAAACAGCAATAGATACTTATAACTTTTTAATCTACTTTAATCACTATGCATATGCCTGTTCTTAATATTTCGAAGAATTTCTTCAATATCTTTTGTGTTTCTAATTGAAACATATATCTTTGCAACCCGAAAAAGAAGGGAGGTTTTGATTAATACTTAGAATAATATAGTAATAAAACATAAGCTTTAAGGAAAAATAAAGCATTATGTATGTATCCGGATCAATAAGATATAATTGAGAAGGATTTATTTTAATTAAATCAAAACATTTTTTTATAACAGAAATTTAAAAACAAAAATTATGATAGTTGTTCCTATAAAAGAAGGTGAAAACATCGAAAAAGCACTTAAAAAATTTAAAAGAAAGTTCGAAAAAACAGGTGTTGTAAAAGAACTAAGACGTCGTCAAGCTTTTGAAAAACCATCAATTACAAATAGAAAACAAAGAATACACGCTGCATACGTACAAAAACTTCACCAAATAGAAGATTAAAACATTTGTATTTATAACAACGATTGTATAACTTCGTCTTTGAACCAGAAAGGTAAAGAATGACGATAGTTGATAAATATATAGATTATCTCCGTTATGAAAAGAACTACTCTTCTCACACGGAGATTTCTTATTATAGCGATCTCATTCAATTCCGCGACTTTATTGAATCACACTATCGTGATATCGAATTAGAAACTGTAGACGGTGATATTGTCAGGGCATGGATCATATTCCTAATGGAAGCAAAAACCTCCGCCCGGTCTGTCAACAGAAAACTGAGCTCTTTGAAATCATTCTATCGATATCTCCAAAAAATGGGATCAATATCGATAAGTCCTTTAAAAAAGATAAGTGGGCCCAAAGCAAAAAAGCCAATACCATCTTTTATAAATTATTCTGACATGGAAAAGGTTCTGGATATCGAAACGGAAGATAACGATTATGAGTCATTCCGAGATAAGGTCATCCTCGAACTATTTTATGTAACAGGCATGCGCAGGGCCGAGCTTATCGGACTAACCGATAAAGATATTGACCTGTATTCAGGCAGCATACGAGTTACCGGAAAGCGCAATAAGCAACGCATAATTCCCGTCAGCAAAAACACAATAACACTAATAGATGCTTACCTCGAAATACGAAACAAAAATTTCGAGAACCAAACAGTCGCCTTCTTTGTTAAAAAGGACGGAGAACCCATCTACCCCATGCTAATCCATCGGGTAGTAAGCAGTCATCTCAAGTGGATTCCGACTTTAGCGAAAGCGAGCCCACACGTATTAAGACATTCCTTTGCTACAGGAATGCTCAACAACGGAGCTGACATAAATGCGGTAAAAGAATTGCTGGGACATTCAAGCCTGGCATCTACCGAAATTTACACACATACATCTTTTGACGAACTTAAGAAAATATACAACAAAGCTCATCCTCGAGCATAACTATTAAAACAAAAGGAGGAATCATGATGGACATTAAAATTCAAGCGCTACATTTTGACGCTAGTGAAAAACTTAGAGAGTTTATCCAAAAAAAAGTAACTAAATTAGAAAAATATTCAGACGACATATTAAGTGCAGATATCATACTTAAAGTTGTAAAACCCGAAAGCAACAACAACAAAGACGCCTCAATAAAGCTAAATGTCAAAAATGACGAACTTTACGCAAACAAAACAGCCGAAAGTTTCGAAGAGGCAATCGATTTATGCTCAGAGGCTTTGGAAAAACAACTGATCAAGTATAAAGAAAAAGTACAAACCAAGTAAAATTAACGGACATTTTCTTGGGAGTTAAGAAATTTCTTTCTATTTTTGTCGCCGTTTCGCATAAAGCACATCTGTGAAACGGCGATTATTATTTTCAAAATAATCAAAGCCATGCCTCTTTAGCTCAGTTGGCCAGAGCACGTGATTTGTAATCTCGGGGTCGTTGGTTCGAATCCGACAAGAGGCTCAAAAAAGGCGAAAGCCTATTTTTATCTGCAAAAAAGAAAGGGCAGTTACCAGAGTGGCCAAATGGGTCTGACTGTAACTCAGATAGCGTAAGCTTACGGTGGTTCGAATCCATCACTGCCCACTTTCATTGCGCGGAAGTAGCTCAGTTGATAGAGCATCAGCCTTCCAAGCTGAGGGTCGCGGGTTTGAGCCCCGTCTTCCGCTCTTATCGCCAATGTAGCTCAGTGGTAGAGCACTTCCTTGGTAAGGAAGAGGTCACGGGTTCAAGTCCCGTCATGGGCTCTAGAGATTGCAGCAGGCAATATAAACGGTGGTTTTTTAATCACTATAAAAAAGAATTAGAAAAGCAATCATTAATTAATAAGTACACTTTATTATGGCAAAAGAACATTTTAACCGGTCGAAACCACACGTAAATATCGGTACAATCGGTCACGTTGACCACGGTAAAACTACTCTTACTGCTGCTATCACTAAAGTATTAGCAGATAAAGGGTTCTCTGAAGCTAAATCTTTTGATCAAATCGATAACGCTCCTGAAGAAAAAGAACGTGGTATCACTATCAATACTTCTCACGTAGAATATCAAACAGCTAACCGTCACTACGCTCACGTTGACTGTCCAGGTCACGCTGACTACGTAAAGAACATGGTTACTGGTGCTGCACAAATGGACGGTGCTATCATTGTAGTTGCTGCAACTGATGGTCCTATGCCTCAAACTCGTGAGCACATCCTTCTAGCACGTCAGGTGAACGTACCTCGTCTAGTTGTATTCATGAACAAATGCGATATCGTTGAAGACGAAGAAATGTTGGAGCTTGTTGAAATGGAAATGAGAGAACTTCTTTCATTCTACAACTTCGACGGTGACAATACTCCAGTTATCCGTGGATCTGCTCTTGGAGCATTAAACGGTGTTGAGCCTTGGGTTAGCCAAGTTATGGAGCTTATGAACGCTGTTGATACTTGGATTCCACTTCCTCCACGTGACGTTGATAAACCATTCCTTATGCCAGTTGAAGACGTATTCTCGATCACAGGTCGTGGTACTGTAGCAACAGGTCGTATCGAAACTGGTATCATCAAAACTTCTGAAGAAGTTCAAATTATCGGTCTTGGAGCTGAAGGTAAAAAATCAGTTGTCACCGGTGTTGAGATGTTCCGTAAAATCCTAGACGAAGGTCAAGCAGGAGATAACGTAGGTCTTTTACTTCGTGGTGTTGACAAAGACGATATCAAACGTGGTATGGTTATCACTCACCCAGGAAAAGTAACTCCTCACACTAAGATCAAAGCTGAGGTATACGTATTGAAAAAAGAAGAAGGTGGACGTCACACTCCATTCCACAACAAATACCGTCCTCAATTCTATATCCGTACATTGGATGTTACAGGTGAAATCACACTTCCAGAAGGAACTGACATGGTAATGCCAGGTGATAACTTAACAATCACTGTAGAATTAATCTACCCAGTAGCATGTAACGTAGGTCTACGTTTCGCAATCCGCGAAGGTGGTCGTACAGTAGGAGCTGGTCAGATTACAGAAATTCTTGAGTAAGTATTTATTCAGAAAATAAAGCCAAGTCGGCTATAGCTATTATAGCCGGCTTTACTTACGGGTTTAGCTCAGTTGGTAGAGCACTGGTCTCCAAAACCAGGTGTCGGGAGTTCGAGTCTCTCAACCCGTGCAAATCTCTTAATGGGTAATGAAAAAAATAATTCAATACGTAAAAGACTCATATAACGAACTTGTACACAAGGTTTCTTGGCCTACACGTGCAGAGCTAACAAACAGTGCTGTTGTTGTCATGATAGCTTCCTTCATTATGGCTCTAATAGTGTTTGGGATAGACTCTGTCTTCGAATGGGCACTTAAGTATTTTTACAATCTTGTATAATAATCCTCTTTAATTTATTAAAATGACTGAAATCGAAAAGAAATGGTACGTACTGCGTGCTGTTAGCGGAAAAGAAAATAAAGTCAAAGAGTATCTTGAGGCGGAAATAAAAAAAACCGAGTTAGGAAAATACATTTCTCAAGTTCTTATACCTACCGAAAAGACTTATATCATGCGTAATGGGAAAAAAGTTCTTAAAGAAAGAGCTTATCTTCCTGGATACATTTTGATAGAAGCTGCTTTGGTGGGTGAAGTTGTGCATGAACTACGCAACATAAATTATGTAGCCGGTTTTCTTCCTAATGCAACAAACCCTCAACCTTTAAGCCAATCTGAAGTAAATCGCATTTTGGGCACAATGGATGAGTTAGATGAGCAAACCGAAGAAATGGATGTTCAATATATCGTAGGAGAAACCGTGAAGGTTAATAACGGACCTTTCAATGGCTTCTCGGGTATTATTGAAGAAGTGAATGCAGAGAAAAAGAAACTCAAAGTGATGGTAAAGATATTCGGACGGAAAACACCTCTCGAATTGAATTACCTACAAGTCGAAAAAGAACAATAAATTTGGTTACGCATTTTTTATTGACTTCCACTAAGTTTTAAACAAAAACAAAAAAATTTAAAACAAAAATGGCTAAAGAAATTGCTGGACAATTAAAATTACAAATTAAAGGCGGTGCAGCAAATCCATCTCCTCCCGTAGGACCTGCTCTAGGTTCGAAAGGGATCAACATTATGGATTTTTGCAAGCAATTTAATGCCAGAACTCAAGACAAAGCAGGTAAAATTTTACCAGTAGTAATTACTTACTATGCTGACAAGTCTTTTGATTTTATAATCAAAAATCCTCCTGTAGCTATACAACTACTTGAGCTAACAAAGCTAAAAAGTGGTTCTGCTGAACCTAACCGTAAAAAAGTCTCGGAAATAACTTGGGAACAAGTAAAAGTTATTGCTGAAGATAAAATGACTGACTTGAATTGTTTTACAATCGAATCGGCCATGAAAATGGTTGCCGGAACAGCTAGAAGTATGGGGATCACAGTAAAAGGGGCTTTCCCTGATGTTAAATAAATAAACTTCAATTGAGAAATGGGTAAACTTACAAAAAATCAAAAGTTAGCTTTCAGCAAAATTGAAGCAGGGAAATCTTATACACTGAAAGAAGCATCCGAACTTGTAAAAGAAATTACTACAAGTAAATTTGATGCATCTGTAGACGTAGATGTACGTCTGGGTGTTGATCCACGTAAAGCTAACCAAATGGTAAGAGGTGTTGTATCTCTACCTCATGGAACAGGAAAACAAGTTAGAGTTCTTGTATTATGTTCGCCAGACGCCGAAGCTGCTGCAAAAGAAGCTGGTGCAGACCACGTAGGTCTTGATGAATATATCGAAAAAATAAAAGGTGGCTGGACTGATATTGATGTTATCATCACTCAACCCGCCATTATGGGTAAAATCGGAGCTTTAGGTCGTGTACTAGGTCCTCGTGGTCTTATGCCGAATCCAAAGAGCGGTACTGTTACAATAGATGTAGCAAAAGCTGTTACTGAGGTTAAAGCAGGTAAGATTGACTTTAAAGTAGACAAAACAGGTATTATCCATGCATCTATAGGTAAGGTATCATTTACTGCTGATCAAATCAAAGATAATGCGAAAGAGTTTATCAATACGCTTATCAAATTGAAACCAAGTTCAGCTAAAGGTACTTATGTGAAGAGTGTATTTCTTTCTAGCACTATGAGTCCGGGTATTAAAATCGACCCTAAATCAGTAGACGAAAACTAATTAAAACTACGGAATTATGAGAAAGGAAGATAAAAGCACTATAATAAATACTATTGCAGCGACAGTAAAAGAATATGATTTCTTCTACTTAACTGATATCTCTACACTTAATGCTGCCAAAACAAGCGCATTGAGAGCAGAATGCTTCAAAAGCGATATCAAGCTGATGGTAGTTAAAAATACCTTGCTACAAAAAGCATTAGAATCATTGGATACGGATTTTTCTGAATTAACTCCGGTTTTGAAAGGAAATACAGCTATCATGTTCTCTAATGTAGCAAATGCTCCTGCTAAATTAATCGATAAATATAGCAAAGAAGGTATACCTGCTCTTAAAGCAGCTTACGTACAAGAAAGTTTCTATGTAGGTGCTGAGAACTTAAAAGCATTGGTACACATCAAGAGCAAAGAAGAACTTATCGGCGACGTTATCGGATTGTTACAATCACCAATCAAAAACGTTGTATCAGCTCTTCAATCAGGTGGTAACACCATCCACGGAGTACTTGAGACTCTATCGAAAAGATAAATTAAACAAAAGAAGTAATAACAATTTTAATACATACAAAAATGGCAGACGTAAAAGCTATTGCTGAACAACTAGTAAATTTGACGGTTAAAGAAGTTAGTGAACTAGCTGAAATCCTTAAAACAGAATACGGTATTGAACCAGCTGCTGCAGCTGTTGCTGTTGCTGCTGCTCCTGCTGCTGCTGGAGAAGCTGCAGAAGAAAAAACAGCATTTGATGTTGTTTTGAAATCTGCTGGTGCAAACAAACTAGCTATAGTAAAAGCTGTTAAAGAACTTACAGGTTTAGGTTTAAAAGAAGCAAAAGATCTAGTAGATGCTGCTCCTTCTGATTTGAAAAAAGGTGTTAGCAAAGATGAAGCTGATGCATTGAAAAAACAACTGGAAGAAGCTGGAGCTGAAGTTGAACTTAAATAAAACAAAAAAATCCTGTTAATCAGGATGTTGGTTGAGAACCTTCTGAGAAAGGAGGTTCTTGACCTTTTTGCGTCAAAAGTAATTAGTTCAAAAAAAAGAGTATTCCATGTCTTCAAATACAACAAATCAAAGAATCAACTTTGCTTCAATAAAAAATCCTCTTCACTACCCGGACTTTCTTGAAGTACAATTAAAGTCGTTCAGAGACTTTTTACAGCTTGATACACCTCCTGAAAAAAGAAAGAAAGAAGGCTTATATAAAGTTTTTGCTGAGAATTTTCCTATCGCAGATACTCGCAATAACTTTGTATTAGAATTTTTGGACTACTATATAGATCCTCCTCGCTACACCATTGATGAGTGTGTTGAGAGAGGCTTAACATATAGTGTTCCTCTAAAAGCGAAGCTAAAACTTTACTGTACAGACCCCGATCATGAGGATTTCGATACAGTAATTCAAGACGTATACCTTGGACTAATTCCATACATGACAGAAAAAGGTACTTTTGTCATCAATGGAGCTGAGCGTGTAGTTGTATCACAACTTCACCGTTCGCCAGGTGTATTCTTTGGACAAAGTGTACATGCCAATGGTAGTAAATTATACTCTGCTCGTATCATTCCGTTCAAGGGTTCTTGGATTGAATTTGCTACAGACATCAACAGTGTCATGTATGCCTATATCGACAGAAAAAAGAAATTACCGGTAACTACTCTGCTTAGAGCTATCGGTTTCGAAAGTGATAAAGATATTCTCGAAATATTTGACCTTGCCGAGGAAGTTAAAGTTAATAAGCAAAATCTAAAAAAGATTGAAGGACGCAGGCTTGCCGCCCGTATCCTTAAGACATGGATGGAAGATTTTGTAGATGAAGACACTGGTGAGGTTACTTCTATAGAACGAAATGAAGTTATAATCGAACGCGAAACAGTCCTTGAAAAGGATCATATGGATGCTATCCTTGACTCGGGCGTAGCTTCGATATTGTTGCATAAGAGCAATCAAAACGCTTCGGATTACACTATAATCTATAACACTTTACAAAAAGACCCTAGTAATTCGGAAATAGACGCTGTTCGTCATATCTACAGACAGTTGCGTAGTGCCGAACCTGCTGATGATACCAGTGCACGCGAGGTTATCAACAGTTTATTCTTCTCCGAAAAACGTTATGACTTAGGAGAAGTTGGTCGATACAGAATCAATAAAAAACTTGGTTTGAATACGAGCGTAGATGTTCGCGTTTTAACCAAAGAAGATATAATTGAAATCATTAAATACTTAATTGAGCTTATCAACTCCAAAGCAATTGTAGATGATATTGACCACTTAAGTAACAGACGTGTACGTACTGTAGGAGAACAACTTTACAACCAGTTTGGAGTTGGCCTTAACCGTATGGCCCGTATCATTCGTGAGAGAATGAACGTACGAGACAATGAGGTGTTTACTCCTATTGACCTGATCAATGCGAAAACAATCTCATCTGTTGTTAATACATTCTTCGGAACGAATGCACTTTCTCAGTTCATGGATCAAACCAACCCTCTGGCTGAGATTACTCACAAACGCCGTATGTCGGCCTTAGGACCAGGTGGTCTTTCTCGTGAAAGAGCAGGTTTTGAGGTACGTGACGTTCACTTTACCCACTATGGTCGTTTGTGTCCGATTGAAACTCCTGAAGGACCAAATATCGGTCTTATTTCTTCACTTTGCGTATATGCTAAAATCAATGAGTTGGGATTCATCGAAACTCCTTACCGTAAAGTTAGTAATAAACAAGTAGACCTTTCTGATAATGGTATCATTTACCTGGCAGCAGAAGAGGAGGAAGAAAAAATCATCGCTCAAGGAAATGCTCCTTTAGATGATAATGGTAATTTCATCAATACACGAGTAAAAGCCCGTCAGGATGCCGACTATCCCGTAGTTAGTCCTGAAGAAGTAGAATTGATGGACGTATCTCCAACTCAGATCGCATCTATTGCAGCATCTTTGATTCCTTTCTTGGAGCATGATGATGCCAACCGTGCACTAATGGGATCGAATATGATGCGCCAGGCAGTTCCATTACTTCGTACTGAAGCCCCTATTGTAGGAACAGGTATCGAAGGCTTGCTTATTAAAGACTCTCGTACACAAATCGTGGCAGAAGGTGCCGGCGAAATTGTATATGTAGATGCAAGTACTATCAAAATTAAATACGACCGCACCGATGACGAAGAATTTATAAGCTTCGACAGTGCTGTTAAGACATATATAGTACCTAAATTCAGAAAAACAAACCAGAATACAACTATTGACCTTCGCCCAACGTGCAAAAAAGGTCAACGTGTAGTAGCCGGTGATATTCTGACCGAAGGATACTCTACCGAAGATGGAGAATTGGCAATCGGAAAGAACCTTAAGGTTGCTTTCATGCCTTGGAAAGGGTATAACTTCGAGGATGCTATCGTATTGAACGAGCGTATTGTTCGTGAAGATATATTTACATCTGTTCACGTAGAAGAGTTCTCTCTTGATGTACGTGACACTAAACGTGGTGTTGAAGAATTAACTTCTGATATACCTAATGTTAGTGAAGAAGCCACCAAAGACTTGGATGAAAGAGGAATTGTTCGCATAGGAGCTCGTGTAGGTCCGGGCGACATTCTTATCGGTAAGATCACTCCTAAGGGAGAGTCGGATCCTTCACCTGAAGAAAAACTGCTTCGTGCTATATTCGGAGACAAAGCCGGAGATGTAAAAGATGCTTCTTTGAAAGCTTCTCCATCATTGAAAGGTGTTGTTATCGGAACCAACTTATTCTCTAAAGCAGCTAAAAAAGGAAAAACAAAACTTTCTAGCAAAGCATTGCTTCCCAAGCTTGATGAAGAATATGAAGAAAAAATGGCTAAACTAAAAGCTATCCTAGTAGATAAGCTATTAGTCTTAACCGAAGGTAAAGCATCTCAAGGAGTAAAAGATTACTTAAATACAGACGTTATTGCCAAAGGTGCTAAATTTACAAAATCGGCACTTGACAGCATTGACTTCGAATCGATACAAGTAAGTAAATGGACTACGGATGATGACAAAAACGAGCTTATTAAGAGCGTAATTGTAAATTATCTACGTAAGTACAAAGAGCTTGATGCCGAATTGAAACGTAAACGCTTCGATCTGACAATCGGTGATGAACTTCCATCGGGTATTGTACAAATCGCAAAAGTATACGTTGCTAAAAAACGTAAAGTACAAGTAGGTGATAAGATGGCTGGACGTCACGGTAACAAAGGTATCGTGTCTCGTATCGTTCGTCAAGAAGATATGCCATTCTTACCGGACGGAACGCCTGTTGATATTGTGTTGAATCCACTTGGTGTGCCTTCTCGTATGAACCTTGGACAGATTTTTGAAACTGTACTAGGTTGGGCAGGAAAAGAACTGGGTGTGAAATTTGCAACTCCAATTTTCGACGGTGCAAGCCTTGACGATTTGAATGAGTGGACAGATAAAGCCGGTGTACCTCGCTATGGTAAAGCATATTTGCATGATGGTGGTACAGGAGACCGTTTTGACCAAACTGCAACAGTAGGTATTATCTACATGCTGAAACTGGGTCACATGGTTGAAGACAAAATGCACGCCCGTTCTATCGGACCTTACTCACTTATTACGCAACAACCTCTTGGAGGTAAAGCGCAATTCGGGGGGCAACGTTTCGGAGAGATGGAGGTTTGGGCACTTGAAGCATTCGGTGCAGCTCACATCTTGCAGGAAATACTTACAATCAAGTCGGACGACGTTATGGGACGTTCAAAAGCTTACGAAGCTATTGTTAAAGGCGAACCGATGCCACAGCCGGGTATCCCCGAATCGTTGAATGTATTATTACACGAAATGAGAGGTCTTGGCTTAAGCGTAACTCTTGATTAATAAAACATAGGATTTGTGGAGTATTTCGCCGAGAAATACTCCATATACTTATACAATATACTTTAACTCTTTATATAATTTGATATATGGCTTTTAGAAAAGATAGTAAAGTAAAGAGTAGCTTTTCAAAAATCACTGTCAGTCTTGCCTCTCCCGAAGAAATTCTGGAAAGCTCAAGCGGTGAAGTCTTGAAACCCGAAACTATCAACTATCGTACATACAAACCCGAACGTGACGGCTTGTTCTGCGAACGTATTTTTGGTCCGGTAAAAGACTACGAATGTCATTGCGGTAAATACAAACGTATCCGATATAAAGGTATCGTCTGCGACCGTTGTGGTGTAGAGGTTACTGAGAAAAAAGTAAGACGCGAACGTACAGGTCACATCCATTTGGTAGTGCCTGTTGCTCACATCTGGTATTTCCGTTCTTTACCTAATAAAATGGGGTATCTTCTTGGTATACCAACCAAGAAACTTGATATGATCATCTATTACGAACGTTATGTTGTAATACAAGCTGGTATCAAAGAAGAAGAAGGTGTTGCTTACAAAGACCTATTAACCGAAGAAGAATATCTGAACCACTTAGATACACTTCCTAAAGACAATCAACTATTGGATGATAGCGACCCCAATAAGTTTATTGCCAAAATGGGAGCAGAAGCGGTTTACGATCTATTGGCTCGTCTGAATCTTGATTCACTGGCTAATACACTTCGCCACAGAGCAAATACCGATACTTCTCAACAACGTAAAAACGAAGCACTGAAACAACTTCAGGTGGTAGAAGCTTTCCGTTCATCGAAAGGTAAAAACCGCCCCGAATGGATGGTTGTTAAAATTGTGCCCGTCATTCCACCCGAACTTCGCCCATTGGTACCTTTGGATGGAGGTCGTTTCGCTACATCTGACTTGAATGACTTGTATCGTCGTGTCATCATACGTAACAACCGTTTGAAACGCTTGATCGATATTAAAGCACCGGATGTAATCCTTCGTAACGAAAAACGTATGCTTCAAGAGGCTGTGGATTCATTGTTCGATAACTCTCGTAAATCGAGTGCGATCAAAACAGAATCGAACCGTCCTCTTAAATCACTATCGGATAGTTTGAAGGGTAAACAAGGACGTTTCCGTCAAAACCTTTTAGGTAAACGTGTGGACTACTCTGCCCGTTCGGTAATCGTCGTTGGACCCGAATTGAAAATGCACGAATGCGGTCTCCCTAAAGATATGGCTGCCGAGCTATTCAAACCATTTGTGATCCGTAAACTGATCGAACGCGGAATCGTGAAAACGGTAAAATCCGCTAAAAAGATTGTTGATCGCAAAGAGCCTGTAGTATGGGATATTCTTGAGCATGTGATGAAAGGTCACCCAGTATTGCTCAACCGTGCCCCTACTCTACACCGTTTGGGTATTCAGGCATTCCAGCCTAAAATGATCGAGGGTAAAGCTATCCAGTTACACCCACTTTCATGTACTGCCTTCAATGCTGACTTTGACGGTGACCAGATGGCTGTTCACTTACCTTTGGGTAACGACGCTATTTTGGAAGCTCAAATGTTGATGCTTGCTTCTCATAATATCTTGAACCCTGCTAACGGTGCACCTATTACCGTACCTTCTCAGGACATGGTATTGGGATTGTATTATATCACAAAAATACGTCCCGGAGCATTGGGTGAAGGTCTTACATTCTACGGACCTGAAGAAGCAATCATTGCATATAACGAAAAGAAAGTGGATGTACATGCTCTTATCAAGGTATACGTAAGAGACCTTGACGAAAACGGGCAAGTAGCTACCATTATGCGTGAAACTACGGTAGGGCGTGTTCTTGTAAACCAAAATACGCCGATTGAAGTAGGCTTCATCAATGAAGTACTTTCTAAAAAATCGCTTAGAGATATTATCGGTAATATCATCAAACTGGCAGGAGTTGCTAAAACAGCTCAGTTCCTTGACGATATTAAAGATCTTGGATATACTATGGCATTCCGTGGAGGTTTGTCATTTAACCTGGAGGATGTAATCATCCCCGCAGAAAAAGAAACGCTGGTTAAACAAGGATATGATGAAGTTGAACAGATTCTAGGAAACTACAATATGGGATTCATCACCTACAACGAGCGTTACAACCAGATTATTGATACCTGGACACATATCAACTCAAAATTGTCGAACATCTTGATGAAGCAACTTTCAGAAGATGACCAAGGTTTCAATGCTGTATATATGATGCTTGACTCGGGAGCCCGTGGTTCTAAAGAACAGATTCGTCAGTTGTCAGGTATGCGTGGATTGATGGCTAAACCTCAGAAAAGTGGAGCGGAAGGTGCTCAGATTATTGAGAACCCCATCCTTTCTAACTTTAAAGAAGGTCTGTCGGTGTTAGAGTACTTTATCTCTACCCACGGTGCTCGTAAAGGTCTTGCCGATACAGCATTGAAAACAGCCGATGCAGGGTACTTAACACGTCGTCTGGTTGACGTATCACAAGATGTGATCATCAACGAAGAAGATTGTGGTACACTTCGCGGTCTTGTTTGTACAGAACTTAAAAATAACGAAGAGGTTGTAGCTTCATTATACGAACGTATATTGGGTCGTGTTTCAGTTCATGATATCCAACATCCGCAAACAGGAGAAATTATTGTTGAGTCGGGTGAAGAAATCAGAGAAGAAGCTGCTGCAATCATTCAAAATTCACCTATCGAGCGTGTGGAAATCCGTTCGGTATTGACTTGCGAATCGAAAAAAGGTGTGTGTGCAAAATGTTACGGACGTAACCTTGCTACAGGCCGTATGGTTCAAAAAGGAGAAGCTGTTGGAGTTATCGCAGCCCAATCGATTGGTGAGCCGGGTACACAGCTTACACTTCGTACGTTCCACGTAGGGGGTATTGCATCGAATATTGCTACCGAAAACAGCATCACAACCAAGTATGATGGTATTCTTGAGATAGACGACCTGCGTGTTGTTGATACTGTTGACGAAATGGGCAAGAAAGTACAAATCGTTGTAAGCCGTCTGGTTGAAATACGCGTTGTTGATCCTAACACCAAAATCGTATTACTTACTCACAATATTCCTTACGGTGCTAAACTTTACTTCAAAGATGGAGCAAACGTTAAGAAAGGTGATGTTATTTGCGAATGGGATCCATTTAATGCCGTTATCGTATCTGAAGCAACAGGTAAGATCAAGTTTGAAAACGTAATCGAGAATGTAACTTATAAAGTTGAGTCGGATGAACAAACCGGTTTGAAAGAGAAGATCATTATCGAGTCGCGTGACAAGACAAAAGCTCCTGAAGCACATGTTCTGGACGAGAAAGGCAATATCATCAAAACATACAGTTTACCTCTGGGAGCTCACGTTGTCAAAGAAGACGGCGATACAATGAAAGCCGGAGATGTACTGGTTAAGATACCTCGTGCAGTCGGTAAAGCGGGTGATATCACAGGGGGTCTTCCTCGTGTTACCGAGCTATTCGAAGCACGTAACCCATCTAACCCTGCTGTTGTTTCTGAAATTGATGGTGAAATTTCGTTTGGTAAAATCAAACGAGGCAACAGAGAAGTCGTTGTCACATCTAAAACAGGTGAGGTGAAGAAATATCTGGTTCCACTATCTAAACAAATTCTAGTACAAGAGAATGACTTTATACGTGCAGGTATGCCTTTATCGGATGGTGCTACCACTCCATCGGATATTCTTGCTATCATGGGGCCAACTGCTGTGCAAGAGTATATTGTAAACGAAGTACAGGATGTATACCGTCTGCAAGGTGTGAAAATCAATGACAAACACTTCGAAGTTATCGTACGTCAAATGATGCGTAAGGTAGAAGTAGTTGATCCGGGAGATACTCGTTTCCTTGAACAACAGGTTATTGACAAGCACGATGTAATGGAAGAAAACGATCGTATCTGGGGTAAAAAAGTGGTTGTTGATGCAGGAGACTCTTCAACATTCGAGCCCGGACAGATTGTTACAGCCCGTAAACTGAGAGACGAAAACTCGATGTTGAAACGTCGTGACCTTCGTACTGTAGAAGTTCGTGATGCCATTCCGGCAACAGCAAACCAAATACTTCAAGGTATCACACGTGCGGCTCTTCAAACAACCAGCTTCATGTCGGCTGCTTCGTTCCAGGAAACTACTAAGGTTCTTAACGATGCTGCTATAAATGGTAAGGTTGACAGACTGGAAGGTTTGAAAGAAAACGTTATTTGTGGTCACTTGATTCCTGCAGGTACAGGTCAACGAGATTTTGATAAGCTTGTTGTTGGTACTAAAGAAGACTTTGACAGAGTAATGGCTAACAGAAAAACCGTTGTAGATTTTGACAGTGTAGAGTAGTTCACTCTTACATTATAATACCGAAAGGGGACGAAAATTAATCGTCCCCTTTTTTATTTCAGGATAAAAGACCTTTTTATTGCTTTGATAAGTAAAAGAGAACCAAAGCTTATTATAAGTCCGAAGTACATCATTAAATACTTTCTTTTACTTATAATCCGTTAAATAATACTCTGGAAAGAACATTCCTGATTATTAAGACGTTTATAAATGATAAACATTAACATTATGAAGATACTTAACAAAACATCCAAGAACAGAGAGTTCAAGTCATACGAAAGTGCGAGAATAGCTCAGGATACGAAAAAGAGTCCGGATAAAGTAACAAACAGTGAAGTTAAGGCAGCGACAAATAAAATTAATCCTGACGAGGCCAGTATGAAAAGCAGAGGATAATAAACCCGGCTTCATTTGACTTAATACAAACGCAAATATTTTTCAAAATGCTAAATATTAGAAACCTAAATATTTATATGCGATGAGTAATAGACGTGAGGAGCTTGAGAAAGAAATAGAGATAGTCCAAGACAGAATTGATAACCCGCCTGCGGGTACACCCAAAGAATTAATGGAATCTTGGGTAAAAGAACTTGATAGTTTATCTTTTGAGTTGAATAACCTTTATGATGATGACGACAATGATTGATGTTATTTTAGATATCAATCATAGACCAAACTGTATATTATAAGAAAGGACGGGTCTAATGAATCCGTCTTTTTATTTAAATAAAAGTCCACTACAGAATCTCTTCAGAATGTTTAACCACTTTTGTTTTTATAAACACACATCTAAAATTATTTTTATGAAAACCAGAATTATTAGTGGCTTAGCTCTATTTTGTTTGCTTACTGCATTTTCGTCTTGCAGCGACAGTGATGACAACAATTCTCCATCTATCCCCGAAGGAAATATCAATGAGGGGGGCAAAGGCCCTTCAAGTGACGATAAGTTAATTATACCGACAGGTGAGGCTTTTGTGGGTGATTCTATACAGTCGATGCTTAGGTATTCATTACAGATCAATCCAATAGGTATTGTAAAAGCATCTACAACTCAAAACGGACATATAGAAGTATTAGGCGGTTATAAGTCGGATGCTGCTGTGTATATTTATGCAAAAGCAGATGATAAGTCGTCATTATCTAAAGAACAGATAACCGCTATTTTAGATAAATATTACGATGTAAAAACAGAAGTTAATGGCATAACTATAAATGCATCTGTCACCCCAAAAGAAGGTGTAAACCACGATACCGACTACCATCAGCTACGAGTATCGATGAAAATCTTCACACCTCGAAGTGTTTCTTCTCAATTAAGTCTCCAAAACGGAGGTATATTTGTACAGTCGCTTAATGGTCCGCAACATACAGCAACTACAACAAGCGGAGCTATCAAATATCTGCATACTGAGGCTTCCACAATTACAGCCAACTCTACAAACGGTTATATTGCTTTTATCAACTCAAATGCATCTCAATCGATGAGTGCTAAAACACAGAAGGGAAGTATACAGATTGCAGTATCTCCCGCAACGAAAGCTCATTTGAATCTGTCTTCAACCAATAATGTTACAGCATCGGTACTAACAGCCGACAATTTCGCTGGAACAAAGAACAAAAATGTTGTGAAAGGTGATTTAAACGGAGGTGGAGCCAACATCAATGCATCGGTTGGTTTTGGATCTGTTATCTTCAGATGGTACAATACAAATAAGTAAGGTTTAAAAGAATTTCTTATATAATTAAATAGTATAGCAATACATATTTAATATTGCTTAATTCGAATTTTTGTCAATAAAAAAGCCGCATACAATATATGTATGCGGCTTTTTTATCCGGAATATAATTTTTACTGTTTTACCTCAACCCACATACCTGAAGTACGGCTTTGGGTTTGCGGTTTGTACATAGCTTCGCAAGATACTGCGGGAAGATAGAAACGACCGCAATAGGCTGCCTGTAAGCGAACTTTAATGGCAGTTGAGTATCCATTACCCAGATTAAAGAATGTCATCACTCTATCGTCTCGTATATCCTGATAATTAAACGATGGGTTGGTAGCATTGGCCGCTGCATTAAACAAGCGGTTATTGAATATTTCCCAACCTGAAGGGAATATCTGGGTAAGTGCCAAATCGGTAATAGATTCGCCCGAAACATTCTGAACAATCACATTTGCAAAGAACTCGGTTCCTTGTTGAAGCGAAGTTACATCAATCTCGTTGTTATTATCATCCACATATTTCACATATAGATTTATTCCGTCATTCTTAGGCAGAGATTTATCTACCAGAGGTTGTGTACGTCCAATCAAACGAACATACAATTGGCCTTGTCCTTTATTCGTAAAATTGATATTTACCTCTTCTTGTGGTTTAATCGTATATTCGTTAAACACCAGTGACGAATTTTCAACCTTTTGGGCTACCCCGTTCAAGCTCCAGTCATAAGCTATAACTCCTTTACCCATCTTCTCTGCTAACTGAGACATAGCTATCAAGCCAAATGCTGCTGTTTGGGTAGAAATATAATCGGAACTTAATGCTGCCGATACCTGAGGTGCCAATGATAGAGCCTTCTCGGTTCGGCCCAACAATAAGTTAGTTTCCATTATCATCGCTAAATCGCGGGCAGGGCTACCATAGGTATTATTAAATGCCGAATAATTATCGACTGTTAAAGGTACATTTGATACGATCTGTTGTGCTGCATCTTTTTTACCTGTAATAGCGTATGCAGCAGCCAATCTCCAACGAGCTTGTACTGATAGGTCTTTCATTTCTTTCAAACGATTCATTGCACCCAATTCGGGATCGCCGGCTAAAGCTAATGTATACAAGCGATATGCTTGTTGCAAATCGTTCATCGAATACGAATAGTAAGAACTGTAAAGATCTCCTCTGTTCCAGCGTTGAGCTGTTTTTTTCTGGAATTGCTTCCACTTACTGATAACTGATTCGGGCACATTATAGCCTTTATTCTTAGCTTCGATAAGGAAGTGACCTGCATAGGTGGTTACCCACTCTGTAGGATATGCACTTCCCGGCCAATAGACAATTCCTCCATCGCCCAATTGACGGGACGACAATATCTTGATTGCTTCATTGATATTGTATTTCATCTTCTCGGTTTCTTTTTCCGGGAATTTACGAAATGCACTCACATACAACAGCGGAAATACGCGTGATGTTACTTGCTCCGAACATCCATATGGATAATCATACAAATAAGCCATATTTTTACTCAAGTCAACTGCAGGCATACGAGAAACTTCGAGTCTGACCCAGTCTTCTGCTGTGGGCGAATCCAGATCAATTTTAAGATCATGCGATTGTCCTGCCGGAACCAAAGCATCGGAAGTCAATATAATAGGTGGATTAGGATTCCGTACCATTATATCTATTGTTTCATTGGAGCTTTCGCCTCCCCCACTCGCTTTTATGGTTACTTTCTCCGCTCCTGTTTTCTTGGCTACTTTCACTTTAAAATAAATCACCTTATCGCCTGTTTCGGTAAATGTTACTGACTTGCTTGTTCCGTCAACAAACTGGAATAATCCATTGGCTGCCTGAACGGTTACATTTACTGTTTTCACTTTTTTATCCATAGCGAATACATTCACAGGGAGTAAGATTTCCTCGTCAGGTCCTGCAACTCTGGGAAGGGTAGATAAAACCATCAACGGATTCTTCACTGCCACTGTTTTTTCGGTACTTCCGTAAGCTCCGTCTTGCGAACCTGCAACCACCATCACTCGCACCGACCCAATATAGGGATCAAGTTTTATCTTATGCGATTGTGTTTCGCCTTTCTTCATGGTGAATGGTCCTAAAAATTTCACCACAGGCTTAAACCGGTTCAATGGATTGCTCGATGGTTTAAGAGTCTCATCTCCACCGATACTCAACAATGGTCCCAGCTTTCCGGCTTGTGCTCCTACTACCATATCGAACATGTCCCATGTACGAACTCCTAATGCTTGATAAGCATAAAAGTCAGTCCACGCATTTGGTGTTTTAAAGGATGTAAGATCCAATAAACCTTCATCAACTACAGCCAAAGTATAGGTCATAGCCTTCTTGTTTTTCTCCGATACCGATACAGTAAATTCTTTTTCGGGTCGAAGTTCATCAGGCATGTTTATGACGGGAGTCAATATCGTATTTTTATTCTCTACCTTGATATTCAAAACACCATATAAACGAATCGGCAGATCATTATCTGTCTGGGCATAGGGCTGTAGCAGTGTTGCAAAGATGAAGAAATTTGGATTCATCTCATCTGTTACTTCAAACGTATATTTTGTATCTTCTTTTGCACTGGTTTTAACCCAATCGCGTTGTATAACTTTTGTTCCGTCTTCGATACTGATTAGTGCACGACCATCGGAACTTTTAGGAATGGTTACTGTTACCTTTTCGCCGACCTGATAAGGTGTCTTCTTATCGGTAGAGAAAGACAACATGGTTAATCCCGAAGCATCTTCTTTGTCCGAACGCCCTTTCCATGCAGGCCAGTCAACATAGATTACTTTTCCTGAGATATGCCCGCTTTGACGGTCGGTAGCCATCACCAGATAGCGCCCCCAATCTGCATCTTCGACTTTAAAACTCACTTTGGCTTTTCCTCCGGTTGTCGAGACGTCTTTATCCAGCACGATATTTGCCGATGTGTTATTGACATAGGAAGACAGGTCGTCGTTATTACGGTTCCACCACCACGACCATTTAATCTTATATATTTTCACATTGACATCCGACCTGTTAACGGGTTTTCCGTCAGGACTCAATGTTACTATATCCATCACATTGTCTTTGCCTGTTTCGAGCATTTCATAATCCGACTCATTGGGTGATTTTATACCTACATAGACCGAATATGGAGAATAGGCTGCTGTTTGTGAGTAAATACTTGCATCTCCTCCCGTCTCGAATACTCTTGAAACCAGTGTTGCTTTTAGCATTCCGGGGGCATTGGAAGCCGGAGGTAATTTTGCTGATATGGAAGCATTTCCACTTGCATCTAATCGACCTTCGTATATGGTATAAGTATCGGTCGTAAAATTACTTGCCGGATTGTTAAACGAATATGCTTCGTATCCTTTAAACGGATTACCTGCCAGTGATAAAGTCATTTCAACACTAGCTTTCAGATTGGATGCTGCTGCACCGTGCAACCACTGCGAGGATAAGGTCGTATTCAGTACTCCTTTGCTGGCATCAATCAGCTCTCCAACATTTAAACGGACTTTCAGTCTGTTGGGTTTAACGGTTTCGATCCGTATTGTTTTTGAGAAGGTTGCTCCTCCCACTTTTATGGCTGCACGCCAGTTACCGGTTATAGCTCCCGGATCGGTTGCCAGCTTGAAGGTATAGAAGCCGTCTTTTCCGGATGTGTTTACAAATTTCTGATAGAGTTGTCCTGTGGGTGTAAACATGTCTAATGAAACGGGATGCCCTTTAGGCAGAGGATTTACTTTATCATCCAGAATAAATGTCAGATAAATAGAATCGCCGGGACGCCAGACTCCTCTTTCGCCGTAAATATATCCTTTGAGTCCTTTTTGTATTTCCTTTCCGCTCACGTCAAAATTGCTGAGCGATAATGATAGGTTAGAGGTTAATTTCAGATATCCTTTTTCCTTGTCTTTTGCTGCCACTACAACAAAAGGCACTCCTCCTTTGTAATCTATGGTTGCAAAACCATCTCCATCGGTTTTTGCCGATCCGATACGTTGCATCTGGAAATTATATACATCTACCACTGCTCCCGATATGGGTTTGGTAGTCAGAATATCTGTTATGGCAACTGTTACTTTTTTATCTGATCCTATTTTGGCTACTAATCCAATATTGGAGGCAAAGACAATGCAATCAGACGAACGGTTAGTATAATAACTGCTCTTGCAGGGATCTTCTCTTTCTTCCCAATCGTAATCCTCCCAATCTATAGGATCATAATAATAAGACTGAGGGATATCCCAGACGGCTTCGTCTTCTTCCGACATACGGTTGTCGAATCTCTCCAAACCTGCTTCCTGAGGCACTTGTGGAATTATTCCGCTACAAGGGTATAATGAATATTCTTTCTTCATGGTAAACTTCACCCGATAGATTGCACCGGGATCTTGTTTTATGAGTGTAGACAGGTCTATCGAGAAATTATTCCATTGATCCAATCGCATGGTATGGTCTTCATCGAGCCTTATTTGCTTTTTAAGCACTAAGCGTCCGAAGCGTCTCAGTTCGTTATCGCCTCCAAAATCATTGGATTGAAGATATCCTAATATATTATTCTCGAAAATCTTGACAATGGTAACATCTACTGCCCATAAATTGACAGCCTGAAAGGGTATATTCAGGTTATCGGAGCTTGGAAGAATATTTCCCGAATTGAGTAGTTTGACTTCGGGTTTATTTTTTTCGAGAGACAGCTGATAATTATAATTCTTATCCAGAACTTTATTTTCGGAACTTTTGAGTTCCTTGTAAATATTCAGATCAACACTGGTATTGTTGCTGCTTGCATCTAAATAGAGTTTCAATACATTCTTTTGTATATCATACGAGAAATTCTCGATTCCATTGGGGTTTACCAGCCCTTGTATATTTTGATTGCTTGATAAAGGATCGCTAAACGTGATACGTATACATTCTGATGGTTCGTAGGTTGTACGTACATCAATTACCGAAAAAGTTTTAGCATTTATAGCGGGCAACACGATGGGTAGTTTTTCGGCTTCTCTTTTTGCTCCGATAGACGAACCGTCGACTTTCAGGGTATAAGTTAAATCCTGGGTTGTTCTTTTTAAACTGTCAATCGTAAAAGCATATCGTCCTTTTACATCTGTTGCTTCTATTTTTATAACTGCTGTGTTTGAATTTCCTTCTACCGACAGCATTTTTTCTATATCGGGCATAGCTGCCTCATCTGCAAGGGAAAGTGTACCTTTAACTGTATTCCATGTCAAGTCGTTGTCCTTAGTTGGGGAATAGGGCAACATATCTACGGCAAAATTTTGCTCGGGTACCTTGAAATAAAAATAAAATTCGTCGAAGCCTTTTTCTACCTGAAGTACTTTGTCCAGTTTAAACCAAGCATCGTAAGTTTGTCCTTGCTTCAACTCTCCCGGTTCGGGCACAAATTTAATTGTGCGGGTATTTACCCAATAGGCTTTTCCTTTTATTTTAGGAGAAAACTCGAATAAGTCCTGATCGACTTCGGTATTCAACTCAACGGCAGGCATATCCTGATTCAGTTCGATTTGAATAGGTGATACGGAGGAAACCGATCCGTAAGTGAAAGCTGCAATATAACGTGCAAATTCAGGGTCAATTGTTCGCGACCCTTTACGACTACAGGCATTTGTAAGTAACAAAAAGCCTACCGAGAGCATAAGTACCAATACGGGATTTATCTTTCTTCTCATAAAGTGCTATTTTAGTGAAAGTGTAAATAAAAACAAATATAAGTAAACTTTATAAAGCATATATTGTTTCTTTAGTGAAAGAAAAAGTTAAATGTTCAATTTTTCTAACGCACCCTTTGGGTTTGTTTTTCATTTTGTACTTGTGCAATCAACGATCGAGGAGCGAAGGCGACTCAAAACGAAACAAAAGATCAAGACTGAGCCTCTTTGCCCGACCCGCTACGGACTCAAAAGCTAAAACAAAAGAAAACATTTATTATTGATATCCTTTTGTTTCTTAACGCTTTCGTTCGCCCTGCGGGTACCCCGTGCAACCGGCAAGGTCGGGAAGCCTGACGGATAAAAGCCCTTTGCATGCGTCAGCCCCGGTGCATCAGTGGCACAGCCGTTGGCTGACAAGCGAAGCAGGCGTAAAACTAAACTGCCGTAAGGCAGTAGGTTTAGTTTAGCCTGTAAGCTTTAGTCAGACAGGCGAGCCACGCAGCACAAAGCCTTTTTGATTCCTTTTGCGGCTTACTTTGGGCAAACAACGTTCGACGAAGCGAAGGCGAGTCAAAAGGAATACAAGCAATCTTCGATTGCGCGTAGTAAAAGACAATTTAATTGAACATATATTTTAACCATGTTATTAAAAGAATATAACAACCATAAGCTGTGAGGGTTCAGTAATAAACCCGATAATACCTTCGGCTACTTATCAACTATTTTATCTATTAAAGAAAGTATTATGGGAAAATATACACAGAAACTAGTTGAAAAAATATCAAGTTTGATCGAGGAAGACAATTATACAATTACAGAAATATGCCGTATAGTGGGAATAAGCCGTAATGTATTTTATGAATGGAGAACTACCAAACCTGAATTTTCGGAGTCTCTGGACAGGGCATTCGACGCTCGTGAAGAGAGATTGAGGCAAAAAGCACGAAAGTCGATGAGACAGAAACTTGAGGGGCAAAAACAAATAGAAACTAAAATAACTTATACGGCTTCGAAAGATAGTGACGACCCGCATACCCTCGTTGTAAAAGAGTACGTTGTAAAAGAAAAGTATTGCTTGCCCGAAACTTCGGCAATCATTCATTCGTTATCGGGTGGATATAACGAAGCCAAAAGCGGAAAGCAGCCGATATCGAGAAGCCCGTTGGTTATACAGGTAGATAATGAAAAAACCAAGCGCGATATGGAAAGGTTACAACAACGGTTAAGTTCATAAAAGGTGTAATCTTTGTCATCTTTGTCACTTTTTGCAACCTAACCATTTATATAACAGAACATTAAAAACGGCACAAGATTACATGAAGTTGACAGGATTGTTAGTCATGTTTGTAAGTTTATTCACAAATTGCATTCTTTTAGATTTAATCAAGCTCTAAAAATATTAAGTTCACACAGCTTATTTATGGCTTTGGCAAGTAAAACAACAATAGTTTGTTATGCCTTTAAAATATATCATTAACTATTTTCGTTTACTTCTATAGCCTTTTCTGTTAACTTTGCTCGAATTGGATTTGTAAATGAAAAATATTAATAACCGTTAGGCATATATAGAACTGTAATATAGGATAATATCTATAAAATATGACAATACATATTTTACAACACTAAGATATCTGCATGAAAAATTTTTGGTCGAAATTAAGAAAAGATTATAAAAAGAAAGATACCAAGCTTAAATCGGGGGCTTTTGAACTGTTAAAGTACATCGGACCGGGATTGTTGGTTACTGTGGGATTTATCGATCCGGGAAACTGGGCTTCTAATTTTGCCGCCGGATCGGAGTTTGGATACGCTCTCTTGTGGGTAGTAACCTTATCTACCGTTATGCTAATCATACTTCAACATAATGTTGCCCACCTCGGTATTGTTACAGGCTTATGTTTGTCCGAAGCAGCTAATAAATATCTCCCCCGGAGAGCTTCCAGAATTACACTATGGTCGGCTATTGCTGCTTCTATATCGACCTCTCTTGCCGAAATATTAGGTGGGGCAATTGCTCTCGAGATGCTTTTTGATGTCCCTATAAAAATAGGAGCTGTACTGGTTACCATATTTGTGGCATGTATGATGTTTTCCAATTCGTACAAAAAAATCGAGCGTTATATCATTGCCTTTGTCTCTTTGATCGGGTTGTCGTTTATATACGAACTTTTTCTGGTAGATATCGAATGGAAAGAAGCTGCTGTTTCGTGGGTTACGCCCTCTATGCCCGACGGCAGTATCCTGATTATAATGAGCGTTTTGGGGGCAGTCGTTATGCCTCACAACCTCTTTCTTCATTCCGAGGTTATTCAAAGCCGCGAATGGAATCTGAAAGACGATAAGGTTATTGAGAAGCAACTCAAATATGAGTTTTTCGATACTCTTTTTTCCATGGTTATCGGATGGGCTATTAACAGTGCTATGATTTTGCTGGCTGCTTCGACTTTCTTTAAAGAAGGCTTGGTAGTAGATGATTTACAACAAGCCAAAAGCCTCTTAGAACCTCTGTTAGGAGCAAATGCTGCCATTGTTTTTGCCATAGCTTTATTATTTGCAGGGATCTCCTCGTCAATGACTTCGGGAATTGCCGCAGGATCTATCTTTGCCGGAATGTATGACGAGCCTTATAATATCAAAGATATACATTCGCGGACGGGAGTAGCGATTTCGTTGGGAGTAGCCCTGCTGATTATTTTCTTGATAAGCAATCCTTTTAAAGGGCTTATTATTTCGCAGGCAGTATTAAGTATGCAATTGCCGGTAACGGTATTTTTGCAAGTAAGACTTACGTCTTCTCAGGAAGTAATGGGAAAATATGCTAATAAACCTCTCACCAAATACATGCTTTATACGATTGCAAGTATTGTTACTCTATTAAACATTTGGTTATTATATACTTTAGCTACAGGATGGGTTGTAACCGGTTAAGTATAATTATACCCCTTTATAATCTTAAAGATTATATTGAAAGATGTATATTGAGTATTGTCTCTCAGGCTATTGATACAGACAGGTATGAATTGATTGTGGTGAATGATGGCTCGACGGACGGAAGTGAATCTGTAGTCGAAAAGCTACAAACGGTTTATCCTTTTATAACACTAATCAATAAAGAAAATGATGGCCTTAGTTCTGCCAGAAACAAGGGACTGGATATTGCTTCGGGAGATTATATATTCTTTATTGATGCCGATGACTGGGTATCACCGGATACATTATCTCAATTATTTGACATTATAGACAGTCACCCCGAAGATATTATTTTATTTAAGGCAACAGAGGTATACCCCTCCGGAAAGACAAAAGCCATCTGTTTCCATCTGCCCGAAAGCAACAGAAAATTATTGATCGAAGACTATATTTGCGATTATACAATATTGAGTGCTGCATGGCAAGGATTATTTAAACGAAATCTCTTTATCGATCATAACATACGAATGCCCGAAGGCTTTCTGGCGGAGGATGATGATCTAGTTGTGAGATTGTTCTCAATAGCCGAAACTATGTATTATCTGCCTGTGGAAGTTTATAATTACTGGCAGCGTCCACAATCAATCAGTAATAATTCTGACACACATCATAATGAAAAACTGATAAAAGACCGCATCTCTATTTTCAAGGAATTAGTAATTTATGTCCAAAAGTTTACAGGTAAAAGAAAAATGGGGCTGGAACGTAAATTAAATTTTCTGGCATTGGATATAATAAGATTGCTTATCCGAAAATCACAAAAAAGACCGATAATTGATTCTACATTACACCAACTATCTGATTTAGGCTATTTTCCTCTAAATAAAAAGGCATACTCGGTGAAATATAAAATACTTCAGATCTTATTAATGCAGCCTTCTGTAATCCGCTTTTTTGCCTCTTTGAAAAAAAGTGAAAAGTTTTTTTAATAATTTCTTGTTTTTTGAAACTTATAGTATATCTTTGTACCCGCTAACGCAATAGTAGCCGCGGATGTGGCGTAATTGGTAGCCGCGCCAGACTTAGGATCTGGTGCCGAGAGGCGTGGGGGTTCGAGTCCCTTCATCCGCACTGGAAGATCTTCCAAAACAAAGCAAATCTCTGAAAATCAACAGGTTTTCAGAGATTTTTTTATTCCCTGAACTTTCTGAAAAGGCAAAATAGTGCGGTTTTAAGCAATGATTCGTTACTAAATCGTTACCTATTCCTGATTTTAAAAAACAGGTGCAGATCTAGTAACGAATTAGGTTTTAATTCTTTGTTTTACAGTATTTTGCATAAGTGGTCTTTGAGCTTGAAATAGTAATTTTACAATTAAAAAATTCAAGTGTATGCAACAAGAAATGAAACAAAGAGTGAGCACATTTAGTTTAACGTGCTACCTGAAGAAAACAAACTTATTGAAAAATGGTGAAGCTCCTGTTTATATGCGAATTACAGTGAGCGGACAAGTTGCTAATATTAGCCTGCAAGGTTCTATTTCCCCTTTATTGTGGAATCAGGCTAAAGAACAAAGTAAAGGTACGGATCGAAAATCTCAGGAGTTAAATCATTATATCGAATCGGTAAGATCACGACTCTACAAAATACACAGGGAACTGGAAATTGATGGGAAGCCTATTACCGCCTCCATTATCAAGGACAGGTATATGGGAAAAACTGAAGAACAAGAGGGAAAAACTCTTAATGATGTGCATACGGAACACAATGAAAGATGCAGAAAATTGCTAGATATAGAATATTCTAAATCTACCATCTACAAATTCGATACTTCTTTAAAATACCTCAAAGAATTTATGTCAACAGAAATGAGCATAGAGGATATCCCATTAAAAGAAATCAATGAGAATTTTATCCGTAACTACGAACTCTATCTAAAAACAGAAAAAGGTTGTGCCAATAATTCCGCTATCAAGCATTTGAAAATCTTCAAGAAAATAATAAGGATCGCATTATTGAACGATTGGTTACAAAAAGACCCTTTTGCCTCTGTCAAATTTAAGCAGGACGAAGTTCATGTTGAATTTCTAACAATGCATGAATTAAATAATCTTATAACAAAAGAAATGCCTTGTAAACGTCTGGAACAGGTCAGGGATGTCTTTGCCTTCTGTTGTTTCACAGGCCTGGCATTTGTGGATATAAAAGGGTTACAGGCAGAGCATATAATTCATGGGAACGATGGAGAGATGTGGATTCGGAAACCCCGTGTTAAAACAAATAACATGTGTAATATCCCCCTGTTGAAAATACCAAGGATGTTGTTAGAAAAATATTCAAATGATAAAGGATGTGGGTTGAGAGGGCAATTACTTCCTGTACCGACTAACCAGAAAATGAATGCTTACCTGAAAGAAGTAGCCGATATTTGCGGGATAAACAAAAGACTCACAACACATTGTATAAGGCACGGGGAATGTTATTTTGTATTGTAAATAAGCAACTTACGAAAATATTTTCATCCATAGGTAACGATTTGGAAACGAGGAAACTTCCATATTATATCCCATTCTTCACAATAACAAAGAACACTCAATATTTAATAAAGAAATAAAAAATTTCTGCTAAATGCAAATTTATTTATACTTTTATCATTGCTGAATTTTGTTTTTATTTCTACCTAAAAAGTAAGATTATCCGTAATTAGGATAATGTAGATATTTTCATTGAGCTTTTCTTTTAACCACCGATATATATACTATATAAAACTCTTTAGAGCCTGACCTTGACGGTTTGTTTCAAGGTTTATTATTGGGTATCGCGGATGGATAAAAGAATTATAACACCTTATCCCATCTCCCCATGGTCTCTAATTTTCGCCTCACAAATCCGTTTAGTAATATCCCTCAGTAGCTCCACTTTAGGTAAAAGAGCATCAATATCCTCTTTTGTCACCAAGAACTTAGGATTATAGCGAGCCTCCACATAAGCATCCTTTAAAAGAGTAAACAGCCTCTTTTCCTCCGGCGTATCACGTGGAAACACCTTAGCCAGTTCATCCGAATGCCGTTTAACCGATGCCGAAAGTTTAGATAGATTATGCTGTTTAGTATTTTTCAAGGTAAAAGACAAACGAATGGAATAATAATAATTTTCGGTTGCTTGATGAAGTTGAAAAGCAGTGTTTTTATAGAACTCGTCATCATCTTTAGTGTATGTAAATTTAGCAGTTTCTAAAAATACATTAGCTTTCTTAAACTTGTCATTAAAATACTCCTGTGCCTGTAGTTGTATCTCCTTAAAATTCAGTTTACGTCTGCGTGCCAGTTTAAACCTGCCACTATCATACAACACGATCCCCTCCTGTTTAAGTTGCGTATAAAAATACCGTCCCTCCTCCAACTGCCTGTTCAATGTCTTAATATCATCATTAATAAACTGTACAGGCGTTTGCGATTCAGGGTCTTTATAATACAGGTCGTCTATATTATCTAATAAGTTCCCCACCTTCTTATCCGAAATACCACTTGTTACCACCAATATATCATAATCCGACATAAACGAAGTAGGAATACCGAACTCCACACGCTCGTCATACACCACATACTTACCTGTGGCATAGCTGCCATATAAGATAATAAATTCAGTCTGAGGCAAACGCTTCGTAATCTCATGCACAAGAAAATACAAATCCTCCTGTTTACGTTTTGGCAGATGCAATATAGATTTCTTCATAAGAAAGAATTTTGATACGAACAAAAATAGTTAATAATCGGCAAACAACCCTTTGCCTAAACCCTATAATTTTCAAAAGTATTCAAAAAGCACAAAAAGCAATATAATACTAAAAAATAACCCTTATATTTGTGATAATAAACTCCGTACTGTGATTTTATGTACCCGACACCCCATTATGGGTATATGAGCCAAAGCACACAGACGAGCAAGAAGCTAAAAAATAAATAATCACAACAGCTTGCTACCCATAGCAGGCTAAAAAGCGGACGTTTATGAATCAAAAAAACAATAATTTCAAACATCTGGTCGAACACGCCTGTTCAACCCTCAGCTTGTCCCATACAGTAGTAAAAGAAAAGTATAAGGATTATCCCCTGTGCCTTATCCAATACAAAGAAAAAGGCAGCAGTTTAGATTATATGGAAGTCAGTTTCGATAACCAAAATGCCTCCCTGACCTTTATTATGGACAAAGAAGATATATGTATCTCTGCATCCATCCATTTTTACGATACGAATGATGAAACCCTATTTATCATTTTCTTACGGGTATTCTCCAAATACTATACCTACAGAAAAAAATGCTGGATATTAAAAGACGGTTTCTATGTTAAGCTAAATGAATATGAAGACTCAGGCACACACTTTTGTTTCTATAAACTGTAATTATTGATAAATAATATACCGAAAAATGAGCCGGAATATAAAATTATCCGGCTCGTTTTTATTTGTTGATCTGAAAGATATGAATGAAACTTAGTAATGTTCCTGCTTCACTCTGTCAGCAAAAAGAGGTTCAAAAAAACGATAGGTTCTTTGACAAAATTATGAGTAAAATAAAAAACTTAATATACTGGATCATAAATACACTATGATCTATATTCAAAATCCACCCTTTGGCTTGGCTTATCCCCGGAACATACTTATGCATTAGAATTATTCCAAAAGGCTTCGGGTTCAGTATCCGGTATTTCGATGTTTTTATCTATCGGCCTGGGTTTAACCGTAAATAGGACACGAGTTCTTAAGATTGTAAAATCATCATAGTTAACACTGATATTCCCCAATCTTGGAAAAATCCTGAGAACCTCTCTGGCTTAGGTTATTGTATTGAAATTGGTAGCAAGGGTTGTCCTGTATTCACCACTTTGAATATTTCTTCTCACCTCTTCCATTAGCAGATATCCTCTAGCTTCCAGAATCTCAAATACCTGCTTGGCTAACTCTTTCTTTTTTTGCTGATAGTTTCTCATCCTGTTTAATTAAGTCTTGAGATATGTTTAGAGATCATATTTTGAGGGCACTTATTCTTAGAGATTTGATTCGTAGCTCTATTCTCTAAGCTGTAAAACACACATTAGTAAGTACCTGCATCCATCCCAAAAAATGTCAGGTACTGTTTTTAAGATGTAAATAGACCCAGTGACTACATAGCTACGAAAATGGTAAACTTTTCCATATTAATCTCTATATCGAAACTTTACATACATGTCTCTTCTGCGATTATGAACCCCTGAAGAAACTCTTTTGTTATAGAGTTCCCATGATTATTTTCGATAAACGATATTTAAAGAGTATTTTATTTATATGGGGTACCGCCAGCATTTTCCACAAAACTTAATTTAGAACTTCTTTCTGAAACTTCAATAAATGATACTTTACGGATATTTTTAACAACCCAGATAATTCTGTTATGTAATGCATTTCTATTATTCTTACTTATCTTTGTAACCATAATAATGAAATGTCCACTTATTTATAGAAATAAGTATATTCTTTCTGTTAAATATATACTTCTTTCGATATAAAATACTTTACATGGCTAAAACTCTTTATACATATCTGAAATTATTACGTATTCATCAGTGGGTGAAAAATTTCTTTATTTTTGCTCCCATTTTTTTTCCTTTGACTTCTTGAATCTAGAAGCGTTAATAAATGCACTATATGCATTTATTGGCTTTTCATTTATTGCCAGTTCTATATATATAATCAATGACTGGAAAGATGTTGAGCTTGATAGGCAGCATCCTACAAAAAAAGAAAGACCTCTCGCATCGAAGGATATAAGTGTAAGTAATGCTTTTATGGTATGTATAGCATTGCTAATTCTTGGATTCTCGACCTATTTGTTTATCTTAAAAAACGATATTGCAACCATACTATTATTCTTTTATTTTGTACTTAATGTCTTTTATTGTTTTAAATTGAAGCAGTTATCGATTATTGATATTACAATAGTAGCCATCGGTTTTGTTATCCGTCTTTTTATAGGCAGCACTGTAACCTCAATAGCTTTATCACATTGGATTATTATACTAACATTCCTTCTAGCCTTGTTATTGGTTGTGGGGAAGAGACGTAATGATGTAGTCATTTTTGCAGAAACGGGTCTAGAAATGAGAAAAAGTATTATCGGCTATAATATTGAGTTTTTAAATACAATAATTACTTCTGTTGTAACTATAATTATTTTCAGCTATATAATGTATACGATATCCTCCGAGGTTATGCTTCGAAACGGAGAGCATTTATATATTACATCATTATTTGTAATTCTTGGATTATTCAGATATCTTCAAGCTATTTTCGTAGAAAAAAAGGGCGATAGTCCGACTAAATTGGTTCTTAAAGACCGATTTTTACAAATCACGATCTTATGTTGGATAGTATCATTTATGTT
>NZ_CAKUOF010000004.1 GCF_934668725.1 uncultured Dysgonomonas sp.
CTGCTGATATCGCACATATTGTTTGCGAGGAGTGATGGTTTTAGTTGATACCGATAAATCTGTATTCTGATTGGGTAGTTGGTTGTCTTGTTCCAGAGAAACTTTTTTTTCTAAAAAAGTGATATAATAATTACGTCTTAAAATATTATATATTGTTTTCCAAAATTTCAAATGTAAATCTTTATAATACGAAACGTTCATGAGCTATCCTAACATTTGGAATTATAGTTAACGTTTGGAATTATAGATTATTTTTTGCCTTGTGAAATCCAATAATCATATTATATATTTGTGCTAATTTGAGTATGTTTTAAACTCTTTACAACATTGTAGAGAGAGTATATTGTATTGTCTAAACGTACCAATATAATAGTTTGAAATACTCTATTTGTTTGACTTATAGCATCAATATACTATTCTATTTATTATATTTGTGCTAATATTATAAAACAATAAAAATAGTTATGAAAAAACTTTACTTATTACTACTGTCAATATCTATGTTATCTGCATGTTCAGATGATGATAAGGATCCGATAGAAAATCCGAACCTAAATAAGGTTGAAGTTTCCGCTGAAATGAAATACAAAGTTAAAGACAGTTATGTTGCCGATGTTGGAGCAATGATATTTTGCTTTCAAGGTTTTTATGATTATGTTAACTATTCCTATATTGGAGACGGTAAATATAAACATAATACAACAGGTGAGATTGTAAATGCTACAGAGAAAGGTACAGCTGGTAGTGATGGTGTAGCGAAGATATCAGTAAACTATAGCTATAAATCTCTTATTGTATGGGAAAGTAAAAATGTAAAAGGTAAATATGGACAAAATGTATATGATATAAAAAAAGATGATCCTATAAAAATATCACAGATATATTTTTCTGATAGTTATCAACCAACATATCCATAATAATTTAAAGAAGCCTCCATTTTGGAGGCTTTCTTTATTTTATAAACTTGTACAACATCATATCGGTATAACCGGCAGTCTTATTTAGTGTTATATTTTGTGTATTAAGAACTGAATTTTTGAAAGGATTACCTATATCCCTATTATCAGCAAACCACTCACAAAGCTCAATCAATGAACTCTTATTCGATGTGAAAAAGAAGTAATTAGAGCCAACCAAAACATTTAGAACATCTAAATAATCTCGAAGCTTCCAATACTTATCAGAATGGTAGGTTTTGGTATCAGTAGATAAATAGGGTGGATCAACAAGAAATAACACTCCCGGTGCATCTTTATATTGATTATATAACTCTCTGTAATCGCAGTGAACAATATCTATACCTCTTAAATATTCAATTGTATCAAAGTCATAGTCTGTAGCCTTGATATTGTGATATAGTGTTTCTGTTTTTAGTTCATCCAGCGTTGTTACATATTTAGCAGAAAACAACAAAGATGATGACAACGTTATATAGTCGACAAAACTAATCCTATCTTCTGTTTCTATACGAGCTAACAAAGCTTTACAAACGGCTGGTTCTATCTTCTTTTCTCTAGGACAATTTACTGCTATAAGTCTCAAATCAGCAAGTAATTTGTTTGTTTTATCAATATTTAGTAAACGCTCACTATAGTTGTCAAAGTCATTATAGATAACTTTGGCTTCCGGGAATATATTTTTTGCAGTATGAGATAACAACCCGGATCCACCGAATAAATCCACTATTATTTTTACATCTTTCTTCTCTTTAAGTTCTTGCATTGCAATTGTAAATGCTCCAATAAATCTTCTTTTTTGCCCCTGAAATGGTAGAGGAGCCGTTTTAAAAATCTTACTCATTTTGATTATTATTAAAATTGTTATTAATATTATTTATATACTATCTTTGCAGTCCTACCTCATACGAAAATGCGAAACAACGTAACTCAAAGGCATATTAAGCCCTCAGTTATGCGTTGCTTCGCATCTATATTTTATAGTAGTTAGTATGAGGTAGGATTCTACTAACACTGAGGGCTTTATTTTACCCTCCTGATATACTCTTCATTTATTTATACGGAATCGCCATAAAATGGTACTTTATACTGACATATTATCTATATTACCATTTCTTTTTAAAATCACTAGCATCCCAATAAAAGTCATTATACCCATACTCAAAAATGTGCAAGTCAGGTTCTTGTGCTGTGCCTATTTTGGCTATAATACTGTTTTGATACGCCCAGCTATTATTTGAATCCATAAATGAATTGCTTAATAATGTACCTCCTGTATTCCTACGTCTCATCACTGATCCTGTACTTGCGTAGTTGTATACCGTACCGCCTAAAGCTACTACAGCGCGCTCTATAAACTTTGCCCAACCTGCGTGGTTCGTTCCCGTACCTAGATATCCTGCACTAATGGATGTGCCATACAAGCCTACTTTTTTACCTGTCCAATTTGACCCGAAAATAGGTCTTAAGAACTCTATTACTTGTGCTGTAAGATCATTCGCTGCTACTTGCGAACTGTCCGATCCCGGATGTACACCGTCAGGTATCCATGCCTGTAAGGTGTTGATTCCGTCACGGTTCATATAGTACATTTTTTTGGCTAGGTTCATAAAGTAAATTGATCTGTACCTAGCTAAGGCTTCCTGTGTATTAATCAGAGCTTGCATATAACCATCAGCACCGTTCAATGTGCCATCACTTGTAAAATGCGATATAATGGCTACTCTTGACTTTGGCTTTACGGCGTATAGTGCATCAAGTATGGTGTTGAATGAACCTACAAAAGTGGTGTCGTTTCGGGCTGAGATTAGCATGCCTGAATTACCTGAACTTACTATGTTGTCCTCACTGACATACAGGTCTGGGAATGTCACGCCTTGACCCACTTTTTTTATGCTATACATTACGCCCTTGTTAGTAGTTAAGATATTGTATTTCATAGCTACCGTATTTGGAGGCGTGAAGAACTTACCATCTAAAGGGTCACGACAAGTTAACCAAGTGCCAGCACTATTATAGAAATGAAGCGTTTGGTTATTACCTATGGTTGGTATGGTAGTATTATATAATGTATCTGCTTTTACGGGTATCAGTTCGTCATTATATGATAATGCAGCATAAGTTGCTATAGTCCCATCTAAGAAAATGGTTTTACCTACAATCAAATTATTCTGTCTGAATAATTCAGGGTTACTTGATATTGATTCAGCTCCCTGTATATCTTCTAAGCCCATTACAACAGACAAAGGCGGTGATTCTGCGAAACGCTGCACGATCTGCCAACCTATAGAGGGTACAGGTTGGCTCGATAGTTGATATCTTATCCAATGTACATTATCCGGTACAATAAAATACTTGGGTAATAAGTGGGTTGCGTCATTGTTTTTTAATAAACTTACCGCTGTTACACCGCCAAGATCAGCCCAAACTTTATTTTGGTCATAAAACATAACACCAGGTAATCCTGTTGATACATTTAGTAAATTCGTATCATAAGTTGCGCCTGGTGTTACTGCAATAAATGTAGTTTCATACCCATAATTTTGTACAGGTATACCACTTACTAATACACCATCGTTATTATAAACAGTTCCTTTTACAAATGATTGAGATACTAATATATTGGGTTTACTGGCATAACCTATGTGCTTTATTTTATCACTTATATTACTTGTATGTAAAAACGCATCCGTCAAAAAGGCTGTGAAAGGGAATCCTTTAAATGACAGATCGGTATACGTTGGCACACTAACAAAACGAATACTAACAGCCCCTTTAGGTACTTGTATTTCTAAATCTGTATAGGTCTTAACGGTTGCTGATTGTGGGCGATAAAACAAGCTGATACCTGTGTCACGTGGACCGTAAAAGCAGCCTAGAACGGTTGTTGTATTGTTGGTTATAGGCAACGTTCCACTAAAATATATTTTGCTTCCAAGCTTTGATATGTTTATTAGGTCACTAACATTAGTGCCAGTATAATTAGTTAGTTGTCCAAGTATTGACGGGTCGGTACTTAAGCCTTTATTTACATTAGTTAGTGAGATAGCTATAGGTTGTTGTGCTTCTGAACGAACAACATAACGACCTTCAGCGTCTACTATATCGGCTTTTTTGGCTAGGTCTGCTGCTGTTACTTCTCCAACAACTTTCCAATTTGCCTCCGTTGCCCAATTGTTAACGTCTGTACCGATATATTGTTCTGTTACCCATCCTGTGGTTAACTTGTAGGCTAGTATTTGTCCTAAACCTCTGAGGTTTGCAGTAACTGCATTACGAGCTGTTGTTTTATCCGAATAAGTTACACCTGTTATTTGTGTAACGTTGTAAATTACTGTTTTATCGGCTTTTTTAGCAACATCAGTAAGCTTTGCATACTCCGTCAAATCAATTTTTTCCTGTGTTGGTACTTGACCTGTGTCAGTCCATGCTCCCCCATCAGTATAAACTTTCCAAACAGTACCGGGATATGGAGAGCCAACGAAAGCATAATAATCTTTCTTGTTTTTGGCTTGTGGATATTCAGCCTGAAGTTTAGCTAAAGATGTGTGGTATCCTTTGAACTTAGTGGTTACTTTATCTATTTCCTCTTGTAATCCAAACACTTGAGAAATAGGTAATTTTTCCGACTTATGCCAAAAGGATTTCCATGTTTCCTGAAACTCTCTTTCACTTGGAGTATAGTTTGTCCGGAATATTTTTAATATTTCTATTAGGCTTATCATAATGATCAATATTTAACTTTAATGATATAAGCTAAAGTGTAGTATTTAGGTCTGATATCAAAGGATCGACCTTCACCTACTGGCTGAATCGTAGCCTCTACCCACCGATCTTCACTCATACTACCCACATTGTATTCACGTGCAGCATTTTCTTTGTCTATGCCACTGGGTGTTGCCTGATCATCAATATCTCCGGCTTTAGCTGATAACTTATTAAACAGACTGTTTTTAACGTGATCATGGCTAGGCAAGTTAGATATTTGCAAAGTCACCTCTTCAGCACCTCCGGTACTCCCTATTTCTGTATAATCTTTATGACTCGGATCATATCCAACTATAAAATATCTTCTAAGGTCTGGAAGTTTGAAACTTTCCAGATTTTCTGCTCCATAAAACCAAGCAAGATCAGGATAATCTGCTGTCTTGAGAACCCGACCATCAGCCAACATATAATTATCGGGGATACGATCGACACGCCCGGTATAATCCAACTTTATAGATAGAGGTTCGCCCCGCAATGATGCTATCCTGTTATCAAGTTCGAGGTTCGTAACGATCCTTTTTATACCATCCCATTTTAACTTTCCATCATCTGCAAATGTTGCATATCTACTGATATAGGCTTCAGGATATTCTTTTACTTCACCGGTTCCCTCTTCATCGTATACAGTTTCCTTAGTTTCAACAATCACGACATAATCCTTTTTTTGACCGCCTTTAAACTCCATTAACTCGCCCTCGATTACCATTGATCCATCAGAGATCTCACCATTAACTTCAAGACATCCCTCTACGATATAATTGGCTCCTCCAAGTTTAGCAAGCTTATATGCCTGATGTATCATTTTTTTGATAAAATCCATTCCATCGGAGTCCATTGGAAAATCATCCTTTGCTGTTATATTTACCTTATTCATGATTTGTTTGTTATTACGTATCGTTTGGAAGCCAATCTGCTTATATTTACCAAATTTCTCATTCTGTTTTCCTCCTCTTCCGATAAACTATATCCGGCAGGGAGTAGAACTTCAAAATCTATATTATGGGAACGCAACATTCCGCGAGTACACCAATAATAAGGTTTAATACCTCTTCGGGCTAACCTTATCGGTTTCTTCTTATTTCGTTTATGCAGTAAGTAATAATCATAATCAATAACAGCATTCCGGATCCGGATCCTTCTTTCCAACGGATCAAAGTTGTCATTGAGTAAGCCCTGCATATAACAGACCTGAGAATAAGTATTAAAATCAATGCCTGTTCTTAACGTGTCGAACTGTGTATGAATCTCATTAAGAGGTGCTGTTATAGCTTTAATAATGGCAATTACCATATCGGTTCGATAGTTATTTGTCAGTAGTTGCATAGCATACTGAGCATAATTGATATCATAATACTTGCTATTCATCATAAGGCTTAAAATTTAGCTTCAGGTTTGTATCTTTTATTGTATAATACCCGGCATGATCCCTTTCCCGTCCATCTATCTTCCTGAATTCAGTATATACTCCATATCGGGATGCAGCCCCTTTCAGTTCCGGAAACTTTACCCCGGTAACAGCCTGTACCGAATCAACTAGACTGGCATTGACATACATTCCGTTAAATTGCAGATTATGTATATAATATTTGGCAGCATTCTGTACCGGAGTATCATCGGATCCATCCAGTCGTTTACCCTGTTTATCCAGAATAAGCGGATCATAATACACATCCATCTCAAAGGCTATCTCATCAGCCGGATCATTAATAATGATCAGATTTACCCCGGCATCGCTCACCTGAGACATATAGAAAGTAAAAGCTTCGAGTTGGGTTTTGGATAGCGGATATTTATTTTCGTTTGTTCCGGTGGCTATTTTCAGATAGAGAATGCTTTTATTTCTTCCCGGTACAGCTGCTGCGAATTTCACAATCCGGGACTTTTCTATTTCTTGCTGAGTCAACCCTGAATTATCATAGGAATCACTATCTCCAGCTAATTCATAGCCAAACTGAAATAACTTTGCCATGGAAGCGTACCAGTTGGGAGTATGGGCTTTCTTTTCTCCCAATAATTTATCGACATCGATCTTATGCTGGCTAAAGTTTTGCATATTCAGCAGCATATTAGATGCAATATCATAAAACAGGATACGCTCCAGCGAAGCCTCTGAAAACTGTTCATTGAACGTTCTACCCTCCTCAAGTCCATATTTTGCAATCACAACCGGATCGGAAATAAACCGTTCGGTTATTTTGTTATATATTTCTTCCAATGTCATTTTACCGTGAAATTTTGCCCGATTGTCATATATCCTATACCCGTCAATTGCTCATCAAGTACTTTTTTGGATGCCGATGCCGGTATCGCTTTTTGCACTGCCAGTTGATCCACTACTTTATTATTGATTATACCGGATTTATCAAGTTCCTGACCGGTTGTCAATATGCCTGTTACACTCTGATTATTCTTTACGGCAATATCAAAGCTGGATTCGACCGAACCGCTAACCTGTACTGCAATGTCAGCCAGTGATTGATTATCGTTTACTTTAGTCTTCATATCCTCCAACAATTATAAGTTTGCCCGATTCATTAAAACCACAAGCCCGGATTGTTTGCCCGTCATTACGAAGATTGGTGCGAATTTCGCGAAGCAGTACCGAAGGATCTTCATCATCCAGATAAGAAGCCAAGCCCACTCCCTGAAGAGGAGCGTTTTTTATTTCGCCCTTTTCTGCCAGTAGAATAGTCCGTTGGTTTTGTTCAGTAACATCACCTATAACCATACCCTGAACAATCTTTCCGGATGCATCTCTGATAATCTGAATATCCAAATCGTTGTTATCTCCGACTAATATGCCTGTACTTTTATTTGCCATCAATGTTTAAATTTTTCGTTTTCGTAATCCGATTTATTAAACTCTTTAGCCTTCGTAACTTCTGTTCCCGGCTTCACGGTTATTCCGGTCTGGATGGTCGCCGATCCGGTTGTCGTTACCTGATGAGTATGTGTATTAAAATTTACGATCAGATCATTTACTTTTTTGACCAACTCATTCAATTTTGTGGTTAAATCCTGAATTTTGACTAACCCCAGATTTTCGCCCCCATCGATCACAATGCTTTCAATATCCGAAGACATAGAAATATATAGTTCATCGCTCTGATCGATCCGGTTGACTATGACAGCTGATCCTTCTACCGGAGTAATAATAAAACCCTGCTTATCGGATTTATCATCCTTGATGGATGCTCTTTTGCGAACGCCGGGATATAAAGTTCCCGATAGGTTTTTCACATCTACATAATCCGAATCGGGATAATTTTTATCAACAATCGCAATAAACGACCCTGTATCCTGATAGCCCAAAGCCTTGATGCCTAACAATATTTTTTCTTCGTTTGTCATAATTTTACCGTGAATTCTACAGTTCTATGACCTCCTCCTTTATCCGATTTTACCTTTACCTTGGTTATGTAATAAGTTCCTTCTCGTTCGGAATATTTAGGATCTTGTAATATTCCTTTCATTCCGGGCTGGGCGAACGGCTGTAGAAATGTGGTAATTTTACCTTCGTATCCGGAATACTTATACTTTTTCATTTCTTCTTTTGCCAGCTTCTCCAGTTCGCTTTTACTAGATACATTGTAAAAGAATAATGTTCGCTGGCTTCCTTCCGGATCTCCTACTTCAGCCTCCAGTTTGGTATTATCGGGTTTTATCCAGACAGCCTTTATTTTTAACCTCACATCATCGGCATTCCGGTACTTCAGCTCATCATCTTTTATGGTATTCCATCCGAGTTTATATTTTACCGTTCCCAGATCAATCACATAAGCCAATCCTGCATACAGCGTTTTTTCCATAAAGAATACAGCGATTCCGTATTTTTCTTTCACAACCTGTAAAGCCTCCAGCTTTGTCATATTTGCCGGGATAATGTATTTTGTAAAATTCATCTCCGGCACTTTATCGCTTAATACGATATCCGTATCTTTTATGATATATTCGAGTATCGTTTTCAGGTTCGTTTTAGACCATGTCTTAGTTTCGCATGGGCTTCGCAATAAGAATTCGTATCCTTCGCATTCAATTTCGAGCGGGGTTTTATAATTCAGCCGGTAAATAAACCCGGAGAACTCCAGCTTCAGATTATCTCCATATCCCAGCCAGACGGAAATTTTATCTCCACGTGCAAACTGTTTGGCTGTCTGGACGCTTTCCGTATAACCTTTGCCTTTATACTCCAGTCTACTCGATATGGGTATCTGAATCTTACAGGATGAGTTTATTTTAAAAATATCCCGTTCGATTTCTACCGAATGAAAAGCATCGAATGATAGTTTACGCCCGTCTGCTCTTATTATCTCAATATGTCCGCTAGGTTTCAGATACATTACTCAATAATTAAGGAAAAAGGAATATCACTGGTTAAGTCCATTTCAAACGCCTGTATGTGCTGCATGCCTTTCAGTTCCGGGAACCGGAGCGAACGGATCACTATTTTTTCTCCTTTTTCGAGGATCAACGATGTCCGGGCGTTATCGATACCTAAAGAAGTTTCCTGTTCGTATAGTTCCTTCAGTTCATGAACTTCGTCTTCCGGATAATCCATGCCGGTTGACACGATCAAGCCCTTTACATTGATATCCCAGTCACTGATGGATATTTCTTCTTTGACAGTACCCTGCCTGCCGACCAGAGGAGTCTCAACGATGTTTTTTTTGTTGACAATAGACGAAACTGTATTTTGCAATAACAGCCGGCTGTTGTCCGGGCGAATCAGCCAGATCGGAAGAAACATCTCGTTTCCGTTGTTATTATTCGCATAGAATGGTGATCCTACGCGATTATATTCCTTCCGATCCGGATAAGCATCAAAACTGTACTCGCCTGATTCTTCCGGCTTCCTGAACAACTTGCTTTCGACCTTATTCTGTAATGAAAACAAGAAAGGTGCAGCAGCATAGCCCCAAACACTTTTGAAGATATCGACCAGATTATGTTCATTGAAGTTGTACCTTTGTTCCATTATTCTAAAGCTATTCTGTTTCCACTATTCAGTACTTGAGCCAGAGCCTGCATCATTAAATCTTTTACCTCTTCCGATCCTTGAGACATGGTTATCGGATGGATGGTAATTTCACCTACCAGCTCTTTATTAACATTGATAGTTATATTAGTCGGTTTACTGCCTCCTCCGGCTATACTCTTTATCTTATCGGTTGCATCGTATGATCCGGATCCGGAGGTCGTGCCCGCTACAGCTCCTGATGGTTGCTTAAAAAAACTATTAGCATCGAGCCCGCCGAATCCGCCTCCTTCAGCTTTCTTTTTTTCAGCTTCAGCAACACCATTGTTATAACCTTTCATGAATGAAGAGCCTAGTTGCTCACCATGTTTTATCATGGTTGAAACAGGCATCACATCAGTCACCCCGTCCATTGCCGTTTTAAAACCTCCGGTAGCTTGATTAAAACCTTCAGCAACACCATCCCAGTTTGCATCAAAAACGGACTTAATGATTTTACCCAATCCGGAAAAGGTATCGACCAGTCCTTTGACCACTTTCATTACACCATCCTTCATGAAGCCTACCAGAACTTTGAAGCTTTCCCAGAGTCCGTCAATAATGCCCCGGAACCACGATACTTTATTGTAAGCAATAACTATAATAGCAATCAAAGCAGCTATACCGGCTATAATCAATCCGATTGGGTTCATGATCATAACACCATTTAAAATAGCTTGAGCGATAGTCCATAACTTAATGGCTCCGGTAATCAGGTAAAATGCAGTAACAGCACCCCCGATAACTATACCCAGTTGTATGATCAGGTCTATATTGTTTCCGATCCAATCGGCTACAGGAATCAACATTTCAAGAAATCTATTCAGATATGGTAGTAACCGCAATCCTAATTCGGCACCTGTTTGCTTGAGTCCTCCGATCAGTGCATCAAATTTGCCGGCTGTCGATTTGCCTATTTTATCCATCATACCATAAAATTGACCGCCTTTGCTGGTTGCATGTTCCAATGCTGACTCTACCATCTGGACGGAAATTTTACCTTTCGACATATCTTCCTCCAGTTGCTTCATGCTTTTGCCTGTCATCTTCGAGAGTTCTTTAATCGGGTTAAAACCGGCATTGATAAATTGTAGTTTATCGTTACCTTGCATATACCCCATACTTTCGACCTGAGACATAACCAGAGCCAGAGAATTCATCTTTTGCTGATCACCCATTGCAACATCGCCCAGCATACGCATTCGCGGTAATATCTTTTCGGCTGATGTTCCGAAAGCAAGCATCATTTTGGCATTCTCAATCAATCCGGGCGTGTCGAAAGGTGTAACATTCGCATACTGGTTAATCCCATCGAGCATAACCTTTGCTTTTTCAGCATTACCCAGTAATACCTCGAAGCCTATTTTTGATTGCTCCAGCTGGGCTCCCATTTGCACAATCGACTTGACCCCGTTGAGAATACCGAATGTGGCAATCAACTTTGTGGCACTGCTGGTCAAAGAATCGGTACTACTGCTGCCTTCCCGGATCCGGTCAATGAATCGTTGTGGTGGCAAATTATTAAGCCGTTCCAGTTCCCGTTGTACATTCCGGATGGCAGTATTATACCGACCAATATGGCTTTCGTCAAAAGCCCGTGCCTGTCTCTGTTGCAGATATTGTAATGTAGTAGTCAATCTTTCGATACGTCCACGTGACTGGCTTGTAGTACGTTCGGTTTGCGTATTGATACGCTCTACCTGACGCTCTACATTTGCTGCTGCCCGTCCTGCATTGTTCAATACAGAACTGAGCATGTCACGCCCACGAAGGATATATTCTACTATACTACTCATTTATCACTTATTCGATTCAGCTTCTATTTTCCGGATAAAATCCAATTGTGCTACTTTCCATGCCCATTCTACATCGGAGAGGTGCGAGACGTTGTAACCCAGATAATACTCAAGGGCTGTACTTTGGAGTCCTACCCAATTATTTTCTATGTATAACTCCGCCTCGCTTAGAAGTTTTTTAGTTCGCCCTCCTTGATTTCTATTAGTTCACCGGCTGTCATACAGGCACCCACCCAGAGACCGTTATCTTTGCGAATTTCCTCCGAACCGCCTAACCAGCAGTTTTGAAGTACAGCTTCGCCCTGTTTGTACATTTTACCCATACTCATCTCAACGCTGGCATTTTCGCCCAGAGATTTATCTCCCTTGTTCATTTTGAACGACATCTGAGATAAAGCATAGCTGACAGTACCTCTATCGGGTTTCTTCACATAGCAGATATGCCCATCGACAACAATACCATGTACTCTTTGTACTTTCGGATCGGCTTTCCACTTGTCTATTTGTTCCTGTGATACTTCGCCGATCAGTTTCTTTTCTTCTTTTACGTTTTCTTCCATGATTAATAAGGAGATGTGGTGTTATACTTAATTTTTTTTACAAATACAGGGGTGGTAATTTCCATGAATGTTTGTCCCTGTTCCATTGCTTTCTCAATATCCGTAAAGTAGCAGCCCTCGCAGATATCGGTTACTATTTTACCTGTTCCATTTGCCGGGATAAAGGAGTGTACGATGGTAAATGCCGGTATTTTGAAAGGATCACCGCCTCCGGAGGATATGATAGCCTCCAGTTCATTTTGAAGAATTTTTATTTCTGCCGAATTTTCTTTATTACCAAAACCGACATCGACAACTTCGTCACCTTCAGCATAAATAGCCTCTACCTTCCGGGATTTTTTATACTTAAAGCCCCGGATACCGGTTACAAACCGACCTCCCATAAAACATCTGTATTCAGACCAACTGTATGCCATATAATTCTATTTTAGTTGTTTAACTATGCGTTCTTAAAGCCCAGCACGACACGTATGGTACTCAGGTATCCTTTAGGTACGATATCCAGATATATTTTTTGTGGATTACCTGCCAGAATATCAATAGAAGTGTCTACTGTAGCTGTAAAACTTGATATTTCACCGTCCATGGCATTATTTACCTGCTGTTCGATGATCTGTTTAAGATAAGCAGCTACAGACGGATGCAGTGTGCCATCATCATTGACTTCTACATCATCATCCAGCTCATTCACATAGGTATTGTAAGCTATCTTGGTCGCTTTGTCTATGGTACGGATCCGGGCGATAATATTCAAATCATCGGTAGCAGATGTAGCTGTAAAATCTCCATTGAAGAAGTACCCCGATTTGTTAGGGAACTTCCGGAAGATGATAAACCTTTTACCGTGGATCGTCTCCAGATCTTCACGCTCATTGATAGCTATACCATCGCTCAGATATCCGTATTCGATCGGCAAAGCACCGTTTTTTACTCTGGATATTTTACGCTGTACCGGAAGGGCTGCAATTTGACCTAAAACCAATCCTACCGAAGTTGAGCCGTCTGTAAGAGTAGAACTCAGATTTACAGCACACCTGTATCGGCTTTCGGTCTTCAGGTCTCTTAGTGCATCGGCATCGCCTGTAAATTTCCGCCCCTCGATCACATTCACAAAGGGCATGATCTTTTTCTGATATTCATCAGCCAGTAACTGAGCCTTTATCATTGCAGAATATACTTCGCTATCGAGCCCATCGACAGACGTTCCGGCATCTGCTCCGGCTGTAAGTCCTAAAGCCACTATTTCACCACCGGCTTTGTTCAGTAAAATTTTAGCCGGGCATGGAGTTAGATCCGTATCAACCAAAGCAGATAATTTGGTAGTAGCAGCAACAGTAAGCAACCATAATTTTGCCCCGGTACCGGCTACAGAATAAAATTCAGAGATATGCCTGTATGCATCTTTGTTTACGCCTTCCGGATCTATACCTATAGCTTTTGCTCCATCCGTGCTGTAGATCGCATAGGGCTTATTCAGCTCCAACTTATCGGCAACAGCAACTCCGGACAAAAGGATACCACAAGTATTATCGTTGGTTTCGGCTACCAAGCCTAAACCGTTGCGTACTAATTCTATTTCTACATTTGGTAGTGCCATTGCTTTAAACTTTATAATGTTCGAGATTTTTTCCAGTTTTTTTCTGATGATCTTCAGCATATATTTTGCTTGAGAACCAGTAACCGGTTACAGGACACCTCCAAATCTCCTTGAGATATTGCTTTGCCATCAACTCAGAAGCTTCAGACTTATAATCAGGTTCGGACGACTCTTCATCCGGATCTAAATCATCCGGATTATCTTCAATCGTTGTATCTATTGGAGCATTGGATTGGTTAAGCACATCAAGTACTGATTGGCTACCTGTTTTTTCTTTAGCCTCCTTTACTTTCTCCAGAGCCACATCTACACTGCCGGTACTATCAGAAGGAATATTCCCTTTCTCAACTTCCTGATTATATTCTGTGATTTCTTCACGTGCCTGATCGAATGTATGGTGTTCACCTGTAATGGTTGATTCATCTGCCGGATCCATATCCGGAAGTGGTTCTTCCGGCTTTTCTCCGGGTGTATCCGTTTGACTTGAGAGACCCTCTGAAGGAAGCGGTTCTTGTTTTACTACCGGTTCTTGTACCGGTGTATCTGCTATCTCAGTAACTTCAGTAGCAGGTTTAGGATTTTTCGCCATAAATTGAATTTGTTAAATATGTATACTATCGTTATTAATGAGAAGATTCTAAAACCCCATATTTCAAATAACTGCCAACGTGTTAGTACATTTACTTCTTTTGTCTTTTGCTCTTTTAATTGGGTTACAAGTGCCGTGTTTTCTGATTTAAAACGATTCACTTCTTTTATGGCATAGGTGAGCATCATATAAAGACTATCACAGTTGGCAGTAAATTTTATTCCTTCTTCTGTTTTCTCGACCGTACCTGTAGCATTACCGTCTTTAGCTTGATATTTGGCACCTACAGGGAGATTAGCTATTTGTTCCTCCGTGATCTTCACTATCGCTGTTGTCTGAGGAGTCGTCACCACTTTGGTCGTTGTCTCTATTCGTTGAATCTCGCGGTCTATTAGCTCGCGGTCTGCCTGCGTTTCCTTTTCTGTTATTTCCTTCTGGCTTCGACAACTCGATCCGAATAGGACAATTAGAAAGGCTACGACAGTTATACATTTTGTTAATTGCATTTTGTAATTTTTTTAAATTCTGATTCGTAATATCATTTTCAGTTTGGAGCAATATAAATCTATTGGTAAGCGGTTCCACCACATTTTTTTCTATCACTACCAAAGCTTTTTCAAGTACTTCTACTTCGATTTGTTTAGTGTCTACCTTTTGTTTTTTGCGATTAGGAAACCATCCAACTAAGGCACCAAGGATAAGCATTAACGCTTCTGTTATATATTGCTCCATTCTGTTTTATCTTACTTCTTAAAATATAAATTCGCTTCAGCTTCGCGTCTGCGAACTAAACCCGGCAGAACTTTTTCGGATCCATACTTCCATTTTGCGAACTCACTGCGAATGGAGGTATCGTCCGGATTTATTTTTACTTTCTTCAACAATGTGGACTTTAGAAAATTTCCGGTTCCTACATTGAATGTAAATGAAACCAAAGCATCGTATTGGTTTTGGTTTATTTTCAGATTCTGACTATTGACTGTTTTTTCGGCATCAGCTAAATCTGCCTGTAGATAGGCTGTAGCCTGAGCCGGAGTTATAACATCGCCCTGTTTTACCCCTTTTGTATGCCCATACCCGATAGTCCATACTCCTGCCGGACATTTATAAGCTTTAAGCTCTAAGCCCTCGAAGTCCTGAATGAGTTTGACACCTGTTATAGCTATTTTCATTTCTTGTTAAATTTGAATTGTATCTCCGGATCCGGTTTGCGAATGATTGTCCGGTCTATAATCTTACTACTGTTGATGGTTGTGGTAAAATCGACCCGGAACATAATAAAACGGTTACCATACTGAGGCTTAGATTCTGTTTGACGAACTAATGGTGTTAAACCCGGAATACTGAAACCCTCAAATGTTTGAAATACATCATCCATACAATCCAGCAGTTCTATGGTCTCATTTTCTTGTTCGGCACCATCGAAACTATCGGTAACCAGATCGAGATACAGGTAAATACTTATTATACCGTCTCCTTTTTGGTTATGCTCCAGAAGATTACTGAAACGGAAGTCACTTATTTCGATAAACAATGCCGGTAATGGCACCGGATAGTTTTGTACCGGATACTGCATTTGCCCTTTCTGCAAATCCCTGAACTTGAGATAAGGCATCCCGACCAGAGCCTGATCGCGTAATGGTTTGTATATTTGGCTTCGTTTCATAATTTGCCGGAGATAACCGGAACGCTATGGCACGTTCCGGATCGTATCATAACCTAAAAAATAATACCTATGCTTTATCTAAATAGATCAGAGCAGAATAGCGTTGAGCTCCCATTTGGAAATCGGATTTAAACCGGTGTTGAAATCCAAACTCTTCAGCACGTCCTGTTGTATTTTGTGATTTTATCTGCCTGAACATTTCGAACATTCCCCCGGCTCTGAATACAGATGTTTTTATAAATACAAAGCCGGCTGGAACGATATCTCCGGTAATAATGGTTCCTTGAGGAGATTTGATTTTATTGACAATATCATAGCCTATATTTAGCTTCTGAACCGATTTATGGATTTTGAACCCATAATATTCAACTATCAGAGGTTTGATAATACCATTGGGAGAAATACGCTCCAATTGCCCTTTAAGAATAGTATTGTTATTAACCAAGTCCCACCACATATCAGAAGGTAATACCAGATTACGTCCGTCTGATGGGAATTCCTGATTATCACATGCTCTAGCCAGATTTACAATATCATCAAGACACAATACCTTGAATCCTCCACGAGTGATTACAGTTGTGGTTCCATCCGTATTCTTAGAAATACCGGTAGAGCCTATTACAATGCGTTTATTTCCGGCTGATTGAGGTGTATAGGCATGTGCCGAATCTTCTATTTCCTGTTTTACAATGGCATCAGCCGATTTTTTAGTGTAATATTGAACTTTGTCAAACGGCAATGCGTGTAGATTGATATTACGTATCTTATAGTTTTGGCTGTCATATACATCCAAAGAAACCTTATGTGTTGTTTCTTCCGGTTCCACACTGTCAATATCGGTTGTCCGGTTCTTGTAAACTTGAGGAGCTTCTCCGGCTTCAGGAAAAACTAAGGTTTGACCATCTTCAACAAACGTGCTTAAGTCTTCAGCTTCACTCAGCCATGTATCTATAGCTTGGTACTCTTCTTTCAGAGAAGTCAGGAATACTATCTTTTGTGTATCCAACACTATCGGAGGAGCAGCTAAAAATACACCGGCACCCACAACAGGAACTCCGAATATGGATACCACACATACCAGCAACAGAATCAGGCATGTCATTATCTTAAAAAATCGTTTCATATAAATTTGAATTATTTGTTTTCGTATTTTATGATTATAAAAGGTCTTAGACCTTACTTCGCAAAGCACTTCGTAGGCTTCGCAAATGTTTTTTTTACTTTTCGGGTATAATTACCCCGTTCTTAACACTATCAGCCTCAAAATCGGCTACAAGCTTCTTGAATTTTTCCGGTTCGTTCTTTTCCATCAGCGACAATGCTTGCGGATCCTTCCGGTAATATTCATAATACCCCCATCCGGAACGTTCGTCTGTTCCTTTCTGTGATTGGTTACCTGAAGACATACCTTGCATAAAAGTCTGTAAGCCATCTTTACCGGCTTTTGCCTCCAGTACTCTTTTGGTTCCTTCATAATCCGATATCGCAGCAGGTTTATAGATCGCTTTTTCGGCTTCAGTTATTGCACCACGATCGAAATGTAGTTTAACCAGCCCATCTGCTAAGACTTCTGCCTGATTTGCCCCGTTCGCTTCCGGAGCTTTGCGGGCATCCAGCATTTTACAGGTAGCATCATAATTAGATAATGCCAGTTCCCTGATCGAATCGATTTCACCATCAGCCACAACACCTCGGTTTTTATGGATCGTAATCAGATTCTCAGCATTCAATTTGCGTTGAGCATCCAGTTCTGTTTGTAGCTGCTCAACTGTTTTTTCATCTTTACTCATCTTTTTTGTTTGGGTTAAAAGATTCAATTTGTACTCGTTTCCTTCGGGAGTGGATAGCTTGACGGCGTTTTTTTGCCCCGGTACTGTTACCAGACTGATCTCTAATAGTTCACTTTTAGTAAGGGTCGGACGGGTTTGTCCTTGGATCAGATTTTTAGACTCCTCACTTTCTTCTACAGGCAGCACATTCAGGCTTACAGCATTCATATAACCGTCTGTATACTTCCAGTACAGTTTTACAGCTTCATCATCATTGCGGTCAAATTCAACTGTACCTTTTAATTCTTGACCTTCTATACGTAAGTTCTTCCATTTACCGACAGGAATCATAAAAGTTGCATGCTGTACGCAACATACCGGATTTTTAATGAATCCGGTCAAGTCGATACCGGCTACCAGCAAACGCCAGCCGTAGCGGTTTACCGACTCATCGGTAATAGTAAAATCATGTTCCAGTACTTCGGGTAATTTTCTTTTCGTTTCAGCCATTTCTCACTCATTTTTCAGCAAAGTAAAGGAGTCGAAACAAGCCTGTCAAATCGGGGTTTATTCATTAGGATTTATTTATTAATCATTAATAATCAGAGACTAATCAATAAAAACCAATTTGTAACAGGTAGTAACATTTAGAACCTTTGTACATATAAATAAGTCAATTGATCTATATGGCACGATTCACAAAAGCACAACGAGAAGAGAAAATTTCGCAAGCCCGGCGTATGTACTGCAAGGGCTTCGATGCCCAGACTATATCCGATATAATGGGAGATGTAGAGGTTTCAACTATTGAACGCTGGATCCGGGAAGAAGGATTCGAGAAGGATAAGCGAAGCCAGATTATAGCATTATCCGAAATCCGTAATTCCATATTGGAAAGCTACGCAGATGTATTGGAGGGTAAAAAACCAAAGATAACAGCAGATCAGGCTGTAAAATATGCCAATGCATTCGAGAAGTTCTCTTCGAAAAAACAAGTCCTTATGTATCAATATGAGTCCTACGAGATTCTTTGCGAAGAATATATGTCAGACATACAGAAAACGACTGACAAAAAAGAGAAGGAAGAGCTGTTAAAGGAATTACAGAATATCCGCACCAGAATGGATCGGGTTTTAACCCGGTTGACCGGCGAAGTTATAGGCAATGAATAAGGTCTCAGACCCACTTTAAGTAACAGTAAATATTTAATGAAACATTTCAAGTTCATAACTATCTGATGTTATTCTGCTTGCCAAAGTAATAAATAGGTCTGAGACCTTAAAATTCAACTAAGTATGAAAAAGGTAAAACGATTAAAGTTAATAATCAATATCTGGTTATTGAAACGAAAAACCCGGAAGCTCGCAAAGAAGTCCGGTGTAGAGCATTTCCTTATTATGTGGAAAGGAAAGCCTGAAATTTTAAGCAAAGACGGCTTTAAACACATGAGACAACATGGGTTGTTCCCATTATCATTTACAGCCAACGAGTTAAAGAAGATTGCTATTTATCACGTTAAATGACTAAGAGTGAATATAAAGAACTATTGGAGCGTTTCCGTGAAAGGTCTGCATATATAAATAAAGCAACAATAGAGACTATCCGGAAAGAAACGCCTGAAGAGCAGGAGGAGCGTATTAAATGGCTTCTCCTGCCGGATAACTATGGGCATTGCTTTAATTACTATTTTGGGAAAGGTACACCTATACCAATGGCTGACTGCGATTGTGCGTGGTATCATACCTCTATCTATAAAGACCTGTACAACGAAGCTTTTATTACTCTCTTTAACCTGATCTTCCGGGGCGGGGCTAAATCGACTCATGCAAACATGGGATACCCGTTTGCCCTGAAGCAATCGGAATTAGCAAAATTCTTCCTGACAGTCGGAGCCAATGAAGTCCGGGCTGCTATGTTATTGCAAGACCTTCAGGTACAGTTCGAAGCCAATAACCGGATTGTTCAGGACTTTGGCATGCAGATGAGCTATGGTAACTGGGCGAAGGGTCAATTCGAAACGACAGACCGGTGTACGTTTATGGCTTTGGGTATCGATCAGCCTTTTCGTGGTTTGCGTCAAAACGGTGTCCGGCTCGAATACGTTTCTCTGGATGATATTGAGGACAAAAAAAGAGCCATGAACAAAAGGCTCGTCAATGAGTATGTCGAGAAAGTAACCGGTGATATACAAGGGGCATTCTCAACTCAGTCGGAACGGGCTATAGTCAACAATAACTATTTCGTGGAAAACGGGTTCATTGCGAACCTGATGGCAAAAAAAGGTTTTGATATCCGGAAACTGGATACCAAACAGAATATTATTTGCAAAGAAAAATATTCTAGTCTGTATCTGATAAATTTAACAGATAAGTATTTCGACCAGATCAATAAGGACAATACAAAAGATTGGAAGCCATCTTGGATAGAACGGTATTCTCATGCCGATTGCCTACGCAAAAAGGAACAATACACCCATGATAAGGAAACCCTGAGCGGTGAATTCTACAATACGCCGATTAATGTAGGTAAACGGATCAAGAAACACATGATCCGGATGGTAAAGCCTAAAACTTTTGACCAGTACATTGTCATAGTCGGTAACTGGGACTTTGCCTATTCCGATGCTGCCTGTTACAAAGCGATGGCTGTTTTAGGAGTGAACGGCTTGCATATGACTTGCTTGGATATCTTTTGCCGGCAAACGGCTGATATCGATACGGCTTTGGAATATCACTATACCAGAGCCAAAGAGATAGTGAAGCTGAACGGATCGACTATGTTTTACTACGATGGCAGTGTAGCACAGGAAGCCATTTATGAGCCGGTTCTGTTACGTGCAGCAGTCAAACACAAGTCATGGTGTATTCCTATGGCTCAGAAGAGTTCTGTAGATAAATACATCAAGATCGATACGACACTTGTAAGTGTACTTATTACAGGGCTGTTGGACTTTAGTGAGGATTTGGAACACAATCCCGACTGGGAGGAGGCAAAGGCTCAGATGCTCAATTTTGAAAAGGGAGGAAAATATCCGGTCGACTTTCCTGATGCGTTGACCGATGCAATTTTAAAAGCTCAGGAATATTTAAACGGGGGTGAAGACGATGAGAGTTCAAATTCTGCTCCGGTATTTGGTGAACGAAAAAGAGGAGGTTACTAAGGTCACAGACCTTCTTTATTGCTTTGGTTGGTAAAACAACTGAAGTCAACAATAGATATCATAATTTATTAAACAACTAACAATTCTTAGATCATGGCATTTCTTACAAAATCAGAATTAAAAACGGTTGCAGATATTAATCTTGTAAATAAAATAACCGATCTGGATGATTCTATAGTAGAGGATATCATTCTGGAAAGCATAGATAAAATGAAAAGCTATCTGAGCCGGTATTATGATACTAAAGCAATTTTTGAAAAAGAAGGATCGGAAAGGAAACCTTCCATCGTGAAACGCCTGAAGGATATTGTTATTTATGAAATCTACGAACGGCATACCCGCGACACCAATGCCGTTGCAGCACGGCGTTATGCTGAAGCAATGGACTGGCTGGAGAAAATAAACACCGGAGAACTGGGTGATAAAACATTACCGCCGGCACCCAGTGATGACAAAGGCAATAACGGAACTACAGGAGATTCCAGATTCGGAAGTGGAACCAGATATGGTTCAATATACTAGGCTACAGCCCATGCAAATCAAATACACCACCCTAAAATTAATGATTTGCAATTCTTATGGGACGATCTTATAAAAAACGAAGTAATATACCAAATAACCGTACACTTGTTTTAAAACAGGATAAGCAGGCTAAAAATGTACGTTATGGAAAACAGCCTCCAATCACCGACACACGCGGATCAAGCAAGCTGGAGATAGACTATTTCCATTTCTATGAATCGCTGTACCGGAAAGAAGTTACAGACTGGCAACAGGCTCGGATAATCCGGCGTGATCCGTTCAACCCGATAACCTATCTTATACAGCAGCTCTATAAAGATGCCATGCTCGACAACCATTTACAGGGTGCGATAGAGAATCGCATTCTACGTGTGGTTAACAAAGAGTTTGTGCTGAAAGACGGTGACGACCAAATAGATAAAGAACGCTCTAAACTTATCCAGAAACGATGGTTCAGGCACTTGATCCGAAAAGCTATGGAATCTAAGTTCTATGGTTACAGTATGTGCTTTATCAATGATTTTAGTTCGGGGAATATTCGCAAAATCACAGATTTGCCCCGGGAAAATATAATTCCGGAACGAGGGCTGCTACTCAAGGAAGCTCATAATCCTTCAGGTGAAGCCATCAGTTACAATATGTTTCCCAATTTTTTGATATATATACAGCTTCTGCCCGAATCAATTGGAATATTGGAGCGTGTGGCTCCCATGACTATATACAAACGGCACTCATGGGCTTCATGGGACGAGTTTGAACAAATATTCGGGGTGCCTATCCGTATAGCCCGGACAATGATTAATACGGAAAAACACAAGAATGAACTGCAAAGCTGGCTCGAAACAATGGGTACTGCCAGCTATGCTATTTTTGACAAACAGGTAGATGTAGAGATCAAAGAGAACCAGAAGACCGACTCATACAATGTATTCCTGCAAAAGATAACGGCTATCGACAAACAGATATCCAAAGGCATTGTAGGGCAAACCATGACTATGGATGATGGAAGCTCCCAGTCTCAGGCTGAAGTGCATCAGCAAACCTATCAGGAGATAACCGATGCCGATATAATGGATGTTCAGGACTGGGCTACAGATGACTTCCTTCCGGTGATGCGGAATTTGGGATATGATATACCGGAAGGTTATTATATTGAACTGATTGAAAAGACTGTTATCAAACCAAAGGATAAAATTAAAATAGACGGTGAACTGCTTCGAGCCGGCGTACCATTAACAGATCAATATCTGGAGGACACTTACGATGTTGAGATCGACAAGGAAAAACCGCGAAATGCACCTAAACCGGAAGATAGCGAGTCTTTAAGTTTTTTCGACTAAGCCCCCCAATGGAGGGGGCGGTACAGTTCCATAACCAGATAAATACTTTATATTATCATTCGGGATGCTGTCTTGATAATAGTTTACACACATATACATTAGATGCCGATACGGATGATCTTCCCATAATAGATACCAACCGGTTATTAAACAAAGCCCTGAATAATATCTACCGGAAACGAGGTGGTACCGGAAATATTGATCCGGCTTTATTCGAGTTGAATAATAAACCTCTTCAGGAAGGTATCGACAAAACTTTTTCAGTAGCCGGAGTTGAATTCGGTAAACGTAACAAGGATTTTATAGACCAATTCAAATATAATACTTCTGTATTTGCAGCATTCAAAGCTCATAAAGAGACTGATGAGCTGTCAAAGCTGGTTATTAACGAAAAGGGTGATCTTCGCCCATGGCATGAATTCCGGAAGCTGGCAGAACCTGTTACCGGAAATTATAACAAACGCTGGTTAAAAACAGAGTATGACACGGTAGTGCGTTCGGCTCGAATGGCTACCAACTGGAAGAAGTTCGAGGAACGGAAGCATATATTCCCGAATCTGGAATTTATGAAGAGCCGGGCAAAGAATAAACGCGAAACCCATTTAGAATGGGTTGGTACTATTCTGCCGATAGATCACCCATGGTGGAGAACTCATACTCCTCCTATTGATTGGGGCTGCGAATGTTGGATCAGGCAAACCCGTGCAGCGGTTACCGGTGTACCTGATAGGGATTATGATATCCCGGAAGTATTCCAAAATAATCCGGGCATTACGGCTGAACCGGTTCTTATAGATAAACACCCGTATGTAACAGAGGCAACTATCAGCAAAGAAGAAGTCCTGAATTTTGTAAATAAACAAGGCTCAGACAGATTAGAATATGTACGTCAGCCAAATACAGGAAAGGATAAAGGGTATTTGGATATCCACACTCTGGCTGATCAGACACCAACAAACCGAACTATCGGAGAACGGTTGGCAGATACAGGGCATAAAGTCCGTTTATTACCGGACATACAACCCTCAGAAAAAAAGCTTCGCGAATTATTGCTTCCTGATGGAATAAAGCCCAATAAAAATCCGGATGCTATGATTGGAGGTAAAATATTTGAGTTTAAAACGCTTGTGAGTAACACTTACAATGCCGTCAGTCAGGAATTGCGTAAAGCCGGAAATCAATCGGACTATATCTTATTGAATATAGATAGGTCAATGGATGATACTGTATTGAACAGGGCTATTCGTGGGCGTGTTAAGAATAAATCTAATATTCAGGAAGTCTGGGTTATGAAAGATGGATATATCCGTAAATACGATCGGGAATATATACTGGGAGATCAGTTTGGTAAAAAGTCAAAAGCCCTGTGATAAAAGAATCACAAGGCTTTTGAGGTGGTACGGGCTTACGGCTGTAACCCCGATCCGATACAAATATAACAGCTTTTCTCTTATTTTCAAATAAATAAGCAGTAGAAAGTTTTTAATAGATGCATTTTAAAGATAACAGGCTCTGGTTTTTACACTTACCAAAGCAATAAAAAGGTCTGAGACCTTAACATAAAATAGTATGAATGGAGAAGAATTTGCAAGGATGTTGCAGGAAAAAGCGGAAGAAGTACACGACTTTATAGAAAATGTATATCCCGATCTAGCCGGGAAAATAGCAGTAGATCATTTTCGAGAAAACTTCGACAAGGAGGGTTTTGTAGATAATGGGCTTCATCCATGGCAGGATGTCAAACGCAGGGATACACAAAGCCCATGGTATGGATTTGAACCGGTCAATAAAGGTGGATTTTCTCCAACACGGGCAACTGATCCTATTCTAAAAAATACAAACGAGTTATTTGATGCAATCGAGTATGATGTGCGAGGGGCGGGCGAAGTCGCTATTATCAATGATAAGCCTTATGCTGCTGTACACAATGATGGAGGTCTGGCATATATATACGGAAAAACACCTTTTGAAATGCCTAAACGCCAATTTATCGGGCATTCTAAAGAATTGGATGATAAAATAGAAGATATGATTACGGATGAACTGGATCAGATAATCGGGTAATAAAAAATAGCGACTGGATCCAGTCGCTATTTTAAAATACTTTAGATGGTCAAGGGTTCATTTCTTCTTGTTTTTGTTTGATAATCTCTAAAGCTGATTCCATCGGATGCTTTATTCTAATTTCAAGCCTTTCATTGATCTTATGCTGTAATGTTAAAGACTTTAGCAATTCTTTAATCAATCTCAACAACAAACAGATAGCTGTAAAAGCAATTACAGAGATTACACTTAGGCTGATTATTAATACTATACTCATATTTTATCTTTTAAATAGTAAATAATTCATGGTCTCTCATTCAGATCAAGTGTTGGAAATACTAATTTACCTGATCCCAGTCCTTCCAACAGGCTTTGAATTCTCTTCTTTTTTTCAGGAGTCGTTTCTTTTACTTCAGGAATATCAGGTTCCCATTCGATGGTTATTTTTGCCCGGACACGTCCGGATCCCAGACAACAATGACAACGTCTAAAATCTCCGATAGTGTAATATTCCGGATCATGCTGATTGTAATGCCAGCCACCACGCCCGAAGCAGTTAGTACACACATAGCCTTTACTCTTCAAGATTTCTTTTTGACTTGTATAAAGGCTTTCAGGGAGATTTAATTCTATGGTTTCTTTTATTTGGCTCATAACCTGTTAATCTTCTATGTTTTTGCTATCTTTCATTAGCTCAGTCATTTTTCGATCCCGTTCAGCTTTGCTCTTATATTCTCCATACTTTTTCCAACTATCAGGATTCAGTTTTGATTTGTATTTTATACAGGGACGTTCGCTCTGATCATTCATAGTCCATTCACATCTTCTGAAAATCTGATAACCGGCTTCGCATAATTTTCCTTGATCCTTCGTGTTCATTATTTACCTCCTTTCGCTAGTTTAATTGCATTTTGAACAATATCATAAGCTTCTGAGTCCTCTACGCTAATCGCTAATTGAGCGACTTCCAAAGCGTGAAGCATCTCTGGAGCAGCAGCTAATAAATAGGCTTTATAAAAAGCACGCTTTTTCCATGACTCATTTTCCATCCAGTTACCTTGAGGAGTAGCTACTTGAGCAATTGGTGTTTTTGCTCCATTATCAGCTTTAATTTTGATTGTTCCAAGTATACAATCGTGTTCAGCAAACCATTTTTCCATAATCATTTTTGTTTTTTAGCTTTACAAGTATTTAATTTTATTCTGACCTCTTTCCCATACCATGAACACCAGTAATATTGTTGAAATAGATTCGGAGGGTGTGTACAATATGTACAACCTTCGCACTGATGTCTTTTGCAGATCATATTTTAAATGTCTTATTTGTTTTAAAGAATGGATATTCCATTGGCGAGCAATCAATTTTTGATCTGTCAAACTGATTTAATATCTTTGAAATCTCCATAATTGTACTGTCTTTCAACTGAATAAATTTTATATAATCAGTTTTCTTGCCTTGTAAGGATATAACTGCCCAAGACGGAGAATAGTGATGCAGATCTACACTTATATCGAGATTAGATAGTAAATTTTCTACTCGATCGGCTTGCATCTTTAGCTGTGTACGTTCTTTTTCACACTGTTTTAATACTAATTGCATTTTATTAAATTCATCACAAAACAGCCACATAAAAAACTTACTTACATACTTTTTCATAAATCATTCTTTTTTAATTCATTGTTCCCATAGGCGGAATCGAACCGCCCCGTGAACCGTTTGGGATTATTGATTAATAGTTTTTTGTAATGGAGTTTTTTGTCCATCATAAAACCCTTTTATATAAGCTGAGTCATTAACTTTAGTTTCCTTTAGAGGTTTACTCTTAACTTTCAGGTTTTTATCAATATATTCTTGTATCAACTCATCATGCCTTATGGCTACAGCAGTACATTCCTGTGATTTTGCATCATTTAGTTTTACAGATAAGCCAATTGAGCATCCCAGTAAATAGGAAGTGATATATTGTTTCTTATATTTCTCTGTTAACCGACCGCCTCTAAATCCCTTTCTGGCATTATTATATAACTCTTTGGCATTATGTAGATAAACCGATTGTATCGAATTAAATAAGTCAATTACAGTTGTTGTATTAACATAAGTTCCCAGTAAAAATACTTTGTAGCCACTAGCGATAAGTTTGCAATAATTATACATACACAAAGTCATCAATAGCCGTTCTTTCCATTGTCTACCATAAGGATTCTGTACAGAGATCATGGGACTATATTCTATCTCGACAGAGGGTTTATTATCTTCTGTATCGCCTAAATCGAGTAATGAAAGATTGTATTTTGTGAGTAGCTTATTCATCGCTAATATCGCAGCTTCAGATTCGGCAATTGAATTTATTTTTGCAGCACTTTCACTTAATGCCTTTAATTTCTTGATTCTATTTAGTATTGCTTCCATATCTCAATCAAATAAAGTGGGTTGTTTCTTTGCCTGTTTAGGTATAAATAATTGCTTTTCTGAAGGTTGATCCAGATAACGGCTCAAACTCTTTACATGCCCTTTCTTGAAATATAGTTTCACATCTGAAGCGTGAAGCAAATCAACGCCACTGGCTGGACTGCCTTCTGATTTTCCGAAATCGACCATAATAACGGAAAGCAAACGCTTTGCGAAGCGTTCGCGAAGTTCCCTGTACTGATCAAACGTGAAGTTCATGTACTTTACCGAGTCGATAATTACCAACCTGTAATAGTTCTTTTCAATATAATCGCACATCCGGTCGAATGGGAGTGCATTAGCTACCCATAACTTTCCGGCATCGATATCGAAATTGTTAATCCGATCCTGAATCGTCTGGTTTATTTTCTCTTCGTGCGAATTGTATAGCACTTTTCCGAAGTTTTTTGCGAAGTAATCTGCGAACTTCAATGTTAAGACTGATTTACCGGAACCGCTTTCGCCGTAATGAATCCCTGTAAAACGTTTTTCCGGATGTCCCATCAGGTACGCATACTCCGGACAAAGCTCCATTGTTTGGAACTTTTTCTCTTTGATACTTTTAATACTGAATATTTCTCTAGCCATAAATAAATGGTGTATTTGATGATTATTCGTCCCAGAGAGTCAATTGTTTGCTGTTCTCTGTATTTTCTGGTGTTTTGTAGCATCCGTAGCCGTTCAGTATCATGTTGATCGTGCTGGAACCAAGCCCCCACTTCAGGATTATCTCCTCTTCGATTATTTCATACCGGAATCCGGCATTATATCTTTTCTCGAAGTACCGGCGAATCTCATTGTTACGGTTTTGCTTTCCCTGCCTAACACGATCATCTTTGATGTTTTTAGGCATACGGCTTACGGTTTTATGTTATTGATCTTTCCATTTTAGCACGATCGCGATCCGATCTGCCAGTTCCTTTTCAGTCATGTCTTTTATCTCTTTGCCCCAATGCTTTAAGCAGTACTCTTTGATTGTTTGATAATTGGGGTTTAGCTTTCCACGTCCATCTGATTGACGGAACTGAGTGTACTTGCTATCTCTGAATGCAAACCACAATCGCCATCGCATCCGGCGTAAAGCCTCTTCTTTCAATCGGTTTTTAGCTTGTGTATCCATAGCTTACAGGAGTTCAAATTCTTCAGGTGTAATCTGAGATAATACAATACCCATACGTTCAGCTCTTATAAAAGCTTTGTTTGGCTCTTCATAGTTCCACCAGCGTTCCGATGCCATTTTCAGCACCTTAGTATTCGTGATACCTTTTTCTCTACAAAAGTTCTCTATATCTTCAGTGCTGATATTAGGGATACGGAATACAGAAATACGGCGGGCAAAAGTGGTATACTGGTTGCTGTCCTCTTTGGTAGGAAACCAACGGTATTGGAATCCGTTTTGAGTTTCGTAGGTCTTTAGCTCCAGTCCGGCTATTTTACCGATCTTTTTAACCACATCTGTAATACCGGCTATAGTTATATTCAATAAGCCTTCAGTAGCAGTTCGCAGATTCTTAAACTCTTTGTAAAATGAATTTTTTGCTACTTCGCTCTCATCAATAATAACTTGAGGATTACAATCTGCTTTCTCTTCTACCATTGCTATAACCTTATCTAACAGATATGAAGTCGAAAAGCGTTTGCGGTTTTTATCCAATCTCACACCCATTTCTGTAGCCAAACGAAATAGAAAACGGTTCCATGTCATTTCTTTGCGATCGATCTTTACATACCAGCAGCATTCGTTTTCTTCTGCAAATTTGCGAAGTACAGTACTTTTCCCTACTCCAGTATTTCCTACAATCAGACGCATATCACTGGCTTTCTTTCCGGTATCAGCTACTTTCCAGATAATATTATATTGGCGTGTACCGACTAAATCATCTTCGCCCATATAATCCTTCAGAGTGTCATAGATCACATTCAGTAGTTTGTCAGAGAACGATTTTTTGTCTCTGAGTAGTTCTGAAATGGTACCTTCCGAGCGTCCGGTTATCCGGGATATCTCAGAGGGCTTCAGGTTTTTCTTTTCCATCAGCATTTTCAGCTTGTCTCTTAAGCCGGCTTGCTTTTCGGTGATTTTAATTTCTGCCATAGTTATTTGATATTGAATTATTTTATAGGTATATAGTTAACTTAACTTCACTCTGTATAATTCGCCTGTATCCGGATCCACATACTCCTTGTATCTGAATTCCTTGATTGTCGGGATATCTATTTCTCCGGCTTTGGCATCCATCTCTTCCTGTAACAGTTCCGATTTGTCATATCGACCGCACCAGCGTTTTGCAGCCTCTTCAAAACCCTCGTAGGGGCGATGTTTACCGGTTAATACCTCTTCGCTTAAAGCTTCGATATATTCACGATCCGGATGGCTGTCAATGAACTGATCGACTTCTTGATTTATCTCTTTAGCTGCCTGTTTTACACGGTACTGTAAAGACATATAATTATCAAGTACTTGCATTTCTTCCGGAGTATCAGCAATATATGCCGTACGTTTTTTCAGGTTCCATATACCCAGATAATTGCCTTCGTGGTCAAATGCAGGAGCCGGCTCACCTCCATTCAGAATATATATAGTTACCTGATTGGTTGTCCGGGCATCGCGGGGTATATAGGTGAATATCCGTTCTGCGATAGCACGTTGTTCTGGTGTATCTATAGCCGGATAGTAAGTATATGGTATTGTCTTATGCTCTATATCTAAGCCGTTTATAGTCAGCTTCCTTTTATGTGGAGTACCACACATCTGGCAAAGCTGTATATAGTTTAACTCAGGTACAAAGCTTTCTTTCTCGTCCCAAAGTTCATACGGCGTTTTCTTACAGGGTTTACCCTCTAACTGATCAATAATCCTTTCATTCCAAAGCTTGATACCTTCATTCCGGATCCAGTCCATAACAATAGACGTGCTCCGGGCGTTTCTTTTGCCTTCTGTTTCGCGTTTTTCCGATGATCTGGAGTTGAGATGTAATGCAGTCCGGTTCATACCGCTAAATCCCTTCAGGAAGCGTGTAATATCATTATCGAACATACGGAACAGACCTTCTATTACACTCTTGGCACGGGCATTACCTGCTATTGCCGGGTATAGTTTTATATCATTGTCCTCACACCACACCTTTAACTCCTGCCATGCCGGACCCCGGTCACATTGAATAATAGCCGGTTTGTAGCCGGTTTCTTTGATTCCCATAAGTATGGCATCTCTCACAGCGTCAAACGGCTCTTTACCTCCGATTACAGGATATGCACCTACTAAACGGCTGGTAGCCACATCAGCTACTTTGATAGCATATATATGTTGTCTGACTTTGCCTTTGTGATCAACATTCTCATTGTGAGCTGTACCATCTATAGCCCAGACATGGTTCTTCATGGTAGGAAGATCACGCGAAACGTTCGGTATTATAGTTTTACGGAAAGTAATCTCATCTGTTTTGTCCAGAGAATGGGCATTTTTTAGCGGTCTCAGTAATTGATACAGGCGTCCTTCTGTAGGAGGATTGAAGTTGTTGTCTTCGTCCAGCCACCAGCCGGTATGTTTGGCATACTTGATCCATTTTCTATACACGGTTGCAATACTCATATTCATACCTTCTTTATAGAATTTCTGAGCGATTCTCAGTTGATCTTCTGTTACTTTTCCGGCATTTGTATTGCTTTGACGCTTGATCTGGATGATATCTTCCGGCTTATAACCTTGACCCAGACGCTTAATCACATCATCAAACCATTTATTGAAGCGGGTTTCCGATTTAGGTATTTTCACCTCCAGCTCAATATTATTGATAGCGGTCAATAAGTTCATTCTAAAACTTCGCATCAGGATTTCACAACGCTTCGCATCAGCTTCGCCGGTCTGTATTTTTTCTGTAAAATCATATATCCATTGTACTAATGCACATTGTTTCGAATAACCTTTTACAGAATCCGAATGCAGTCCGGCATCCAGATAAGCCCATGTATAAACCGTATAATGGCTATTGATATATGTTTCGATAGCCGATCGGATAAACGGCTCATTGATCTGCATCGATTCGGCAGTGAATTCTATTGCTGTCGGTACACAGTCCATTCCTGAATCATCCATTGACTGGAGTAAATGGGCATATTCGCCGGCTATTTTAGAAAAGGTTTGTTTAACAATCTTTTGTTTGGGTTCAGGTAGTGTATCGAAGAAAACCAGACGATCATTATTGTCTTTTATATCTTCGATATCATAACGGTTTTTTTGGACTCTATAGGAGCCTTCCGTAAAAACCTTATTGACCAGTAATGCTTGTTTACTGATTAATAACCGTCCTGATGTATGTATATGAAATGCTTGCATTCCCATAATTCTTAAAATCTCTTTTTGTGGAGGCGACCGGATTCGAACCGGCATCTATATGGACTTTATTTGAGCCTAGTTATATTTACATATCGCTTTAACCTCTTAAGCTATGCCCCCCGTTTTGCCCGTCTTTCCGGGCTGTCTATTTTAAATAAGTTGGTAGTTGGTATTTTTATTCAGTCGCTTCACAATTTCTTTATAAGCTTCAAGCTTCGTTTCTTCGTCAAAATCCTCCAGTTGTTCGTCTATATATTCTACAATTTCGGAAGCACGGTATTCTATATATTCCATTCTTATAAGCTTGAAAGATTAAGGGTAATAGGTTCCCATTTACCCGATTCAGGACTTTTCTGATAGACTTCTATACGCATTTTTGAGTCAACAGGCTTAAAGCTTTCTTTGAATAGGCGAATCGCTTCTTTCCATCTCGGATCATCAAACTCCTGCTCCTGACTGTAAAGTGACTGTATGCGAGAATACTCCAAATTCCCTTCTTTATTCCGTTCCAGAAGAGCAGATATAACTTTGTACATTTGCAGATCACGTTTTTTTACAAAATCAGTTAAGAAATCTCTCAATAGAGATTCTGCCTTTTCTGCACGTTCATCCCATGCACATACGGTTGTATATCTGTATACCACTTTACTTTTACCATCAGCAGTGACCCTGTGAAACCCACCTTTAGAGGTCGATTTTATCTCGCCGTATTGGTTCAGAAGGTCTCTCATTTCTCTCAAGCTGGATGTAGTGTCATTAAAGAAAGTTTGCATTTTAGCATGTAGCTCTTTTGCATCAATAACAATTCTGTCTGTAGCATCATTAACCTTCTTTTCGTACTCCTCACGTTCCTTTTTCAATCGGTCTGCATCCGATTTTTCTCGTTGAGCCAGATAAGCTTTAAGCTCATCGGTCGACATCAAGTCTACTCTCTTAACTTCCATATCAGCTATTCAATAAGATGTTTACTAATGTTAGGTTTATTTCACCATCAACACGGTGTAGATCATACCGGGCTGGTGTATAAATAATTTTTCGGTATAGGAGAAATCCGAACAATCGACATTCTACAGCCATACCTACAAGTTTTTTTCTCTCATTCTCCTCTTCCCGGTTTATAATCGGGTAAATCTTCTTTCTAATCATAATCATTAATATTTAGGGGTTTGTATTATCTTCAGTATCCTGTAATCGGCATATTTCATCAGAGGCTTTATCCTCTTCGTGTCCTATCTGCTCTAAGTGTCCGGTTAATAAGGTCAATACAATAATCAATAGCACATATAGCAGGTTTCGCAGTGTCTTTTCTTTCATATTATATGGGATTAACTAGTTTTTTAACTTCTTTTTCCGTTAGCCCATTAGCTATCCCATGTGGTTCTTGGTTCGCGATATCATATGGCATAAACTTGTATTTGTCATCATCCATACCCTGATAAATTATTGGATTATTTAATCCATTACCAGTATATCTATATACCTGATCGATTTTTAAGTTTTGTGTTTTCATACTACCATTAATTGATTATCCATTTTTCTCTTCTCTTCCTGTAATTCGAAATACCGTTCTACTACTTTCTGTACGCTTTCAGGCATTGTCCGCTCACCTTTCAGCATATAATCTACCATACGGTTCGAGATATCAATCCCATTTGCACGAAGAGCATCAGCTATCCGACTGACATCACCTCGCTGTTTTTTCTCTAAAAAATCTGCTTTTCCCATATTATTATTACATTTGTTCATATTATTAGAACAAAGATTACACATTTTGGGAAATAAAACAAATTACATTCCAAGTATTTTCACGGTATGGGAAATTTAATTGACAAACCCGTTATTCTTGATCGCATAAAACAAGCATATAACCTAGCAGGAAACTCTGACTTATCACGTTTTCTGGGCGTGGCTCCCAACACTATAACTAATTGGTATAACAGGAATAGTATTGACTATGATACTGTTTTCACAAAATGTGAAGGAGTAAACTTAGAGTGGCTCATTACGGGCAAAGGAGAACCAAATAGTGAAAGGACTACAAACAGTAAGAACTCGCAATCTATTATATCACAAACTAAAACTGAAAGAAAATTGATACCATTCTTTGATGCAATAGCTGAAGCTGGCACATTATCTGTTGCTAATATGGATAGCACATATCCGGCAGAAATGGTCGATGCTGGAGACTTCTTTCAAGATGCAACTGCTATAATGCAAGTGCATGGCGATAGTATGTATCCAACTTATAAATCAGGTTCATTAGTAGCCTTAAAGGAGGTCTATAATAAAAGACTTATTATGTTTGGAGAAGATTATGTTATTGAGACCTCAGAGTACAGAGTAATCAAAAGAATACAAAAATCAGATGATAAAACATGCTGGCTGGCATGTTCTACTAATACTGAAGTTTGGGAGCAAGGGATTCTGAAAGGAAAGCTTATGCACGAGCCTTTTGACGTTCCTATCGATGAAATTAGACGAATATACCTTGTGCTAGGAGAAATACATAGAAAACATAATAATAGGATTATTCATAGTGTATAAAAGAGAGGAATGAAGTACTTAACAAGAAAATACATAGCAGATCATCTGGATATAGGTTTCAATGATGACGAAAACAATATTCTTAAAAATAGCTTGTTTGATGAATCTGGAGATATTCTACCATTTTATAAATTCAAAAAACAATTTCCAGAAAAAGATAAATATGATTTAGCTCAGGAATATAATTGGATATCCTATATTATTAGACAGGGCTTTTATTTTTGTAGAGAATATAATAAGGTATTCAAGAATCTAGATAATCTAGACCTTTGTATCTATCTATCTCTGGATTGCGAAGTAGATTGTAACAAGGATATATATAATGCTTTTTCACCATTGAATAATGTATATCTACCTATAGACCATGATTTCTGGACTAAATACTTTCCTCCAAACTTTTATGGAGATAAAAGTACTGTTAGAGCTAAATTAGAAAAAAAAGGAATACTTGTAACAGGTTTAGATGAAATTATACTTCCCGAACCTGAATTTAGTTTCAATTTTCGAGACATCTTTTTTTCAGATAATGAGCCATTTGAGTATCATTATAACGATAGTAATGCTACTTTTGTTGGTGAGAGTATTATAAGTCCTAATATTTTCATGAAAGCCTTAAATAACATCTATCATAAACGTACAGGAAATACTGATGACTTAGAGGATCATCTAAAGGATAATAGTTAATTATATATATTTAACTTTGTTACACTGTAACACTTTTCTGTAACAAAAAGCGTTACACTAGTGTAACAATTCATGGTTCTATGTAACATTTCAGCCTCTTTAAGCTTCGTGAAATCAGCGAAGACTACCTATAACAAAACTTTTATCTCTGATATGAACAACATTTCTCTTATTTTCTACAACTTCATACATCTGCAATTATAAACTATTATATTTGCATAATAATAAATTGTTATGCAATATGAAGATATACGTACTCATACAGCAAAAGCCACTCTCTATAAAGTCATATTCTTCACTCAGGGCTCTAATAGAGGACAATGATTTAGCAGCGATTGGTGCCAGCAGATCAAAATTAGAGAAGTTTCCATTCGATCGGTTCAATTACATAAGTAGCCGCTATATAATCGCTCGTACAGAGCCTAAAACAACTGGAGATGTAAGAAATAAGAACGACAACAATAGCCAGATTCAATAATTATACTATCTTTGCATTGGTGTATTTGATGATGGATATTAGCATCTGTAGCAATGGCGGAATGATTACATTTCGCCATTTGTTTTATCACAGCAAAAGAGGCATGCACAAGCACACCTCAAATACATATCTTCGCATAATCTTCTCAATTCATATCCACAACTCAGTCAAACTTCGCAATTTTCGCGGTTCAATTAGTCATTTTCAGTCAACGGTTAGTCATTCTTAGTAATAAAAATTGCACCTGATTATAGGTCGTTTCTTTATTAATCGCTAATGTATAACGTTTTACGTGTTACATCACTGATTTATGTGTCGCCGTTTGGTTCTATACCCCTCAATATAAGTACTGCATGAGCTGTAGCTATAAGTAAGACAATAAAAACATTACTGATAAATTTATGAATATGTGTATAAGGAGATAGAGCTGTAATGATACTAGCCAATATTAATACGATGCTCACTCCCAGAATGTACCACAACCAGAAGATGTATTTTTTATATTCTGTCCCATTATGGCTGATAACCACTTTTGAATAATTATAAAGCCTATGGACAGAAAGACTGATATATATAGTTAAGCATACGATTCTTAATGTGTGCTTCGAGATATAAAATATCGAATAATTATTGCTAATCCGCCCGATAAGTTTTTTGATGGGATAGCCGATAATAGAAATTTTGATAAAGTAAATATAGAAGCTGCGTTATCGGGAAAGACATATACCCAGGCTTTGACAGTATTGAATACTCAAAAACTGAATTCGCCACAGGTTACAATTCCATATAGGGGAGGTTATCTTCCGATGAGCGGCTTGATAGCTCTGAATACCATCAATGACCAGACTACTATAGGTACACCTGCCGACAAAATGCAGCTTACCCGAATGCTAGCTAAAGTAACAGTCGAAAATACTGCTTCCGGTTTTGTTCTGGATGGATTTACCGTTGTAGGAGCTAAACAGTATGGAAGGTTTATACAAGTTGCTCCGGCTATTGGTTCGGGAAATAAAGTGAATTATTTAGCACAAGCTCCTGCCGATCCGGTTAGTGGAATCTCCGATGGAAAAGATCCTGTTTATATCTATGAATCTTCTGCCGGGGAAACTTCCGTAATCGTTAAAGGAAAGTATAATGGTGTAACTGGTTATTACCGTCTGGTATTTAAATATGCTAACAATACAGAGATGAGTATTGTGCGTAATAAGTGGTATCAGTTTAAAATAAAGGGCGTAAAAATATTCGGATACAAGACGAAAGAGGAAGCTATGGCAGCACCGCCATCTAATATCATGGCTGAATTGCTGGTTATAGACGAAAACTCTATGGAAATAGCTGACAATGGTCTGTATTATTTAGGACTGAGTAATTCTGAATTTATACTACATTCTAGTTCCGTACATACTGGATTGACAGCAGTAACTGTGACCACGAATGCACCTGCAGGTACACTCTTTAAAGTTGAAGTTACCTCCGAAAATATAGTCGGATCAATGACTGTATCTTCCAATAATATTATACCTAATGGAACCGTAAAACACATGGATCTCAAGATTAATCTGGACAATCATTTTAGCAGTGGTATATTGAAGATAACAGTAGGAAACTTGATTCGATTTGTGAAAGTAGAACGAAAGCCAATCATAACTTGGCAAGAGACTATATTAACTTTTAGTCCGGGATATGTAGCAGCAAGAATAGAGAGCCAGGGTAATGTCGGTGAGGGATGGCTGACTTTATCTACTGATGGAGTTAAATATGTAGATAGTGAAGTGGTGAGATCGGACAGCCCCGGAATGATTTATCTGAAATTAAAAAAGAATGGCTTAGGAAGATTGTCTCGTAATGGAGGAATCGTTTACCTGAATCGTAAAGATTCTGAAGGACATCTGAAATTGTATATTCAGCAATATGGTAATCCGGATGTGTAAGTTTACTATTGGCTTTTTTCATAAAGATACATATCAATGATAAATCCGGATCTTTTACATTTCTTGAAAAAGAAAAGAATGTGCTTATTTATTCTAGAATTTTTTTAAACATAACGAGATTGTATTTGTTTTATAGAGAAAGTAATATAATTTTTATTAAATAATTTATTTATCTATGGCAAATATTAAACAAACAGTAAAATTGGGTGTATTTACGCTGGCGATAATGAACGTTACAGCAGTTGTTTCCTTGCGAGGACTCCCAGCTGAAGCTACGTATGGTCTAAGTTCCGCCTTTTATTATCTATTTGCAGCGTTGGTATTCTTAATTCCCACTTCACTGATTGCAGCAGAATTAGCTGCAATGTTTAAAAATAAACAGGGTGGGGTATTTCGTTGGGTTGGAGAAGCTTATGGCAAAAAATGGGGTTTCCTTGCCATTTGGCTGCAATGGATAGAAAGTACTATCTGGTTTCCTACCGTATTAACATTCGGAGCAGTTTCTTTAGCATTTATCGGGATGAATTCTGCTCACGATGAAGTTATGGCAAGTAACAAGCTTTACACTTTAATAGTAGTACTTGTTATTTATTGGTCAGCTACATTCATATCGTTGAAAGGAATGGGTTGGGTTGGAAAAGTTGCCAAAATAGGAGGTTTAGTCGGTACAATTATACCGGCAGGATTACTCATATTATTAGGTGTCTATTATTTAGCAACAGGCGGACATTCTAACTTAGACTTTACAGGAAGCTTTATTCCTGAGTTTAATGGCTTAGGAAGCATTGTTTTAGCATCCAGTATCTTTCTGTTTTATGCAGGTATGGAGATGGGAGGTATCCATGTTTCGGATATGCAAAACCCGGGCAAAGATTATCCTAAAGCTATATTCATTGGAGCGATAATAACAGTATTGATCTTTGTATTAGGTACTTTCTCGCTAGGTGTTATCATTCCCGAAAAAGATATCAATCTGACTCAGAGTTTATTGATCGGATTCGATAACTATTTCACTTACATTAGAGCTTCGTGGTTGTCTCCAGTAATTGCAGTAGCTCTGGCTTTTGGAGTATTAGCTGGGGTGTTGACATGGGTTTCCGGTCCCTCAAAAGGGGTATTTACAGTAGGAAAAGCTGGATATCTACCTCCATTTTTTCAGAAAGCAAATAGCAACGGTGTACAAAAGAACATTCTGTTTGTGCAAGGAGCTATTGTGTCTATACTCGGATTGCTGTTTGTGGTTATGCCTTCTGTTCAGAGTTTTTATCAAATATTGTCTCAGCTGACTATCTTATTATACTTGATAATGTATATGTTGATGTTTAGTGCAGCTATTCTATTACGATATAAAATGAAAGATACCGAGCGTCCTTTTAAAATCGGGAAAAAAGGTAATGCCTTGATTTGGTTAGTTGGGGGAGTTGGTTTTATAAGCTCATTCATCGCATTTTTGCTAAGTTTTATCAAACCCAGCGAGATGACAAATATAAGTCTGTCTACATGGTTAATTGTTCTTGTTATTGGGGCTCTTATTGTAGTTGTAGCACCATTTATTATTTATGCATACCGAAAAGCTTCGTGGAAAGATCCTAATACCGATATTGAACCATTCCATTGGGAAGAACAAGCACCTACAACAAATAATAATCAATAGAAACAGAGTAAACTTTTGTTTCAGTTTATAAATCAAAATGGGTTTTGCTAAATTAAAATATTCTGGCAAAGCCCGTTTTGCCTAAAAGCATTCACCTTTTAATTGAATTATGATATGAGTAGAAAAATAACTATCAGCCAAATAAAGGATACCGTTCAGCAAGCTTATGAACAAGTAAAGAGCAATACTGAGGGTAAAAATGCCGATTATATTCCTTATTTGGCAAATGTGGATAAAAATTTATTCGGAATAACCGTTTGTTTACCCGACGGACAAATAATAGAGGTTGGCGACACTTCCTTCCGCTTCGGGATAGAGTCTGTATCGAAAGTTCATACCGCTATACTGGCTATGCGTCAATATGGAGCCGATAAAGTATTAGATATGATTGGGGCAGATGCTACAGGGCTTCCCTTCAATTCGATTGTAGCTATATTGTTGGAAGCCGATCATCCGTCTACCCCTTTGGTTAATGCCGGTGCGATATCAGCATGCAGTATGGTTAAGCCCTTAGGTGATAGCGATGGTAAATGGAAAGCGATAGTAGATAATATTACTGACCTGTGTGGAAGTGCTCCGGAACTTATCGATGAACTTTATAAGTCTGAATCGGATACGAATTATAATAACCGGTCGATTGCATGGTTACTGAAAAATTATGATAGAATATATGATGATCCCGATATTTCGCTTGATTTATATACTCGTCAGTGTTCACTTGGAGTGACAGCTACACAGCTTGCCGTAACCGCAGCAACTATAGCTAATGGAGGAGTTAATCCGATAACAAAAAAAGAAGTGTTCAAAGCTGAACTTTCTCCAAAAATCACATCCATGATTTCGACTGTGGGATTCTACGAACATACCGGAGATTGGTTGTATAGCTCGGGTATTCCTGCAAAAACAGGTGTTGGAGGAGGTGTTATGGGGGTATTTCCCGGACAATTCGGAATTTCGGCTTTTGCTCCACCTCTCGATGGATCTGGTAATTCGGTTAAAGCGCAGCTGGCTATCAAATATATTATGAACAAGCTAAATCTGAATATATTTAGTGGTGAGAATATAGTTGTAAGTTAAAGTGTAGGACTGAAAATAGATAAGGCAGTCCCAAAGTAGCTAGACTCACTTTGGGACTGCCTTATATCATTTATAATATGTTGATATATAATTTCTTTGTAGTGTTGTATTATTTATTATAATATAAGCACGCTATCGAAAAGATGACGTGCTTATACTTTTGAAACTTTACTTTTATAATATTAATGATGGAAGCTTTGTCCTTCGGACTCTTCCAAACTGTTTGCAGTTGGATGCTTTTTGAAATAATCAATGCTGCGTTTAAGATCCTCAATAAGAAGTTCAGCCATATCCCGACTAAATCCGTGACGGATTAGAACACGTTGAATTACCATATCCTGACAATTGACAGGAAGAGAATAAGATGCGATTTGCCATCCTCTTACACGCATACGATCGGATAGATCATATAAGTTAAATCCCGGATTAATACCTTTTTTCAATACCCAAGCTGCTCCGGGAATTGCCGATTTTCCATCATAAAGGAGATCAAATAATCCAAGTTTTTTTACCTCTTCGGCAATGTACATTCCATGTTCCAAACAAGTCTGCTGAATTCTTGCGTACCCCTCTCTTCCATGACGAAGGAAGTTGTAATATTGTGCAATAATCTGTCCGCCCGGACGTGAGAAGTTGAGAGCAAATGTAGGCATGTTACCACCAAGATAGTTCACATTGAAAATCAAGCCTTCAGGAAGATCTGATTTCTCGCGCCATACTACCCAGCCTACACCCAGAGGAGACAAACCAAATTTGTGTCCTGATGTATTTATTGATTTAACACGAGGAAGTCTGAAGTCCCAAATAATATCTTTTTGAATAAACGGAGCGATAAAACCTCCGCTAGCACCATCCACATGGATAGGAATATCCAATCCAGTCTCTTTTTGAAGCTGATCCAAAGCATCGCTGACAGCTTTCACATTTTCATACTGAAGTGTAAATGTAACACCGAATGTAGGTACAACTCCAATTGTATTTTCATCTACTCTTTTTAATACTTCTTCAGGTGTCATAAGAAGACGACCATGATCCATTGGAATTTGCCTTAACTCTACATCGAAATAACGGGCAAATTTTTCCCAACATACCTGAACAGGTCCTGTTATCATATTAGGTCTGTCTGTTGGTTTTCCTTCTTTCTGACGTTTTTCACGCCATCTCCATTTCATAGCAAGTCCTCCCAACATGGCAGCTTCACTGGACCCTGTAGTTGAACATCCCAATGTAGTTTTACTTTCGGGTGAATTCCATAAATCGGCAAGAATATGTACACATCTGCTTTCAATTTCGGCTGTCTGAGGATATTCATCCTTATCTATCATGTTTTTATCTACACATTTATCCATGATAAAATGAATATCATCATCTACATCTGTTTGGCAGAAAGTGGCTAAATTTTGTTTTGCATTTCCGTCCAATAGTAATTCATCTAATATCAAATCTCTTATTGTTTTGGGATCATTTGATGTTTCGCTGATTTTAAATTTGGATAAAGGTTTCTCTGAAAAAGACTGGGTGTAGGTATCGTAATAACTTGTATTCTCTTTACCATTAACTTCGTGTAGTGCCATAATAAGTCAAATTTAAATGATTGAAAAAATTAAGGATTATTGTAAGTTAAACAAGCCAGACTTAAAATAGTTTTGAATACAAGAGTTCTTTTTATGTAATTTGCGATACCATTCATTTATTCAATATTTTTAGTAAAATATCTTCATTGTGTGAGTAGATATAAATATTCAAAATAAGAATATATGTTTACGAATTTGCGATTTATGATTCAATTCGTATATTTGCGAACTGTAAATGTAAACAGCTATGTCAAAGAAAGAATTAACAGCAGATCAAGAGCAGCTTGCCCGTTTCGCAAAAGCTTTGGGACATCCTATCCGTATCGCTATTCTAGAAATGTTGGCGAATCAATCATGTTGTTATCACGGTGATATGTCGGAGATACTTCCCATTGCCAAAAGTACTCTTTCCCAGCATTTAAACGAGTTGAAAGATGCAGGTCTTATTCAGGGTACAATTACATTGCCGACAGTCAGATATTGTATAAACGAAGAAAATTGGCAGAAAGCAAGAAGAATGTTTTCTGTATTTTTCATTGAAATCAATAACGAAGAAAGCTGCAACAACAAATAAAAAATTTATTTCCAAAGTTCGTGTTTTTGCGAATTGTATGTGTAATTACGAATTACTATATCATATATGAAAATTAGGAAAGTTAGATTAGACGATGCAAAAGGTATCTGCGATATTTACAACTATTATGTAGAAAATACAGCTATCACTTTTGAGACGGCAGCCGTAAGCGAAAGCGAAATGCAGCAACGTATTAAAGGCTTTTTAGATGAAGGGTTTCCTTACTATGTAGGAGAAATTAACGGCAAAATAGCAGGCTATTGTTGCCTGCATAACTGGAATAACCGTTGTGCCTATTCATCCACAAAAGAAGTAACCGTATATTTAGACAAGGATATGCAGGGTAAAGGCATAGGGACAATCCTGTATCAGTATCTTTTCAAAGAAATATATAAAGACGAAGTACACACCCTGATAGCAGGAATATGTGTTCCAAATGAAAGCAGTGTACGCCTGCATGAAAGATTCGGATTCAAACAAGCATCACACATGAAAGAAATAGGCTGGAAGTTCGACCAATGGCGTGATGTTGGACACTGGCAGCTTATCATAAACCAAATACCCCCTAAAATTCTTATCCTTTGTACCGGCAATAGCTGCCGTAGCCAAATGGCGCATGGTTTCCTACAATCTTTCAACCCTAAACTATTGGTCTATTCCGCAGGAACAAAAGCAAGCGGAAAAGTCAATCCCAAAGCAATAGACGTGATGCAGGATGCAGGAGTGAATATTTCTCACCATACGTCTAATAGTGTAAGCGAATACCTAAATGAACAGTGGGATTATGTGATTACCGTTTGCGGTGGTGCAAATGAAAGCTGTCCTACCTTTTCGGGAAAAGTAAAGAACCGTTTACATATCGGCTTTGATGATCCTTCCGAAGCAACGGGAACGCCCGAATTTATACAATCCGAATATATCCGGGTAAGAGATGAAATTAAAAAAGCATTTTACGAACTATATATAAACAAGATAAAAGGCTATGAGTAAACGAAAAATGAGTTTCTTGGATAAGAACTTAACCCTTTGGATATTCCTTGCAATGGCTATTGGTGTAGGATTGGGGTATTTTGTACCTTCTTTCAGCAGCTATATAGATTCCATGTCAAGCGGTACAACAAACATACCTTTGGCAATTGGTCTTATCCTGATGATGTACCCACCACTGGCAAAAGTAGATTATAAGCAACTGCCGAAGGTATTTTCTAACGTAAAGATATTATCCATTTCGTTAATCCTGAATTGGATTATCGGACCCGTATTAATGTTTTTACTTGCTATTCTATTTTTACACGATTATCCCGAATATATGGTCGGTGTTATCCTGATAGGTCTTGCAAGATGTATCGCAATGGTGCTTGTCTGGAACGATCTGGCAGAAGGCAATACTGAATACGGTGCGGGGCTTGTTGCACTGAACAGTATCTTTCAGGTGTTCTTTTACAGTTTTTATGCGTGGATATTCGTAACCAAACTACCACCGTTATTTGGTTTTGAAGGTGCGATAGTGGATATATCCATAGGTAAGATAGCAGAAACAGTCGCTATCTATTTAGGTATTCCTTTTCTCATGGGGATTCTTAGCCGTTTGATATTTGTTCAATTCAAAGGTGAACAATGGTATAAAGAAAAATTTATCCCTGCCATATCGCCAATTACCCTGATAGCATTATTATTTACTATTGTATTAATGTTCAGCTTAAAAGGAGAGCTTATTGTACAAATACCGTTAGATGTGGTGCGCATCGCAATACCGCTACTTATCTATTTCGTGGTAATGTTTTTCCTGAGCTTCTTTGCAGGCAAATTAATGGGTGCATCTTATGATAAAAACGCTTCGATAGCTTTCACAGCCACAGGCAACAACTTTGAACTGGCTATTGCAGTCGCTATCGGTGTATTTGGCTTACATAGCGGACAAGCCTTTGCAGGCGTAGTAGGTCCGCTAGTCGAAGTGCCTGTACTTATCTTATTGGTAAATATAGCCTTCTGGCTGAAACGAAAATATTACAAGTAAATATCATTTAAAAACTATTTTACAAAGAAAACCCTTGAGGAAACCTACTCAGTCAACAATATTAAACAGAACAGATATGGAAATAATAGTTTTAGATACAGGCTGTACCAAATGTAAAAATGTTTATACAATAATTGAGAAAGTTGTAAACGAGGCGGATGTAAATGCAACTGTCCGCAAGGAAGAAGATAGAATGAAAATTTTGGAATACAATGTAATGAGTACTCCTGCGGTAGTGATAAACGGTGAAGTCTATTTTCAAGGGCGTGTTCCATCTGAAAAGGAATTAAAAGAACTCCTATCTGCTAATAACAAGGACGATCTCAAAGAACTGGTGAAACAACGTTATAATGAAGTGGCACTACTCAGTACCTCCGAAGCAGACAAATGTTGCTGTAACCCTGCTGCTCCCTCAAAAAAGATATTTACTATTATGAGTGAGGATTACAGTAAACTGAAAGGCTATGAGCCGGATGCAGACTTGGGCGTCGGCTGTGGCTTGCCAACGCAACATGCAGGTATTAAGGAAGGCGATATCGTTGTCGATTTGGGTTCGGGTGCCGGAAACGATTGTTTTATTGCCCGTGAGGAAGTCGGTGAAAGAGGGAGAGTTATCGGGATTGACTTCTCGCCGAATATGCTTGAAAAAGCCCGCAAGAATGCAGAGAAACGAGGTTTTAAGAATGTTGAATTTATGGAGGGCGATATTGAGAATATGCCATTACCCGATAATGCAGTGGACGTAGTAGTAAGCAATTGTGTTTTAAATCTTTTACCTCAAAAGAATAAGATTTTTAAAGAAATATATCGTGTTTTAAAACCCGGAGCACATTTTTGTATATCTGATGTCGTACTTAACGGAGTATTCCCGAAAGAGTTTACTGACAATGCTTCTATGTATGCCGGTTGTATAGCCAGTGCCATACAGCGAGAAGATTATCTTGGTGAGATTGAAAAGGCAGGATTTAAGGATATAAATGTCGCTCGTACCAAAATAATCATTATTCCCGATGATGTATTGGAGGAACATTTGGATAAAGCGACAATACAAAAGTACAAAACTGGTAATGTGGGTATTTATTCGATTACAGTTACTGGAGTGAAGTAATTATAAGATTTAGAAGGGTCTCATTTTAGGCTTAGTGACCATGTGTTGAAAAAAATAGAGCTCAATACCAAGTTTCGGTTTGTGAGAGAGGTAAAGAAAAAATCCCCTGTAAATTATTATTTTACAAGGGGATTTAAATATTACTCTGAGGTTCCTGGCGGATTCGAACCGCCGTAGACGGTTTTGCAGACCGGTGCCTAGCCACTCGGCCAAGGAACCAATTTGGGGCTTAGCGAGTGCAAATATAAGCCAATATCTTGATTTAGCCAAAACAATTTGCCGATTTTAGCCCAAAGTTTTCAAAATGTTAAATAACGCCCTTTGTACTAGGTAGTTCGTAATTGAATATATCTCGTTGCTTGGCCATTTTTATAGATCTGGCAAGAGCTTTGAAGATACCTTCTATTTTATGATGCTCATTTGTTCCCTCTGCTTTTATATTCAGATTCATTTTTGCAGCATCACTTAAAGATTTGAAAAAGTGGAAAAACATTTCTGTAGGCATATCACCCACTTTTTCACGTTTAAAATCAGCATCCCATACTAGCCAAGGCCTTCCTCCGAAGTCAATAGCTACGGTACATAAGCAGTCATCCATCGGAAGGCAATAACCATAGCGTTCTATACCTCTTTTGTCTCCCAAAGCCTTAGCAATAGCTTCACCTAAAGCGATGGCTGTATCTTCTATGGTGTGATGTTCATCCACATTCAAATCGCCATTGACTTTTATCGTAAGGTCTGTATTCGAATGCTTGCCAATCTGCTCAAGCATATGATCAAAGAAAGATAATCCTGTATGGATATCGCACGTACCTTTACCATCTAAATTTAAAGATACGTATATATCTGTCTCTTTTGTTGTACGCTTTATCTCCGCTTTACGTTCGCCGGCGAAAAGAAACTCACTTATAGTATCCCAATCTTCGGTTTGCAATGCACAATATTCTTTTAGTTCCGTAGGAAGCTCAGTATCTTTTTTTAAAAAGATGCCTCTGCAGCCTAAATTTTTGGCTAATTCAATATCACTGAGTCTATCTCCGATAACAAAAGAATTTTGTAAGTCATATTCCCCCGAAAGATATTTAGTAAGCATACCTGTGCGTGGTTTACGAGTTGGGGCATTGTCTTCGGGGAAGCTTCTGTCGATTAGAATATCACTAAAAATGATACTTTCACCTTCCAGCGTCTTTAACATTTTATTATGAGCCGGCCAAAATGTATTTTCAGGAAAAGAAGATGTACCTAATCCATCTTGATTGGTAACCATTACAAATTCAAAATCCAGATTTTTTTGTATGAAAAACAGATTCCGAATAACTTTCGGATAAAATTCCAGTTTCTCAAGGCTGTCCAGTTGATAATCGATAGGAGGTTCTATTACGATTGTTCCGTCTCGATCTATGAATAGGGCTTTTTTCTTCATCAGTAAGTATATAAAAGTATTTAATGATCTATTTCGAATTTATAACAGTCTATTGTTGCGATGCTTGCCAAGGTTTTAAATAGGTCTTAGACCTTATTATTCAGTTATATTTTTATAAATTTTAGGAGTCTCTCCATATACAGGTAATTTTCCATCCCATTTTTCGATGAACATTTTTTGAATGGCAAGAGACGTTATCGCAGAATTCTTTAATGAGTCTTCTCTGCTTTTGGTTCTAGCTTCCAATAGTGCAATCTGAGCTTCTGCTTCTGCCTGCTTTATTTTGTCCTCAGCTAAAATTGCATTTTGAAGCACTTGACTGCGAAGAGCGATAATATCTTTTATCTTTTGAGGTATCTGTAAATTCGAATTGGTATTTTTCAGAATCAATCCGATTTCACCCATTTTAGACGATAGTATATTGCCAACCAGAGTTTCAAAACTATTTTTATTGCTGACAAGTGAATCTGAACTGAAAACTCCTGCCGCTTGTGCATATGAGTGAGCAACTATTTCTTTGAGGTAGTTATTGTTTACTTCAGATAAAGATTGATTATTACTTTTGTAAAGCAGTTCGACTTTAGACTGATCCAACTGATATGATACTCTTGGTGTTACAATAAACTCAGTGCCATCCAGTGCATTTACCCTGATAGAATCGTAAGCGACTGTTTGGATGGTAGTAGGGTATATTGTTATCTCGGTATACATAGGCATAAAGACTACATAGCCTTTTACTACTTTAGAGTTATAATCAACTGTGTTATCCAAAGGGTTTCCTATACTCGATTGTACACCGATATATCCGGATTGAATATGTTTTATCTGCATGAAGAATTTACTGAATACTCCACCTATTACTAGTATAAGGAATAAAACAAGTAAGAACTTCCACTTTTTATTACCCTTCTTTTTCTTTTTATCTTCTTCTATTTCTATCGGCATATTGAGTAAGGTAAAATATTTAACGCTATATTGAAGCTATAACTAATGATAGTTGCTTTACTTTCCAAAGCAATAAAAAGTATTGTAACCTTAAATTGATTTTAGTGCACTGATCAATTTGTTATTTTCTTCTTTAGTTCCAATGGTTATTCGCAGACACCCATTGCAGAGAGATACAGTATTTCTATTACGTATGATAATACCTTGATCTACCAATTTATTATAGGTATTATTGGCATTGGGAACTTTTACCAATATAAAGTTGGCATCCGAAGGATATATCTTTTCTATAAATGAGATTTTTAATAATTCCTGTACAAGATAAACTCTTTGAGCAAGGAGGGTTTTTACCCATTCCTCTTTCAGTTGTATTTTATCTAGTTCGGATTGTACAAAGTTTTGGGTCAGTATATTTATATTATAAGGATATTTCACCTTGTTAAATAAGCTGATTATTTCGGGTGAAGCAAATGCCATTCCCAATCGTACTGCTGCTATTCCCCATGCTTTAGAGAATGTCTGTAGAATTACAAGGTTAGGGTATTTATCTAATTGCGATACCCAGCTTGCTTCGGGGGCAAAGTCTATATAGGCTTCATCTAAAACTACTATTCCTGAAAAACCTTGAATAATCTTTAAGACTTCTTCTTTATTCAATAAGTTGCCCGAAGGGTTATTCGGAGAACAAAGAAATATAATTTTGCTTTTGTCATCAGTAGCTTTTAGAACAGCGTCTGCATCCAGAATGAAATTATCTTTAAGCAATACCGATCGGTATTCGACATTGTTGATATCGGCACATACTTTATACATTCCATACGTGGGATCGATGGCAACAATATTGTCAACAGTCGGTTCGCAAAAAATACGTATAACAATATCGATAGGTTCGTCGCTACCGTTACCAAAAAATATCTTTTGGATATTGACTTGCTTTATTTCGGATACTTTTTCTTTTAGCTTCCATTGTAAAGGATCGGGATAGCGGTTATAAGGACCATTAAGGGGATTCTCATTTGCATCAAGATAAACGGATGCTTCTCCCTTGAATTCATCTCTGGCAGAAGAATACGCTTTCAGATTCCATATGTTTTTGCGAACTAACTGTTGTAGATTCATTATTCTAAAAATAAAAAGTTTACCAATTAATAAGGTCGACGACCTTAGATTGAAATTTTAACGCCTAACAATTTATAAAATTCAGCCAATATAGCTTGATGTCCCGGCCATGCTGGTGATGTTGTTAAGTTTCCGTCTGTAATAGCTTCCGCAGGGGCAATATTTTTATATATACCTCCGGCTAAATCGACTTCGGGAGCTACGGCTGCATAACAAGTTAAAGTTCTGCCCGATACAACCTTTGCAGCAGTTAATACCTGAATACCATGACAGATTGCAGCAACAGGTAAGTTTTTATCGAAGAAGTACCGTGTGTAGTCCAATACTTTTTTATTTAGCCGGATATATTCGGGAGCTCTTCCTCCTGTTATGTATAATCCGCAATACTCTTCGAGTCTTACGTCATCGAAATTTTTAGTGATAACAAAGTTATGTCCTCTTAATTCGATATAAGTTTGATAATCAGTAAAATCATGTATGGCTGTAGTAATCGTATCTCCTGTTTTCTTATCAGGGCAAACTACATCTACATGAAAACCTAGAGATTCTAACGCTTGGTATGGAACCATCAACTCATAATCTTCGACGAAATCGCCTGCTAACATTAAAATTTTCTTGATCATAGCTGTAATGTTTAAAAGTTAAGTTATTTCAACTTTTGTTTAAGGTGTTGAGACCTTTATTTTGCTTCGTAGGTAGTAACTACAAATATAATGAGAGGTTCGTTTCCTGTATTAATAATAGAGTGATAGTTGTTATCTCCCTGAATACAGGTTACATTTCCTTTCTTTAAGTCAAATTTTCGTGTTATATTATCTTCGCCAATACGTTCGATGTATTCGCCTTTGCCATGTACTAATACGTATAGCTCTTGTTCTTTTTTGCTTCCATGCTCATGAAATCCGGCTTGGTCGCCATTGTTCATCAATACCATGTAAACACCGATACGGTTATTGACTAATTCATCTTTTTCGAAAAGAGAAAGCATATATACTACACCATTCCCACCATACATCGGGTCTCTTTTTTCGACATCTATTACCTGTCTTTGAGGTTTACCAAAAGGTGTCAGTGTGATATCTATATATTTCGAAACAGTATCTAGTACTTGTTTTTTTTCAGTTTCCCAGTTATTATTTTCCATTTATTGTATTTTTTTGTATCAAATTCTTCTCCATTTCATAATGAGGAATATCTACCTCAATAAATTCGTCACCTATTATCCAATAGCCAAGCTTTTCATAAAAAGGTACAACTGTTTTGCGGGCATGAAGAGTTATTTTGTTAAAACCATTATCCGCCGCTGTTTGTTCTGCAAAGTCAATAAGCATTTTACCAATACCTTTGCCCTGATAATCGTCAGCAACAGCCATTTGCCTGAGCTGAATAATATGATTATCAATTGGAGTAAGTATGCAAGCCCCTATGGTCTTGTTGTCCTCTTTACATACGCATAGGTTATCGGATTTCTCTTTGGCTAAATACTCTTTCGAGAAATCAAGTCCAAGAGGCTTACGTAATATTTGATAACGTAATTCTACCATTTCGGAGTATTCCTTACTACCGTATGTTATCAGCTTAAATCTCATTATTTAAGTCGAAGCGTTACTGCATTTTTATGAGCAAAAAGCAGTTCGTTTTCAGCCATAATTTCAATAGTTGATCCGAGATTTTTGATGCCCTCTTTACTTATTTCCTGAAAGGTTATTTTCTTTACGAAACTATCCAGATTTACCCCGCTATATGCTTTTGCATGACCATTAGTTGGCAGAGTATGATTCGTTCCCGAAGCATAATCTCCTGCACTTTCGGGCGTATAATGTCCTAAAAATACCGATCCGGCATTTATTATCTTATCAACGAAGTCAATATAGTTTTTAGTTTCAATAATGAGGTGCTCAGGAGCATACTCATTGGTTAACTCAATCAACTCTTCTTCGTTGTCTAATAAAATAGCAATACTATGTTGAAGTGCTTTTTCCGCTATTTCTTTTCGGGGAAGCTCTGCCAGTTGTTTTTCTATTTCAGTGACAACAGACTGTATAATGTTCTCATTGGTAGTCGTAAGTATTACCTGACTATCTACTCCGTGCTCGGCTTGCGATAACAAGTCAGAAGCTATAAAAGCCGGATTTGCAGTCTCATCGGCAATCACTTGCACTTCCGATGGCCCTGCGGGCATGTCTATTGCCACCTCTTTTAAGCTGACCAATTGTTTGGCAGCTACCACATATTGATTTCCGGGCCCGAATATTTTATATACTTTAGGAACACTTTCTGTTCCGTATGCCATTGCTCCAATAGCCTGAACTCCTCCAATCTTGAAGATCTTATTCACACCTGCAACTTTTGCTGCGTATAATATGGCGGGATTTACATTGCCGTCTTTATCAGGAGGGGTGCATAATACTATTTCTCTACAGCCTGCTATTTTTGCAGGAACTGCAAGCATTAAAACTGTAGAAAATAGGGGAGCAGTACCTCCGGGTACGTATAATCCTACTTTTTCGATTCCCACTGCTTTTTGCCAGCAAACTACGCCTGCCGTAGTTTCTATTTTTTTAGGCTCGAATTTTTGAGCTGCATGGAACTTTTCAATATTATCTTTAGCTGTCCTTATTGCCGATTTCAGTTCTTCCGATAGCAACTTATCAGAATCTTCAATCTCTTTTTGAGATACAGATAAAGAGGATAATTGTACTTTATCAAACTTTTCTTCATAGCTTATTACTGCTTTATCTCCGCCTGATTTTATTTCAGCCAAGATAGAACTTACTGTTGCATTTAATGAAGAGGTATCGAATGCAGGGCGAGTCAATATTTTGTTCCACTCGCTTCTTTGCGGATATTTTATGACTTTCATTTTTGTAAGTATAAAGTATATCTTATAAGGTCTTAGACCCTAAATTCTCTTTTTAATAACCCGTAAACTGCCAAATCAGTATATTTATTGTCAACCAACAGTTCTCCGTCACGTTCGATGCCTTCAAGGGTAAATCCCAGTCTTTCGGGTATGCTTCGGCTTTTCGTGTTTTCAACGCCGGCTTTTATGACGATCTTATTTAAGTTGAGATCGGTAAATGCCAGCATCAGTAATTCTTTTACCGATTTGGTTATGATACCTTTCCCTTGTGCTTCTTCTATAATCCAATAACCGATTTCCGCTTTATGATTTATCGAATCCATATGATTAAATCCGATTCGTCCTATAAACTTATTGGAATCGTAGATGCTATATTGCACCTCTTCATTATCAATTACGCTTTGAACATAAGCACGGGTATAACTTTCGTCTGTTGTAGAGTCAACAAAAGGTAGCCATGTTCTGAGATAGTTCCGGTTACTTTTTATTGCTTTATAAATATCCGAAATCGAATCTAATGTTGTTGGACGTAAAACAACTGTTTGGGTAATTTCTATCATATTGCTGATTTTGGATTTTCTAAAATACGTTGTATATCATCTTCCAAGTCTAATCTTTCAATAAGGTTTTTACGGCTAGGATTGTTTAAAAATAAAACAACCAAAGAAAAAAGAGTTGTACATACAAAAAGATGTTCACCGGTAATAGTATAACAAATAATGGAAAATATAATTGTAATACTTATAATAATCCAAGGAATAAATAATACTTTCCTGTAATCTGTTAGCTTTTCTCGTAATCCTCGTTTCTGCTTGGCTTCTTTTATTTTCTTTTTAGAGTATAAATAAGATAAGATGTAGCCGACAATCATAACAACTCCGGTTGAAATTATGTAGGGTATATCATGTTGAGAGAAACTATTAGCCTCAATTGTTATTAATGAAAAAACTAAAAACAAGCAGGAAGCTATAAGCACACTGATATATATAGTATATAATAGTGAGAAGTATTCTTTGACGGTTTGCATCTGAGAGTATTTTACAAGATCATTTTTTCGATTGGAATCACCAGGATACCTTCGGCTCCTAATGCTTTTAGTTTTCCTATAATATCCCAAAATTGTTTTTCTGCTATTACAGAGTGTATCGAGCTCCATCCCGACTCAGCCAGAGGCATCACTGTAGGACTTTTCATTCCCGGTAATAGAGAAATAATATCGTCTACTTTGGTGTTAGGTGCATTTAACAAGATGTATTTTTTGCCTTCAGCAAATTGCACGGATTCTATTCTGAATATTAACTCATCTAATATTCTTTGTTTTTCGTCTGATAAAGTATTGTTAGCGATTAATAAAGCCTCTGATTGCATTACAACAGCAACTTCTTTCAGGCGGTTGCTAACCAGTGTGCTGCCTGAACTTACAATATCAAATATAGCATCGGCAAGCCCTATACTAGGTGCTATTTCTACAGAACCTGATATAACGTGTATCTCAGATTTTATAGAATTATCTGCCAGGTATTTACTGAGTATATGAGGGTAGGAGGTAGCTATTGTTTTGTTATTAAACCAATTGAGGTCTAAATAATCAATGTCTTTGGGTATTGCTAAAGATAAGCGGCACTTGCTGAAGCCAAGTCGTTTGACTATTAGTGCACCTTCTTTTTTTTCTACAAATTCATTTTCTCCTACAATACCTACATCGGCTACGCCTGTTGCAACAGCTTGAGGAATATCATCGTCCCGAAGAAATAAGATTTCAACATCGAAACCTTTTACAGGAACAAGTAAGGTTCTTTTCTTGTTATTAAGTTTAATACCTGCCTCTTGTAGAAGTTCCATTGTTTCTTCAAAGAGCCGACCTTTGGATTGGATAGCAATGCGTAGCATATATTATTAAAATAAATGGTTAAAAAAAAGACCTACCTATATTTAGGTAAGTCTTTACTTCTTGTGTTATTTTGAATACATCATAATAAGACCTCACTTACCAAATGAAGAGAAATAGAGGTGATGATGATGTAATTTTCTTGTCATTATTATTTTTTTTATACAAAGGCAAATATAGTAAGAAAAAATAAAACACAAAGATATTTACTAATTATTTTCGTTTATATCTGTTATTGCCTTCTACTTTTTGGTCAACTATATCTTTCATGTATTGTGCTTCTGCCTGTTTGTATTTATATATTTTCTCGGCGGATAAAACTTTTTTGAACTTTTGCAAATACTCTTGTTCCAGTTGTGCTTCTTTTATTTTTACAGTACTACTTGCATCAAGTAAGCGCTCGTAATCGGCATTGGTCTTATTTGTTTTTTTACGTAGTTCCCGAGCTTCTTTTCTTATAGCTCTGTTTAGTTCAAAACGTTTATCCATCAATTCGTTTGTCAAGGGGATAAATGCTTTGGCTTCGGCATCTGTCAATTGTACATTTTCAATGATAAAATCGGCTTTCTTTTTTTTAAAAGCCTCTATATCGAAACCTCCACGATGTGAATGTTCTTGTGCTGATAATGGAAAATATGAAAATGCCGAAAGTATGATTAAAAGTAAGATGTTCTTATATTGCATAACTTTGTTTTTTTATTATTCTAAACTATAGACTGCATCTCTGTAAACCAATTGAGTTGCATCGTCTTCAATAAACTGATAATAATCATTTTCCAAGGAAATTAAATTATCATCAGGACTCATAGAACTTTCTATAGAGAATTTATTGATGTCGGGAGAATGATTATCCATATAGTTGGAGCCTAATATAGCAATTCCTGTGACCACAGCGGCTGCAGCAACCCATTTTCCGACAGATCTCCATAAGGGAACAACTTTCTTTTGCACCTTCTTTTCCGGTAATTTGTTCATTATTTCCTCATTAAAATTCAGAAAGTAATTTTCCGGAACTTTGAACGGATTGTTTTTTTCTATATTGTTCAACATACTACTAATCTTTTGAGTATTATAATAGACTCCTGAAAATTAAAAAGGTTTAATTGGATTGTGATAAAAAATCTTCAATTTTTTTTACGGCATGGTGATATGAAGCTTTTAGCGCTCCTACTGAGGTCTCGAGAATTTCTGACATTTCCTCGTATTTCATTTCTTCAAAATATTTGAGGTTAAACACGATTCGTTGTTTCTCGGGTAAAGTAAGTATTGCTTTTTGTAGTTTTAATTGTGCTTCATCCCCATCAAAATAAGAATCACTCTCAAGTTTAGACTCCAGAAAGTTATCACTGTCATCCAAAGGTATATTTTGTTGTTGTCGCTGTTTATTAACAAAAGAGATACTTTCGTTGATGGCTATCTTGTATAACCATGTAGTCAATTTCGAATCACCTCTAAAACTGTCAATATTAGTCCAAATTTTAATGAATGTATTCTGGAGAACATCGTTAGCATCTTCGTGAGAAATTACAATCTTTCGGATTTGCCAATATAATCGTTCACTGAACGATTTCACCAAAACAGAGAAAGCATCCCTTTGGGTCTTCTCATCCAATAGTTTTTTAACTAATAGAGCTTCTTCCGCTTCTGTCATCCTGTATTTGTACTGTAAAATAGTTATGGTTTAGGAACCATTTTGTGTTTAGATAAAACTGATAAAATATAGATTCCTTAGACTCTAAACATCTCACTGTTTATTTTTGTTTATGTTCTACAAGTCAGAATCATCGCCAAAATCATCCTCATTGTCTACTGATGACCCTTGTCCGTCTTCAAACCAAGATATAAAGCCATCTACTTTAGTTGTATTATTGTTCCACCATTCAAGTGAGACGGGAAAATAAGAAACACTTACATATCTGCAGTATGTTTCAAAATATCCGGATTCCAATATTTCTGAATAAATTGGAACATAAAAATCCCATAGCATACCCTTCCGGGTGTCATCCTGCATCTGGCTTAAAGTGAAAAATATAGTACGCGATGCTTGTTCAAAATATGCATATTGAAATCGTTGATCTTCAACCTTAGGTTGCATAGTTCGTAATTGGTCGTATATTTTTTGTCTGTCTATACCATCTTCGGGCGTTAACAGTGGTGAATTAGCAGGTATTTTTTGTGTAATAATATCGTACATTTCTCCGAATGCATCTTTTGATCTATCGGTATTGGGTTCGAGCAATAAGAAGAAGTGGAAAGAGAGAAAACTCTGTATCCATCTGTCCGAATCACTTAGTACATATGCATATAATAAAAATGCACTCGGATGTGTAGTATCTATTTCTATTGCTTTTTGCAGATGGAAAATAGATAGTTTTAAGTTCTTAGCCTTAAAGTAACTTAAGCCCAGATTGTAATGAAGCAGGTATTCATCGCCACACCTTTCGAGTGCCTCATTTAGTAATTTAACAGATTGATCGAGCTTATTCATATCAGCCAGAGCTGTACTCTTTACACAATATGCATCGACTAAAAGAGGCTTAAAGTTGGCGTTAATAACCTTAGTGCTATATTTTAAAGCATTATCGTAATCTTTAAGATGAAGGTATGATAGTGCCATCTCATAAGTTGCAGACATAGACGAGGGGTTAGCCTTTAATGCTTGTTGGTAATAACTGATAGCATCCTGATAGCGTCCTTTGTCGTGTAGGCTAACTCCTTTTCTGATTAATTTATCAGATGCAGGCTGAGAGTATGATATAGTTGAACAAGAAAATAAGAGGATAATTGTAATGACTAATAACCGCATTCTAAGTGAAAATTATATTTTGGAGAGGTAAAAGTACTAAAAAAGTCTATTGCCATCTATATTACCTGAGCGAGTTTATGATTTTTTCCGAATATTCACTGATTTTATCCTTTTATAGATCGCAGTATTTGTGTTTACCCCCAAAGGCAATATATTTAGGTATATATAGGTAATATATTCTCAAATTTGTATAATAAGGTCCTCGAAGTGACTTAAAATATTTATACCTTTGTTCATCAAATCAATATTGGGAGAAAGCTTTGTGCTTGCTGTTCATATTGATGTCAATTCATATTTTTAGTACTTAAATATTAAAAGAATAAGATGTTAACGATCAAGACTATTAATGATAATCCCGAAGCTGTTATAAAAAAACTGGCTAAAAAACATTTCGATGCAAAAGAGCTTGTTTATAAAGTATTGGGTGAAGATAAAAGACGTAGAGATATACAGACTGAATTAGATGGTCTTCTTTCGGATGTAAATGCTAAATCGAAGAGTATTGGGGCTCTGATGAAAGAAGGCAAGAAAGATGAAGCTGAAAGCCTCCGTACTTTTGTACAAGAAGTTAAAGGTCGTATTCAAACGTTGGAAGCAGATCTGAAAGAGGCCGAAAGCCAATTACAAGAAATGCTTGTACTTATTCCGAACCTACCGGCAGATGAAGTACCCGAAGGTAGAGTGGCTGAAGACAATGAAGAGATAAAAAAAGGCGGTTTAATTCCTGAATTGGGAGAAGAAGCCCTTCCTCATTGGGATTTAGCCAAGAAATATGATTTGATAGATTTCGAACTAGGAGTTAAAATCTCCGGAGCAGGTTTTCCTGTTTATAAAGGAAAAGGAGCCCGCTTGCAACGTGCATTAATCAACTTCTTTTTGGATAAAGCTCGTGACGCAGGTTATTTGGAGATTCAACCTCCTTATGTAGTGAATGCAGCTTCGGGTTATGGTACAGGTCAATTACCCGATAAAGAAGGGCAGATGTATCATGCAACAGCAGATGATTTGTATTTGATACCTACAGCAGAAGTGCCTGTTACCAATATATATCGTGATGTTATTTTGGAGGAAAAAGATCTTCCAATCAAAAATACAGCTTACTCTGCCTGTTTCAGACGCGAAGCCGGTTCTTACGGAAAAGATGTGCGAGGATTGAATCGCTTGCATCAGTTTGATAAAGTAGAAATTGTACGTATAGATACACCTGAGCATTCATACGAATCGTTAAAAGAAATGGTGAGCCATGTGGAATCTTTGGTGACAGAACTCGAACTGCCTTGGCGTATACTTCGTCTTTGTGGTGGTGATATGAGTTTTACGTCTGCATTGACATTCGATTTTGAAGTATTTTCTGCCGCACAAAAACGATGGCTGGAAGTAAGTTCGGTATCTAACTTCGAAAGTTATCAGGCTAATCGTCTTAAATGCAGATATCGTTCAGGTGATAAAAAAGCTCAATTGGTACATACATTAAACGGTAGTGCATTGGCTTTGCCTCGTATAGTAGCTGCTTTGCTCGAAAATAATCAAAAACCTGATGGAATACATATTCCAAAGGCTTTGATTCCTTATACAGGTTTTGATAAAATAGACTAAGGTCGGCGATTTTACTTAATATAATTAGCAGATGAATTTTCGAAAATTTAGTTTACTTATCCTATTATTTTCTTTATTTGGTTTTCATGCATGTAGTGATGATGAAAAGTCAAATTTGGAGGGACGGTGGCAGTTAAACCGGATCGAGACTTCGGATGGGAAGGTACAGGATGTAGATACTATATTTTATGCATTTCACAAAAAAGTATTTCAGTATTTAAAACTTACTTCTGATACGGAGACTTTTATGGGATTTGGAAATTACAGTGTGTCAGGAGGCGAAATTAAAGTAGATTTAGTGTGGGATAGCTTCCGTCCATACGAGTGTGATACATGTTTGGGATGGAATAGTTTATCACGAAGCTTTTTGGTGAAAAAGAATACCTCTTCGTCCTTAGAACTGGAGTCGGAAGGGGAAACTTTATATTTCAAAAAGTATTAAGAGCTCCAAGACCTTTTTATTATTAGAGGTGATAAATAGTTGAAATTACTTAAAATGGACGGGTAGAGGGGGCTATAGCTTAAACTATTTTTACTCTTTATCTGTTATTTGATATAATAGAAATTATTATCTTTGTAAAAATAACTTTTAACAACGAGATTATGAATAAACTACTGGGATTTGGATTAGCACTGTCATTATTGGTGGCTTTTGGTTCTTGTAAACCAAAACAAAGTGCTTATAAATCTGTATATGAGGCAGCGAAAGAAAGAGAATTGGAGGAAAATAAAGCTCAAACAGCAACTCCGGTTACTAAACAACCTACTTATCCTGCTTACACAGATGCCTCAAACGAAAAAGTAAGAACAGAAAAAATTACACCAGTATATGATACTGATGCTGCCGGACTTAGAGCATATAGTGTTGTTATCGCATCATTAAGCGTAAAACCTAATGCCGAAGCTCTGAAAGCAAGAATGGAACAAGAAGGATACAAAATAATTCTGGCTCAAAACGAACAAGGAATGTATCGTGTTATTATTGCCAGCTACGATGATAAAGGAGCAGCAGTACATGAAAGAAATACCATTCGTGATAAATATTTAGCTAGTGGTTCGAGTGATGCTCTTAGAAGAACATATGGTATACCTTTTGATGATCTTTGGATCTTACAAAGACAATACTAATCAAGTCAAAATATAAAGATTAAAAAATGGCTATTTCCTAACACGAAATAGCCATTTTTTTATAAAAGCAATCAGCGAATCTGTTGTACTATTTTTGAAACATCATTATCTTTGAAAGATTATACCTAATCAATTAAAAGGTCTGAGACCTCAACAGAAATATGCGTGTAAGATTTTTAGGGACAGGAACCTCAACTGGAGTACCCGAAATTGGTTGCCAGTGCGAAATTTGTAAATCAGAAGATAAACGGGATCAAAGATTAAGAGCATCGGTTATAGTTTATACTCAAGGTAAATCTATATTGATAGATTGTGGTCCCGATTTCAGGCAGCAGATGCTAAATGTTGAGTTCTTGCCTATTGATGGGCTTTTAATTACACATGAACATTACGATCATGTAGGTGGTATTGATGATTTACGCCCTTTTTGTAAGTTTGGAGATATTGAGATTTATGCAGAGTCATATGTTGCAAAAGCATTAAAATCGCGTATTCCGTATTGTTTTATAGAACACAAATATCCCGGTATACCCAGTATTGCCTTAAATGAAATCAGCCTCACCCCCTTTAAGGTTGCAGGTGTTGACGTTACTCCTATTAGATTGATGCATGGAATGTTACCCATAATGGGTTATCGAATTGGAAATTTTGCATATCTCACCGATCTGAAAACAATTCCTGATGAAGAATATCATAAACTTGAGGGGCTGGATGTTTTAGTAATAAATGCTCTTCGTATAAGAGAGCATATATCTCATCAAAATTTAGAGCAGGCTCTGGAGGCGACTGAAAGAATTGCAGCAAAAAAGACTTACCTTACCCATATAAGTCATCAGTTTGGTCCTCATGCTGAGATGGAAAAAGTATTACCCGAAAATGTATTCTTATCTTTTGATGGTTTAGAGTTAGATATTCCTTGATCTGTTTTCAGTCTTTATCAACCTTCTTTTTGAAAGCTAATACTTTCCCGTAAACGTATACAGAAGCACCTTTTCTTTGAAATCAGATAAACGGATGCCGATATATAGTTTTTTTTGAAATCTATATAATAAGGCTATCTTTGCCTGTATGAAAAAGTTAGTGATTTTCGGATGTGGACGATTGGCTGAAATTATTGCCGATGCAGTTGTTAATGGCTTGTTGCCGGAGTATGATTTAGTTGGGGTGTATTCGCGTACTGCTTCAAAAGCTGACCGTATTGTGACTAAAATGAAACAACATGGCAAATCTTGTGTGGCATCTGCAACATTAGAAGACTTACTGGCATTGAAGCCGGATTATCTGGTTGAGTCTGCATCTCCTGCAGCTATGAAAGAGCTGGCTTTACCGACGTTAAAGAATGGAACTTCGATTATTACTTTATCTATTGGGGCATTAGCAGATACTCTCTTTTATCGAGAGGTTATGGTAACAGCAAAAGCAAACGGTACACGAATATACATTGCATCCGGAGCTACGGGCGGTTTTGATGTCTTAAGAACTGCGACTTTAATGGGGAATGCAACGGCAAGCTTTTTCAATGAAAAAGGACAATCTGCATTAAGAAGATCGGCTGTATACGATCCGTCACTGGAAACAGAGAAACGCGTTGTTTTTTCGGGAACAGCAAGAGAGGCTATAAATGTTTTTCCAACAGGTCTTAATGTTTCGGTTGCAGCTTCGTTAGCTTCTGTTGGTCCTGAAAATATGCATGTGACAATGCAATCTACCCCCGGTTTTATAGGAGATACTCAAAGAGTTGAAATAAAGAATGATCAGGTGCATGCTGTTGTAGATGTCTACAGTGCCACACCTGAGATTGCAGGTTGGTCTGTGGTTAGCACCCTTATCAATATTGTTTCACCGATTGTATTCTGAAAGATATATTAATAGATTGTTATTAACTGATATATCTATCTCCCAGCAAGCAGAGATATTTATAAAATAGACTTAATGTCGTGTAGCGTTTTTACCGTATATGTGGGAGTTATGCTATTTGTATCTCTTGTATCTTTAGGATTGAACCATATTTGATCTATACCTAAATTTTTAGCTCCGATAATATCTGTATTGATATTATCACCGATCATAATACATTCTTGAGTCGTAGTATTTGCCTCTTTTAAGGCGTAGTTGAAAATTAAAGGATGTGGCTTATTTTTACCTACATGATCTGATAAAAATACATCTTTGAAGTAGGAGTCCAGTCCTGCGTTTTTAATCTTCTTATCTTGTACTTCCAAAAAGCCGTTCGAGATTATATAAAGACGGTATTTGGGGTGCAAATATTCTAATATACCTTCGACACCTTCAATGATATTTTTTTTATTTGAAACCCTTCCCATAAAATCACTATTCATTTCCAGTGATTGTTCGGTAGTAATAGATGTAAAATCCCTTAAAGCTTGTTGAAATCGACCTTTCTTCAATTCCTCCTTGCTTATCAGGTTCTGTTCGTACTGATCCCATAAATGCAGATTTATGCTTTGATATTTTTCGAAAAAATCAGAAAAGGTTGGATAGTATTTATTGATTCTATAATCTGTATACACTTCTTCTAATACTTGTTTGCTGTTAAGTGCCGTGTCGATAAGCGTATCATCCAGATCAAAGAATATAGTTGTATATTTCATCTACTTATGGTTTATTGTCTTGTGTATTTAAAATGAATAAAAGGTTTTAGGCCTTTTAAAAGAAACACTGATAAAGATTTCGCCTTATCAGTGTTTATGCTATATTTAAGAATAATGATTGCTTAGACCTTAATCAACTTGTATGATTAGGAATTGACCTAAACTCCAGAATCTCTTATAGTCATTAATTTTAATAACTACCTGGCTGTTTGCATCTTTAGCAATAGTATAACTGTCTTTAGGTTGATCTGATAACACTTTTGCTTTTTTAGCATATACCGGAATTTCTTTTACATCGCGAATATCAATCTTGATGAAAATAGATTTGTCAATAGATTCTTTCAAAATTTTAGGAGAAGAAATGAAACCGCCGGTAACTACTTTAGCTTCTTTAAGTTCTTTTGATGTCCCGAAAATATAATAACCGGTATTCAACGCTTTTTCTTGCTCTTTGATTTTGTTAGACTGTTCTATGTTTTTGTTAGAAAGGTCTTCTACATTTGTATTTAATTTTTCAACCTCGCCTGTTAATGATGCAATTTGAGCATCTCTAGCCGATAACGCATCTCTAAGTTCGGCTATGGCAGCACTTCTTTGTTCAAGTTCTGCAGTAAGCCTGTCTACAGTTTGTTTTAGTTGGGCAGATTGTCCTCCGGCATTTTTAAGTTTTTTGTTAAGGGTTTCTATATCTGCTTTATTTTTCTTTAGAATATCATTTATCATTTGGAAATTGTCAGTGATACGTGATTTAGTATCAGAAGACATTTCTCCTTTTGATTTAGATTCTACAGTTAAATATTTTTCGGCTTCTTTTATTTGAGCGAAGTTTTCTTCTACTTGATTTATCATTGCCATCAAGTCCGACACGTCTGATTGTCCCTTAGCTGAGACTTGTAATAAAGAATCTCTTTCTGCTTGCAATGCTTTATATTCATCAGAGTTCTTTACATTACATGATGCTAACATGCCAAGGCATAGACATCCTAAAATTACTTTTTTCATAATTATCTACTTTTACTTTTTCCTATTTAACAATAAACCCTCTCGTTTAGTTTTAATTCAATTCATCAAATTTAATTCTTTTCCTAAAGAAATAGCCTATTTTTAGAATTTATTCATTTTTCCCAGCAATAATTATAACAAATTCACCTCTTGGAGCTTTTTCAGTAAAGTGAGTGATTAGCTCAGCCAATGTTCCTCTCAAAGTTTCTTCGTGTAATTTAGATATCTCTCTGCAAGTAGCTGCATATCTGTCCTCTCCCATATATTCAGCTAATTGAGTCAGCGTTTTTAATACACGATGAGGCGATTCGTATAAAACAATAGTTGTCGGTATTTCAGCAAGTTCTTTAAAACGTGTCATTCTTCCTTTCTTTTGAGGAAGGAAGCCTTCAAAGTAAAACTTATCGCATGGAATACCCGATGAAACCAATGCCGGGATTAATGCTGTTGCTCCCGGAAGGCATTCTATATCAATCCCTGCTTTTATACATTCCCTGCCAATAAGAAATCCAGGATCGGAAATACCCGGTGTTCCTGCATCGGATACCAATGCTATATTCTCTCCTGCATTGAGCCTATCTATAATATGAGTAATTGCTTTATGCTCATTAAACTTATGATAAGACTGCATTTTGTTCTGTATCTCAAAATGCTTGAGGAGAAAACCTGTAGTGCGGGTATCTTCCGCCAGAATCAAGTCTACCTCTTTGAGTAATCGGATTGCTCTGAACGTCATATCCTCCAGATTGCCGACAGGTGTTGGTATTATATATAGTTTACCCATAGGGTTCATGTTTAATGATGAGCTTCTTTTATAGCTTCCGGATTGTGTTTATGCTTGAAAGCTAAAGAGAATGCAATTAAAATAACAAATGCATAGATGGCAAACGAAAGCCATATCCCATGCCAGTCTTTAGAACCATCGGCATTGGTAAAATAATACTGAATTAATAATCCACTGATTGAGCTTCCTAAAATAGCTCCGATTCCGTTGGTCATCATCATAAATAATCCTTGAGCAGCAGATCGTATAGCCGGCGTAGTGGTTGTTTCAACATATAAAGAACCAGATATATTGAAAAAGTCAAAAGCCATACCATATACAATGCAAGAAAGAATTATCATCCAGACGTGGGCACCGGGATCCCCATATGCAAAAAGTCCGAAGCGCAAAACCCATGCAGCCATGCTTATAAGCATTACATTCTTGATTCCGAATCGTTTCAGGAAGAAAGGAATGGCTAATATAAATAGAGTTTCGGAAATCTGAGATATAGACATTATAATTGTTGAATATCTTACTATTTGTGAATTGGCAAATTCAGGTATTTTTTTGAAATCATCTAAAAATACATCACCATAAGCATTCGTAAGTTGTAATGCAGCTCCCAGGAACATCGAGAAAATAAGGAATATAGCCATCTGCTTATTCTTGAATAGCTTAAATGCTTCAAAGCCGAATGCCTTAGAGAGTGAAGCATCCCCTTTTTCTCTGGCTAGCGGAGGACATTTAGGTAAGGTAAGCGAATATAATGCTAATATTACGGATGCCATTGCTGCAATATAGAATTGATTTTCGGAACTTTTATTTCCTGTTAAGTTTACAATCCACATGGCAGCGATAAAACCGATTGTCCCAAATACCCTGATTGGAGGAAAGTTGGAAACTACATCCATATCATATTTTTTCAGAGAAGAATAGGCTACCGAGTTCGATAAAGCAATGGTTGGCATATAAAATATCATTGCTACTAGTATCACATAAAAAAAGGTATCGGGATTATCTACACTTGCTAAACAAAATAAGCTTATTCCACTTAAAAGATGCAAGGCACTATATAATTTTTCGCTGTCGATCCATTTGTCTGCAATAATCCCTGCCAATGCAGGCATAAAAAGAGAGGCTATACCCATAGTTGAGAATATTGCCCCGAATTTATCAGCTTCCCAGTTTTGAGTTTGAAACCAGTAGTTAGCTACTGTAATTAGCCACGATCCCCAAACAAAAAACTGGAGAAAGCTCATTATGATAAGGCGATACTTAAGGTTTAGAGAACTGCTCATAACACGATTCGTTATTTATATGATTTATGGATCAAAGATAATATAAATATGTTTTTTATTTTACAGAAATTCGAGAGTTTAAGCATGGTAGAATACTTATTATCTGATTATTTTTGTAATGTCAGGTAGATAAGGGTGGGGAAGTGGTCGCTGTACCCATTTAAAAATGTATTTCCCGAAAATGTACGTAGTGGGTATCCTTTAAATTTACCCGATTGCTGGAATAGAAAATCTTTATTAAACACTTCTGCTTTCTCAAAATTTAATTTGCTATCTCCTTTTTTAAGAAGGCTCTGGGAAATTATAATCTGATCGAATAAATTCCATTGGTCTTTATAGCATAAAGTACCGATACCACTGTCGTGAATTTTCCACATGGTATTATATAATCCGCCTTTTTGTACCTGTTCCTGATTTTTCTTTGCATTTAATACAATGCGTGTACTTTTATCTTTGGGATCATCGTTCATATCTCCCATGATTATAATACCGGCTTTAGGATTCGCATTGTAGATAGAATCACTGATGTGTTTACATATAGCTGCGGCACGTTCTCTTAAGGGAGAAGAGTTATCTCCACGACGTGACGGCCAATGATTAACCAGAACACTCAAAGGTTGTCCTCCCAATAATCCGCTGACAACTAAAATATCGCGGGTTTTTATATCACTAGTTCCGGGTAATATAAACGGATATGTTTTATAAGATGTAACTTTGAAGACCGAAGGATCATAAATAAGCCCTACATCTATACCTCTGATATCGGGAGAATCTTGGTGTACGATCTGAAATTTACGTTTGGCTATGTCGCCTGTTGTGATGAGGTCTTCTATTACTTTACGGTTTTCGACTTCGGCTATGCCTACAATAACTGCTCCTGTTGGTACAGTTTCTTTGCCAAGTAGATTTATTACATATGCTAAGTTGTTGAGCTTCTTATTGTATTTATCTTCTGTCCAGTTATTACGCCCCGACGGCGTAAAGTCTTCATCTTGAATATTGGGATCTTTTTTAGTGTCGAACAGATTTTCTACATTGTAGAAAGCAATAGGATACACCTCTTTTTTCTGTTGGGCAACAGCACTTAACGATAATAAGGCTAAACAAATTAATAAGTATTTCTTCATAAGTGAAATTCTAAGTAATCGAAAATTATAGTAAAATAACCAACTCTATATGTTGTCCTTATCAACGTCGAAATTAACGTTGGGTACTTAGCTGGATAATTCTACAAATTTAGGAATAAAAAAAGACTACTTATGAAATTGATTCATAAATAGTCTTTTGATATCTTGAAGATTTTGATCTTATCCAAACATTTGAACAACTCGTTTTATTCCTGTTACAAGTTGATCTATCTCTTCTTTTGTATTATAAAAAGCAAAAGAAGCTCTTACGGTTCCTTCTATTCCCAATTCTTCCATAAGCGGTTGGGCACAATGGTGACCTGTACGTACGGCAATGCCCATTCTATCAAGTAACATACCCATATCGTAATGGTGAATATTATTAACAAGAAATGATACAGCACTGCTTTTATGTTCGGATGTTCCAAAAATGCGCATGCCATCTATTTTCATTAACTCAGAGGTACAATATGCCAGAAGTTCATCTTCATAAACTCTGATATTTGATAATCCGATAGAGTTTATGTAGTCCAATGCAGTTCCTAAAGCAATAAAATCTACATAATTAGGAGTACCCGCTTCAAATTTGAAAGGAAGTTCATTGAAAGTTGTCTTCTTGAAAGAAACCGACCCGATCATTTCTCCCCCTCCTTGATAGGGAGGTATTTTATTCAGTAGCTCTTCTTTTCCATATAAAATACCGGTTCCGGTTGGTCCGTATATCTTATGACCTGAGAAAACCAATAAATCACAATCTAACTTTTGTACATCTATTTCGATATGCTGTATTGATTGAGCAGCATCTATCAAAACAGGAATGTTTTGTTTGTGTGCTATTTCAATGACCTTCTCTATAGGGTTTATTGTGCCCAGAACATTCGAGACATGCATTACCGAAATCAAACGTGTCTTGGGTGTGATGAGTTTTTCAAGCTCCTCAAGAATAAGCTCTCCTTTTTCGTTGATAGGGATTACTTTTAGCTTTACACCTGTAATACTTTCCTGTATTTGCCAAGGCACAATGTTGGAATGGTGTTCCATTGCCGAAACTATAATTTCATCGCCTTCTTTACAAAACTCGCGACAAAAACTAGAGGCTACCAGATTTATACTTTCCGTAGTGCCTTTAGTAAATATTACTTCGTGAGAGTGTTTAGCGTTTATAAACTGTTGTACCTTTTTACGGGCATTTTCAGTCAGTTCGGTAGCTTCCTGGCTCAAATGGTGTACTCCTCTGTGAATATTGGCATTTACAGTGGAATATATTTCAGAAATCTTATCTATTACGCATTTGGGTTTCTGAGTAGTTGCACCATTATCCAGATAAATAAGCTGTTTCCCGTATACTTGAGTGTCAAGTATCTGGAAATCAGCACGTATTTTATTTATATCTAAGGTCATAGACCTATTATTTTTATAATTTAAATATACTCTGTTACTGATTGTTACAGTATCAGTTTAAAAAATAAGAGGTTTGATCTCTTTTATTTGCATATAGAGCAATCTCCACATCTGGCTTCTTCACCGCGAAAACGTTTTTCAACCAGTTCTTCGAGACGTTCTCTTAGTACGTCAATATGGATTAATTTAAGTACATCGGCTGTAAATGCCTGCATAAGCAACAATTTAGCATCTTCTTTAGCGATACCTCTTGCACGCAGGTAAAAAAGAGCATCTTCGTCAAGTTGTCCGGTAGTTAAACCGTGCGAACATTTTACATCATCCGCATAGATCTCAAGTTGAGGTTTCGAATACATTCGAGCATCAGGTGATGCACAAAGGTTATTATTCGTTTGATACGCCATTGTTTTTTGAGCATCCTTTTCTACTAAGATACGTCCACAGAAAGAACCTACGGCATGCTCTTGCAATACATATTTAAATAACTGTGTACTTTGGCAATGTGGTTTTGCATGATCTAAAAATGCAAAGTTGTCCACATGTTGTACTTTGTCTGCAATAACAATACCGGCAACCGTAGCTTCGGCTTGCTCTCCGTTTAATTTTACATGATAGTTATTTCTTGTAAAACCACAGTTGAGAGTTATATTATTGACTAATACGGTTGACGATTTTTCTTGTTGAACGTAAGTCGAAGCCAATCGGGTTACCTGATTAGAATTTTCTTCTAATTCGTAGAACTCGATATGTGCATTTTCTTCGGCGAAAATTTCAGTTACCTGAGTTGCTAGAAATTTATGACTGTCAACTGTATGATCGCAAGCTAATAATTTGACTTGGGAGTTTTTACCTGCAATAATAAGTAAACGTCTGTTTACCAGGAAATCCACATTAGCAGTCAATATATTGATTAACTGTAAAGGTTGTTCGATAACGGTATTATCCGGAATATAGATGACAAATCCATTCTGAGCAAACATGGTATTGAATGCAGCTATCGCATTATTTTCTAACTGAGCTGCTTTACCATAATATTTTGAACAGATATCTGCATGTTGCTCCGAAAAATCTTTCAAACTACCAATAAACACACCTTTAGGAAAATCAGTTTTAGGCTGATGTTCTTTGTGAAATGTATCATTCATTAAGAAAAACAAGTTGGTAGCGAGTTCGGGAACGTTACATTTATATTTATTGTATGGATTGTGCTGAATAGCTAATCTGTTCAGATTAAATCCATAATCGGGTATAAATTCTTTTGCTATATCCGAGTATTGATAATCTTCGAGACTACGATTGGGAAATCCCAGAGTCTTGAAAATTTCAAAAGCCTTATTTCTTTCCCCATTCAGAACAGCTGTCGATTTTTCGTCGATTAAGCTTCTGTGCTTGGTGAATAAGTCTATATATTGAGTTTCTATCATTGAATTCTGTATATTTATTATGAATGATGATCTTTAATGACACATCTTAGTGTCATATAATTCAATCAAAGTAATAAAAGGATTGGTAATCTTAATCTTGGAAATCTTTAATAATCCAGTCGTATCCTTTTTCCTCAAGTTCAAGAGCCAATTCAGGTCCTGCACTTTTTACAATCCTACCCTTATAAAGAACATGTACAAAGTCTGGTTTGATATATTCTAAAAGACGTTGGTAGTGGGTAATTACAATGGTAGCGTTATCCTTACGTCTCAATTTATTAACGCCGGCTGCTACAATGCGCAGTGCATCAATATCGAGGCCAGAGTCGGTTTCGTCCAAAATTGCTAATTTAGGATCTAACATAGCCATTTGGAAAATCTCGTTACGTTTTTTCTCACCACCCGAAAAACCTTCGTTTACCGAACGGCTGGCAAGCGTACTGTCTAGTTCCACCAATTCGCGTTTTTCTTTCATCAACTTAAGAAAGTCTGATGCTGCAATAGGTTCAAGACCTTTGTGTTTGCGTGTCTCATTTACCGCTGCACGCATAAAGTTTACCATGCTTACACCGGGTATTTCTACCGGGTATTGGAAGCTGAGGAATAATCCTTCGCATGCTCTTTCTTCGGGAGCAAGTTCCAATAAATCTTTACCTCCGAAAGTAACTTCTCCTTCTGTAACTTCAAAGTTTGGGTTACCTACTAATACGGATGCCAATGTACTTTTTCCGGCTCCGTTAGGACCCATAATCGCATGTATCTCTCCGCTGTTCACTTCAAGATCCAGTCCTCTTAATATTTCTTTGCCATCAATATTGGCATGCAAGTTTTTTATGTTTAATAAATTCGCCATTATTTTGTTTAAAATAAAATAATTAAATAATATAGTGTAAGTTTCTTAATAATCGCTTATTCAGCTTATTAATAACTTTATTACTCGTTTTTATAAATTGTTCGTTTTCTATCTCAATATAGAGATTATATTTCCTGATAATGTATTTATACCAGCCTTTAAAACTATAGCAGTCTTTGCTATTGCGTTTGCTAAAGTAGTAAAAAATAAAAAGCTTTGGTATGTTATTTCACTACAATGAACAAAAGTTGAGAGAAATTGTTTATTACTTTTCTGTTATGTTCAATCTATAAAATCTATGAAGTTTTAAATATCAGCTTCTATAGATATGGGACAGTGATCGGAACAGTATACGTCACTATGAATTGTTGCACTTTTGACCCTCTCTCTTGCTTCACTCGAAATCATGTGATAGTCTATTCTCCAGCCCAGATTTTTGGGTCTTGCACCGGCTCTGTAGCTCCACCATGTATATTTTTCGGGTTCTTGGTCATATTCCCTAAAAGTATCGATCATGCCTGTTTCTACAAACTGATCAAACCACTCTCTTTCTTCAGGAAGAAAGCCTGAAGAGGTCAGATGGCGTTCAGGATGATTTATGTCGATGGGTTTGTGACAGATATTATAGTCTCCACAAATTAATATTTCCTTACGTTCTTTTCTTAATTCCTGAATATATTCGGAGAAATCGGCTAGAAATTCCATTTTGAAGACTTGACGAAGTCCTCCTGTAGTTCCCGAAGGGATGTATACGCAGATGATAGTAACATTTCCGTAGTCAACACGTATAACGCGTCCTTCTACATCGTATTTATCCATTCCCATTCCGATTTTTACAAAATCGGGTTGAATTTTAGTGATAATACCGACTCCGCTGTAGCCTTTTTTTTCTGCCGGATGAAAATAGCAATATTCGTAGCCTAAAGATTTTAAGGTTATTAAATCTATCTGGTCTTCTTGTGCTTTAAGTTCCTGAAAACATACTACATCGGGATTTTCTTTACTTAACCAATCGGCTAATCCTTTATTTAATGCAGCACGTATACCATTTACATTATAGGATACAATTTTCATTATTTAAATTGAATATTTAAAAGTGGATGAGTCTTACTTATGCTCATCACTCGTCATTTATTATTTATTTCATCCATTTCTACAGCTTTAACCTTTTTGAATAGATCTGAAGCGAAAACAAAATCATTAAGAGCTTCATTTTTAGTTGTCAATATCTGCTCGTTGTTTCCTTCCCATTCAAGGTTTCCTTCTTTGATGAAGAATATCTTATCACCAATATTCATTACCGAGTTCATATCATGTGTATTGATGATTGTGGTAATTTTGTATTCTTTGGTAATATCACTTATCAACTCGTCAATTACCAGCGATGTTTGAGGATCTAGACCTGAGTTAGGCTCGTCACAAAACAAGTACTTCGGATTGAGGGATATGGCTCTGGCAATGGCAGCCCGTTTCATCATACCTCCACTTATTTCCGAAGGGTATAAGTGCCCTGCATCCGAAAGATTTACCCTGTCGAGGCAAGACTGAGCACGTTTCGTTTTTTCACTTTTAGACATTGTGGAAAACATGTCTAATGGAAAATAAACATTTTCGAATACAGTCATGGCATCAAATAGTGCCGATCCCTGAAAAATCATCCCCATCTCTTGCCTTAAAGCTTTCATCTGGTGTGTTGATAATTTTGTCAGATCTCTGTTGTCGTACAGTATCTCACCTTTAGTGGGTCTCATTAGTCCAATCAGGTTTTTAAGTAATACTGTTTTACCCGAGCCGCTTCGACCTATAATAAGGTTATTTTTACCTTCTTCGAAAGTCATGCTAAGTCCTTTAAGTACATCGCGACCGTCGAATGATTTTACTAAATTTCTAACTTCTATCATCCCATCATTAAATCAGTGATTAATAAATCGGAAATCAATATCAAAATACTGCTTACAACAACAGCATTAGTACTCGCCTTTCCTACATCGAGTGAACCTCCTTTTGCATAATATCCATAATAGGCTGCTATTGAAGATATCAGAAAGGCAAAAAATATTGTTTTTATTATGGCATACCATATATAAAAGGTCTTGAAGAATGACTGCAATCCGTATTCAAAATCTACGACCGGAACAGCATTTGTAAAATAGCATACTCCAAATCCGCCAACAATACCGAAAAACATACTTAAGATTACCAATACAGGTACAAATGCCATTAAACCTACTACCTTGGGTAAAATTAAATAGTTTGCAGAGTTTACCCCCATTATTTCGAGGGCATCTATTTGTTCGGTAACCCGCATTGTTCCGATTTCGGAAGAAATGTTCGAACCTACTTTTCCTGCCAAAATAAGGCACATGATAGAGGACGAAAATTCAAGAAGAATAATCTCTCTGGATGTGTAACCTACTGTATAACGAGGTAATAGAGGATTGTTTATATTCAGGGCTATTTGTATTACAATAACGGCTCCGATAAAAAACGAAATTATTATAACAATACTTATTGAATCGACTCCAAGTTTGCTTATCTCTTTTGATAGCTGCTGGAGAAAGATTCTCCACTTCTGGGGTCTGGTTAAGACTTTACGCATTAACATTGCATATTGTCCCAATTTTTCTAACGAACTTGTTAATAGCATACCTTTAAATTAACTTTTAAGTATTGTAAAATATCAATACGTATTATTCAAATACTGTAATCTGTGTATTGTATATATCCGAAAAAAGAAATAAACAAGATTATAGCCTTATCTGATTTTCTGAATAACAAATGTACAAAAAAATTAGACAATGGAAGGAATTACGCTTTCCTCTCTCTCCGGATTTAATATCGATTTGCCGTTGTCGATAAACATTTTCTTTGCAACTTTCCCTATAATCAATGTCGATCCGGCATCAAAGCTACCCCCGATAACACCACCAACAATGGGTATTGCCTTTCCTAAGCCGGTTAGGCTTTTGCTTCCTAATTTTGAGGCAATATTAGCACTGACCTTTTCGTTGACCGAGAGAAGCATCTTTCTTGAGGTATTTTCAATGAAACTTCTTGCGAATTTTTCTCCGGCTTTGATTCCCATTTCTTTGAATACTTCTTTGGTGCCATTACCGAGCATACATATGTAGATAATCGACTTTACTTGGTCGCTTTGTATATCGTGGCCTCCCATATAAGCAATGGCTGAAATCATACGTACCTGAATATATATAACACTCGCTATATTGGCAGGCAGAGCAAATGGCATGACAGCCCATCCTCCCAATCCTGTAAAGAATCCGCTTGATGCAGCTTTGGTTACTTGCCATTTTATCAACTGATCTACTTGCTCATCAAGAGTACCTTTTGATTTTAGGTAATCGTTTCCTAATTGATATGCAGAATCTACTCCTCCAAATCCGTTGATGGCTCTGGCGTAAGTCCATTCAAGAACTTTTGAGACCATACCGCTTTTGCTTGTCGTTATTTTACTCATATTTAGGATGTTTGTTTTTTATCTTTGCATCTCTGTTATATGACTAGCTAAGAGTATTAACAAAATACTTATAGGCTTTGTTTATGATGCTCTGGCTTATCGATAGATGTATCTATTGATTTGAGAGTGCAATATACTTCTAAAAATACATTGAGGGGCTTTCTGTTAATACTATTTAACTCTGAGTCTTTTTTGCTCTGTTATTCATTATACCATACTACCAATAAATAAAGGCAAGGTTTAACCTTGCCTTTATTTATTGGTAGTCATAAGACTTGCCTTATGTTTTTACTCCAAATAAGTGTATCCGTACAATCCGGAACGATAGTTCGATAAAAACTCTTTACCTTCTTCAACAGTAATAGATCCCTGTTTAACACAGCTTGTTACCCATGTTTCTACAGTTCTAACCAGTTTTTTTGCATTATATTGTGCATATTCCAGCACTTCGGCTACAGTCTCACCATCTATCATTTGTTCTATCTTATATCCGTTTTCATCCACAGATACGTGGACTGCATTGGTATCTCCGAACAAGTTATGAAGGTCACCCAATATTTCTTGATAGGCGCCTACCAGAAAGACTCCCAAATAATACGATTCATTTTTTTTCAGGCTATGTACAGGCAAGTATCCTGTTTGATTGCCTGTTGGAATGAAATTATCTATTTTACCGTCCGAATCACAAGTGATATCCTGTAAGGTTGCTGTTCTATCAGGCCTTTCTCCTAAGCGATGCAACGGCATGATCGGAAAAATCTGATCGATAGCCCAAGAGTCGGGTAGGGATTGGAATAGAGAAAAGTTGCAAAAGTATTTATCGGGCAATAGCTTTGCCAATTGCTTCAACTCGTCAGGAGAATGCTTCATGCGTCCTGCCATTTGGTATATCTCTCGTGCAATAGAGAAATAGAGGCGTTCTACCTGTGCTCTGGTTTTCAGGTTAAGCATTCCTAGACTAAATAAGTCAAGGGCTTCTTCTCTAATTTGTTGCGAGTCGTGCCAAGCTTCCAGCATTCGGCGCTGATTCAGATCATCCCATATCTGGTACAGCTCGCGTACCAATTCGTGATCTTCGGGACTAATTTCGTCACTCTCTTCCCATTCGGGTAAGGTTGCAGTCTCGAGTGCTTCAAATACAAGTATGGAGTGATGAGCGGTCAAAGATCTCCCTGATTCTGTAATGATATTAGGATGGGGTAAGCCGTTTTTATTCGCTGCATCTACCATTGTTGATATAGAGTCGTTTACATACTCTTGTATACTGTAGTTGACACTGCTTTCGCTGTGTGATGAGCGTGTACCGTCGTAGTCGATACCAAGACCTCCTCCTATATCTACAAATTCTATATTATACCCCATTCCATGAAGTTGTACATAGAATTGCGAAGCTTCGCGTAATGCGGTTTTGATTCGTCTGATTTTTGTTACCTGACTACCTATGTGAAAGTGGATTAGACGCAAAGAACCTTGCATGTTGTTTTTGTCAAGAAATGCAAGTGCTTCCAATAATTCACTCGAATTGAGCCCGAATTTACTTACATCGCCTCCTGATTCTTCCCATTTGCCGCTACCGCTACTTGCCAGCTTGATGCGTATACCGATGTTCGGAACAATCTTTAAGCGTTTTGCAGTTTTAGTAATAAGAGGTAGTTCGTTGAGTTTCTCTACAACAATAAATACTCTTTTACCCATTTTTTGAGCTAGAAGAGCCAGTTCTACATAACTTTCGTCTTTGTATCCGTTACAAATAATCAAGGAATTAGGGTCGGTATTAATGGCAATAACAGCATGAAGCTCGGGTTTAGAACCTGCTTCGAGTCCTATGTTGAATTTCTTGCCATGACTTACCAACTCTTCCACTACGGGTCGCATTTGATTCACCTTTATAGGATATATAATGTGATTCTGTGCTTCGTAACCATACTCCTTCGCCGCTTTTTTAAAGCAGGTAGATATTTTTTCGATGCGGTTATCCAGAATATCCGGAAAACGAACTAATACAGGAGCTGCTACATCCCTGAGTTGTAGTTCATCTATCAACTCTTTCATGTCCACAGCTACACCGTCTTTTCGGGGAGTAACTACTACGTTCCCCTTTTCATTGATTGAAAAATAATTAACACCCCAACTGGAGATGTTGTACAATTCTTCCGAATCTTCAATGCGCCATTTTCTCATTATTGCAAATACGCCTGTTTAAAATTGTTTGTAAATAGAATGACTTTACTTTTTGTTTAAGACTTTTGTGATTTCCCCTATATATAACACATGAAAGTCTTTTTCGGGAAACCATCTGTTTATAATTTCTTTATCCAGAAAATATTCTCCACCCATAGGTTGAGCATATAACTTTTTTATAAAAATAGCTGTATGGGCTTCTTCAAAATAAGGAATACCTTCATCATGAATAATGCTCAATTCCGCCTTTTCTATTTTATTCTCATCTCTGCCTGATACTTTTCCCAGATAGCTTAGTTTCTTTAAATAACTTTTATCAAAGAAAGTAAGAGAAAAAGACTCTGCATTATCTACGAATTCTTTCGTATAGCGTTGTGGGCGAATTACAATGAAAGCGACCTGTTTGTTCCACATGATACCGAAACCTCCCCAACTGGCGGTCATTGTATTTACTCTGCCTTCTTTTTCGGCAGTAACTAACATCCACTCTTCTTTAATGTCGAAAGGCGAAAATGCTAATTCTTTAGCCGATATTTCTTTGAAATTATTCATCATTGTCTATAAATCTTTTCAGAAAAAGTTTTAGCCTCTAATAAATATATTTTTGAAGCTCATTTACCCATATGCTATAAGCAGATTCGGTAAGATGTAAGCCGTCATTTGTATATTGGGCATCTAATTTTCCATCTTTATCCATATATAATGGGTTGATATTTACGAAAACTATTTTTTCTTTTGATGCCAACTTTTTCAACTCTTTATTGAGCTTTCCTATTTGCTTTTCTTTTCCGATTAGTCTTTTATAACGCCCGAAGTCATTATTGACTGGAAGTAAGCTCTGTATATAAATAACGGTTTCGGGAGATTCCTCTTTTACTCGTTGAATTATATAACGATAATGTTTTATAATTTGTTTGTTCGGTACATTTTGAGAGATGTCATTAATGCCCGCCAAAATAAATAGTTTAGAAGGGTGCGATATTGCAATTTCATCTATTCTGTTGAGCATACCTTCAGTATTATCGCCTGATATCCCTCTATTGGCGGGAGTAGTTTCAGGGAAGTATTTATCCCATTGTCCACCTTCTGTCAGACTATTTCCTAAAAAGACAACCTTATTTTCTCCAATCGGATTTAGCTCAAAATAAGCAATACGATCCCTATAATGATCGGTATCAAATTCCTTTCTTTCTTGTGCCTGAGCATACAGTGCAATCATAAAGAAAAATACAATGAAAATCTTTTTACTCAATTTTATAATAAATAAAAGTGTTTGTCTTAATACTATTTATTATTGGAGTAGGCTTGAAAAAAGTATGTGACCTTAGTCAAGTTTCAATACTGCTAAGAATGCTTTTTGGGGTACTTCAACGTTACCGACCTGTTTCATACGCTTTTTACCTTCTTTTTGTTTTTCGAGAAGTTTACGCTTACGTGAAATATCACCACCATAACATTTTGCGGTAACATCTTTACGTACTGCTTTTATGGTTTCGCGAGCTATAATTTTAGCTCCTATGGCTGCTTGTATGGCAATATCAAATTGTTGACGAGGGATCAGTTCTTTTAGTTTTTCGCACATTCTACGACCAAAAGTAACTGCATTGTCTACGTGGGTAAGTGTCGATAATGCATCTACCGGCTCTCCATTTAAGAGAATATCCATTTTTGCCAGTTTAGCTTCACGGTAGTCATGCATTTGGTAGTCGAATGAAGCGTATCCTTTTGATATACTTTTCAGTTTGTCATAAAAGTCAATTACAATTTCACCTAAGGGTAAATCGTAGGTGATTTCTACACGGTCGCCCGAAATATACTCTTGTTTCAATAGTATTCCACGTTTACCTAAACATAGAGACATGATAGGGCCTATGTAAGCTGTACTGGTAATCACCGAAGCACGTATATAAGGTTCTTCAATATAGTCGATGAGAGTAGGGTCGGGTAACCCCGAAGGATTGTGTACCTCTTTTACGTTACCTTTTTTGTCATATACCAGATACGAAACGTTAGGGACGGTAGTAATTACATCCATGTTGAATTCACGTTCCAAGCGTTCTTGGATAATTTCCATGTGCAGAAGTCCCAAGAATCCACATCGGAAACCAAAGCCAAGTGCAATAGAGGATTCGGGCTGGAAAGTAAGCGAAGCGTCATTGAGTTGAAGTTTTTCGAGAGAAGCTCTCAAATCTTCAAAATCTTCGCTTTCGATAGGGTATACCCCGGCAAAAACCATGGGTTTTACTTCTTCAAAACCGTCAATTGCTTTCTCACAAGGATTCTTTACATGCGTGATTGTATCACCTACTTTTACTTCCTTGGAGGTTTTTATTCCTGATATGATATATCCTACATCACCGCAGGTAACTTCGTCCCGGGGCGACATGTTTAGTTTTAATACACCAATCTCGTCTGCATTGTATTCTTTTCCTGTAGCAAAGAACTTTACAAGGTCTCCTTTTCTTATGGAGCCGTTTACAATTTTGAAGTAGGCAATAATACCACGGAATGAATTGAAAACAGAGTCGAAAATCAAGGCTTGCAAAGGTGCTTCCGGATCTCCTTTTGGTGCAGGAACACGTTCTATGATGGCTGCCAGAATATCATATACTCCTTGTCCCATTTTTCCACTTGCACGGATTATTTCTTCACGTTTACACCCCAACAGTTCAATGATTTGATCTTCTACCTCTTCGGGCATAGCGCTTGGGAGGTCAATCTTATTAAGAACCGGAATGATTTCCAGATCATTATCGATAGCCATATAGAGGTTCGATATCGTTTGGGCTTGTATTCCCTGAGCTGCATCTACTATAAGTAATGCTCCTTCACAGGCTGCAATAGATCGCGAAACTTCATAAGAGAAGTCAACGTGTCCCGGAGTGTCAATCAGGTTGAGTATGTATGTTTCACCATTGTACTGGTATTGCATCTGGATAGCGTGGCTTTTGATGGTGATTCCACGTTCACGTTCCAGATCCATATTATCCAAGACCTGAGCCTGCATATCTTTGCCTTCAACTGTTTTAGTATATTCAAGCAGACGGTCGGCTAATGTGCTCTTACCATGATCTATATGTGCAATGATGCAGAAATTTCTTATTTTATTCATTCTTAAAACGACGGTATGACTAAGGTCACAGACCTATTTATTACTTTGGCAGGTACAAATACAACGAAATTAGATCCAGTTGTATTAAATACTCATTATTATTTAATTTGTCGATTGGAGATTTTAACCCCAATTTACGGGATGCAAATATACGGAAAGAATTACACTATCGAAATAACATTATGTAATAAAATCTATTAAGGTCGGGATGTTGATCGTTTTTTGTTTTAAATACAAAATCTTCTATAGGTCATGTTGCCCATAAAGGAACCTGTAAGATGAAATTCTTACTGATTATTTAACGTTACTTAATCAGGGTTTGTCGCTAAATTTAAAATACAAATTATACATTTGTTTATCATAAAATTGTACCGTGAAGTATTTATTGCTATATTGTGTAAATGAATTGTGCTGTTTGATTTACAGGTATATAATAATGTTTTTCGGTATTTAAAGATTAAATCTATGAAGACGAAAACACTATTGAGCCGTTTTGTACTGTCCTTTTATGTTGTTATATTATTTCCGGTTACCAATATAAATGCACAGCACTCTGTAAAAACAAAACAAGAACCATCGAAAGAACAAAGATGGTTTGACGAAAAGAAGTGGCTCGAAGGAGCCGTAGCATTTCCTGATACGGGAATAGATGAAACGATATTTGCCTCCCATTATGAAAAGCATCCGGAAAGATGGAAAAAGGTGTTTGAATTTCTCAAAGAGAATAATTTGAGCACATTACCACTCGGCAAGCAATCGTTGGGAGAGGATGTAACTGTAAATGTACAGGAATATATGACCCGTGAACCGGGTAACGAACAGTTGGAAGGGCACAAAAAATACATCGACTTACAATATGTAGTTGATGGTTGTGAGTTACAAGGCTATGCAAAGTTGGCAACAGCTCTAGAAGTTGTAAATCCATATGATGAAAAAAGAGATGTCGTTCATTATAAAGTACCGGTAATAGAATATCATGTAGTGAGACCGGATCATTTTACTATATTTTTTCCGGATGACATCCATATGACTAACATTCAGTATGGAGAAAAGGCTAAGGTTCGCAAGGTCGTTTTTAAAATAGCGGTTGATTAGTTGGTAGTGGTATAAGTCTGTGATCTTAATTAATTGAGTTATGGGACGATTTTTATTCTTATTTTATGCTTCAGTGATATTTTTGTTTGGTTATCAGGCGAAAGGAGCTGAGGTTTCTGATTCTGCTAGAGTTGCTCGGATGTATTTTGCCTGGAATTATAATTCTTCATTGAGGGATTCGTTGCAAATGAAAAAGGCTATCTCTTATTACAGGGAATCCAAGTATATGGACGAATGTGTCGAAGATGGGCTGGTTAAACATTTGCTATCTGTCGAAAAACTATCTCGCTTCAAAAAAGGAGATGAAGAACGTTTTATGTTCCTTTTTAAAGACCCGAATTTCGAGCCAAGTGGAACAAGGTCTGTTGCTGCTATATCTTTTCAGGGAGATGAATCTCTGGCTGATTTGGTAAATGAGATCAGGTATATAACATTGAATACGAAGTTTAATCCCTCGATAAATGTTGAGTTTATGCCGTCTTTTTATGGCGGGTATAATGCAATGATGAAGTATCTGAACGAAAAGGTGGATATCGCACCCGATTCGGATGCAACAGGGGCATGTGGGGCGGTTGTCTTGGGTTTCATTGTTGAAAAGGATGGTTCTATAAGAGATTTGAAGATTTTAGAGAACTGCAATGAGGTTTTAGATAAAGAGGCATACAGGTTGGTAAAATCGATGCCTAAGTGGCAAACGGGTAAAAGAGCAGGGGCTTCTGTGTCTGTATTTGTTGTATTGCAACTTATTTTTAAGGTGTGAGTTATATTTGCCGATGTTTATCCGTGAATTGTAGTTGTTTGGAAGTGAAGAAAAGATTGATGATTTAAAAAAAACAATAGATTTTTATGAGTGTATCGTTTAAAGAGAGAGTAGGAAATTTTTGGGAGGCTTTTATTGAAAAAGAGGCTGAAGTCAGAAAAATGTTGGATAGCAAGGTTGAAACTTATACGTTGATAAAATTTGTAGATGATATTTTATCTGTAGCTTTTCATAAAGCATTTTTCGAATTGGGTATTAATGATCAGGGGAAATACGAATTGATTCTTACACCCGAGGGTGACCGTGCAAAACTTTTCCAGTTAGAATATTGGCTTAAGCAAGCTCCGGAAGTTTTGTTCGAAAAGTGGAATTTCTATTCCTCTAAACCGGCTAAAGCAAAGGGTGATTTTAGTATTTCTATGTACGATACTACTCTTTCCGCTGACAGTGTGGCCCTTTATTACGAAATTGATGAAAAAAATCAGAAGATAAACTTGCAGGTGAAGTGTCAGCAACTGATGAAGTTGGATGAGAATAAAAAATACAGCCTGTTTTTTATTTATCTGGATCAGCTTATTGGCGAAGCTTATACGATGGAATATATAGGTACTATTGATTTTAGGGCTTCGGTTAAAGGTTTGAAAGAGATTGCTGCGAACGACTTGAGAAAACTGATGGATGACACTATTGAATCGCAAAATTGGTTTCGCATCGAAAATATTTGTGAGAGGTGTGCGGGTTATGAAATGGTTCCCTCGAAAGCGAAAGATTGGCAGTTACGTGAGGATATTTATATTGCCTACTCGTCGTGTTTTCCGGTTCTGAATGCCTTTTATAGCAAATCGACAGAGCTGTTCGGTAATTTTTATGCTGACGGTGTTGTATTCGGGTTCTTGTTTTATGAGAATATCAATGTTCCTAAAGATCGGATGGTGCCATTTAGAAACGAAATTGAAGATCAGATACTGAAAGAGGCTAAGGCTGTAAATGTTGCTGATTCTATAGGCGGTGCAACAGGTTTTTATTTTTCATATATGGATTTTATTATCTATGATATAGATGCTTTCTTGACTATTGCAAAAAAGGTTTTGGTTAAATACAAATTTAAAGATGCCGGATTCTCTAATTTCGTATTTGGAGATGCACCGATATTCTTTAAAGACTGAAATTCAGTAGCTTGATGAGTATGAATAAAGGAGGTAAAAATATTATCTCCTTTATTTTTATGTTATAGCATTGTATTTTAAATCTTAAAAAGCCCTTTGCTTATCTAAGCTTCTCTAAAATTGCTGCTGCTATAAATTCAGCCGCTTTCTCGTTTAATCCCCCACCCATAACAAGCATGTCGGCTTGTTGACGTGATGGCTCTATGAATTCTTCGTGCATAGGGCGTACTGTTTTGTAGTAACGGTCGATTACCTCCAATGCCGTACGCCCGCGTGAATCCATATCTCTTTGGATGATTCTGGTTAGTCGCTGATCTGCCGGAACCTCCAGAAATATTTTCATATCCAATTGGTCATAGATCATTTGGGATGTATATATTAATATACCTTCTACCAATAAGATGTTCTTGGGAGCAACAGGTACAGTTTCTTCGAGACGAGCGCATGTTAAGAACGAATAGGTGGGGCAATTGATGGTTTGCCCGGATTTTAGCAGCTCGATATCTTTGTGCATTAACTCCCATTCTATGGAGTCTGGGTGGTCGTAGTTGAGCTTAAACCGATCTTCAAGAGGTATGTCACTATTGTCTTTATAATAAGCATCCTGTGGCAAAATAGCTATTTCTTCACGGGGGATACGGCTTAGTATGCCATCTACTAATGTTGTTTTTCCGGATCCGGACCCTCCGGCAATGCCTATTATATACATGAGGTGTTTAATTATTTTGTTATTTTTATTGCAAAAGTATCGGTATTCTTCGAATAATAAAACTCTGTAGTGCTAAAAATTACAATGTACCCTGTTCTATTTCTATTACTATCCGCTCTATCATCTTGTCCTTGCCGTTGGGGTCGTATTGAGTCTTAAGATTATTGCCGAAAATGCCGGCAAAAGTATTATAAACGGTAGCTTTTATGCCTCCGGTGAGCGATTTGATAATATCGTATGCCGAGGAGTTTGTTTGTCTGTCGATTAACTTTACCAATATCTTTCCTTGGTTTTTTGTTAGCTTTTTCATCTTAGGTTTGTATGAATCCATAATGAATTTTTGGGTTTGCTCAAGATGTTTCTGTTTGGCTTTTTTATCGGGCAAAGTTTCCATAAATTCATAAGTCTCAATGATGTTTTGTGCTACCTGTTTCGCATAGGGGAGCGTTATTTTTACATCACGTACCAGCTTTGTATATTCGAGTCTCTCTTTTTCGTCCTTGAAGCGAAGGGGCGGAAATACTACTGTTTCGGGTAGGTATGCATTAAATATAGTATCACCCTTTACTACAGCAAATGTATATTGGATAACCCTGTTGCTTTGTGCCTGTGTATGCCATATACATAGGATAGAGAAAAATAATATGCATATATATTTTTGCATTGGCTAAAGTCGGACTTTGTATCTTTTTGTTCCTTTTAAAAGAGTGTAAATATAAGTAAGTTCGCAGAACTATTTATTGCATTGCTAAGTTAAACTACAATAAATATTTATGCTTTTATAATATGTTAATAGATATCTTTTCTATAACTTAGCTATTTCTTATGTATATATAAATGGATATGCTACACTTTTATTTGAATTGCGTTACTTATATTTACGGCAAGATAAATACATAATTATAAACTTTGGGTGGGTTGTTTAAATATTAACAGTGTTCTTTTTTACCAAGAAGAAATATGGTAATTAGGAAAAAGTTTTTTATCTTTGCGACCATTCTTTTTATTTAATTGAAAAAGTGGGAAAATTTAGTCTCTATAATATTCCGTTAAGGAATCTGGCAGATGGTCTACATAAGTTCGAGTATGTTTTGGATGATCAGTATTTCAAAGCAATTGGCGATGCCGATTCGGATATTAGACGAGGCAAGGTTAACGTAGAAGTAATTGTAAAGTGTGTATCTTCGACATTTGAGTTTAACTTTACTCAAAATGGTGAAGTGCATGTTCCCTGCGATCGTTGTTTGGATGATATTCTGATCGAAGTTAATTCAACTAACCGTTTGGTGGTGAAATTTGGTCATGAATATTCGGAGGAAAGCGATGAAATTGTTATCATACCGGAAGAAGACGGAGAGATTAATATTGCATGGTTTTTATATGAATTTGTAATGTTAAGCCTTCCGATGAAGCATGTACATGCACCCGGTAAATGTAACAAAATGATGTCCTCGAAGCTAAGTAAACATAAAGTTGCTGCAGATTCGGATGATAGTATGGATATGGTAGACGACGATGATTTTGACGATTCGGCAGAAGAAGACGTTAATGAAGTAACAGATCCCAGATGGGATGCTTTAAAAGGGCTTGTAGAAGAATAAAATCACACTCTTTTTCGTTAAGAAAAGAAATTCGAAAATATAGTATTGTAAATAATATACTTAAAGTAAAAATTTAAATTAAATAAACAGATAAAATGGCACATCCAAAGCATAGACAGTCAAAGTCTAGATCAGCGAAAAGAAGAACTCATGATAAAGCTTTAACTCCAACATTAGCTGTATGCCCTAATTGCGGAGCATGGCACGTTTATCACACAGTATGTGGTGATTGCGGTTATTACAGAGGAAAATTAGCAATTGAAAAAGAGGTAGCTCTTTAATTGTCTAAACAATAAAAGCCCTACTCAAATAGGGCATTTTTTTTATAAATTTACTTATCTGAAAATATGATTCAAGCAGCGATAACAGGCATTGGAGCTTATGTTCCCGAAGATGTCATCACTAATGAGGATCTTGAAAAACTCGTGGATACTAATGATGAGTGGATCATGAGCCGCGTAGGTATTAAAGAACGCCATGTTCTTAAAGGTGAAGGTCAAGGTACATCTGTTATGGGTATACGTGCCGTACAAGAGTTGTTAGACAAAACAAATACAAAACCGGAAGATGTTGATGTCATTATTTTTGCAACAACAACACCCGATTATCAATTTCCCTCTACATCTGCTTTGGTTGCACATGGCTGCGGAATTAAAAATTCTTTGGCTTTTGATTTGCAGGCAGCTTGTTCGGGTTTCTTGTTTGGGTTAGAAACCGGATCGAATTATATAAAATCAGGAAAATATAAGAAAGTTATAGTTGTAGCAGGCGATAAAATGACTGCAATAACCAACTATAAAGACAGAACCACTTGTCCTTTATTTGGTGATGCTGTAGGTGCTGTAATGTTAGAACCAACGACCGAAGATTACGGTATTAAAGATACAATTTTACATACCGATGGTTTTGGTGCACCGCACTTACATTTGTGTGGAGGAGGATCGGCATTTCCGGCATCAGCAGAAACTATAGAAAAGGGTATGCACTATGTGTACCAGGAAGGTCAGGTCGTATTTAAACATGCAGTATCTCGTATGGCTGATGTTTCGGCTGAGATTATGGAACGTAACGAATTGACTAAGGATGATGTGAACTGGTTTGTTCCTCACCAAGCTAATCTGAGAATCATAGATGCTGCTGCTAATCGCATGGGCTTATCTAAAGATAAAGTGATGGTAAATATCGAAAGATATGGAAATACCAGTGCCGGAACAATTCCAATTTGTTTATGGGAATGGGAAAGCAAACTTAAAAAAGGAGATAATATTATCCTTGCAGCGTTTGGCGCCGGATTTACATGGGGTTCTGTGTATTTGAAGTGGGCTTACGACGGAAAATAATCGAAAAATATATAAATCTTATATAGATAGAAAAGCGCATCTTTGTCAGGTGCGTTTTTTTATTCTATATTTGTTGTTCAATGAGGCATTTAAGTATTGATAGGATATTTGTCGTTCTGTTTTTCTAGAAGATAGGCGAACCCCTTTCCAATATATATCCGCATGTACAAATGATAAACTAGGTCTCAGACCTTCAACTAAATTTTTGAGAGAATAAAAAAGAATGCATAAATCAGGTTTTGTAAATATAGTAGGAAATCCGAATGTTGGAAAATCAACATTGATGAATGAACTTGTTGGTGAGAAAATATCCATTATTACATCAAAAGCTCAGACTACACGTCATCGTATTTTAGGAATAGTGAATACAGAAGAATATCAAATTGTGTATTCTGATACTCCGGGAATACTACGCCCAAATTACAAGCTGCAAGAATCGATGCGCAACTTTTCTGAATCGGCATTAGGAGATGCCGATGTATTACTGTATGTGACAGATGTTGTCGAAAAAACTTCGAAGAACGAAGATTTTCTGGAGAAGGTACAAAAGGTAGAAGCACCTGTTTTACTCTTGATAAACAAGATTGATCAGACAAATCAAGACGATTTGGTCAAACTGGTGGAGGAATGGAAAGAGCTGCTACCAAAAGCTGAAATATACCCTATATCGGCACTCAATAAATTTAATATCGATTTTATAAAACGACGTATTCTTGACCTGATACCGGAATCTCCTCCTTACTTTGAAAAAGATGCTTTAACAGATCGTCCGGCACGTTTCTTTGTGACTGAAATAATAAGAGAGAAAATATTACTTTATTATCAGAAAGAAGTTCCTTATGCAGTAGAAGTTGTTGTAGAGGAGTTTAAGGAAGAAAAAAATATTATCAATATACGTGCTCTTATCATTGTCGAACGCGATTCACAAAAAGGGATAATCATAGGGCATAAAGGTGCGGCTTTGAAAAAGGTCGGAGCTATGGCTCGTCACGATATGGAACGTTTTTTTGAGAAAAAAATATTTCTGCAAATGTTTGTCAAGGTCGAAAAGGATTGGAGAAGCCGTGACAATCTGTTAAGATCGTTTGGATATCGTTTAGATTAAGTTTTTGGGCGGTAAAATTATATTATCATGAAAAAGATTGGACTTATACTATCACTCATTTTGTGTTGTTTCATTTATATGAGAGGTCAGGATACGGATATGAATCATAAGCTCATATCGCAAGGAGCTTGGTTTTTATTCTCTATAAGAACAGAAGAGCAAGTGGGTGAGGAAGTTTTAACTCAAGTTGAGTTTTACAAAAAAGATGATATTTCGAGTATATTTTTTGATGAAGAGAATAAACTGTACTCGGTTTTTTCTAAATACAGTTCCGATGTCTACGAAGACAGATGGAAGTTGGTAGATGATACGCACTTTGTAATGGTGAGCCCGAGTGACGGCAGTTCTCAGGTTGTAGAGATATTGGAGATTAACGAAACAAAGTTAGTACTGAGAAACTGTGGTGATATAGAGAACGGAACTTCATGTTCTTTATATACTTATTTTTCGACTAAAGAAGGTTGGTTACCCGATTCGGAGATCGATGAATTGAATTCGGCGGGAGTAATAGAGATAGAGGAAATGACTCCCTGAAATATTAGTATTGAAATAAGCGAAAAAGAGGTCAGAGACCTTATAACCTAAATATAAATTGCCCTAGTTTATGATCAAAAAGTATTTATTTCTATTTAGTTTGGCTGTAACGACTTTAAGTTATGCGCAAGACAATCAGAATAATATCAAACAAATGGACACAAAGAATCCTTTTTTCGAAGAGTTTAAAACACCTAAAGGTACTCCTCCTTTTGACTTAATAAAGAAAGAGGATTATAAGCCTGCTTTTGCTAAAGGTATCGAACAGCAAGCAGCACAAATATCTGCAATTACCAGAAAAAGAGATGTACCTACTTTCGAAAATACCGTAGTTGCTTTAGACGAAAGCGGAGAAATATTAGACCGCGTATCTGCTGTATTTGGAGCAATACGTGGAGCTCAAAGTGATCCCGATATTCAAAAAATAGCAGAGGAGATTTCTCCGATGTTATCAGAACATAATGATAATATTTATTTGAACGTTCCTTTGTTTGAGCGTATCAAAGTCGTATACGCAGACAGTTTGAATCCGGCTAGAACTACAGAGCAAAAACGTCTGGTTGAGAAATACTACAAGGCTTTTGTGCGTTCGGGTATTGCTTTGGATAATGCACAAAAAGACCGTTTACGCGAAATAAATAAAGAACTGAGCTTGTTATCGCTTTCTTTTGGAAAGAATCTCTTAGCTGAAACAAATAATTACGAGTTAGTAATAGATAATCCGGCAGATTTATCCGGATTACCCGCAGACGTTATTAGCATTGCCGCCGAAACAGCTAAAAGCAAGGGAATGTCCGGTAAATGGGTATTTACTCTAAGTAAGCCAAGTTGGTTGCCTTTTCTTCAATATGCCGATAACAGAGCATTGAGAGAAAAACTATATAAAGCAATGTATAGTCGTGGCAACAATGATAATGAATTCGACAACAAAGCAATTATCAGTAAGATAGTTAACCTTAGATTAGAGAGAGCAAATTTGTTAGGATACAAATCACATGCTGATTATGTACTTGATGAAACAATGGCTAAGACTCCCGATAATGTATTTGCATTATTGAATAACATCTGGGAATATGCATTACCTCAAGCTAAAAAAGAGGCTGCTGAACTTCAAAAGCTTATCGATAAAGATGGGGGCGACTTCAAATTAGAATCGTGGGATTGGTGGTACTATACCGAGAAACTACGCAAAGAGAAATATGCTTTGGATGAAGAAGCGTTAAAACCATACTTTATGGTTGATAATGTTCGTGACGGAGCATTCCTAGTTGCGAATAAATTATATGGAATAACATTTAAGCCTTCTTCAGAGATATCTACATATCACAAAGATGTTCAGGTTTTTGATGTGATAGATGCTGACGGATCATTCATCGGTGTTCTTTATTTGGATTATTTCCCTCGTGCAAGCAAGCGTAATGGTGCTTGGATGAGTAGCTTCCGTAAACAAAGTGTAAAAAACGGAGAGTTTATCAATCCAATTATTTACAATGTTGGTAATTTCGCGTTACCTACCGAAGACAAACCGTCTTTATTGACTTTGGAGCAAGTTACAACACTTTTCCATGAGTTTGGACATGGTTTACACGGCTTACTATCCAATGTAAATTACAATGGATTGTCGGGTACTGCTGTTTCTCGTGACTTTGTTGAACTACCTTCTCAAATATACGAACATTGGGCATTGCATCCTGAAGTGTTGAAGTTGTATGCTAAACATTACCAAACAGGAGAGGTTATTCCCGATGCGTTAATTGCAAAAATAGAGGAGGCTTCGAATTTCAATTCAGGATTTGAAACTACTGAAATTGTAGCTGCCGCTCTTTTGGACATGAAATGGCATGTGATAACAGAGCACCAGGATTTTGATGTGAATGCGTTTGAGTCTGATGCAATGAATCAAATTGGTCTTATTTCTGAAATTATTCCCCGATACAAGAGCCCTTACTTTGCTCATATATTCGATGGAGGATATTCAGCCGGATATTACAGCTATTTGTGGTCTGAAGTGTTGGATGCAGATGCTTTTGAGGCTTTTGTAGAAAAAGGAGTTTTTGATAGAACAACAGGTCAGTCGTTCCGTGACAATGTGTTATCGAAAGGAGGGTCAGAAGATCCTATGGTTTTATATAAACGTTTCAGAGGAGCAGAGCCTAATCCAATTTATCTTTTGAAAAACAGAGGTTTTGTAAAATAATGCCGATTACTTACCTGTAAAGGTATTTAGTAAAATAAATCCATATGCAAGGGAGGAGTATTTATGCTCCTCCCTTGTTGTATAAATTTTCTAATTTCGAGTTTGTAAAGAGTTTCTTTTTAGATTGTGTTCGTTGTACACTCCTGACAAAATGTTAATTCACATGCTAAATAATACGCAATTTGATTAAATGCTTATATTTGTATTATATTTTATGGAGGAAAGTATTATTACTATATTTATAAGTAATTAAGTATTTGGTGTTTTATTTTAATATTATCATTAACAATTGTTATTATACAGGGTTTGATAATAAAAAGAGTGAGATCCTTTCCTTGATATAGATTTTAAATGGAACGATTTATTTAACCTTATTTAGAGAAATCCTTTTTATTAAGGGGTAGATCTGAAATCTTTAACGGAAAAAATATGACAATAGGGGTTGACCTGGGAGCTACTAATATAAGAGTAGGCATAGTAGAAGGTGGTGTGATCTATCGCAAAATATCTGAACCTTTCCCGTATGATAAAACATTTGAAGAAACAATCAATTTTTTAATTAGTACTATCAGGCGATTGATGAATACAAATATCAAAGGTATTGGTATCGGTGTTCCATCGGTGGTTGACTCTCGTAAGGGGATAGTTTACAAAGCCGGAAATGTTCCGTCGTGGAAAGAAGTCCACTTGAAGGACATCCTCGAAGCCGAATTCAAAATACAGGTACGTGTTAATAATGACTGTAACTGTTTTGCTTTTGGTGAACGGTATTACGGCGAATGTACCCCTTATCGCAATATTGTAGGTATAACATTAGGAGCCGGAGTCGGATCGGGTATTATTATTAATGATGTTTTGTATGAAGGTCTGAATACAGGTGCCGGTGAGATTGGCTTAGTACCTTATCTGGATAGTAATTATGAACATTATTGTGCATCTAAATTCTTTCAACGATATAAAACGACTGCACATATAGCATATCTTAGAGCTGAGAATGACGATAAGGAAGCTTTGGCTATATGGGAGGAATTTGGGCACCATATCGGCAATATGATTCAGGTTATCATGTATATGTATGATCCCGAAGCTTTGATCTTGGGTGGAGGAATCTCCAAAGGGTATAAATACTTTGAAGGGGGAATGGCTAAAAATCTGGCAGATTTTCCTTATCCCTTAGCTTTAGACCGTATGAAAATCCTGCTATCATCAAAAGAAGATATCAGTTTGCTGGGAGCTGCATCGCTTATTCCTTGATAAAGCGAGATAAAAAGTTCCCAGAACTATTTATAAAAATAAAAGGGTAGACTTGATCTACCCTTTTATTTTGAAAATTATTTGTTATCAGTCTTCGGCTTTAATTGTAGCTTCGTACTCTTTTAATAGTTTGTCTTGCACATCGGCCGGTACAAGTTCGTATTTCGAGAATTTCATAATAAATGAAGCACGCCCTCCGGTTAGAGAACTCAGTGTGATCGAATAATTAGACATCTCTTTCAAAGGAATTTTGGCATTTATAATTTCAATATCTTTATCGCTTTCCATCCCTTGAATTATCCCCCTGCGGTTTTGAATATCGCTCATTACATCACCCATTTTGTCTGAAGGGACAAATACAGTAACATCTGATATGGGTTCCAGAATCTTGGGTCCTGCATTACGGAAGGCTTCGCTAAAGGCATTACGTCCGGCAAGCATAAAGGATATTTCGTTAGAATCTACCGGATGCATTTTACCATCGTAAACTATTACACGAACATCCCTGGCATATGATCCGGTGAGTGGACCTTGTTCAAGACGAGCCATAATTCCTTTTATAATAGCAGGTACAAACCGTGCATCAATAGCACCTCCTACAATACTGTTAACAAAAACAAGTTTGCCTCCCCATTCGAGGTCGTAAGTTTGAATATCTCTGGATTGTATTTTAAATTCCTGTCCGTTAAATTTATAAGTATCTGGTACAGGTACACCTTCAATGTATGGCTCTACAATCATATGTACTTCTCCGAATTGTCCTGCACCTCCCGATTGTTTTTTATGACGGTACTCTGCTCGTGATGGTTTGGTAATGGTTTCCCGGTAAGGTATCTTAGGTTCAGAATATACGATTGCTATTTTATCATTATTTTCGATTCTCCACTTCAATGTTTTCAGGTGAAACTCTCCTTGCCCTGATACAATCATTTGTTTCAGTTCTTTAGAGTTTTCGATCAGCCATGTAGGGTCTTCTTCGTGCATTCGCTGTAAAGCTTCGCTCAGTTTTTCGGAGTCTCTTTCGTTGGCAGCTTTTATAGCCCTGCGATATTTAGGATTGGGGTATTTAATAAAGTCGAATTGATTGTCGGTTCCTTTTCCGTTCAGCGTATTTCCGGTGCGTACATCTTTTAGTTTAACGGTTGCACCTATATCTCCGGCAATCAGTTCGTCAACTTTGGTACGTTGCTGACCTGCAACCATAAATAATTGCCCGATACGTTCTTTCGAACCTCTATCGGAATTGATAAGGTCGTCGCCTTCTTTTACTTTTCCGCTCATTACTTTGAAGTATGAGATATCGCCCACATGGGGTTCTACTGTCGATTTAAAGAAAAACAGGCTGGTAGGCGCATTAACATCGGGTTTAACCTCTTCGCCCTCGGTGTTTACAGGGTAGGGCATATCTACAACGTAAGGAACGACATTACCTAGAAATTCCATGGTACGCCTTACGCACATATCTCGTTCGGCACAAACACAGAATATGGGAAAAATATCTCTTTGTACAAGCCCTTTGCGAATTCCGAACCGCATTTCTTCTTCGGTAAGAGTACCTTGTTCGAAGAATTTTTCCATTAGCGATTCTTCATGTTCGGCTGCCGCTTCTACCAGTTTTTGGTGAAGTTCTTCCGCTTTATCTTTTTCTTCTTCGGGAACTTCGAGTACTTCGGGAACTCCTCCTTCGGGTTTCCATCTGTACATCTTTTTTTTGAGGACATCAACTATGGCATTGAAGTTCGGTCCGCAATTGATGGGGTATTGTATAAGTACGGCTTTTTCTCCGTAATTGCCTTTCAGCTGAGCCACTACACTGTCAAAATCGGCTTTCTCGTGATCGAGCTGATTGACTATAAACATCACCGGTTTCTGAAATTTTTGGATATATCTTAATTGGTTTACTGTACCAACTTCTATCCCATACTGAGCATTTAATACCATGAGTGCAGTATCGGTCACATTGAGTGATGTTACTACATTGCCTATAAAATCGTCAGCTCCCGGACAATCAATAAAATTGAGTTTTCGATTCATCCATTCAACAGAAAAGATACTCGAGAATACCGAATATCCATACTCTTTTTCAACCGGAAAATAATCGGTAACTGTGTTTCCGCCTTTCACAGTACCTCTGCGTTTTATAACCCCTGCCTCGAAAAGCATTGCTTCGGCAAGAGTGGTTTTCCCGGAGCCGGAGCTCCCAAGAATTGCAATGTTTTTGATTTCGTTAGTTTGGTAAGTTCTCATGGTAATAAATATTTATAGGATTTATATAAGGTCTCAGACCTTTTTATTACTTCATTCAGTATAAAAACTACAGCCTATTATATTTTGAGAATATTATTAAATATCCTCAATTGCTTTAAATATTCAAACTCAATAAGGTTAGGGAGTAAATGCTCTTTTGCATTTTCTCAAAATTAATAAATGTTCTTTTGATGAGGCTATCTTAATAGAAGTAAAATAGTATGTTTTTCAGCAGGTTATTAGGAGGGTAAGATACAAAAAGGCGATCTCCAATATCCGAGATCACCTTTTTGTATCTTACTTGAGATTCTTAATTCCAAGAAAGATCCTGTAATTGATATTTAAACTGGAAAGTAGATGGATTTACCACATCATATGGATTGAAAACGAATGGCGACAGCGTTTGGTTATTTGCTGTATTTCTAATGATTTCTTCTACTTGCGTTACCAAGGCATATTTTTCTTTAGATCCTATTGCCGAAATATATCGGATAGTATAGCCTGTCATAAAAGTATCAGGGATGTAACCCATATTTAAAGTTGCAGGAAGTAACCCTCTTGTTAATAATGGTGGATTGGAAGATGGTATAACAATACTATACCCCTTTGGAACTTCTATATATTTAATATATTCGCAAAACTCCGTATAATATGGAACACCTGCTATTATTCTTGAGTCGTAAGGGAAGCCAAAGGTTAAGTTATACTTCTTTAAAATACTTCTTTTGTCATAGCCTGAAACAATATAGGTTTGATTAGTACTTTTCAATGAATTATTCGTTTCGTCTACAAATAATTCCGAATGAGGGTTTTCAAATATAAAGTTTTGCGGATTTTGTTTTTTTAAGTCGGCATGAATCTGTTCAATATGGGTTCTCAGATCATTTTCTGAAAATATTTTAATTGATTGAACTTCTCCATTCAAGTTTACTTCTTCTATCTCAGGTTCATGAGAGCATGAGAGAAAAGAGAATAATAGCCCCAAAAACAGAATCAGTTTTTTATTTTTCATGCGTATATTTTTTTTCGAATGAATAAAATTTAACCTCATTATAATATAATTAGTCCCAACTTGTAAATATATATTGGTACTTGAACTCAAAATTGGAAGGACCTGGTATGGCTTTCAATGGCATATAGTAGGGTGGGTTGTAAAAAATTTGTTTACCTTCTACATTATACTGCACTGTTACCGCTTCCGTTACTAATTCATAGATATCTTCTGTGCTTGTAGATGAATATTGTTTGTGTGTATAGCCGGTGGTTATAGCCTTATTAGTCGCAGTGCCAATAGGTAGGCGCCCCATTGCCGATAAAGATTCCATCACACTTTGAGGGGGAAGAACGAATGTTGCTCCTTTAGGTATCCTGACAAATTTAACATACAGTCTTATGTTTCCTATAAAAATCATGTTGGTATACCCATATACGCGAGAGTCTTTAGGTACACTCCCTTCGGCAAATTTAAATTTCCAGTCATTTACGTATCTTACCTCATCGTATCCATAGGCTTTGTAAGTAACTCCGGCAGATCTTGTTGTATTAGCTGTTTCATCTATCCATAAATCAGAATTTGGATTATCGAAAGTGTATAAATCCGGATTGTTTATTGTTAAAGATTGGATCAAGCTATCGGGCAGAAATGCACCGGTATTCACTTCTATAAGATTAGACTTAGGTATTAGACTTTGATCTAAATTCGCACCCTTATCATTTTCTATGTCGTTAGAACATGAGGTAAAAATAGTAATTAGTAAAGTTGTGATAAGAAATAGTTTTTTCATCCTGATAAAATTTAGTAGATATAATTAGTTTAGTTCGTATTTAAACGCATATCCTTCTGTATATGCGTTGTTAATGCCAAGTTCAATGTCATAAACACCTTTCGGCAACTCTTTATCGATATCAAATGTTACAATATGAGTTGTAAAGCAAGATAGGTCAATACAATCAAAATCATTAGGTGTGCTTATGATGTTTATTTTCAAAGTTTTGTTTTGTTGATATAAATAAATTTTCTGGATTTCATCTCCTTTTTTTATCAGTTTTGTTCTGACTTCGCATGTTACTGATGAGCCGCTTTTTTTCATTTTGAAATCTTTGACGGGATTAACCTGCCCTAAATCTGTAATTATAATATTTGATACGGATAATACTTCATCGCTATTATCCATATTACTATGATCACAACTAAAGCAGAATAGGGTGGCCAGAAAAAGAAGATGAATGTAGATAGTCTTTCTTTTCATAATATTTACAATTAGGAAATTAACTACTTAATAAGTATGATTTACTTATTTGAAATGACATGTGTTGAAGAATTTGATTCTTGTTTGTATAATTTTGTTTGTGTAATGTTTTTTGCCTATATGAGATAGACTTGACAAATATATAGAAATATTTAAAAACAGAGGTCTTTTCTATCTAAGAAAAGACCTCTGTTTATGTTAAATGTATATTATTTAAAACTTAAGAATGCTGATTGATAATATTTCGCAGCCATTTAACCAACATCATAATGGCAAGAGCAGCCACTACACACGCACCGAAATTCATCAGGAAATAGTATTCTTTATTATCGAACATATCCCACATTCCGGCAACCATTCCGCTCAGTTTATTACCTATCGAAGTAGACAAAAACCAGCCTCCCATCATAAATGAGGTAATGCTTTTGGGACTTACTTTAGAGACAAGGGACAAACCGATTGGACTAATCAGTAATTCTCCTACAGTTATAACTCCGTATGTGCCGATAAGCCAGAGTGCCGATGCTTTGTCTGTGTAAATATCCGTATAGATAACCGATGCAGCCATAACAAGTGACGAAAGTCCGGTAATAAGTAGTCCCCATCCCATTTTGGCAGGAGTAGAAGGTTCTCTTCCCTTGATGCGTAATCTGGAAAAGAAGCTTAAAACAATAGGGGTAAGTATAACTATGAAGAATGGATTTATAGATTGGAATATTTCGGTAGATATCAAGTTTACTTTATCGCCCTCCTGAGGTAGGTTTTCGGACGATTCATTGATAAAATAGTGAGGATAATCGTACGATTTTATCGTGTTTCCGTTGGCATCCGTGACAGCTTTCAAAGTATGATCCATGGCAATAACAGAATCTTTTTTGTATTCTAATTCTTGCACCATTCCAACGGGTTTTACCAATTTGGATACAGCAGGAGTTATCGAGCGTTCGGTATAACTCTCCGCAAATGTGGTAAGTGCCGTAGCATTCTGTTTAAATACTGTCCAGAATACAACCATAATAAGGAAAATACTCAACAGGGCTTTTATTTGAGAACGCTCTTCTTTTGGGGATCTGAATATGAGTGAGCCATAAAAGAAAATTACAGGAATACACCCAAAAAGAAAGGCATCATTGGAATCTGATCCGAACACATTTCCCGGAATTAACCATCCTAAAGCACCAAAAGCAATGGCAGGGGCAAATACATAAAGCAGTACTTTTGTAATATCAGAATTGGAGTCGTCCGATTTTTTGATAATATCGGCTTCTTTAACATGGCGAGTACCCATTAAGAAAATAATAAGCCCGATAAGCATCCCTATACCGGCTGCTATAAAGGCATATCCCCATCCGTAATTGTTGCGCATATATGCTGCCACAAAATTACAAACGAAAGCTCCTACATTGATACCCATATAGAAGATGCTGTAGCCTGCATCTTTCTTTGCTTTATATTTTTCTTCGGAATATAGATTACCCAATAAGGTTGAAATATTAGGTTTGAAAAAACCATTGCCTACAATAATTAGCAGTAAGGCTATCCACATGGCAGTACTTCCCGGAATGGCAAGTGTACAATATCCTGCTGCCATAAGCACAGCTCCGATAATGATGGATTTGCGATATCCCAAAAGTTTGTCGGCAATAAGTCCCCCCAGAAATGGAGTTATATATACCAAGCCCAGATAAGTACCTACAATGTCATACGCTTCCTTTTTTAATAACCCCATGCCATCTGCATCAATGAGATACAGAGCAAATATACCCAGCATGAGGTAATACCCGAATCGCTCCCACATTTCGGTTAAGAACAGATATTTTAGGCCTTTTGGATGTGATACGCTTTCTTGAGGAGGAGATAGATTTTCAGTCATACAATATTTTATTTTTCGGATTTATGCAAAGATAAGTTTCTGAGCCGAATATGAAAAGATGTGTGATGATATTAGTTCTATTTTGCTATACTTTTCGACCTGTACGCAATTAAAAATTGCTTGCATTCCTTTTGTCCGTCAGGCTTCCCGACCTTGCCGGTTGCACGGGGTACCCGCAGGGCGAATGAAAGCGTTAAGAAACAAAAGGGTATTGTCGTTAAACGTTTTTCTTTTGTTTTAGCTTTCGAGTCCATAGCGGGTCGGGCAAAGAGGCATAGTCTTGATCTTTTGTTTCGTTTTGCATCAAGGCAAAATGAAAAACAAACCCGAGAGGGTGCGTTAGAAATAATAGAACCTTTTATCTATAAAAGAAAGTATTATGGGAAAATTTACTCGATCACTAGCCGAAAAGATTACTACTTTGATAGAAGAAGATAATTATACAATTACCGAAATATGCCATATTGTAGGCGTTAGCCGCAAAATATTTTACCAATGGAAAGCAACTAAGCCCGATTTTGCTGAGGCATTGGAGCAGGCAGTAGAAGCACGTGAGGAAAAACTGAGGCAAAAAGCCCGCCGATCGATGAGGCAGAAACTCGAAGGATACAAACAAATAGAAACAAAAACCACTTATGCGGCATCGAAGGACAGCGATGATCCTTATACGCTAGTAGTAAAAGAATATGTCGTAAAAGAAAAGTATTGCGTACCCGAAACTTCGGCTATCGTATATTCTTTATCGGGAGGGTATAACAAGTCGAAGGGCGGGAAGCAGACGCAACCGACAAGTCCATTGGAGATAACTGTAGACAGCGAAAAGACCAAACGTGATATGAAAAGGTTACAACAGAATCTGAGTGGAAAAAGAAACTCGTGTTAAGTGTTACTTTTGTAACCTTTGTAACCTTTTTCTTGTTTAAGTTTTAAAAATCAATAGTTTGAAAAGTGACAAAAGTTTATCCTATAAATGAGATTATGGTAAGTCTTTGTAACCTTATTGCAACTTTTGTTACTTTTGCAAAGTCCTTCTGAACTTATTCAATATACTATATGTTAATAGAATCGAATAATAAACACATAACACCTCTAAGTATATGAAAACTTTAACTCTTTCGCTGGCAGCTTTTATTTTGGTAATATCAAACTGCTTCGGTCAAACAGATACGAAAGCCTTTCGTTATGACACGGTTCCTGCTCCGGCAAAGAATCAAGCACCGTTGTTTCGTTATGATACAGTTGCTGATCCAATGATGAATCAATCGCAGGAGCCTTTATTCAGACTTGAGCAACCTGCTAAACAACAAACATATCAGTCTAAAAACTCACAACAGCCAGTTAGTCATAATGAACGACAAAAGAGTCCGGGCAGAATGGTATTCGGAGGATCTTTTGGACTGGCATTTGGTCGTGGCTATTCATCTATAAACATTTCGCCACAGGTTGGTTATGAGTTTAACCCTTACTTTACAGCCGGAGGTGGAGTTGCCTATTTTTATTATAGAGAAGATTCTAACAGGAACGACTTTTCGCAAAATTACTTGGGTTTGAATACCTTTGCCAGGTTTCATCCGATCCGTTTCATCTCATTGCAGGTACAGCCCGAAATCTATCAGATGTGGGGGAGTTCGGGAGGAAAGTCTCTGGATTCACAAACCGTTCCCTGCGTGTTAGTCGGAGCGGGTGTAAATATCCCATCAGGGCGTAGAGGAGCTGTCACTATGATGATTCATTACGATTTGGTTCAGAATGACTGGAGCCCTTATGGAAACCAGATGTTTTATTCAGTGGGATATATTTTCGGATTCTGAAATTTAAGGTCTGAGATCTTATATGTGTAGTATAAGTTGTGATTTGCTTTCAATTTTATCTATATTTGTAATAGTTAAGATGGCAGTCATATTGAAAGGAATATGTCAACTTAAATTACTTACTACTATTATTTAATAAGAATATGAATACTTTTGGCAATATATTTCGGTTAACATCTTTCGGAGAATCTCATGGTGCTGCTATCGGAGGCATAATTGACGGCTGTCCTGCGGGTATCGAAGTAGATATGGATTTTATCCAGAATGAGTTGAACCGCCGTCGTCCCGGACAATCAAAAATAACTACGCCCAGAAACGAAGCCGATAAGGTAGAATTTCTATCGGGTATTTTCGAAGGTAAAACCACGGGAACTCCCATCGGTTTTGTGATATGGAACGCTAATCAGCACTCATCTGATTACGATAATATGAAAGCCTTGTTCCGTCCGTCTCATGCCGATTATACATATCAACAAAAGTATGGAATCAGAGATCATCGGGGAGGAGGCCGTTCTTCGGCTCGTGAAACTATTGCCCGCTGTGTGGGAGGTGCTTTGGCTAAACTGGCACTCGATCAATTAAATATTTCGGTTACTGCATATACATCGCAGGTTGGCGGTATTAAATTGGATAAACTATATTCGGAATACGATTTGAATACTATTGAAGATACCCCTGTAAGATGTCCTGATGCCTCAAAAGCAGAGGAAATGATTGCTCTGATAAATGAGGTAAAATCGAAAGGCGATACTATCGGGGGGGTAATTACCTGTGTAATAAAAGGTACTCCTGTAGGATTGGGCGAGCCTGTATTCGGAAAGCTTCATGCTGCTTTGGGTAACGCCATGCTAAGTATCAACGCTGTGAAGGGTTTTGAATACGGCGATGGTTTTGATGTGAACCACAGAGGCTCGGAAGTGAATGACGAATTCTATGATAAAGGAGGTAAGGTAAGTACCCGTACCAACCATTCGGGGGGTATTCAAGGTGGCATATCAAACGGACAGGATATTTACTTCAAAGTGGCTTTCAAGCCTGTTGCAACTATCTTAATGCAACAACATACAGTTGATAACGAAGGGCACGAAACCGATCTGAAAGCTCGTGGACGTCATGATGCTTGTGTACTGCCCCGTGCCGTGCCTATTGTTGAGGCTATGGCTGCGATGACAATTCTCGATTATTATTTATTGAATAAAGCCCGCTAATTTAAGTTCGCAGAACTATTAAATATTTTCTTTTACCTAATAGATGCAAAAAACGTCACTTTTGTTCTTCATGCTATTGTTATTTGTTTCCTGTAAGGAGAAACAAGCTACGTATGTTGAAGACCGAGGGGAGGTTTTTCATACTACATATTCCATAAAATACAAGTATACTCATTCTCTTAAACCTGAGATTGAGGCTGAGTTGGCTAAGTTTGACGACTCGTTAAACCCTTTCAAACCAACTTCTATTATTTCGAAAGTGAATAATAATGAAGAGGTTGTGTTAGACAGTTTTTTTATAAATGTATTCAATAGATCACAAGAGGTTTCGGGTGTTTCAGATGGGCTTTTCGATATAACGGTATCTCCGCTGATTAATGCTTGGGGCTTCGGTTTTAAGAATATAGATAATGTTATTCCCGAAATGGTCGATAGCCTTAAAGCGATTGTAGGCTACGATAAAATACAAGTGGAAAATGGCAGGGTTATAAAATCAGATCCTCGTGTACAGATTAATACATCCGCTATTGCAAAAGGCTATTCTACGGATGTGATAGCCGATCTATTGGAATCATATGGTGTTACTGATTATATGATCGAGATTGGAGGTGAGGTTACCGCCAAGGGAGTTAATGATAAAGGCGAATGTTGGCATATTGGTATAGACAAGCCTGTTGACGATAAAGCTCCTGTACATAGGGAATTACAAACAATCATAAAACTATGCGATAAGTCGATGGCAACATCGGGTAATTATAGAAACTTCTATGTCAAGGATGGAAAAAGGTATGCCCACACTATTAACCCCAAAACGGGATATCCTGCCGAATCGAATATTCTGAGTGCAACTGTTATTGCAGACGATTGTATGACTGCCGATGCTTATGCGACTGTTTTCATGCTTGCCGATACTGCAACCATAAGAAGTATTGCTCTACAGGAAAAATTATCTTATCTACTGATTCTGGATTCAGAAGATAACAGATCTGTTATAGTCAAATCCACAGGCTTTGACAAGTATCAGGTGAAGTAATTAGGTTATAGCATGACGCTGCTTCCTGCAATAATTTGGTACCTTGACTCAATCTTTTTCCATACTCTCAAGAAGCGAATCTTTCCTGAAATATCTTGAACTCCATATTTTGCGTTTATGTCTATTGTTACTGCCACTACAGCAGTATCTTCGATAATATTGATTTGTTGGTCGGATGCAGTAATGCTGTTTACAATCATAAGTCCGCTTCGGTAAGACTCTAAATCCATTTCTTTAGTAATAGTTTGCCCCATTGCACTATTAAATAAAAGGTCGGGATGTATCAGTCTGTTTAATGTTTCAACATTTGCATTAAGCATAGCATCAAGCAGTTGGTTCTCGAGTTCTTCGATACTGTTTTTTTCTATTGTGTTCATGCCGTATCTAGTGTTTTTATCTATATTGCAAAGGTAGTGCTTTCATGGAATGAAAAATGAAGTTACCAAGAAACTGTTTTTTTGATAATACCTCCGACAGTTTTCAGAATGGTTGCAGGACGAGAAAATATTACTCATATAGTCAAGGAAATGAAAAATAATATAGTAAATTTGTAAACATATTTTTTAACTATAGTAGGAATAGCCTTATTCGCTACAAAATAAACAATAAAAAGGTCAGCAACCTTTAATCATAAAAATAAACACGGGTCGGCGACCTCTAAAACTTTCTTATATAATGAAAAGAGATACTGCAATTTTTGATATTATTGAAAGAGAACATCAGCGGCAACTGAAAGGTATTGAACTTATCGCATCAGAGAACTTTGTTAGCCAACAAGTAATGGATGCCATGGGATCGTGTCTGACAAATAAATATGCCGAAGGATATCCCGGTAAACGCTATTATGGAGGCTGTGAAATTGTTGATTTAAGCGAACAATTGGCTATTGACCGTTTGAAACAAATTTTCGGGGCTGAATGGGCGAATGTGCAACCTCACTCGGGAGCGCAGGCAAATGCTGCAGTATTTTTGGCTTGTCTTCAGGCAGGCGATAAATTTTTAGGATTGAATCTTTCTCATGGAGGTCACCTTTCACATGGTTCGCCCGTCAATTTTTCGGGCTTGATGTTCCATGCACTCGAATATAATGTGAGACAAGACAACGAAGAGGTTGATTACGACCAAATGGAAACTGTTGCTAAAGCTGAGAAACCCAAATTGATCATTGCAGGTGCTTCGGCTTATTCTCGTGATTGGGATTATGCACGCATCCGTAAGATTGCAGATTCAATCGGAGCTATCTTCTTGGTTGATATGGCTCACCCTGCGGGGTTGATCGCTGCGGGTCTTTTAAATAATCCGCTTCAATATGCACATATTGTAACTACTACTACCCATAAAACTTTACGCGGACCTCGTGGTGGGGCTATATTGTTAGGTAAAGATTTCGAAAATCCATGGGGTAAAAAAACACCTAAGGGCGAAACACGAATGATGTCGGCATTATTGGATTCTGCTGTATTCCCCGGAATACAAGGCGGACCACTTGAGCATGTTATTGCAGCTAAAGCAGTTTCTTTTGCTGAGGCATTAGATCCATCTTATAAAGTATATCAATCGCAAGTTCAAAAGAATGCATCTGTTATGGCTCAGGCTTTTGCCGATAAGGGGTATAAGATTGTATCGGAAGGTACAGATAATCACCTGATCTTAATCGACCTTAGAAAGAAATTCCCTGAATTGACAGGTAAGGTTGCCGAGAAAGCTCTTGTGGCGGCAGATATTACTACCAACAAGAATATGGTTCCTTTTGATAGCCGTAGCCCATTCCTTACATCGGGACTTCGTTTCGGTACGCCGGCAATAACAACCCGTGGAGTGAAGGACGGTTTGATGGGTGATATTGTAGAAATGATCGATACAGTATTAGCTAATCACGAAGACGAAAAAACAATCAAAGCAGTACGTGAGAAAGTGAATCAAATGATGAAAGATTACCCTCTTTTCGCATGGTGATTGAGTAAGTAAGTGATTTGTCATACATATAAAGAGACACAGTTGAGGTTTAAAGGCTTCATCTGTGTTTTTTACTTTAGAGTAAAAAATAATAAAGAAGGTTTTTGACCTTACAAACACAAGTGGCTAAGAAAAGAAAAAAGAAAAAGGGAAAAAAGAAGAGTTCAGGCTTTGGGAGAAAGCTATTATGGCTGATTCCTGTGGTGATTGCCATAGCTTCATTATTTATTAAAGATATTTCTATCGGGTATTATGATCGGGCAAACGGCTTATCGGGTGCTGCTCTAAAAACGGCTATGCACGACATTATAAGGGATCACACATATTTGGATTTCGATGAAAAAACAACTGCCCGCTATTGGTGGGATAATTACTTTAAGAAGACCGATTGGAGCTCCGACGGATATTTTATTGATATGTATTCCAATGAGAAGCATCCTGCCTATATGGGAGGGAATGTTCAAAATCGCGAACATTGTATGCCTCGGAGTTGGTGGGGCAAGAGAGACAGGTATTCGTCATATGATGCCAATGGCGATCTTCATAATATATTTCCATCAGACTATAATGCCAATGCTGCGAAGAGTAATCTCCCTTTGGGAGAGGTGGGTATTGCTAAGTTTGATAACGGAGTGTCCAAGGTTGGGAGCAATACTTATCCGAAAGGGTATAGAGGGCAGGTATTCGAACCCTCAGATGAATATAAAGGGGACTTTGCTCGTATTTACTTCTATATGCTGACTTGCTACGAAGATTATGCGTATGACTGGAAAACAGATGCTACAAAGTCGATGCTTCAGACAACTGCTTATCCGGGTTTACAGCCTTGGGCATTGGAAATGCTTCTCAAATGGAATAGGGAAGATCCTGTAAGCGAAAAAGAGATTGAGAGGAATAACGAAGTTTACAAAATACAAGGTAACCGCAATCCGTTTGTTGATTGTCCTGCGTTAGCAGATCATATTTGGGGGGATAAAAAAGACCAGTCTTTTTACGTTGCTAAGGATGATAAAATAAACAGACAACCTCAAATAAAGGATTTACTATTCAAGGTTGTCAATGAGTATAATTTGAAATAAAGGTCTGTAGCCTTATGATATCTTATCTTCTATAAGCTTATAAGTATGCTCAAACTTATGTCCTTTCTTTAGCGCCCATTCGATAAACTTGCCTAACCTGTCAATCATTTTTTGATCGGTGTTCTTGGTCACGTAAAAAGGGAAGTTGTATTTCGATTTGGGGCCTATCGGCATGAACTCCCAGGGATGAAAATATACATTCAGGTAACCGTCTTTCTTTAAGGTTCGGCCTGCTAAAGCACAATATAAGGATAGCGGCAGATTGTGAAATGAAATCCAGAAAAGAGGAAACCTGATCAGTGGTGTAACAGAGGCCGGAATCTGCCATACACCTTCACGCATAAAGTAGGTGCGGGGTTCATTCAGCTTATTATACCTTCCCGGCAAATAAGTCGGATTAATAGATGAGTTATAGATATATCCTGCATTATATACTTCTTCTTCGGGAACAGGCATCATACGAGCCATACGGTATCCTTTGACGGAAGTGTTTCCGATTTGTTCAAGAATCTCTTTGGATTGCTTCAGATGTTCGGGTTTGAAGTGATCGTGATACAGACCATGCGAAGCCAGTTCATGTCCTTCCGAAACAATCCTCGTAACGATGTCTTGGGCATTCTGGGCGAAGTTGGCCGTAGTATAGAATGTGGCAATTATATTATGCTTTTTCAGTAAGTCGAGTATCTTTGTTGTGCCCTCTTTTGAGATTTGGATCTGATCGGTAAAAGGAATCGGATCACCGTACTCTTTGGGCATTTCAAACTCTTCAATATCAAAACTTAATAAGATCATCTTCTTTCGTTATTTTGTTGATATAAATTGGTGTCTCTTATAATGTAAGTAGGGTAGCCTTTTGAGAGATTAAATATCTGTCCTATATACAAACCTATAATTCCCAGTACAAATAGCTGAAAACCTCCAAGAAAAGATACAATACTAATCATCGAAGCCCATCCGGCTAAAGGATGTCCGAAAAAGAAGCTGATCAGTGCATATGGAATCATAAACACCAGCGATATGAAAGCAATGACAAACCCGACATACAAGGCTATATGCAGAGGTTTGGTGCTGAATGATAGAATCCCTTGAACGGCAAGATTCATCATCTTCTTGAAGGTGTATTTGGTACTTCCGTATAATCTTTGATGAGGCATGTAGTCAATGCGATATTGTTTGAATCCCATCCATTTGACTAATCCACGCATAAATAACTCACCACCCTTTATATTGGAGATGACCTTCTTGGCACTTTTATCAATTAATCTGAAGTCTGCGGTTCCTTCCTCAAGCTCGATTTCTGAAAAGTGGTTTAATACTTTATAAAATAGCGAAGAGCTTTTTCTCTTCATCTTCGAAAGTCCCTTATCTTCGAGTCTTCGGGTATAGACAATGTCATAGCCTTCTTCCCATTTTTGAATAAATTGAGGTAACATCTCAGGTGGATGTTGCATATCGGCATCCATCGAAATAATGCAGTCACCCGTTGCGTGGTCAATTCCAGCTCTCAGAGCATTCTGATGCCCAAAGTTACGGGAGAATTCTATGTAGAATAATTCCGGGTCGGATTTACATAACTCATCAATTATTTCCATCGAATTGTCGGAACTACCATCGTTAACTATGATGATCTCTTTGCCGTAAGGTAATTCGTCTAAATTATCATGTATAGCTTTGATAACAATAGGTAAATTTGCAGCCTCATTGTAGCTGCAAAGTATAATTGATATTTTCTTTTTATAGCTCATCTGGATTGGATAGTTTTATAATGCCCCGTGATGTTATTATTTGATAGACAAGAATTAACCAAACCGCTAAGCAGGGTAAAGCTTTTAGAGAATATCTCTTAAAGATGTCCACTCTTATACTTCTGGGAAGTAGATGGGATGTTGTAATCCATGTCCAGAAAATAGTAAATAATAATAAGAAAATTACCCATTTCTTATTTGGTTCCTCTTGTAAAAAGAACCAAATGGAAACGCCGGTTAAAGCTATTATGTAGGTTTCAGATTCGGAGCCGGTGCTGAATAAAACCATGAATAAGAGGGTCGATGCCAATATTCCTAACTGATATGTTAATTGTCCGTATTTCTCCGTCTTGATATACTGTAATCCAAATAATATAATACCGGGAATTATAACATATAGAGCGGAAGCATCCATAATGTTGAATATTCTTCTGACTAACCCGATTGCGGACATATCTTGCGAGAAGTTTGTCATATTCTCAATACTTTTATCAGAGAGTGATGCATACCAATCATAATAGCTTTGAATAATAAATTCGGGTGATGATATAAGCATTGGTAAGACAAAGAAAACTGCAGCCCAGAAAAATAAGTAGGCTATGAATTTACCTTTATGTTTCGAAAAGAAAAAGAAACTCAATCCTACAATTCCATATAATTTAATAAATACGCCAAGCATAATAAAGCATGCAGCCCAAAAATCTTTTTCTTTTCGTATAAACAGAAAACTGCCTATTATGAGTGCTGCAATTAGCCCGTTTGTCTGTGAATTCATTATGCATGTATACAGCTGAATTAATACGATATAAAAAAATAAATACATCTTTCTCCATTGAATAGGCAAGTAATAGAATGCTATAAACAGGCATAAGCCCATTGAGACATTCCAGAGTAGAACTCCTATTTGATCGGGTAAAAATGTAAAAGGGGCAATGATTAAACTGAAAAAAGGCCCGTAATGATTAGAATCGTGATATTCTGACGGATATGCTGTATATAAATTTATTTGTTGTATGGTGTGATTAAAAACACCTTTAAATATCAGATAATTATTGTGTATTTTACTTCCTTTTAAAGAGCCTATAACTCCAAGAATGATCCAAATGAAAAGAAGGAATCTTTTATCGGAAAATATAGGTTTCCGGAAAAAAATAATGAGGCTGTTCATTTTACAGGTGCGTTATTTATAGTAAATTATTTTGTTTTAAAGACTGCAAATTTAACTAAAATAGATCAATTAATTTAAGAACATAGCTTATTTAATTATATCCATTCAAACGATAATCAAAATTAGCTGTGATAAAATATTGTGCAAAATATTTTATCTATAGAAGTGTAATGTTCGTAATCAGTTTTCATTTTATTCTGTAAAGTAAATATTGCAAAATTGTACAAGTGTAAAAATCAATATCAGATTATAATAAAGAGGTTGGTCTTATATGTAATTTTGACAAGGAATAATTAGCTAAAAATATAATTTTTTCGTATTTTTGTGAACCTCAAAATGAACAAAGTTAAGTTGTCATTTTGATGATTGTAACACACATAAAGTGTACTTATTAAGTTAAATTCGGATTAATAAATTTTTTAACCCATAAAAATTTTAATAAAATGATTAAAGTAGGTATTAATGGTTTCGGACGTATTGGTCGTCTTGTTTTCCGTGCAGCTCAAGGTAGAAATGATATTCAAGTAGTTGGTATCAATGACCTTATCGATGTAGAATACATGGCTTATATGCTACGTTATGATACAATCCACGGAAGATTTAACGGAACTGTTGAGATTAAAGACGGTAAATTAGTTGTTAACGGTAATGCAATTCGCGTAACTGCTGAAAAGAATCCTGCTGACCTAAAATGGAATGAAGTTGGTGCCGAGTATATTGTTGAATCAACAGGTCTTTTCCTTGAAAAAGGTAAAGCTCAAGGTCACATCGATGCTGGTGCTAAATATGTAGTTATGTCTGCTCCATCTAAAGACGATACTCCAATGTTCGTTTGTGGTGTGAATGATGATAAATATGTAAAAGGAACTCAATTTGTTTCTAATGCATCTTGTACTACTAACTGTTTGGCTCCTATTGCTAAAGTATTGAATGATAAATTCGGTATTGTAGAAGCGTTAATGACTACAGTGCATGCTACAACTGCTACTCAAAAAACAGTTGACGGACCTTCTGCTAAAGACTGGAGAGGTGGACGTGCTGCTGCCGGTAACATTATCCCATCTTCTACAGGTGCAGCTAAAGCTGTAGGTAAAGTTATTCCTGAATTGAATGGAAAACTTACAGGTATGGCTTTCCGTGTTCCAACTTTGGACGTTTCCGTAGTTGACTTAACAGCTCGTTTAGCAAAAGAAACTTCTTATGCTGATATTTGTGCTGCTATGAAATCTGCTGCTGACGGTGAGTTGAAAGGTATCCTAGGATATACTGACGAAGAAGTAGTATCTGCAGACTTTATCGGAGATGCTCGTACTTCAATCTTTGATGCTAAAGCAGGTATCCAATTGAGCCCAACATTCGTAAAAGTTGTTAGCTGGTATGACAATGAGTGGGGTTACTCAAACAAAGTTCTTGAGCTTATCGCTAAGATGGCTAAAGTAAACGGTTGATTAGATTAAAGAAATCAAACCAATATATAAAAAAGGCAGAAACTTTAAGTTTCTGCCTTTTTTATTGGGCAATATTTCTGTTGGTATCATTTTATTATCTCTCTTAATTCGAGGTTGTAAGTACCGGCAGGTAGCTCCATTGTTTTGTCTCCTTCTATATTTTCCGGTAAATGTAATGTCGCAGAACTATTAGCGGGAATTACCAGGCGGTAGAGTATCTGTCTATCTGTACGTTTCCATGACGATACAATCTCTCCATAAGGAGAAATATGCTTGGCTTCAAATTGATCAAGTCGTTTTACAAAATTAGGGCGAAGTTGTATATGTTTAAATCCGGCTTTCTCTTCATCGGGAAATAAGCCTCCCAGGGCTTTGTACATCCATGCATTGATATCTCCAAACATAATATGATTCATTGAAATATCATTCTCCGCATCAATATTCCAGTTTTCATATAGAGTTGTCGCTCCATTCACCATCCACCATCCCCACGATGGATATGTTTCTTGTGCAGCAATAGTATAAGCAGCATCAGCATAACCATTTTCAGAAAGAGCATGAAGAAGAGCCTTTGCTCCTAAAATACCGGTGTCTATATGAAAATTGTCTTCTTTAACTCTTTCATATAGATTTTCAGCAACTTTAGACTTGAGTTTTTCAGGTACAACTCCCCAATAAAGAGGTGCCGCAAGTTCAGTTTGCGATCCGGAGCAATATATTCCAGTTTTCGTATTTAGGAACTTTTTATTAATTGCATGGCGTATTTTTTTAGCGAGACGGGTATAATGCTCATAATCATGTTTTCTTCCAAACATTTTAGCGGCATGGGCAAGTATGGTTACATCCTTGTAATAATATAGGGACGAAGTTAACTCTTTATTACTAACTGTTTTTACAGGAACCCAATCTCCAAGTCCCCAATCTGTAGTTCCGTGAGGACTGATTGATGTAATATAATCAACATACCGTTTTATATTTCCGTACATACTACGAAGTAATCGGTTATCTCCATAAAATAAATAAATCTCCCAAGGGATTATAGCTACGGCACTAGTCCAGTCCGGCCCATTTCCCCAATCATACCCCCAGCCGTGAGTGGGCACAATACTAGGTAAAACTCCATTTGTTTTTTGTTCATCTTTGAAGTCGTTCATCCATTTCTCATAAAGGGTGATGGCATCATAGCTGTATAAACCCGTTTCAATCGCAATATGCGAATCGCCCGTCCATCCGTTTTTTTCACGTTGAGGGCAGTCTGTCGGATAGCCAAAAAGGTTTGATAGGTATGAGTTATTTGTAGCCTTCCATATCTTATTGAGTGTCGGATTAGATGAACTAATACTGCCTATTTGAGGAACATCACTATGTAATTCTAAAGCAGTGATACTTTCTTGGCTTAAGTCAATTGGTTTTGATGACGTAATTTCTACATATTGAAAGCCTTTGTAATTAAATTTCGGAGAGAAGGTCTCTTTAAATCCTCCCCCTTTAAGAATAAAAATATCAGTCTGAAAAGGATCGCTGGTATCAGTCGGACGGTAATGTACGTCTATGTTTGATATATCGACTCTGCCGTCAGGGTATAGTCGTTCGCCATGCTTTATGTGTAATCTCGTATCTTTATCTCCCTGTACTCGTATCTCTATAATTCCTGCAATATTCTTGGCGAAACTAAATACGTAGCACGTATCGTTCTTCTTGTCTATGTTGGTTGGTTCTAATCTCTCGGTAATACGTATAGGGTATAGTTGCTGACTAACAATTAAAGGAGAAGGCGCTTGTGTTATAACAGCCGGTAGCCATTCTGATGTATTTAAGCCCGGCATATCCCATCCCTCAATTTCTCTACGGGCGTCGTAATGTTCGGCAGTGTATATACTGTTAAATATTATAGGACTTTCATGAATTTTCCAACTCTTATCCGAAACAATTGTTTCACTTGTACCATCTTCATAATTTATTCTGAAATTTACTATGAATTTTGGTCTTCCTCTCCAATGAGCTTTATCGAAATCCCATACAGCTGTTGATTGATGATTATACCATCCATTTCCTAGTATTACTCCAAATGTGTTAGCACCATTTTGAAGTAATGGCGTTATGTCAAAAGTCGAATAAAGGTTTCGTTTATCAAACCGTGTATACATAGGATCCAGCATGCGGTCGCCAACCTTCAATCCATTAATGGATAGTTCATATAGACCTGCTGCACTAATATAAGCGCGTGCAGATTTGATTTTCTTATTTTTATTAAGATCGATATCTTTTCTAAAGTAAAAAGTCGGTTTATAGTTGATATCCTGACCATCAGAGATCCATTTACCTTTCCAATTATCTGAGGACATCAACCCTGTCTCGAAAGATGCAATATCAGATGGTTTTGATTGCATGTCTTTTTCATTCCAAACTATTACTTTCCAATAGTACTTAGTAAATGGCTTTAGAGAATCACCTTTGTAAGAGATAAGACAACTATCTGCATCTATTTTTTTCGTATCCCACACATCAGCTTTATTATTAGCTAGTTTCATAGAATCAGTACTTACCATTATCTGATAAGCAGTTTGTCTTTTTTCTGCCTGAGCTATTCTCCATGTCAATCGTGGTGAGGATGTATCTATTCCCAAAGGATTGTCTAGATGTTCGCACTGTAAGTTTACTGGTGGGCCTATCTTCTTTGTACAGGACGTAATGCAGCTACTAAAAATTATAAGGTAGATGTAAATATTTCTCATGATAATTGATCAGGGTATTAAAGAAATCGATTGATTGTATGAGCCTTTGTTTTTTCGAAGATAATCAATATTATAGGTTATTAAAAAGTTCGCTAAATAAAAAAACAAGAACATCCAGAAGTTTCGGATGTTCCTGTTTTTTTATTTGAGATTAAGTCTACTTATTTAAAGCAGATGCTCCGCCAATTATATCTAATAGCTGGTTAGTAATCGCAGCCTGACGGTTTTTGTTATACTCAATGGTCAGATCGCCAACTAACTCTTCTGCATTGTCGGTCGCAATTTGCATTGCAAGGCTACGTGCAGCATTTTCAGAAGCATTAGAGTCTAATAAAGCTGCAAATAAATTTGAAGCTAATACTTTTGGTATTAAATGCGATAGAAGTTCCATTCTCTCAGGTTCCAGGATGTAGTCAATACTTTGATTCAATGATATCGAATCAGTCTGAGTATTTTCCATCACACTATTCAAATCAAATGGTAAATAGATACTACTTTGTATTTGTTGTACTCCCATTGATTTAAAATGGGTATAAACTAAAATAATTTGATCTATTTCCCCAGATAAGAATCTGCCTACAAGCTCTTTTGATATTTTTAGAATCGTCGGAAAAGAAGGTCTATCTGTTAATTGTAAGAATTCAGTATTATTTTCAATCGTCAGATTCGATTTTTTTGCAAAGTCAATAATCTTTTTCCCAAAGGGATAAAGAATGATATTTTCTTTACCCACTGTGGTTATTGACTTAGATAATACAGATGAAAGCTCTTTAATTACATTCGCATTAAAACCTCCGCACAAACTTGAATTGGACGAAAAAGCCACAATAGCTATTTTTTTTATTTCCCTTTTTTGTGCATAAACAGAGTCAATACTGCTGTCAGAAGCCAAAAGATTAGTCAGAATCTCATTCAACTTGGTAGAGTAAGGTAGAAAAGAATTTATTGCCTGCTGAGATTTTCTTAGCTTAGCAGTTGCAATCATCTTCATAGCCGAAGTTATTTTCTTCGTGCTTTTTACCGAATCTATCCTATCTTTTACTTCCTTCAATGATGCCATAACTGTGATAGTATTTAATAATATATTCACAATTGTAGGGTTAAAGCCTGCGACCTTATGAAACTAGTTATTCACCCCTACAACAGATATGTAAAAAGGTCTTAGACCTTATTTTTTATATTTGCCTGCTAATTCTTCAGCAACCTTTTCGATGATAGCTGTTACACTATCATTTATTACTCCTTTTTTGAGAATATCCAATACCGTCTCTTTATATTGCATTTCTAATATTTGCAGAAAGTTACTTTCAAATTCATGAACTTTATCTACAGGGACATTATTCAATAATCCATTTGTTCCACAATATAGTATTGCAATTTGTTTTTCAACAGGCATTGGTGTATATTGAGGTTGTACCAATAAAGCTGCATTCTTTTGCCCTTTGTCTATAGTTAAAGCGGTAATTGGATCCATGTCTCCACCAAACTTTGTAAAAGCTTCGAGTTCACGATACTGAGCCTGATCAATTTTCAATGTTCCTGCTACTTTTTTCATCGCTTTGGTTTGGGCACTACCACCAACACGTGATACCGAAATACCTACGTCAATCGCTGGACGATAACCGGAGTTAAATAAATCAATATCTAAGAATATTTGACCATCGGTAATCGAAATTACGTTAGTTGGAATATAGGCAGATACGTCGCCCGCCTGAGTTTCGATAATAGGAAGTGCAGTTAGTGAACCTCCACCTTTGACTCTACCTTTGAGACATTCGGGTAGGTCGTTCATTTGTTCGGCAACTTCTTGCTGATCGATAATCTTAGCGGCACGCTCCAATAGGCGAGAGTGCAGGTAGAAAATATCACCGGGATATGCTTCACGGCCCGGAGGTCTTTTCAGCAATAAGGAAACTTCGCGGTATGCAACAGCTTGTTTTGACAAGTCATCATAAACCACTAAAGCGTGACGACCTGTATCTCTAAAATATTCACCGATAGCAGCACCTGAGAAAGCCCCGAAATATTGCATGGCTGCCGGCTCGGCTGCCGTCGCTGCAACGATGATCGTATATTGTAACGCCCCTTTTTCTCTTAAGGTTTCAACAATATTGGCAACAGAAGATGCTTTCTGACCAATAGCTACATAAATGCAATATACTGGATCGCCTGCATCGAAATTTGCTTTTTGGCTAATAATAGCATCAATTGCTATGGCGGTTTTTCCGGTTTGACGGTCACCGATAATTAACTCACGCTGACCTCTACCAATAGGTATCATGGCATCGATAGCCTTAAGACCTGTTTGTAAAGGTTGGGTTACCGGCTGACGGTATATTACTCCCGGAGCTTTGCGTTCCAGAGGCATTTCTAATAATTCACCTGTTATATCTCCTTTACCGTCAATAGGTTCTCCTAAAGGTGTAATAACACGTCCGAGCAGTCCGTCTCCCACTTTTATGGATGCAATAAGACCTGTTCTTTTTACATTGTAACCCTCTTTTATTTGGGTACTCGATCCAAGTAATACTGCTCCTACATTATCTTCTTCGAGATTCATGACAACAGCTTTCACTCCATTGTCGAATTCTAATAATTCATTGGCTTCTGCGTTGTTGAGACCATAGATTCGGGCTACCCCGTCACCTACCGAAAGAACTACTCCGACTTCGTCTAATTGAATACGATTGTCAATCCCATCCAACTGCATCTTCAACACATCAGAAACCTCACTAGCTTTTATATTTTCAGACATATTTATTCCTTGTATTAAGGTCTTAGACCTATTTATTGCTTTGGTGGACATTGTAACCAAAGCCAGTTATAAACATAAGGTTACTATGCAATTTTTTTATTCTTATTCATCAATTGACTTTTTATCCTGTTCAATTGAGAAGCCACACTGGCATCAAGTCTATAAGTACCAATATATAAAATAAAACCACCACCAAGTTTTGGGTCTACTTCGGTTACCAATTCAATTGTTCCTTCTTCTTTCCGTTTAACGAGTTGTTTAATTTTATTTATAGTAGTATCATCGACAGGACATGCCGTTACTAATTTTCCGATACTAATATTCTTATATTTTCTATATAAATCTAAGTATACTAAACTGATCGTTTGCAGATGGTTTTCTCTTTTTTGATGCAATACCAATTGGATAAACCGAACAAATGCATCGCTAGCGGACGACCCGATAACAGTTTTTATAAGTTCGAGTTTCTCCTTTGTACTCAGTACAGGATTATCTAGTGTTGCCCGAAGTTGCGAATTTCCTGCAAGGTTTTCGGATAAGACTTTCATTTCCGAAGAAATTGTGTCTTCAACCTTTTTCTCCAAAGCATAGCTAAACAAAGCTCGTGCATAACGCATAGATACCATTCCTGAATTCATATTATTTAAGATTTAGATACCATACTTTCGTCAATCAAACGGTCTATCATAGCCATTTGCTCAGCATTGCTGCTTAGATTGTTACGGATTATCTTTTCTGCAATATCCACCGAAAGGTTTGCAACTTGACGACGTATGTCTTTTATTGCATCCTCTTTCTCGCGTTTCATTTGCTTTCTTAGTTCTTCCAATTCTTTCAATCCTTCGGCACGTGCCAGTTCTTTAGACTCGTTGATGATACGTGTTCTGGTGCTTTCAGCATCTTTTAAGATCTTCACCTGCTCTTCACGGGCCGAAGCTAACATAGCTTCGCTTTGCTCTTTTATATGTGCCAATTGTTTATTGGCTTCTTTGGCTGCATCTAAAGATTTTTCGATATACGCATTGCGATCTTCGACCATCTTTGTTATAATCGGGAATCCAAATTTTGCCAATACAGCAAAAACGATTCCGAAAGATAGAAGCATCCAAAATAAAAGACCGGCTTCAGGTTGTAAAAGCATAATTTTTTAATTTTAATTTTATAGGATAAATCCACAAACTACTACAGCAAAAAGGGCTACCCCTTCTACCAGAGCCGCAGCAATAATCATCGACATACGAATGTCACCACTAGCTTCGGGTTGGCGTGCAATCCCGTCCATGGCAGAACCACCGATTTTACCAATACCAATACCTGCACCGATAGCGGCTAATCCTGCTCCAATACCTGCACCGAAACCTGTAAGTCCTGCACCAGCTTCTGCTGCTGCTTGTAAAATAGTTGATAGTAACATAATTCTTATTTTTTAGTTATTTAATTATTGTTTATCGTTTAAGGTCTCAGACCTTTTTTATTTATGATTCTTTTCTTTGTGTGGTTCAACTTGAGCTAAGCCAATAAATACTGCTGATAACATGGTAAATACGTATGCTTGTATATAAGCAACTAATATCTCAACAAAACTGATAAACAGAGTCAAAAGAACCGATACCAGAGTCATCGAAGCATTAATACCAACACCTAATTTTACTGTGACAAAGATCAAGCATACCAGTCCTAATACAATGGAGTGTCCTGCTAAAATATTGGCAAAGAGACGAATCATTAAGGCAAAAGGTTTTGTGAAAATTCCCACAAATTCTATTGCTGGCATGATTGGTACGGGAACTTTTAGCCATGTAGGAACCTCAGGCCAGAATATTTCTTTCCAATATTCTTTAGTCCCAAACACATTCACAATTACCATTGTGAATAATGCCAACACTAAAGTGACTGCTATATTACCTGTGACGGTAGCACCGAATGGAAAAATAGGAATTAAACCAGCAATATTGTTTATAAAGATGAAAAAGAATGTGGTCAGCAAATAAGGTGCAAATTTTTTGTAGTTTTTGCCTACACATGGCTTTATAATATCATCATTAACACTCATTATAAATAATTCCATGAATCCAATAAACCCTCCCGGAACTTTTGGATTTTCAGCCGTTGAGTTTTTCTTGTACCATCTGGCTACTGACAGAATAAGTACAAGGGTTATAATACTGCATATGATGAGTGCAAAAGCATTTTTTGTAATAGAAATATCCCAAGGTCTGATTTCTTCTCCTGAAGCATTCTTTTCGACAATTTTACCCTTGTAATCACCTTCGCTAGCAATGTAAAAGCCTTTATATTCCGAATCTCCATGATTTAGCTTTGAGGAACAGAATACGTTCCATCCACTATTTTCGCCTTTCACGATTACTAGTAATGGAACCGAGATATGATGTTCTCCCCATGTTGTAATGTGCCACTCGTATGAATCCGCAAGGTGTTCTAGAATCAATTCTTTAACGTTCAGGTCCCCAGCTGCTTCCTGAGAATGTCCGTCAGAAGCAAAGGACGGTGTCCCCCCCATTACGAATAAGCATACCAGTATAAATATGTATTTTAATTGGCTATTCATTGCTACTATTTTTTTCTTTGATACGCTTTTCTATTTTCATGAAAATGAAGGTTTCGGCGATCAGATATAATAAATAAAATAATATAAAAACAGCTACAAAAGCTTTGACGTTTTCTTTTACTATAACAACATACACTGTTATAAAGATCAAAGATGCGATAATCTTTATTACTTTAGTTAACATGTATATGTTTACCATTTGTTTTTTGTCTTTTTTCTGACTGAAAGTTTCTACCATTGATACAACTATCGATTCGATAATCAGATAAAATGCAGCAAGACCTATAAACCAATTCCAATTAAAGGTTGGTAAAAAGTACGATAACCCTAACCCTAAGCATCCACTGATAAGGAGTCCGAAGGCAATTACGTATATAATCAGATTCGCTTTGAATATGTTCATAAATTATTCTACACAAATAGTAACTACATTCTTTTTGACCTCAACGAATCCACTTTCAATGGTAACTATTTCCGGCGATCCCTTTTCTATTTCATAAGAAATATCTCCCTTGCGTAAAGACGCTATAAGGGGAGCATGATCGGGCAATATACCAAATTCACCATCTGTTCCCGGAAGTATTACGGATAATACGGCTCCTTGAAATAGCATTTTTTCGGGTGAAATTATTTTTAATTGTAATTCTTTCATCGATTATAATTAATGTTGAATATCTATTACTTTATCTCTTAATTTTAATAGTTCTAACAGATTAAAGTAATAAATAAGGGCTACGGCCTTCTTTAGCTTTTTAGGCTTTAGATGCTTGTGCCATTAGTTTCTTGCCTTTTTCTATTGCATCTTCAATCGTTCCCACATTTAAGAAAGCTTGTTCGGGCAGATCATCCACCTCACCATCAAGAATCATCTTAAATCCTTTGATCGTATCTTTGATATCCACAATAACACCGGCAACTCCTGTAAATTGTGTAGCAACATTAAACGGCTGTGATAAGAAACGTTGAATACGTCTAGCTCTGTTTACCGTTTGTCTGTCTTCATCCGAAAGTTCTTCCATACCTAATATGGAGATAATATCCTGAAGTTCTTTATTTCTTTGTAATATTTGTTTTACTCGTTGAGCAACATCATAATGCTCTTGACCTACAACATTTGGATCCAGACTTCGTGATGTAGAATCTAAAGGATCTACTGCAGGATAAATACCCAACTCTGTAATCTTACGGCTCAATACTGTGGTTGCATCCAAGTGAGAGAATGTAGTTGCAGGAGCAGGGTCAGTTAAGTCATCTGCCGGTACATAAACCGCTTGAACAGATGTAATAGACCCGTTTTTAGTAGAGGTAATACGTTCTTGCATTGCACCCATCTCAGTAGATAGGGTAGGCTGATAACCTACTGCCGAAGGCATACGACCAAGTAGGGCTGAAACCTCAGAACCCGCTTGCGTAAAACGGAATATATTGTCTATAAAGAATAGTATATCTTTAGGTGCACCGTCTTCGTGATCTGCATCACGGAACGATTCTGCAACCGTAAGTCCTGAAAGTGCTACTGACGAACGTGCCCCGGGAGGCTCATTCATCTGTCCGAAGACAAGTGAAATTTGAGATTTTTCTAGTTCTTTAGGATCAACTTTCGATAAATCCCAATGACCTTCTTCCATACTTTTTTTGAACTCATCACCGTAGCGAACTACGTTCGATTCAATCATTTCTCTCAACAAGTCATTACCCTCGCGAGTACGCTCCCCAACTCCGGCAAATACAGAGTAACCATTGTGTTTCTTGGCGATATTGTTGATAAGCTCCATAATCAATACAGTCTTACCCACTCCGGCCCCACCGAAGAGACCAACTTTACCTCCCTTTGCATAAGGGGCTAACAGGTCGATAACTTTTATTCCTGTAAATAATACATCGCGAGAAGTTATAAGGTCTTCAAATTTTGGTGGTTCTCTATGTATTGGCAACCCGCCTGAATTGTCGAGAACTTCCATTCCGTCAATGGCATCTCCTACCACATTTAGTAAGCGACCTTTTACTTGATTACCTATCGGGACGGTAATGGGTTTTCCGGTTGCGATAACATCTAGGTTTCGTCTTAAACCGTCGGTACTATCCATTGCGACACCACGAATAGTATTTTCTCCAATATGTTGTTGTACTTCAATAATTAAAACCTTACCGTTTGGTCTTTGTACATGTAATGCTTCATATATCTGGGGTAAGTTTGGTGCCGAACCTTCTTTTTGCTCAAAGTAGACATCCACTACCGGACCTATCACCTGAGATATACGACCTACTAATTGTGACATAATTATATATTTTTTATTTCTTATCTCCTAAGATTTACTGTGCAGGGACTGTTTTGACGAGTATTAGCCAAAGACGCGATGTTCGCAGTAAAACGTAACAACAATTTATTATTTTATGTTTCTCAGGTTCGAATAGTTATAAATTTCTACTTTAAGAAATATATACTTATTCATTCAATCATAGTATTTCAATAACTTTCATCTTTTACACATTTTGCAATAATGATATTTCTTGAAATTATTAAAATATTGTATTATTACTATCTGTTTAGTATGATTGTTGAAGCAAATATAACCAATATTTCATTTTTAAGTTTTATTTTTGTAGGAAAAATAAGTGTACTTACTATATTTTAAATATTAATTAACAAAAGGCTTTTAATACAATTCTAAAATGGGTAAAGTTTTAATTATTGGAGCAGGCGGTGTAGGTACAGTGGTAGCTCATAAGGTTGCTCAGAATCCGGAAGTATTTACAGAAGTAATGCTTGCCAGCCGCACCAAATCGAAATGTGATGCTATTGCCCAAGCTATTGGGGGAGGTAGAATTCAAACAGCTCAAGTGGATGCCGACAGTGTTGAGGACTTGATTAAATTATTTAATTCGTTTAAACCCGAGTTAGTAATCAATGTTGCTTTGCCATATCAGGATCTGACTATAATGGATGCTTGTTTGGCATGTGGTGTTAATTATCTGGACACTGCGAATTATGAGCCAAAAGATGAAGCAAAATATGAGTATAGCTGGCAGTGGGCTTATAAAGATAGATTTGAGAAAGCGGGTCTTACGGCTATTCTTGGTTGTGGATTTGATCCGGGTGTGACAAGTGTATTTACTGCCTATGCGGCAAAACATCATTTTGATGAATTGCATACATTAGATATTGTAGATTGTAATGCAGGTGATCATGGAAAAGCTTTTGCAACCAACTTCAATCCTGAAATTAATATACGCGAGGTTACTCAGAAAGGAAAATACTGGGAGAATGGGCAGTGGGTTGAAACCGAACCGCACGAAATCCATAAACCATTGAATTATCCTAATATCGGACCAAAAGAATCGTATGTGATCTATCACGAAGAATTGGAGTCGTTGGTGAAAAATTTCCCAACACTTAAGCGTGCTCGTTTCTGGATGACTTTCGGGCAGGAATATCTGACTCACTTACGTGTGATTCAAAATATAGGAATGGCTCGTATCGATCCTATTATATATAATGGTGTAGAGATTGTTCCGATTCAGTTTTTGAAAGCTGTTTTACCTGATCCGGGAGAGCTTGGAGAGAATTATACAGGTGAAACTTCTATCGGATGCCGTATCACAGGCGTAAAGGATGGTAAAGAGCGTACCTATTATATATATAACAACTGTTCGCATGAGGCTGCTTTCAAGGAAACAGGTATGCAAGGAGTAAGCTATACTACAGGTGTGCCTGCCATGATAGGAGCCATGATGTTCTTTAAAGGAATCTGGCGTAAACCCGGAGTATTCAATGTCGAAGAGTTTAACCCCGATCCGTTTATGGAGCAATTAAACAAGCAAGGGTTACCTTGGCACGAATTATTTGATATTGACTTGGAAATGTAATTGATTTAGATACTAAGTAAAACAGGAGGACAATAATATACTTGCCCTCCTGTTTTTTTTGAGAAAATTACGAGTTAATCTTATTAAGTGCCGGCTCTAACGCTCACTTGCGGATTAACTCTCATCGCACACGAATTTATGGTCATAGTAGAAGATGTCGAAATTTCTACCCCTCCCGTTGCGTTATAAGCAGTAATTGTAATGGTATAAAGACCCGGTTTATTATAGGTGTGAGGGAAGCTGTACAGGCTGCTTAGGGGGCTGTTGTATGTTGTTGTACCACCATCACCAAAATCTATTACGATTCTACTTACATTACTAAGCCCCATACCCGGAATGATTGATAATTGAAAAGTGGCTGATACGTTTGCGCAACTTTCGGCATTTGCCGGAGGTGTAAGCTCCATCCGAAACCACGGTGCAGCAAAGTTGGGTAGTCCCCAATAGCCATTGCCGGGTAAGAAATTCAGGAGTTTATAAATATTCATAGCCGTAGGGCTTTCCGGATTGGTAATTACAAACATTCCTGTAGAGGAGAACCGGGTGATGTAAATCCGCCCGTCGGGTCCAAGTTGTACACCTCCGAAATGGTCGGTAACACCGTCGGCAGGAGAAAGGGGGTTCGCAATAGTTTTTACCGGGTTTATCGAATTAGGGGTAGAGGTTATGAGCAAAGCTGCAAAATCATAAACTACTAATCCTGAAACTTGGTTTGTATTTATAGTGCCCGGTGCATATGTCACGTATAAATATTTGCCACTAGACGAAAATTCTACTCCATATGCACGATTAGGGTTAGAGGGAAATAATGTATATGTATCCCGAATCTTTACGCTAGTGATAATACCAGTTGTGGGATTAAAGTCACCATAAACAAGTCTCCCGGTAAGGAAATCCGCCCATGCATAGTGTAGCCCGTCGGTTGTAAATTTGAGGTATCCATTGGCTCCAAGTGATGTAAATCCTATGGGTACTGTTACTACGCTATGTCGGCTAGCTTGTACGCCTGCCGAAGTTACTTTCCATACATTCAGATAAGATGTAGTAGTTGTGCGTCCCGGAGCCACTATCCAAAAGTCCTCTTTGTTGGTATGTCTTACCGCAAAAACCGATTCACCCAGTGCTCCGGATTGTCCTGTGAGTAAAACGTTTGTAAAAGCCGGGTCTGGCCCGCCAAGCCCTCCATTCAGAGACATATTTACTACAGTATAAGAGAGGTTGTTTGAATCGTCCCTTCCCAATGTTACTGCAATGTATTTACCCGGAGTATTGGGGTACGGTAATATGATTCCCGACTGTGCCGAAGATGGGTTGCCGGTTAAACCTGTAACCATTTCTTGGTTATTTTTGTTCCAGATGGTTATCCCGTCCGAATAAAACAAAATATTTCCATTTGCATCCGAAGTAGAAAAGCAACCTTCATACGTTTGCATAGCCGATCCGGGAAACTGTAAAGGTAATCCTGTTAAGGTGGCGTTAGCTGTTCCGTAAACGCCTGTTCCGGTCAGTGTTCTGGTTGAATTCCAGGAAAGACGGGCGTTAAACCCAAAATACCAGTTGTATTGTTCTTTTTGAGCATAGATGCTGACCACTGTTATTAAGAACAGGGTTAAAATTGATATTATTTTTTTTAGCATATAATCTACCTATTTTATCAGCCCCGCCACATCGTGGCGGAGCGTGAGTTTATTGAATACTAGCTTATGGGTTGTAATTTTATTTAACCCGAACCATAATGTTTACATAAGCAAAGGGTGGAGGGTTGGTGGTGGTAGGTGTATAAGTTAATACACCCGAGGTGCTTATACTTACATTCGTAATGTGTCCACTACTTCCTATAACCATATAGTCGTATGCTGTAGCTGTGGTTGGTAATGTAGGTCTTATGTATCCCGAGCTGGCAGCTATAGGTGTTGTTGCAGCAGTTAACTGTTGTATACACAGTGTAAATATATTTACCGTTTTTTGAGTAGTGGTGCTCATATCTAAGTTTATCGAAGGTACATAAAACCAACTCCCTGTAAGCATATTCTGATCAGCCCACTTAGCAACACCATTATTATCAGTAGTCAATACCCGTCCTGGTAACTGATTACTATCTACATATTTGAATTTACCGGCTCCTGTTATTTGTGTTAAGCCGGCTACATCTAAAAATACACCTGCATCAGGAGTTGTTTTACCAATACTTACCCGTCCCGCTCCAGCAGTAAAACTAGTAACTCCAAATATAGCATTACCTATATTTATTTGGAAATTGGCTGCAGGATCCGGAAGACTCACGTTGTAACCTATAGCCACGCTATAACCTCCCGTCGTCAGATTAGCTCCGGCTGAATATCCAATAGCAGTATTATAAACTCCCGTCGTTAGACCACTTCCGGCTAAATATCCCATAGCAGTATTACCATTTCCTGTCGTCAGACTACTTCCGGCTGAATATCCAATAGCAGTATTATTACCGAGACCACTTGTATTAGCTTGAAGAGCTTGGGACCCCACTGCAGTATTTCCAGACGCAGATTGATTACTTTTTAAAGCCCCCGACCCAGTAGCAGTATTATTGGCGCCTGTAGTGTTTGCCTCCAAGCCATTGGCTCCTACTGCTGTATTTGTTGCTACATTATTTGCTCCTTTTCCTACAGTTATACCATTAATGGAAGCATCTTGTCCTATTACTGTAAGTTGTGCATTGGCTGTTCCTCCATTGATAGAAGCAATAGTATTTCCTCCGATAACCGTTTTAGCTGTCAGGTACGAATTGTCAGTGTTTAATATCGATGGAACTGTGGTACCCACCTTATACCAAGGGGTTGCGTTAGCAGCCCATGTAGCATTACCACTTGCATCCGATGTTAATACTTTTCCTGCACCGGGCGTTCCGCTGGTTATTTGCAGTGGTGTAGCTAAAGTTAATCGGCTTGTTCCTGTAATGCTTGTAGGTTGGGTTAAATCTCCTCCTAGTTGGGCAGCTATTCCATACATTGTTAAACCATTATTTGCGGTAGTTATTGCTGTAGCCCATGTTGCATTACCCGTAAAATCGGATGTTAATACTTTTCCTGCACCAGGTGATCCGCCACCAATCAGTAATGGTCCCGTAATACGAAGTGCCCCCGAAATAGTAGTGGGTGTAGATATAGTTAAACGTTCTACTCCTGTAATATCTGTAGCCTGATTTAAAACTCCTCCCAATTGAGCAGTAGACCCATACATTGTTAAGCCGTTATTGGCGTTATTTATTGTTGTAGCCCATGTGGCAGTGCCAGTTATGTCTGAGGTTAGTACTTTTCCTGCATTAGGTGATCCACTGGTAATTTGGAGGATGCCCGATACAGTAGTTGGTGTAGCTAAAGTTAATCGGTCTGTTCCTGTAATACTTGTAGCTTGGGTTAATGCTCCTCCCAATTGCACAGTTGTACCGTTCATTGCTAAACCGTTGTTGGCTGAGGTAACGGAAGCAGATCCACTGGTAAATGGCTGCCAAAGAGCCCCATCGAAGTAGTAGTAGCCGGTTGTTATGATTTTCGCTGTTTTGGTAGTCAGTACTCCCGACAAGTCGCTAACGTATACCATTGCCCCTGTTTGCTCAGTAGTATATTTACTATCCTTGGCAATCACTTCCGACCTTTTCAGGTTAGGAGCTATAATCCCTTCAGCCGTTGTACCGTCCGTATTTCCGGGTAGTACATGAAGTGTCGTTGCCGGCGTTTCGGTATTTATACCGACTTGTGCATATATAGAGCCTATAGTCCATATGCTCATTGCTGTTAAAAAAAACTTTTTCATTGTCATCGTTTTATGATAATTAATTAATGTTAGTAGCTTGAAAATGAAAGAATAAATAGCAACTGCGTGTAATCTCTACACGCAGCTGCCGGACATAGTTGTGGCATGGGTAAACGGATGATTCGTGCTGATCTGAAATGACAACAACAAAATAAATCGGCGACACGAAAGTGTTTACCGACACAACTATAGATGTATTTATTGGGGAAATATTTAGGAATGAAAGTGTGCGCGTCTTTAAAACGCAAGCCAAAAAAAAGGCGGAAAATTCCGCCTGAAATATTTTTATAACTAACGTATTTGCTAGTTGTGTCTCTCTCTCTCTCTCTCTCTCTCTCTCTCTCTCTCTCTCTCTCTCTCTAATATTTTGGCACAACAAAGCAAGTCTAAATTGTTAAATTTAAGCTTATTGTCAAAAAAGATATCTGTTAATATAGTTGCCATTTTTATAGCTAAAGAGTTCTGTTTAAGTCGCAAATATAATTCTTTTATGAATATAAACAAAATCCGAAGCAAATAACTCTTTATTTTGTGATTTCGAGTTTAGGAAAGCTTATTTACTTTCCAGAACTTCTATTCTTTTCAATAATAAGTCTATTTCGGCATCTCGTTCATTCATTTTTTGCTGTTGTATGTGTATTGTTAGTTGTTGTTTCTCTAATATAGACTGTTGTTCTTGAACTGTTTTTACCAAAGGAACAACAAATGTTGTATAACCAAGTCCATAAACGTCTTTTTCATTTTCAGGAGTATAAATTCCGTCAAAGTCATAACCTATTTCTTTAGTTGCTGATTCAACATCCTGAGCTATTAAACCGCTTCTGGTTATTTTTTCGGCTGCTTTTTCCGATTCAAGAATACGGGATTCAGCAGGGATACCTTTTATCGAGGCTTCTGCACTTAGATCCAAATGATAAGTAACAGGCTTCAACTTCCCTATGAAATCCCATCCGGGTACATTATTTTGGATATCTTTTTTTAAGCGAAGATCAGAAAGGGAGGTAATAGATGTTACGGCTGCCCTAATTGAAGTTATTGAACTATTTCCCAGTACTATCGAATTAGACACAGTATTAGTAGCACCATACCCTATGGCAATAGTGTTTGTGCCTTGAGTTCTAGCTGTAGACCCTATGGCAATACTACCTTCACCTATGGATGTGGTATTATAGCCTACTGCTGTATTATTTTTGCCCCCGCTGGTCGAAGCATTTGTTCCGATAGCTAGGTTTAGCATCTCTCCTGCAGCTTTGGCTCCATTTCCTATTATTGTGTTACCACCAGAGGTTGTTGTACCAATGGCGTTAGTGCCAATGGCGACATTATAGTTGCCTGCAATAAAGCCTGCATTTGCGCCGATTGCAACATTGTATGTGAGGCTGTCCTGCCTGTTTTCATTAACACGATAGCCTATAGCCAGATTGTAATTTCCCTTTTCGTTATTGGCAAGAGCTGAGTAACCAACCGCAATATTATAGCTTCCGGTTGTGTTTTTAGCCAGTGTGTTATATCCAATTGCATTGTTGTTACTCCCTGTTGTATTATTATCCAGTGCATTATATCCAACAGCAGTGTTAGAACTCACGTTTCCTTTTCCTCTACCAATACTTATTCCATTAATATATGCATCTTGACCAGCTACTGTTAGTGCCATTGATGCTAATGTCGAAGTCGAATTGATAGCTACTGTTCCATTTGAATAAATATCATCGGTGTTTTCTGTAGAAGCTTCGGTTGTACCTACCTTATTCCATGGTTCTTTTTGAAAAGGAATCCACATAGTTCCATCAAAGGTATAGTAGCCTATTCTGTTAATAGCTTTTGTTTTTGTTGTTGCTGTTCCCGATAGATCAGTAATATATACTATTGCTCCTGTTAGGTTATTATCGTATGCTGCATCTTTTGAGATAACTTGTTGACGTGTTAATGAGGGGACTATAAGTCCTTCGGGAGTTACCGGAGTTGTTGATAAACAATGAATATCTAATGTTGCTTTTGGGTTTTTAGTATTTATGCCGACTTGTGATTGAACCTGTTTGCTAGTTCCCAAAAGGACTAATGAAAGAAGCAGGTAATATAGTATATTTTTTTTCATAAATGGTTTCTGTTGAATGTTGTAATTGATTGAAAAGCAAAAAAAGAAATTTTACCTCTTTTCTAATGCGGCGAGTTTTTGAGACAAAATCTCTAATCGTGCATTCTGCTCTTTTAATTTGTTTCTTTGTTGCGATAATGCTATTTGTTGTTCGGCTAAGATTGCTTGCTGTTCTTGGATAGCTTTTACCAGAGGTACAACAAACGAGGAATAATTGAGACCGTATCTGTCTTTTTCATTTTGAGGAATATAAATTCCATCAAAATTATATTTTATTTCTTTGGCAGCACTTTCTACCTCCTGAGCAATAAAACCACTATGTCGAATATTCTCGGGTGACCTTTTCGACATTGGTTGGTCTGTTGATGGTATATCTAGTTTGTATGTAACCGGATTTAGTCTTTTTATGAATTCGATTCCGGGAACATTACTCTCAATATTCTTTTTTACTCTATAGTCTGATAAAGAGGTAATAGAGGTTACGGCAGCTCGGATGGAGGTAATATTTGCATTGCCTAGTACAACTCCATAAGACCCTTCGTAAGGATAGCTTGTATTGTTAGCTATAATGAGGTGTGTAGTTGAATTAGCTCGGTTATTTGAGCCGATAACTGTAGCTCTGGTAGCACTATTAGTACTTATTCTCGTTCCCACATAAACCGATTCCCTTGTGCCATTTCCACTAATGGAGTCGCCTAACAAAACAGAGTCTTCTGTTGGGTTCAAGGACATATAACCCGCTATTAATATTGAGTTTTTAGTTCCGTTAGGGTTGATATATCCTATTTGAACATTACATGAATCAGAAGTACTGGTTCGTGCTGCTCCTATTTTTACGGATAAAGGACTTATGTTTCCTGAATATGAAGATGATAATGAAACAAAATCGGTAGTTTGTTTATTTGAAGGATAATAAGTATTTCCAATAGTTGTTCCTGATGCACCAGTAAAACTACTGTATGAGTTGCTGCCTATAGCCGTAAGGTCGTTATTTTCAGTTGCCGTTGCATCGAATGACAATGCATTGTATCCTAATGCAGTATTTCGAGCTAAATTTTGATTTCCTTTTCCTACTCTTACATTGTTAAAAGAAGCGTCTGCGGTATGTACTGTTAGGGCTGCTTGTGTACCGTTTACAGTACCAATGGTATTACCTTTTACTACTACCTTTCCTTGCTGATAAATAGAGTCGGTATTTGATGTTGCTTTTTCAAGAGTATTTATTTTATTCCATGGCTCGATTAAAAAAGGTTGCCATGATGTACCATTAAAAAAATAATATCCGATTGATGTTATTTCTTTGGTTTTGCTTGTTGTTATTCCCGACAAGTCGGTAATGTAAATAAGAGTGTTTGTTTGGTCAATACCATATACAGCATCTTTATCTATAAGCTGTTGGCGGGTAAGAGATGGGGCAATGAGCCCTTCCGCCAACGATACATTCTCGGAAGCCATAATATGTAAAGAAGCTTTTGGGTCAATTGTGTTTATGCCGATGCTTTGTGCTTTCGACTGCATTGTAAAGCATAAAAGTACTACTAAGGCTAATATTAATTTAACTGTATGTTTTCTCATAATGAGTGTGTGTAATAAACTTATTATTTCGATTCGATAACTATTCGTAATTTTATTTGGCTTCGAGGGCAGCCAGTCTTTTCCTTAAACCTTGTACTAGAATATCTTGTTTTTGGATACTTAATTTTTGTTCTTCGATAAACTGTTCTTGTTCTTCTATTTGTTCCTTTTGTTCTTGAACAGCTTTTATTAATGATGGTATAAACGAAGTATAGTTCACTCCGTATATTTCGTTGTTGTTTTGTGGTATATAAACGCCGTCGAAGTCATAATTTATATCACGTGCTGCTTTTTCAACTTGTTGAGCTATAAATCCTGTATGTAATATTCTCTCCATTTCTAATTTTCTCTGTGTATTGATAGTATCTGGAATTTGTTGCAGAGAAGCTATCGCCGATACATTTATATTGTAGGTGACAGGATTTAATTTATTGATGAAAGCTAATCCCGGGACATTCTCCTGGATATCTTTTTTAACTCTACGATCTGATAAGGCCGTAATAGAGGTTACTGCTGCTCTGATTGTATTTACCTGAGAAGAACCCAGCACTATTGAGTTATTTGTATTATTAATAGAACTATAGCCTAAAGCTACAGAATTGGTGCCTCTAACCTGAGATCGCTTTCCTATAGCTATGTTATAATTACCCTCAACAGTAACAGAGTCTCCAATAGCGATATTAAAAGTAGTACCGCTGCCATTTATACTGGCAACATTTCCAATGACGATGTTATTACTTCCTGAAATGATTCTGGATAAAGCACCGATTGCGATATTATTTGTTCCTGTAATATCACTACCGGCTTTGTAGCCTATAGCTATATTGCTTGTTCCTCCCGGAAAACCGGACTGACTGCCTATTGCAATATTGTTGCTTCCCGTAATAAGGGCGTTATTTGCCATATATCCTACTGAAATGTTGTAATCACCAGAGGCAAGACTTGGAGTTGCTAATGATCCCATCGATATATTGTGGCTGCCGGTTGTATTCTTAGCTAAGGCATAATAGCCTATTGCAATATTATTATTTCCAGTAGTATTTGCCGATAAAGCATTTTCACCTATAGCAATATTTCCGATGATATTTCCGGAGCCTTTTCCTACAGTTAGCCCATTAATTGATGCGTCTGAGCCATAAACACTTAGTGCAGCATTGTCACCATGCACTGTTGCAATATCAGTCCCATTGATAACGACTTTACCTCTTAGATAAATTGAATCGTTATTAGTTATTGCCGGGCCTCCGCTTTTTTTATTCCAAGGTTCGGGGCCTAGCCAGTTCCATATTGTACCATCAAAAAAGTAATATCCTTTCCAGTCAATAAGAGAAGTCTTTTGAGACGGTGTTCCCGAAATATTCGAAATATATATTATTGCTCCGGTTTGTTCGGTTCCGTATAATGCATCTTTAGCAATTAGTTGAGTACGTGTTAGTATTGGAGCTATAATTCCTTCGGTTACTGTTCCATCTGTGGCTGTTGTTGCCGATACTTGAAAGGATGCTTTAGGTGACTCTGTATTTAATCCAATTTGAGCCATAGTTAAGCCAAAGGAAGATAAAATAAATATTGACAGTAGAACTTTTACTTTCATTTTTTAAGGTAAAATTAGAATATGGATATATACAATTCATAACACAAGGTGTGTTGCGAACGTATTACGTACTAAAATTTAACATTTCAAGTACCCTTTTATTTCTTAAATATTAGAATTTTCGTTGTTCCTCTTTGCCGCAAATATAGATTTTTTTATTGACAATAATGAAGAAAAGTTGTTTTTAACAAAAAGGTCTCAAGAACGTATTGCTCCCGAGACCTCCTGTGATTAATAAACAAATGATTAACCCTTTGTTTCTAAGTAAACTACATGAGTTTGGAGATATTCCTCTAACCCATGTTTTCCATCAGCTCCACCGATACCCGATTTGCGGCATCCCGCGTGGAACCCTTGCATGGCTTCAAAGTTTTCACGATTGATGTATGTCTCTCCAAATTTGAGAGCCCTTATTAATTTAAATGCGATATCTAAATTTTGAGTATATACAGATGAGGTTAAACCAAATTCAGAATCGTTAGCCCAAGTTATAGCATCGTTTATGTCCGTAAACTCTACAATAGGTAAAACAGGACCGAATGTTTCTTCTTTGATAATGTCCATTTTCTGGGTCACATTATCAAGAATAGTCGGCTCGAAGAAATATCCCTTATTTCCGATACGGTTTCCTCCACAGATTAATTTTGCACCTTGTTTAATTGCTCTGTCAACCTTGTCCTGAACCGATTTTAAAGCGTTTTCTTCTACTAAGGGGCCCATATCCAGATCGGCTATTTTATTCGGGTCTCCGACTTTTACTGCTTTCATGGCAGCAACCAATTTAGTCATGAATGCCTCTTTAACACTCTTATGAACATATACACGTTCAGCGCAGTTACAAACTTGTCCTGTGTTGATAACCCGTGAAGCCACAATGGCTTTAACAGCTAAGTCAAGGTCTGCATCGTCCATTACTATGGCCGGAGCTTTTCCTCCCAGCTCGAGAGATACTTTTGTGATATTGGGAGCTGCTGCAGCCATAGTTTGTTGTCCCGCCGATACACTTCCAGTGAGACTCACCATTCCTACTTTGGGGTTTGCCGCTAACTCGTGACCGATAACCGAACCTCGTCCGTTGACCAGATTGAATACTCCTTTGGGTACACCTGCTTCTTCTACAATCTGTGCGAAGATGTATGCGTTGATAGGGGTTAACTGGCTTGGCTTTACTACAATTGTATTTCCAGTAACCAGTGCGGGTGCAGCTTTTCGTGCAATAAGAAAAAATGGAAAATTCCAAGGAAGGATACCTGTTGTTACACCAATGGCTTTTTTGAATAAGAATATATTTTCATTAGGACGATCACTTTGAATAATCTCACCTTCATAGCGGCGTGCCCATCCTGCCATATATTCCAGGTAGTCGGCAGTAAACAGAGTTTCAACATTTGCTAAGCCTTGTGTTTTACCACCTTCTTGGACAATAATATCTGTTATTTCTTTTTCTCTTTTACGAATGCCTGCAGCAATTTTGAGTAGGTAACCGGCTCTTTCAACGGCGGGAGTTTTTTCCCATTGTATCTGAGCGGCATCTGCTGCATCGATGGCTTTTCTTGTATCTTCGAGAGTGCCATCAGGCATCTTTGCGATAACTTCTTCTGTTGAAGGATTTAGGACATTGATCCACTTCCCTGAGGTATTTTCGATGAATTTTCCATCGATGAACATTTTTAATTCTTTCATGGCGTTATAAATAGTATTTTTAATTTGGTTAAAGATTGCTAGTCTGTAAATCCAAAAATAGGGAATACTTTGTACTTCTAACACAAAAGAATGCGAAAAAAACAAAAAAAAGACTTCGATTTATGTCATTTCTAGTATGCTAAATGCTTTTTAGTTAGTATGTTTTAAAGCAGGTCATTGGTTTCTGAGACTGCTTCTAAAGGAATATCCTTATTTTTCTTTTTTCTGATACAATATATAAACGACCATATTAACCCTATGCTGCTGACCAAAAGTAAGAGGTGTATACCTCCTCCTGCATTGGAGAGTTTAAACATCTTAGAGGTAATAAAATATATATACATATATATAGAAACAAATATTCCTAATATAGAGGAGAGTAATAATACGAGATTGGCAGTTCGGTATCTCATCTTAAACAAAAAAATACCCGATATTAAACTCAATAAAGGTACTATGTAAAATACATATGCTAGGTGTGGAGAATCCTTTTTAGCGAAGAACATGATTGTATTCGAAATTTTGGTAGTCTTTTTATACAAAGAAGGCAGATCCCACCCTGTAACAATAAGCTTCCCCCATGTTATCCAGTTTAAAGAAAAAGCTACAAGAATAAATACAATAATGATTGTTTCGAATCTCAGCAAAGAGGTATATTTTGATTTCATAAACAGGCTTTTTTTATTCGGGCTCAAAAGTATGTAAGAGTTATAAATCCTGCAATAAAATATAAGCTATTTTAATGAGCCTTTTTTATTTTAAATATAAAGTGATTATCTTTATGCTTTTAAAGGAAATGGTGTCTTCCTTAACCAACCGCCTTCAACAAGCTGATGACGCCTTATTAAAATGATTTTAATATTATTACTATGATTTAGTGTGATCTCAGGTTTTGCTGTTATACTAATCAATGTAATAGTAAAGGTTTTTGGCCTTAAGTATATAAAGCAATTTAATAAAGAAACAAAAACATTTTTTTTGTGCGAAAAATCAGCATCCATTTCCGATTAATTCTTAGAAATTACCCCTTTATATTGTATATTCTTAAATGGATAACAATAAGTACTGTTATCGGTATTTGTATTGGTTCGGCTTCGGCTCTGTTTCTACATTCTCTCGATTTTGTAACTAATTACAGGCAATCACATCTTTGGATTATGGTTTTTCTGCCAATAGCCGGGGTGTTAATAGGTTTGTTATATCATTATTATGGAAAAGAAGCCAATGCAGGAAATAACCTGTTGATCGATACCATCCATAAGCCTGACCAAAGAATTCCATTCCGAATGGCACCTCTTGTATATATTGGTACAGTAGTAACTCATTTATTCGGAGGTTCGGCTGGAAGGGAAGGTACAGCCATTCAGATGGCAGGGGCTATTGCCGATGTGTTTCGTAAACCTTTTCGGTTAACAGCCGAAGAAAGCCGGATTTTATTAGTCGCTGCTACGGCTGCCGGATTTGGTTCTGTTTTTGGGACACCTCTGGCAGGAGCCATATTTGGTTTGGAGTTTTTCCTGATAGGACGTTTGAGATACAATGCCCTGTTACCGGCTCTTTTATCGTCTGTCATTGCCGATTTAGCGACGAAAGCATGGCAAGCTCATCATACACATTATTCAATTTCGTTTGTACCTGAAATTTCAGCCGAAACTTTATTGTATACAATCTTTGCAGGAGTGGCTTTCGGACTTTGTGCCGTGTTTTTTAGTAAAGGCATACATTATGTGGCAGCACTTTTTAAATCGAAAATAAAATATCCGCCTTTCCGCCCTTTTGTAGGAGGTTTGATTGTGATTATTGCAGTTTGGGTAATGGATACTACCGATTATATCGGATTGGGTATTCCTGTTATTGTCGATTCTTTTGACCATCAACTTGTTCCCTATGCTTTTCTGTTGAAAATAGCATTTACAATCGTAACACTGGCTGCGGGATTTAAAGGTGGAGAAGTCACGCCGTTGTTTTTTATCGGTGCGACTTTGGGAAATGCACTGTCATTATTTATACCCTTACCTATGGGATTACTAGCCGGAATAGGCTTTGTTGCAGTATTTGCAGGAGCTACTAATACCCCGATTGCCTGTTCGATGATGGCTATCGAATTGTTTGGCGGAGGATGTGGAGTGTATGCAGCAATAGCTTGCGTTATTTCATATTTAATATCCGGTCATACAGGTATTTATGGGAAACAGGTGGTGGGAGAGCCCAAATTCCCAAGGTATACCCATGAGAGAGGACAACATATAGACGAAATAAAGCGTTGATATTATATTTGGAGATCAAATATTGCTTATAGTTTCGTTCAAAAAAGTTACTTTTGTAAAAGATTAAGTAGTCGTAAGTATGTAATGTAACTTTATCTTAGATAACTATCAGTTACATGTATACCTGCCCAAATAATAAATAGGCCTGTGGTCTTAAAATAAATTATATGATACAATCGATGACTGGATTTGGCAAAGCAACAGCCGAATTATCGAATAAGAAAATTACTGTTGAGGTTAAATCTTTGAATAGTAAACAACTTGATTTATCAGTGCGTATTCCCAGTGTATACAAAGAGCAGGAATTGAATGTGCGCAGCCTGATTGCTCGTCGTTTGGAACGAGGCAAAGTTGATTTTGCTATTTATGTCGAGAATACAAGTAAAGAAACTACATCTCAGATAAATCAGAATGTATTGGAATCGTATTACAATCAGATCAAAAATTCTTCCGAAAAGTTAGGAATTGAAGTCCCATCAGATTGGTTTCAGGTCTTATTGAGATTACCGGATGTTCTGAAGTATGAAGCACAAGATGCCGATGAAGAAGAATGGAAGGTTGTAGCAAACGTTATTAATGAAGCCTTAGACCAGCTTGTTGAGTTCAGAAAACAAGAAGGCAAAATGCTGGAAGATCTGTTTATCCGTAAGATTGCCAATATTAGTTCTCTCTTATCAGAAATAGAACCATTCGAAGCAGAGCGTGTTGAAAAGGTGAAAACCCGTATAATTGAGGCTCTTGAGAAAATTGAAAATTTTGATTATGATAAAAACCGTTTCGAGCAGGAAATGATTTATTATATCGAAAAGTTAGATATAAATGAGGAAAAAGCCCGTTTGAGAAATCATCTTAAATACTTTCTAGAGACGTTGAACGATACTTCGGGACAAGGTAAGAAACTAGGTTTTATAACTCAGGAGATGGGGCGTGAAATAAATACTACAGGTTCTAAGGCAAATCATGTACAGATGCAGCAATTGGTTGTGCAAATGAAAGATGAATTGGAACAAATCAAAGAGCAGGTACTTAACGTGCTGTAAACTTTTTTAATTGAATGGGTAAACTTCTTATTTTTTCCGCCCCTTCGGGAGCTGGAAAATCAACAATAGTAAATTATTTGTTAGAGCAGAATCTGAATCTTTCTTTTTCTATTTCAGCAACAAGCCGTCCTCCACGAGGAACCGAGCAAAATGGGGTAGAATATTATTTTTTATCTCCGGACGAATTCAGAGAGAAAATAAAAAATAATGAGTTCCTCGAATATGAGGAGGTTTATACTGATAGGTATTATGGGACTTTAAAATCCGAGATTCAACGTATTACCGATAATGGAGGCAATGTTATCTTCGATGTCGATGTTGTCGGAGGTTGCCGTATTAAAGAACATTACGGAGATAAGGCTCTTTCGGTGTTTGTCGAACCGCCTTCGATTGAGGCATTGAGAGAAAGGCTTGAGAAAAGAGGTACCGATAGTGCCGAAGTAATCAATGACCGGATTGCAAAAGCTGAATATGAAATAACATTTGCTCCCCGTTTTGATGTAATTATTCACAATGAAAATCTCGAAGTGGCAAAAGCTGAGGTTTTGGCTGTTGTGACTAAATTCCTCCAAGAATGAAAATAGGAATTTTTTCCGGGTCATTTAATCCGATTCATATCGGGCATATGATGTTAGCGAACTTCATCACCGAATTTACGGATATTGATGAAGTTTGGTTTTTGGTGACACCTCATAATCCGTTGAAAGAAGATACTCTTTTATTGGATGAAAATACACGTTTTGAAATGACGAAGTTGGCTTTAGCCGATTACCCCAAACTGAAGGCTTCCGATTTCGAATTTGCTTTGGCTAAACCTTCTTATACGGTACATACGCTGGAAGCCTTAAGCAAGGAATATCCAGATAATACATTTGCTTTGATTATAGGAGCCGATAATTGGGAATCGTTTGATAGATGGAGAGATTTCGAAGGGATATTAGAGCAATATAGAATATATGTCTATCCTAGATTAGGGTATCGTATATCTATATCTAAGAAGCTGAAAGATAATGTAGAGGCTCTTAATTCTCCTATTATAGAGATCTCATCAACCTTTATTCGGGAGGGATTGGCTAAAGGAAAAGATATGCATGCTTTTTTACCGGAAAGCGTGTATCAATATATCAAAGAAAAAGGGTTATACCGCTAAAGTATAGTTGAGCAAAGCTGCAATTCTACTCTTTTATCAAGAAAGAACTAAATGGGTTTTAGTCCCGAAAATATAAAAAATATGGATTTCAATACATCTTTATTCAACGATCTGCAAGCACGCCGGAAACAACTTCAAGCCGAAATGCAAAAAGATGGAGTGGATGCTTGTATTTTGACAACAGGAGTTAATGTGTTTTATGTAGCAGGATGTATCTACAACGGATATTTCTATTTACCAGCAGAAGGGGAAGCATACCATTTTCTAAAAAGAACAACTGAGGCAGCTTTGCAGAATGCAATTTATGTTCGTAAACCGGAACAAATAATTGAAGAATTGCAAAAACAAGGATTGCCTTTACCCAGGAAAGTTCTGTTAGAAGTAGATGCACTGTCATTCTCCGAGTGCAGCCGGTTGATATCCTCTATGCAAATAACTGAGACTGCAAATGCTTCGGTATTAATGCGTCAACTACGTTCTGTAAAATCGGATTTTGAAATATCTCAAGTTAGGCAGTGTGCTAAAAGGCATGTAGAAGTATATAAGCAAATCCCTAATTTATATAAGAAGGGTATGACCGACTTGGAATTGCAATTCGAAATTGAACATCTTATGCGTCAGCACGGTTCATTAGGTATATTCAGAAGCTACGGTGCAAACATGGATATATATATGGGAAGTTTGCTTGTCGGGGAAAATGCCGAAAGCCCTTCCCCATTTGATTTTGCTTTGGGAGGAAAGGGCGGCAATCCTATATTACCCTTAGGAGCTTGTGGCGAAAAAATACAACAGGGAAATGCGGTGATGGTCGATATGGCAGGTAATTACGGGCCTTGGATGACCGATATGACACGTGTTTTTTCTGTCGGTAAATTATCCGATCTGGCGTATCGGGCTCATGATGTTTCCAGAGAGATACATGAGGTAATTAAACAAAAAACAAAAGAGGGAACACCTTGTGCCGATTTGTACAATATAGCGATGGATCTTACTAAAAAGAATGATCTTGAAGCTTACTTTATGGGAACAAAACTTCAAGCAAAATTTGTGGGTCATGGAGTTGGTCTCGAAATAAATGAGCCACCTGTACTGACACCACGCTCGAAAGAAATATTTATGAGTAACATGATTTTTGCCCTCGAACCCAAGTTTGTAATACCCAATGTGGGGGCGGTAGGTGTGGAGAATACCTATTTAGTTCATGATAATAGTATTGAGAATCTTACTGTTTTAGAAGAGAGTATCATTGATTTGGAAAAGTGAGGTTCTATTGAGTTGAGATATGAAAAAGACAATAAATATTAAAGGAGAATTACTAGACCTGTCCACCCCTGTAGTGATGGGGATACTCAACATAACTCCCGATTCTTTTTATGAAGGAAGCCGTAAACAAAATGAGGTTGATATATTAAAGAGAGTCGAGGAGATCATTCTTCAAGGAGGAACGATTGTTGATATAGGTGCACAATCGACCCGCCCATCTTCACAATTTCTTTCATCAGAGGAAGAAATCGAACGTTTATCGCCTGCCTTATCGGCTATAAACCGCGAGTTTCCAAATGTTATTTTATCCGTAGATACTTTTCATGCAGATGTCGCCAAAGTATGTGTGCAGGATTATAGAGTGGCTATAGTGAATGATATTTCGGGTGGAAATCTGGATGTCGATATGTTTCAGACCGTTGCCGATCTTCATGTACCCTATATTCTAATGCACATGAGAGGTACTCCCCAAACCATGCAGAAACTAAATAATTATGACAATTTAATTCAGAATATAGCTTATTATTTCTCAGAAAAGGTCGCTCATTTACATCGATTGGGAGTAAATGATATCATTCTCGATCCCGGATTCGGATTCTCGAAAGACGTATCTCAAAATTACGAATTGATGAGGCATTTGAATTTTTTTGAAAATTTTGAATTACCTTTGCTTGTAGGCATATCACGGAAATCGATGATAACCAGCTTTCTGGAAGTTGCATCTTCAGAGGCACTTAATGGAACAACAGTACTCAATACATACGCTTTGATGAATGGGGCTAATATTTTACGTGTTCATGATGTGAAAGAAGCTTATGAAGCTATAAAAATCACAGAGCAATTGAGATATAAGTAAAAATAAATTGGGTCTGAGACCTTAAAGAAATTTAGTTTTGGAAAATTTCGGAATAAAAGACATTATTGATATTCTGCTGGTAGCATTTGTTATGTATCAGTTGTATAATCTTGTCAAAAAATCGGGAACTACCACTATATTTAAAGGAATAATAGCATTTATTATACTCTGGATTGTCATTGCGCATGTGCTGCAAATGAGGCTTATGGGAGCTATTCTCAATAAGTTTGTAAGTATCGGGATGTTTGTTATTATTATTCTCTTTCAAGACGAAATACGGCGCTTTCTTATGACATTGGGAGCCAATAGTGTGTTTCGGTCGCTGGTCAGATTCTTTGGTGTCAAAAATGAGGATACAACAGGCAATGCCTTTGTTACACCTATTGTATTGGCATGTATGAATATGTCTAAGACCTATACGGGAGCTCTCATTGTAATAGAGCGGGAGATGTCATTGGGGCTTTATGAACAAACAGGAGAAATTATCAATGCAGATATCAGTACACGCCTAATCGAAAATATATTTTTTAAAAATAGCCCGCTTCACGATGGGGCGATGATTATTTCGAAAGGAAAAGTGACCGCTGCCGGTTGTATATTACCGATATCGCAAAACCCGAACTTACCTAAGCAATTTGGATTAAGGCACAGGGCAGGACTTGGTATTAGCCAGGAGACAGATGCACAGGTGATTACAGTTTCGGAGGAAAGAGGTAAGATTTCGTTTATGAGTCGAGGACACATATATCCTAATATAACTCCCGAAAAACTGCAAGAGCTGTTAAATCAGCCTGTAAATAAAACTACTAAATCAGAACGAACACATAAATAAGTTATTAAGACTTTTGTTGCTTAGGCAGATATAATCTCATAAGTATTGGTCTTAAAAATAATTACTTTATACTTTATTACTAAACTAACAAAGATGAATTTATGATGAAAAAATATATCATATTAGCTGTTTCTGTTGTATGTGTATGCTCATTGGGAGTATTTTTACTATCTACGTCAGAAGCAACCCTCGAGGAACGAAAAAATCCTAAGGTTTTAGCCATGACAACGTCTATCGTAATACCGGAAGAAGTAAGTCTAGCCGGAGAAAATCTTAAATTGGACAGATATGATCTTCATGAGCGTTTCGACCGTGAAATAAATAGTTTTGCATATCTTCACTCGACTACTCTTTTACTTATTAAAAGAGCAAATCGTATATTCCCAATTATAGATCCTATTTTGAAAGCAAATGGTATACCCGAAGATTTCAGGTATTTGGCGGCTATTGAGAGTTCACTAGATCCCCGTGCAGTATCATCTGCAAAAGCAGCAGGCTTGTGGCAGTTGATGCCCGCAACAGCTACTCAATTCGGATTAGAGGTTAGTGGAGAAGTTGATGAAAGATATTCTATTGAAAAATCGACTCAGGCAGCATGTAAATATCTAAACAGTGCATATCGTAAGTATGGAAACTGGTCGAGCGTAGCCATGTCGTACAATGCAGGCATGGGGCGTATCAGCGGAGAGCTAGACAAACAACAGGCTGATGATAGTTTAGATTTATGGTTAGTGGAAGAAACTTCCCGTTATTATTTTAGAATGTTGGCACTCAAATGTATTTTTGAGAATCCCTATAAATACGGTTATGTAATATCTGCCGATCAATTATATAAACCAATTCAGTTTAATCCGGTTGAGGTCACTCAAAGCATACCCGATCTAGCCTCTTTTGCCAAAGATAATGGTGTGACTTATGCTCAATTGAAGGATTTCAACTCATGGCTAAGGGATCGTAAGTTGACCATAACTCCCAAAAGTCAAAGTTCGTATACTATTCTTATACCTAATACAGAATCTCTTTATTATAAAAGAGGTGAAAAAATAAAAGTATATGACAAGAGATGGGTTACAGAGTAATTAATGTGTTTAAGAAGATACTTAAGTAAAAGAAAATAATTAATATCACATTTTGCTTGTGAGGTTTCGCTTCAATTATAAAAGTTACTTCACAGTCAAAGCAATAAAAAAGGTTTATGACCTTAGGATATAGGATAAACAATGGATCACAAAGTTGAAGAGACCGAATTAATATCAGTATACGGAGCGCGTGTACATAATCTAAAAAACATTGATGTTGATATTCCCCGTAACTCACTGGTTGTTATTACCGGGTTGAGTGGTAGCGGAAAATCTTCTTTAGCATTCGATACAATATTTGCAGAAGGGCAACGACGCTATATCGAAACATTTTCGGCATATGCCCGAAATTTTCTCGGAGGTATGGAGCGTCCAGATGTAGATAAGATAACAGGATTAAGTCCTGTTATTTCGATTGAACAGAAAACGACTAATCGTAACCCTCGTTCTACGGTGGGTACTACCACCGAAATATATGACTTCCTGCGATTATTGTATGCAAGAGCAGGAGATGCTTATTCGTATTTAACCGGAGAGAAGATGGTTAAGTATACCGAAGAGCAGATACTCGAACTTATTTTGACCCGTTATTTGGGTAAAAAAATATATATACTGGCACCTGTTGTACGTAATCGTAAGGGACACTATAAAGAACTTTTCGAACAGATAAGAAAAAAAGGTTATCTGAATGTGCGTATCGATGGTGAAATTCGTGAAATTCTTCCCGGAATGCGTGTTGATCGATATAAGAACCACAGTATAGAGATTCTAGTCGATAAGATGGCTGTATCTAATAAATTCAGCGATCAGTTGAAAAATAGTGTTCGGGTAGGTATGAAACAAGGTGATGGACTGATTATGATTCAGGATGTTGAGTCGGGAGAAGTACGTCATTACAGTAGCCAGTTAATGTGCCCCAGTTCGGGTTTGTCATACGGTGAACCTGCTCCTCATAATTTTTCATTTAATTCGCCATTCGGAGCCTGCCCTAAATGTAAAGGTTTGGGTGTTGTCAATCAGATCGATATGGATAAGATTGTACCAAAGCCCGAGCAAAGCATACATGCCGGAGGTATAGCACCTCTGGGTAAATATAAGAACTCGCTGTTCTTTTGGCAGATTGAAGCTATTTGTGAAAAATATGGAGTGACTATAAAAACTCCGATTAAAAATATTCCTGAAGAAGCTCTGGATGAAATAATGTTTGGAACTGATGAGAAACTCGAAATAAAAAACGAGACTCTAGGGGGGTCTACATATAGTGTAACTTTCGAAGGTGTTGCAAAATATATCAACATGCAACAGGAGAGCGAAGCATCAGCTACAGCTCAGAAGTGGGCAAATCAGTTTATAACAACCCGAACTTGCCCCGACTGTAAAGGTCAACGGCTTAATATTGAGGCATTGCATTATAAGATCAATGATAAGAATATTGCAGAATTATCTGTTATGGATATTCAAGAGCTTTATGATTGGGTACAAACTATGGACGAGCATATCTCCGAAAAGCAAAGACATATTGCTGCAGAGGTAAAAAAAGAGATTCTTTCGCGTTTAACTTTCCTTCTCGATGTCGGATTAAGTTACTTGTCACTCAATAGGGCTTCTGCATCTTTATCGGGTGGCGAGAGTCAGCGTATCCGCTTAGCTACTCAAATTGGTTCTCAGCTTGTTAATGTTCTTTACATTCTGGATGAGCCGAGTATAGGTCTTCATCAACGCGATAATGTGAGATTAATCAAATCTCTGAAAAAACTGAGGGACTCAGGAAATTCAGTCGTCGTTGTTGAACATGATAAGGATATGATGCTTGAGGCTGATTACGTGATTGATATGGGGCCGTTTGCAGGTCGTAGGGGAGGCGAAGTAGTATTTGCCGGTACTCCCGCCGAAATGCTTAAAGCGGACACTATGACTTCCGATTACCTCAATGAACGTAAAATGATAGAAGTTCCTAAAAAAAGAAGAAAAGGGAACGGGCATTTTATTGAACTGAAAGGAGCAACAGGTAATAACCTGAAATCTGTGGATATAAAGATTCCTTTAGGTACTCTTACATGTGTTACAGGTGTATCGGGAAGCGGTAAGTCAAGTCTTCTTAACGGAACTTTATTGCCTATATTGAGCCAGCATTTTTATCGGTCGTTAACCGACCCACTCCCATATAAGTCTTTTAAAGGGATAGAATTTGTTGATAAGGTGATTAGTGTAGATCAATCGCCAATTGGACGAACTCCCCGTTCCAATCCTGCAACATATACAGGAATATTTTCGGATATCAGAAATTTATTTGTAAGTCTACCTGAAGCCAAAATCAGGGGCTATAAGCCTGGTAGATTTTCCTTTAACATCAAAGGTGGACGTTGTGAGACATGCGGAGGCAACGGTTACAAGACAATTGAAATGAACTTCTTGCCCGATGTATTTGTTCCATGTGAGGATTGTCATGGTAAACGTTACAATAGAGAAACTCTTGAAGTAAGATTTAAAGGGAAATCTATAGCCGATGTTTTAGATATGACGATTAATGCGGCAGTTGAGTTCTTTGAAAATACTCCTAATATCTTACATAAGATTAAAGTGCTTCAGGATGTAGGGTTGGGGTATATTAAATTGGGTCAGCCTTCTACAACACTTTCCGGAGGAGAATCGCAACGAGTGAAACTGGCTACGGAATTAGCCCGAACAGATACAGGTAATACTATCTATATTTTAGATGAGCCTACTACAGGACTTCATTTTGAAGATATACGGGTTCTGTTAAATGTTCTGAATCAATTGGTTGATAGAGGAAACACTGTTATTGTTATAGAACATAATCTTGATATAATTAAATGTGCTGACTACATTATTGATATGGGACCTGAAGGCGGATCTGGAGGAGGAATCCTGATGATGCAGGGTACACCTGAAGAATTAGTGAAGAAAAACGTAGGAATTACTGCGAATTTCCTTAAAATAGAGTTAAAAATATGAAAAAATGAGATTTTCGTTAGATAAATAACAAAAAACAGTATAAATTTGCTCTTGTAATTAGAGAGCATCAAATTAAAACAATAAGCTATGGCAAAAATAAGTTTTAAAGGTGGTGAAGTGAACACAATAGGTAATTTACCTCAAGTTGGAACTCAAGCTCCTAATTTTAAATTAGTAAACGGTCAGTTATCGGAAGTGTCTCTTGCTGACTATAAAGGGAAAACAGTAGTTTTAAATATTTTCCCAAGTTTAGATACTGGTGTATGTGCTGCTTCTGTTAGAAAATTCAATCAGGAGGCTGTTAAATTAAACAACACAGTTGTTTTGGCAGTATCAGCAGACCTACCTTTTGCGGCAGGAAGATTTTGTACAGCAGAAGGAATTGAAAATGTAACTCCGGTATCAGTTTTTAGAAGTCCGGAATTTGGAAAAGATTATGGCGTGTTGATGACAGACGGACCACTTAAAGGCCTTTTAGCCCGTGCAGTGGTGATCATCGACCCTAAAGGAAATATATCGTACATTGAGTTGGTTCCTGAGATTACGCAAGAGCCTAATTATCAGACCGCAATCAACTCTATTGTGTAGTTTTGTAAAGTTTGTGTTAAGAAGGAGAGTCTGCGAAGTGATTTCGCGGACTTTCTATTTTTATAACACTTACTTTCTTTTTATATTGACTAATATAAACTACAAATCACACTTTTTTCATTAACTTCGTTTTTATATCAAAATCTGTTGTTTTGATATAATCTTTATACTCTAAAGCATTCAATTTGTAAAATAATCTATCTAGAATCTATATTGGCATTATGAGAAAAGTTACCAAAGAAGCAGCCTTGCTTTATCACTCGAAGGGTAAACCCGGAAAAATAGAAGTGGTTCCAACCAAGCCCTATAGTACTCAAACCGATTTGGCATTAGCCTATTCGCCGGGTGTGGCAGAGCCTTGTCTCGAAATCGAAAAAGACCCCGAAACGGCTTACGATTATACTATTAAAGGCAATTTAGTCGCTGTAATATCTAATGGAACGGCTGTGCTCGGACTTGGAGATATTGGTGCTTTATCAGGAAAGCCAGTGATGGAGGGAAAGGGATTGCTTTTCAAAATATTTGCAGGTATAGATGTTTTCGATATAGAAGTTGACGAAAAAGATCCCGATAAATTTATACAAACAGTAAAAGCTATTTCTCCAACCTTTGGAGGAATTAATCTCGAAGACATAAAAGCTCCCGAATGCTTTGAAATAGAACGACGCTTAAAAGAGGAACTTGATATTCCCGTAATGCATGACGACCAACATGGTACAGCTATTATTTCTTCAGCAGCTTTGTTGAACGCATTGGAAATTGCCGGAAAGAAGATAGAAGATATTCAGCTGGTTGTTAGTGGTGCAGGGGCATCTGCGGTTGCCTGTACTAAACTATATATGAGTTTAGGCGTACGTAAAGAGAATATTGTGATGTGTGACAGCAAAGGGGTTATATCATCTAAAAGAACGAATCTGGATGAACAGAAGAAGTTTTTTGCAACGGACAGAGATATTTCGACCATAACGGAAGCTATGAAAGGGGCTGATGTTTTTCTTGGACTTTCAAAAGCAGGAGTTGTAACAGCTGATATGCTGAAATCGATGAATGACAATCCAATTGTATTTGCTTTGGCTAATCCTGATCCCGAGATTGCTTATGATGATGCAATTGAGGCAAGGGCAGACGTGATTTTTGCAACCGGACGGTCTGATTATCCTAATCAGGTAAATAATGTATTAGGGTTCCCTTATATATTCAGAGGAGCTTTGGATGTAAGAGCCAAAGGTATAAATGAAGAAATGAAGTTGGCAGCTGTAAAAGCATTGGCTAATTTGGCAAAAGAATCGGTTCCCGATGTAGTAAATGCTGCTTATGGGCTTCAACGTACTGTATTCGGGCGGGATTATTTTATCCCTAAGCCCTTAGATCCAAGATTGCTAACGGCGGTATCTATTGCGGTAGCCAAGGCTGCTATTGACTCGGGTGTTGCACGTAAGCCTATTGACGATTGGTCTGCTTATGAAAATAGGCTAACCGAGATGATGGGATACAGCAATAAGCTGGTAAGGCAGTTAACCAATTTGGCTAAACAGCATCCTAAACGAATAGTGTTCTGTGAAGGTAACCACATCAATATGATAAAGGCGGCTGTAATCACTAAGAATGAAGAAATATGTTTTCCGATTCTTATCGGAAACCCGGAACGTATACAGCGAATTGCTCAAGAAAATAACTTAAATTTAGAAGGTATTGAGATTATAAATCATAGAGCTTTGTCTGAAGATGCCCGTCGTGACAAATATGCCCGTTTACTATCCGGAAAAAGACAAAGACAAGGTATCACCTATGTTGAAGCTTTTGAGAAAATGAACGATCGTAATTACTTTGGTATGATGATGGTAGAAACGGGTGAGGCCGACTCTTTGATTACAGGAGTATACAGTCATTATCAGGAATTTGCTCAAAAAGCGATAGAGGTGATAGGGTTACGTCCCGATACAAAACATTTTGCGGCAATGCATATTCTTCAAACCAAGAAGGGCACATTTTTTATAGCAGATACACTTATAAACAGATGGCCTAATACAGACGCTTTGGTTGATATTGCGAAGTTAACCCATAATGCTGTGAAGTTTTTCAATACCGACCCAGTTATGGCAATGTTGTCGTTTTCAAACTTTGGAGCAGAAAAAGATGGTAGCCCTTACAGCATATCTCAGGCTGTAGATTATCTGCACAAGAATAATCCGGAAATATTGATCGATGGTGAGATGCAAGTTAATTTTGCATTGAATAAAGAATTGCGGGATACTACCTTTCCATTCAATACATTGAAAGATAAAGATGTAAATACATTAATTTTTCCCAATTTAAGTTCAGCCAATGTCGTAAGCCGGTTACTGGTTGATCTGGGGATATCGGGTGAAACTATCGGACCAATCCAAATGGGACTGAACAAACCTGTGCATTTTACAGATATAGAGAGCTCTGTACGAGATATTATAAATTTGACTACTGTAGCTGTTATTGATGCTATTGTATATGAAACTAAAAAGTAAATTATGAAAAAATTACTAGTGTTGTTATTGATCTCTGTTGCACTTGTATCATGTGATACCAATTCGCCAAAGGAAACAGCCCGAAAATTTACAGAGAGTATGGCTAAAGGAGATATGGTAGAAGCCAAAAAGTATATGACACCCGGAACGGCATCACTGCTAGATATGGCGATGAAAATGTCAAACGATTCTATTCCTAAATACCCTGACTTTAAATTCGACATGATAAAAGACTCAATTGTTGGAGATACAGCAGCATGGGTTACTTACATTTCTCCTATGGGAAATCAAGAGGAATTAAGTTTGGTAAAACAGGATGGGCAATGGAAAGTTACTATGGGTAAATAAGTCCACAAATTTTTATCCCCTTAGTAACTATAAGTACAACATAGTTGGATACAGTTAAGATCTTTTTATTAAGCCTCTTTCTTATGTTGGTGAGTTGTCATAATAATGAAAGCTCATCTTCCGGTGAATGGGATTTAAAAAAAATCCGGAATGGAGATATTATATACCGTCATGGAAATGGATTTTTCTCTGATTATTTTAGAAAATCATCAAACAGAGAACAATTATATTCCCATGGTGGTATTATAACTATAGATAACAACAATGTATACGTCATACACTCCGAAGCTAGTGAACTTACAGGAATAGGAGGAGTCAGAAAAGAGTCGTTAAATGCTTTTCTTAAGGATATATCCACTTGGGCGGTTTACAGATTAGATACAATTCAAGCAGTTCGCGATTCTATTGTTTATGTTGCCACCCAATATTTAAATAAAGAAACACCTTTCGATCTTGATTTTGATAATACTTCAGATAATAAAGTCTATTGTACAGAGTTGATAGCTCTTTCTATAAATAAATCAACCCATCGCAATTTGATAAAAGCGACGGGTAGTATTCGAAATAAGCCTTACTTTGCTATTGATGATACTTATTTGATAAAAGAAATGAAACCGGTCATCAGAAAACCTTAAACCGCAGGCAGGCTCATACCCGTGATCTTCCGATATAAATCCAATGCATAAATGTCGGTCATTCCCGATATATAATCCAATATAGCTAATACACGCGTATAAAGAGAAGGATCTAGCACTTCATACTGTTCGGGAACCCTTGTTAATAAAAGCTGCGAATATGCTTTGTCGGGATTACGTATAGCTTCCATGAAAGTATCCAACAGCAGCCCAATGATGCGGTGTCCAGCAAGTTCGATATCCAGAACATCTTTAGCTTTGTATATGTATTTAACGCTGTAATCGGTGCAAACCTTATAAGCATTGCTCGAAAGTTCAGGAATATGTTTGATTAGAGGACTGTTAAAAGTCCCATTTAGTATATCTTCTTCGTGATCTATAAATACTTGTGCGCACTCATTAACCAGTAGGCCGATTACACTTGATCGTAGATATGCCAATTGCTCATTTACATCATTTACAAGCAACATGGTTCTTCTCATTTTCTCTTGTTTTTCGGGAGGGAAAAAGTTTATGAAAAGATCAATGGTTCTTTCAGTAGTCAGAATATGTAATTTATGAGCATCCTCAATGTCCATTATCTTATAACAGATATCATCGGCAGCTTCCACAAGATATACAAGCGGATAGCGAGCCAGTTTAAGAGGCTGTTCCTGTAACTTAGGTATTCCTAGTTCATCTGCTATTTTTATAACATCAGGCTCTTCGGCTTGAAAGAATCCGAATTTACCTTTACCATGTGCCAGTTCCGATGAGAAAGGATATTTAATGATAGAAGCCAACATAGAGTAGGTCATGGCAAAACCGCCCTTCCTGCGTCCTATGAATTGATGTGTAAGCAAGCGGATTGAGTTTGCATTACCATCGAAGTTGATGAAATCTTCCCATCGTCCGTCACCTTTTACGATATCGTGATAAAGAGGTTGTCCCTTGCCTTCGGAAAAATAAGTGGCAATGGCTTTTTCGCCCGAATGCCCGAATGGAGGATTACCTAAATCGTGAGCTAAACAAGCTGCGGCAACAATAGAGCCTATTTCCTCGAATGCAGCAGGAGAGTCGGGGTATTTGTTACGCAAGGCTTTTGATACGATCAAACTGATTGAACGTCCTACGGAAGAAACTTCTAAGCTGTGAGTTAATCGGTTGTGTACGAATACACTACCCGGAAGGGGAAATACCTGTGTTTTGTTTTGAAGTCTGCGGAAAGGAGATGAAAAGATGAGGCGATCATAATCTCTTTGAAAATCGGATCGGTCATGTTGTCTTTCATCGTGAAATTCTTCCATTCCAAAACGTTTAGACGATAGTAGTTTTTGCCATTCCATATTTTAAGTAAATGAAGCGTTAAATGATATTTACTTGCTAAAGTAATAAAAAGGACTGATACCTAAAGATAAACGAGACTATTATAATAGTCTCGTTTATGAAGATATCGTTGCTTTTGTAAGAGCAAATCATTATAGTCCTATGGCTTATCTGTCTTGGATAAGTCTGTCGGCCATAGTCTTACCCAGTGCTACGCATGCGTTGTAGGTATCTATGCTCATAGATTGTTTCATTTCTACAGGAGTGCCTATAATTTCGAAATTGGTACTTTCGGCGAATTGGGCGATGCGTTTAAGCGCTGCTCCTGCCCATGTATATGAACCGAAATAGCTGAAATATCTGTTTTTCATATCTCTTTCTTCTATTTTTGCAAGAAGAGTAGCTACCTCAGGAAACAATTTATTGTTATAAGTAGGCGATCCGATAATAAGACCTTTGTACTTAAATATATCACGGATAATATATGAGTGCGAGCGTTTTGATGTATTATGAAGTATAATTTCTTTAATACCTTGTTGAGCCAACTCTAAAGCTATTGTTTCAGCCATTTGCTCGGTATTTCCGTACATACTTCCGTATGCAATAACCACTCCTTCGTCACCTTGATATTTACTTAATTTGTCATAGATCGAGATCACTTTATTAATTTGCTCCGGAATAGTCCAGATAGGACCATGTGTCGAGCAAATATAATTGATTTCGAGGTGGCTTAGTTTTTGTAATGCTTTTTGAACGGGAGAACCGAACTTGCCTACCACATTTGAATAGTAGCGTACCATTTCGTCGTAGTAACGCTCGGGATGTAATTGTTTGTCGGTTATACCACCATCAAGTGTTCCGAATGTACCGAATGCGTCTCCCGAGAAAATCATTTTTTCGGTTGTTTCATAAGTCATCATCGTTTCGGGCCAATGTACCATAGGAGTCAGATAAAACACCAGATTGTGTTTACCTAAGCTCAGTTCTTGTCCATCTTCAATGATCATTACTCCATCGGTAATACCATAAAACCCGCTTACCATATCGGCAGTTCTTTTATTACCGACGATTTGAATATTAGGGTATTTGGTTTTAAGTAATCTTAGAGAACCCGAATGATCGGGCTCCATGTGGTTAATCACAAGATAGTCTAATGATTTTCCGTCTAATGCTGTTTCTAGTTTCTGTAAAAAAATGTCGGAATAACATATATCTACAGTGTCAAATAGTGCTGTTTTTTCGTCTACAATTAAATAAGAATTATACGAAACTCCTTTAGGAAGAGGCCATAGATTTTCAAATAAAGCCTTTGTTCGGTCATTAACACCAATATAGTATAAGTCTTCTTTTATTTGAATAGGTTTTAACATAATACAAGTAATATATTATTTTTTGATAGATTGTTCTTTCGTTTTCAGAGCATTGTATACCAGCCAAACACCCCATATAATAAATGGTATGCTTAATAATTGCCCCATGTTAATACCTATGCTTGCTCTCATTTGTAACTCAAAAGGTTCCTGTACGTTTTTTAGGAACTCTATAAAGAATCTGGATAAAAATATTCCGATCAGAGAAACACCCAATATCAGACCTTGCTTTTTCTTAGCATCTGTTTTGTAGAACATATACATCGTCAGAATAAATATCGCAAAATAGATGAGGGCTTCATATATCTGTGTCGGATGGCAAGGTAATTCACCTGCTCCACCATCAGCTATCGGAAGGTACCAGCTTCTGTCTCTTACAAAGTTAAATCCCCAGGGCATAGTAGTAGGACCTCCATATATTTCGGAGTTCATAAGGTTTCCTATACGGATAAAAGCAGCCCCTATGGCTACCCCTACTATTAAACGGTCAAGAGCCCAAATAATACTTTTTTTGCTGACATTACGACAAAAGAGCCAAATTCCGATAGTCATTCCTATTGCTCCGCCATGACTGGCAAGACCGCCTTCCCATATCTTTAATATTTCAATAGGGTGAGATAAATAATATCCGGGGTCATAAAACAGACAATGCCCTAGACGGGCACCTATTATAAGACCAATTAATACATAGACAAAAAGAGAATCGAACCATTTTTCAGGAAGTTTCTCCGATTGATACATTTTTTGTACCACATAAGATGTACAGAGTACACCTATTGCCCAACACAATCCGTACCAGCGGATTTCCCGTCCAAAAATATTAACTAATTCGGGACTAATATCCCATGTAATAAAAGCAAGCATAAGTGACGTTGTTAGAACAGTTTTTCTTTAGTTGAATATATTAAGGTCGAAGACCTTTGCTATTTGAGTAAGTAATAAACCACAACTTATATTCATAAAGAATTATGTTGTATTTAGTACTTAGTAATATTATGTTATAGATGACCTATTACTATATTAAGGCGCAAATATACAGAAAATAAAATAGATTTATCTAGCTTATAAGTTATAAAATATTTAACGTGAATACTTGGTTTATCATAGATTTTATAAGATTTATTGGATTTGAATTTTGTTTATTTAGCTTAATGCTTTATCTTGCAACCGTACCGTGAATAGCTTATATTTTTCTTCCAAATAGAAAAAGTTTCAAATCTTAAATCGAAAAATGCAACCAGGTTGCAGCAACTATTTGCTACATTTGTAATCTCGGAATAAGGTAGAACCGGTTATGAAAACTAAAAAAATTATAATACAAATATGTTTAATGTTAGCTTGTATATTGCTGCAAGCTCACGTTATTCTACCTCATTTTCATCACGATGGAATAGTTTGTATTACCAAAGAAACCAGTACCGATTGCCTCAGATGCCATTCGGCACAGGACCATAAGCATGCTAAAAATCATTGTTCGCAAAATCTTGATGCTTGCGATATCAAGCAGATTGTTATTCGTCAGAATGATTTGAATGATGACTTAGATACTACTAATCCGGTAAACTTACTCTCGTTATACTGTTTGGTATATCCGTTGAGTAATTTATATTTGGAATTCTCTGATTCTACAACTGAACGGAATCAGATACCTTATACTGATACTTATACTTCACCTTTCACAGGTTCTATCAAGAGCCTGAGAGCCCCTCCTTCTTTTTTAGGATAATAACAATTTATTGAAGTCAACACAGGTTTGACATATTCAGTATGCTTTAGTGGTTTTAGCTGCTTAAAATATTGTGTCTAATATTTTAAGGCTACTACATGCTATTGCTGTTACACTCTTATTATGACAAAAAATAGGTCTGAGACCTTCAAAAGAAGAAAAATGAGAAAAAAGATTATATATATGTTCGGTGTTCTGGCTCTCTCTTGGAGTTGTGCGGGACACGGAGAACATTCGCATGACGAGGCTGCACAGTCAGATCATTCAGATGAGATTGTTTTTACAAGCGAGCAAGCCAAGAATATAGGTTTGGAGGTTATTTCAATAGAACCGACTGCATTTCACGAAGTAATAAAGACAAGCGGACAAATATTATCGCCTCCGGGTGATGAAGTTACAGTTTCTGCGACTGCAAGCGGAATTGTATCATTTAATAAAAACTCTATAAATGACGGAGTATCTGTAAGTCGGGGGGAGTCGTTGCTATCTATATCCTCACGGAATTTACCGGATGGTGATCCCGGGGTGAAAGCCCGGTCAACTTACGAAATGGCAGAAAAAGAATTTCAACGGGCACAATCTCTTATTGGTGATAAGTTGATTTCCGAGAAAGAATTCAATGAAGCCAAGTTGTATTATGAAAATGCAAAAGTTTCTTATCAATCGTATGCTAAAGGACGGACTAATGCCGGTGCAGGTATCTCTGCTCCTATTAGTGGATATATTAAAGCCCGATTGGTAAACGAGGGGCAGTATGTAGAAGTTGGTCAGCCACTGTTTACGATTACCCAAAGTCAGAAATTACAACTTCGTGCAGATATTTCGGAACGTTATTATAAAGACCTTAAAAATATTACATCTGCTAATTTCCGGATTCCTTATTACGATGGAGTTTATCAACTGTCGGAACTGGGTGGAAAGTTGGTTTCTTATGGAAAGTCGACAAGTAGTGATGGATTTTATATCCCTGTAAGTTTTGAGTTTAATAATGTGGGAAATATTGTTCCGGGTTCATATGTCGAAGTCTATCTTTTAGGAAAAACTCGAACTGACGTTCTTACTGTGCCTGTTTCATCATTAATCGAATCACAAGGTTTATATTTTGTTTATATCCAGTTAAATGCTGACGATTACAAAAAGCAAGAGGTTAAACTAGGTGCCAGTGATGGGGAGAATGTAGAAGTTTTATCGGGCTTGAAAACCGGAGATAAAGTGGTAAACAAAGGAGCGTATCATATAAAGTTGGCTGCAACATCGGGAACGTTACCTCAAGGTCATACTCACTAATGAAAGGAGAAATTATATATGTTAAATAAAATAATACACTTCTCGCTTCATAATCGGGTAGTGGTACTTGTAGCAGCACTTCTTCTTTTATTAGGAGGATTTTACACGGCTAAGAATATGGAGATAGACGTATTTCCCGACCTGAATGCTCCCACTGTGGTTGTTATGACTGAGGCTAATGGCATGGCGAGTGAAGAAGTCGAACGTCTTGTCACTTTCCCTATCGAAGCCGCTGTAAATGGAGCAACGGATGTGCGTCGGGTACGTTCGTCATCAACAACAGGATTTTCAGTTATATGGGTCGAATTTGAGTGGGGTACGGATATCTACAGAGCCCGTCAGGTGGTTACCGAAAAATTGGCGGCTTTAGGAAATGATTTGCCCGCAAATGTCGGAAAACCTACACTAGGGCCTCAATCATCAATAATGGGTGAGGTTATGACTATCGGACTTTCGTCCGATTCAACTTCATTGTTGGATTTGAGAACGATTGCCGATTGGGTGATACGTCCACGCCTACTTTCGACAGGAGGAGTAGCTCAGGTAACCGTAATCGGTGGCGATATAAAAGAATTCCAGATATTACTTGATCCGGGACGGATGAAGCATTACGGAGTAGGATTGGATGAAGTTCTGGCTGCTGTCGAAAATATGAATCAGAATTCTTCGGGGGGAGTACTTTATGAGTATGGAAACGAATATATTGTAAGGGGGATTCTGCAAACAAACGATGTCGATCAGTTAGGAAAAGCCCTTGTGAAAAAGCAGGGTAATGGTGTCGTCTTAATTGGAGATGTTGCTGAGATTAAAATCGGCGGCAAACAGCCTAAACTGGGACTTGCTTCCGAAAAAACAAAGCCGGCAGTTTTAATAACCGTAACGAAACAACCCAATACCAATACAATTGAACTGACCGAAAAACTGGATGCTTCTATTGCCGATTTGCAAAAGAATGTTCCTTCGGATGTGAAAATTTCGAGTGATATTTTTCGTCAGGAACGATTTATCGAAAGCTCGATAGGCAATGTCGAGAAATCACTTTACGAAGGCTCTGTTTTTGTGGTGATTGTACTCTTCTTATTCCTGATGAATGCACGTACAACATTCATTTCGTTGATGGCTATTCCGTTATCGTTGTTGGTATCTATACTTACCCTTAAATTAATGGGGTTAACCATCAATACAATGAGCTTGGGGGGGATGGCAATTGCGATAGGTTCACTGGTGGATGATGCCATAATAGATGTCGAAAATGTATTTAAGCATTTGCGCCTCAATAGAATGAAACCCGAAGGAGAGCAGCAACCGATACTGGATGTTGTTTTCGAAGCATCGAAAGAGGTGAGAATGCCGATCCTTAATTCTACACTTATCATCGTTGCTTGTTTTGTGCCTCTGTTTTTCCTAAGTGGAATGGAAGGACGTATGCTTGTACCCCTAGGTATATCATTTATAGTAGCCTTGTTTGCTTCTACCGTTGTGGCTCTGACTATAACTCCCGTTTTGTGTAGCTATTTGTTAGGGAAAACGAAAGGAGATAAGGAAGAAAAAGAACCTCGCATGGTTTTGACCTTAAAGTACTGGTATGAAAAAAGTCTGCATTGGGCATTGGAAAACCAGAAAAAAGTATTGGCTGCAACAGGACTTCTGTTGATATCGGCAATGGTAATATTCTTTACTTTAGGACGAAATTTCCTGCCTCCTTTTAATGAAGGATCTTTTACAATCACGGTAAATACAACACCCGGAATTTCCTTGGAGGAATCTGATAAAATAGGGCGATTGGTAGAAACCGAACTGCTTAGCATCAAAGAAATACAGACCGTAGGGCGTAAAACCGGACGTGCAGAGTTGGATGAGCATTCTTTAGGAGTAAATACTTCGGAAATAGAAGCTCCGTTTATTCTGGATGGACGCTCTAAGGATGAACTATTAGCCGAAATAAGGGAGAAATTAAATACCATTCCGGGAATAAGTATAGAAGTGGGGCAACCTATTTCTCACCGTCTCGATCATATGCTTTCGGGAACCAAAGCCAATATTGCCATTAAACTTTTCGGAAGCGATCTGAACGAATTGTTTACACAGGGTAACCGGATTAAAGATGCTATTGAGAATATAGATGGAGTTACCGACCTGAATGTGGAGCAACAAGTTGACCGTCCGCAACTGAAAATCACACCTCGTAGAGAATTGTTAGCTAAATATCGTATTACACTGCCTCAATTCTCGGAGATGGTATCGACAATGCTTTCAGGAGCAGTTATCTCCCAGGTGTATAGTGAAGGAAAGACCTTTGATTTGATTCTTAAGGTGGACGATCAATACAAAGATCAGGCAGAGAAAATTAAAAACCTGATGATTGATGCCAATGGTGTTAAAATACCGTTTGACTACATTGCTGAAATAACATCTTCGGAGGGACCCAATTCGATTAGTCGTGAAAATGTTCAGCGTAAAATAGTTATATCGGCAAATGTAGCCGATCGTGATTTGCGTAGTGTGGTAAATGAAATACAGGAAACTGTAGGTTCAAAGATTCAATTACCCGAAGGTTATCATATCGAATATGGAGGACAATTCGAGAGTGAGCAGGCAGCTTCTAAAACATTATTGATTACTTCTATTTTTGCCATTTTGGTTATATTTCTTTTGTTATATAATCAATTTAAAAATGTATCGCAGTCCATCATTATTTTATTGAATCTGCCATTGGCTCTGATAGGGGGTATTTATGCTATTTTGTTTACTACGGGCGAAATAAGCATTCCCGCTATTATCGGGTTTATTGCTCTCTTTGGTATTGCTACCCGAAACGGAATATTATTGATGGCTCATTATAATGACCTTCACAGTAGCGGCGAATCTCTTGAAAACAGTATTGTTATGGGATCACTTGATCGGCTGAATCCGATTCTTATGACGGCACTTTGTTCGGGATTGGCTCTTATTCCATTGGCACTGCAAGGCGATCTTCCGGGCAATGAAATACAAAGTCCTATGGCTAAAGTGATTTTAGGAGGATTGCTGACATCTACATTGTTGAATATGTATATCGTTCCTATTATTTACAGAATGATGCAGCAACGAAATTTGAATAGAAAAAGAGTAGAATTATGAGACTTATATATATACTAATTGCACTGTCTGGTGTACTGTTTACGGTAAATGCTCAGGATAATTTTCAGGAGGTATTAAATCGTATAGAATCTAATAATACGACTCTTAAGGCTTTGTTGGAAAAGACTAAAGCAGATAAAATAGGAAATAAAACGGCTTTGAATCTGGCAAATCCCGAAGTCGAAGTAGGTTACCTGTGGGGTAGTCCAAGTGGAGAGGGCAATCGGAAAGATTTGAATATTACCCAATCATTTGATTTTCCCACAGCTTACGGGTATCGCTCGCAAGTAGTATCGGGGCAAAATGTGCAAGCTGATTTAGTTTACCAACAACAGGCAAAAGATATTTTACAACAAGCCAGAGTCTTTTGTGTGGAGCTTGTTTATCAAACAAAAAGATATGCAGAACTAAATGAACGGGTAAAACTGGCAAAGGAATTGAGTGAAGCATATCAGACGCGTTTCGATAAAGGAGATATCAATATTATCGAATACAATAAGACCAAGCTGAATTTACTCAACGCAGAGAAAGCCATGCAGGTAGCGGAGGTAGAAATTGCTACATTACGGGCTGAACTTCAACGCCTCAATGGAGGAGAACCAATGCTTGACCTATTGAGTAATTATTCTTCTTATTCGTTACCTTTGAGTTTCGACCAATGGTTTAATGAGGCAAAGATGAATAATCCGGCACTTGAATCGGCGATGAAGGAGGTTGATCTCAGCCGAAAGCAAGAGAAACTGACTAAGGCTCTTAATCTTCCTAAAATAACAGCGGGGTATATGAGTGAGCGTCTTTTAGGAACTACCCATCAAGGGTTTACTCTTGGAGTATCTATTCCTTTGTGGGAGGGTAAAAATACCGTTAAGTACCAAAAGGCACAGACTGTGGCTTTGGAGATGCAGCAAAAAGATTCGGAGCTTCAGTTTTATAATACCCTCAAAAATCAATACCATAGAGCTGGTACATTATTTGGTTTGCTGCGTGATTACGAAGAAATTTTGAGTACATCCAATAATAGGACTTTACTGAAGAAAGCTTTCGAAAAAGGACAGTTATCTTTGATTAATTATTTGTTGGAATTATCCGTTTATTACGAAACCATTGACCAGTATATGGAGAAGGAAAAGGAATATCAACTGGCTTTATCTGAGCTTCAACAATGGGATCGTTAGGATCGTTAAATTTATAGAAAGGAGAAAAATATGAATGCAGAATATATTGAAAGATTAGAAGAAAGGGGGGTAAAGCCTACAGCAGTCAGGCTTCTGATTTTTAAAGCAATGGTAGAATATCCTCAGGCTTTTAGTTTATCAGATCTTGAAACAATTCTTGATACCGTTGATAAATCGACCCTTTTCAGAACTATATCCTTGTTTCATGAAAAACTTCTGATACATAGTATCGACGATGGTTCAGGATCGGTCAAGTATTCGGTTTGCAGTTCCGATTGTAACTGTTCGATCCAGGATCTGCATGTTCATTTTAATTGCCATGAGTGTAAAAAGACCTTTTGTATGGAAAATATTTCTATACCTAAAGTTCAATTACCTCAAGGTTTTTTATTGGAAAGTATAAATTTTGTTTTGAAGGGTTTATGTGATAAATGTTCTAAAGTAAAAGAATAGAGAATAATAAGATTTATTAAAAAGAACCACGTTCTAAAAGGGCGTGGTTCTTTGTTTTTTCTCATTTTTTTCTCATATTTTGAATGGTTAGAGTTAAAGTATATGACTTTCAGATAGAAAGCCTTTCAATATGTATGTAATATCCTGTATTTCTACTTATTTTGCAAGTTGATTTTTATAAGATTTTGCATTACCTTGTATTATAATGTTTAATTTAATATCTTTTCAAAATGATTAAAAATAGAAATACTATGAAAATAAAAGCGTTATTGCTGTCAGCCGCTATAATAGCTTCTGTTGCTTCTGTTTTTTCTGTTGTGAAAAAACAAGATGGTGGGGATGTTGGCACAGGTGGTATTCAGATATACTCTCAAAAGGCTCTTTTACCTTCTGTCACAACGGTAATTACTCCTAAGAGTGATATCGAAATTGTTTTTACAGAAGATATGGGTATTGTTAATGCTGCAATAAAAAATAATACAGGGTTAACAATCAGCCGTTTGAAAGCAGATACATCTGTAGATACAGATATGCATATTAATATCGCTAATTTACCTGGCGGGTCTTATACTCTTATTATAACAAATCTTCAGGGTATTATTATAAAGAGTGAAGTATTTACTGTAGATTGAGTAAATCGGTAAAAATGTTCGGGGATATTTTCTCCGGACATTTTTGTCTCAAAAATTAACACTCACTTATGAATAATCTCTTTTTTAAGATATCATATTTGCTTTTATGTTCTGTTGTATTACTTTCTTGTAAGGAAAATAATTCATCCGCAACACTTTTGGTTCAGGCACAAAAGGTGGCGGATAATAATCCTTCGGAAGCTTTATCTTTATTAGATTCTATTAATGTTGAGGAGCTGAATAAAGATGATTATATGCAGTATATTGTAACTCGTGTACAGGCAAAATTTAAAAATAGCCAGAGTATAGCTAATGATACTTTGATTTTTGAAGCCCGGGATTATTTTGACACCAAAGAAAATCCGGCTCAGTCTGCTTTAGCTCATTTTTATTCAGGAAATGTATACTACCAAAAGAATATCAAGGGAAAGGCACTTAAAAGTTATATAGAAGCCGATGCTTATGCCAATATATCTAAAGATACAATTCTAAAGGCCCGGAGTCAAAACAATATTGGTCATTTGTACTACGAACAGGATGTTATGGATAGTGCCATATTTCATTACCGATTGGCATTAGACTGTTATGATAAGGTTAAGAATGCCGATCAACTAAAAATGCAGACCATTTATTCAATGGGGTCAGCCTTTTATACGAATTATGATTTGGACAGCGCTTATTATTTTTATGACAAAGGTTTACGCTTGGCAAATGAACTGGGAGACAAGAAATATCAAGGTATATTTACAAATCACTTGGGAGTGGTTGATCGCGTAAAAGGCAATAATGAGGATGCCCAAATAAAATTACATTCATCGCTTGGACAGACGACGTCTTGTGTAGATTCTTTACGGATTTATCTGAATCTTTCGAAATTATACAATACCACACAGCAGGTCGATTCTGCACGTTTTTATACAGAACTGCTTAAAAACCGGCTATCGGAGATTACAGACAAGAGAATTCTTAAGAGTACCTATGGCTCGTTGTTAGATCATAATAAACAACTTGGTAATTATATCGATGCTTTGCGTTATGCAGAATTAGAGCTGGAGGTAGGTGAAGATATAAAAGCCGAAAGCCAATTGTTGGAACTTCTGGATGCTGATAAGAAATATGCTCTGGAGCAAAAAGATAAGCAAATTGATTATTTTCATTCTCAGGTTATTTTCTGGTTGATCATTAGCGGCGTTGTTTTTATTTCGTTATTAATGCTGTCTATATGTTTATTAAAACTAACGAAGAGCCACAAAAAGGAGATAAAATTAAAAGCCGATAAATACCGCAATATAAGGGATCAGTTAATTTCAATGGGAGCTGAATATAAAGATATAGAAGCCGAAATAGCTTCTATGTTAGACGAAGAGCCTAATAAAGACAAAGGCGATTAGTTTTATTTTATAATAAAAAGAGTTTGTAATATATAAAGAGGTTTGAGAATGAAGTTTTCTCAAACCTCTTTTTCAGTATAGCTATGTTTAGCTGGTGACTCAAAATACAAAGAATTGCTTTCGGAAAATATCAGGTTACATTACTGAGTCGATTGCATTTCTTTATCTATAATAATAAGAAAGATATAAACACATTTTCTGAAAATTACTAAAAAGGTAACAATGAAGAAACGTGTCACTTTTGTCACCTTTGTCACCTTTTTATGCTTTTTCTTCAGATTAACAGTATTTTATGAAAGTGACAACTGGATACATATCCATTTATTATAGTGCTTATTTTGTTACCTTAATGTGTATTTTGTAACTTATTATTTTTTACTTGCTTTTGTATTATCAAGAGGAATGTGCCTGTTTTTGACAATCGGTTTTATATAGTTATAATCTATAAGTGATAGTTTGTTTATAAATAAAAACTATATATCTTTGTAGCGTTATAAATGAAATTTATCAACTTAATAATATAAAACATGGAACCAATTATCAATTCTCAATTACCGGAATTTAAAGTACAAGCTTATCACAATGGAGCTTTCAAGACAGTAACAAGCGAAGATGTAAAAGGAAAATGGGCAGTTTTCTTTTTCTATCCCGCAGATTTTACATTTGTGTGTCCTACAGAATTAGTGGACGTTGCAGACAAATACGATCAATTGCAAGCAATGGGTGTTGAAGTATATTCGGTAAGTACCGATTCTCATTTCGTACACAAAGCATGGCATGATGCATCAGAAACTATCCGTAAAATAAAATACCCTATGCTAGCCGATCCGACAGGTGTATTAAGCCGTGCATTTGGTGTAATGATCGAGTCAGAAGGAATGGCTTACAGAGGTACATTCTTAGTTAATCCTGAAGGGCAAATCAAAATTGCAGAAATCCATGACAATGGTATCGGACGTAATGCTGATGAATTGTTGCGTAAAATTGAGGCAGCTCAGTTTGTAGCTACTCATGATGGTGAAGTATGTCCTGCTAAATGGAAAAAAGGTGACGAGACTTTAAAACCTAGTATTGATTTGGTCGGAAAGATCTAATAAAAAGTACATTAAGACCGGCAATTACCGGTCTTAATTTTTCAGATATCAACTGCTTAAATAACTATTAGGTCGAAGACCATTAACCTGAAAAAAATAGATATGTTAGATTCCTCATTAAAAGAACAATTACGTACTGTATTTGCCGATCTTAAGGCTCAATATACATTTGATATAGCTGTTTCCAATCAACACGAAAGCCGTAGCGAATTACTCGAAATGCTTTCTGATGTAGCTTCGTGCTCGGATAAAATCACAAGCCAAGTAAACGAAGGCAATGGTCTGGAATTCTCGCTACTGAAAGATGGGGTGAAAACAGGTGTTAAATTTCGTGGTATTCCCAATGGCCATGAATTTACCTCATTGTTATTGGCTATATTGAATAGCGATGGTAAAGGCAAGAATATTCCCGATGATTTTATTGTCGGTCGTGTAAAAGCATTAAAAGGACCTATTCGCCTGACTACCTATGTATCGTTGACATGTACAAACTGTCCTGATATTGTTCAGGCACTAAATGTAATGGCTATCCTTAATCCAGAGATTTCTCATGAAATGGTAGACGGTGCATTGAACCAGGAAGAAGTAGATTCTTTGAAATTGCAAGGTGTTCCTGCTGTATTTGCAGATGGTAAACTGCTTCATGTAGGAAGAGGCGATTTTGGCGAATTGCTTTCGAAACTAGAAAACCAGTATGGTTCAGACGACCAAAAGATAGAGACCGGTACTACTAAGAATTACGATGTCGTTGTTGTTGGCGGTGGCCCTGCGGGTGTAGCTGCAGCTATATATTCGGCTCGTAAGGGTTTGACTGTTGCGTTGCTTGCCGAGCGTATGGGTGGGCAGGTGAAAGAAACTGTCGGTATAGAGAATATGGTTTCTGTACCTAAAACTACAGGCGAAGAACTTGCCAATAATATGAAGTTGCATATAAAAGATTATGCAATTGATGTATTAGAGCATCGCTTGGTAGAGAAGGTTGAAAACGAAGATGGTAGTAAGATTGTATATACCAATGTAGGCGAAAAATTAATAACTCCTGCCCTGATTATTGCTACAGGGGCAAGTTGGCGTAAGCTTAATGTTACAGGAGAATCGGAATACATAGGAAAAGGTGTTGCCTTCTGTCCCCATTGCGACGGGCCTTTTTATAAAGGAAAACATGCAGCCGTTGTGGGTGGTGGAAACTCAGGAATAGAAGCTGCTATTGATTTGGCGGGTATTTGCTCTAAAGTAACTGTTTTCGAATTTCTGGATGAACTGAAGGCTGATAAAGTTTTACAGGAAAAAGCCAGAAGCCTTCCTAATGTGGAGATTATACTAAGTTCTCAAACTACTGAGGTTGTAGGGAATGGAGATAAGGTTACAGGCATTCGGGTAAAAAACCGTAATACTGAACAGGAACGTGTTGTTGAGTTGGATGGTATCTTTGTTCAGATCGGTTTAGCAGCTAACAGTTCGGTGTTCAAAGGCTTGGTAAGTATGAATCGTTTTGGAGAAATTGAAGTTGATGCTCATTGCCGTACAGATGTACCCGGTATATATGCTGCGGGCGATGTAACAACAGTTCCGTACAAACAAATTATAATAGCGATGGGAGAGGGTGCAAAAGCTTCGCTTTCGGCCTTCGAAGATCGTATCAGAGGAGTTCTTTCTTAAATATAGATAGCAGAAAATAATAAAGGTTACCCGGATGGGTAGCCTTTATTTGCTTATATAGCTGCTTTGGATTATTATATTTATCAACGCAATAAAAGGGGGACTGCTCCTCTAGAAATTAAAATTGTCGGGATCGGAGCCTAAGCGCAAGCTTTTATGCAAAGAACTTATCAGCTTAACTTCGGAGTCTGTCAATTGAAAATCTGTAATATTCAGGTTTTCGATCTGTCTTTCTTTGTGTACCGATTTGGGTATTACAATTACACCCCGGTCTAAATTCCAGCGAAGAACCACTTGTGCTGCGCTTTTATTATACTTCTTAGCTATTTCAATAACTACAGGATTACTTAATACATCCGACTGACCGGCTCCCAGTGGTCCCCATGCTTCAGGGTATATTCCTTTTTCTTTGCAGTACATGATAAGAGGTTCCTGGCTCAGATAAGGATAACACTCAATCTGATTCACTGCGGGTACTATTTCTGCACTTTCCAGCAGATCATCCAGATGGTGGGAGTGATAATTACTTACACCTATCGCCTTCACCTTTCCTGCCCGGTAAATCTCTTCCATTTTTTTCCATACACTCACATAGGTTCCTCTTACAGGCCAATGCACAAGGTATAAGTCTACATACTCTGTCCCTAGTCGTTTTAGACTTGCATCAAGAGCTTCCCTTACTTTTCCTGATCGTTGGTCATCGTTCCAGAGTTTAGTTGTCAGAAAAATTTCGTGACGGGAAATTCCCGAATCTTTAATTGCCTTTCCCACTTCTTCTTCATTTCCATAAATCATGGCAGTATCTATATGCCTGTATCCAACAGATAAAGCTGTTTTTACGGTTTCGTATGCTATTTTTGCATCGTTCACTCTAAATACACCGATTCCTACTGCCGGTATCTTTACTCCATTGTTTAATATAAATTCTTTCATATATATTACTGTTAAGGTCTCAGACCTATTAGTTATTTAGGTAAGTTCGATATATAAAGCTAAAGTAAGGTAGTTATATATGTATGTATTGCTTGCTTATTTAGTATCGGCTAAGATTTATAAATATAACAATTATTATATTCTTTAGTTTATAGTTGCGCTGTTTCTGTTTATTAATATGATAAAAATAAGACTGTTTTCAATTAACCGACCGGTGATTTCTAATGGCTTTTCTTTAAGTATAATCCGGCTATACTTTTTAGATTTAGTAAAGTAATAATAAAAGCAAAACCTTAAAAAGATATTCGTCTATTAGGACAAATTCTTAATGATTAATCTCAATATATATAATTATAGCGAATTCAGATCACTATATATTTGTAATCAAGATGCCGTAACTTCATTCCGAAAAGTATATGGATTCGTATTTTCGAGAGTGCAGTTAACTCAATTAACCTTGAAATCTGATTTTTTTCTGCATATAAACGTATGTATTTAAACTATTAACCTGATATCTATTGTCTTCTAAAATAGTTTTTAAACCTTAACTATAAATTGTAATATCATGAAAAGATGTGTGAAAAAGTGTGAGAAACTTTTCTGTTTTAGATTTTTACTTCTCCTCATTTCTTTTTCTCTGACAGGCAATATGGTTTATGCTCAAAATGGCATTACCATAACTGGAACAGTGAAAGATAATATCGGAGAATTGCCGGGTGTAAGTGTTACCATAAAAGGTACTACATCGGGTGTCTTTACAGATATTGATGGAAATTTTAGCCTCTCGGTACCTAATGACAAGTCGGTGCTAGTTTTTTCTTTTATTGGTTATGAAACACAAACGATTCCCATAGGCAGTGCCCGGAAACTCGATGTTGTGATGGTATCTGATGACAAAGCATTGGATGAAGTTGTAGTTATTGGCTATGGTACTGTAAGAAAGCGAGACCTGACGGGTGCAACAGGTTCGGTTAAAGGTTCTCAAATTGCACAAATACCTGTAACTACAGCGGCACAAGCCATTACGGGGAAAATTGCTGGGGTAAACGTCGTTACACAAAGTGGTGCGCCCGGTGCCAATATTAATATTACGGTTCGTGGGGGTACTTCGGTTACTCAATCTACAAGTCCGTTATATATTGTAGATGGTTTTCAGATGGAAAATGGATTACAGATGGTTGATATTAACGATATTGAATCGATTGATGTTATGAAAGATGCATCAGCTACGGCTATATATGGAGCACGAGGATCGAATGGAGTTATACTTATTACGACTAAATCGGGTAAAAGTGGAAAGACTGAAGTTAATTACAACACATTTGTCAGTTTTGAGAAATTAGGCAAAAAGTTGAACCTGTTAAATGTTTCGGAATATGTAAAGTATCAATATGAGTTTCAAACTTTAGCCGGAAACGAAGAAAAATGGGCAAGTATGTTTGGTGGTAATACTGCCGATCCAGATTTTTTTACCGGAGCCTTTGGGCGTATTTCCAGTGAGTATGGAAATCGCGAAGGTATTGATTGGCAAGATGAAGTTTTTGGTGGAACTGCCATTCTTCAAAACCACAACTTGAGTATTACGGGTGGTACCGAGAAAACGAGGTTTATGCTTAGCTACAATTATACAGGACAGGATGGTCTATTGGATAAATCGGGCTATAACAGAAACAGTGTACGTACAAAAATAAATCATCAAATAAGTAAGCGTATTCGCATGGACTTTGGAGCTAATCTTCAATCTACCAATGTTGAGGGAGGAGGCTCTTTAGGTGGAATGCTTAAGATGTCTATTCTACAGCCGGTTACGGGAGGTATACGTTTTACGAATGAGCAAATGTTGCATACCGATTTGGGAGACGAGATGTTAGCCATAGATTCGCAATATGATATTTCTAATCCGCTTATAACCAATGATGCTGTTACTCAAAATAAATATACCAGAGAGGCTACTGTAAATTTGGGGCTGGAGGTCGATATTCTTAAAGATCTTACTTTTCGTACAGCAGGAAGTTACTATTGGAGACAAGTACGCAATGACTATTGGGACGATGGGCGTACTCGTGCTGCCCAGGTTAATAAAGGTCCATGGGGGAAACGTAATAATGCCGAAAAATTGAATTGGCAGATAACAAATACCCTTTCGTGGAAGAAAAATTTCGGATTGCATAATATAAATGCAATGTTAGGGCAAGAAACGATGTATATTGAAACCATGAAGCTGGATAACTCTTATTATGAATTTCCGCAAAGTAATTTTGGCTTGAATGATGTGAATATGGCCAAAAGATCGACTTACAATTCAGACAAGGCCCGTGAAGGTTTAGTATCGGTTTTCGGACGTGTTATGTATAATTATGCAGATCGGTATCTGCTAACAGGTACTCTGCGTGGCGATGGTACAAGTAAATTCATAAAAGGAAAGCAATGGGGAATGTTGCCTTCTGCTTCTGCTGCATGGCGAATTTCGGAAGAAGCTTTTATGAAAGAATTGGATATATTTGACCAACTGAAAGTGCGTATAGGCTATGGTACTACAGGCAATTGCAATATTGATGACAATATGTTTAGGACCAGTTACGGTTCTACTCTGTATTCTATGAATAATGCAATAGTTAATGGTTTGAAGCCCGGAGATAAGCTGGGAAACAAACTCTTGAAATGGGAACAAACAACTTCTACCAATATTGGTTTGGATATCTCGATTCTTAGAGGACGGGTAAGTCTTACCGCCGATTATTACAATAATGTATCTGATAATTTGTTGATTGAAAATCAAATTCCAACATCCTCAGGTTATAAAACGCAATTTCAAAACTCAGCATCTATTCGCAATAGAGGATTCGAGTTTGTATTAAATACTGTGAATGTTGCATCTAAAGATTTTACCTGGACTACTGACTTTAATATATCATTCAATAGGTCTAAAGTATTAAGATTGTTTTCTGATGATATCACATATTGGAGAAAAAATTACGAATCACGTGTTGATTTTTGGATTGAAGAAGGAAAGCCATTAGGGCAGTTCTATGGCTATAAATATGATGGTGTATATACTACTGATGACTTTAATCAGAATGCAGATGGAACATACACTTTAAAAGATGGAGTTCCTTATCTGAAAGGTAAAAAGGTATCGACAATTAAACCTGGAGATGTAAAGTACAAAACAACTGCCGGACAAACAGATGCGAATGGAAATCCGGTTTGGTCTACCGACGATCGTACGATAATAGGAAGTTCAGAACCCAAGTTCACAGGCGGAATGGTAAATACATTTATGTATAAAGGATTTGATCTTAGCGTGTTTTTTACATTCTCTTCGGGTAATGAAGTCTTTAATATGAATGCTCAACGTTTTATAGGCCCGTATTTGCCCAATCAGAATTCATTATCAATAATGAATGACCGTTTTGCATTAATAGATCCTGCCACAGGAAAAGAAACTACAAGTTTAGCCCGTTTAGCTGAATTGAATCCCAATCAATATGCAAATGATGCTTTATGGAGTATAAACTCCGATAATAAAATTGCTATTACAGATGCCTTGGATTATTATTTGGAAGATGCTTCTTTTCTTCGTTTGAATACAATAACACTCGGCTATTCTTTACCTAAACCATTGCTTAAGAAAGCTTGGATAAATAATGCACGCTTATATTTTACTTTAAATAATATCCATACGTTTACTAACTATTCAGGTTATGATCCAGAAGTATCATCCACCGAAAGCCTGTTGACAAGAGGAGTTGATAATTCGGCCTATCCCCGATCTAAAAGTTATGTTATTGGTTTAAATCTAACCTTTTAATGAATAAACAAACATGAAAAATATAATTAATATAGTCGTAATGCTAGCCATAGCTATGAGCTTTACTGCATGTCAGGATTGGCTGGATATGGAATCGGAAAGTAAATTCGATAACGCTACTGTTTTTGAAAATGTTGATAGAGCCGAAATGGCTGTTATTGGTTGTTACACAAGTATTTTTAATCGTGAGTTATATTATCAGTTGGGGATGGGTACAGACGAATGTATCTCGACCGAAGGTGATACTAACTCTAAAAATCAGGTTGCTAACTATGTATTCAATACTTCTAATATACCTACTTCAACCTATACTGCTATGTATGCAGGCATAGAGTACGCCAATATTTGTATAAAGAAACTATCGGCTATGGAAGGTTCATCAGAGGCAGAAAAGAAAAAGATCAACATGCTATTGGGGGAATGCTATGCAATCAGAGGTATGAACTATCTGAATATCGTTCGCTTCTTTGGAGATGTTCCTTATTCAACAATACCGGTTGAAGATGCAGGCACCTTCTTTTCGTCACGCGTAAGCCGCGACATAATAATGGATGGTTCTGTAGAAGATCTTCAAAAAGCAGTGGAGCTCTTGCCGTGGCAGGGAGAAGGAATGGTTACTTCCGTTGAACGTTTCACTAAAAACTCAGCTTATGGAATTCTGGCTCGGGTAGCTCTATACGCAGCAGGTTATTCTTTGCGATGGGATTTAAATACCTATGATCCGGGATCGGTTAAAATGGCTCAGCGTGAAGATGCTGCTCGTATTAAAGAGCTGTATGGAATAGCTAGAGATGCTTGTAAAGCTGTTGTTGACAGAGGAGAAAATGACCTGATTGATTATGAAACTGTTTTCCGTGATTTAGTGAATGGTCGATACAACAAAGAATCGATGCTGGAATATGGTCAGTATGGGAATGATGTAAATGGTTCTGCTATAGGATATACCAATGGAATGTTCTGTCATACGACATGCATGTTTGAGAAAGCAACACCAGCTATGACAGCCCTACCTACATATTGGTACGATTTCGAAGATGGGGATGTACGTCGTGATGTTACGCTTTGTAATTATGGTATAGCCGGTGATAATACTCGTCAGATGAGTGCTTATTCGAGTATGAGCATCGGTAAATTCAGGGTTACATGGAAGAAAGGAGTAGGGACAGCTATAAATAAACGTGATATTAATTGGCCTTTCTTACGCTATTCAGATGTATTATTGATGTATGCAGAGGCCGAGAATGAACTAAACAAAGGCATTACTCCTACGGCAAAATGGGCATATGAAAAAGTAAGATTACGTGGATTTAAAAATAATGCATCTAAAATAGGTGCTACCCCTTCAAGTTATCAGGCATTCAGAGATGCTATTATCAATGAGCGTAAATTAGAACTGGGTTTCGAAGGAATGCGTAGAACTGATCTTGTTCGCTGGGGAATACATTTCGAGGTATTAACCCAAGCCAAACAAAATGTAATAGATATGGCAAATCATACAGGTAAATATGCAAATATTGATCGTTTCAGAGCATATAAAAAAGAAAAAGCAACTTCATTCGAAGATCCGGTTGTTGCCGTATCCTACATTGGTTACAAATCAGAACCTACTGCTGATGAGAAGGCTAAGTTAAAAACAGACGGGTATACATTACTTGATATGTATAGCAATGTATCTCTTCATTATACACAGAAGTTGGAACCAAAAGCTACATGGGTGCAAAGCATTTTCAGAGGGTTAGAGAAAAATAAAGTAGAACTTTTACCACTGAATTCTGAGACTATTGATACGAATACGGGGTTGAAGGGTCAGCAACATCCTTTGTATTAAAGATGTTTAGATATATAACTCTATTTTTAATCATATTTTGCTTTTCTGGTTTGTATGCACAACCGTTGGCTTTTCCGACAGCGGAAGGTTATGGTAAGTATACAACAGGAGGACGTGGAGGACGCGTACTTGTAGTTACAAATTTGAATGATTCGGGAGAAGGCAGCCTTCGTGATGCTATCGGGCAAAAAGGAGCACGTATCATTTTGTTCGCAGTAGACGGAACGATAGACTTAAAGTCGAAACTTATCATAACGAATGACAGTATAACCATTGCCGGGCAAAGTGCACCCGGTGATGGCATCTGTTTGAAGGGATATCCCTTTTACATACGAGCCAATAACGTGATAGTACGTTATATCCGTTCACGGATGGGAGACCTGCATGGAGTAGAAGATGATGCTATCGGAGCTATAAAAGTAAAAGACTTAATAGTCGATCATTGCTCTGCTTCTTGGTCGGTTGATGAATGTCTTTCTATTTATAATTCGGAGAATGTAACAGTACAATGGTGCATGATTACCCATAGCTTATCTAAGTCGGCACACTCAAAAGGAGCACATGGCTTTGGTGGAATTTGGGGTGGTTGCGGAGCTACTTTTCATCACAATTTGATGGCTCATCACAGTAGCCGTAACCCTCGCTTTGCATCAGATGGATGCTCACCCGTAGATTTTCGAAATAATGTGGTTTACAATTGGGGATTCAAGTCTGCCTATGGAGGAGGACGTTCGGGGAAAGTAAACTTTGTAGCTAATTACTATAAACCCGGCCCTGCAACATCGGATGATAAACGTGCATGGTTTCTCGATCCGGCAAAAGATGGAACAGGCTCTTACTATCTGTCAGATAATGTGATGGAAGGAAACCAGCTTGTCACTTCTGATAATTGGAAAGGAGTAGGTGTGACAAAAAGAGTTCGTGCAAACGAACCGTTTCCATTTGTTTCTATCAATCAGAATTCAGCCGAAGTTGCTTATCAAAGAGTATTAGCTGAGGCAGGTTGTAATTTACATCGAGATAGTTACGATATCCGTGTTATCGAAGAAGTCAGGACAAGTACAGCCAATGGAGGCGAAACTTATGGCGGAGGTAACAAAGGAATTATTGATTCTCAAAATGCAGTTGGAGGATGGCCTCAATTAAAACAGGGGAAATATCCTCAAGATAGCGATGGAGATGGCATACCCGATGAATGGGAAATAAAGCATAAATTGAATCCGAATGATAGTAAAGATGGAAATATGTACAATCTCAGTAAAGATTATACAAATATTGAAGTCTATTTGAATTCTTTAGTAGATTTAGATACACATTATTTTTCGGTACTGAAAAAAGAGCAGGATAAAAATATCATACAGAAATATCCACGGGATAAAATTTCAGATTTTAGTAAGAATCTTCAGCCTATGGGGCGTATTCTTGAATCCGAAGAATATTATGTGTGGTGTTGTGCTCCCATTTATGGCGATGATGGTAAGGTACATGTATTCTATTCCCGTTGGCCTGAAAAATACAAAATGGGAGGTTGGATACATAAATCGGAAATCGCCCATGCCGTAGCCGATCGACCCGAAGGACCTTATACTTATTTAGAAACAGTTTTATCACCTCGTGAAGGATATTTCGATGCAACGACTTGTCATAATCCGCATATTCAATATCTGAATGGTATGTATTATTTATTCTATATGGGGAATAGTGATGGTACGGTTAATACGAAACGAATAGGTTTAGCGAAATCTAAATCGATAAACGGGCCTTGGATCAGATCGGACAAACCGATTTTAGAAGCCGGAGAAACAGGTGCTTGGGATGATTGCAATACAACTAATCCTGCATTTGTTTCTAATCCTAAGGGACAGGCTTGGTTATACTATAAATCGTGGAATAAAGAGGCTTATCAGAATGAGAAAGGAGCCATAAGAGCTAATCGCAAATATGGTTTGGCTATTGCCGATAATATCGAAGGAGAGTATAAAAGATATGAGAGTAATCCCGTTGTAGATTTCTCAAAATATGGAGAAAATAAGCAAGTCGAAGATGCTTATGTATACATCGAAGATGGCAAATTCAAAATGTTGATGCGGGACATGGGATATTTTGACCATGAAGTCGGTTTGATTTTTGAATCTGTGGATGGATTCAATTGGTCGGAACCCCAAATAGCTTGGTTTGGAGCCGATGTCTATTTGGAAGAACCCCCTGCTCCTTCACATTTAAAAAGATACGGGCGTTTTGAGCGTCCTCAGTTATTAATGAAAGACGGAAAACCTGCATACCTCTTCAATGCTATGCAAGGAGGACAGTTTGGAACATCTTCCGGTTTTGTCTTTAAAATCAGTACAAATGAATAATCGTTTTACTATGAAGAAATGGAGTTTTATTGTCTTGGTAGGTTTCTTAGTCGCTTGCGGATCAGGGAAACAGGAAAAGATAGACAGATATGCACTTGTAGAGAGAAACAATCCGAAAGTGACAGAGTTTGAAGAATTATCGTCCTTATCGGTTGGCAATGGTAATTTTGCTTTTACGGTAGATGCTACGGGATTACAAACTTACCCTGAGCTTTATTCTGCGGGAGTTCCTTTGGGCACTCAATCGCAGTGGGGATGGCATAATTTTGCTAACCCCGAAAACTATAAGCACGACGAAACCCTCAAAAATTATAATTTCCGAGGATGGGAAGAACCTTATGCTGTTCAGTTCAATGAACCGGGAAGACCCAAAGAAGCTGCCGATTGGTATCGTGCCAATGCACACCGTTTACATTTAGGAAATGTAGGATTAGAGCTAACTCATGCAGACGGAAGTTCTGTAAAAGCAAATGAGATAAAGGGAATAAATCAAACACTTGATCTTTGGAATGGAGCAGTTTTAAGTCGGTTCGAACTGGATTCGGATTCAGCATCGGTTCAAACGGTTTGTAACCCCGATAAAGACCAGATAGCAGTAGCTTTAAACTCGGAATTGATGAAAAAAGGCAATATGAAAGTCAATTTTAGATTTGCTTATCCTACCGGAAAGCATACGGATGACGCTTCGGATTGGTCGGTTCCCGAAAAACATAAAACAGAAATATTGACTCAGGATGATCAATCATTTGTACTTAAACGAACGCTTGATAGTACCACCTATTACGTGAACGTTAAATGGGAGGGTAAAGCATCGGTAAGCCAAAAAGAAGCACATTATTTTGTATTGAGTCCCGAAGGCAAAGATTTTTTGTTCACTTGTGAGTTTACAGACAAGAACCCTGCTGAAACAAAAAATACTGCAAAAGAAGTTTTCGAAGCATCAGCTAAATACTGGCAATCGTTTTGGGAAAAAGGCGGTGCTATTGATTTCTCGAAATGTACAGACGCCAGAGCCAAAGAATTGGAAAGACGGGTTGTACTATCTCAGTATCTGATGGCTATACAATCGGCTGGAATGTACCCACCACAAGAAACAGGTTTGACCTATAATAGTTGGTTTGGAAAATTCCATTTGGAAATGCATTGGTGGCATGCCGTTCAGTTTGCATTGTGGAACAGAACCGACTTATTAGAACGCAGTATGGATTGGTATGCAACCGCTTATCCTGTAGCTAAATCAATTGCCGAAAGACAAGGATTTAAAGGAGTGCGTTGGATGAAAATGACCGATCCTTCGGGTTTAGAAGCACCTTCTAAAGTAGGGTCTTTCCTGATATGGCAGCAGCCTCACTTTATATATATGGCTGAATTAATTTACAGAAATAATCCGTCACCCGAAGTCTTGGAGAAATATAACTTCTTGGTGCAGGAAACTGCCGAATTTATGGCATCATTTGCCACTTATGAAGAATTGGAAGGACGTTATATATTGAAAGGTATAATTCCTGCTCAGGAATCGTTAAGAGCATCGGAAACGATTAATCCCCCGTTCGAATTATCTTATTGGCATTATGCCATGTCGGTAGCTCAACAATGGAGAGAAAGAGCCGGCGAGAAAAGAAAACCTCAATGGGATGAATTGATCGACAAACTATCGCCGCTAGCCTCTTTAGATGGCTTGTATCTTGCTGCTGAGGATGCAGTAGATACATACAAAGATATTCGTTTTACATCCGATCATCCTGCTGTGTTGGGAGCTATGGGTGTCTTGCCTCAAAACAAACTGATACGCCCCGATTACATGAAAAATACATTAGACTGGATTCTGGAAAATTGGAACTGGGGTAAAACATGGGGGTGGGATTATCCGATGACAGCCATGTGTGCTGCACGTTTGGGCGAACCCGAAAAAGCTGTTGAGGCTTTATTGATGGATAAACGTACAAATACCTATCTAGGGAATGGGCATAATTATCAGGATTCACGCCTGAGAGTGTATTTACCCGGCAATGGAGGATTGTTAACAGCAGTAGCCATGATGTGTGCCGGATGGGATGGAAATAAAGTAGAAACTCCCGGATTCCCTAAAGATGGAACATGGAATGTTGTTTGGGAAGGTTTAAAACCTATGCCGTAAAAATGTAGGGGCAGACCTATGTGTCTGCCCAATATAGGGTGAACACATAGATTCACCCCTACTGAAACCTTAAAATATATAACATGAGGCACCTTATACTGATATTTTCTTTACTTCTTTTTTCTTCTGTAAATATCTTGGGACAACCTCAAGTATATTGGCATGGAAAAGAACGAAAGCTAAGGTATACTCCAGAAGGAGAAGACTTCGTTATTGTAAATGGAGATAGAAAATTTAATAGAGCTTTGTATGGAACAAATACAGCTTTCCGTATAGAAACAGGCGATTTACCCGAATTTGGTTTGTTCATGCCTAATATGGGTGGGAATCTGCAATTGGGGCTAATCATAGATAGTAAAAGCTTATGGTTAAATGATGCCGAATATATCAAGTCTGTTTATCGTTCAGGTAGCCGGATTTATGAAATAAAAGATCCTTTTATCCAGCCGGGAAAAATCACAATTTCAGTGTTGGCAATGGCAGATGCCGAAGGTTTAATAATGAAAATAGAATCGGAAAATCTGCCAAATAATATAGACCTGATTACCACTTTTGGAGGAGCAAGCAATAAGCGCTTTTTCAGGAATGGAGATTTGGGTGTGGATGATCCCAATGCTTTTGGCTTGCAACCCGCTGCTTGCTTAAATAATGTATTTACGGTCAGAGATAATTCATTTGTTTTGGAGTATGGTCAAGGGACAAAGGGAGGGACACAAGAAATAGTAGCTGTATTTCCCGAAAATTCAGAGTTGAAACTAGCATCCCCTTATGCTGTGACAACACCTTTGAATGTCTGGAAATCGAGCGTTGTTGAAAATAAACCGATTATACTTTGTCGAACATCTTTAAACTCTTCTAATACTTATTATTTTGCTGTCCAAAATAACAAAGAGAAAGTTCTTCTTTATACAGAACTAAAGAAATGCTTTGAAGATGCCGAAGCTAAACGTAAATCAATTGCCGAAACTGTAAAAATAAATACCCCTGATCCGTATTTCAATACTTTGGGAGGAGTTTTGAGTATTGCCGCAGATGGTATCTGGGATCCCGATTGTTGGCAACACGGGGCAGTTGGATGGCGTATGCCTCTCAACGGATGGCGTGCGGCTTATGTGGGCGATGCCATTGGTTGGCACGATAGAGCCAGAAAACATTTCGATGGATATGCAGCCTCACAGATTACAAACATAGAACCAACTATTCCACATCCGGCACAAGATCGAAACCTCAATTTGGCACGAGCCGATAAAACGTGGGGTACACAGATGTATAGCAATGGTTACATTACCCGTAATCAGTACAGCACTAACCAGATGCACCATTATGATATGAATCTCTGTTATATCGATGAATTGCTTTGGCATTTCAATTGGACGGGTGACATGGATTATGTGCGTAAAATGTGGCCTGTATTGAAAAGCCATTTAGCTTGGGAGAAACGAAATTTCGACCCCAATGACGATGGTCTTTATGATGCTTATGCCAGTATTTGGGCGAGCGATGCACTTCAATACAATAGTGGAAGCGTGACGCATTCATCTGCTTATAATTACAGAGCCAATAAAATGGCTGCTCAAATAGCATCAAAAATAGGAGAAGACCCTAAGCCTTATGCCGATGAGGCTGATAAGATACTCAAAGCAGTTAATTCTCAATTGTGGCTCGATAATAAAGGATGGTGGGCAGAATATAAAAATTTTATGGGGAATAAAATGATACATCCCAATGCGGGAATATGGACAGTTTATCATGCCATAGATTCAGATATTCATACACCTTTTCAGGCTTATCAGGCAACACGATACATAGATAATGAGATTCCTCACATTCCTGTTTTAGCAAGAGGGTTGGAGGATGAGGGGTATCAGACTATTTCTACAACCAATTGGTCACCTTATTCGTGGTCTATAAATAATGTGGCTTTTGCAGAAGTCGCTCATACTAGTTTAGCTTATTGGCAATCGGGTAGAAACGATGAGGCTTTCAAGCTGTTCAAAAGTTCTGTTTTGGATGGTATGTATCTTGGAGGCAGTCCCGGAAATATCGGACAAGTAAGCTTTTACGATGCAGCACGTGGCGAATGTTATCGTGACTTTGGCGATCCCATAGGAGTATATTCAAGAACACTTATTCAGGGGCTTTTCGGGATATTGCCCGATGCTATGAATAATCGTTTAGAAATTCGTCCCGGATTTCCATCAGCTTGGGAGTATGCATCTGTCTCAACTCCTGATATTGATTTTGATTTCAAACGTAAAGGTAATATTGATACATATACTATTGATAGTAAGTTTAAAAAGTCATTGAATCTCGATTTACGTTTAAAGGCTCAAACAGAGAAAATACAATCTGTAAAAGTAAATGGTAAACCTCAGAAATGGTCTTTAGAAGAAAGCGTGGGACAACCTCTCATTAAGATTGAGAGCGAACTATCAAATAGTTATATGGTAGAAATAGAGTGGGGTGGAAGTAAGTTAGATGAACCTTCATACATATCAACGGGTGTAAAAGGAGAGAATTGGACTTTAGAGACTAAATCGAAAGTTCAGGAGATATATGATCCTCAGAATGTATTGACGAATACAAGATCAAAAGCCAATAATGTAACTGGTCGATTGAATGGAGAGCTAGGGCATCGTACTTTATTTGTTCAACTTAAGCAAGGACAAATGATGTGGTGGCAACCTGTCCATCTGGAAATAAAAGAGCCTGTTTCTATTAACTATGATGCAGAAGCTACCAATTTACAATTCACGGTAAAGAATAATTCACATAAAGAGTTGAATGTACAATTGCTTGTAAATTCATATACCCAACCTTTATCCATAAAAAAAGGTGAAACCTCTAACTTAGTTACGATTCCAGAGGAGGATATACGATTGGGAACAAACAGATTACAATTAGTCGAAGACGGAAAGGTCATTTATGAAACTAATCTAATCAATTGGAATCTAAAAAATCCATCCCCTAATTATGAAACTGTGAATATTGATAATATTCTGAATGCTTCGGTTACTCAGATTTTTAAGAATGAGTATCTTACTCCGCGTTCACCCTATACAACATTGCAAGTACCAAAACAAGGAATAGGCGAATGGTGCCACCCGACAATGACTGCTAATATAGACGACGTCGGCTTGCGTAAAGCAACCAACGGCAATCTATTTATGACACCATTCGGCGTTCCGTTCCGTACTCAAAGTACCCAGCATGCTAATAATATTGCTTTTACTACTTTATGGGATAATTATCCGACTCAGTTATCAGCCCCACTGACAGGAAAGGCATTTCATGCTTATCTGATGATGGCGGGAAGTACCAACCACATGCAATGTCATGTAGTAAATGGAACTGTTACAGTTAACTATCAGGATGGAACGACGGAGGTTCTCGAATTAGTAAACCCTGAAACATGGGCACCTATTGAGCAGGATTTCTTTATAGATGGGCAAGCATTCAGGTCGAAGCAACCTCGTCCTTATCGTGTTGCTTTCAAAACGGCGTTAGTGAGCCGTGATTTGGAAACGGATTTGAAAATTAACCCTACCGAGGTTTATGGCCGCTCTATTGACGGTGGAGCAGGAATAATTCTCGATCTGTATTTAAACCCTCAAAAAGAATTAAAGAACATTGAGGTTAAGGCAGTAGCCAACGAAGTGGTAATTGGATTAATGGCTGTAACTCTTTTACGCAAATAGCAAAAGTCATACGATAAAGATCAAAATGCTTATTTTGAAAGAGTAAGCATTTTGTATTTTTATAAGTTGTAACCTATATCAAATATTTATGAGAAACTTATTTCTAGTACTGTTAGCACTATTTATAATACAATCTGCAAATTCGCAAAAAACAGGAATCCTTTTTGCCGATTCCGAAATGAAGCGTTTTCCTCAGGCATATCAATTGGATCATGGACAACGCCTTTACTTTGGTTATTCTCAAGGATTAGGATGTTTGGCGATGCTTGATGTTTGGAAGCAAACAGGTGATAAAAAATACCTTGATTATGTGGTTCAATGGGCTGATACCATTATTAACGATCAAGGAGAGATACACTTATATAAAGTCGAAACTTATAATATCGATTATATCAATTCTGGAAAAGTTCTGTTTGATGTTTACAAACAAACAGGAAATGAAAAATACAAACTGGCTATGGACAGGCTGGTAAAACAAATGAGTGTTCATCCTCGTACTTTAGAAGGAGGATTTTGGCATAAGCTGATTTATCAGCATCAAATATGGTTGGATGGTTTGTATATGGGATCTCCGTTTCTGGCTCAGTATGCCATTACATTTAATAAGCCTGAATGGACGGATGATGTTATCAATCAATTCTTGATTTGTGCCAAACACACTTATGACCCTGCAACGGGACTTTATTATCATGCTTGGGACGAAAGTAAAAATCAGCTGTGGGCAAATAAGGTCACAGGTCAGTCTCCTAACTTCTGGGGACGTAGCATCGGATGGTGGTTTATGGCTTTGGTGGATGTTTTGGATTTTATACCACAAGACAATCCTCAGAGAGGTGAGCTTATCAGAATAATAAACGGACTGGCTGAAACTTTACCCAAGTATCAAGATAAAACAGGTCTTTGGTATCAGGTTTTGGACAAAGGAGACAAACAAGGCAATTACCTTGAAGCATCCGTGTCATCTATGTTTATGTATTCTTATGCTAAGGCTGTAAACAAAGGATATATCGATAAAAAGTACAAAGCTGTTGCCGAAAAAGCTTATGATGGATTGATGAAAAACCTGATTGTGAAAAATGCAGACGGAACTCTTACATTGATAAAATGTTGTGCTGTATCGGGTCTGGGAGGAAATCCATATCGTGACGGTAGCTTCGAATATTATGTAAACGAACGTATTCGAGATAACGATGCAAAAGCAACAGGACCATTTATAATGGGATGTTTGCAACTCGGCAAATAAAGATATTAAGTCTTAAATCAGTCGTATGAAAAAGAAAAACACGATACTCTGTTTATTCAGCATATTTTCGTTGTGTTTATCGGCACAACAGACAGGCTGGCCACAAGTAAAATCTGAGATGAAACCTGCCGCACGTTGGTGGTGGATGGGGAGTGCCGTAGATAAAGATAATCTTGCCTATAATATGGGCCAGTATGCCCGTAAAGGTATGGGAGGACTCGAAATCACTCCTATTTATGGTGTTCGGAATAATGAGGCGAATGAAATTCAATACCTGTCGCCACGTTGGATGGAAATGCTTAAATATACAGAAGCACAAGGCAATCAACTCGGCTTAAAGATAGATATGAACGGCGGTACAGGCTGGCCTTTCGGAGGACCTCAGGTAAGCATCGAAGATGCGGCAACGAAAGTTATATTTGAGGAATATAGCTTGCAAGGCGCACAACAATTAAATGAAAAGATAGAGGTAAAAGACGAAAAACAAAGAGAAATTGCAACCTTTTGTCGATTGATGGCTTTTTCGGATAAAGGAGATAGATTAGATCTTACATCTAAAGTGAAAAACAATACACTTGTATGGACTGCACCTAAAGGGAATTGGCGATTGATAGCTGTTTTCAATGGAAAAACCTTGCAACAGGTAAAACGTGCAGCACCCGGAGGTGAGGGGTTGGTCATGAATCATTTTTCCAAAACGGCGGTTTCTAATTATCTTACTAGGTTATCGAAAGCATTTAAAGATAATAATGCCAATTATCCCAATTCTTTCTTTAATGATTCGTATGAAGTATATGGTGGGGATTGGACTCCCGACTTATTCGAACAATTCGAGAAAAGACGGGGATATAAATTGGAAAATTATTTACCTGAATTTATCTCCCAAGAGAGAACAGATATAACCGCACGTATAATTGCCGACTACAGAGAAACTCTGGCTGATTTGCTTCTGGAAAATTTTACGCGCCAATGGACAAACTGGGCGCATCAGTATGGAAGTACCACCCGAAATCAGGCACATGGATCACCCGGAAATCTGATCGATTTATATGCTACAGTAGATATTCCCGAAGCTGAATCTTTTGGTATATCCGATTTTCATATAAACGGACTTCGAAAAGATTCGATAAAGAAGATAAATGATTCTGACTTATCGATGCTTAAATATGCTTCCTCGGGAGCACATATTACAGGAAAACCGTATACCAGCTCCGAAACATTTACTTGGTTGACCGAGCATTTCAGAACCTCTCTTTCTCAATGTAAACCCGATTTGGATTTGCTGTTTCTTTCGGGTGTAAATCACGTCTTTTTTCATGGAACAACCTATTCGCCCAAAGAGGCTAAATGGCCGGGTTGGAAGTTCTATGCTTCGGTAGATATATCGCCCACCAATAGTATTTGGAGAGATACAGATGCTTTCTTTGAGTATATCACCAGATGCCAGTCTTTTCTGCAAGAGGGTAAACCGGATAACGATTTTCTGCTTTATTTCCCTGTGTACGATATGTGGCATGAACAAGACGGACGCCTTTTGATGTTCGATATTCATAAGATGCAAGAACGTGCTCCTGAGTTTATTTCAGCTGTAAATAATATTGTCAATTCGGGGTATGATGTCGATTATATTTCTGATAACTATTTATTATCTACACAGGTTATTAATGGTAAACTTGTGACATCAGGCAGTACATCATATAAAGCTATAATTGTACCTTCTGTTGATAAGATGCCGATTGAAACATTGTCACATTTATTGAAATTAGCTAAAGATGGGGCAAAGATTGTTTTCATAGAGAAATATCCCAATGATGTTCCCGGATTTAAAGATTCCGACAAACGAAGAGCAGAGTTAGTAAAGCTTATAAATCAGATATCTAAAACTAAATCATTTGCTGAAGTAAATACTCAAACATTGGGCAAAGGTCAGATAATAACAGGCTCGGATTATACTAAAACGTTGGATGCTTGTAATATCCAAAAAGAGGAAATGAAAACCTTACACGGTTTGCAATATATCAGACGAAACAACAGTGATGGTTATCATTATTTCATATCAGCCCTTAAAGCAGAAGATACAGAAGGTTGGATAACTTTGGGTGTGGATGCCGAAAGTGTGATGTTCTTTAATCCAATGGATGGAAAATCAGGATTGGCTAAGGTTCGTAAAGAAGGAAATAAAACACAAGTATATCTTCAACTCGAATCAGGTCAATCCATAATTCTAAAAACGTTCGATAAGAAGATTGCCGATGTTGCCGATTGGAAATATTACACTCCTCAAAATCTATCTATTATGCTTAATAGTAGGTGGGCGATGAAATTTGTGGAAAGTAGCCCTGCTATTGCTAATGAGTTTAAACTAAATAAGCTAGGATCATGGACTGGACTGGATAATCCTGGCCTGAAAACAAATATGGGAACAGCCTTATATACTACTGAATTTAACTTACCATTGATACAGAGTGATGAATGGGAGCTAGATCTTGGCGATGTCCGCGAGAGTGCTCGGGTAAGAATAAATGGTCAAGATGTAGCAACCCTTTGGGCTGTTCCTTTTAAAACAAAGGTTGGTAAATACCTGAAAGAAGGTAATAACCATATTGAAATTGAGGTAACCAATCTGCCTGCAAATCGAATTGCCGAATATGACCGACAAAAAGTAGATTGGCGAATATTTAAGGAAATAAATTTTGTAAAGATAGATTATCAAAAAGGGGACTATTCGGGATGGGAAATAATACCCTCGGGTTTATTAGGTCCTGTAACCTTGACTCCTTTAACTCTTGAAAGCCTGAAATGACTATGAAAAAGTACTTTGTTATAATAACCTTATTCTTTATATCTGTTTTTAATCTCTTTGCAAAAGAAGAGGGAGGGTATGCTTATTTGTATGAGAATCTTCCTTTTGAAATGCCTAGATTAACCCGTCCATCTTTCCCTGCAAATAAAGTCTCAATTGTTGATTTTGGAGGAGTTGGTGATGGAATAGCTTTAAATACAGAAGCTTTTGCCAAAGCAATAGATGCTCTGGTAGCTAAAGGTGGCGGACAATTGACCGTCCCTTCGGGTGTGTGGCTAACAGGACCTATCGTTTTTAAAAGTAATATTAATCTGCACTTAGAAGATAAATCAATCATTCTTTTTTCGCCCGATAAAGATTTGTACCCTTTGGTTGAAACGGTTTTTGAGGGACTTGATACACGCAGATGCCAATCACCTATTTCGGGAAGAAATCTGGTAAATGTAGCCATAACAGGAAGTGGTGCGATTGACGGCAATGGTCATTACTGGAGACCTCTGAAGAAGCAAAAAGTATCGGATAGCTTCTGGAAAAGTGCAACTTCCAACGGAGGAGTATTCAAGCGTGCTGACTATTGGATGCCTTCGGCTCAATACTTGCATGGCGATACTATCAGCAACATGAATGTGCCCCGAAATTTAAAGACCGAAGCCGAATGGGCTTCGGTGCGGGACTTTCTTCGCCCTGTGATGATTAGTTTTCAGCAATGTAAAAATGTATATCTGCAAGGAGTTATTTTTCAAAATTCGCCTGCATGGAATATACACCCTTTTATGTGCGAAAACGTTATTCTCGATGGGGTTCAGGTGAGAAATCCGTCTTATGCTCAAAATGGTGATGGACTCGATCTTGAATCGTGCAAAAATGCGATTATTATTAATAGTACTTTTGATGTAGGCGATGATGGTATTTGTATAAAATCGGGTAAAGATGAGAATGGGTTGAAACGAAATATCCCATGTGAGAATGTAATTGTCGATAATTGTACCGTATTTAAAGGACATGGCGGTTTTGTTGTCGGCAGTGAAATGTCGGGTGGAGTGCGGAATATATCAGTTTCTAATTGCCAATTTCTAGGTACGGATGTTGGTCTAAGATTCAAAAGCAGCAGAGGACGTGGCGGAATTGTTGAGAATATTTATATAACCAACGTAAGTATGATTGATATTTCGACTGAGCCTATTCATTTCAATCTTTATTACGGAGGCAAATCAGTAGTGGAAACTCTCGAAGATAATGATGCTGAACCTGTAACCGAAGTGATACCTCCTGTGGATATTACTACACCTACTTTCCGTAATATCTTTATAAAAGATGTAACGTGCAGTAAGGCTCGTAAAGCCATGTATTTCTATGGATTGCCCGAACATAATATAGATAATATTAATGTAGAGAATGTGGTTATTCATTCACAATTAGGAGCCGAAATCATGGAGTCGAAAAATATTACATTGAAAAATGTAAATATTTATCCCAAAGAAGGATCAGCTTTGATCTTAAGAAACGTAAGTGATGTGAAGGTCGATGGTTTTACTACGGATGCAAAATTACCCGGTGTATTTGAAGTGTCGGGGTTAAGATCAAAAAATATAGTCATTTCATCTGCTTATAAAGCCAATCAGCTGAAAATAGACTCAGACATTAAACCGGGAGTAGTGAAATTGTTATATAAAAAGTGACAAAACCTGTAGTCTTTGTCTCAAATACACTATCGGTATAAATGAGAAGAGGCACTACATTTGCTTTACACAATCAAAATCTATTCACTTAAAAATGATAGACCTTAAATCTAAATAAATGAATACACAAAACTTTCTGGCAATTGATATAGGCGCATCAAGCGGACGCACTATACTTGGTACTCTTGATAACGGAGTGCTCAAAATCGAAGAGTTAATCCGTTTTGCTAATCCTTTGATTGAAGTAAACGGTCATTTTTACTGGAACATATTATCGCTTTATGAGTCGATTCTTCTCAGTTTGAAGAAAGTCGCTCAGGAAGGAATCACTATATCGTCAATAGGTATAGATACATGGGGAGTCGATTTTATAGCTATCGATAAGAATAAAGAAATCATAGGTATGCCCTATGCATATCGTGATCCTCATACGGTAGATGCACCTGATAATTTTTTTAAGCTTGTTTCACGTAAGGATGTGTATGAAGCAACAGGAATCCAGATAATGAATTTCAATTCATTGTTTCAATTTTTCACTCTTAATGAGAATGAAGCCACTTTGTTAAAAGAGGCTGATAAGATTATATTCATGCCCGATGCTTTATCCTATTTGCTTACAGGTGAGGTGGTAATGGAATATACGATAGCTTCGACATCTCAGGCTATGAATCCTTATAAAAAAGAACTGAATTGCGAATTACTCGAAAAAGTAGGTCTGGATAAAAGCAAATTCGGACGTTTTGTGTTACCGGGAACTGTGATTGGAAATTTGTCAGAGTCGGTTTGTAAACAAACAGGACTCGAAAGTATTCCTGTTGTGGCTGTTGCAGGGCACGATACGGCTTCGGCTGTGGCATCAGTACCGGCTGTAGATGAATGCTTTGCTTATCTGAGTTCGGGAACGTGGTCATTAATGGGGATCGAGGTAAAAGAGCCTATTATAAATGAGAAGACATACAATCTCAACTTCACTAACGAGGGTGGGGTAGACGGTACAATCCGTTTCCTCAAGAATATATGTGGAATGTGGCTTTTGGAGCAATGCCGTAAAGAATGGGATACGAATCTCTCTTATCCCGATTTGATTGAGCAGGCATCGAAAAGCGAACCTTTCAAATGTTTGGTAAATCCCGATGCAGACGTCTTTGCCAATCCTACAATAATGACCAAAGCAATAAGTAATTATTGTATTAATACAGGTCAGCCAACGCCTCAGAATATCGGTGAGTATGTTCGCTGCATATTCGAGAGTTTAGCATTAAGGTACAAAGAGATATTCGATCATTTGCAGGAATTAGCTCCTTTCGAGATCAAGAAACTACATGTAATCGGAGGAGGTTCAAAGAACAATCTGTTAAATCAATTTACTGCCAATGCGTTGAATGTTCCTATCGTAACAGGACCATCTGAAGCAACAGCCATTGGTAATATCATGTTACAGGCAAAAGCTTTGAATCTGGTGAATAGTTTATCGGATATGAGAAAAGTGATAAATAACTCGGTACATCCCGAATCGTTTTTACCTCAGGATTTTGAAGTTTGGAATAAAGCATATGCAAAGTATTTGCAGATAAGTAAATGAAAGAATAACAAACAGGTCTGTGACCTTAAAAAATAAATAACCATGAAAAAAGAAGTATTAGTAGAAAAGGCATACGAAATCGCAAAAGAGCGTTATGCAGCATTTGGTGTGGATGTTGATAAAGTTTTGGCGAAAATTCAGGAAGTATCCATATCGCTTCATTGCTGGCAGACAGACGATGTAGTTGGTTTCGAAAATCTGGGAAATATTGGCGGCGGCGGTATTCAGGCTACAGGAAACTATCCCGGAAGAGCCCGTAATATAGATGAAGTGCGTACTGATATAGAGCAAGTTTTGAAATATGTAGGGGGTAACCACCGTTTTAATCTACATGCCATATATGGTGATTTTGGCGGAAAAGCGGTCGACAGAGATCAAATTCTACCTGAGCATTTTACAAGCTGGATGGATTGGGCTAAAGAAAAAAATCTTAAACTGGATTTCAATTCAAGTTCGTTTGGACATCCTAAAAGTGGGGATTTAACCCTTGCTAATCCTGATAATTCGATCCGTGAATTTTGGATCGAGCATACAAAACGCTCACGTGCCATATCGGAGGCAATGGGTAAATTTCAAAATGACCCTTGTATCATGAATTTGTGGATACATGACGGAAGTAAAGATATTACAGTAAACCGTTATAAATACCGTCAGATATTAGAGCAATCGTTAGATAATATATTCTCTACCGAATATAAAAACATGAAAGATTGTATCGAATCTAAATTGTTTGGTATTGCATTGGAGAGTTATACTGTTGGTTCTCACGATTTCTACATGGGATATGGTGTGAAGAATCAAAAAATGGTTACACTAGATACAGGTCACTTCCATTTGTCGGAAAGTGTTGCCGATAAGATTTCTTCTCTATTGCTTTATACTCCGGAGATTATGCTTCACGTAAGCCGTCCTGTTCGTTGGGATTCGGATCACGTAGCTATCTTGAATGATGAAACTATTGATCTAGCCAAAGAAATAGTTAGAGCAGATGCTTTGAACAGAGTACATATAGGTCTCGATTTCTTCGATGCATCCATCAATCGTATTGGTGCGTATGTAATAGGTATCAGAGCTACTCAAAAAGCATTCCTTCAGGCATTGCTTGAACCGCTAAATATCCTTCGTGAATATGAGTCGAAAGGACAGTATTTCGAAAGGCTTGCACTTCTCGAAGAGTCTAAAGGTCTTCCATGGAATGCGGTATGGGATTATTTCTGCTTGAAAAATAATATTGCTGTGGGCGAAGATTTTATTCCTTTGGTGCAACAATACGAAAAAGACGTAACATCTAAACGATGAATACATTAATAGGTTTGATTATAATTGCGATAGGAAGTTTGGGTCAATCCAGCTCATATGTTCCCATTAATAAGGTCAAAGATTGGTCTTGGGAAAACTTCTGGTTGGTTCAAGGGGTGTTTGCATGGTTAGTATTTCCTTTCTTGGGAGCTTTATTGGCTACAAACTTCCAGTCGTTAATTGACGTATATTCGATAGAATCTGCCGCTACCCTGAAAACCATTTTCTATGGTGTTTTATGGGGCATCGGTGGCTTGACTTTCGGGTTGAGTATGCGTTATCTGGGAGTAGCATTAGGTCAATCTATCGCCTTGGGTACTTGTTCGGCTTTCGGAACACTTATTCCTGCTGTGCTTAGCGGTAACGATTTGCTGTCGGGCGATGGAGTAATTCTCCTTATAAGTGTTTGTATCACTTTGGCAGGTATTGCAACAATTGGTTATGCAGGTTCTTTGAGATCGAAAGATATGACCGAAGAGGAAAAGAAGAAAGCGGTCAAAGACTTTGCTTTGAAAAAAGGATTACTTGTAGCTCTGCTTGCGGGAGTGATGAGTGCCTGTTTCAGCTTGGGATTGAATGCGGGTGAACCGATTCAGCAAAGAGTAATGGAACTTGGAGCAAGTTCTTTCTTTGCTCAAAATCCCGTAACTCTTTTGGTTACAATCGGCGGTTTTCTTACCAACCTTATATATTGCGTATGGCAGAATAAAAAGAATGGTACTTCGGGACAAATTTTTACTACTCCTTCGGGATTATTGGTGCGAAATACTTTATTCTGTGCCTTAGCCGGTATATTGTGGTATTCTCAGTTTTTTGCATTGGGAATGGGGAAAAGCTTCTTCGAACCTGGCGGTATTATGATTGCTTTCTCGTGGAGTATACTTATGTCGCTCAATGTGATATGCAGTAATATCTGGGGAATTGTGCTGAAAGAATGGAAAGGTACAGGTCAGAAAACAATTATGGTACTTGTATTGGGTATGGCTATACTTATATTTTCATTAGTGCTGCCTAATCTTTTGTGAGATATGTATGCTAAATCTTCTATTTTATTATTTTTCTACGCGCAATCAGAGATTGCTTGTATTCCTTTTTTCCTAATCCACAAAAGGAATCAAAAAGGCTTTGTGCTGCGTGGCTCGCCTGCCTGACTTAAACTTACAGGCTAAACTAAACCTACTGCCTTACGGCATGTTTAGTTTTACGCCTGCTTCGCTTGTCAGCCAATGGCTGTGCCTCTGATGCACCGGGGCTGACGCCTGCAAATTGCTTTTGTCCGTCAGGCTTCCCGACCTTGCCGATTGCACGGGGTACCCGCAGGGCGAATGAAAGCGTTAAGAAACAAAAGGGTATTGTCGTTAAGCGTTTTTCTTTTGTTTTAGCTTTCGAGTCCATAGCGGGTCGGGCAAAGAGGCATAGTCTTGATCTTTTGTTTCGTTTTGCATCAAGGCAAAATGAAAAACAAACCCATAGGGTGCGTTAGTAAAAATAGAACATATAATATCAACTACCAATTGGCATTAGTTATAACTTAAAAATATAACATTAAAGTATTACTTAAATTGGTCTATGACCTTAAAATAAAAACTAAATGAAATCAATATTAGATAATCGTCCCGAACTTGCCAAAAAAATATGGGAAGTGGCAGAAGTAGCGGGCTACCTTTGGCAAAAAGGATGGGCTGAACGTAATGGCGGAAATATTACAATAAACATTACAGATCTGGTTGATGATGAAATCAGAAATCTAAAACCAATTAGTGAGAAATATGTGATTGGTAAAGTTCTTCCCAATTTGAAAGGATGCTATTTCTTCTGTAAGGGAACCAATATGCGTATGCGTGATTTAGCTCGCTGGCCTATGGAAAACGGTGCTGTAATTCGTATCGGCGACGATTGTAACAGCTACGAAATCATAGCGGATAATCCTGTTCGCCCGACATCAGAACTTCCGTCACATTTATCTATGCACGATTATATGATCGGTAGCGGATCTAATTGTAAGGCTGCGTTGCACACGCATCCTATTGATTTGATAGCTATGACTCATAACCGAGCATTTTTAGAAAAAGATAAGCTTACTTATCTTCTTTGGAGTATGATACCCGAGACAAGAGCTTTCTGTCCCAAAGGATTGGGCATTATACCTTATCTAATGCCTAGTTCTATAGAGTTAGCTGAGGCTACGGTAAAAGCACTGGAAGATTACGATGTGGTAATGTGGGAAAAGCATGGAGTATGTTCCATTAGCGAAAATATCATGGAAGCATTCGATATGGTGGATACCCTTTCGAAATCGGCACAAATATATCTGACCGCTAAGTCGATGGGCTTCGAACCCGAAGGTACTTCTATGGCAGATATGCAAGCTTTGAAAGAGGCTTTCAATTTGCCCAAATAATGTATTATGCTTTCGAGTAGGGATGAGGAGTCTCATCTCTACATTAAAGCATTATTTATCAGGTTTTATCTATCTATAAATTCGTTGCCGATTGGGATAGTTTTATGCGTTTGGCTGCATATAACATAAGATATTTATCAGTCTCTGCACCGAAAAAGGTAACACCATAAAATAGAAAAATAGACTCATATAAAAAGTGTCACTTTTGTTACTTTTGTCACCTTTTTATTTGTTATTTGTTGATTTATAGTGTTTTAATGAAAATCGAAAAATGACACTTTTGTAGAAGTATTTGTCACCTTATTGATTACTTTTTGTAACGAATGATACCTGATTGTAGAATTATTTCGATCGTAGATTAGCAATCATTTTCAAATTTTTAATAGTTAACCTTATGTACCGAAAATCATTAATAGTTGCTTTTGCTCTTTTTACGACACTGGCGGCTTATTCTCAGGCAACCCAACCGGCAGATAAAATAGCAATAGCTATTGCCAACAGAATTATGTCGGAGACGCCTTACTCCTTTGTGAATACAAAGACAGAACAAACTTATACTAACCTTAAGAATATTCCATTTTCTATGGATATTAAGGTTCAGAACGAATATAACGACTGGCATTATACAAATGGAGTTTTGAATATTGCTCTGTTGGAACTTGCAGATAAAACCAAGTCGAAGAAATACGAAGATTATGTTTTCAAAAATATGAATTTCGTTTTTGATGAGAATAATCTGAACTTCTTCAAGAAACAATACGATCAGGCATTTAGCGAAGGAGGCTGGCGGGCTATTCGCAAACTGACATGGCACATGATATTCAGAGCCAAGAGGCTTGATGATAATGGTCCTATGGGTGCAAGTCTTATTGAGCTTCAAATGCGTAAACCGAATAAGGCATTTCTTAACTATATAAATGAGACTAACGATCACCTGATGTATGCAGAGCCTCGTCTAGAGGATGGAACGATAGCACGACTTTGGCCTCACGAAAATACAATCTGGGCAGATGACTTATTTATGGGAGTCGCCTTTCTTTGCCGTATGGGGAAAATGACGGGAGATACAAAATATTTTGACGATGCAGCCAATCAGGTCTTGAATTATACAAAATACCTATGGCATCCCGAAAAGCAAATCTATTATCATTGCTACCATACAGATACCAAGGAACATGGTGTTGCACATTGGTCAAGAGCCAATGGATGGATTTTAATGGCACAGGCCGACTTGTTGACTATGTTACCTAAAGATCATCCTAAGAGACAAGCTTTGATCGAAAACTTTAAACAACAAGTGAGCGGAGTAGCCCGTTATCAAGGGAAAAATGGGTTGTGGTATCAGGTATTAGATAAAACAGATTCGTATGAAGAGATAACAGGTACCGCCATGTTTGTATTCGGTATTGCTCGGGGAGTAAGAGAAGGCTGGATAGATAAAGATTTTATTTATGTTGCAGAGCAGGGTTTGAAGGGTATGATGACAAAAATGACTGATGAAGGTGATGTTACTGCAATTTGTGTTGGAACGGGTATTATGCCCTCATTATCATTTTATTATAACCGGAAGACACAAGAGAATGCACCTATGGGGGAAGGGCCTGTATTGCGGGCTTTAGTCGAAATGTCGGATGCAATTAAATATTCTGAAATATCAGCAGATGATCAATATGATAAGATTGTGATAAAAAAATAATACCTTTAAGAGCTTGATTCATTGTTGTGTTAAGCTCTTAATCTATCTACCTATGATGCGCCTTAATGATTTTGGGGTTAACTTTAAATACTTACTGGTTAGTGAGCGGGATAAACAATTTGGCTTATGGGTAAATACGGTCGGATTTCAGCCCATCCCCAAAGGAGGAAAGTACCCTTTGACAAACCATCCTTCCGACTACTTTTTTAATACGGCTAAAGGTCGGGTTCTTCGTGAATACCAATTACTTTATATAACAAAAGGGGAAGGTTTTTTCGAGTCCGATTCTACCAAGAAAAGAAAAGTAGAAAAAGGTTGCCTCATTATGCTTTTTCCCAATCAATGGCATACCTATAGTCCGCTTTCCGACAGTGGATGGAATGAATATTATATTGGCTTCGAAGGTCCTATAATCGATAACCTTGTTCAGGCATCATTTTTTACGAAAGAGAATCCTGTATTGGAAGTTGGTTTTCAGGATAATCTGGTGAACCTTTTCTCCCGTGCTATCGAAACAGCCAAAGAAGATAAAATAGCTACTCAGCAATATCTGGCAGGAGTTGTATTGCATATTCTGGGCAAGGTGTTATCTGTTTCGAAAAACATAGTGACCGAAAACGCTGAGATTTATCAAAAAATAGAACGGGCTAAAATTATTATGTCCGAGAATCTCTATAAGGATGTTTCACCACAGCAAATTGCAGAAAAGCTGAATGTGAGTTATTCGTGGTTTCGTAAAGTATTCAAGAATTATACAGGGTATGCCCCTACGCAATATTTTCAGGAATTGAAGATCAATCAGGCAAAACATCTTCTGGCCGAAACATCGCAATCGGTCAAAGAAATTGCTTTCGAACTGAACTATAATTCAACAGAACATTTTTTCTCTATCTTCAAGAAAAAGACAGGATTTACTCCGATTGCATATCGGAATTATCAGCGTGGAATAGGTTGACTATTCGATACGGACACATCGTACCGAATTACCCATAGCACGCGAGTAACCGAAGTTATAAGTTATAATATCAGTTGAACCATAAATTTTGTTATAGAAGACGGTTGTGAAAGCCAAATTATCAGAGCCACCCTTGCCTATCGAGTTCCAGTATGTACCCATATATCCAACATTCGTTAAAACTCCATTGAGTTGGTTTCTGTATCCCGGACTGGGATAATATCCAAGTTCTGCCCATGTAATACCTGTGCCTGCAACAAAACCGGGATTTCCAAGATCATACCAGGGCGAACTTGTTGGCTCCGGTGCTGTCCATGGTACTTTCCAACCTGCGGGGCAGGGATCAAAAATTCCTTTTGTTTTATTGGTACTTAACCATAAACTATCATTTCTAAAACCAAGAACATTGCTATACCAATCACCAAAATTTCCTGTAGATAAATAGAAAGTCGAGGGATTTAGTACAGCATTTGCTAAGTTGTTTTTAACAGCAACAACGGTTTTGTCTATTGTTGTTACATTTCCATAGATTACAGGCTCTAATGTGACTCCATTTCCAATAGTTTGGTTTGCTCCGGGAAAAGGCATATTCCGCCCCCATTGATACAATAACCCCAGTGATCCGAGATCGCCGATAGTGGTATTTGATGCACCGAGATTACGATCCATAAAAGTGAGCCCTTTATATGTTTTGGCATTAACTAAGGGATTATATCCGGTTATCCATATATGCCACGACCAACGGATTGTGCCTCCTATCTTTACTACTATAACAGCATTTCCTGATCCTTTGGCAGCATCGGTACTAAGTTTGATAATTGTGTTGTAGCCCTGATCACCTTTTAATAGAGTAATGTTACCGGCAGATATTAAATCTTGAGTATCTTGCCATAATAATTCTGCGGTAACGGCCCCTGTGAGTTTCTCGTTTACAAAATCAGGTGTTGAATATGATTCCCAGAAAGCATATGCTTTGCTGACAGGTATTTCAACAAATTGCCCAGGTTTTACTATATATGAATTAGGATTATATAATGGATTTACCGATTGGTCGAGTAACATCCATTTCTGTCCGTCCCATGAATAAATTGCAGGTAATAAAGTTCCTCCGTAGGTTGTATTATATACTGTAAGTCCTTTGTGTAAGAGTTTCTGTGCATCAGTTGCGCCGACAACACATGGAGCCAGATTGTCTGCTGCTGTCAGGGCAACACGCGGTAGCATAAGTCCTTTTGTTGAGGTTATATTCTGGCTATCGGGATCCTGCATTTTGATCTCTAGTAATGCTCCGGGTTGAGGTTGTATAGATAATGCAGTACTCCCCGAACCAATAACAACTTGTGCTTCTATATTTAGAATTACTCCCAAAAAGAGAAGTAAAAAGAGACAGTACTTTGTATTCATAAAAATATCTTCATGTTGTATCAATTACCTTCCTCTGCAATGATAGACAAAGGAACCCAGCGTTTGCCGATCCATAGATAGGTGCCTTTTTGGATATCAACCCCGACTTCTGCTACATTATATACTAATAGCCCGATATGCTTGTTCTTATCAATATCAGTGGCATTCACAACACATGGCTCTAATTCTGTTAACGATTGTAAGGCAACACGTGGATATAATATTCCTTGTTTAGCAGTACCATCTGATTCTGTTTTTAAAGCAAGTAATGCACCAGTTTCAGAGGTATTCGTAGATCCGATAATTACCTGCTGAGCTTTTATTGTTTGTGTTGACAGAATAAAACAACTAATCCAGATTAATATGAAGATATTCCGGGTTCTTATTATTTTATCAGTATATTTTTTACTCATTTTTCGAAAAATACTCTTTTGTATAATTAGGCATTATTGCTAACACTAATTATTATAACAAATGCATTATAGATTTAATTGATAAGCAAAGATAATTAAAGAATTTAAAAACCTTATTGCCTATGTGTAAATTAAACTATTTACAATTATTTATTAGCTATAATCTGAAATAAATAAAATGGTCGAAATCGGGATTAATTTCATAAAATGCCCTATAGCATTCTTTTAAAAAGAGGATATATAAAAACTTTATGTAAATTTAGAATTTAGGAATAATATACAAGTTTCAGAGATTATAATATGATATATATAGCTTTACCGGAAGACAAAATAAGAAGACTTTCTTTTTATTTATCGATGGAAGAATACGTTGCACGATTTCTTAATGAAGAAGAGTGTTTTTTTATGTGGCAGGTAAATCCCACTGTTATCTTCGGACGAAATCAATTGATGGAAAATGAAGTGAATCTTGATTATGTAAGAGAACATGGGATTGAGACTTATCGTCGAAAGTCGGGTGGCGGATGTGTATATGCTGACTTCAGTAATATTATGTTTTCTTATATCACTACCGATTTTAATGTCAGTTTTACTTTTCATAAATACTTGCAAAGAGTTGCTCATACATTACAACAATTGGGAATCAATGCAATGGTATCGGGGCGTAATGACATAACAATCGATGAAAAGAAAGTTTCAGGAAATGCTTTTTACCGGGCAGCCGGAAAAAGTATAGTGCATGGTACTATGTTATTTAATACCGATTTGGAGAAGTTGGTTTTGTCGATAACACCCAATAATCAGAAACTGATATCAAAAGGTATCGAGTCGGTACGAAAACGAGTAACTAATCTATCCGAGCATTTTGATACCGATATCGAAACTTTTAAAATTTTCGTGAGATCTCATCTTTGTGATCGAGAATATATACTAACGCAGGATGAAATAAATAAAATCGAAGAAATAGAAAAAGAGTATTTAAGCGAAGAGTTTATTTTTGGAAATAATCCGCGTTATACCCTAATTAAAAAAGATTATAGTACCGCAGGTGACATTGAGGTTCGTTTAGAAATTAAAAATAATATCATAAAGGATATTAATATTGTTGGAGATTATTTTCTGGTTGGCGATATTGGTAGTATATTTAAACTGCTTAAAAATACACTTTACGAGAAGGAATCTATTGCCGGAGTACTTGAAAATATAAAGATAGAGGATTATATTTTCAATTTGGATAAGAACCATTTTATTGACATATTGTTTAAAGAAGACACAGAACAAACATAAATCCAATATAAATATGGAAACACTTAAAACCTGCTTACATACCAAACATCTAGCTTTGGGTGCCAAAATGATGCCTTTCGGTGGATTTGATATGCCCATAGAATATACTTCGATTGTTGAAGAGCATAATGCTGTTCGTAATGCTGCCGGAATATTTGACGTCTCTCATATGGGGGAAATCCTTATTAAAGGAGAAGATAGTGAGAAGTATATTAATTATATTTTTACAAATAACATTTCAGGTGCAGCTATAGGTAAAATATTCTATGGAATGATGCTATATCCGACCGGAGGTGTTGTAGATGATTTATTGGTATACAAGAAAGGGGATAAAGAATTTTTTCTTGTAGTTAATGCAGCCAATATAGGTAAAGATTATAGTTGGATGGTCGAAAATAGCCAAGATTACAATGTTGAGATAATCAATCAGTCTGACTATTACGGAGAGGTTGCAGTACAAGGTCCTAAAGCATTCGATGCAATTGAAAAACATCTGGATATTAAGATAAATGATCTCGAATTTTATACATTTAAAGAAATTCAATATGAGGGTGAAACTATAATAGTTTCACGTACGGGTTATACAGGGGAAGACGGCTTTGAATTATACGGAAGCCATAAATTTATAAATAAAACATGGGATTCGCTTGTTCAATCAAAAGAAGTACTTCCTTGTGGTTTAGGGTGCCGTGACACCCTTCGTTTTGAAGTAGGGCTTCCTTTGTATGGGCATGAGCTTGATCATGATATTACTCCGCTGGAAGCGGGGCTGGGCGTTTTTGTAAAACTGGATAAAGACCGATTTATTGGAAAAGATGCTATTGCTAAACAAAAAGACGAAGGAGTTAAACGTAAAATAGTGGGTATTGAGTTAATTGATAAAGCAATACCTCGCAACGGTTATGATGTGGAGATTGACGGTAAAAAGATTGGCTATGTAACTACAGGATATAATTCTATTTCGACAGGAAAAAGTGTATGCCTTGCTTTGATTGATAGCGAATATGCTACACTCGGTACAGAAGTGAATGTTCGTATCCGAAAAAAGGAATTTAAAGGACATGTAGTAAAAAAACGTTTTTACGAAAAACATTATAAAAAATAAATCATAATATAATATTAATATAAAAACATAAAGAAATGAGTAAAGTTATTGAAGGCCTGTTGTATACAGATTCACATGAGTGGGTGAAAATAGAAGGAGAATATGCTTATATCGGTATTACAGATTTTGCACAACATCAACTAGGTAATATTGTATATGTAGATATACCCGAAGTCGGCGACGAAATCAAACAGGGAGACGAGTTTGGTGCTGTTGAAAGTGTAAAAGCTGCCAGCGATTTATTATCTCCTGTAAGTGGCGAGATTGTCGAAGTAAACGAGAAACTGACAGATGAGCCTGAGTTAATCAATAAAAATGCTTTTGACAGTTGGATGCTGAAAGTCAAGTTATCGGATGCCGGTGAATTGAAAAAGTTGATGGACAGCAAAGCATATGCTGAAATATGTGATTAAGGCTGTTTTCTTAATAATAACAAAAGGGTCTTAGACCTTAAAATCTTGAAGCTATGTATAAATATTTTCCACATACAGAAGCTGATATAGAACAAATGCTTAAGAGAGTTTCGGTAAATTCGATAGACGATCTGTTTGCCGAAATTCCCGAAAGTGTTGTTCTTAAAAAAGAATATGATCTCCCATCCTCTTTGTCCGAAATTGAAATAAGAAAATATTTTGAAAAGCTTGGGCAGAAGAATAAAAAACTTACAGTTTTTGCGGGAGCGGGAGCATACGATCATTACGCACCTTCTGTAATTAATCCATTAATATCCCGTTCAGAATTTTTGACGGCTTACACACCTTATCAGCCCGAAATAGCTCAGGGTACACTTCAATATATTTTCGAATATCAAAGTATGATATGCGAACTTACAGGTATGGAATGTACCAATGCTTCGATGTATGATGGAACAACGGCTACAGCTGAAGCCATGTTCATGGCGGTAGCCAGTACTAAAAAGAAAAATACAGTACTTATTTCACAGACAGTTAACCCTAACATAATTAAGGTAGTAAAAACATACGCAAAATATAAAGGGATTAATGTCGAAGAAATAGCCGAACTGGATGGTGTTACAGATAAAACCGATCTCGAAGGTAAGTTAGCTTCGGGAGATGTAGCAGGTGTAATTGTAAGTAGTCCTAATTATTATGGTATTATCGAAGATTATACGGGGTATAGTGATGTAATACACTCTGCAAAAGCACTCTTTATAATGAATGTGGATCCATCATCTTTGGCTGTTCTAAAATCGCCGGGAGAGTGGGGGGCAGATATCGCTTGTGGTGACGGGCAGTCTTTGGGGATGCCTCTTAACTTCGGTGGTTCTTATATCGGTTTTCTTTCAACAAAGAAAGATTTGGTACGTAAGTTACCCGGGCGTATAGCTGGTGCTACTACCGATGTAGATGGAAAACGTGCTTTTGTATTGACATTACAAGCTCGTGAACAGCACATTCGCAGAGAAAAAGCGAACAGTAATATATGCTCCAATCAATCATTGATGGCATTATATGTGACTATCTATATGTCGTTAATGGGTAAAGAAGGTCTTCGTGATGTGAACAAACTATCGTATAGTGGTGCACATTATTTGTACGATCAATTGTTGGCAACAGGAAAGTTTACTTCAGTATTTGATAAGCCCTTCTTGAAAGAATTTGCAGTAAAAACCTCTTTAAACATTGAAAAATTGAGTAAGAAATTACTTGATAATAATATTATGGGAGGTATTCAACTTGGTAAATATAAACAAGGGATGGATGATTGCCTGCTTTTCTGCGTCACTGAAAAACGAAGTAAAGAAGAAATAGATCAATTGGTTAAATTAATAAGGGAGGAGTAAGCTATGAAATATTACGATAGATTGATATTTGAAATATCAAAAGATGGCCGTAAAGGCTATACTCTGCCTGATAACCAATTGAGTAAATATTCGGTTGATGATCTTCCATCGTCTTTATTAAGAGAAGAGAAAGCCCAATTGCCTGAGGTGAGCGAATTGGATGTAGTACGTCATTATACCAATGTGTCTAACAAGAATTTTGGTGTCGAAACAGGATTCTATCCACTAGGTTCGTGTACAATGAAATATAATCCGAAGATGAATGATGAAATAGCCGGATTGCCTGCCTTCTCGTCTTTACATCCGCTTCAATCTGAAGATACAATACAAGGAGCTTTAGAGGTTTATTATAAATTGGCACAATCATTATCCGAAATATCAGGACTTGCAGAATATACATTAAACCCTTATGCCGGATCACATGGCGAATTAATCGGTTTAATGATAATGCGTCAATATCATCAGAAAAGGGGTGATCTGAAGCGTACCAAAGTAATTGTACCCGACAGTGCTCATGGTACTAATCCGGCAAGTGCAGCAGTATGCGGTTTTGATATAGTAGAAGTGCATTCAAATAAAAATGGAACTATCAGTGCAAAAGATCTGAAGCCATTGTTGGATGATACTTTTGCAGGAATTATGATGACTAATCCTAATACGCTGGGTATTTTCGAAACAGAGATTCTTGAAATAGCTAATCTAGTTCATGAAGCTGGAGGATTACTCTATTATGATGGAGCAAACCTTAATCCATTGTTAGGTAAATGCCGTCCCGGAGATATGGGATTTGATATTATGCATATTAATCTGCATAAAACATTCTCTACACCCCACGGTGGAGGAGGTCCCGGAAGCGGTCCTGTTGGTGTAAGCAAAGCATTGGTTGACTATTTGCCTAATCCACGAGTGAAGAAAGACGGAGATCGTTATTATATTGATAATGGTGATGATTCGTTGGGTAGTATATCCGGTTTTCTGGGTAACTTCTCTGTGTATATAAGAGCTTATACCTATGTGTTGTCATTGGGAAAAGAGAACCTTAAAAATGTAGGACCACTGGCTACACTCAATGCGAATTATATCAAAGAATCATTAAAACAATATTATTATCTCCCCATTGAAGGGATTTGTAAACATGAATTTGTTTTTGATGGTCTACTTGATAAATCGACAGGAGTAACTACTTTGGATATTGCCAAACGATTGCTCGATTATGGTTTTCATGCCCCAACTGTTTATTTCCCGTTATTGTTTTCTCAATCTATAATGATTGAGCCAACAGAAACAGAATCGCTCGATACACTAGATGCTTTTATTGAAGTAATGAAGAAGGTAGCTATTGAGGCAAAAGAAGATCCCGATACGGTAAAAAATGCTCCTTATACAACTCCTGTCAGAAGACTGGACGAAACTACTGCGGCTAAAAAGCCGATGCTTATATATAAGGACTTGCTTTAAGTATCTATCATACTTTATCAGAGCAATAAAAGGTGTAAGACCTTAACTCTTATTGATGGTTAATGGCTATGTTGCTATTTATATTGATAAATTCTATAAGTCATTAACCATTTTTACTAGCCTATAATCATCTCTAAGAGAGTAACACAACTCAAATACTTACCCAAGTTAAGAACTAATTATTTCTATTATTGTTTAATTCTAAGTGCTGTGTGATATTTATTTCTATCTTGCTCAGCTTAAATTAGTTTATATAACATTTAATAACAATAATAGATCTATGTTCTTTTATTGTTAACTATATCTCAAATTTATTATGGAATACGATATTGCTATTATTGGAGGAGGACCGGCAGGATATAATGCTGCCGAGAAAGCCGTTGCAGGAGGGTTAAAAACCATTTTGTTTGAAAAGAAAGCTCTTGGAGGAGTTTGTCTTAACGAGGGATGTATCCCTACAAAAACATTACTGTATTCGGCAAAAACTTTAGATAGTATTAAAAGTGCATCCAAATACGGAATTTCCGTTGAAGGTAACCCCGGTTTTGACTTGGGGAAAGTTATTGGTCGTAAAGACAAAGTTGTAAAACAGCTGACTGCAGGTGTTAAAATGAAATTAACCGGAGCTGGAGTCGCTATTGTAGAAGGTGAAGCCCTTATACAAGGCGAAGCGAATGGAAACATTCAAATTACATCCAAAGGAGAAACCTATTCAGTGAAATATCTTTTGGTTTGTACAGGCTCTGATACGGTAATCCCTCCGATCAAAGGATTGTCTGAAATTAGCTATTGGACATCAAAAGAAGCTCTTGATATAAAAGAACTTCCTGCTTCTCTTGCCATTATCGGTGGAGGTGTTATCGGTATTGAATTTGCATCCTTCTTCAATAGTATGGGTGTAAAAGTAAGTGTTATCGAAATGATGCCGGAAATATTGGGAGCTATGGACAAGGAGACTTCTGCCATGCTTCGCAAAGATTATGCAAAAAGAGGCATAGATTTTCATCTGAATACTAAAGTTGTGGAAGTGTCTGCTACAGATGTGACAATTGAAAAAGATGGTAAAACACAGAAAATAGCGACAGACAAAATATTGGTAAGTGTAGGGCGAAGAGCCAATATAACCAATGTTGGTTTGGAAAGCCTTAAAATAGAACTTCTGAAAAACGGAGTGAAAGTAAACGAGTATATGCAGACTTCTCATCCTCGTGTATATGCATGTGGAGATATTACAGGTTATTCGTTATTGGCTCATACGGCTATTCGCGAAGGTGAAGTTGCAATCAATCATATACTGGGTATTGATGACGTGATGAGTTATAAAGCGATACCGGGAGTTGTTTATACGAATCCTGAGTTGGCCGGAGCGGGAAAAACAGAAGAAGAGCTTAAAGCAGCAGGAATACCTTATAGTGTTCTAAAATTGCCAATGGCTTATTCCGGACGTTTTCTAGCCGAAAATGAAGGAGGAAGCGGTTTATGTAAACTCATTGTAAATGGAGACGATCAAATCATCGGATGCCACATGTTGGGTAATCCTGTATCGGAACTTATTATCACGGCAACTGTAGCTATTGAAAAAGGTTATACCGTTGAAGAGTTTCAAAAGATAGTATTTCCACACCCGACAGTGAGCGAAATTATTAAAGAAGTACTGTTCGCAAAATCTTGAATTTGAAACAACTATATTATGCTTTGTATTAACAATACATGCACTGATGCTTACTTTAATATTGCGGCAGAAGAATATCTGTTGAAAAACTTTACAGAAGATATTTTTATGGTATACCAAAACGAGCCGTCTATTATTCTTGGAAAACATCAAGATGTGTGGGCGGAAGTAAACATTGATTTTGTGCGTGATAAACATATTAAAGTAGTACGCCGATATTCGGGTGGTGGTGCTGTTTACCATGATCTGGGTAATATTAATGTGACCTTTATTGAACGCAATAATAATCTCGATTTTGATAAATATACTAATCTGACATTAGATATTCTGTCCAGAATGGGAGTTAATGCACAAGCAGATAAGCGCCGTGGATTGAATATCGACGGACTCAAAATTTCGGGAAGTGCTCAATCTATACATAAGAATAGGGTAATGTATCATGCTACATTACTCTATTCTTCTAATTTAGAATATCTTACAACTTCATTGGAGAGTGGTCATGATTATTCAGAGAAAAGTCAGAATCTACAATCAAAAATTTATGTGAGATCAGTAAAAAGTCCGGTTACTAATATCAGTCAGCATATTGCTAACCCTTTAGCAATAGAGGATTTAAAAGCATTAATATTGAATGACTTTATAGATAGCAGTCCCGAAAATAAGCAATATAAGTTCAGCGAATTAGATATAGCTGCCATATCAGTATTAAAGGATGAAAAATATGCCACCCCGGTGTGGAATTTCAATGAACCTTCTGATAGATAAGTTCTAACGCTGATTTGGTTTTTGTAAGTTGCATAGAGCCAGAATGTTATCATAGATTGCCATTGGGGTGTCTATTTTGCTATCTCGAGATGTCAACATTCTATGCTTAAAATGCGTTATATTAGTTAAATATTACACCATACATAAGTTATACTTAGTAAGTATGAGTTCTTAAATTAATAGTTATGCCAACATTTGAAATAAAAATGCCCAAATTGGGTGAAAGTATTACCGAGGGAATTATTATCTCTTGGTCGGTAAAAGTCGGAGACAGCATCGAAGAAGATGATGTTCTTTTTGAGGTTAACACAGCTAAAGTAAGTGCGGAAATTCCTTCGCCTGTAGCCGGAAAGATTGTGGAGATTCTTTTTAAAGAAGGTGATACTGTACCGGTAGGAACAGTTGTTGCTAAAGTTGAGCTAGAGGGAGAAGATGCTGGTGATTCGCCTGCAACTCCAGCACAAGAAGCTCAACCTCAACCCGAGAAAAAAGAGGCTGAGGCTCCTGCGTCGGAAGTAGCAGCACCGGCTAAAAAACAAAACAAAGAAGAAGGTCGTTGGTATTCACCGGTTGTAACGCAATTGGCGAAAGAGGCTAAAATATCTCAGGATGAACTTGATAAAATTGCCGGAACAGGCTATGAAGGCCGTTTGAGCAAAAAAGACATTACAAAATATATTGATCAAACTAAAAATGGAGTTGTTCCAACTCCTGGAGGAGCTAAGCCTGCTGCACCTGCCGCACCACAACAAAGTGCACCTGCCGCAGCACCTGCACCTGCTGCCAAACCATCTATACCTGTATTAGAAGGAGATAAAGTAATAGCTATGGATTTTGTCGGCAAAATAGTTGCAGATCGTATGGTGGAATCGGTACGTACATCTCCGCATGTGACTACTATTGTAGAAGTAGATGTTACTAAATTGGTGAAATGGCGTGCTAAAAACAAAGATGCTTTCCAAAAACGCGAAGGTATAAGCTTAACTTATCTTCCTGCGATAACAGAGGCTACAGCTAAAGCATTGATTGATTTTCCAAGAATTAATTCATCCGTAGATGGCTACAATATAATAGAGAAAAAACGCATTAATATTGGTATTGCAGTATCGCTGCCTGATGGTAACCTTATTGTACCTGTAATTAAAGATGCAGATAAGATGAATCTTACAGGATTAGCTACAAGTATTGATTCATTGGCTCTTAAAGCTCGTAACAACAAGCTTTCGGGTGATGACATACAAGGAGGAACATTTACTATTACTAATTTTGGCTCTTTCAAAAATATAATAGGAACACCTATTATCAATCAACCCGAAGTTGCCATTTTAGGAGTCGGTATTATTGAAAAGAAACCTTCGGTAATTGAAACCTCTGATGGAGACGTAATTGCTATCCGTCATAAAATGTACTTGTCACTTTCGTATGACCACCGTGTGATTAACGGTACATTAGGTGGAAATTTTGTGAAACGTATTGCTGATTATTTAGAAAATTGGGAAGCTTAATTTATTTATGATTATAAAATAAATAAGTATCCGAAAAAAAGTATATAATGAAAAAATTTAGTATAAAAACCACAGATAAAGAAACCCTTCACAGATGGTTTTATCTGATGACATTAGGACGTGCCATTGATAATAAAGCCCCGGCCTACTTACTTCAATCATTAGGCTGGTCATACCATGCTCCTTATGCCGGACATGATGGTATTCAGCTTGCAATGGGTGAGGTATTTGTAAAAGGTGAAGATTTTATGTTCCCTTATTACAGAGATATGCTTGCAGTTTTAGCTGCGGGTATGACAGCAGAAGAGCTCATATTGAATGGTATCTCCAAAGCTACAGATGTAGCAAGTGGAGGTCGTCATATGTCGAATCACTTTGCTAAACCCGAGTGGAATATTGAGAACGTTTCCTCTGCAACAGGTTCTCATGACCTTCATGCTGTTGGAGTAGCTCGTGCCATGGTTTACTATAAACATAAGGGGGTTGCCTATACTTCACATGGTGAGGCTTCTACATCCGAAGGATATGTTTATGAGGCGATCAACGGTGCAAGTACAGAACAACTTCCCGTTATATTTGTGATTCAAGATAATGGTTATGGAATTTCTGTACCTAAACACGAACAAACGGCTAACCGTAAAGTCGCAGATAATTTTGTTGGTTTTAAAAACTTAAAAATTATTCACTGTAACGGAAAGGATGTATTCGATTCTATGAATGCGATGACTGCTGCCCGTGAATATGCTATAACTACCAGCAATCCGGTTATTGTACAAGCCAACTGTGTACGTATGGGATCACACTCTAACTCTGATAAACAAACATTATACAGGGATGAGGATGAGTTGGCATACGTAAAAGATGCAGATCCTCTGTTGAAATTCCGTCGTATGCTGTTGCGTTATAAACGCTTTACAGAAGATGAATTGAAACAAATCGAATCAGATGCTAAAAAGGAATTGAGTCAAGCAAACAAAAAAGCTATTGCTGCTCCCGATCCTGATCCAAAAACAATTTATGATTTTGTTATTCCTGATCCATACCAACCTAAAAAGTATGTGGATGGAACCCATAATGAAACAGGAGAAGTAAAGAATTTAGTTACTGCCATCAATGAAACATTGAAGGCTGAATTCCGGCACAATCCCAATACTTTCCTTTGGGGACAAGATATTGCAAATAAAGAAAAGGGAGGCGTATTCAACGTTTCGAAGGGGATGCAGCAAGAGTTTGGAGAAGAGCGGGTATTTAATGCGCCTATTGCCGAGGACTATATAATGGGTACGGCAAATGGTATGAGCCGTTTCAGAAAAGATATTCGAGTTGTAGTGGAAGGTGCTGAGTTTGCCGACTATTTTTGGCCTGCTATCGATCAGTATGTAGAATGTACTCACGATTATTGGAGGTCTAATGGACAATTCTCTCCTAATATTACAGTACGTTTAGCTGCCGGTGGTTATATCGGAGGGGGGCTTTACCACTCTCAAAACCTGGAAGGTGCATTAACCACTTTGCCGGGGGCACGTATCGTATATCCTTCTTTTGCCGATGATGCGGCGGGATTATTGCGTACAAGCATGAGATCCGAAGGTTTTACATTATTCTTTGAACCTAAAGCTCTATATAATGCAGTAGAATCATCAACAGTAGTTCCCGATGATTTCGAAGTGCCTTTCGGAAAGGCTCGCATACGCCGTGAGGGTAGTGATATTACTATCATAACTTATGGTAATACAACTCATTTATGCCTTGATGCAGCTGAGCGTTTAGCAAAAGAAAATAATTATTCAGTTGAAGTTATAGACCTTCGTTCATTGATTCCTTTGGATAAAGAAACGATTGCCGAGTCTGTAAAGAAAACAGGTAAAGTATTAGTTGTTCATGAAGATAAAGTCTTTTCGGGCTTTGGTGCTGAAATAGCGGCATCTATCGGAACCGAATTATATCGTTATTTGGATGCTCCAATCCAGCGTGTGGGATCAACATTTACGCCGGTAGGTTTTAATCCGATATTGGAAAGAGCAATACTTCCTAATGTAGACCGCATTTATGCAGCAGCTAAAGAATTAGCCGAGTTTTAAACGAATAAACTGAAATTGAATACTAACTATAAACGTGTGTGATAAATGAAAAAAATAGGTTTATTTTATGGTACAAGTACCGTAAAAACAGCTGAAATAGCAAAAAAGGTACAGGCTGCATTTGGAGACGCCTCAATAAGTGTTGTGGCAATCGAAGAGGCTTGGAGAAAAGACTTTGAAGGCTATGATAATATAATTCTGGGAACATCTACCTGGTTTGACGGAGAATTGCCTACCTATTGGGATGAGATTCTTCCTGATTTGGATGATTTGAAACTAAAAGGTAAAAAGGTAGCTATTTTTGGCTTGGGAAATCAAATCGATTATCCGGAAAATTTTGTAGATGGAATCGGACTATTAGCTGAAACTTTTGAAGCCGGTGGTGCCACTATTGTAGGTCTTACTTCTACCGAAGGTTATACCTTTGAAAAATCAAGAGCGTTGAGAGGTGATAAGTTTCTCGGACTAGCTATTGATATAGATACTCAGGCTGATAAAACGGATAAACGAATTTCTGATTGGGTTGCCCAGTTAAAGAAAGAGTTTAGCTAAGTTTAATTGTATAATTATACGTTTACTGTATTTATAATAAAAAAGTCAGAGTAGTCATTTAGATACTCTGACTTTTATTTTATGCAGATTTTGAATCATCCTATTTTTTGATTAACATTTTTTTTGCTAATTTTGAATATCATTGAACTTGTAAATTATGCAAAAACTAATATCATACCCACTTTCCGTTGTTTATTATCTTCTTTTTTTACTGATTCTACTGGTTTTTCACCCTATCCAATGGGTATGTTTTAATTGGTTTGGGTATGATGCCCATAAAAAGAGTGTAGATATTTTAAACTTCTTTTTAACGATAAATACCTATATTTTAGGAACAACCTACAAAGTCGAGAATTTGGAGCGTCTGCCACAAGGAGTACCTATTATAATAGCTGCAAACCATCAGAGTTTGTATGATATTTCCGGCATTTTGTGGTTTATGAGAAAAGTACATCCTAAGTTTATAAGTAAAATAGAACTAGGTAAAGGCATTCCTAGTATATCCTACAATTTGAATCATGGAGGTTCGGTTCTTATTGATAGAAAGGATGCTAAACAATCGTTATCTGCTATAAAGAAAATGGCTGATTATATCGAAACAACAAAGCGTACAGCAGTAATTTTTCCAGAAGGAACACGGAGTAAAACCGGTAAACCGGGTCCCTTTGCTGAAAATGGATTAAAAATACTTTGTAAATACGCACCATCTGCATATATAGTGCCTGTGACAATTAATAATTCATGGAAAATGACCAAATGGGGTTCTTTTCCAATGGGCTTAGGAAATAAGTTGATATTTACCATTCACGAGCCTTTTGCCGTGAAAGATTTACCATTCACTGAAATTTTCGAAAGGGTTGAAAAAGAAGTTGTTGAGGCAATTATTCTGTGATTTTTATGACTATATATTTTATGATATAGATAAAATATATGAGTCTTAGATAAGGAGTTCTGTAAAATAAATAATTCAGAATACAGTCTTTATTATTAATTTCTAAATCCTATTTTTTACTTGTTAATTCCAAATTAAGTCCTGAAAACCAATTATATCAATATATGATTTGCAAAGTTATTTAATACAGTAATTTTGTTTGTTATCTTTAATTCTTCTCTGTCAAATCATCTAATTTATTCTTGAAATAAATATTCACTTATAGTCATTTATAAATAATCTTAACTTTACTCTAAATCTACCTTTTTTCTAATTTATTTACTGGATTAAAAAATAGGAGCTATATTAATAAGGAAGATTTATTTCTAATATATATTACAATGTCTATAAAGAATATTCGCCTCGAAGTTATGCGCTTCTTGGAAAAGAATGTCGATACTTTTATCGATCAATATTTAATACCAATTGAAAAAATCTGGCAACCGACAGATTATTTGCCCAATTCACAAGAGGAGACTTTCTTTGAGGAAGTTACAGAGTTACGAGAATTGGCTAAAGATCTTCCATATGATTTTTGGGTTGTGCTAGTCGGCGATACTATTACTGAAGAGGCTTTACCTACATACGAATCGTGGCTAATGGAGGTAGAAGGTGTCAATAATATTGAACGCAATGGCTGGTCGAAATGGATCAGACACTGGACAAGCGAAGAAAATCGCCATGGAGATTTGTTAAACAAGTATCTATATTTGTCAGGTAGGGTAAACATGAAAGAAGTTGAAATAACTACTCAACATCTGATAAGTGATGGCTTTGATATTGGTACAGGCCGTGATCCCTATAAAAATTTTGTATATACAAGTTTTCAAGAGCTAGCAACTTTTATTTCACATAATAGAGTGGCCGAATTAGCGAAAAAGGTAGGAGATGATAAGTTATCGCGCATGTGTAAACGTATTGCAAGCGATGAGATGAGGCATCACTATGCATATAGCGAGTTTGTAAAAAGTATATTTGAAGTCGATCCTAGTGAAATGATGTTGGCATTTCAATATATGATGAAACAAAAAATAGTTATGCCTGCCCATTTTTTGAGAGAATCAGGTCAAAAAATAAGTACGGCATTTGAACAGTTTTCTAATGCAGCTCAACGTATGGGAGTTTATACAGCCAGAGATTATGTAGACATTATGCAGAAGCTGATCGATAAATGGCAAATCGATAAAATTACGGGGCTGACAGATGAGGCGGAACGAGCTCGTGATTTTTTAATGAAATTGCCTGCCCGCATGGCCAAAATTTCAGAGCGATTAGTTGTTCCTGTTGATTCTTATATATTTAAATGGGTACAACCTGCAGTAAAGTAACGTATTCATCATTGATGAATAAAAAAGGAGATTTCTGTTTCAGAAATCTCCTTTTTTATTTGAGTATAGATTTTATTTTTACTTATAACTATTATTCAAGAAAGAATAATAACTGTTATCTTTAGAAATTATAACCGTGATAATTCTAAAATAACATGCAAAAACAATCTTTTAAGTTAATCTTATTCCTACTCTGTTTATTGTTCTCAACTCCAATCCTTTTTTCTCAACAAATTAATTCAGATGTGTTATATAAGTTTGTGAGCCCTTCCGGTCTAGTGCTGGATAATACAGGTACTCCCACTAATAGTGCTCAATTGTACTTATCCAAAGATAAAAAAGGAAATGAAGGTCAGGTCTGGAAAATTACAAAACTTGAAAATGGTTATTATACAATTACTAATCCTTTTATAAATAAGAGTATTGATAATGATAATATTACTACAGGAAATGGAAATGCTGTCGTTCAATGGGATGCAAGTAATTCGAATGAAAATCAGCATTGGAAATTTGCTATAACAGGTACGGGAGCTTATGCCATTACACATAAAAATAGTGGTATGACTCTGGCTTTTACCGGAGAAGACGTTGAAGGATCAAAAATATATCAGTTGCCAAGTTCTTCCCAATTGTGGAGGCTGGTTCCTACAAGTTTAAAAGCACCTAAGGAAATAAAAGTGAAACGAAGTAAGAATGACTGGGAAAATGAAACCATTTTTGCTATCAATAAAGAACCGGGACATGTGACTTATATTCCTTTTCCATCTGTAGAAAGTTTGAAGGCAGATAAAAGCTTTGACCAGCCTTGGTTAGAACCGTCGTCTTCATTCTATCAATCATTGAATGGTAATTGGAAGTTTAATTGGGTGAAGCAGCCCTCGGAGCGTCCTGCTGATTTTTATAAAATGAATTATGATGTATCTTCATGGAAAGAAATTCCTGTACCTTCTAATTGGGAAATGCATGGATATGGAACTCCTATTTATACGAATATAACCTATCCTCATAAGAATAATCCTCCTTTTATTCAACCTCAAAGAGGATATACAAATGAAGTAGAAGTTAATCCTGTAGGATCGTACCGCCGTAATTTTTCAATTCCTACGGATTGGGACGGAAAAGAAATTTTCTTGCACTTTGATGGTGTTTACAGTGGACTTTATGTGTGGATTAATGGTAAAAAAGTAGGCTATAGTCAAGGTGCGAATAATGTTGCCGAATTTAATATTACTGATTATGTAAAAGCCGGTGAGAATACTATTGCAGCAGAAGTATACCGATGGACAGATGGTAGTTATATCGAAGATCAAGATATGTTCCGTTTGAGTGGAATTCATAGAAACGTTTTTATATATGCTACCCCGAAAGTACATGTGCGTGATTATTTTCTGTTATCTGAATTTGTTGTGGATGATTACGGATCGGCAACTTTTGGAGTGAAGGCGTCTGTGAAAAATTATGATAAAAAAGCTTCGCAGCCTGTCATTATGAATATTTCTTTATTAGATAGTTCTGATAATGAAGTCGCCAATCAGTCTCAAGAGATTCCGGCATTGAAAAGTGAGCAAGAACTTGATTTTGATCTGAAGACAAGAGTAGATAACCCTCTTTTATGGTCGGCAGAAAAGCCCAATTTATATACTGCTATTGTGACATTGAAAGACAGCAATGGTAAAGTCTTGGAAGCAATGTCTTCTAAATTTGGATTCAGAAAAATAGAGATAAAGAATAAGCGTGTGTATGTAAATAATGAACAGGTTTTCTTCAAAGGAGTGAACAGGCATGATATTCATCCCCAGTATGGGAAAGCAGTTCCTGTTGAGTCTATGATGCAGGATATATTATTGATGAAACAACATAACTTGAATACCATCCGAACAAGCCACTATCCCAATGATCCACGTATGTATGCGATGTTTGACTATTATGGATTATATGTAATAGACGAAGCCGACCTTGAAAATCATGGAAATCATTCAATTAGTGATATGCCTAGTTGGTTGCCTGCTTTTAAGGATAGAGTAGAACGTATGATTCACCGTGATAAAAATCATCCGTCTGTTATTTTCTGGTCAATGGGCAATGAAGGTGGAAATGGTAAGAATTTTGATGAAGTATGTAAATTAACACGGACTCTCGATCCGTCCCGTATCGTACATTATGAAGGGCGAAACGAGTCGGCTGATATTGATTCTCATATGTATCCTTCATTAGAGAGGATGGCTGCGTTTGATCAGCAAACATCAGATAAACCTTATTTTTTGTGTGAATATGCACATGCAATGGGGAATGCAGTCGGTAACTTAGCTGAGTATTGGGATTATATTGAAAACAAGTCGCAGCGTATGATTGGCGGTTGTATTTGGGATTGGGTGGATCAAGGTATTAATATGCCGGGAAGACCTCAAGATCAGTATTATCTAGGGGGGGATTTTGGTGATAAGCCCAATGATTTTGACTTTGTCTGCAATGGTCTTACAACTCCCGACCGTAGAGTTACAGCCAAATTGTTAGAGGTTAAAAAGATATATCAATATATCAAGTTCAAGCCATTATCTCTGGTTAGTGGTAAAATAGAAATAGAGAATAAATATGACTTTACCAATTTAAATGATTTTAATATTACTTGGGAGATAATTAAAGATGGTATGAAATTCGAATCAGGTATGATTGAATCTCTGGATCTTTCTCCCAATCAGAAGACTGTGATTACAGTTCCGTACAATAAAAATCTGGAGGCAGGCAGTGAATATTTTTTGAATGTATATTTCAGTCTTAAAAATGAAACTAGTTGGGGTAAGCCGGGGAATATTGTTGCAAGTGAGCAGTTTGCTCTGAATGATCGTCAGCCCTTGTCAAATATGGATGTTTCTTCTATGCCGGAGATAGTAGTAACAGAACAGGGGAATAACTTAAATATTAGTGGTGATAGGTTTAAAACCATTTTTGACATATCTCAGGGAATCATGACTTCTTTGCAATATAATGGACAAGAAATGATCTATAGTGGGAAAGGATTTAATTTGAATTGGTATCGAAGTGTAAATAACGATAAATATACCGATCAGAACTATCATCCAACAACCAATGATAAACCGATATTTAGTTATCAGGTAGCTAATGATAAAAAATCAGTTGCGATTATAGCTAGTACTGTTGCCACTATTACCAGTGAAAAACCGGTAAAAATACCTTATCTTATAAAGTATACTATTTATTCTGATGGAACAATCGACGTAGATGCCTCTTTTAATTCGGCTTCAATGGGTTCTATCATTCGCCGATTAGGTTTGCAAATAGTTTTACCTTCGGGTATGGAGAATATCCGTTATTATGGACATGGACCTCATGAAAATTATTCGGACAGAAAACATGCGGCTTTTATAGGAGAATACGTAACTACAGCTAAAGAAATGGAAGCAGAGCATTATGTCCGTTCGCAAAGTATGGGTAATCGCGAAGATATCAGATGGATTGAGATAACTAATAATAACAAGCAAGGTTTGAAGATATCTTCTAAAGATAAACTTAGTTTTGCAGCTTTGCATTTTCCAGATCAAACATTGTGGGATGCTGTACATGATTTTAAATTGGATGAATTGCGTAAGCCTGAAATTTATTTAAGTTTAGATGCCATTCAGCAAGGTTTAGGCAATGCGAGTTGTGGCCCTCTTCCTTTATCTGAATATATGATTCCAGCAAATGCAAATATTAGTTATTCGTTTAGAATACAGGCTGTAAAATAAGTCAGCAAAGGCCATAATGACGAAGCTTATTTTGACTTATGGAAATCTTTAGAACATAATCATCCGATTGAATAAATAGAGAAAATTTTTCCGGTTAGAAATCCTATGATTTGGATTAAATATTAAATAAAGAAGACCGATTACTTAAATTTAAAGTAATCGGTCTTCTTTCGAGAGAGTCTGAAAGGGTATTTATTCAGTATCGGAGGAAGGTATAAATTTTTTAACTAATATATCCCTGATAATTAGGGTTAGCCATGTACCCAATACAAATGGAAATGTGAGTACGGGTAAATCGAGTCTGAGCATGACCTCTTCAGTAAGACCGGATAATAGAATAGCAATAACTACGTAGATACCGTTTATCTTCTTTGGACCCGAAAATACTATTGCACATAATACTGCATTGAAACTAAACATTCCAAGTTTAACATCTTCAATACGGTCTTTTAACAAGATGGCAACTATAACTCCGAATAATGCACCAAATAAACCGTACAATGCAGCTGTCGGAGAACTCATATAAACTGCAATAAAAAATATAACTCCAGATAAAAGGCTTCCTTGAAAAATCACTTCACCAAATCCTAAGCCATAGTCCAGAATAGAGAACGGATGGTAGTGTATAAGTTCTTCTAGATAATCAGGAGCAGCATCAGGAATAGGACTGACATTGTGGAATATATATAACGATATCCAAGTCAGAACGATAAAAGGAAAAGTAAATACGGGAATTTTCTTTTCAAGACAAAAATTCATTATCAAGGTACTTATTGCAGACAATATAATAATCGCAATCCATATGGTTACAGTTGGCTCGAAAAATGCAATAAGAGCTACCCCTACCAATGTTGCATTAAAACCATAAAGTCCTGAGTTAATATTATCCTCATTGAATTTTAGAATTTTAGCAGTTAATGTTCCCACTAATACAGCGACTACAGCAGCAACGGCCATCAGGGGAGAATTTATAAGAATACCTAAAAGAAATAGTAAGCCTGTCAGCGTATTATTCTGCAACATAATCTGTCCTATACCTTTAAGGTAAGGGTCCCAGATATATACTTTATCAGTTTTCATTGTGATATTTATTTAAGAGTTGAATTGCTAATTGTTAATACTAAAATAATACAAGCGGACTTATAATTCCGACAAGTATCTGTCCTGTATTATAATTCGATTGATCCAAATGTGTTTTAGCATAATCAGTGAAGTTATTATAACGTCCTACATAAGCTGCAAAAAGCTTTACGTTATAGGGTTGATATATATGATATTCGATAGCAGCAGTAAAACCCCACTGCGTTCTAATGCGATCTGTTTTGTCAGGACTCGTATCAGGATTTCCATCCCAGTAATTGGAATTTGTCATACCCATAATAGTCGTACTCCATTTGGGAGCAAAAAAGTATTCGGCTCTTACCCAGTGTTCCATATATTTTACATCTTTTGCTCTATGGGCAAAATTATATCCTAGTATATTGCTTACAACACCTGTATTATCTAAATCTTCGGTACTATATTTAAAATCATATTGCAGGGTAAGATTGGGTAGCTTTAGTTGATTTCCTAGTGCTAAAAGATTCCAATGTTGATTTTTTGCTAAATTATATATACTGTAACTCCACATTGTACTGAATTTATTGTCAATAAAGTTACCTTTCCAATTAAAAGTACCCCCTAGAGGAACTCTGGCTGCCTCAACTCCGGGTGTATCTCCATAACGCCATTCAAATGAGCGACTGTTAGAATTTACAACCTGAACAGTAAGACTCTGATCGGGTACAACATCCCAACTGGCTTTTACTCCTGATAAGAAGAAGTCCCCGTATTGTACCATATCATTGTAAGTGTACATATAGACCGGGTTTAAGAATAATTCATAACTACCCCATTCTGATAACATTTTACCTGCAGTAAGTGAAAAGTCGGGTGATACATAGTAGCTTACATTAGCTAAATCAATAGAGTGTTTTAACCCGTCTGTAGTATTTGGGTCGCTGGAGTTATTAGAGTATCTGTCTCTAAAAGTGAAACCAATTTTATCTGTAACTTTTCCGGAGATTTCTAGCCGAAACTCGTTCATCTGAAATCTCGAATTCTCAAAATTACTATTGGTAAAGTTACTATTCAATGCAAATCTCATATTTGCAATCATGTTTACATCCTTAAAGTACTTTCCTTTATTCAAAGAAATAAGCGGCTGATTCGGGGAATCTCCAGAATCAAACTCTGAGTTTGTATCCTGAGCTGATGTATAGCAGCAGAAAAGGATACTGATCATCAGTAAAATAACCTTTTTCATAAAATTTTGTATTAATGTTTGTACTAATCCTAAAAAATATATTGATAGTGAAATATCGATAATCTAGTTGACAATCTAGATTACCAGTTCCATAAGAGCATTCCCGCTCCACATATTGTTACTACCCCTCCACTAATTGCATATGAATATCGCTCTATGATATTTGTTTTGACCATCGAATAGCCATAGTATCCCAGTAAAACGATACTAAGCATCGTTACTACTGTTGCAGTTGTGAAGGTTCCTATTATTAATAAAATCTCCGTAATCGATCTGGTTACACCGGAATAGAATAAGAGAGGAATAATAGGTTCGCTTGGGCCCATTATAAAAATAGCCAGCAATATCCATGGAGTAACTTTTACACGATTTTGTGGGTATACTGTGTCACCATGTTTATGGGTATACACATAAATATCATCACCACTATAAACGTCGAAATGTTTATGAGCTTTGTTTGTATATGCTTTATAGAGTCCCCATAAAAGATATACAGCCCCCAGTGCAAGTATACCCCAAGCTGCAATGTTACCTCTGATGTCTTGAAACCAATCGAGCCTCGATAATTGCCAACCTAAAATTAAACCAAGTAATCCGATTAGGACTGAACTCAAAACATGTCCTATTCCGCATGCAATAGTCCACATAGCTGTTGTAAATAATGACCACTTTTTTGCACGAGAGAAAAAAATAAAAGGCAAGTAATGATCGGGGCCCGATGCTGTGTGTATAAAACTAATAGCCATTGTTGTTAAGAGGAGAGTCAAAAATTCGGCGTTCATGCAATATTCAATTTAGAGATGAAACTATTTTTTCAATAACTATCAGAGGTTTCTCTGATAGCTGACGAGTAGTAGGAGCATTTTGCTCCCATAGATATTTTTCTATTTTTTTGAATAAATCGAGTAGTTGTTCACCTCCGTTTCCTAATACCCTAATGATTAGAGAATTGCTCAATGGTTGAGATATTCCATATATAATATTGTCTTCTTGTAACATTAAATTATGAATATATTCAGCCTGGCTGTTTATATCTTCGTTACGAGTATTTACATGTAATAAAGTTGCTTGGTGTGTGTATCCTTCGAGTTGCCCCATAGAATGTATATTCATTAATGCAGGCTCTATGAGAATATTATCTTTAATAATTAATTTATTATCAGAATATATTTCGGTAAGGTTTTGAAGCTTTTTAAATAAGAATACTTCACCCGAATGTTTTCGTCCGCATGTGATTATTTCTCCGTAAGTAAAGATGCTCTGTTTATCCATATAAACACTATTGTGAGCCTTAAAGATTGATTCTTCGTGAGGAACTATCGGATGTTGTATATAACTTATCTCGCTATTCTCATGTAATTTAATAACCATTTTTTGACTGGCTCCGTCTTTCATTTTGAAAAGCCGTTGATAAGACTGCGTTTGTAGTTGAAGCCTTGCATTTTTTTCGGTGAGTATTTCGATATCATAACAGTCGTTATCGAGAATGCCCGGTGATGAGCTCATAATCATAAGATAAAGAGCAGGGTCGGGTCTGTTTTCGCCAACGTTTGCTAACCTGAAAGGGCGGGTGAAGTAAGTATCTTTAAGATATGTTTTTCCTTCTTTGTATCCTATTTTTAAATCAAGCTTATTGATCATGGTATAAACGTTGTAAAAGGGTTCTGTTATTTTGGGATAAATCGGGCAATTATTTTTTATTACCCGACTCATTTTTTTCTGTTATCGAATCAGTTTTGCAGGTTCTTCGATGTTTTCAAGCAATGCATATTTTTTTAGCCACGCAATTACTGTATCTAAACCTTCTAAGGTCATAAGATTAGTAAATACAAAAGGTGCTCCTTTTCGCATTTTTTTAGAGTCACGCTCCATAACACCCAAATCTGCCAGTACATAAGGGGCTAAGTCTATCTTGTTAATAACCAGAAGGTCTGATCTTGTAATACCCGGACCACCTTTTCTGGGTATTTTGTCTCCTTCGGCTACATCTATAACAAAAATGGTTACATCGGCTAAATCAGGACTAAAAGTTGCCGAAAGGTTGTCACCACCACTTTCAATAAATATAATCTGTATATCATCAAAACGATTGGCCATTTCTTCGACAGCCTCAAGGTTCATACTGGCATCTTCGCGTATGGCTGTGTGAGGGCATCCTCCGGTCTCCACTCCGATAATGCGATCTTGTGGTAGTTGACTGTTTTTTGTTAAAAACTCAGCGTCTTCTTTTGTATATATATCGTTTGTTATTACGCCTATACTATACTCATTCATCAATTTGCGTGATAAACGTTCTAATAAGGCGGTTTTGCCAGATCCGACAGGACCTGCTACACCAACTTTTACGTATTTTCTCTTATTCATATTATTATCGTATTTTATAGAGTTTTAATAAATATCCTATCTGTTCTTTTTATTATATAATATTTTTTCTTTATGACATATATAGCCTCGAATATAGCCGCTCATGCTCCATGCAACGAATATCAAACCCAATGTTACATAATCCGACAAGACTTCTGTCAAGGTTTAGGACTTGAGGTACTGTTATTTGAATTACGTCTTGCATTTTGTATAGAATATCTTGTCCTGAAAGTTGGCTGAGAGGAACAAGTTTTACTGCATTTGTTACCATGCCTACAGCGGCATTATATAAAAAAGCATATATGGCTTCGTAAACGGGTATTTTAAATAAGGCTGCATATAAGCCAAATATTATCGAATAATGCCCTTCTGCATCTTGTGTAGTTATTGCTGTTTGGTATTTTTCGATAATGGGAGATGAAATCTGTCTATCGAATATTTTTAAAAGCCTTACACCAAGTTTACGACTAGCTTGCTTTATTTCGATTGGGGCTTTTAATGCTGCACACTCTTGATCAAGGGCTATAAGTTTATTTATATCGTCACATAAAGCTATTTCATATGCCAGTTTGACAAAAGAGGCGTCATTGTATAATATGTTATTTGTAATCATGTTATGTACAAATTCCTCAGTAGAGGCATCATCTTTTACTATTTTATGTTGTACATATGTTTCTAACCCATTCGAATGGGAATATCCTCCAATAGGCAAGGTCGGATCGCATAGGTGCAGTAATTTCCCTAGATAAGTATTCATATACAATATTTTTATTTATTTGCCAAGTCCCATTATTTTTGAAAAAATAGAGCTTCCTTCCCCATGCGAATGGCTGTGGTTATGGCTATGTGGTTGTACACTTGCATTTACTATATTTAGTAATTTAGTATGCACTTTGTGAGTGTGGTAGCCTGTTGCCACTAACCATTTAAATATGGGTTCTTCGTAAGGAATAAGTACAACATCGTCTTGTATGAATACAGGAAGATGTTTATTGCCTATTTCGTAGCATACACTGCCCATTTCTAACATTGTATGTGGTGCAACCTCTATGGCATCACATGGTAATATATCTATTACAATTATCTTGTTTTCGTCCATGTAGATTACATCATCTTGATGAAGTCGTTGTCCTTCTTTCAGAAATCGTATGGCTACATCTGTTCCTTCATTTGTAGTGCGGCGCTGTATGCGTTTGTTGGCTTCAAACCATTCTATCTGTACTAATTCGACTTTACGGTTTGCTATTTTTATATCTTTCAGACTGCCGATGATTTGTTCTATTACCATGATATATTTCTATTTTGAGGTTGTTTACTTTGTTTTTTAATAACCGGAATGAATCTCAATCATTCCGGTTATTATTCTATACTGAAATCCTTTGGTTTAGAATAAGAAATAACGTTGTCCTAATGGCACAATATCTATAGGCTCGCAAGTAATTTTAACCCCGTCCACCCTTACTTCATAATTTTCGGGATTAACCGTAATTTCAGGAGTTTTATCGTTATGTATAAGATCCTTTTTAGATACATTCCTACATCCCGAAACAGGAAGAAGTGTTTTTTCCAAACCATATCCTTGTACAGTGCCATTATCGTAAGACACTTTAGACACAAAAGTGAAGCATGTTTTTGCAAGAGCTTTACCATACGCGCCAAACATATTACGATATATAACGGGTTGTGGAGTTGGTATAGAGGCACTTGGGTCACCCATGCGAGCAGCAATCATCATTCCTCCTTTAATGATAATTTCGGGTTTAGCTCCGAAGAAAGCGGGTTTCCATAATACAATATCAGCATATTTTCCGGGTTCGATTGAACCGACATATTGAGAAATTCCTTGTGCTATAGCCGGGTTGATAGTGTACTTTGCTACATATCTCTTAGCTCTGAAGTTATCGTTTCCTTTGCCTTTATCTTCCGCTAATGCGCCTCTTTGCTTTTTCATTTTATCGGCTGTTTGCCAAGTACGGATAGTTACTTCACTAATACGTCCCATCGCTTGTGAATCGGAACTCATGATGCTGAATATACCCATATCGTGGAGGATATCTTCGGCGGCAATAGTTTCGGGTCTGATACGTGAGTCGGCAAATGATACATCTTCAGGAATCGTACGTTTCAGGTGGTGGCAAACCATTAACATATCAAGGTGTTCATCTATGGTATTAACAGTATAAGGCCGTGTTGGATTAGTTGATGCCGGTAATACATTAGGATACATGGCAATCTTGATAATATCGGGAGCGTGACCTCCTCCTGCACCTTCGGTATGGAAAGTATGTATTACACGACCATTGATAGCATTTACGGTATCTTCCAAGAAGCCTGCTTCATTCAGGGTATCTGTATGGATGGCGATCTGAACATCGTACTTATCGGCAACAGTTAATGCTGTATCTATGGTTGCCGGAGAAGTACCCCAATCTTCATGTAATTTCAATCCTATAGCTCCTGCTTCTATTTGTTCTATCAGTGGAGCTTCAGTTGATGAATTGCCTTTACCGAATAACCCAAAGTTCATAGGCAGACCTTCTAGGGCTTGTAACATACGTTCCATATGCCATGCTCCTGGAGTTACAGTAGTAGCATTTGTTCCGTCGGCAGGACCTGTACCACCACCAATCATAGTTGTAGTTCCGCTATATAGTGCATGTTCCACTTGTTGTGGACAGATATAGTGAATATGGGTATCAATAGCTCCGGCGGTAGCAATTAGACCTTGTCCTCCATGAACTTCTGTTGAAGCACCAATAATCATATTAGGAGCCACGCCATCCATTGTGTCTGGGTTTCCGGCTTTACCGATTCCAACAATTTTACCATCCTTAATACCTAAGTCAGCTTTTACAATTCCAGAATGATCTATAATGATAACATTTGTAATTACCATGTCTAATACGCCTTGTTCGCGAGTTGCTACACTCGATTGAGCCATTCCATCACGGATAGTTTTACCTCCTCCGAATTTATTCTCTTCGCCGTATATGGTGTAATCTTTTTCTATTTCTACAATTATTTCAGTATCGCCTAAGCGCACTTTGTCTCCCGTGGTCGGACCATACATTCCGGCATATTTGATTTTATCTATTTTCAGGCTCATGGCTTATTTGTTTTTAAAGTTTTTACTTTTTAGTAATTCAACACCGCGTTGTTTATTGTACTCAAGTGAAGTGTCACCATCTACTAAATTATTGTTTCCAAAAGCACGTCGTAAGCCTCCGTAAACCACTAGTTCTACTTCTTTCTCTTCTCCGGGTTCAAAGCGCACAGCTGTCCCGGCAGCGATATTGAGTCGCATACCGAAAGCTTTAGCTCGATCAAAACTCATAGCACGGTTTACCTCAAAAAAGTGGTAATGAGATCCTATTTGTACAGGACGGTCTCCTGTATTTGTTACTTTTATTTTTGCAGTTCTACGGCCAACATTACATTCAATGTCCCCTTTTGCGATAAAATATTCTCCAGGTATCATAATTTTGAATTTAATTTGTTCAACGTATCGGACTGTGTACAGTAACTAGTTTTACTCCATCAGGAAATGTGGCTTCGATTTGTACATCGGGTATCATTTCGGAGACTCCTTCCATAACATCTTTTTTCGTTAGCAAAGTTGCTCCATACTGCATGAGCTCTGCTACTGATTTTCCGTCACGGGCTGCTTCAAGTAAATGGCTTGAAATGTAAGCGACAGACTCGGGGTGATTTAATTTCAACCCACGTTGCTTACGTTTAGCTGCTACTTCTCCTGCCAGGTGTAGTAGTAGTTTTTCAGTTTCTCTAGGTGTTAAATGCATAATAGGGTATTTTTTAATTTGATAATCAGAGTGAGGTTTTGATAACATCAAGTTCGCTCTTTACTGTTTATTATAACATTTGTTGTGTTATAATGTTTGGTGGGTATTGTATTATTTTGATGCTAAAATATGTTAATCGTGCTTTTTTTTTGTTTATTTATACGATTTGTATACGTGGAGTTTTATTTTATTTATATTGTTTATTTATAGTTGTTTGTGTGCTTTAGTATTGTTTTTATATTTATGTTTATTTTTTTTCTGTACTTTCTGTAGTGTTATTTTATTCACTATAGTGCTATCTTTTTGATAAATCGTAACACTTTTATTATTTGTTAATTCTGTTAGAGTATGTATTATATAATGCTTTAAGCTTATATTTTAGTTTTAATTTAACAAATAAAAATATTTATCTCGATTTATTTAAAGAAAAGACGTTTTTTCTTTTTTATGTTAAGCACATTTGTAACTCTAATTATTCGTGAAAATTTATTCCTTATATAAGTTCTTTTTTACTTATAGGCATATTAAAAATATCTATATAATAATTATTCTAGACAGTGATTTTGTACAATAATACATGAGGTGGTCAATTTTTACTCCTAAAATGAGCTATAATTCAATATTGTGTATTAATCAATATAATTATCTTAGCGAAATTAATCGATTGAATTTAAATGTTATGAAAAAAACTATTTTTCTTATAGCTTCAGCTTTATTTATTTCTCTGTCAGTTTCATCTCAAACAAAAGACGTAATAATCCGTGTTCACCCCGAGCAAGGTAATCAACTTATCAGTAAACACATCTACGGACACTTTGCCGAGCATCTAGGTTCATGTATATATGGCGGTTTATGGGTAGGTGAAAACTCATCGATACCCAATACCCAAGGCTATCGCACCGATGTGTTGGAAGCCCTTAAAAAACTCCAGATCCCCAATCTACGTTGGCCCGGCGGCTGCTTTGCCGACGAATACCACTGGATGGATGGAATCGGTCCCCAGTCAACCCGTCCCAAAATGGTCAATAACAATTGGGGAGGTACAGTTGAAGATAATAGTTTTGGAACACATGAATTTCTAAACCTATGCGAACTCCTCAATTGTGAACCCTACATAAGTGGGAATGTCGGTAGTGGTACTGTCGAAGAAATGGCTAAATGGGTAGAATACATGACCTCAGAAGGCGACAGCCCTATGGCTAACCTACGCCGTAAAAATGGACGATCCAAACCTTGGAAGGTAAAATACTTTGGTGTTGGCAACGAAAGCTGGGGATGCGGAGGCGATATGCTCCCCGAATATTATGCGGACTTGTTTAGACGGTACGGAGTTTATTGCCGTAATTACGATGGCAACCAACTCTTTAAAATCGCCAGTGGCGCCAGTGACTATGACTACAACTGGACAGAAACCCTGATGAAACAAGTTGGCACCAAAATGCACGGTCTCTCCCTCCACTACTATACCGTCAAAGGCTGGAACGGCAGCAAAGGCTCCGCTACCGATTTCACCCCGGATGATTACTACTGGACAGTAGGCAAAAGCCTTGAAATAGAAGAAGTACTCCAAAAGCATATGGCTATAATGGATAAATATGATAAAGACAAGAAAATCAGTCTGATGGTTGACGAGTGGGGAACTTGGTGGGACGTCGAACCCGGCACCAACCCTGGATTTCTTTACCAACAAAACACATTGCGTGACGCATTCGTTGCTGCCCTGACTCTTAACACCTTCAACAAATACCCGGATCGTATCCATATGGCCAACATCGCCCAAATAGTAAACGTACTCCAGTCGGTCATTCTCACACAAGGCGATAAGATGGTGCTTACTCCAACGTATTATATATTCGATATGTACAAAGTACACCAAGATGCAACTTATCTTCCAATGGATATCCTGTCGGATACAAAAGAAATAAGAGGTCGTAATATCCCTTTGGTGAATGCATCAGCTTCACAGAAAAACGGTGTAACCCATATTACTCTGGCTAATATCGATTTGGATGCAGCAAGAAATGTGAGTGTTGACATTTCAAATCTGAATATTACTAGCGTAAGCGGTGAGATACTGACGGCAAATACAGTTAATGACTATAATACATTTGAAAAACCGAATGCAGTAAAACCTCAGCCCTTCCAAGGCGCTACGATTGTTAACGGCAAACTAAATATTAAACTACCTGCTAAATCAATCGTTGTACTTGCTATAAAGTAATCTGCATAATAAGTCGTAAAAAACAAAACACATAGCCTGTTTAAAGATTTGTTTCAAAATTTAAACAGGTTCTTTATATACAAAAGGTTACAAAACTAAAATATAAAGTGTCACTTTTGTTAAATCGTTAAATGTCTGTTTGTGAGTGATTAATGTCTGAAAAGGTTACAAAAGTGACAAAAGTTACACTTTTCTATAGCTTTTTTATTGTTACCTGTTTTTTACTTTATAAGAGACTCTTCTCTTTTGTAATAGATAAAATATGAGGATGTTAAGCCGGCTATTGTGCCGGTGAATTATTGGCATCCCTGTATTCTTTTGGAGACATGTCATATTGCTTGGCAAACTCTCGGTAAAAGTACGATTTGTTGGTAAAGCCCGATTTGAACATAATCTCCGAAACAGTCAAACGTGTTGATTTGAGTAGCTTCGAAGCATGGGCAAGACGTATAGTCCGGACAAACTCGCTCGGAGTCTTATCGGTAAGCTCTTTCAGTTTTCTGTATAGAGTTGCTTTACTTATACCCAGAAAATCAGCTATGGCATTGGGATTAAGAGACTCATCATCCATACTGTTTTCGATAAACGAAATAATATCTTCCAGAAATTTTTCACCTTCCTGATGCATAGTTACTCCATCCCGTACCACTTCGGACGATATGGTTGAATTGAAATATTCTTTTAAAGTTGCCTGTTTATTTACAAGGTTTTCGATCGTTGACAATACATGACGCGGATGAAATGGTTTGCTGATATACAAATCGGCTCCGTGCTTGTAAGCATTTATATGATCTTCAATTGTATTCTTTGCCGAAATACTGATGATAGGTATATGTGCCGTTTTCGGATTCGACTTCAATCTGTCGATAAGTGCAATTCCATCCAGATTGGGCATCATAATGTCGCTGATTATGATATCAGGACGGTTAAGTTCTATCTGGTTTAAAGCATCTTCACCGTCAACAGCCTCTTGTGTTGTGTAATAGGGTGTAAGAATATCTTTCAGTAGTTCGGTAATGTTTTTCTCATCTTCCACTATTAGGATAGATACTTTTTTATTCGACTGAATATTCAGCAAATAATTGCTTTGAAGTGGGGTAGAAGCTTCCTCGTCCACAACGTTTGGAGTTTCTTTCAGTAAAGGAGGAATAGTCAACGTAAATTGTACCGACTCTCCCAATTTACTTGATACTGAGATTTTCCCTCCGAGTAATTCGGTCAGTCCTTTCGTCAGATTCAATCCGATACCCGTACTTACAGCAGTTTGTACCTTAGGAGTATCATCAAAAATCTTGTACTTATTGAATATCTCAGCCATTTGACTATCAGTAAGACCTTTTCCCGAATTGCGGATCGTCATATTCAAAGCCTTTTCGTGTTCGCCATCCTGCCATACATCTACATGGATATAACCATTTCGGGGCGTATATTTAAAAGCATTGGAAAACAGGTTGAAAAATATTTTCTCTAACGAATCCCTGTCGGTATTTATGGTTGATGTATTACTTACGGTTACCTGATAGTCTATTTTATTTTCCTGAGCCATTTCAATATAATTATCCGAAACGTAGTCAGTCAGTAATTTTATATCAATACTTTCAGGATGTAAAGGAGTATGTCCCGTTTTAGTCTTTCTGAACTCCATCAACTCATTGATGAGTTTTTGCATCCGTTCAGCATTGTTCTTTATAATCTGGATATATCTCTTAGTATAACTATCGAGCTTTACACTTTCTAATAAATGTTGAGCAGGGCCATAAATAAGAGTCAGCGGAGTGAAAAACTCATGAGCCACGTTTGTAAACAGATTCAACTTCGACTCGTACACCTTCTGTTGGTGTTCCTTCTCTATTTTTTTCAGGAACAGTTCACGGTTGAGCCTGATACGGTTTTTAATAACCGATTGAACGATATAAAGAATAACCACCGCCAATAGAATATAAAATAAAATAGCCGGAGTACTCAACCACCAAGGATGAGATACATTAATTTCCAGTTCATACGTATTATTACTCCATACCTTATCACCATTTGTAGCTCTAACTTCGAGTTTATACTTTCCGGGAGGAAGTTTGGCAAATACAATGTTCGGATTGTTACCGTTATTAATCCACCCTTCGGTGTAATTCGAGAGACGGTAAGCATATTCGCAATTCTCGTTATTTATAAAATCGCTGGCTATAAATGAAAATGTGGTATAACGCTCATCATACGATAAGTGCAAAACACCATTCTGTATTCGTTCATTGATATTTTGTGCGGTGTTATAAATTTTCAGGCTGCTAAGGCTGAGAATCGGGTCGAAGTTACGAAGTTGGATATTTTCGGGATTGAAATAACTAAAACCGCTTACACCCCCAAAATAAAGGTTGTTATCGTTATCCTTAAAATAAGCCCCATCCGAAAACTCGTCATTCTGCAATCCGTCAATAAGCTTATAATTATCAATTTTTCCGGAAGAAGAATATATTCTGGAAATTCCCAGATTGGTACTTACCCATATATCTTTCGCCTTATCTTCCAAAATTCCATGAATGGTATTGTTGTTTAAACCTTCATTTTCGGTATATTGAAATATATTTTTCGGAATACGCTCTGTTTCTACCCTGTTCAATCCGTAGCTCGTACCTATCCATAAATTATTGTCACTACTATTCAATAAACACAATATATCATTGTTGGTGAGTGAAATATCACTGTTTATGTCTTCGAAGTTCTCAAAAGTGCCGCTTTTTGTATTTACCTTGTTAAGACCTGCCCCTCTTGTTCCGAACCATAACTCATTTTTATTACTCGAAGGAATAATAGTGTAAATGACATCGTTATTAAGCGATTTTCGTTGATCCGAAGAAATGTACTGTTCTACATCTTCCACAATATACTCCTCATTTGCTTTGTCGAGTTTGATTCTGATTAAACCATAGCCCGAAGTGCCGAGCCAGAGCAGTGAATCGTTATTCGAAAAGTAAATACTGTAAACAGCCTTAAAAACAGGAAACTTAGAAGGAATGTTCAATTTTTGCAAACGGTTGCTTTTGGTATGGAGAATGTTAATACCTTCGCCTTCTGTCCCGATAAATATATCGTTTGACTTATTCCTTTTTATAGCATATACCGAATTGGATATTAAACCATTGGTGATATTTTTATAATCGGATATCTTACCTGTTTGTCTGTTCAACAGTTTTATACCATCCCCTTTAGTTCCGATCAATATATCCCCATCCGGATTTTGGCAAAAGCTCCTCACCGGGTGATTCGTTTTTATCGTTTTAAAAGGAGAAGCATATTCGTATACCTGCAATACCCCTTGTCCGTCGCTGCCTATCCATAAAATATCCTGATTGCCGAAATACATGGTAAATATCGGCACACGATCCGAAACCCCTTCTACTTCGGATAGCTTGTCTTCTTTCGGATCATATTTTAAACATCCGCCTTCATAAAAACTAATGTACAATATATTCTTATGATATATGGCTTGTGAAATAGCTTTCGAGAGATTAAAATCAAGGTGTTTTATCGTCGATAACGATTCATCCAATATCGATAATCCATTGGAGGAGGTCAAAATCAACTTATTTTCCGAAAAAAAGATCCTGTCAACAAACACATCATTTTTTATCTCTTTACGATTGGTAAATGAAATACTATTATTACTCTTTTGCTCTATTTTATATTGTTCGATCTTACCATTATTAAGCAGGAAGTAGCCGTTATCGTTATTGTCAATCAGAAAATCTTTTATTTCACCATTTACATGAATATCTATAAGCTTGAATAACTGAGCTTCATTATCAAAATAAAATAAACCCTGCTCCTTTACAAAACAGATTATCTTTTTGGATGAAGTTAATCCCAGCATAAATGATTTTTCCTGTTTCGGAACTTTATATTCCGGTCCCGAAAAGTAATTGGTGAAAGTTTGTGTCTTCCTATCCCATCTGTTAACCCCGTAATCGGTTGATATCCATAAATGATCCGTATTTTGCTCTAGAATTTGCCTGATAATATTATTACTTATCGAGTACTTATTGTTTTTATTATATCTGAACGTTTTGATATCGCGTCCGTTATAAGCATTCAACCCATCCCATGTACCAATCCATACAATGTGTTCCGAATCTTCGAAAATACAGTTTACCGAATTGTTGGATAGTCCGTTGATATTCGAAAGGTATTTCACAACATTAGCCGCATATGTATGCAGAGAGAGTGTTACCAATAACACACCGAGGATATATTTTAAGGGAAATATTTTAGATAAACTTTCCATAGGTACGATTCTGATAATTTGCTCAAAAGTAGTCTATACAAAACTACTAAAAATAACTGAAAACATGTTCTATAGCACCTGTATACTCTTTTGAAAATATAGTATACCCTGCCCGCAGGTGTTAGCTATAGTTTTGCCCAAAACAAATTTTATTTATGAAATTGATCTTATGGAATTGTACAATCCTGTTTCTATTGATGATAAACGTCAATACAGGAGTTGCTCAAGAAACAACACTTGACGAAAAATGGTGGAAAGAATCTGTTTTTTATCAAATATATATGCCCAGCTATGCCGACAGCAATGGCGACGGTTACGGCGATTTTAAAGGAATGGCTCAAAAGCTGGATTATCTGCAATCGTTAGGCATAAAAGGTATCTGGCTTACCCCTTTTCTAACTTCGCCCAAAGTAGATAACGGCTATGATATTGCCGATTATTACGAAATAGACCCTACATATGGTACAAAAGCCGATTTTGATCTCTTTCTGAAAGAAGCACACCAAAGAGGTATTAAAGTAATTATGGATATGGTTCTCAATCATACTTCTACCGATTGCAAATGGTTTCAAGAGTCCAGAAAATCGAAAGATAATCCGTATCGGGATTATTATATCTGGAAAGACGAACCCAACAATTGGGAATCATTTTTCGGAGGAACGGCATGGCAGAAAGACAGCCTGACCGATCAATATTACTATCACAAGTTCGATGTACGAATGGCAGACCATAATTGGGCAAACCCCAAAGTGGTAGCTGAGGTTCAGAATATACTTCGCTTTTGGCTCGATGCAGGAGTAGACGGATTCCGCCTAGATGTAATCAATTTTCTGAATACCGACGGCATAACCGCCGACAATCCCACAAAAGACGGAGAACAGGATCACATAAACGATATTAATCAGGAAGGTGTAAAAAATGCCATGCGGATTATTAAATCTACGGTAAGCGAATACGATAACCGATTCATAGTCGGTGAAATAGGAAGCGATAAAATTGAAGTTTTGAAACAATACCAGTCTCAGGATTTATTGGATGTGGTTTTCAATTTCAATTTTGGAAGTATCGCCGAATTTTCTACTCAACGCATTTTCGATGAACTGCAAAGCATGGAAAAAAACATGAGCAATTATCCGACTCTGTTTTTCGGCAGTCACGATATGCCCCGAATGATAGACCGGCTGGCAGATGGTAATCTGGATCGTGCCACAGCATTAGCAGCTCTAATACTTACAGCTAAAGGAGTACCCTTTATTTATTATGGTGAAGAAATCGGGATGCACAATATTATAGCCCAAAGCTTAGATGAGATGGTGGATATACAAGGTAGGACACAATATCAACTGGCATTGAGCGAAGGTAAAACACCCGAAGAAGCTCTTGTTTTCGGAAACAAGCATAACCGGGATAAATCACGTAGTCCCATGCAATGGAGTAGGGATGCTTTCGCTGGATTTTCCACTGAAAAAGCATGGATTAAAATTAACCCCGATTATGAGACGATAAACGTTGAGGTATTGACTCCTCAGGAAAATTCGATACTCAATACTTGTAAAAAGCTGATAGCACTTCGAAACAGCGAAAAGGTACTTCAATATGGAAAGTACGATAATCTGGAATACGAAGAAGACCAAATTTCATTTACACGATCTTTCGAAGGCGACAAAATTACGGTGATAATCAACTTCGGTTCGCCAAAAGAAATAGAGTTACCGGCAGATGCTATTATCCTGATGGGAGGTAAAGAACTTAAATCAAACAGCTTTATTATTTATAAGAACTAAAACTCCAAAAAATTGGGAAAACATGTTGTATAGCACGTGTATACTCTTTTGAGAATATAGTACACCTTATGAGAATGCGTTCACGATAGCTTTGTTTCAAGAATAACAAAATAAACTAATTACATAAAGAATAAAAGAAATGGATATTGCAAAAAGATTTACTCAGAACCCACTGTTAAGACCAGCAGACCTCGAAGCAGGAATTAATGGAATGGAGATAACCTGTCTACTTAATCCGGGAGTTTTTAAATTCAACGGAAAAACATGGTTGTTGCTTCGTGTAGCAGAACGTCCTACACAGAAAGACGATGTTATCAGTTTTCCAGTATATAATAAAGAAGGTAAAATAGAAGTTGTATCATTCGGAAAAGACGACCCTAAATTGGATGCATCCGATCCTCGTGTCATTAAATACGATGGCAAGAATTATTTGACTACTATGTCTTATCTGCGTTTAGTATCAAGCGAAGACGGTATTAACTTTAAGGAAGAAGCAGAATATCCTCCTATTTTCGGAGAAGGAGATCTTGAAGCTTTCGGAATCGAAGATTGCCGTGTAGCAACTACCGAAGACGGTTTCTTCCTGACATTTACCGAAGTATCACCTGTAGCCGTAGGTGTAGGACTTATTCATACTAAAGACTGGAAAAATTACACCCGTCACGGAATGATCTTCCCTCCACACAACAAAGATTGTGCCTTGTTTGAAGAAAAAATAGGCGATAAATATTACACCTTACACCGTCCAAGTAGCCCCGAATTAGGAGGTAATTATATCTGGATATCTTCATCGCCCGACCGTTTACATTGGGGAGGTCACAAATGCATTGCAACCACTCGCGAAGGTATGTGGGATTGTGCCCGTGTAGGTGCAGGAGCTGCTCCGATCAAAACCTCAGAAGGTTGGTTGGAAATCTATCACGGAGCTGATTACAATCACCGCTACTGCTTAGGTGCCCTTTTATTGGATTTGAACGATCCCTCAAAAGTACTAGCCCGTAGCAAAGAACCCATTATGGAACCTATTGCTGAGTACGAGCAAACAGGATTCTTCGGTAACGTAGTATTTACAAACGGTCATGTAGTAGAAGGTGATACCATCAAAATGTACTATGGAGCTAGTGATGAGGTTATATGCGGTGCTGAATTTTCGATTTCTGAGATCTTAAAATCACTTAAACAATCATAATGAATAAATTAAAATCAGAATATTTGTTTTTCAAGCAGCAGGAACCCAATATGCGTACCCTGCTGATGACAAACATGCTATATGCCCTCGTATTGCCTGTGGTAGAAATATTTATAGGCGCTTATATTATGCGTAATACGAGCGATCCTATATCGGTAGCCTTCTATCAATTGTTTATGTATGTGGGTATTGTCTTTACCTCTTGTCTTAATGGGTATTTGTTACGTATTGTTAATGTCAAGGTATTATATGCAGCAGGTATACTGGTAAGCGGTCTATCTATGTATGCAATGATGACAATCAAGTCCTTAGGATTTATGGAATTGGGTGTTGCAGGCTTTTCGATGGGTGCGGCTGCCGGTTTCTTCTGGACAAACAGGTATTTGTTGACATTGAATAATACGACTGACGAAAACCGAAATTATTTCTTCGGCTTAGAGTCTTTCTTCTTTTCAATAGCCTCTATATCAGTGCCGCTTGTTATCGGAGCATTCCTTAGTCAGATAGACGGGGTAAGTGTTTTAGGCATAACTTTTGATGTTAATTTGGCGTATCAGGTAGTAACAATAGCTGTAATAGGGTTAACTGTTCTTGCAACAATCGTGTTGTGGAGAGGTAAATTCGTGAATCCTATTGAAAAAGACTTTATTTATTTCCGTTTTACCGTTCTATGGAGAAAGATGTTAGTATTATCATCACTCAAAGGAATGGTACAGGGTTTCTTGGTTACTGCTCCTGCAATATTAATCATGAAATTGGTAGGTGATGAAGGTGCGCTAGGTCTTATTCAAGGGGTAAGTGGTGCTTTAACCGCAGTTTTGGTATACATATTGGGGCGTATCGCAAAGCCTGAGGACAGAATTAAGATCTTTGTAGGAGGATTGGTTATATTTTTTGCCGGTACACTCTTTAATGGAGTAATGTTTTCGGCTGTAGGTGTAATTGTTTTTGTGCTATGCAAAGTAATTTTCCAACCGTTGTTCGATTTGGCGTATTTCCCTATTATGATGAAAACAATTGATACCGTATCTAAAATAGAAGGCAGAAACAAATATGCCTATATCCTTAGCCACGAGTTCGGATTGTTTTTGGGAAGAGCATCGGGTTTAATATTATTTATTTTTCTCGCATATGGCGTATCGCAAGATTTTGCCCTCAAATATGCACTTATAATAGTAGCCGCATTACAGCTTATCTCTTATCCTTTAGCGAAGAATATTATTAAGCAAACTAATATGATTGATGAAAATGAAAAAAACTAAGTATCTATTAGGTTTATTTGTTTTGGCCGCGTTTGTATCGTGTTCAAGTACCAAGAACGAATCGTTTGGCGAGAAAGTCGCTCAGGTATCTATTGCACGCGTCGACTCTATGCCCAATATGCCTAGTCCATACAAGATTCTTGATTGGGAAGCAAAATCGAAGTCTTTCGACAGTTTTGTTTTCGATTGGAATAACAAAAGCGATGTAGGTAACCTTATCTGGTTAGACGATAGCAGACGCAACGTAGATCAAACTACTTTCGGATTATATACTGCCGTAAAAGATGTACGTCAGGGCAAAGATGTCAACAATGGAGAATTTCACGAGAGTTTAAACTCTTTAGCTGCACTTCTTGGAGCAGGACTTGTCGGAATTGACAAAACAAATCAAGACGGCTATAACTATGTGAAAATGATTCAGAATTATTTCAATACCGATAACGGATGGAATATTGTGATGAACAACACAACACCAAGTGTAGGTATGCTGGGTGGCGGATATGGCAGGGACTGGTGGTACGACGTGTTTCCTAATGCATTGTTCTATGCCGTTTCGGATGTATTCCCCAATGTAGAAGGTGCAGAAAAAATTCAACGTACAGTTGCCGAGCAGTTTGTAAAAGCCGATTCGATCTTGAACGGAAACTACGACTATTCGTACTTCGACTATGCACAAATGAAAGGTATGGTAAACCATATTCCATTGCAACAAGATGCAGCGGGAGGTCATGCCTATGTATTGCTTTGTGCTTATCAGAAATTTGGCGATCCACGTTATTTGAAACATGCTAAAAGTGCAGTTGAAGCATTATTGGCACAAAAAGAAAGCCGTTTTTACGAAATACTATTACCACTTGGAGCCTATACGGCAGCCTATCTGAATGCAACGGAAGGAACTAACTACGATGTTAAAAAGTTACTTGACTGGACTTTTGACGGTTGTACAAATCCTGACGGACGCTATGGCTGGGGAATTATCGTAGGTAAATGGGGTGATTATGAAGTAAACGGACTTCAGGGAAGTATTACCGATGGAGGAGGCTATGCTTTCGGCATGAACAGTATTAAACCCGCTTGGCCTTTTGTTCCGATGGTAAAATACCAACCTCAATATGCAAAAGCAATCGGTAAATGGATGCTTAATAATGTAAATGCTTGCCGTCTGTTTTTTCCTCAGGATATCGACGATAAACACCAATGGGCTCCTGAACTTAAAAATCTCACCAATAATAATATTTCGTACGAAGGATTACGTAAGGCTGATGATTACGGTAAACCCGAGCTTAAGGGAGTAGAGCCTGTAGCTATCGGTGATGGTCCAAAATGGGCAAAAGGTAATCCTACTGAAAGTATGTTCAGCGTTTACAGTTCTTCTCCTATGGGTATTTTCGGTGCAATAGTGAGAGAAACGAATGTAGAAGGTATTCTTCAATTGAATTGTAATGTAACCGATTTTTATGCGGAACGTCAATTTCCCACCTATTTGTATTACAATCCTCATAACGAAGAAAAAGCGGTACGTTTCGAGACTAAGCAACCTGTTGACCTGTTTGATATTGTTGCAAAAGAATATGTCTCTAAAAATATCTCATCGGCATCCGATTTCAAAATTGGAGCAAATGACGCACGTGTTTTAGTTGTTCTTCCTGCCGGAACAAAATTGGCAGTAGAGAATGGTAAAATAATAACAGACGGAAAATATACAATTTCATACCAATAATCTAAATTAAATAAACCATGTTAAAAAAAGCATTATTCATAATGTTTCTATCGTTGACCAGTATTACCTTATTGGCACAACAGATAAAAACAATATCCGGAGTTGTAACAGATGCAACTACCGGAGAAGCCCTCATTGGGGTTACAATTATGGAGCCGGGAACATCCAACGGTACATCTACCGATTTGGATGGAAATTATACTCTGGATGTAAAAGGGGATAAGGTTTCATTCTCTTATGTAGGCTATAAGCCTCAGGTAATAACTGTTTTGAATTCGGGCACCGTAAATGTGAAATTAGCATCGGATTCCGAATTGGATGAAGTAATTGTAGTTGGATATACAGCACAAAAGAAACGTGAAGTTTTGGGTGCCCTGACTAATGTAAAATCAGAAGAATTGGTTCAATTACCTGTTTCGAATACAGCCGAAGCTCTGCAAGGACGTGTATCGGGAGTTCAGGTAACTACAGCCAGTGGAGCTCCGGGTGCGGGTGCATCAGTACGTGTAAGGGGAGCAGGTTCGATCAACTCATCAAATGACCCGTTGTACATAATTGACGGAATTCCCGCAACCAATGGTCTGAATTCGGTAATACCTACCGATATTGAAAATATATCGGTTCTGAAAGATGCTTCAGCAGCAGCCATTTATGGTTCTCGTGCAAATAACGGAGTTGTATTGATTACTACAAAAAAAGGTAAAAAAGGTAAAGCTAAAGTATCATACAATGGACAGTTTGGAGCTCAGGTACATGGGCACTTAACCCCAATGGCAAATACAGGAGAGTATATCAATATATACAATGCAGCCGCTAAAAATGACGGAAGAGAGCTTCTTGAAGGAAATTGGCTCAGAGATGATTTTGCAGATGTAAATCATTTGAAAGAAATCTTCCAAACAGGTCTGATGACTATACATGATGTATCGGTTAGCGGTGCAAATGATAAATTTAATTATCTGGCATCGGGTAGTTATTATAATCAGGAAGGTATTATTAAAAATAGTAAGTTCGAGAAGTTTACAGGGAGTACTAACCTGAATTATCAAGCTAACAAATGGTTGAAAATAGGATTGTCGGCAAATGCCGGAAAATCTACGACAGATCTGGTTCCAAGTTCGGGTGACGGATACGGTAATAGCGAGGGAGGAAGTGTTGTAAGATACGCATACATGCGTAACCCTGCCATACCTACTTACGACCAGAATGGTAAATTGGTAGATAAACCAAGCGAATATTTCGGTAATGCTATTTATGACAGTTTCTTTGGTGATGGATACAATCCTATAGGAGTAGCAAAAATGGCAGACCGTAAACGCGATGAAACAACATTACTCAGTAAAGTGAATGTAGAAATACAATTGCCTTATAATACGGTTTGGAATACAAACTTTGGTATCGATTATTCGAAAAGTGAAGTGAAAGCTTATAATCACACATGGGGTACGAACGACCGCATCAATAACCCAAGTAGCCAAAGCCGTGATAACAGCGAAAGCTTAGGATGGACGCTTAACTCGGTATTCAGCAATAATCAAACCTTTAACGAATCGCATCGTTTGACAACTATGATTGGTACCGAAGCAATCCGCTATAACGGAACAAATAAGAACTTCGGATCTTCTATCAATGGTGATACGCGATACAGTGCCGACTGGGCATCTTCCTTGTTATCATTCTTTGGTAAAGTAGATTATAACTACAATTATAAATACTATTTATCGGCATTGATACGTGAAGACGGATCTTCTCGCTTTGCTAAAGGAAACCGTTGGGGTACATTCTATGCTATATCGGCAGGATGGGATATAAATGAAGAAGAATTTTTTAAACCGCTTACTCCCGTTGTAAATCTATTGAAACTTAGAGCAGGATGGGGAGCAGTAGGTAATCAGGATGTTAGTTTATACGCTTATTCAGACAAATATATGCCCTATTATAACTATCCGTTCGGTGGAGGTGATCCATCAACAGGTTATGCTCAAACACAGTTAGGCAATACCGATCTGAAATGGGAAACCAGTAAACAATTGAACTTAGGTTTGGATATGGCATTTTTGAAAGGCGAGTATGGTTTTAGTGTAGACTATTATCATAAAGTGACTAAAGATATGCTTATAAAAGCGCCACTTCCTCCATCTATAGGAAATGCTGCACCTTATTGGGTTAATAGCGGTAAAGTACTAAATGAAGGAGTTGATGTCGAACTATATATCAGAAAACAATATAAAAATGCAGGGTTTTCTGCATCCTTAAACTGGGGATATTTGAAAAATGAAGTTTTGAAACTGGATGCACATATTCAGGCAGGACGTGTGGATAACGGTATCTATGCAAAACTTATCGAAGAAGGTCATTCTCTGGGCTCTTACTATCTGTATGAAATGGATGGAATATTCCAAAACGAAGCCGAGATTGTAAAATCAGCTTATCAAGGATCAAACGTTCAACCCGGTGATGTTAAATACAAAGATTTGAACGGGGATGGTGTGATTGACGAAAAAGACAGAAAACATATGGGTACTTCTATTCCGAAACAAACATTGGGTCTGAATCTGCAAGGTAATTTGAATAATTGGGATCTTTCGGTTTTCTTCCAAGGTGCATTCGGACATGATGTATATAATCAGATAAGCCATGAGACAGAAGGCTTCTATAGAGGATTTAATGTCTCTAAAGACTATTATGATAATTATTGGAGAGGTGAGGGTACATCAAATACACATCCGAGAGCTTCGTGGAGTGCTAAGTCTAACAATGTAATGGTTTCATCACGTTTCTTGGAAGATGCATCGTATCTAAGACTTAAGAACGTACAATTAGGATACACTTTTGCTCTGAAATCAAAATTGATCAGCAATCTAAGAGTATACGGAAGTGCAACAAACTTATTGACATTTACTAAATATAGCGGACTTGATCCCGAAATGACTGTAAGTGCCAACTCGGCAAGTGAAGGTGATAAAGCAAACGGTATCGACTGGGGTACTTATCCTGTAGCTAAGACCTTTACATTAGGTGTTAATCTAACTTTTTAAAAGAAGAGACATGAAAAAAACGATATTACTATTAGCATTAGCAGGGAGCTTCTTTTTCACATCATGTGAAAGCTTTCTCGACGAGCCATTGAAAGGTGAGCAGTCTTCCGAAACTATTTTCAATAATGTTGACGACGCTAATTTAGCCTTGACAGCTGTTTATAATAACTTAAGTTTCACCACTTCCTCAAATATGATTTGGGTATTTGGCGACGTTGCATCCGATGATGCCGTAAAAGGAGGTAATCCCGGCGATCAGGCAGATATTGGTTCTATTGATAACTTCGAAGTAAAATCGACTAACGGTATCTTACTTACCTATTGGCAATTTACATACGAAGGAATAAGCCGTGCCAACAATGTTATCAACGGTGTTTATAATTCGGGAATAGACGATGCAACGAAGCAACAAATGATTGCTCAGGCAAAATTTATCAGAGCATACCATTACTTTAATCTGGTAAATATCTGGGGAAAAGTGCCATTACGATTAGAGCCTACATCTACATCGAATGTAAATCTGGGATTGAGTGAGGTGGCAGATATATATGCTCAAATCGAAAAAGACCTGAAAGAGTCGGCAGCAGTATTACCTGCCACTTACGATTCGGCTGATAAAGGGAAGATAACAAAAGGAGCAGCATTTGGTCTGTTGGCTAAAGCTCAGCTATACCAAAAAAAATGGGATGAGTGTATTCAGACAATCACAAATAATGTTGAACCTTTAGGATATACTTTGGAATCGAATTATGCCAACCTGTTTAAATTGGGAGCAGAAAATAGCAAAGAAGTTTTATTTGCCGTACGTCATATGAGTAACAAAAATCCGGGAGTAGGTAATTCGTTAAACCAATGGTTTGCCCCTCTGGTGGAAAATGGGTACTATTTCAATGCCCCTACTGCCAGCTACGTTGCATCTTTTGACGAAACTACTGTGGATGGTAAAACTGATCCTCGCCTTGATATTTCGATAGGTCGTGACGGTCACGACTGGGTCAACGGAGTGCCTTTCGATCCTACCTGGAGTGTAACCGGTTATTTAGTAAAAAAGCATAATCAACCATTAACAGAGGTACCAACAGGAACTAAAGGTGATGGCGGACTTCCATATATTTATATGCGTTATGCAGATATACTTCTGATGAAAGCCGAAGCCTATACCGAAAAAGGTAATCTTTCGGATGCTGTTGCCGCATTGGATAAAGTAAGAGCCAGAGCAGGTCTTGATAAAGTAAAAGCTGTAAGCCAATCGCAAATGAGATCGGCAGTTTATACAGAACGCCGCAGAGAGTTTGGATTTGAGTTCCATCGATTCTTTGACTTGATGAGATGGGGACAAGAAGTAGCAACTGCCGCTCTCGGACCTAACTTCAAATGGGAATCGCCCCGCTATTATTTCCCTCTACCTCAAACAGAAGTAGATTCTAATCATGGTATCAAATAAGAAAGAAACAGATTATGAAACAGAATAAATTAACAAAAATAGGTGTATTGGCAATTTCATTATTGCTTACACTACCTCTATGGGTTGGATGTAGCAACGATGACAACGAAGTCTTCGAACCCGGAGATCCCACTGCCCTTAAAGTAGAACTGGCAGACTCTTATCTTCTTTTAAATTCGGCTACTACCGTTGATTATGAGCAAGTAAGCATCGACGAATTCAAAAAAATATTGGACGTTATTCAAAATGTAGTAGATAATGACATCGTTTCGAGTCAGGAAGTCAAAAATCTGACTATACACCTGAATGAAGCTAAGAGTAAATTTACACGTTCGAAACTTATCGGCATTCCGGTCGAAGCACTTATTGCAGGCTGGAGTTTTGATGAGGGAGAAGGAGTCTCTCTGGTAAGCGATGGAATGAAAAAACTGACAGCTAATCTTACAAGCGGTCCGTCTGAAATATTTTCGACAACAGGATTACCTCAGTTTGTGGATGGAGTAAAAGGGAAAGCTATTTATTTCAAAAACGGTTCGCATCTTGAAATTCCTAATTACGCCCCAGCTGATTTCTTGGGACAACAATTAAGTATTGCCGTTTGGTTAAAACCCGATGTAACAAAAGGTGGAAATTATGTTGCTTCATTAAACTATTGGAACAATTGGAAATTCCAGATACAAGAACAAGGAAAGGCGTTCTTTACGATTCAAACAACCCAAGGATTTACAGATGCCGACAATGAGTACGATCAATCTGTAGCGCCTGGCAAATGGACGCATGTAATAGTTGTTTTAGATCTTAGCACCCAAAAGCTATCGTTCTATGTGAACGGACGCTTGACTAAGGAGTGGACTACGACCAATAAACCTAATTTGGCAGGAGGACAAATGGCTCCTTATGCTTCGCCATTGAATAAACAACTACCGTTGATGATTGGTGCAGCAACTACCTATGAGGAAGCTTTGGCGGCATGGAATTGGTCAGGGTGGAATACGCCAACCTCTTGGGATCATTTCCAAGGAGCGATGGACGAGATCAAATTCTATAATATAGCTTTGGTTGAAGGACAAGTAAAAGCTCTTTATAATGAAGAATTAACTCAGGTTCAATAAAAGAACCCGCATATAATTTATAAACGAAGGTTGGAGCTTTAAGTTCCAACCTTCGTTTTTTTATTAAAGAAAGATCCTTCGAAGATTTTGATCCATGTAAAAAACGGAAAAAAGAATGTATTTTCATACATACGACCTAAATGTCTACTATTAAAGCCGAATATTAGACCTCTATTTTGCGTAAAATCCCCTTTTTTTGTACTTGTAAACTTAAGCTATCTTAAAAAAACTATGAAAATAACGATTAATACCTTACTTATTGGTATTCTATTTATCGGAAGTAATGTATTTGCTTCGACAAAATCTATACCGTCAATAAATGACAACAAAAAAGGTAATTTTAAGGAATGGGCTCTCACTCCTCCTATGGGATGGAATAGTTGGGACTGTTATGGGCCAACAGTTGAAGAACATGAAGTAAAAGCCAATGCCGATTACATGGCGAAAAATCTGAAAAAATACGGCTGGGAATATATCGTAGTCGATATTCGTTGGTTTGTAGAAAATGATAAGGCAGGAGGCTATAACCAGACAGACCCGATCTATGTATTGGACGAATACGGACGTTATCAGCCTGCCGTTAATCGATTTCCATCTGCTGCCAATGGAGAGGGATTTAAAAAACTGGCGGATTATATTCATTCGCAAGGACTAAAATTCGGTATACATATTATGCGTGGTATTCCTAAAGAAGCGGTAGAACGAAAACTACCCATAAAAGGAACGAACGGCATTACCGCAGATCAGATGTACTCTACCGATCTGCAATGCGAATGGCTGCGTGACAATTATACCATTGTAGCCAATAAATCCGGAGCACAGGAGTATTACAATTCTATCATGGATCTGTATGCATCTTGGGGAGTTGACTTTATCAAAATTGATGATCTTTCACGACCATATCACCAAGAAGAAATAGAATTGATACGCAAAGCAATAGACCAGACAGGTCGTCCTATTGTATTAAGTACTTCTCCGGGCGAAACACCAATAAATAAAGGCTACCATGTAAAAGAAAATGCCAATATGTGGCGTATGGTTGACGATGTATGGGATACATGGGGGCATTTAACCCATTTGATGCAAGTCGCTCAGGGATGGTATTCCTATACATCACCCGGAACTTGGGCTGATTGCGATATGATTCCATTAGGTAGAATATCGGTACGTGGCGAGCGAGGTGAAGATCGTATGACACGATTGACTAAAGATGAGCAGTACTCATTGATGACATTTTTTACCATTCTTCGCTCTCCCTTGATGTTTGGAGGCGATATGCCAAGTAATGACGCTTTTACCCTGTCTCTATTGACAAATGAAGAAGTCCTGAAAATGCATCGCGAAAGTACAGATGTCCGTCAGGTATATCAGAGAGATGGAAAACTGGCTATAACATCACGAAATCCTGACACAGGTGAGATTTATCTGGCGTTATTTAATATACAGGACGATAAATCGGATGATGTAGGAGTATCATTTGCTGATATAGGAATAAATAATGTATCTTCAATCGAAGATATGTGGAATGGCGAAAAACTAGGTGTATTTACGGATTCATTTTCACGTAAGTTAGCCCCCCATGCCTGTGGATTATACAAAATATCGAAGAAATAAAAAGGTCAGAAGCCTTAAGGTTAACCAATATTTATAAGAGACATGAAAAATGTATATAAGATTTTAAGCATTGTAGTTTTACTGAGTTTTTCACAATTCGGATATTCACAAAAACAGATATACGAATTTTCTTTAGATACAAAGAAAATAGGTGCACCGATTCAGCCCACGATGTATGGTTTGTTTTTCGAAGACATCAATTTTGCGGCAGACGGCGGGCTCTATGCTGAATTAGTGAAAAATCGTTCTTTCGACTTCCCTCAGAATCTCATGGGGTGGAATACTTTCGGAAAAGTGGAAGTAAGGAAAGATAATCCATTATTCGATCAGAATCCAACTTACGTAGTACTGTCCGATGCAGGTCATCCCCATAAACGTACCGGAATAGAGAATGAAGGATTTAGAGGAATGGGTTTCAAGCAAAATGAGAAATACCGATTTTCGGTATGGGCAAAAACTATAAATACCAATGAACCCCAGAAAATACGCATAGACCTTATTGATTCGAAAAATGATATTCTTATTACTCAACAACTAACTATAAATTCGGCTGAGTGGAAAAAATACGAGGTTATTTTAACGCCTAAAGCCACAGAGACAAAAGGCTGTTTACGGATATTCTTAGATTCAAAAGGTGAGGTTGCTTTGGAACATGTTTCGCTTTTCCCTGTAAATACATGGAAAGGTCGTGAGAACGGATTGAGAGCTGATTTAGCTCAAGCATTAGCCGATATCAAACCGGGAGTATTCCGTTTTCCGGGTGGATGTATTGTCGAAGGTACTGATCTGGATACCCGTTACGATTGGAAAAAAACAGTAGGAGCAGTCGAAAACAGACCTGTGAACGAAAACAGGTGGCATTACACATTTGCACATCGTTTCTTTCCCGATTATTATCAAAGTTACGGTCTTGGATTTTATGAATATTTTCTTCTGTCGGAAGATATGGGAGCCGAACCATTGCCTGTATTAAGTTGTGGATTGTCATGTCAGTATCAGAATGAAAAAGAAGAATGCCATGTTCCTGTAAAAGATTTAGGATCGTATATTCAAGATGCTTTAGACCTGATTGAATTTGCGAATGGATCGCCTACTTCTACATGGGGAAAAGTACGTGCCGATATGGGGCATCCTGAACCATTTAATCTTAAATATATAGGTATTGGTAACGAACAATGGGGCGATGAGTATGTAGTGCGTCTCGAACCATTTGTAAAAGCAATCAGAGCCAAATATCCCGATATAAAGATTATAGGAAGCTCGGGACCATCTGCAGACGGAGATAAATTTGATTATTTGTGGCCTGAGATGAAAAGATTGAAAGTTGATTTGGTTGACGAGCATTATTATAAAGACCCTCAATGGTTTCTAAACAGTGCAAAACGATATGATAATTACGACCGTAAAGGTCCTGCAGTATTTGCCGGAGAATATGCTTGCCATGTACCCAATCGTGATAATAATTTTGAGTCGGCACTCTACGAAGCAGCTTTTATGACAGGTTTGGAACGTAATGCCGATATTGTACATATGTGTACCTATGCTCCTTTGCTTGCCCATGTAGATGCATGGCAATGGAAACCCGATATGATTTGGTTTGATAATCTATCTTCCGTAAAAACTCCTAATTATTATGTACAACAACTTTATGCACAGAATAAAGGAACAAATGTAATGTCTTTGACACGTAATAATGCTTCTGTTGCGGGTGAAGACAACCTATATGCATCGGCAGTATATGACAAAGATCAGAACTGTTATGTCGTAAAAGTGATTAATACAGCAAAAGAGTCAAAAGATATAAGAATAACTTTGTTGGGATTGAAAAAGAATAGTCATTTGTCACTTGGTGAGTGTATGGAATTAAAGTCTGATAACCTGAGCCAGGTTAATTCATTGGAGTCGCCCTTGAATATAGTTCCACAGAAAGCAGCTGCCCGTCTCGACGATAATACATTGATAATTTCAGCTAATCCCCAATCTTTTGGTTTATATAAAATTCAGTTGTAAACTATATTGGGTTTATAATAAAAAAAGCTTCTCATTATGAGAAGCTTTTTTTATTATAATATTTGTTCTTGAGTATAAATTACAGCCCAAATTCCTAATTATGAAAATATAAATGCATTTAAGAATTTATCGTCTTCACATTCGTCTTTAAATCTGATTGTAATACCAAATTTCTCGATCAGGTTCTTTAAATCATTCGCTAACGTGTCCATATATAATAGACTAATTTTTTTACTTCTCAGCAAAGTGAAAAAATAAGACTGTTCTTTATTTTCTATTTTAACTTTCTCGTAACCGACAACTTTATTCTCCTCTAATTTAAATATGTTTAAGTCGGCGTCTTCTTGAATACCGTTACTTAAAAGCCCTTTCTTAGTCAAAATTGCTATAATCTTATTCATAATCTCATATTTTATTTAAGGGTGTGTGAGTTCTAATATATTTAATTCGTATCTCTCGTCGGACAATCCCTGACCGATAATTTTATTATTACCATCTTTAGCAATCCTATCAGAATTAAACTTACATAATATAGAGTATATCTTATATCTATATATACGCTTTATAAGTCGAAATGTTTTATCGGTAATCACCATATTAAATATATTAATGTTGTTTTAACGAAATTTCGATATCTCCTTCTATAATTAATGACGAATGAAACGGGCAAATATTTTAAAGAAATACGACTGGATGGTCAAAATGTTGTAAAATAATTATCAGAGCCTCTATACCCCCCGGAATAGCCTTCCGGATGAGAAAATAGCACAATTATGTCAAAGGATAGCACATACTATTCAGAATACACTTGACAGTATCTTTTAGTTTATTTTTTTAATATGTTTGATTCACCAAAGAAATCGAACCTGAAAAATAAACCTGAAATCATGAGAATATCTAAGAACACAATTCTTATTCTACTGACTCTGCTTATAACTTCCTTTAATAATAGTTTTGCAACTCAAAAAGGAGAGGTTGCAACTAATAAAAAACAACCCGTTGCTTTAGCCGACCCATTTATAATGTTGCACGAAAATACCTATTATGCTTACGGAACTAACGATAAGGATGGTATTGCTGTATATACATCGGATGACTTGGTTAACTGGCAAAAACAATCCGCTTTAGCAATGCACAAAGACGATTCGTGGGGCGACCGTTGGTTTTGGGCTCCCGAAGTATACTATATTCCTCAGGAAAAGAAATTCTATATGTATTATTCGGTTGACGAGCACATAAGTGTCGCTACATCCGATTCTCCTACAGGACCATTTCGTCAGGACATTCAAAAACCGATCATAGAAGATGAGAAGTGTATAGATAATTCACTCTTTATAGATGATGACGGTAAAGCTTACCTCTCGTTTGTACGTTTCACCGATGGTAATAATATTTGGGTTGCAGAAATGGAGTCAGACTTGAAAACAATGAAGAAAGAAACAATTAAACCTTGTATACATGTAACTGAGGAATGGGAAAATGATTTAGGACGTGTAACCGAAGGCTCTTTTATTGTAAAGCATAAAGGTATCTATTATATGATTTATTCCGCTAACGACTACCAAAGTCCGAATTATGGGGTAGGGTATGCAACCGCTTCTTCTCCTATGGGACCTTGGGTAAAATATGATAAGAATCCAGTTTTTCAGAAACCAGACGATCTGGTAGGAGTTGGTCATAGTGCTATCTTTAAAGATAAAGAAGGTAAACTCCGTATGGTATTTCACGCCCATCATGACAACCAAAATATACATCCACGATTGATGTATATAACAGATGTCTCTTTTTCGGATGATGAAAAACCAATAATGAATATAGGAGGCAATATCATCGCAACTCAACAAGTAAAATAGAACTACTAATAACAGAAAAGATATATATAATGAAAAAAAGATTATTACTAATTGCATTGTTTATTTCCTCTATCGGATTGATTCAGGCAGCCGGTATGGCTGATAACCTGAGATCGCAAATCACTTTAAAATCTCCCGGAAATCCGGCAATATCTTATCCGTTGCAAGCTAAAAACGGTATGCTGACTTCAACCGAAAATATACCTGTTGAAATAAAAGAGCAAATAATAGAAAATGATTCTACATTGAAACTGATAATTACCCTTAAAGCTAACGATTTAGTGTATTATAACTTCGAAGAAAGCTATAATACAATGATGAATCACGATGACTGTCAGTTCTATATGCCCGGGTTTTGGTATAGACGCAACCTGAGATCACCTAAAGAAGCCCCATCATTCTATACAAGCGATAGCTGGCAGGTGAGAGAAGACCGTTTAAGCACACCCCTAACCGGTATATTTGACGAGAAAACAGGAACTTATTATACAGTTTTACGTCTGGATGATTTTAAGAATGAAAGTCTGGCCTGCCATAGTCAAGGAGAAGTTATTCTGTCGGATAAAACATCTTTAGGATTTACAGGATTTCGTAATCAAGGCGGTAAATCGTCTTTGGTCTTTGGTTTTCCGTATAGCGAAGCCCCTAAAACATATATCCGTAAATTGACTTTAGCTCCTGCTGTACAGACTTTCGAAAAACTGGAAAAAGGAGAAACACGCCAATTGGTTTGGGTGATTAAGAAAAGTAAAGCACCCGATTTTTCTAAATTTGTGGCTTCAGTTTGGGATTATTCATACGACACATTAAAACCTCAGGAGCTAAAAGAGCATTTATCGACAGCTGATGCAAAAGAAATTCTTTCTAATTTTTTTACGGAAAGCTATGTTGATAAGTACGATCTGAAATATTTCTCGGGAGTACATATGCGTACCGATGATTGTAAAAGTACAGGCTCAGTAGAAGTAGGTTTTGTTGGTCGTGTTTTATTGAATGCATTCAATGCTCTGGAGTATGGCGAAGCCAATAACAGACCCGATTTAGTCGAAAAAGCAAATTCTATATTTGACAGTTATCTGCAATATGGATTTACTCCTTCGGGATTCTTTAGAGAGTTTGTGAATTATGATGATAATGACGAGACAAAAGTATATAGTATACGCCGTCAATCGGAAGGAGCTTTTGCGATGCTGAACTATTTGGAATACGAAAAAAGAAAAGGGCGCAAGCATCCGGAGTGGGAAGCCAAAATTAAAACACTGCTGAATAATTTCCTCAAATTACAGGAAGCGAACGGAAGTTTTCCTCGTAAATTTGAAGGCGATTTTAAAATAGTAGATGCTTCGGGAGGCAGTACACCATCGGCAACCTTACCATTAACAATGGCTTATGCCTATTTCAATAATAAGGAATACTTGGAAAGTGCTAAGAAAACAGCCCTTTATCTCGAAAAAGAACTGGTTTCTAAAGCAGACTACTTTTCGTCGACCTTAGATGCTAATTGCGAAGATAAAGAAGCCTCCCTATATGCCTCTACTGCTATGTATTATCTGGCAATGGTAACGAAAGGAAAAGAGCAACAACATTACATTGATTTGAGTAAACAAGCTGCCTATTTCAGTCTTTCGTGGTATTATATGTGGGATGTACCTTTTGCACAAGGTCAAATGTTGGGCGATGTCGGTTTCAAATCGAGAGGTTGGGGAAATGTTTCGGTAGAAAACAATCACATTGACGTGTTTATCTTTGAATTTGCAACCGTTTTGGATTGGTTGGCAAAAGAGCGTAACGAGCCTCGATTCTCCGAGTTCTCATCCATAATCAAAAGTTCTATGCTTCAATTAATGCCGGTTCAAGGACATATGTTTGATATCGCTAAAGTGGGCTATTATCCGGAAGTTGTACAACATACCAATTGGGATTATGGCAAGAACGGAAAAGGTTTCTATAATGATATCTTTGCACCGGGTTGGACAGTAGCTTCGCTCTGGCAAATGCTAAGTCCCGACCGAGTGGAAAATTATTTCAATAAAAAAAAGAAATTCTAATGTTATGAGAAAAACTATTTTATATCTGTTTACCCTGGTCAGTCTGGCGGCGTGTTCAGCGAATAATAATGATCCCGTTCCCGCACCCGAAAAAACTACATACTCGAATCCTGTGATAGCGAGAAGTTTGCCCGATCCTACCATCATTAAGGCAAATGACGGATATTTCTATTTGTATGCAACGGAAGATGTTCGTAATATGCCCATCTATAAATCGAAAGATTTAGTTAACTGGAGTTTTGTCGGAACAGTTTTTACAGACAGTAGCCGTCCCGATTTTGAACCTAAAGGAGGACTTTGGGCACCCGATATTAATTATATAGATGGTAAATATGTGCTGTACTATTCTATGTCAGTTTGGGGAGGCGAAGAAACTTGCGGAATAGGAGTCGCAGTTGCCGACAGCCCCGCAGGACCTTTTACAGATAAAGGAAAGCTTTTCAGAAGTAACGAAATTGGTGTGACAAATTCAATCGATCCTTTCTATATCGAAGAGGCTGGGAAAAAATACCTGTTTTGGGGTAGTTTCAGAGGAATCTATGCTATAGAGTTAAGTAATGACGGACTTTCTCTGAAAGAAGGGGCTGAAAAGAAACACATTGCAGGAACAGCTTTCGAAGGTACTTACATTTATAAAAAGGGTAACTACTATTACTTGTTTGCATCTATCGGCACTTGTTGCGAAGGAGTCAACAGCACCTATAAACTGGTTGTCGGACGATCTGAATCTCTTATGGGACCTTATGTAGATAAGGATGGGAAAAATATGCTCGATAACGGATATAACATAGTAATCAACAGTAATAGCCGTTTTGTTGGTAACGGTCATTGTTCCGAAATAGTACAAGATGAGGCGGGCAACGATTGGCTCTTTTATCACGGGGTGGATACTACAAACCCACAAGGTCGGGTATTGCTTCTTGACCAGATAAAATGGGATACAAACGGTTGGCCATATGTCGAAAACGGAAGCCCTTCTTTGTCTGCAACAAAACCAGTATTTAAACTTCAACAATAAAAGACATGAAAACATTTATTTACTTAAGTCTGCTAATTGGCTTGTTGTCATGTAATAAGCAACCAAACCAAGAACTACCTCTACTAAGCGAGTCAGCTTTTAAAACTGAGATAGATGGTAAAGCAGTTAACCTATATACCTTGAAATCTGCAAGCGGACTAACTATGCAGGTTACCAATTTAGGAGCCAGAGTAGTTACGCTTTGGGTCCCCGATAAGAATGGAAAATACGAAGATGTTGTACTTGGTTATGAAACTATAGATAGATATATCAATAACAAAGGAGAGCGTTTCTTGGGACCTATTGTCGGACGTTATGCCAACCGCATTGCAAAAGGACAATTTGAATTGGATGGAGCAACATACCAATTACCGATCAATAATAATGGTCAGACATTACACGGAGGATTAAAAGGTCTCGACATGGTTGTCTGGAATGTAGATAAAGTGACCGATAACGAAATACAAATGTCGTATGTTTCACCCGATGGAGAAGAAGGTTTTCCGGGAATAATGAAATTAAGTCTGACTTATGTGCTTACACCCGAAAACGAATTTAAAATAACTTACGCTGCAACTACAGATAAAGCGACAGTAATCAACCTTTCACATCACGGGCTTTTCAATCTGAAAGGAGAAGGAAACGGCACTATTACAGATCATATCTTAACAATCAATGCAAGTAATACGACTCCGGTAGATAGTGTGCTGATTCCGTCAGGAGAAATTGTAAGTGTAGAAGGTACTCCCTTCGATTTCAGAAAACCAACTGTTATCGGCGAAAGAATAAATGCCGAAAATGAGCAATTGAAGAACGGAGCAGGCTACGATCACAATTGGGTGATAGACCGAAAAACGGATAAAGACGTAGAATTTGTAGCCTCTGTGTATGAGCCTGTAAGCGGAAGAAAGATGGAAGTATGGTCGGATCAACCCGGAGTACAATTTTATAGCGGTAACTTTTTTGATGGGGCAGTCTCAGGAAAATATGGCAAGCCTTTGAAATACAGAGAAGCTTTTGCTCTCGAAACACAACATTTTCCGGATAGTCCTAATCAGCCTAATTTCCCCACAACACGCTTAAATCCGGGAGAAACATATACACAAACATGTATCTATAAATTCTCGATACAAAAGTGATAATGAAATAAACCTTATAACTAGAAATAAGATAACCATGAAAAGAAGTTTTTTATTACTCTCAATGATGATCTCTTGCATCGGGGTTTTTGCACAGTGGAAACCGATGGGAGACAAAATAAAGACGAAATGGTCTGAGACCATCGATGTGAATAATGTATTACCCGAATATCCACGCCCTATAATGGAGCGTCAGGATTGGACTAATCTGAATGGATTGTGGGAATACGCCATATTACCTGGGGGGCAAAATGAGCCTCAAAAATACGATGGAAATATACTTGTTCCATTTGCCGTAGAATCGAGCCTTTCGGGAGTTCAAAAAGAGCTCGGAAAAGATAACGAACTTTGGTATAAACGCTCATTTACTGTTCCTGCGAACTGGAAAAATAAAACCATCCTGTTACATTTTGGTGCAGTAGATTGGAAAACCGAAGTATATCTAAACGATATTAAAATCGGAAGCCACACAGGTGGTTATACTCCTTTTTCGTTTGATATAACTCCTTTCTTAACATCTGGAAATCAAAAATTGGTAGTTAAAGTATCAGATCCTACAACCGAGGGGTATCAACCTGTAGGCAAACAGAATTCTAAACCCGAAGGTATCTGGTACACGCCTGTTTCGGGCATTTGGCAAACGGTTTGGTTGGAGCCTGTAAATGCAAAACATATATCTACTATCAAAACAGTTCCCAATATCGATACCAAAAAACTATCAGTAGATGTTTCATCAGAAAAAACAACTCCTGCGGATATTGTAGAAGTTGTAGTGAAGGATGGTTCAACTGTAGTTGCAAAAGCAAAAGGATCAGCAGGACAGCAATTGAATATTCCACTTGCTGATGCCAAATTGTGGTCACCCGAATCACCTTTCTTGTATGATCTTGAAATAAACTTGTATAGCAACGGACAATTGGTGGATAAAGTGAACAGTTATGCTGCAATGCGTAAAATTTCGACCAAAAGAGACGATCAGGGTATTGTGCGTATTCAATTGAATAACAAAGATTATTTCCAGTTTGGACCACTCGATCAAGGTTGGTGGCCCGACGGATTATATACTGCACCCACAGATGAGGCTTTGGTGTATGATATCCAAAAAACAAAAGACTTCGGATTCAATATGATCCGCAAACACGTAAAAGTAGAGCCTGCCCGTTGGTATACACATTGCGACCGATTGGGAATACTTGTTTGGCAGGATATGCCCAATGGAGATAAATCACCACAATGGCAAAACCGTCAGTATTTTAATGGAAGTGGATTGATCCGTTCAGGTGAATCGGAAGCGAACTATTATAAAGAATGGAAAGATATAATGGATTATCTTGTTTCATACCCGTCTATCGTAACATGGGTTCCATTTAATGAGGCTTGGGGACAGTTCAAAACAGTTGAAACTGCCGAATGGACTAAAAATTATGACCCTTCACGTTTGGTAAATCCTGCAAGTGGAGGTAATCACTACCGTACAGGCGATATGCTCGATTTGCATAATTATCCGGGACCTGAACTTTATTTGTATGATGCTGAAAGACCAACCGTATTAGGTGAATATGGAGGTATAGGACTTCCACTCGAAGGTCATTTATGGCAGCCTGATAAAAACTGGGGATATGTACAATTCAAGAATTCGAAAGAAGTAACCGACGAATATGTCAAATACGCAGAAATTCTCAAAAAATTAATTAAGGCAGGTTTCTCAGCAGCTGTTTATACTCAAACAACAGATGTTGAAGGAGAAGTAAATGGATTGATGACTTATGACCGTAAGGTTATTAAATTAGAAGAAGCACGCACTCGAAAAGTTAACCAAGAAATATGTAATTCCTTAGATTAGTGAGTTTGCAGATGGGGAGCCTATATGTCTGATTAATGAAAGCGATAGGCTGCCTCTGCACTGAAGAAAAATAGGTCTTAGACCTAATCTTAATTTCTATTTTAATTATGATTTGCTACCCATATAATATGGGCAGTGAGTACCCTTTGTTTATCTAATAAAATCTAATCAGATGATGAAAAAATTATTAATTCTTATGCTAAGTATGTTTACACTGGCCGTTTGTGCTCAGAATGTGAACATTACCGGGAAGGTGGTAGATATAGAAAATACCCCTCTCATCGGCGTTTATGTAAAGATCAAAGGAACTACTAACGGAACGGTGACCGATATGGATGGAAACTTTAGTTTGTCGGGAGAAAAAGGACAAACTCTGGTTTTTTCATTTCTGGGTCTTACCACTCAAGAGGCAGTTTATAACGGTGTGCCTCTCAATATTACACTGAAAGAAAATGCGGAAGATTTAGACGAAGTTGTTGTTATCGGATATCAAACAATCCGTAAAGCAGACCTTACAGGCGCTGTATCGGTTGTAGATACCAAAGAAATGCGGAAAAGTGCTGCCGGAACCATTGCCAATCAGATGCAAGGATTGGCTACCGGAGTAAATGTTCGTACTACAGGCAGGGCAGGTGAAGACGCTGCTATAGAGATCAGAGGGGTAGGGACATTGAGTGACCGTAGTCCTCTTTGGATTATAGATGGTATGATTATGAACCCCGGAGTCGATTTTAACCCAGCTGATATCGAAACTATTCAAGTATTGAAAGATGCTTCTTCGGCAGCCATTTACGGATCTCGCGCAGCTAATGGAGTTATCATTGTAACTACTAAAAAGGGAAGATCAGGTCCAATGAAGGTAGGAGTCAATGCAAAAGCGACTTTAGAGTGGACTCCCCGTTACGATCTGATGGATGCAGCTAATTATAAAAAATACAATGATCTCGCATATACTGAAGGTATTGCCAACGGAAGCTGGAAAGGAGGCTTGCAACAACATTCCAACTATGATACTAATTGGCAGGATGAAGTGTTCAGAACAGGAGTAATTCAGGATTATAATGTTTCCTTATCAGGTGGAGGCGAATATGGTGGTTATTACGTATCGGGCGGTTATTTTAATCACAAAGGAGTTTCTTACGGAAATAGTTTTGACAGATACAGCTTCAGGGTAAACACAGACGGAAAGAAAGGATTCTTTTCTTTTGGGGAAAGCCTTTCGTTTTCGGCTACCGATAAAGATCCTTTGCAAACAAATCCTTACAATGATGTGATGCGTATGCTTCCTACTATTCCCGTTTATGATGAGAATAATCCGGGAGGATACGGATATGGAGATGCCAATGCGAATACATTTGGAGTAAATCCTATCGCTCGTGAAAACCTTGAGCGTCAGAGAGAAATTCAACATAGATTAAATGGAGCAGCATGGTTGGAATTTAAACCGCTTCCGTATCTTTCTTATAAATTGAATGCAGGTATCGATTATTATTTCTGGGAAAAATCATGGTTCAGAGGCGAAGGCAACTGGCAGCGTAATCAGGAACATCGTGATCCCGAAGGTCTTAAAGAAAGAGCCAATACATACAATAGACTGGTTGAGAATACTTTAAATTTTAATAAAGATTTTGGAAAACACCATATTGATGCTTTGGGGGGTCTAACCTATCAAAATTATAGTTGGGAGAACGTAGGAGGTTCGCGTCTCAACTTCCCATTGGTAGGAGGAAGTTATCTGACAGTATTGAATGCGGGACAATCCAATCAACAAAACTTTAATGGCATCAATAAAAATTCGATGATCTCATATCTGGGTAGATTTAATTATATCTATGACGGTAAATATTATCTGACCGGTACTATTCGTAGAGACGGTACATCACGTTTATCAAAAGATAATCGTTGGGGCAATTTCCCATCCATATCGGGAGCATGGAGAATTTCCCAAGAAGAGTTTTTTAATATATCGTGGATTAGCGATTTAAAACTTCGTGGAAACTGGGGGCGTTTGGGTAATGCCGCTATTGGTAGCTGGGATTATTTAGGTACAATCAATCAAAGTATGGTTACTGTAATTGGAGGGCAATTGGTATCGGGAGCTTCACAGGTTAAGATTGTCAATTCGGATTTGAAATGGGAAACAAAAGAAACTGTAAACGTTGGTTTTGATGCAGGTTTTTTAGACGGGCGTCTGGCTGTAAGTGCCGAATATTATAATGCTACTTCTAAAGATGTGCTTACCACAATGCCTATCGCCATATCAACAGGTAATCAGGAAGGAGCACCTTTAGCAAATGCAGCCAGCTTGAGAAACAGAGGGTTTGAGTTTACAGCCAACTGGAAAGATAAAGCCGGAGATTTCAATTATGGAGTAGTAGCTAATTTAACTACACTTAGCAACAAGGTATTAGACTTGGGTTATGGTAAAGATGTATATTATTCGGGAAAAACGAAGTCGGAGATAGGTAAACCGCTTTCTATGTATTATTTATATAAAACAGCAGGTATTTTTAAAACACAAGAGCAAATTGATAATTATGTAACATCGAACGGAACACCTATCCTTATCGGAGATAAAAGACCTCAACTGGGAGACGTTATTTATGTAGATACTGATGACAGTGGATCGATAACAGCCAATGACCGTCAAATAGTTGGTAATCCTTGGCCTAAAGTTCAACTGGCTTTGACTTATACAAGTAACTGGAGGAATTTCGACTTTTCGTTTATGTGGTATGGTCAATTCGGAAACGATATTTACAATGTGCCTAAATGGCAGGGAACTTACTTTGCCGATAATTCGAGTTATTTGAATTTCAAAAAAGGAGAAGAGCCTTATCAAATCAACCCGAATTCGAATACTCCTCGAATAATTTATGGCGATTCGCGTAACGCGTACGACAGTGACAGATATTTAGAGAACGGATCGTTCTTCCGCCTGAAATATGTCCAAATGGGATATACTTTCGATAAGAAATTTATAAAAAATCTGGGTATAGAAGCTCTTCGTGTATATGCAACCGGTAGCAACCTGATAACCTTTACCAAGTATAGCGGATTAGATCCCGAATTTATCAACAATGATGTATGGGATAGAGGAACAGACAATTTTGCGTTCCCTAATTTGCCTTCGGTTATGTTTGGACTTGATCTTACATTCTAAATATTGTGTCATTTTATAAATAATACCAAGATGAAAAAAATATATATATTACTAATCGGAGCCATGCTGGGATTTACAGCATGTGACTCAAGTCTTTTAGACATTGATAATCCAAACCAAGGTACTACGGTTACCTTTTGGAAAACAGCAGATGACGCTCAGGCAGGAATAAATGCGTGCTACAGTGCTTTTTATAAAGAAGGAACGTGGATGCGTTGGCTCTCTTTCAGGTACGATTTAGCTTCGGACGAAGGGGTAAGTAATTCGCCATGGATAGAACTTGCCAACTGGACAAAGTTCTCATATACTAATTACAACTTCTATGAAGGAAATAATGTACATTGGGAACATTTCTATATGGCTATATTTCGTTGCAATCAGGTTTTAAAGTACGTACCAAGTATAGATATGGATGCCGAGAAGAAAGCCCGCATATTGGGACAAGCTCACTTTTTGCGTGCATTGTGGTATTTTCAAATTAATCTTTTGTGGGAAAAAGGCCCTCTTATTTTAGAACCTACAGATGCCAATTATGTACCTGTAGAATCGAGTCAAGAACAAATATGGGCTCAGATAGAAACTGATTTAAAAGCTGCAATGACAGAAAATATCCTACCCGAAAAGTGGGACGAAGCTAATGTTGGAAGAGCCACATTTGGAGCTGCAAAAGCATTACTCGGAAAAGCTTATTTACAGCAAAAGAAGTATGATTTGGCAAAGACCGAATTCGAATGGCTTATCAATAAAGAAGGCTCACTATATGGTCTGATTGACAATTGGGTAAATAACTTTACTCACTTAGATGAAAACAATAAAGAAGGTATATTCGAAATTCAGTTTGATGATACAAACAAAGGCGGAACCGGAAATGATGCCAGTATGGCAACCGGATTTCAACGTACTCAGTTTTATGCACCCGAAGGTATTGGTTGGGCAGATGGAAAAGCCCGAAGATGGTTGGTTGATGAGTTCCTGAAAGAAAAACGTACGGACGGAGCTAATGATCTTCGCTTGTATAACAGTGTTCTTTATCGCGATTTCATAAAAGATTTCCCGAATGGTAATCCAATGTATTATTCGGTAAATGCAACTACCCAATGGGACGAGAAAGGCTGGGGCAGCTCTTGCTATATCCGTAAATACAATACTGCTTATTTCCGAGATAGAGAAGATTACTTTGCACCGAATAACTATCGGATTATGCGTTATGCCGATATTCTTCTTAACTATGCCGAATGTATTGTAGAAACAGGAGGAAGCACAACTCAAGCGGCAGTGTATGTAGACAAAGTAAGAACCAGAGTAGGACTGTCTAAACTCGCAAACAGTATTTATGCAAGTTCACTAAATTCGAAAGAAAGCTTTATGAAACGTTTGCAAATGGAAAGATCGCTTGAACTTTGCTTCGAAGGATGGAGATGGGCCGACCTTAAACGTTGGGGATTATTAGATAATCAGGCAGGATTGACAGAGCTTAAGAGTCGTGATGAAGACTTCAATAATTTTGTGATAGGAAAACACAACCGCTTACCTATTCCTCAGATAGAGGTTGATAACAGTGAAGGTCAATTGACTCAAAATGCCAATTATTAAGCAATGTAAAAAGGTCTGAGACCTTAATTCTTTTCAAAATAGATTCGATAAACCTGATAGCTGTTTGTTATCAGGTTTATTAATCTTAAAAACAAAAGCAGAGTTATGAAGAAATATGAACTATTTAAACAACGCATACTATTAATTACTCTCCTATCTTTTGTCGAAATCAGTTCGCTTTTTTCACAAAACATTCAAAATCCGGTTTTACCACATGTTGCCGATGCAGGTGTTATAAAATACAATGGAAAATATTATATCGGTGGAGTTTTCACTGATGGAAGCTATTACATATCCGATGATTTGGTGAAGTGGACTGGTCCTGTTCATGTATTGGATATGAATAATGATTGGACAACGGGAATAGGGGCCGGAAACGATCAGATTCATGCAAACGATATGCTCTATCTGAATGGTAAATTCCATTTGTATTGGTCAGTCAATTATTGGGGAAAAGATAAACACATCGTACACATTGCACATGCCGAAGCTAATGATATTTTGGGTCCATATATAGAGCCTGTAAAAAGTACTTGGATGGATAATCGGATTGATCCGAAAGTATTCAAAGACGATGATGGAAAACTATATATGTATATGGTTCGCTTTACGGATGGCAATACAATTTGGGTTCGCCCGATGAAAGATCCGTCTACATTTAGCGGAGCACCCGTTTATCAGTTCGCGTCCTTGCCCCAAACATGGGAAACGATGGACAACCGTGTTGCCGAAGGACCTTGGGTGATGAAATACAGGAATCGCTATTATATGATGTACAATGCCAATCATACAGGCACCGAATGGGGTAATTACCAATTGGGAGTAGCCGAAGCTGACTCGCCCACTTCGTTTAATCACGGAACAAAGTACCCGTATCCGTTATTATTGTCTAATCAAACTAAAGTAGATGAGGAGTATGTCGATTTGCTTCAATTCAACAAAACATATAATCCTCTTTTTTCTTACACAACTACGCTTCCTCAAGGTGATTGGAAATCTCCTTCGTTCGACGATTCTGCATGGCAAAAGGGAATAGGCGGTTTTGCTTCTGAGAAAATAGAAGGTTCTACTGCCCGTAAACAGGGCACAGTATGGAATACTGAAACGATTTATTTAAGAAAATCATTTACAGCAAACAAATCTGATATAGGCAATTTGGCATTGCGTGTAACTCACGATGGTGATACAAAAATATACTTGAATGGCCATCTTATATATGATAAGTCGGGAGTTGATTATAAGATGATTAATTTATCAGAAAAAGAAAAGTCGGCCTTAAAAGACGGAGATAATTGTCTGGTTATTGAAAGCAAATCAGGCAAAGAGAACTATGTAAATGTTTCGCTTTTTGATATGAAAAGAGATAAAGCAGATGACATTCTTTTTTCACCCGGACAACCTAATATTCTGCGAGGGTTGAATGGCTTCGAATGGTGGCTGATTTATATGGCGAATAAGAATAAAGAAGTCCGTAGCCAATATGTCAATCGAATACATTTTTTTGATAAAACAATGCACTCCGATGGTATAACAAGTTCAAATACCGAAGGTTATTTTCCTGAACCGACAAAACCCACCTATGGTGATACATTTGATGATGATAAGCAGTCAATAAACAAATGGCTATTTTCTGATAAAGAATGGATTGTTACGAATAGCGAATTTATTTCTAATGAACAAATATCGCAAACTGCAGTATTAGAAAAGACTTTCGAAGCAACTGATTATTATTTCGAAGCAGGAGTAAATACAACTGATAAAGCAGGAGTAATTGCGTGGTGGAAAGACAAAGACAATTGGCTGAAAGTTGGATTTGACTCATCTAATAAATCTTGGTATTATCAGATGAATGTAAATGGATCAATAGGTACAAAATCGTATTTATTACCGGCTGATTTTAAGTTTGGTGTATATCATACTATTACAGTACAAAGAAATAGCCAAATCTTCTCGATAAATATAGATGAAATTCCCGCACCACAGCTTCCGCTTATTAAAACAACGATCTTAGATAAAGGAGTTCCCGGTTTGTTCTCCGAAAAAGGTAAATCTTCTTTTGATGGACTAATATATACCATAGGGTGGGATGAGTTTGATACTCATATTGGCTCGTGGAAAGATTCACAATCAGGAGAGAAACCTCTAGGTAGGTACACTGTTTCAGAAAAAGGACTGGCAGTTTTAGATAATAAATTTCAGGCTTTTAAAGGAGATTTTCTTTCTCAATATGAATTTTCGACACAAATAACCAATTCTTCGGATAATGGAACGGCAGGTATATATCCCGTCTTTATTGATAAGGATAATTATGTAAAAGCTGTATTTGATTACAATCGGCAAAAGCTCATTGTAACAAGAGTTGTTAAGGGTAAAATCGTACTACAAAACGATTATGCTCTTGATAAGTGGCAAACTCATTATGCAGATATTAAATACTCCGACTTCATTGAAAAAGGATATTCATTTGCAATCCCTACATGGATAAAGGCAATTCGATTAAGCAGACAGGCTTTTTACAATGAAAATGTTTTTATAGATAATATGTTTGATAAAGTATCTGCCGAATACCTTAAAGATGGAGAGTGGTATCCTTTTACAAATACAAAAATTGGAATAGCTGAACATCCTGCTTATAATCAAATGTCTTTCGACAAAGTTAAAGCTGAGGGTTTGCGTTTTATCAATAAAGAGGCTACCGACCTGAACTCTTATCTGTACAAAATACGCGTAAAAGAGCAGTTCAAAGATTCATACAACCTAAGATGTGTGAAGCTGAAAGATACCTTACTCATTTTCGTAGATGGAAAAGAGGTCTGTCGTGTAAAAGCTTCAGCAACACCTGCTCAGGTAGGTTTGTTTTCAGAAAATTGTTTGCCAATCTACAATGGAATAATGAGATATCATATTCCCGAATAACAAAGTTACATATATGAGAGGCTAAATATAAAAAGATGACTCTCTTATATTATCTAAAAACAGAATCAAATGAATAGATACAATATTTTATTATTTAGTATTATTACTTTATTTATTACCGGATGTCAGAGTACCCATGCAGATGTGACAATAGAGCCTAAAGCAACTTTAGTTCCTCTGGGTGATCCATTTATATTGTTGCACAATGGTACTTATTATGCATACGGAACCAATGCGGAGGATGGCATCGAAGTTTACACTTCGGACGACCTGAATAAATGGAAAAAAGAAACCAAGTTAGCTTTGCACAAAAACGATACATGGGCAAACCGCTGGTTCTGGGCACCCGAAGTATACTATGTAAACGGTAAGTTCTATATGTATTTTTCGGCAGATGAACATATTGCTGTAGCAGTGTCCGATTCTCCTTTAGGGCCTTTTAAACAAGAGAATAAGAAACCTATGTTGCTGGGTGAAAAAGCAATAGATAACTCATTATTTATAGATGATGATGGCAAGGCTTACCTGTTTTTCGACCGGTTTAATGACGGACTAAATATCTGGGTGGCTGAACTGACAGATGATTTGTTATCTATAAAAGAAGAAACCATGCATCCTTGTATACATGTTTCACAATCGTGGGAAGAAGTATGGCCCAGGGTAAACGAAGGTCCGTTTGTAATCAAAAGAAACGGTTTGTATTATATGACTTATTCAGCAAATAGCTACGAAAGCCCTTTCTATGGAATTGGTTGTGCCACCACCGATAATATTATGGGTGAGTGGACAAAATACGAGGAGAATCCATTGCTTCAAAAGCCGGGCGACTTAGTTGGCGTAGGGCATAGTGCAACATTTACAGATAAGGAAGGCAATCTGCGTATTGTATTTCATGCACATCGCAATAAAAACAATATTCATCCCAGAGCGATGTATATAAGTGATGTATATTTTCAGCATGAAAATGGTGTTGATAAAATGAAAATCAACCCCGAATATAGTATACCAACACTAAAGTGATGTAAAACATTTATTATTATATTGTAGGTTGTAAGGGCAGGTCTGCGTATCTGCCCTATATCAGAATCTTTCGAATAACCGATATGAAAAAAACAGTTGTGCTTCTTATCCTCATTTTGTTAAGTGGTTTTTATAATAAAAGCTACTCTTTTCAGAACAAGGATAACTACTATTTTAAAAGGCTTAATATAACACATGGCTTATCTCAGAATACAGTCAACGCTATTATACAAGATCGTAAAGGCTTTATGTGGTTTGGAACTAAGGATGGTCTTAACCGATTTGATGGCCAGTCTTTTCAGATATTTAAGTATACTCCTAAAAAAGGAAATAGTTTAGGAAATAGTTTTGTCACAACCTTATTCGAAGATAGCGTGGGTAATATATGGGTAGGTACGGATGCCGGAATTTATATTTATTATCCGAAAGAAGAAATTTTCAAACCATTTACACTAAAAGCCAGCGATGGAAGCATTGTAGAGAAAACGGTGACAATAATATCGGGAGATAAAGAAGGTAATATCTGGATTGTAGCCGAAATGCAAGGGCTGTATTGTTACAATTCTCAGACACAAAGTTTTACCAATTATCAATTGAAAAAAAGCAATATCAGAAGCTTTAATATCGATAAAACAGGAACAATATGGGTTTCATTTTATGAAGGAGGTTTATTTTTCTCGAAAGATAATCTGAAGACATTACACCCTCTCAAGGGGGAAGATGGGAAAGATCTGTTCAAAGATGAGGTTATCTCTAAAACATATCTCGGGCCTTATAACTGTTTGTATGTCGGTTCCGAAAAAAGCGGAATGAAAGAAGTAGATCTTTCGACTCATAAGATAAGGAATCTATCTTTATCCGATAAGTCGGGCGAATTGGTATTTGTGAGGGATTTTGTCCCTTATCTGGATAATGAATTGTGGATTGGAACAGAATCAGGAATTTATATCTATAATTTTAAAACAGACAAAAGCACCCATCTTCGCAGTTCGGCATATGACACTTACTCTTTATCGGATAACGCTGTATACAGTTTGTTTGTTGATAGGGAAGAAGGACTGTGGATAGGTACTTATTTTGACGGTATTAATTATTTACCTAAGCAGTACACCTATTTCAAAAAGTATTATCCCACAGGAAGAAACACCGATTTGCAGGGACGTCGTGTTCGCGAAATATGTGAGAGTACCAATGGAACATTGTGGATAGGTACGGAAGACAACGGTTTATATAATTTCAATACAAAGACAAATGTTTTCGAGTTTTTTGCTCCGAGTAAAGACTTCACCAATGTACATGGCTTATGTATGGACGATGATAACTTGTGGGTAGGAACCTTTTCGAAAGGAGTAAGGGTTATTAATTCACAAAGTCAGATAGTAAGATCTTATTTCAAGGGAGATAATGAAAACTCACTGAATGATAACAGTGTATTTACCATCTGCAAGACACGTACAGGCGATATATATTTAGGTACATTATTCGGACTGTTACGTTATAACAAGAGCACCAATGAGTTTACCGAGATTCCCGAACTAAAAGATATATTTGTTTATGACATAAAAGAAGATTCAAAAGGTAATCTATGGTTAGCCACTTATGTTAATGGAGCTTTCAGATACGATATAAACAGAAATAAATGGACGCATTATACGCATAATGAGAAAGATGAAAACAGCTTACCCTATAATAAAGTACTGAGTATTTTTGAAGATAGTAAAAAACGGATCTGGTTGACAACTCAAGGGCGTGGGTTTTGTCAATTTGATCCTGAAAAAGAAACATTTATACAATACAATTCGCATAATGGAATGCCCAATGATGTTGTTTTTCAAATATTGGAAGATGATAACGGGCTATTCTGGATAACGACCAATAACGGGCTTGTAAAATTCAATCCCGAAGATAAATCAATACGTGTTTTTACAGTAGCCAATGGCTTGTTAAGCAATCAGTTTAATTATAAGTCGGGCTTTAAAACAGATGATGGCACTATGTTGTTTGGCAGTACGGACGGGCTTATATCATTTAACCCGAATTCTTTTTCCGAAAACAAATATATTCCGCCTGTTGTAATAACCGATTTTTTGTTATTCAATAAAAAAGTGGAGGTAGGAAAAACCGATTCTCCTCTCAAAAAGAGTATCACATTTTCAGATTCTATAGAACTGACCTCCAAGCAAAATTCTTTCTCGCTGCGTATTGCAGCCATGAGTTACCAAGCACCCGAAATGAATAAGCTGATGTATAAATTGGAGGGATTCGACAAAGAGTGGCTACCCGTTACAGAAAGTTCGTTGATTACCTATTCAAATATCGGGCATGGAGATTATGTCTTTAAAGTGCGTGGGTCGAATAGCGATGGTATATGGAATAATAAAGAAACTCAGTTGTATATAAAAATACTCCCTCCGTTTTATTTATCTATTTGGGCATATATTCTTTATCTGCTCATTATTATTGTATCTGTTTTCTTATTTATAAGATATATAAAAAGACGTAATAATGAAAAACAACGCCGTTTACTTAATTTGTTTAACCAGAAAAAAGAGAGAGAGTTATATAATACAAAAATTGAATTCTTTACCAATGTAGCGCACGAAATACGTACACCCTTGACCTTGATAAAAGGTCCTCTTGATAATATCATAAAGAAGGGCAATATGGATGAGGAAACGAGTCTCGACCTCGATATCATGAGTAAAAATACTTCACGTTTGCTTAATCTTACCAATCAGCTCCTTGATTTTAGGAAGACAGAAATACAAGGGCTAAATATGAATTTCGTGGAATGCAATATTTCGGAGATATTAAGAGAAACATCTATACGGTTTATTCCATTGGAAAAACAGAAAGAACTTGACTTTAAACTGAATATTCCACAGGATGACTTTTTTGCACATGTAGATAAAGAAGCATTTACCAAAATATTAAGTAACCTGTTTAATAATGCACTTAAATATTCGGAAACTTATGTACATATTTCCCTTATAACTGATAAAGGAGAAAATGATGTTTTTCATATCAATATAATGAATGACGGACCTGTTGTGCCGAAAGAAATGCGGGAGGAAATTTTTAAGCCTTTTGTCAGATATAATAAAAATGAATCGGAAAAAGCCGCTGTCGGTACAGGTATTGGCTTGGCATTATCACGATCTTTAGCCGAATTGCATAAAGGGCGTTTATATATGGATGAACAATTGGATATAAATAGTTTCTGTCTGACGCTTCCTGTTTATCAAGAAAATACTATCCAAATATCAGGAGGATCAGTAGTTGTAGATAAGTATTCAATTCATAAGCAAACTAAAGTCGATAAAGTGAAGAATAATCTGCCATCCATATTGCTTGTTGAAGACAATCACGAAATGCTTTTGTTTGTAAGCAGAGTATTGTCTAATGACTATGAAGTTATCACTGCCGAGAATGGGGTCAAAGCATTGGAGATTCTCGACAATGTATCGGTTAACCTTATCATTAGTGATATAATGATGCCACAAATGGATGGTTTTGAGCTGTGTAGAGCTATAAAGTCGGATCTGAATTATAGTCATGTCCCTATCATATTACTTACAGCTAAAACCAATTTGCAATCGAAGATCGAAGCAATGGATACAGGAGCAGATGCTTACATTGAAAAGCCATTTTCAAATGAATATCTATTAGCAAGTGTTGCAAATTTATTGCAGAACAGAGAAAAAGTAAGAGAAGCTTTTACTAAATCGCCATTTGTTGCAGCAGATACAATGGCTATAACAAAACCTGACGAAGAATTTCTGGCTAAATTAAACGAAATAATTCAATCGAACCTGAGTAATCCCAATTTTAGTATAGACGACATGGCAGATACTTTTTTTATGAGTCGGTCTAGTTTTTATCGAAAGATCAAAGGAATTGTAGATGTTAGCCCGAATGAATTTTTGCGTCTCGAACGCTTAAAAAAAGCAGCCCGTTTACTTAAAGAAGATGTTGCACATGTAAATGAGGTCTGTTATATGGTTGGATTTAATTCGCCGTCCTATTTCTCAAAATGCTTTTACAAGCAATTCGAAATATTACCCAAAGACTATACTAAAACTAAAGGAGAGTAATTTTCAGTATATTTATATTAATTATCAATTGCATCTAGTGTGATGCTAGAGCTTGGCTTTTTATCAAATTTTTCAGCAAGAAAAATCAGTAAACTAAAAATAATAATGCTGAACATAACACTCGCATAGCCTATGTTTTGAATTATTTCACCTGTGCGTACCTGCTCTGCGGTAACAGCTAACTGTAAGGGGAGCGATGCCAGTACGGCAGACACCAATCCTTTTGGATTCAGAATACTCATTATACGTTTATCCCTTGCAGAATAACCGTTTCTGCAAAATATAAGGATGGATGGTATGCGAACAATAAACATGGCTACAATAAACACAATTCCCATAATGATATGAGCATATTCGGATAGTCTGATACTCATACCTATATATACAAAAAAGAAAGTTTTGAATATAAAAACGATCTCGGAATAAAAATTCTTTTCATCTTCCATCAATAACATCGGTTTTCTGCGCTTAATAAAGTTATTATCTGATATCTTTTTGTCTAAAGCATTCGAAAGCTCGTCTATATTTCCCAATACAAACCCAAATGACAATACAGCCATACCTCCATTGACGCCTATAAGTTCGCAGACTCCATATATGATAAAGGCTAAAGCAAAAGAGCTGAACATACTGTTTTTGAGCTTTGTTGTAACTATGCGACGTATACCTGCCCAAAAATATCCGATAACAGCACCGATAGTTGTGGCAAACAGCAATGAAACAGCCATATATTTTATGGTATAAGAAATACTGAAAGAACCACTTTCCATAGCATCAAGTAATGCCAATGCTCCTACCAGACATACAATATCACTTAAGGCACACTCCAGAAAAATTACATTTTCCGCTTTTTTTCCAAGCTTTAATTGCTTTAACATTGGCAGTATTATAGGGGTGGAAATACTACCTACGGTTGCTCCCATAAAAGCACTCGGCAACAAATCTAATCCGAGTCCCCAATAACCGATTGCCATTCCTACCGTAACAGGAATCAGAAAATTGAATACAGTAAGCATACTTGCAGTTCCAATAGCTTCTCCTATTCCTCCCAGCCGAAGCCGTGTACCGCTTTCATAGAGAATAACAATAAGAGTAATTGTTGTAAATACTTTACCCAATCTGCCCAAATCGTCGGGACTGACAAGGTTGAAAACAGGGCCGATCAGTAAACCGACAAATAAAAGAAAGAGTACATTAGGTATTCTTGTCTTCTCAAAGAGTGTATTGAAAATTAGCGAGAAAAAGATAAGTGCACCGGTAAATATAAGAGTTATTTCCATCAGATGCTTGCATTAATATTATATCATTAAACACTGATACACTGGACAATGTTCATAGATGTTAAAGGCAAAATTTATTTATCTGCAGGAATTTCATATAAATAAAAAGAGAGCATAAGATACTCTCTTTTTATTTATGAATCGGGAGGTTTTATTTATAACCATCTGTGAAAACGTTTCACATACCAATTCTTCACCATTTGTGTCAAAAAACAATAACCTAATAATATTCCGATCAACCAAGGAAAGTAAGACCAAGGTAATGGGACTAATCCGATAGATAAACCAAAACTCGAGAAAGGAATAATAATACCGATAATCATAACCGAAAAAGTAGTTATCATAACAGGCAGTGATGCCCTGCTTTGGATAAACGGTATCTTTCGTGTACGTATCATATGTACAATCAGGGTTTGAGATAATAGTCCTTCGATAAACCAACCGGACTGGAAAAGAGCCTGATCGTCGGGTATTGTACACTTAAATACATACCACATAACCAAATAAGTTGCGATATCGAAGATCGAGCTGATAGGTCCTATATGTATCATAAAACGTTTCAAATCAGTAGCATCCCATTTACGTGGTTTTTGTATATATTCTTTGTCTACACTATCGAAAGGAATCGTTGTCTGAGAAATGTCATAGAGTAAGTTCTGGATCAGGATATGAATAGGCAACATCGGTAAAAATGGTAAAAAAGCACTGGCTACCAATACGCTGAACATATTTCCGAAATTAGAACTGGCAGTCATTTTGATATATTTGGTTATATTGCCAAATATTTTACGTCCTTCGATAACCCCTTTCTCCAGTACCATCAAATCTTTTTCGAGCAAAATAATATCAGCCGATTCTTTGGCTATATCTACCGCTGTATCTACCGATATACCTATATCTGCCTGACGAAGAGCTGCAGCATCGTTTATACCATCCCCCAGAAACCCTACAGTATTACCCTGATTTTGAAGAATAGTTACAATGCGTGACTTCTGAAGTGGAGTTAATTTGGCAAATATGGTAGTTCTGGCAGTCTCTAGTTCCATCTGCTCGTCACTCATTCTTTCAATCTGATGTCCTAGTAGTATGTATGTAGTATCAATACCGACTTGTTCACAAACAGTTTTAGTAACCAATTCGTTATCCCCCGAAAGAACCTTCATGGCAACCCCATGCTCATCCAAAGCCTTTATTGCCGTAGCTGCCGATGGTTTGGGCGGGTCGAGGAAGGCTAAATATCCGATCAACACCATATCCGATTCGTCTTCAACATCAAATAAATGGCTTTTTTCGACCCAGCTTTTTTGGGCTACGCCCAGCACACGCATTCCTTTTTTATTCAGCTCGATACTCGTATTTAATAAGTTTCTTCTGATTTCATTTGTTATAAGAGTCGGTACCCCGTTAAATTCAGCAAACCGGCAGATCGAAACGATCTCCTCTATTGCCCCTTTGGTTATAATTTGTCGCTTAGCATCTTTATCTTCAATAACAACAGACATTCGGCGGCGATTGAAGTCGAAGGGAATCTCATCTACTTTTTTATACTCCCGCCCCAAATTCTGGAAACCAAGTTCTTTGGAGTGTGAAAGAATTGCCTGATCCATCAAGTTCTTCAATCCGGTTTGAAAGAAGCTGTTAAAATAAGCATGACGCAGCACACGCTCATCGTCTTCTCCATGCACATTCAGATAACGTTCGAGTACAATTTTATCCTTGGTCAGAGTACCTGTTTTATCGGTACAAAGTATATTCATTTCACCGAAACTTTGTATAGAATTCAAGTTCTTTACAATGGTCTTATGTTTCGACATTTTAACGGCACCTTTCGCCAGATTAGAGGTTACGATCATAGGCAGCATTTCGGGAGTAAGACCCACAGCCACCGATATGGCAAATAAAAATGCCTCGAACCAGTCGCCTTTGGTAAACCCGTTAATGAAAAATACGAAGGGAACCATAATAAGCATAAACCGAATAAGCAAAAGGCTCACATTATTTATACCTTTATCGAAACTGGTTTGAGATCGTTTACCTGCTACATTTTGAGCTATTGTTCCCAGATAAGTTTTATTTCCGGTAGTTATTACCACAGCACGAGCCGATCCGCTAATAACATTGGATCCCATAAAACAGATATTGTTCAGTTCGATAACACTGCCTGTTTTATGAGCCTCTTTAATGAGGGTAGGGGTCTTTTCAACGGCATCCGATTCACCTGTAAGAGACGATTGGCTGACAAACAGGTCTTTAGCTTCAGTTATACGCACATCGGCAGGAATCATATCTCCGGCCGACAGGAAAATAACATCACCGGGAGCAAGATCCGAAATGTTTATGTCGATCATGGTATCCGTTTCTTTTCGAAAAACAGAAACTTTATTGTTTACCATTTTCTTGAGAGCTTCGCTGGCTTTATTCGATTTCCATTCTTGTACAAACCTTAATATTCCGCTCAATGTAACCATTGTAGTAATGATGATTACGGTCATCCACTCGCGTTCGTTAGGGTTTGCCAGAATAACATCTATTATGATGGACACCAATGCCAGAAACATCAAGATCCCAATAAACGGGTTTATGAAAGCTTTGATGAGTAACATAAACCATTGGTTATGTTTTTCCTTAATTATTTCATTTTTTCCAAATTCTTTTATCCTTTCTGCAGCTTCGGTACTGTAAAGACCTTTTCTTCGGGATTCAAGAAAAGTATATATATACTTCGGGTCTTGTGTCGCCGCCAAAAATAGTTTCTCACCATTGAATTGGAATTCAATATTACGTTTCTTTTGGGATTTAAATAATTTCATGATAAAACTGATTTTTTAAATCATACTCTTTTCTCTCTGTTGTGGCACAAAAGTAGAGATAGCCTTTGTTAGCGTTTGTCTAAAAAGTATTAGAAAAGTATTAGAAAAGGCAAATCAATTCTAATACTTTTCTAATAGCAGCCAAGCCACGGGTTGAAAGCAAAGCCCGTACTTTTGTAACCGAATAAAAAACAGAGCTTATGACTAAGAGAATTCTAGTTTACGGAAGCTTATTGGCACTACTATTTACTGCTTGTAAGCAACACTCTTCGGAGCAAGAAAACAATGCGTATAGAATCAGTGGAGATACTGTCCATATATATAATGAGAGTCCCTTACCGGGTAAGATATCTACTTCGGTTGTAGAAGAAGAAACTTTTTCGAAAGAAGTATCTACTGCCGGAACAGTTCTGGCAATACCCACTCAGTTTGCTTATATAGCACCACCTTTTTCGGGAAGAGTAACAAAAACCTATATAAAGCTAGGTCAACATGTACAACAAAATACACCTCTGTTCGAGATTATTTCAGCAGATTTTACAGCAGCCCAAAAAGAATTCTATCAGGCTCAATCGGAGCGTGATTTGGCTCGAAACGATTTGAAAAGAAAACAAGATCTGCTGAAAAATGGAGTAGCTTCTCAAAAAGAACTAGAAGAAGCATCCAATGCTTTGATAATTGCAGAGAAGGAGTACGAAAATGCTTATGCAGCCATTAAAATATTTCAGGCTAACCCCGAGAATATGGTATTAGGTCAACCTTTGATTATTCGTTCGCCAATATCGGGAAAAGTAATCGAAAATAATTTGGTTACCGGGCAATATATTAAAGATGATGCCGAATCGGCAGCCATAGTTGCCGATCTCAGTAAAGTATGGGTTGTAGCACAAGTTAAGGAAAAAGACATTCGTTTTATTCATGAAGGAGACGATCTGGATATTTATATTCCCGCATTCCCCGATAACGAACCCCTAAAAGGTAAAGTATATCGCATCGACGAATCGGTTGACGAGGAAACACGTTCGGTTAAGGTGCTGGTGATATGCGATAATAAAGACAATCAATTTAAGTTGGGAATGTATACAACTATACACTTTTGGGGTAAACCAGCCGAGTGTATTATAATTCCCGAAAAAGCATTGTTACAAGACGAGAAAGATAGCTATGTCTATGTTCAGACAGCCCCTAATACTTATGTGAAAACTCCTGTTGAAGTAGAGATTGTAAAAGACGGGAAGGCAGTTATAACAAAAGGATTGAAAAAGGGAGAGACAATAATCAGCGAGGGCGGTTATTACTTAAAATAGATCTGAGCCCTTAAAACGTAAAAACATCTTGAGAGTAAGTTAGATATAATAACAGTCAGGTTATCATATCCTTTCTCTTATATGTATGTCCATATAATAATTGAAAATATCCATTATGAAAAAAGATATAATGCTACTTACCATTCAAAAAAGATGGTTGATAGCCGCCCTGTTTGTTCTGCTATCCTTGTTCGGATACTATTCGTGGAAGCAATTGTCGATAGAAGCCTATCCCGATATTGCCGACGTAACATCGCAAGTGGTAACACAAGTTCCGGGACTGGCGGCAGAAGAAGTGGAGCAGCAAATAACAATTCCTATCGAGCGGGCTTTGAACGGGCTGCCCGGTATGCATGTCATGCGAAGCAAAAGTACATTCGGCTTGTCGATGATAACTATTGTATTCGAAGACGGTATAGAAGATTATTGGAGCCGTCAACGTGTACAGGAACGAATAAACGAGGTCGAATTACCTTATGGGGCAATGGCAGAACTCGACCCTTTGACATCACCTACAGGTGAGGTATTCAGATATATTATTGAGAGTAACCAACACTCACTAAGAGAGCTTACCGATTTGCAAAACTGGGTGATAATTCCCCGTATAAAAGAAGTTTCGGGAGTTGCCGATGTGAGTAATTTTGGAGGTATAACCACCCAATATCAGGTAGAAATAGACCCTTTAAAATTAGAGCAATATCATTTGTCGCTCGACAATGTAATTGAAGCTATCGAGAATAATAATTCGAATGTGGGAGGTAGTATTCTCAATAGAGGCGATCTTGGATATGTGGTGAGAGGAATAGGTCAGGTAACCTCGTTAGACGATTTAGGTAAAATTGTAGTAAGTTCCGAAAAAGGAGTTCCTATTTTTCTGAATGACATCGGTAAAATCAAATTCGGTAACCTTGAGAGAAAAGGAGTATTAGGTTATTCGGATCGAACTCGTGAATATTCCGAAAGTATCGAAGGTATTGTATTGCTCTTAAAACACCAAAACCCATCAGTTGTTTTAGAAGGAATAAATAAAGCTGTTGATGAGCTTAATAGCGAAACGCTCCCCGAAGGAGTACATATACATGCATTTCTTGACCGTACCGAGTTGGTTGATACAACTTTGCATACAGTATCACGTACATTGATAGAAGGAATGGCTCTGGTTATTATTGTTCTTATTATTTTCTTAGGAAACTGGAGGGGGGCATTGTTGGTAGCTATCACAATTCCCGTATCGTTACTGATTGCATTTATTTTAATGCACTTTACGAATATTCCCGCTAATTTACTTTCGTTGGGAGCTATTGACTTCGGTATTATAGTCGATGGGGCAATTGTAATGATGGAGACCATCTTAAAAAAGCGTGAAGATCATCCCGAAAAGCCTCTCGAAGAAGTTTCTATTTCGAAACGGGTAAAACAAGTTGCCACGCCTATTCTGTTTTCTACAATTATTATTATAACAGCTTATCTGCCGCTTTTTGCATTCGAGAGAGTAGAAAGTAAACTGTTTACACCTATGGCATTTACGGTTAGCTATGCTTTGTTGGGAGCTTTGCTTGTGGCATTATTCCTTATTCCCGGATTAGGATATGCCTTATATCGTAAACCTCAGAAAATATATCACAATAAGTGGTTGGAGAAATTAACTCAAAAATATTCGGATATAGTAAATCGTATTATGGAGAAACCTAAAAGGGTAGTGGCTCCTGTGATTACGGTATTTGGTATAGCTGTTATTCTGACAGCATTAGTCGGAAAAGATTTTCTACCAACGTTAGATGAAGGCTCAATCTGGTTACAGGTGAATCTTCCTCCGGGAATATCGATCGAGAAGTCGAAAGAGATGTCAGATACACTTCGCCAACGGACGATGAAATATCCGGAGGTAACTTATATTGCCGTACAAGCAGGTCGAAACGATGATGGAACAGACCCTTTTACCCCTTCTCATTTCGAAGTATCGGTAGGAATTAAACCCTATAGCGAATGGCCAAGCGGAAAAACCAAAGCAGATCTTATAGATGAGCTGGCTAAAGAGTACCAGTCGCTACCCGGATTTACAGTCGGATTCAGCCAACCAATGATCGATGGTGTAATGGACAAAATTTCAGGAGCTCATAGCGAATTGGTTGTAAAAGTGTATGGAAACGACTTTAAAGAAACACGCCGTATTGCCAACGAAGTACTGTCTACTTTAGAAGATGTAAAAGGTGCTGTTGACTTGGACATTGACCAAGAGCCTCCCCTGCCACAGCTGCAAATACAAATGAACAGAGATGCCATTGCCCGTTACGGGTTGAATGTTTCGGATGTTAGCAATCTGATAGAAGTGGCTATCGGAGGAAAAGCAGTTTCGCAAATATATCAGAACGACAGAGTATATGATATTACATGCAAGTATAAAGAAGAGTCGAGAAATACTCCTGAAAAAATAGCCGGCTTGATGTTGACATCTGCTTCGGGAGCAAAGATTCCATTGTCGCAAGTGGCCGATATAAAGTTAAGTACGGGTGAGAGTACCATTACACGGGAAATGAATAAAAGGCATTTGACCGTTAAGCTCAATCTACGTGGACGAGACCTCTCTTCATTTCTCAAAGAAGCCCAATCGGCTATCGAAAAAAATATAACGTATGATCATGAGAAATACCATATCAAATGGGGAGGACAGTTCGAAAATCAAAACCGTGCTTATAGCCGTTTAGGAGTAATTGTACCCTTAGCTTTAGCCATTATGTTTATAGTATTGTACTGTGCCTTTGGTAAATTCAGACAAGCCGGGCTGGTATTGAGTATTGTTCCTTTAGCCCTGTTTGGAGGTATGCTTGCTCTTAATGCAAGAGGGATGACACTCAATGTTTCGTCGGCAGTTGGATTTATAGCCCTGTTTGGGGTTGCCATTCAAAACGGAGTCATTATGGTATCGCATATCAATGGACTGCGAAGAGATGGTATGGACTTATTGAAAGCCGTAAAAGATGGTGCACGTCATCGTTTCCGACCTATATTGATGACTGCTACAGTGGCTATTTTAGGGCTTTTGCCTGCATCGCTGGCTACAGGTATCGGATCGGATGTACAACGTCCGTTAGCTACCGTAATAGTGTATGGCTTGATGTTTTCAACAATAATTACACTGTTTGCATTACCGGCCTTATATTATATGATAGAGGCCAGAGTTGAACGTAATAACAAAAAAGAAAATGATGAGAAATAATACATTGAGTACTATAATGAAAATTATAGCCATAGGAACTATTCTCCTTACCAACATATTGCACCTATGTGCAAACGATAACATTATCAACAATAAACCTCAGTTTCCAACCCTTTCTTTTCAGGAATATCTGAATCAGGTAGGAAAAAATAATCTGGGATATATTGCCGAAAAGTATAATATACAAATAGCCGATGCCGAGGTAATGAGCCAACGTGTTTTTCCCGATCCCGAATTATCGGTCGAAGCATTTAAAAATGGAAAAACTAAAGATGAGTTAGGACACGGATTTTCATTTGAGCTATCATACATGCTCGAACTGGGAAACAAACGCGGTGCAAGGATTAACCTGGCTAAAAGCCAGGCTGATCTTGAACGTCTAATGGTCGATAATTTCTTTCAGGAGTTACGTGCCGAAGCTGCCGATGCATTTCTGGATGCTATGATGCAAAAAGAATTGTTGAGCGTTAAAAAAAGCTCTTATGAATATATGAGACAGTTCAGCATATCGGACAGTATTCGTTTTTCTCTGGGAGAAATAAACGAAACCGAAGCCCGTCAATCTAAATTGGAATCGATAACACTTCTTAATGAAGTATATAATCAGGAAGCAGTATATAAATCATCTTTGGTTACCCTGTGTCAATTTATGGGAAAATCTATCAACGAACTCGATATGCCTGTGGGAGAGTGGGGGCTTTTCAGAAGAGAGTACACTCTTACCGATTTGGTAAATCAGGCATTATTAAACAGAGTTGATTTGCTTGCGAGTCTTAAAAATTCGGAAGTCGCAACCAATCAACTTAAGCTCACAAGGGCTGAGAGAAAATTAGATCTGGGGCTATCGGTTGGATATGAAGTGAATGCTGAGGCGAAAAATGAAATAGCACCCACTCCTGCATTTAATGCCGTAAAGGCAGGTGTTTCGATACCTCTTAAGTTTTCCAATACAAACAAGGGAGCTGTAAAGTCAGCAGAATATGCCATACAAAAAACGAAAGCAGAATACCGGAATGTTGAACTCCAAATACAAAAAGAAGTTGCTCAGGCTTTTTTCGGATACGAGTCCATGCAAAAACAAGTGAAGCAATATAACGATGGTTTGTTGAGCGATTCGCAAAAACTATTAAGTGCTATGGAATATAAGTATAAACGCGGCGAAACCAGCATTTTGGAAGTCTTGGTAGCTCAACGAACTTACAACGAAATACAAGAGCAATATCTGGAAGTTATTAAGGGATATGGCAGTGCATTGATCGAGCTTCAAAAAACATGCGGGATATGGGATATAGAACTTTAAAAACTTATCTTTGTTTTATATCATATTATGTATGATAAAATTAAGTTTTACATAAAACGAGTAGAATGAAAATACGCTCCAAGATAGCACTCCGATATTCAATTGTAACAGCTGTTCTAATGCTGACTTTTGCTGCGGTAGTCTTTTTTGTTTCGGCAAGAGATAGGGAAAAGGAGTTTTATGAAGACCTGAAGAAAGAAGGAATCTCTAAAGCGAATCTTTATTTCGAAGCTAAGGCAACCCCGGAGGTAATGCACTCAATCTATAAAAATAATATTGAGTATATAAACGAAGTGGAGGTTGCTATATATGATGAGAATTGTGGTTTGCTTTATCACGATGCAAAAGATATAGATATTGTAAAAGAAACCCCTCAACTATTAAAGAATATACTGAATACTCCCAAAGACTTGAGTTTTTACGAGGATAAATATCAGGCTGTCGGGTTTCTGTTTACGCATAATGATGCAAACTATATAGTAACAGCTGCCGCTTATGACGGATATGGGTTTGCAAAATTGAATAGGTTAATCAGAACTCTTCTTGTCTTGTGTATTATATCTATTTTACTATCGTTTATCATTGGTTATATTTTGGCTAAGAGAGCCTTGAAACCGGTAACCGAAATATCGGACAAAATGAAGGATATTACGGCAAATAATCTAAACTTGCGTCTTTTAAGATATAATGAAAACGATGAGTTCGGAGAATTAGCTGCTTCTTTTAATAAAGCACTGGATATTATCGAATCATCTTTCGAATCTCAGAAAATGTTTGTCAGTAATGTCTCTCATGAGTTAAGGACTCCATTGGCCGCTCTGATCGGTGAAATTGATTTTGCTTTGTTAAAAGACCGTTCTTCGGACGAGTATAGAGATACTCTGATCAACTCCCGCCAAGATACCAATAGGTTGATCAGGTTACTCAACGGTTTACTGGATCTTGCAAAAGCCAGTTACGATGAAAGTAAAATATCAATGAATATTATTCGGGTGGATGAAATTCTTTTAGATGCCCGGGAGCTTGTGTTGAAAGGTAATCCCGATTATAATATCGAATTGCTTTTCAATCAGGAGATTGGAAGTGATTCGGAAATTACTATTAAGGGTAATGAATATCTGCTCAGAATGGCATTTGCCAATCTGATGGAAAATAATTGTAAATTCTCCGATAATAAAACATCTACAGTATACATTTCATATTATAATAATCAAATAGTTGTTCAGTTTTCAGATACAGGTATTGGAATTCCTGATAATGAAATAGAACATCTGTTTACTCCGTTTTTCAGAGGCAGTAACAAAACTTTTGTACAGGGAAATGGTATAGGGCTAGCCTTGGTAAAAAGGGTAATAACCCTGCATAAGGGAAATATAAGCCTCAAGTCGGTTGTCGGAGAAAGCTCCACCTTCAGAGTGGAATTTAAAAATACACTACCACCTGCATGACCCGGAAATATGAGGTAAATCTTGCGATTATTTATATATCAAGATCTTTAGGTGGTATGTAATCTATTTTAGATACCTTTTATTGAGGTTTTCAATCAATAATCTGAGTCGATAGCCTTTAATTTCCACCAGTCAAAATTGAACAGGTTATGACCGTTGCCTTTGAAAACAAAATAAAGATCGTGTACGCCTTTCACACCTTTCAGATCACACGATTGCACAACCCAATTTTGATAACCGCCTGTATTATTTATTTCACAAACACCTAATAATTCACCATCGATATTATTGAGGCGTATTTCGATACTTCCGCCTGATATAGAGGTGGCGACGCTTGCTTCAAATTTACGGGCTCCTTTACCAAAATCTACACTTCGTACTTTTATGTAATCACCGTTGTCAATCTGTGTAACAAAAACGCCCACTGTGTTATCGGATGCTGTCTTCAAACCTTCCGACCAAGCAATGGTTTCGGCTTCTGTTCTTTGATATGGGTTTAAATTAGACACACTTTCTTTTACACCTTCTTTTGTTGGAGTAATTAGCGGAATCCTGCCATTTGCATCAAAAGAAAACGGTTCAATGCAAACCGAACGTTTGAATCCGCCCCCACCGGGGAGAGCCCCATTATGGTAAAAGAGATAAGGTTTTCCATTGAAATCTATTAACCCCGGATGATTTGTAAAAGCTCCACCTTCTTTTATTACGTGCATGATGGTATCACCATATGTCCATGGACCCAATGGGCTTCTACCGATAAAGTAAGCCAAATGTTCGGGAACACCGCCTGCCGGATAAAGTAAATAATACAAATCGTTTCGTTTGTAAAGCCAAGGTCCTTCTTCGTATAAAGAGGGGCGTTTATCAGTATCTTGTGTCCTTACATGAAAGCCTTCTTTGGTTAACGGTACTTCTACAACACCTGTTTCTTCGTCGTAAGATATCATATCCTCGTTCAGTTTAACATACCAAAGTTTTGGATTTCCCCAGAACAGATAAGCCTGTCCGTCGTCATCAATAAACACAGTAGGATCGATATATCCATATCCGCTAAGTAAAGGACTCCCAATGGCATCTTTGAACGGGCCTGTCGGATTATCGGACACAGCAACACCGATGGCATTACCTCCGTCTTTCTGATTAACAGGTACATAAAAATAAAACTGCCCGTTTCTATATATACATTGCCCTGCCCAGGCATCTCCCCTTGCCCAGTCGAAATCGCTATACGAGAGTATTGTGCCATGATCTGTCCAATTCACCATATCTGCAGATGAATAACATTTCCAATCATTCATCGTAAAAAAATTCTTAACAGTTTCATCTTCATCGTGCGAAGTGTAAAGATAAACCCTGTCATTGTATACCATGGGGGCAGGATCGGCAGTATAAGAAGTTTGGATAATAGGATTTTGGGCTTTTGTCATGTGCATGACGGCAAAGCATAATGTGCTTAAAATAGATATTTTTAAGGATATGTTCATAAGATGGTAATTTTTAATGTTTTCTGATCTTTTGTATCGGAGCTGTTGCCATAGTAAATTTCATATTCTCCGGGCGTTACCGCCATTTTTCGTTGATTCCGGTCATAAAATTCAAAAGACGAGGAGGGTAGACCTATATTGATTTGTTCTGATCTTCCGGCTGCCAATGGTACGCGTTTAAATCCACGAAGGGTTTTTAAAGGACCATCAATATCATCAGTTTTCCTGATATAAACCTGTACAACTTCAGTTCCATCGTATTTGCCCGTATTTTTAACAGGTATTGATAGCTGTACAGTTTCATCGTTTTGTATGGCTGAATTGCTAAGTGTTGCATTTCCAATTTCGAAGTTAGTGTAGCTTAATCCGAATCCAAATGGGAATAAATAGTCGGTTGTATAACGATAGGTACGTCCTTTCATGGAGTAATCTTCAAAGTCACCTAGTTTGTCCGAATTTTTATAGAAGCAAATGGGCAATTTTCCACTTGGATTATAATCTCCAAAAAGTACGTCGGCAATAGCTTGTCCGCCTGATTCTCCGGCATACCACCCCTGAACGATTGCATCGCAACTTTCGGTTTCGGGCATCAATGCAATCGCCGAACCCGAACAATTTACAAATACTACTTTTTTACCTGCCGCTTTTAAGGCTTTGAGGCAATTGCGTTGAACGGAAGGCAGTTCTATATCGGTACGGTCGCCTCCTTTGAACCCGGGGTGATTTACCGGCATTTCTTCGCCTTCCAGATTGCCTGAAAGTCCTCCTACAAACACCACTTTGTCAATACCCTTAAGTTTGTTGATAAGTCCGGTATAGTCAACATCCATTTCTTTACCGAAATCAAATTCGATATTAGCCTGCCAGTTGTTCAGTTGAGCATAGCGGATTTCTATTTTATATGTTTTACCTGCTTCGACTTGAATAGGTATACGGGAAGACAAGGTTCGCCAATTGTTATACATTTGAATCTGTTCGCCGTTTACCAGTAATTCGTAGTAGCCGGTAGCTCCCCCTTTAAATACAAGTTCTTCGGATGTTCTGGGCGTAAATTCCGTTTCAAATAAAGCCGAAAACCCTTCTAGCTTTACTCCCGAAGCAAACTCATGCTGTCCGGCTGTAGTCATTTTGATAGGAGAGCTAAGTTGAACCGTATTTACAATATCGCCTTTGCGGTCGGTAGTATTCCAATAGGTAGCCTTAAATCCTTGCTTTCCTTCGTACGAAAGTTGACCGAAATAACTCTCGGTTATTTTATCCTCTACCAAGTCGCAACCTTTATCGTAAACAATCCCATTATCAGGGAGTTTAGTTTTTATTCCATCTAAAATAGTGATGGTATGCACTGGAGTTCCATTGTAGTTTCCCCATAGCATTACCTTGTCGTTGGCATTAGGACCTATTACGGCAATTTTATCTTCCGATTTCGACAATGGCAGGATGTTATTGTTATTTTGCAGCAATGTTATCGTCTGCTGTGCCATCTCATAAGCCAGCTTTTTGTGCTTTTCGTTGTTCAATACCGATGTCGGTATTTGTGCCCAAGGTACGAGAGAATCGTCATCGAAATCACCTAGGTCGAAACGCCCTGTCAATACACGCATCAGGCTTTTGTCTATATCTTCTTCTTTAATCAGCCCACGCTCGACTCCCTCGGGCAAAGTCTTGTAGGGATAATTATCCCATACGCACTCTACATCGGTACCGGCTAAAACACTTTTTGATGCTGCATGTGTAGGAGTAGAAGAAACTTTGTGCGTAGTGTAAAAGTCGGTTACAGCTCCGCAATCGGATACCACAATATGTTTGAATCCCCATTCGTCACGTAAAATACGTTGTAAGAGACGGCTACTGCCACAGCATGGCTCATCGTCCAAACGCTGGTAAGCACACATTACTTGCCTTACATCTGCTTCCTGTACCAATGCTTTGAAGGCCGGTAAATATGTTTCGTGAAATTCTCGTGGGTTTATGTTATTCAGATTCAGTTCATGGCGACTCCATTCAGGCCCCGAATGTACTGCATAGTGTTTCGCACAAGCCAGCAGTTTACGGTATTTGGCATCGGTAGGGCCTTGCAAGCCTTTTACTACCTGTACGCCCATGCGAGAGGTCAGGTATGGGTCTTCACCATATGTTTCCTGCCCCCGTCCCCAACGAGGATCACGAAAAATATTCACATTGGGAGTCCATACCGAAAGGCTCAGGAAGCGTTTATTTTCGTTACCCCTGTTCAACCATTGATGATATTTGGCTCGGGCTTCGTCTGATATTGCGTCATAAATGTTAAACAATAATTCGTCATTGAATGATGCCGCCATTCCAATGGGTTCGGGAAAAACGGTAACACTGTCGTTATTGGCATAGCCATGCAAGGCTTCGCTCCACCAATTGAATTTCCTAATGCCCAAACGGGGTATGGCATCGCTTTGATCACACATCAAGGTAGCTTTTTCTTCAATGGTTAGTCTTGAGATGAGATCTTTTGCTCTTTCTTCGGAACTGAGATTTGGGTTTTGAAAAGGGTATCGCTGTCCGAAAACAACAAGCGAACACCATGTACTGATTGCTAAAATCAGTAGTTTCTTTACAGTGGTTGATATAATTAATGGTTTCATATCCGGTGCTTGATTAGTTACTATTTAATCAGTTAATTTGAACTCAAATCTAGTTCCATCTTTTTTATTCGGAGAAGGAACATCTTTAAGGGCATTTAAGGTTCCATCTGCATTTACTTGCAGGTAGCGATTGGTAAGCAATGAAAGAAGCACCAAGCTGCCGTCTTCTAGTTCCGTCCACTGAAAAGTTTCCGGTTTACCGGCTTTTTCTTTCTTTATAAAGTTGATATCTCCTTTTTCATTGACCGAAAGGTATCCATTGGTGCATCGCAAAGCTACACGTCCCAGACTCATGTCAACGATATTGAATGAGTTGCAACCATCTATGTTGACAGGCAGTTTATCGGTTAGTTTCAGAAGGGTTATGGTTTTATCATATGGAATAGGTCTGCGAAAACCGCTTGGATACAATTCATCGACCTGATAATTATCGAAATCAGCCGAACCGCCAACGCTGCCTTTCTCATTGTAATTAAACAAGGCATAACGTACTCCTTGAAAAGTTTTCAGCTGGAATACCATAATAAACTTATCCCCTAAAGGCTGCAAAGTTACCCCATTATCGGTGCTGTAATAAAATTGAGCTTCTTCTGTTTCAAAGTTTGTATTGACAGCAAAACGTATTATAGGTGAATTGATTACTATATACTTCATATCACCCGGTTTAGCCTGATCGTACATGGTTATCTTATATTTATCGCCCGATTTGCCAATACCTATCCATGCATATGGATGGTTTAAGAGAGCCAGGCCGGCTATATCGCCGTCTTTTAAATTTGTTGCATCTACATCTACACTGCATGTAGCATCCATCCCCATGGCTCGTTGTGTGAGGGTATTGCGCGCAAACCATAAATCGGTGGCAGGCAAGGCATACAAACGAAGTTTTCCATAACTTTCGGTAAGCGACCAATTGCTGTCGTCGGGTAAATGGTTCCATTGCCATAACAGCCCCAATTTGTCGGACGAAAAATAGTCGTAACGCTCTGCTATAGGTACAATGGGTTGTTGGGGTAGTCCTACATCAGGCTTTACCCAAGTTTTTGGTGATTTGGCTAAATTGCCGGGTAGGCCGTAATATGGGAATCCGTTTTCCCATGTTACGGGGGTGAGGTGTGTTATACGTCCCAGAGAATTGTGATCTTGCATAGAGTATCCCCACCATTCGCCCGTGGGAGTATCGATAATTCCTCCCTGATGGAGAGTCATTCCATTATTTTCGTTTGGAGCCGAAAAGTCAAATGTTTCACGGGTTTCAAACAAACCTCCTTTTAAACTGTATCCTGCGTGTACTCCCATATGATTCTTATCGGATATGGTTACTACTTCATAAGGACCGTAAATATTTTTTGATTTACCTGCAAATTGTGGAGTATTGTTCCCCGGTTTTGCCCATATTATGATATAATCATCGTTTACTTTATATACGTGCGAACCTTCTCCCACACCTTCAGCAATAAGTTGTGTCGTGCCGGGAATTGTATCTGTCAGATCTTTGTTTAATCTAGCCATGAATATTTTGTCTGCTCCCCAACAAACGTAGTTTTTACCATCGGTATCAAAGAATATCGAAAGGTCGTGAAAACTTGTTTTCATTTGTGTGTGCTCCCATTGTCCATATGGATTTTGGGTTTTATAGATTTGGGTTTTGTGTCCGTTGATATTTGCAAATATATAGAAGGTGCTGTCTTTATAGGCAAAACTGGGAGCCCATATTCCCTGCCCGTACATTTCTTTTCCTTCTTGAAACGAGAATTCAGGCCCCAAGTCGAAACGATCGAAGGCATAATTGACTAATCGCCAGTTGACCAAGTCGCGAGAATGTAATATAGGTAATCCGGGCATGGTATGCATAGTTGTGCCTGTTATATAAAAATCTTGACCAACTCGTATCATGCAAGGATCTGAAAATTCTTCGAAGAACAGAGGATTTGTAAAAGTACCATTGCCATTGTCAGCTGTCCATGTTTGTGCTTTTAGTTGCATCAGAGAGACTATCGCAAGCACGAAAAGAATTAATTTGTTTTTCATGTTTATTGTATTTTGTGTTTTAATTTTAGATTTGAGGAAACAGGTACATAGATCTGAATTGCAAATTTACTGAATGCATACATCAGAAAAAAGCATATCTGTTACACAAGTTTTAGTGTGTATTACAAATACACAAAAGGGGAAATTTTTCTGTATTTGAAGACCATATGCTAAGATACAATCATCAATTATAAACAAGAATTGGAGATTGTTTTATATCTGCTTGATAATCTTGCTTATTACTCATTTTATGAAATATACGCAATAGTAAATGTAACATAGGTAAACCTGCTGTAACGTTATAAAAAATATCCGTAACAAGGTTAATACTCATTAATAAATCTTATTCGTATATTTACTATTTGTAAGCCTGTACATCGAAAATCAATATTAATATAACTATGAAAATACGATCAATTGCTCTAACAGTCGTTTGTTCTCTTCTGAATGTAACAATAATATTTTCGCAAGAAGCAGTGGCAACCAGTCCCGATTCTAATCTGAAAGTAAAAGTATTAACGGAAGATGGTACTCCTTATTATACAGTTACTTATAAGGGCAAAACATTTTTGGAAAACTCACCATTGGGAGTTATAACTAATGTAGGGGATTTCAGTAATAATATGAAGTACATAGGCCACAAGGAAAATACGATAGAGAAAGAATATAATCAAGACCGCATCAAGAAATCACAGATTCATTATAAGGCTACAGAACTCGTTTGCACGTTTATTAATGCCGAAAATAAACAAATGGATGTTGTTTTCAGGATAAGCAACAACGATATTGCGTTTCGTTATCAACTGCCTCAATTCGGAGAGACAGCCAGTTGTGTGATTAATAAGGAGGCAACCGGATTTAAATTTCCGGTTGGTACAACCACATTTTTATCACCTATGATGTCGCCTATGACCGGTTTTGCACGTACAGCTCCAAGTTACGAAAGCGGGTACGAAGCCGATGCACCGATGGGAAAAACTACACATGGTAACGAAGGGTACGTATTTCCCGGGCTTTTTCATCTTGGAGATAACTCTGGTTGGATATTGATCTCCGAAACAGGAGTAAACAGCCTTTATTGTGCTTCGCACCTGAGTGACGGTACGAAAGAGGGATTATATACTGTTGAATATCCCAACTTATTACAAAACAATGGATTTGGAAGTACGGGTGCAGCTATAAGCCTTCCCGGATTAACACCTTGGAGAACTATCACGGTGGGCGATGATTTGAAACCGATAGTAGAAACAACCATCCCTTTCGACGTTGTTGAGCCTCTTTATCAGCCCTCTCAAAAATACAAATATGGACGGGCTACGTGGAGTTGGATTGTATGGCAAGACGAAAGTATGAATTACGACGATCAGGTGAAATACATAGACTTGGCTGCTGCACTCAATTTCGAATATATTTTGATAGATGCCTTATGGGATAAGGAGATAGGGAAGGAGAGAATGAAGGATCTTATAAAATATGCCAACTCGAAGGGAATAGATGTGTTTTTGTGGTACAATTCGAACGGTTCATTTAACGACGCACCTCAAGGTCCGAGAAACAAAATGAATACATCCATCGCCCGTAAAGAAGAAATGCAATGGCTTCGGGATGCAGGAGTAAAAGGCCTTAAGGTCGATTTTTTTGGTGGGGATAAACAAGAAACAATGCGCCTGTATGAAGATATATTATCGGATGCCAACAATTATGGCTTGATGATTATTTTTCATGGATGCACACTCCCTCGGGGATGGGAAAGAATGTATCCCAATTATGTAGGGAGCGAGGCTGTACTGGCTTCGGAAATGCTGATATTCTCGCAACAGGTACGCGAATCGGAAGCATTTTTTGCTGCACTTCATCCTTTTATCCGCAATACGGTGGGTAGTATGGAGTTTGGAGGTGTATTATTAAACAAATATCTGACAAAAAGTAATAAGGATAGAAACAAACGTTTGACAACAGATGCATTTCAACTGGCAACGGCTGTTCTTTTTCAGAATCCAGTGCAGATGTTTGCACTTACTCCGAATAACCTGAATGATGTTCCTGCTTTTGAAATAGATTTTATGAAACATATTCCTACTACCTGGGACGAAACTTTGTTTGTAGATGGTTACCCCGGAAAATACACAGTTATAGCACGTAGGCATGCGAATCAATGGTATGTTGCCGGAGTAAATGCCACTAAAGAACCGTTGAAATTAAATCTCAGCCTTCCAATGCTTACCGGAGAAAAAGTTAGAATATACAATGACGATAAAGACCAAATAACATTTACGAAAGAAATAGCTGTTAATAAGAATGGTAATTATGATATTACAATACAGCCATCCGGAGGTTTTGTAATAACCAAATAAAGGCTTAAACCTTTACTTAAATAATACGATACTATGAAAAAACATATCTTATTGCTCAGCCTATTATTTGTAACAATATTGGTCAGCTCACAAGAGCATAAACTATGGTATTCAGAACCAGCCAAAGAGTGGGTTGAGGCATTGCCTATTGGAAACGGCAGGTTAGGAGGAATGATTTATGGTGGGGTTGATAAGGAGGAAATACAGTTGAACGAAGAAACTGTCTGGGGAGGAGGCCCTCACAGTAATAATAATCCGGAAGCACTAAAGACGTTACCCGAAGTTCGCCGGCTTATATTTAACGGAGAAAATCTGAAAGCTCAGCAATTGATTGATAAAACTTTCAGGACACCTCACAATGGTATGCCTTACCAGACAATCGGGAGCTTGTTTTTGTCTTTCGCAGGTCACGATAATTTTACGGATTATTACCGGGATCTCAGTCTGTCGGATGCCGTTTCAACTACCCAATATAAAGTAAACGGTGTGACTTACATACGTGAGGTATTTTCTTCATTGACCGATAATGTGATCGTAATGAAGATAGCGGCAGACAAGAAGAATGCTCTTAATTTTAAAGCCTTCTACAATTCCCCGATGAAAAGTGTAGATGTGAAGAAATCGGGCAAAAAGTTGATACTGACTGGTAAAGGAACTGATCATGAAGGAATCGACGGAATGATACGCTTCAATAATCAGGCATTGATAAAGTCTACTGATGGAAACGTAACTGTAAAGGATGACTGTATTGAAGTGGAAAACGCCAGTGAAGCAATTGTTTACATTTCGGCAGCAACTAATTTTGTAAATTATGAAAATGTAAGTGGCAACGAAGAAAAAAAGGCGACAAATATATTGGATGCATCGCTTAAAAAAACATATAGGCAATTAAGGTCAGATCATATTGCCTATTATCAGAAACAATACAAACGTGTTGATTTAAGTTTGGGAAAATCTAAAGGGGCGGACAAAGCTACCAATCTGCGTTTAAAAACATTTGCAGCCGATAATGATCCCGGATTGGCGACCTTATTGTTTAATTATGGGCGTTACTTATTGATCTCAAGTTCACAACCCGGTAATCAGCCAGCCAATCTGCAAGGTATATGGAATGATAAGTTATTAGCCCCGTGGGATGGAAAATATACGGTTAATATCAATTTAGAAATGAATTACTGGCCGGCAGACGTTACCAACCTGATGGAAACCAACGAACCTCTCTTTCAAATGCTGAAAGAATTATCGGTAACCGGGGCAAAAACTGCCAGAGAAATGTACGGGGCAGGTGGATGGGTACTTCACCATAATACTGATATCTGGCGGTCGGCAGGAGTTGTCGACGGTGCATTTTGGGGTATGTGGCCTAACGGTGGAGCATGGCTCACACAGCATTTATGGCAGCATTATTTATTTTCGGGAAATACAGTTTTTCTGAAAGAATATTATCCTGTAATGAAAGGTACAGCCGATTTCTTGCTCGACTTTTTGGTTGAGCACCCCCTTTACGGATGGATGGTAACAGTTCCGTCTAATTCTCCAGAACAAGGTCCGGGAACCGATAACGGCAAGTGGTCTACTATTGCAGGTTGTACAATGGACAATCAGCTTGCTTTCGACGTTTTGTCGAATACTTGGGCTGCCGGAAAGATTATAGGAGCAGATAGCGATTACCAGCAAAAGTTGCTAAATATGATTTTGCGTCTGGCTCCGATGCAGATAGGGCAGCACAATCAGTTACAAGAGTGGCTCGAAGATGTAGACGATCCGAAAAACGAACATCGCCATGTATCGCATCTCTATGGATTGTATCCGAGTAATCAGATTTCGCCATACACTCACCCCGATTTATTCCAAGCAGCAAAAAAATCGCTGATCTATCGGGGGGATATGGCTACAGGATGGTCTATCGGATGGAAGGTAAACCTTTGGGCGCGATTGCAAGATGGTAATCATGCATACAAGATTGTCTCAAATTTGATTTCGGAACGAACTTATCCCAATTTATTCGATGCACATCCTCCATTTCAGATTGACGGTAATTTCGGATATACGGCAGGTGTTGCCGAAATGTTGATTCAGAGTCATGACGGAGCTTTGCATCTGCTTCCGGCTTTGCCCGACTATTGGCATGAGGGAAGTGTAAAAGGTTTGCTTTCGCGAGGCGGCTTTGAGGTATCGTTTGCGTGGACAGACGGACAAATAGAACAAGCTTCTATTCTGTCAAATAATGGCGGTAACTTGCGTTTACGTTCCTATGTACCACTCAAAGGAGAAGGATTGAAGGAGGCTAAGGGAGAAAATTCCAACTTGTTTTTTGCAAAGCCCGATATAAAGCAACTGCTGATTTCGAATAAAATAAAACCCGAAATGCCTATACTCGATAAAGTTTACGAATACGATATCGAAACGGTTGCCGGACAAACTTATAGATTCAGTAGAGATAATTACTGAACCAAGACATGACTATACTATTTATTATAGTGTAAATATTAGGTATGCCTTTATAAGTAGAAATAGAGTAATAATACTAATCAGTCGTTTGAATTTTTATCTATCCATATAAGGTTTGGTAAGCAGTGGAAAATTACGATTCAACACGATGCTGAAGAGATTAACCGGATTTGTAAACAGTAGAAAAAAAGAACCACTCAAAAAGTGTCACTTTTGTCACCTTTGTCACCTTTTTGAATATTATTTTCTGAATTACAGGTAGTTGTGAAAATGCTAAAAGTGACATTAATATTGCATGTTCAAATAATGAAATAACTGAACCATCAAACGATAAAATACCTATTGGTTCAAACGAACTTTCACTTCTTGAAAGGATTAGTTTATTGGATAATTATGAAATACCGGAAAGTAAAATCCTCGATATTGTAAGTAATTTTGAATCTTCTATTTCGGATGAACCTCTATTGAGAAATACTATGGATAAGATAGTCTATGAGATAGATAAGAAATTTTATTTTTCTGAAGAAGAATCTGAGTTAAGGACGACCAAAAGCAAAGACAATAACGAACAATTAGCTGTATATAAAGTCCGAATAAACAAACAGGGCAAAAATGGATATGCTCTTGTCTCTGCTGATGCCAGACATGCCAAAGTTATTGCTTTTGTTCCTAATGCAGGTATAGATTTGGAAAACATGACAGATGAATCAGGTATAAATATCGGTGCAAGAGAAATACTAAAAGCCAGTCTTATGTCGGCACTTCAAAGAATAAAAAAGTTTAATATAATTAAAGATTCTTTGAAGCAGTCTGCATATAGTAAACTTCAATCAATTCCCTCTTTAAGATCTATCAAAGTAGACGATTATGAATTTGATTGGTTGGATGAATACCCTCAGTATGTCGTTGAGAGAACAGAAAAGAAATTCCCATTAATAAAAACAATGTGGGGACAAGGGGTTCCCTATAATTGTAAATTAGCTCAAAATTGTCCGTTACGCCCCGAAGGGAGATACCTCACAGGATGCGGCATTGTCGCAATAACACAGGCAATAGCTCACTGTGAACCAAAGCTTAATATTTATGCTTATAATATGGATTGGGCTAATATTAAGAAAACCCGAAAATTAGACAGAAGTTATACGCCTAAAACTATATTAGATCAAGTCGGGATGTTAATGAAATGGACGGGAGAAACTGCGGGTTCGGACTATAGTAACTGTGATAAAGGCACTTCCACAAATGTTAACGCAATAGAAGGAGTTTTACCGAAAGTCGGGATGCGATGGTGGTAGAGGATGGGATTGGAATGTTATTGCAGCCTCACTAAGAAGCGGAAAAATAGTACATGTTTCTGCTGTTTGCGATGAAGGGGGACATGGTTGGTTGATGGATGCTTATATACATACTAATGTAGATGGTAATCAGACTATTTATGTCCATCACAATTTTGGATGGGATGGATATTGGGACGGATATTATGAAGTGGAAAATCCTTTGGAATTTACAGCTAACGGCGGACAGGTCTATAATAGAAAATTCAGGATTCAAGCGAATATCTCTAAAAACTAACTTTTTTGTTTAAAATAACAATAAAAGTAGGTCGCAACAGTTAAAAGGATATCACGACTTCCTTTATTGAGGTTTATATCTTATTTTCATCGAGTAATACAAAATAACAAAACACTATGAACAAGATTTTTTATCTATTATTTTTCATTTTATCTATTGGTCTAATCGGATGTTCGGATGATGATTCGGATGATGTGCAGGAAATTAAAATATATAGTCATCTCGGTTCAGGTAAACCGACTGTGTTAAACAGTATAGCCGATTTGTCTGGTTACATTGATCTGGAAATTAATATAACTGACCTAAGTATAGCTACGGCTCAGTACGACTGGGAAGGTGAAGGTTTTATTATTACCCCTATAAAAGAGGGAACTACGACTGTGACCATAAGAGAAAAAAATAGACTAAAGTATAAAATCAAAGTAGTCGTTGAATACGAAGGTGCAGGGAATTGGAAATTAAAGAATTCAAAAATTACAGTCGAAGGTGATCCAGATGTAAAAGAAATTATAGAGCAAGATATGCTTGAACGTTCTTTATTCTATAACCAAAAAGAAAAATCATTTTATGATAATCTTTCTTTTGAAAATGAATCTGCTATCCTAAGAGGTAATCCCAATAAATACACAGTTTATAAATTCATAGAAGAAACACAAGAATATGAGTTTATAATGAAACCGACTGAAGCTGTTACATACAGGTATAAATTCACACTTGAGTCGAAGTCTGATGTAGGAGTAAAGCCTCAACATAAGATTGGGACATATTACATTGATCGGACAAAAGAATATCAAGAGAAATATCCGGATAAAAATATATCGAAAGTGACAGAAGAACAAAAAGTAGAATGTATTTACAATGAGTAATAATACGTCCGAAGCAATAATTTACTATTTATTGAATCAGCTATCTTTGTATAGATAACAGAGGCACAAAGCCCGAGATGGAGAAATCCGTTTCGGGTTTTTTCTATTTATACACAAACTATGCAGAATTATAAATCTTACCGAATTACTCGCAGACAGTGATAAGAGAAAATGTAGAGATAGCCAAAAACAGAATATCTATGTAAAAAGTATTCCATCTAAAATCTTTCTCGACAGAAAAGATGTTTTAAACCGTGACTGGCAAGTTGAAAATAAACGCCTGGAAATAATTTGCAAGCGAATGATACATTAAAAACGAAGAATTTTGTATCTTAGCAAACATAGGTCGCTCTTTAATATAGTGAGTAAATAAGCATATCTAAGAACTAAGCTGGTTTCTTAATTCATAGGATAGGGAATCTTGATTAGAACTATTATATGAATCAATTACATAGGTTTTAACTCCTTCTGTACTTTTAATCTTTTTTTGCTCGCAAGAAATTAATATTAAGAAGAATATTAAATATTGTATCTTCATTTTTTGATTTGGTTTTACCACTATACTTAAAAAATAAAAACACCCTCACTAACATTTAACCTAGTAAGGGTGAATTAAGCATATTCTTCTATTAAGGACTAATATAATTATGATAAACTGAATATAGGGTATCTGCCATTTCCATATCTTTAGGGAAATATAGACATTCTTTAAAATAAATAGATAAGTATTTTGAATTTCTAATATCTCCTTTATTAAAACCCTTTATTAAAGAATATAATGCTAAATTTCTTTTATCATTGCTTAAATAATCAAGGTTATATACGTCTTTTTTATCGAATTTAGGTTTCGCTTTTCTCAATGTTAATTCATTCATTCTGAGAATAAATTCATACGTTTGTGTGTATGCAGGTGCAAATCCATATTTTTCTGCCATATATACATTATATGGGAATGAAATTTGTGAATTATGTTGCAGGGTGTAATATGCTTCTTCATCTCCAGTAACCATAGCCTTTCTTAAAATATCAGCATATTGAGCAGAACCGCCTATTGTGACTAATTTGCTTGTATCAACTGTGCTTAGTATAGAGTCTCTTATCTTAGCTGTTTTAAGTTCTAACATAGCTGCTAACTCGTCTAGTAATTTTAGTTTAGGAATTCTCGGTTCATCTACTAATCCAAATCTTCCATACCACAAATAATAGGGCATTGAATCAGATTCCATTCTATTTTCAATATCATAATTTACTAGTTCGTCCGCTTTATTTGGGTTTTCATTTTTTGTGTTATTACACGATATAATTAAAAGGCATGATATTATAAATCCAATCTTTCCAAACATAATTTTAGATATTCGTTTTTTCATCTTCTCTTAAAAATTAAACCTTTCATAAATACTTCTGCGTACAGATCCCCAGTGTCTTTGAGCTTTTTCTCCGACCTCTTTACCATTTTTTTCTTTATCTGTACTATTACCTATGTTCTGCGGAACGAATTTTCTTGTATAAGGTAGGATATCAGCACTTTGTCCGTTATTTACCTTTCTAGAATAAATCCACTCTCCATTTTGATAGAAGTTCCAGATTCCTATTAAAATATTTGAAGGACTTATGAGTTTTAAAACCCACATCAATGAATATTAACCTTAAAAGCTGCACGATAAAAAGACTTATTTCATTTCAATAATCGGCTTATTTCTATATATAGAATCTAACTTATTGGCTGTTGCAATATCTTTAGGGAAATACTCTCCTTCTCTAAAATAACAAGCAAGTAGTTTACTATTTTCTATATTTCCTTTTTTATATGACATAATTAAACAGTACAACGCTAGTTCTCTTTCATTTATCTCTAAGTGGTCGAATCGCATATTGTCACACTTAGTAAGATTAGTTTTTTCTATTTGTCTATTCATTGTTTTATCTTTTAACCATAATGCCCATACTACATGATAATACGCTGGACAAAAGTCAAACTCTTCAGCTAAGATTAAACTTAAGGGATAGTAGTTTAGAAAAGAACGACAGTATAAATCAAAATCTTTATTATCTACAATATTATTTATAAGTGTCTTTAAACTATCATTTTGGGAAAGTTCGGAGGAAAACTTACCTTCTTTAATTGTTTGAATAATAGAGTCTCTGAAAACTTGAGTATGAGTTCTTAGATTATACAATACGCTATCTAGTTTAGGTACACCTGGAATATCAGATTCTGGCAATAAAAAAGCTGTTTCATACCATAATTCATAGGATAGGGAACCTTGATTAGAACTATTATATGACTCAATTACATAGGTTTTAACTCCTTCTGTACTTTTAATCTTTTTTTGCTCGCAAGAAATTAATATTAAGAAGAATATTAAATATTGTATCTTCATTTTTTGATTTGGTTTTACCACTATACTTAAAAAATAAAAACACCCTCACTAACATTTAACCTAGTAAGGGTGAATTAAGCATATTCTTCTATTAAGGACTAATATAATTATGATAAACTGAATATAGGGTATCTGCCATTTCCATATCTTTAGGGAAATATAGACCTTCTTTAAAATAGATGGACATCATTAATGAATTTTGAATATCACCTTTTTTAAATCCTTTTATCAAACTATACAATGCCAAGTTTCTTTTGTCATTGTCAACATAATCTAAATTATAAATATCACTTTTTTCAAGCTTTGGCTTAATTTTCCTCAATTTAGACTCATTCATCGATATAATAAAATCATAAGTTTGCCTATAAGCTGGAGCAAATCCATACTTATCAGCTATATATACGTTATATGGGAATGAAATTTGTGAATTATGTTGCAAGGTGTAATATGCTTCTTCATCTCCAGTAACCATGGCCTTTCTTAAAATATCAGCATATTCAGTAGAGCCGCCTATTGTGACTAATTTGCTTGTATCAACTGTGCTTAGTATAGAGTCTCTTGTCTTAGCTGTTTTAAGTTCTAACATAGTTGCTAACTCGTCTAGTAATTTTATTTTAGGAATTCTGGTTTCATCTACTAATCCAAATCTTCCATACCACAAATAATAGGGCATTGAATCAGATTTCATTCTATTTTCAATATCATAATCTACTAGATCGTCCTCTTTATTTGGGTTTTCATTTTTTGTATTATTACACGATATAATTAAAAGACATGATATTATAAATCCAATCTTTCCAAACATAATTTTAGATATTTGTTTTTTCATCTTCGTTTAAAAATTAAACCTTTCATAAAAACTTCTCCTCACTGTTCCCCAATTTTTTTGAGCTTTTTCTCTTGCTTCTTTTCCATTCTTTTCTTTATCTGTACTATTATTTCCGTTCTGTGGAGTTACGACTTTTCGGTGATAATCTAAAAGGTCAGGGCTTTGTCCATTATCTCCCTTTCTAGAATAAATCCACTCTCCATTTTCATAGAAATTCCAGACTCCCATTTTTCCAGTAATATTATCTCTTACTTCTTCAGACTGAGAATCTAGCTGAATTGTAGTTGAAGGTGCACCGATTGTAACGTCAATACCCTGAGCTGCAAATTGGGCAGACATTTCACGTGCGAAGTTTCTTTTTCTTCCATCAACGGGATCTATATAATCCTCTCCATTATGACAGGCATGAAGCATTATATATATTTTTTCACCATGTTGTCTTGTTTGCCAAACGGCACTATATTTTTCCAAAAACTCCTGAAAATCAAATACATTTCTTATCTTATCTTCTCTATAAGGATTTATGTAAAAACCAAAACCTTGCTCAGATCCATGAGAATAAATATGAATCATATCGTTATTAATATATCTTCTTCTTTCTACTTTTTTATCTCCATCATCCTTAGGTCCCATCCCATTTAATTTCTCCCTTCCATCCGGATCAATATATTTCAAGGGATTGTTCGAGACGTATACATACGGAGACTCCGAATACGAATTCTCAGATTTTGGATCTTGAGACGTAAATCCTGGAATATCCATTGTTAGCATCCTGGCAACATAATCATACCAGTTCAGTTCCGCCATGCTATCAAATTCTTTATTATTATATTTGTAGGGTTGTTTCTCCTGCCCGGTACTTTCTGCAAAGCTCATCCCAAAGGGATAATAATGTGTATCTTGAATCACTTTACCATCAGCATCAACCACTAAACGATTGTTACCCAAATGGTCTCTGACGTAAATATAATATTTTCCATCATCAATATATCCATTTTCCAATAATATTTTATCCAAGATACCATCTTCATAGATAAAATTACCTATATAATCTGTTATATAAACCTCGGACTCATTTCCTCCTGCTCCGGCAACACCACTAACAGGATTTTCTTTGTATAAGGGATCCAACTGGTGTGTTACTCTAAGCTTATTCCCTGATGCATTATACAAATAGGTATTTTTGGCTTTAACAGAAACATTTTCGATAAAGAGCTCCTTTGGCAAATTCAAATGATTATAGCTTATGTTGGTGATACCTTTATTTAAGTCCATAACCATAGCACCATTGGCATTGTAAGCATACTCGATTTCCTGATGGAGGTTATTTTCTTTAAAATCCGTCAACGAATTATCACTTATTGTCTTAATAGCATCTTTTACGTTTAATAATTGGTTCCCTGTATGCTTAATAATTAAATCGTCGATTAGTGCGGGTTTGCCGGCTACCATTCCCCTTCTTGTCAGGGTTTCCATATTTCCGTGCATATCGTAAGTATAGCTTGTCGAATAATCCTCATTGGCTATCCCCGAATATTTAGCTGACTCTAATCTCGATAATTGATCATAACCAAAAGTGTACGATCGGTCTTTCGTGTCTGTTCCTTGCTTCCAAGACATAGTTTTAACATTGCCGTTATAGGTATGATCCAATGTTTCTTTAAATAAGGGATTGTTTATAGTTTGCTTCCACGAACGCACATTGTATTTGTAGGAAGATTTCAACCCTTCTTTACCCATAGGGATTGTAGCTTTAAGCTTCCCCAACTCGTCATATTCATTTTTAGCCAGCAGAATCGAGTTATCATTATTCAATTTATAATAGGTCTCTTTTATTCTGCCTGCATGGTCATAAACATAGGTGTATAGTTCTGTTTGTTTAGAAACGACATTATTTATCTTGACCGTATGCTCATGCATCTTTTTGACTTTTTGGTCGGTATAGTTATAAGCATACCAGGTTTTATCTTCTCCTCCCAGATGATTGCTTATTATATTCTGTACAACTCTTGCCCTATTATCAAAATAGGATACACTATGTAAGAAATTTCCGGAACCATCTAATAGGGCGGAAGATATACCTGTCAGTAATCCTTTGGTCTCATAGCCTTTATTGTCACCTGTAAAACGTACACCATATGGATTGTTACAAACAAAATACTTAGAGCCCGCATAAATTCCATGACTTTGGCTAGGCCTCTTAAATCATCCTCATTTCCCATACACCTTATTTTATTAATAAGGCAAATAAAAAACAATCGCTCAGGAAGTTTTGAATCGAGTCAACATACTACTTCATTTTTCATTATGTTTCATCAATCCGAAAAAAAGGTCTTTTATAAGAATCGTTGGTTGTGAATATTCTCATGAACCTATATCCCTAATTCCTATTCAAATTGACCCCTTGTAATTCTTGTTTTAAGTGTTGATTTTTAATGTCGATAGTATAACAAGGAACGAAATGTTGGTTAGATTCCTCTTTGGAATCAACCTGATTTATCATTAATATTATCTGGTAATTCAAAAAATGTTCATAGTTACCATAATTCTCATATCGTTCAGGTTTTTAGTAGGGCGTTAGGGTTATGTTTATTCTTAGCTATATTTGAACAAAGGCTCAAACTATAAAAATAGCCTGAGCCTAATACCTCTTAAAAACTTACACAGTTACTAGCATAGTGTTTTATTTAATCTCGTACTAATATCATTTAGTCTTAGCTTCACTAAATAATCACGCTAGTATGATCTGTTAGTACTTATATATCTTTTAGATGTTTTATAATATACTGCTCTATTGAATTAATCTGAGTTTCATTTTTTTCTAACATCTTCCGATGTTCATTAAAAATGGTATTAATATCATCCTTATTCATATCATTTAAATAGAATCCGTATATCACTTTGTATAATATCCTTTTTTTTAATCCTTTATAATTAGACTTGCTATCTAAAAAATTCATATATTGATAAAAATAACCAGGGTATTTTCTGAAAAAATGATAATACATATCTGTAATAAATTCGCCTACATATCCGTCAGCATGTTTATTATTCGATATTTCTGTTAGTACAAAAATATCGAATGGCACAAGTTCTCTTTGTTTTATAGAATCAATTCTACAAGAAACTAATATATCAAAGATAGAATCAATCTCTTTTATTTGAGAGTATTTTCCAAAATTTGAGGAAACAATTAAATCAATCTTTTCTTGATTATTGTGGATGAACAGTTTTTTTTCATCTTGTGATAATGTATCAAAAACGAAAGTAAACAAATTGAAATCTGGCGAAAAATTTGTGATACCAACTTCTTGTTTTATTTCTTTGGACAGAATTGATGACGTAGAGTCTTGATTAATCTTATTATTTTCTAATTGATCTATGTTGTTTGTCCTTGATGTACAAGAAACAAACATAATTATAAATGTGAAAAACAAATATATTTTATTCATAATGTATACTATATTAGTAGTCTATATTAAAAACCATATTTTTTATAAAAATTCATTCTTCTAGGACTCCACCAGGGTTGAACACCTTCGTCTTTTTTATTTTCTTTATTGTTGTCACTTGAGGAAGGTATTGTATAAAGTTGTGGATATAGTTCAGTTTTATTTTTCTCCAAATCACTTATAACTTTAAACAGATTTCCTTCTTCTTCTGAGTCATTCATTTCTAATGCGTCGGTGATTGTTTTCATTTTAGCTATATCTTCATCATATATCCTAATACATCCTTGTGTTACTGATAATAAATAACGCATATGTTTTCCTCCTTTTCCTTCTTGTCGCCCTCCATGAAGATGGATTCCATTTCTTTTTCCTGCGGCTTCTCCTTCTTGGTAATCTAACTCAAGGACATCATTGGGTCCATAAGCTGCTCTATTAGCCATAGGGAGTCTTTTTGACCAACCTTTTATTTTGTAAGTTCCTGTTGGAGTATCAGCATAAGTCCGTTTCCTATCTCTCTTATTATAATTATTCTCTGTAGAATTACTTCCTTCAACTCGCACGATTGTACTAAAGACTATCTCTCCAGTTTTATTTGTAACATTTAGATATCCTAGTCCATATACTGCTCTATTATTATAAACATGAACAGTAACATCCCATTTTCCTGTTGGATCAATTCTTAATAATGGATTATTCCTAACATAAGCATATGGAGAAGAACTATAATAATTCTCCGCCAAAGGATCTTGCGTCGGAGTCGTAAACCCCTGTACAAAAAACAGCAAAATATTATTTCAAATGTATATTCTAAGATTCTTTAAATAAAACTCGCACCTTCTTAGCATAGAGGCACGAGTTATTAATTAACTAAGGACTTTACATAACAATCTAGTTATACCATCTCTTATGTTTCCATTTACCTAGCTTATCTAGTATCTCTGTTTCAAAAAGTTTTTTTATTGCGTCATTTTCTTCTTTCGATAGATCCTGGGAGTTAATATCCTTCCAAGTTGCAAAATTTGTTCCTTCAGAAATTGCGTCTAACCCTATTACAGAGGAAAAATCCCCTGATTCTTCTCTCATGCTTACAATACAATGCATAGTTGATTTACGACTAGGAATGTAAAAATAAAAATGATAATAATTTCCAGAGTCTTCTAATTTATCTGACCTATCACCTTTTTTTTTCTGTGAGTTTAATTTATATTTAGAGTTATTGTCTTTAAATTCATTAATATTTCCAATTAATTTAGTTGTAGAAACATCAAACTTATACCATTCTGTATTAGGGTATGTTGCTGTAAATTCCGAAGCAATATAAAACAATGTAAATATATACCCACAGTATAATAATATACAGAGACATAATGCTATTGATATTTTTTTTATTAATCTCATTGTTTTCATTGTTTTTAAAATGGATAATATGGCATGTTAGGAGTATACATATTATTATAAGTATTCTCCTTATTATAATAATATTCTTTCATTGTTGCTGTCTTCTTAAATAAGAGATATGCACCCATTGCCCATTTAAACTGGTTAAAGCTAGTACTATTTCTTGCCACTTTTGCAGCATTGGCATATAGCAGTTTATCAGCTAAATAACCTTTTTGATAATCAAAAACACCATTAGGTCCACTAATTCCTTCCTCACGATAGCCTAAATCGTGTAAATAGGCTGAATAATCTAGAGGATCTGTTGGAACATATTGGTAAGAGTCATTTTTATTGTAGTCCTTAGGATTATTTTTTCCGAAATAACTTCCATACGTATTCTTATGTAATGTTTCAGCATTCACACTATCATCACTAGTACCAAAGATATTATAGCTACTTCCTGATATGATTTGGTTATCTGCCATCAAGTTTCCATTTTGATCTAAAACAGTCCCATACTGATTCGTATCATTTGGGTCATTAAAGAATGTATACTGAGATGTAACTTCGCCATTTTGACTTATGGTTGCTGTGGCACCAGTTGCCAAATGAGTCACGCCACCATCTGATCCATATTTTATATTTACATCATCCTGAGAACGAACGCTTCTATCATAATATATTTCATGAACTCCGTCAACAACCCTATATACCCAATCTTTACCATTCGGGTCAATGAGATTCATCGGATTATTCCCTACATAGACATAGGGTGACCAACTGTAATAGTTTTCACTATGTGGATCTTGAGTCGTAAATCCCCAATCATCCTTCATTCTAGCCGAGTAATCATACCAGTTTAAGCCGGCTCTGTCATCCAACTCTTTGTTGTTGTATTTATAGGGCTGTTTCTCCTGTCCGGTACTTTCTGCAAAGCTTATTCCAAAAGGATAATAATGGTTGCTTTGTACTACCGATGCCGCTGCATCTGTCACCAAACGGTTATTACCCAAATGGTCACGCACGTAAAAATAGTAATTTCCGTCTTGGTAGTATCCATTATCCAACAATATTTTATCCAAAATACCATCTTCATAAATCATATTACCGACATAATCGATGGTCTGGATTTGATTCTCTTGGCTACCTGCACCTACCGGAGCTCCCTTTTGTAAAGCATCATTTTGATGGACTACTTTGAGCTTTGTTCCTGTTGCAGTATAGGTGTAATAATTTCTTGCTTTGGCTGTTTCATGGGCAATTTCGACTTCTTGGGGTAAATTCAGTATATTGTATTTTATATTCTGTATTCCCTTATTCAAGTCCATAATCATGGCTCCATTGGCATTATACGTATATTCGATGGGGATGCCGGCTTTCTTATTATAATCTTTGAAATCCATCGATGAGTTATCCATAATACCTTGTATAGCATCTTCCACGTTTAGCATTTGGTTACCGGTATAATCGAAACTTAAATCATCGATTAATTCAGGTTTATTGTTCACCATTCCCATGCGGGTCAGGGTTTTCATATTACCATGTAGGTCATAGCTGTAGGTCGATGAATAGTCTTCATTGGCTATTCCTGTATATTTGGCATTGGTCAACCTGGATAGTTGATCATACTCAAAAGTATATGATCGGTCTTTGGTATCTGTATCTTGCTTCCAAAGCATATTTTCGATATTGCCACTATATGTATAGCCCAATACTTCTTTAAATAATTTACCGGTTGTAATATTTGTAGTCCATGAACGTATATTGTAGGAATAACTTGTCTTAAGCTCTGCCTTATTATTAGAAGTGCTGGATTCTAATTGCCCTAATCTGTTGTATTTGTTTTCTGCTAATACTATAGGCGTTACTCCATTTACGCTATGCTCTGTCTTGGTTAATCTTCCCGCATGATCGTAGCTATATGTATAAAATTCCGTCTGCTTATCTTTGCTTTTGACTATATGCTCATGCAGGTGCCTTATAACCTGATTAGTATAATTGTAATCAAAGTAGTTCTTTTCTTCACCATCCAAGTGATTCTTAGAAATCGTTTGAACTACCCTGCCCCTGTTATCGTAATAAGATACGCTGTGCAGGAGTTTATCAGAACCATCGAGAAGAGCTACGGATGTACCTGTCAGTAATCCTTTGGTCTCATAGCCTTTATTGTCACCTGTAAAATGTACACCATATCCTTCTTTTGAGGTGTATGTCCAATCGGAAGGCATATATTCCCCCAAGAAATTATAATTATCATAGTAATTTACTGTAAGTATTTCAGGAGATGTCAGAGTTGTAGCTACTCCATTTATCAGAATATTATATCCCCTGTATGTACCTTTCTCCTTTACTTTATCTTCTGCGATTACCAGTAACTTCTCGTATTTTTCATTGGTAATATCTGCATTTTTACAAATTCCGGTTAATACATTCCTCCCCAATACATCACTGATCGTAAATGTCCACTCATTCTTGCCATCTTTTCTTTGTTCCCCATCCTGAGTAAAGATCAACCTGTCCGCTTTGTCATAAATAAAGCGGACAGGGTTAGCTCCCGGCAGTTGCTTTTGCACACAGCGTCCACGCTTATCATACTTATATTGATAACCGTATTTATCAATATCTTCTTGCGAAAGATTTACGCTTATAGCTTTTTCTGCTATAATAGGAGGTATTACAAAACTCTGGTTTCCCGAATTATCAAAAACATAATAGGTATCGTAATATTTCGAATCGTTTACATGACGGGTAAGCACCATCCGTCCTAATTTGTCTTTAAACCCATAAGAGATATTTCCTTCTTCATCGGTTACTTTGGTTACATTTAGTTCGCCATTATCATAATATCCTTTTTTAGTAAGGCTGGTATTCATACCATCACCAGTAACAATAAAAAGCTGGCAGGAATATTCACCCGATGTCCCGATATTGGTTTTATATTCAGTTTTAACGGCTTTACTACTCTCATACCATTTCTGACCGGGACCATATTGCTCTGTAACACGATTTAGTGGTGAGGCTTCATAAAGAGGTATACCATAAGCTGCCCCATCTTTATAAGACGTAGCAGTATTCTGTTCTATAATATCCAAAGGGATAAATGCTCCCTTATTACTCGAAACTGAAGGCAACCACGATTTACTCTCCCTGCCAAACACATCATATTCCTGATAGGTAACCAAGTCTTTATGCGAAGGTGTTGCTCCCCGCTGAATAACCTGTATAGGACGTCCCAAGCCATCGAGATACTGTATTGCATCCATAATACTATCCGATTTAAAAGTCGTACCCTGTGCACTTTCACTATAGGCTGTTGGAGAAAGAGGTGTAATACTCCGGATGGAAGGTATTCCATAGGTAATGTTCAAATCAGGGGTATTCTGTCCCAGAAGATTCGTATGGATATATATAAGTAAGCTTATACCAAAAAGTAATCGTTTCATAAGCTATGTATTTTAATGTTTAATTTATTGTTTTTTAGAGTATATGATACTGACAGTTGTTTCTATCAGTACCATATCATATACTTTTTTTGAAGTATCCTTCACTTTATTTGGTAATTAGACTCTTAATCTCTGAGGCTTCCGCTTGTATCTCAGACCATTTCTTAACTACTTTCATTGCTTTTCTGTTAGCATAACGAAGGGCTACTCCGCGTTCCAGACCTTTAGGAAGTTCGGGAAGTGTAGATACCTGATCGTATGGTAACATCAGTACCTGATCGTTAGCTGCATCGATGTACATCTTATATCCGAGCTCCTGATCGGTCAATGGTCTTCGGTGACGTGCCTGGGTAAAGTGGTAGCTATATGGATTACTAATCAACCCGCTTTTACCCGATAAATCACGGTCTGACAGGGTTTCTATGGCTGCCCATGTGCTGGTCTGAAGGCTGGTAACCTGTCCAAAGCCGTAAATGGCTCCTGCCTGATTGGACTCTCTCATACCCAGCGGGGTAAGGGTTAGTCCGGAGGTATTCTTGTTCTTAAAGAGTCCTTGGGTCCAGCCGAAGTTAAAATCGGAGGAAGAGGCAAATAAGAAATCTTTAATGTCATTATATAAATTGTCCGATATACGGGGGGCTTGTCCGTACATTTGCCAGATGTCTTCTTTGGTGGGTATACCCCAGGTATGGTCGAAGATGTTTACTCCTGTGGGTACTCCCCAATAGATATTACGATACATCATGGCCACATCATAAAGTGTCGCCCATGTTCCGTATACCTGCTCGAATTCATCTACCGGGATACTCTTACCTCCGAGGTAGTCAGCTGAATATTTATCGACATCGGACTGGGTTAGGTTCACCCAGTTCATATTGATACTGCCATAGGTCCCGTATTTGAGTCTTAGATTTTCTGTAGTCCAGATATATTCACCGGCTTCTATGGTTTTATAGGTCTTTGTTATTACATTGTTTAGCTCTACTTTTTTGGTATCATAGTTCCAGCCGGTCAGCCCATAGGAACCGTCTCCTTTGGCTCCGATATTGATTAAGACTGTACTTTC